>NZ_FOTW01000031.1 GCF_900114705.1 Rugamonas rubra
GCCACCAGGTCGGCCGTCTCCAGCGCGGCGACGGCGTTGGTGCTCAGGCCGGCGACCTGGGCACTGTTCAGCGCGGCGGCCTGGGCGGTGCTCAGGGCGACGATCTGGTCGGTGGTCAGGGCGCCGGTCTGGTTGGTCGACAGGCCGGCGATGGCGGCGGTCTTCAGGTTGGCGAAGTCCTCGGTCTGCAGGGCGACGATGGAGTTGGTCGACAGCGCGCCGACCTGGGCCGAGCTGAGCGCGCCGGCCTGGTTGGACGACAGCGCGACGATCTGGTCGGTGGTCAGCGCGGCCATGTTGGCGGTGGTGACGGCGCTGATCTGGCCGGTGGTCAGGTTGGACAACTGGTCGGTGGTCAGCGCGGCCAGCTGGGCCGTTTTGAGCGCGGCGATGATCGAGGTCTTCAGGCCGACGATGTCGGCCGTCTCGATGGCGGCGATGTTGTTGGTCGACAGGGCGCCGAACTGGGCGGTGCTCAGCGCGCCCAGCTGGCCGGAGGTCAGCGCCACCACCTGGTCGGTGCTCAGCGAGGAGCCGATCTGGTTGGTGGTCAGCGAGGCGACCTGGGCGGTGGTCAGGCTGCTCACCTGGCCGGTGGTCAGGGCGACGACCTGGTTGGTGGTCAGGGCGGCGATGGCGGCGGTTTTGATCGCCACCAGGTCGGCCGTTTCCAGCGCGGCGACGGCGTCGGTGCTCAGGCCGGCGACCTGGGCGCTGTTGAGCGAGGCGGCCTGGGCGGTGCTCAGGGCGACGATCTGGTCGGTGGTCAGGGCCTTGGCCTGGTTGGTCGACAGGCCGGCGATGGCGGCGGTCTTCAGCGCGGCCAGGTCCTCGGTCTGCAGGGCGGCGATGCCGTTGGTGCTCAGCGCGGCCACTTGTTGCGAGCTCAGCGCGGCGGCCTGGGCGGTGGTCAGCGCCACCACCTGGTCGGTGCCCAGCGCGGCCATGTTGGCGGTCGAGATGGCGGCGGCCTGGACGGCGCTCAGCGCGGCGATCTGGTCGGTGGTCAGCGAGACCATCTGGGCGGTTTTCAGCGAGGCGATGACGGCGGTCTTGAGCGCGCCGATGTCGGCGGTCTCGATGGCGGCGACCGAGGCGGTGGCCATGGCGCCGACCTGGGCCGAGTTCAACACCGCGATCTGGCTCGAGGTCAGGGCCACCACCTGGTCGGTGGTCAGGCCGGCCGACAGGGCCAGGGTGCTCAGGGCGCCGATCTGGCCGCTGCTCAGGCTGGTGATCTGGTCGGTGGTCAGCGAGACCAGCTGGGCGGTCTGCAGGGCGGCGATGGCGGCGGTCTTGATGGCCACCAGGTCGGCCGTTTCCAGCGCGGCCAGCACGCCGGTGCTCAGCGAGGCGACTTGGGCGGTGCCCAGCGCGTTGGCCTGGGCGGTGCTCAGCGCGACGGCCTGGTCGGTGGTCAAGGCGCGCAGGGCGTTGGTGCTCAGGCCGGCGACGGTGGCCGTCTTCAGCGCGGCGAAGTCGCCCGTCTCGAGGGCGGCGAAGGCGTTGCTCGACAGCGCGGACGCTTGCGCCGAGCTGAGGATGGCGGCCTGGCTGGACGACAGCGCGACGATCTGGTCGGTGGTGATGGCGTTGGCCAGCTGGTTGGTGGTGAGCACCGCGATGTGGTTGGTGTTCAGCGCGACGACCTGGTCGGTCGTCAGGGCGCGGAACTGGGCGGTGTTCAGGCCTGCGATATCAGCAGTCGCCAGACTTGCAATTGTTTGGGTCGACAGACTTGCGATCTGGTCGGTTGACATGCTGGTTACGAGGCTCATTTCCATTCTCCTTGGGGGGTACTACCTGAATTCAGTCAAGATAAGAGACGGAGCCGAGCGGGACTTCTCCCTGGGGCTCCTCCTCACTACCGCTGGCACATTGCCAATTTTTCACTCTGTTTTATTTGCCATGCCGAAGCGACGGCCGCAAGAAAGCCCTGCTTTCCATTCTTAACGTCAACAAAAAAGTTAACTTGAGTAAACGAAAGCCGGGATCTTGCTTAACTTCAACTTTATTTTATTGCTTCAAAATCAATGATTCACTGTAGTCCATTGCGCTCGGGTAAAGAGGGGAATGGCGACGCGCTTCGGTACAAAGCGACCAATCCCGCACTTTCATTAAGTAAACTTGTTTACATAGGGCAATTTCCTCTTGCACACTGCGCATGTCGCCGGGCGGACCAGAGACAGGCGGAATACGAACCCCGAGTATATCGTAAATAATTTCCCACGAGAACGTTTTTACCGGCCTGTCTCCTGCGTGCAACCTGATTTTCGAACAAGTTTTAGCCGACCTCAACAGTGGCAAAAAAACCACTTCGCGGCGGCCGCCGCAGCGCGCCGCCGGCGGCCGCCGCGGCCGCGCGCCTTGATTCACAGGGGAAACATCGACGATCCCGATACTTTGCCGCAGAGAAATGACCGGACGATGACGGCGGCCGCCGGACGTTGCCGCCACCCAACTTCCCGCCGGCGGCCGGCCGCCCCGCCATGGCCTGTTTAGGGGATTGCCGCATTATCAAAAAGAAACATCCAGTGCCGGATGCACCACGCGGCGCGCGGCGGCGCCGTTGCAAATAAGGTACAGGGGCGCCGGCGGCGCATGGGCGGCGCGGCGTTCGGCGCGCTTTTTTGTTCGCCGGCGCGCAGCGCAACTCAGCCATGGGTGTAGAGTTGAACGCATGGATAACTCGAAAAAACTGGCCGGGGTTGCCGGCGTGGCCAGCATGCTGTGGCTGGCGATGACGGCGGCGGTGGCGGCCAACCAGCGCCGCCTGGTGTTCAATCCCACCGTCAAGCGCGAGGTCGAACGGCCGGTGAGCAGCGGCCACCGCACCCGCCCCATCGTGCTGCGCTCGAAGGACGGCACGCGCCTGTCCGGCTGGCTGATGACGCCGGCC
This sequence comes from Rugamonas rubra, assembly GCF_900114705.1. GTDB lineage: Bacteria > Pseudomonadota > Gammaproteobacteria > Burkholderiales > Burkholderiaceae_D > Rugamonas > Rugamonas rubra. The sequence continues at coordinate 2,900 of NZ_FOTW01000031.1, forward strand.
GCGCTGGGGCCGCATCCGGCCGTGGTGTATTTCGGCGGCCGCTCGGAGGAGGTGTCGTGGGTGGCGCGCGACGCCGGCAAGCTGTTCCCCGGCATGGCCGTGCTGGCGGTCAACTACCGCGGCTATGGCGACTCGCACGGCGACCCGGCCGAGCACCACATGGTCGAGGACGGCCGCATGCTGTACGACTGGCTGGGCCAGCACCACCATGTCGACCCGCGCCGCATCGCCGTGGTCGGCCGCAGCCTGGGCTCGGGCGTGGCGGTGCAGGTGGCGCTGGAGCGCGACGCCCGCGCCATCGTCCTGATCACGCCCTACGACTCGCTGCTGGCGATCGCCAAGCGGCGCTTCCGCGCGCTGCCGATCGAGTACGTGCTGCGCCACCGCTTCGAGTCGGTCAAGTACGCCGCCGCGCTGATGGCGCCGACCTACGTGCTGCGCGCCGCCAGCGACGACATCGTGCCGCACTCGCACACCGACCAGCTGGTGGCCCGCCTGGGCCGGCTGCACGCCGACGAGACCGTGCCCGACTCCGACCACATGAACATCCCCTACCTGGACGGCACCCAGACCCGCATCGCCAACTTCCTCAGCCAGCAGTTCCTGCGCCCGCCCGCCTGAGCGGAGCGGCGGCCCGCGCCATTACCGGGACGGCGGCGGCCACGCCGCGCCGGCCTCAGCCCAGCTTCTTCAGCTGCTCGCGGGCGTAGCCGGCGTTGGCGTGGTTGGGCGCCAGCTCGATGAAGCTGGTGTAGGCCTTTTTCGCCTTGTCGGCCTCGCCCAGGCGCATGCGCGCGTCGGCCAGGTTGAGGTAGGCGATGGCGCGCGAGGTGTCGATCTGCAGGGTGTTCTCGAACCAGCGCGCCGCCTCGGCGTACTTTTCCTGCTTGTAGAAGACGAAGCCGAGGTTGTTGGCGGCCAGGCCGAAGTCGGGACGGAACTTGAGCGCCTCGGTGAAGGCCGCCTCGGCCTGGGCGTACTGCTTCTCCTTGTACAGCTGCAAGCCCTTGTCGTTGGCGCGCTGCGCCAGCTGGCGGGCCGAGGCGTCGACCGGCTTGGCCGCCTCGATCTTCAGCTCGCCGCCCTGCAGGTTCTTCAGCACCACCGCCTTGCCCTCGGCCTGCTGCTGGCGCCCGGTGTCGAGCTTGCTGTTGAGGGCGATCGCCTCGCTCGACAGCTGGCCGGTCTGGGCGCTGAGGAACTCGGCCTCGACCGGCAGTTGGAAGACGAACTCGCCGCCCTCGGAACCGGGCAGGCTGCCGAAGGCCGGCGTCTGCTGCGACACGCTGGCCACCGCCGGCGCCACGTAGGCGGCCAGCTCGGTGGCGGTGATGACGCCGTCGCCGTTCAGGTCGGCCTTGCCGCCCAGCGCCTGCAACACCGTCCAGGTGAACACCGAGTGGCCGCCGGGGCCGCCGTCGGCCACCATCTGGTCGGCGCCGCCGGCGGTCAGCATCTGCCGGCCCATGCGCCGCGCGTTGTCGCGCAGGAAGGCGGCGTTGCCGCCGCCGCGCGTCAGGCCCAGGCCGCTGTAGCAGGCGTCCATCAGGAACAGCACGTGCTTGGCGTTCAGGCTCTCGGCGATGTTCTGCAGGTCGGTCATCGGGATGGCGTCGACGCTGACCTGGTTGGGGTCGGAGTCGACCGGGATGATGTAGCCCAGGTTGCGGCCCGAGCTGAGCTGGCGCGTGGCGCCGTGGCCGGCGAAGAAGACGAAGACGCGGTCGTCCTTCTTCAACTGGGCGTCGGCCAGCTTGTCGTGGAACACCGCCAGGATGTTGTTGCGGGTGGCCTCGCCGTTGCTCAGCGAGAAGACCTTGTTGCGGTCGAAGCCGAAGCGGGTCACCAGCGTGTCGCGGATGGCGTTGGCGTCCTGCACGGCGTACTGCAGCTTGGGCCACTTCTGGTAGTCGTTGACGCCGATCACCACGGCGTAGCTGTTGGCGTAGCCCGTGCTCGGCGCCACCTTGTCCGGCTCCGGCTTGGCGCCGCGCGCCACGGTGAACTCGCTGCCGTTCCAGCCGGCGAAGCTGTAGCCGTCGGCGATCAGCTTGTCGAGCACCATCGGCAGCGCCTTGACGCTGCGGGCGTGGATGTCGTGGAACAGCACGATGCCGCGCTGCTCCTTGCCCAGCGTGGTCAGCACGCGGTTGGCGATCGAGTTGGGCACCGGGTCGGCCCAGTCGAGCGAGTCGACGTTCCACATCACCGAGCGCAGGCCCAGTTTGGCCAGGATGGCCAAACCCTCGGCGTTGTGGGCGCCGTAGGGGAAGCGGAACAAGGTCGAGCGGCGCGCGTCGACCGACTTGAGCATCTGGTCGGTGTGGGCGATCTCGCCGTACAACTGGTCGCCGCTCTGCTTGGACAGCAGGGCGTGGCTGTAGCTGTGGTTGCCCACGGCGTGGCCGGCGTCGAGCAACTGGCGGCTGGTGGCGGCGGACTTGCCGGGGATCTCCTTGCCCTGGGCGTCGAGCTTGCCCAGGTTGCGGCCGACCTGGAAGAACACGCCCGGCACGTTGTATTGCTTGAGGATGGCGGCGATCTCATCTGTGTAGCTGCCGTGCGGACCGTCGTCGAAGGTCAGCACCACGGTCTTCGGCGGCAGCGCGTTGCCGAAGATCTCCTTGCCCGGCGCCGGCGCCGCTGCGGCGGTGGAGGCCGATGCGGACGCCGCTGCCGACGCGGATGCCGCGCCGTCGCCGGCGGCGGCAGGCGGCTCGGCGTAGGGCACGATGACGCCGTAGTCCTTCATGATCTGCTCACGGCTGTACAGCTTGCGCAGATGGGCGACGTAGTCGTCCCAGCGCTCGCGCTTGGGCACGATGGCGCGGCTGTCGAAGCGGCCGAAGATGTCCTTGAGCTCCTTGTCGTACTGCTTCTCGATGTCCTCCAGCGCGGCGAGGTCTTCGCCGACCCGCTTGTGCAGCTTGATGGCCGGCAGCGTCTGGTCGGCGGCGGCCAGCTTTTGCAGCCCCAGCAGCACCTCGCGGAAGGCCAGGCGGTCGGCGTCGTACAGGTCGGCGGCCGACTCGATCCACGACAACATGGCATCGGTGGCGGCGTCGCGCTGGGCCGGCGGCAGGGCACGCATCTGCCGCAGCTGCAGCTCGATGGCGGCCAGGCGCTCCAGGTTCTCGTGGAACAGCGACTGGCCGACCTGGCTGGCGGCCTGCTTGTCGGCGGCGCTCATGCTCTGCTCGTCGGCCAGCAGGACGATGATCTTGCGGTGGGCGGCGAGCAGGTCGAGCAGCGCCGGCGGCACGTTTTGCGCGGCGCCGGGCTGGCCGGCGGCGACTGTGGGCGCGCCGGCCGGCGCCGGGTGTTTCAAATAGTAGAAGGCGGCGGCGCCGAGGGCGGCCACGGCCACGGCGGCGGCGGCGAGGTGCTTGCGAGATGTCATGAAAGAGAGCGTGTCCGGTGAGCAACGAATCGGGGTATTTTATGACAAATTGAACAATCTGATCGAAAGCGTCAGATATGCGGACGCGCGGCCCGCGCCGGATAGCTCGGCGGCCACGGCATGGGCGCTGCAACGGCGTCCATGCCGCCGCCATGCGCCCCGTTCCGCCGGTTCCTGGCCTGGCGCGCTGGGCATCGCCCCGCCGTGACAAAGCGAGAGAATCCCTCCCGTTTTTATTGCTATATTGGCATTTGACGTATGGGGCGAGCGCACTCGAAAGGATGATCTGGCATGGATTTGAGCCGCAAACGCCTTCCGGGGGGAATGCCAGCCGCGCCGTCCGTGCCGCGCGCCGCCGCAACGGGGGGCTTGCCGCCACGCACCGGCGCGCTACCGCCCGCGAAGTTTTCGCCCAGCCCACCGCCGCATTTCCCGCCGCATCGGCCGCCACCATTAGCGCAGGCCATGCAGGCGAAATTGGCACCCGCACGTATGCGCGCGGCGCCACGACCGCCCATCGTGCCGCAGCGGCCGCCCGCCCCCGCGCTGCCGACACTGCCCAGGCCAGTACCGCCGCCGCTGGGCCAACGCGCGCCGGCCAGGCCGATGCAGGCAAAGATGGCCGCTGTGCCGGCCAAGACGAACGCCACGCCGGCGCCGCTGCGCGCGCCGGCCTACGCCGGGCCGCCGTTCCCGCAGCCCGGCCTGCCGACCAGACAGATCGTACAAGCCAGACTGACCATCAAGAACGGCTCGCCGCAGGATCTCGTCAAGGCGATCGAGAAGACCGGCCTGGTCCGGCCGAACCGGGTGCATCGCCTGCCCATCGAGATCGGCCACATGATCCGCAGCACCGACAAGGACGAGCAGTTCGGCGAGGTCGACGTGGGCAACGCCCAGCAGGTGGCGCTGGTGGCCTACCGCCTCGCCCAGCACCGCTTCACCCCCCGGTCGGTCGCCGCGCCGTCGCGCAACCCCAACCGGGTCTACAAGCTAGCCATTGTCGGCGCCGGCAGCACGGCGGCCTACTACATCAATACGCTTGGGCCGGCCTATGACCACTCGCATACCGTGGTCATCGGCGGCAACAACCCGTGGATGTCCGCGCGCGGGCACGGTATTTCCTACATCAACCACACGGAACGGCAGATCGCCATGCCCAGCGAAAACGTCACCGAGCACGGCGGCAACGAGAGCTTCGTCAAGCGCCGCGCATTCGCCGCCGCCAGCGACCAGGTGATCCGCTCGACCACGGGACGCTGGATACACTCGGGCAATGTGACGAACATCCGCATGCTCGCCAACGTCTATACGATTACCTACGGCAACGGGCAGACGGTACGGGCGACGGAAGTGATCTTCGCCGGCGGCGGCGGCGCCCTGCGCAAGCCGGCCGAGTTGAGCGACGATAGTAAGGCCATCCGAAATGGCGCCCGGATCATCGACATGAACACGTTTATCCGCAGAAAGGTACGGCAGCGGCCCAGAGGCAGGGTGGTGGTCTGGGGTAGCAACGCCGCCATTGACGCCGTCGCGGCGGCCAAGCGCTTCGGCTGGACCATTGTCAAATGGCTGTACAACGCCGATCCCGCATGGCTTCCCGGCAGCCGCTACAAGTCCAAGCCCTACCGCCTGCAAGAAGTGCAAAGGGATTCCTCGCACAGCTACAAGGGACGCAACGACATCAAGATCGAGGACTGCGGCAGAAAACTCCAGGTACGGGACACGGTCAACAACGTAGTCATTGCGGCAAATATCGACTATGTGGTCTACGGCCTGGGAACCGACGACCTGTTAACCGACGGCGCACCCGTCATGGACGCCAGCGTTCTGGATGGCGACCGCAACCTGCGCCCGATGCTCGACGACGCCGGGATTTTCGGCGACATGCCAACGCCGGAAAACGACTCAAACCGCGCCTTCCTCGGCTGGCAGAACAAGGCGGGAACCTTCAAGGTCGTCGGCTTGGCGGCGGAGAACTACACCACCACCACCACGACACGCGACGGCAAGGATGTCAAAAATCGCATCAACTCAAAGGACGACCCCCGCGTGCTCGCCCTGAAGAACTGGGTCTCCGGCGACGTCGCCACCGTTGGCCAGCTCACCTACATCCGTTCCGCCGTCCGGGCGGTCAACAACTATGTGCCCCCTTCCATCGTCGACCGGGTCGACTACAGCCATGCCGACAGAAACCAGCTGCGCGTCCACCTGCAGGCGAAGTATCCAAGTTTGCCGGAAGCCTACGCGCAAGGCTTCATCGCATTGGTGCACACGGTGCGCAGCGGCTACAGCGCCCGTCTACCGCACGGCTTTACCGCCCAGCAAACCAATTTCCTCGACCAGCAACTGGCCGCCAAACACCTGCAGGCCAAGCGCGGCAAGATCTCGACCTTGGGCGCCTGGCTGCACTGGATGAGGAACCAGCTCCTGCGCATGATGCCAAACGAGGGCGCCGAAGTCAGCAGGGGTCTGGCCAAGTTGCCGCGCAAGCAGCGCTAGGTTCCAGATCGCCAAATGCTGTTCCTGCAACAGCGGATTACGGCTGGATCTTCCCCGTCGGCCGGCGGCGATACAGCACCAACAAGGTTGCCGCCAACAAGGCCAGCGCGATCAGATTGAGTACCAGCGTGGCGCCGTGCAACTGCCACACCACGCCGATACTGGTGCCGGCCTTGACGCTGAAGGCGCGGCCGCCGTCGTGCGGATAATAGCTGAGTACTTGCAGGCCGTAGTACAACAAGCCACCCCACAAACCGGCGACGCGCCCGCGCAGACACAGCGCCGCCGACACACAACCGAGCACGGCGGCCAACACCAGGCCCGCCAGCGCGCCGTCCTCGTGCGCCGGCCCGAGCAGGCCGAACACCACGGCGACGGCCAACACGCTGTTCAACAACAGCACCCGGGCCAACCACTTTTCAAATTCCGCCATCATCGGCACGCTTTCCTGTGTCCACGGGCGGCCGCTGCCGCCCTCGCCCGGCATGATAGCGACAAATTACAGCTTCTGTACGGCCGGCAGCACATAGTTGCGCAGGATGTCGAAGGGACGGTCGGCCTTGTCCGAGTTGTAGTTCTCGCCGGTGAAGACGACCACCAGGTCCGCCTCGGGGATGATGAAAATCATCTGCCCGCCGTTGCCCCAGGCGAAGCTCATGGTCACCTGCTTGCCGCCCACCTGCTCGAAGTGCAACCACCACAGGTAGCCGTATTTCCAGCCGTTGTCGATGAGGGCCTGCTTGCCGGTCGAGCGGGCGATCCAGTCGGCCGACACCACCTGCTTGCCCTCCCACACGCCGCGTTGCAACACCAGCTGGCCCAGCTTGGCCAAGTCGCGCGGGCGCAGTTGCAGGTGGCCACCGGTGTCGGTCTGGCGGTGGTTGTCGAAGTCGGCCCAGCGCGCCTGTGTGATGCCCAGCGGATTGAACAGGCCGGCGCTGGCGAACGCCGGGATCGACTGCTTGCTGGCCTCGGCGACCACGCGCCCCAGCGCCACCACGCCGGCGGTGCAATAGTGGCCCTCGCCGCCGGGCGCGGCGCGCTGCGGCAGGTTGACGAAGAAGCCGACCCAGTCGGTGGTGGGGTACATCTTGTCCTCGTTGCCCGGCGAGCCGGCGTCGCGGTCGTCGCAGGCGAGGCCGCTGCTCATCGTCAACACGTTGGCCAGGGTGATGTTCTGCTTCAGGGCCGGTGCGCCCGGATAGGCCGCGCCCAGGTACTTGCTGATCGGATCGTCGACGCTGGCGACCAGGCGCTGGTCGATGGCGATGCCGACCAGCAGCGAGGTGATGCTCTTGGTGGCCGAGCGCAGGTCGTGCAGCGTGTCCTTGTTGTAGCCGTTCCAGTACTGCTCCAGCACCGGCTTGCCGTGGCGCAGCACCAGCATGCTGGCCATGCCGTGCACAGCCGGCGCCGGCAACTCGCTGACGGCGCGGCCGAGCATGGCGCCGTCCATGCCCACCTCGGCCGCCGGCGCGATGACCCAGCGCTCGGTATCGTTGGGCGGCACCGGCACCGGCGGGCTTGAATTGCCGCCGGCGCCACCGCCACCGCAGGCGTTCAGCAGCAGCCCCAGGACGGCACAGGCGGCCAGCGAGGCGGCGCGCTGCGGGAGGAGTTTCTTGCTGCGGTTCATAGGCGGTTCCTGTCATGGTGAGGCGAGACGGTGGCGGGCCGCCGTGCCGAGAAATTATCAAGAATGCAAATTGCAATCCTAGCAATTTTCCACCACATTGTGGGAAATGTTTTAGTCCTCCTGGAAACGCTCCGTCAGAAAATCGACAAAGCTGCGCAGCTTGGGCGAGCGATAGCGGTCCGGCAAATAGACCACGCTCATCGGCCGGCTGGCCAGCTCGTGCTCGGGGAACAGGCGCACCAGGCGGCCGGCGCGCACATCGGCCTGCAGCAGGATCGCCGGTTGCAGCACGATGCCCAGGCCGTGCAAGGCGGCCACCCGCAGTGCCTGGCCGTGGTTGACCTGCAAACGGCCCGAGATCGGCACGCGGCTGGTGCCGTCCTGGTCGCTCAAACGCCAATGCGCCAGCACCGAGGGGGCAAACGACAGGCACTCGTGGCGGCTGAGGTCCTCCGGCACGGCCGGCGTGCCGCGCCGCGCCAGGTAGTCGGGCGAGGCGCACAACATCATCCGGTATGGCGCCAAGGGCTTGGCGATCAGCGCCGAGTCGGGCAACTGGCCGATGCGGATGGCCGCCTCGAAGCCCTCCTCGACCAGATCGACCACGCGGTCGCACAAGGCGACGTCGACGCTGACGTCGGGATAGCGGTCGAGGTAGTCGCGCAGCGCCGGCATCAACGCCTCGGTGCCGAAGGTGACCGGGGCGCTGATGCGCAACTGGCCGGCCGGCGCCAGTTGCATCTGCTGCGCCTGGGCGTCGGTTTCCGCCACCAGACGGAGGATTTCCTTGCAGCGCAGGTAGTAGTCCTCGCCGAAGGCGGTCAGGTGCTGGCGCCGCGTGGTGCGGTTGAGCAGGCGCATGCCCAGCCGCTTCTCCAGCGTGCGCAGATGGTTGCCGGCCATCGTAGCCGAGATGCCGCAGGCCGTGGCGGCGGCGCTCAGGCTACCCTTTTCGGCCGCCGCGACGTAGACCTTCATGCTGTCGAGCAAATCCATTCAACACTCCTGCTTTCAAATCACTCAAGTATCAAGCAGTTTATCTCGAATAGATTTTAAATAACACTGGAGCCTTGCTTGCACATGGAACGGCCGAGCGCCGTTCCGCGGCAAGCCCCCTCAACTACCCAGGAGCCATCATGGATTTGCAACTCGAACAACGTAGCGCGCTGGTCTCCGGTGCCAGCGCCGGCATCGGCGCCGGCGTGGCGCGCGTACTCGCCAGCCAGGGCGTGCGCGTGGCCATCACCGCGCGCCGCCGCGACCTGCTGGAAGGACTCGCCGCGCGGATCGTCGCCGACGGTGGCGCCAGGCCCGTCATCATCGTCGGCGACATCACCGACGCGCGGGACACCCAGCGCATCGCCGCCGAAGCCGGCGCCGCGCTCGGCGGCATCGACATTTTGGTCAACTGCGCCGGCGGCTCGCGGCCGATCGGCCCGGACGCGCCGGACGCCGACTGGGACGAGGCCTTCGCCCTGAACTTCACGGCGGCGCGCCGCCTGACGCAGGCGCTGCTGCCGGCCATGCGGGCGCGGCGCTGGGGCCGCGTCATCAACATCAGCGGTTCGATGGAGCCGCGCTCGCTGAACGCGGCCAGCGCCGCCAAGGCCGCCCTGCACCTGTGGGCCAAGGGCCTGGCCGGCGACGTGGCGGCCGACGGCGTCACCGTCAACTGCATCCCGCCCGGCCGCATCAACAGCGAGCAGATCCTCGGCAAGCTGCATCCGACCGAAGAAAGCCGGCGCGACTTCATCGAACGCAACATTCCCATCGGCTACTTCGGCGAGCCGGAGGACATCGCCCAGCTGGTCGCCTTCCTCGCCTCGCCGCTGGCGCGCTACATCACCGGCGCGGTGATTCCGGTCGACGGCGGCATGCACTATTTCGCCCATTGAGCGTGCACTAAGTAGCCCCGTTCACTATTTTCCACTGCAGAGACAAACACATGAAAGCCATTCAACTCACCGCCCCCTCGCTCGACGCCTTCCGCCGCACCGAACTGCCCGAACCTAAGGCCGCGCGCGGCGAGGTTCTGCTGCGCCTGCGCGCCGCCAGCCTGAACTTTGTCGACGTCGCCATCGCCACCGGCAACTTCCCCGGCGCCAGCTTCCCGATGGTTCCGGTGGCCGACGGCGCCGGCGAGATCGCCGCGCTGGGCGACGGCGTCGACGGCTGGAAGGTGGGCGAGCGCGTGGTGCCGCACTTCATGCCGAACTGGCTGGGCGGCGCCATCACGCCGCACAACGTGGCGGCGCTGCGCGGCATCTCCCTGCCCGGCTCGCTGGCCGAGTACGTCGCCGTGCCCGCCAGCAGCCTGGTGGCCCTGCCCGCCCACCTCGACTTCGTCCACGGCGCCGCGCTGCCGATCGCCGCGACCACGGCCTGGAACGCCGTGCGCTCGGCGCAGTTGCGGCCCGGCGCCGTGGTGCTGCTGTTGGGCACGGGCGGCGTCAGCATCTTCGCCCTGCAGTTCGCCAAGGCGCACGGCGCCACGGTGATCCTCGCCTCCTCGTCCGACGACAAGCTGGAGCGCGCCCGCCAGCTCGGCGCCGACCAGCTGATCAACTACCGCGCCACGCCGGCCTGGGACGAGGAGGTGTTGCGGCTGACCGGCGGACGCGGCGCCGACTTGGTGGTGGAGACGGTGGGCGGCGCCACCATCGCCCGCTCGCTCAACGCGGCGGCGCTGGGCGGCACGGTGTTCACGGTCGGCTTCGTTAGCGGCACGGCGGCGCCTATCGACCTGCTGCCGATCATCGTCAAGGCGCTGCGCATCGTCGGCAACAACACCGGCTCGGTGGCCGACCTGGCCGATGCGGTGCGCGCCATCGCCGCGCACCGCATCGTGCCGCTGATCGACCGCGTGTTCGACATCGAAGAGACCGCCGCCGCGTATGCCGAACTGGCCGCCGGCGGCCGCCACTTCGGCAAGATCGCCATCGCGCATTAAGCTACGAAAAAAAAACCGGCCAGCCTGCGGCCGCCGGGGTTTTTCTTGATCCGCTCTCGCGGCGAACTGGCCTAGTAGTGGGCGCCCATCACCCTATCGACCATGGCCTTGATCATTGCCGGCTGCACGCCGCTCTGCAAGGGATACTGCGGCCCGGTGTAGCCCCAGAAGTCCCAGCAGCCCTGCGGGTTGAACGGAACGGCGGACGAGACGATCAATTGCGGATAAACGATCAGCAGCTTGTTGGTGTCGGCATACTCGTTCAGTCCGCTGTTGTTGATGAAGCCGTTGCCGATCACGCCGTAACCCTGCAGGCAGCCATGCAGCGCGACAACCACCTTGCAGCCGGCGTTGGCCGCGCAGTAGGTCGGCACGTAGACGTAGCCGGTGTTGTCGACGCTGTAGGCGCTGGCCGCGCCGAAGGGCACGAAGGCCGTCTGGTCGAAAGGCACCATGGTGCCGGACGCCGTCGCCGCACGCCCGACGACCGAGCCGTACATCTGCTTGATCATGTCGTGTTCGGGATCGTTGCCGCAGTTGTTGATGAAGGGCGAGCCCTTGAAGGTGCAGGCGTTGACCACGGTGTTCGGCCCGCTGCCGCTCCAGGTGCCGCCGGTGGCCGCCTTCCAGGTCACCCAGGAATGCTCGGCGGCGGACTTGTTGTTGTAGGCGATGTTGCCGGCGGACGTGTAGTGCTGGTAGTAGGTCTGCAGCCAGTTGACGACGGGCTGCACCACCACCGTGTCGTTGGTGCCGGAATACAGATAGATTTTTTGTTGCGCCAAGTTGCTGGTCGGGTCGATCCAGCCGCTGCTGGCCCACAAGGTGGTGTCCGTCTCGAGGACATTGAGGCCGGTGTGGTTGATCGCCGGATTGTTCTGCATGCAGGTAGTGGTGGCGACGTCGACATTGGCCACCGCGCAGTAGTAAGGCCCGCCGGCGAACACCGCCGCGCCGGTGAAGGTCTGCGAATAGGCGATCGACATTTGCACCGCCATGAAGCCGCCCGACGAGATGCCGGCCACGGTCGGCTTGACCGCGCCATACGATAGCAGGGCCGGCGCGCCGGCGGCGCTGGCACCGACCGGCACGGCGGACAACAGCAGCGCGCCGATGGCGCCCAACATCGTCGATAGGACCGTATTTTTCCGTTTGCTCATGATGCGCTTCCCTTCGGGTGAGTGGGTGGCTTGCACATGGTGGACAAGGTGCAATGCCGACCAACATAGCAGTTTGGACGCGCCGAGAGGTTGCAATTACGATAATTCAAGCCGGATTGCGGCGCTTATTGAGCAAAATCAACAAGCAAGCAAAAAGCCCCGTAACTTCAATAAGTTGCGGGGCTACAGGACGCCCATCCACCTCGGCATAAGACGTTAAAACAGCGCCGCGTAGTCGTTCAGGTCCCGGGCGATGTATCCCTTGGCGGTAAAATGGGCACGGTCGCCCTGAGTAAGCGTCGGAGAGAAAAGAACCATTTCTTTAGTCCAGTCCTGCATATGCCGATGCTGCCTTGCGGAAATAAAACCCTCGACGTGCCTCTCGAACTCCGCAACCGACGTATTGGTGTGTGCATCGGCCGAACGTTTGCACGACCCGAACCGTACGCGCTTGTTTGTCTCGTCCAGCGCCACCAAGTCAATTTCGATATTGCGGCTGGCGTCCTTGGGACGGTTCCAGTAGCCCAACTGCATACTCGACAGTTCGAAATCGCCCTTGCCCTTACGCGAACACTCTTGCTGCAGCTTGCGAATGAGTTTCTCGAAAGCGAAGCCCTCCAAACCCATTAGTCGCGGCCTGGCCAGCTCCAGCGTTTTCTCGATCGGTTTCATGCGCGCCGCCTCTCGCGCTGGCTTGGCCACCGCCAACCAGGCCTGAAGGAAATTGTCGGCGATGTAGTAACGCGCGTTGCGGCTCTTCTCATCCGAGAAAACAGGATTGAGTTTGGAAATCATCTCGTAGTTTGTGACGAGCTTGCCAAGGTAGGCACTGATTTGCGTTTTCTCCTCCGGCGCGCCAACACCAGCCAGCAACTCGCCGTTGCCGCAGCCTGCATGGTCGGCCAAGAAGGTCAGCATCGAAAGCGAGCGCCCTCGAAGCTCCCGTAGAAACCAAGTGTCAGCTTCTTCCGATAAGGGGCTGGAGCTACGTAGGAACATTCTAGTCAGCAATTCATCGGCGAACTTTTCCGGCCCAACTTGATAGAGGTCCTGCTCGAAAGCATCATGATAAAATTTTGGCACCCCTTCGAAGAACGTCCAGAGCGTGAGCCATTGCGAGGGCGCCAGCACGTCTTGGCTACGAAAGACGTCCAGCAAGTCCTCGAAATCCCAATGGTCCAACTTGATGCGCTGGGTGAGCCGGCCGTAGAGCGGCGCCCCTTTGTCTTCGAGAAGTTGGTTCATGTCGGCGTGCAGAGAGCCCAGAACAAACAAGCCCCCCTGCTTGATGTTTGAGTCGCGCAGCTTGTCGACCTCCGCCTGTAAAAATGAGTTGAAACGCTTCAACGCGGCGCGGGTGAAGTACTGGAACTCGTCGATGACAACAACTAGCCCTGCTCGGCAAAGTTCGCCAATCGCCCGCGCCATGGAAGGAAAATCCACCACCGTTACGCTCAAGCTTCGCGCCAGACCGTGGTCACAATCGGTCAATGCGCGCTGGAAAGTAGTCGCTACGTCGCGCTCGTCCGAGTCAGGGACCTGCATATAAAGCAGGCGCTCGGAGAGAGTGCCATCATCTTTGGCTAGCTGTGACAGCAAGGATGTCTTACCAATCCGACGGCGCCCTTCAATGCGACAAAAGAACCACCGTCCCGCATTTACAATGCGGTTCAGCTCCGAAAGCGGCTCAGTCCGGCCGTAAAATTTCCAATCAGCCATGTTTTCACCATAAGATAATAAAAATTATCTTACACCATATCCGCTTGTAAGCCAGTGATTTCATTGAATTTTTCCGTTCTCGCCCGGAACTGAAATACATGAGGTGTTAACTTAGGGTTCGAACTTTGTCGTTCGCCCTCCCGCTCGGCTTGGCCGGGTTACGATGGTCGATGCCCAGGTGATAGCACCGTTCTACATAAGTAAAAAGCCCGCGCTTCTCTCGAAGAACGGGCCTGATCAACAAAAACCTGACTTAGTACGAATTAGAACGGGATGTCGTCATCCATGTCCGAGAAGTTCGGCGCCGGCTTCGGCGCTGGGCGCGGGGCCGGGGCTTGCTGCTGCGGACGCGGCGGCGGGGCCGGACGGCTAGGCGCCGGGGCATCGTAACCGCCGCCGTCGTCCATGCTGTCGCCACCACCCATGCCTTGGCGGCCACCCAGCATTTGCATCTGCTCGGCGATGATGTCGGTCGCGTATTTCTCGACGCCGTCTTTGTCGGTGTACTTGCGGGTCTGCAGGCGGCCTTCGACGTAGACCGAGGAACCTTTTTTCAGGTACTGGCCGACGATTTCAGCCAGGCGGCCGAAGAAGGAGATGCGGTGCCATTCGGTGAGCTCTTTCTGCTCGCCGGTGTTGCGGTCTTTCGACTTGTACGAGGTCGCCACCGCGATGTTGGCGATCGCGTCACCGCTAGGCATGTAGCGAATTTCCGGATCGCGACCCAGATTGCCGACGATGATGACTTTGTTGACTGATGCCATGTAAAAACTCCTGAATAACGGCGGCCGCCGGAGGCGGGCAGTTTAGTAGACTAAACCGCGATTATATGCCAAGGCTCCCGCTCGGCGACCAAAATTCCTCCGAACCCCCATGCAATTGGCGCAAGGAATTTTATGTTCGAAATGCAACTGAAACACGGAATACTGGTATTATATACAGTATTCATCGTCACCCTCAAGAGCTGCGTCAAATCGGCGCGCATTGCCCTGTCCCGCTGTGGCCGGCCGGGCGCCACGCGCAAGTATTGAAACCCAGCTATAGTGTCAGGTTGACCCGTTTTGGCCCCGTTATCGCTCTTTTTAGCGCGCGCCGGCCTCGCACCACCTCTTGAAAGCAAGGCAAAACATGGAACAAATTCGCATTCGCGGCGCCCGCACGCACAATCTGAAGAACATCAATCTGGATTTGCCTCGCAACAAGCTGATCGTCATCACCGGCCTGTCCGGCTCGGGCAAGTCCTCGCTCGCCTTTGACACCCTGTATGCCGAAGGCCAGCGCCGCTATGTCGAATCCCTGTCCGCCTACGCCCGCCAGTTCCTGCAGTTGATGGAGAAGCCCGACGTCGACCTGATCGAGGGCCTGTCGCCGGCCATTTCCATCGAGCAGAAGGCCACCTCGCACAATCCGCGCTCGACGGTGGGCACCGTCACCGAAATCCACGACTACCTGCGCCTGCTGTACGCCCGCGTCGGCACGCCCTACTGCCCCGACCACCCGGAAAATCCGCTGGCGGCGCAGTCGGTGTCGCAGATGGTCGATGCCGTGCTGGCCATGCCCGAGGGCACCAAGCTGATGATCCTGGCGCCGGTGGTGGCCAACCGCAAGGGCGAGCACGCCGACCTGTTCGAGCAGATGCAGGCGCAGGGCTTCGTGCGCTTCCGTGTGCAGAGCGGCACCCACGAGGCGAAGATCTACGAGGTCGACGACCTGCCCAAGCTGAAGAAGACCGAGAAGCACACCATCGACGTGGTGGTCGACCGGGTCAAGGTCAACGCCGAGATCAAGCAGCGCCTGGCCGAGAGCTTCGAGACGGCGCTGCGCCTGGCCGACGGCCGCGCCGTGGCGCTGGAGATGGACTCGACCAAGGAGCACGTCTACTCCAACAAGTTCGCCTGCAACGCCTGCGGCTATTCGCTGCAGGAGCTGGAGCCGCGCCTGTTCTCGTTCAACAATCCGATGGGCGCCTGCCCCGAGTGCGACGGCCTGGGCCACATCGAGTTCTTCGATCCGAAACGCATCGTCGCCTTCCCCAACCTGTCGCTGGCCTCCGGCGCGGTGAAGGGTTGGGACCGGCGCAACCAGTTCTACTTCCAGATGCTGTCGAACCTGGCGGCCTTCTACGAGTTCGACCTCGACCTGCCCTACGAGCAACTGCCCGCCGCCGCCCAGCAGGTGATCCTGCACGGCTCGGGCAAGCAGCTGATCCCCTTTGCCTACGTCAACGAGCGCGGCCGCACCGTCATCAAGGAGCACACCTTCGAAGGCGTGGTCACCAACCTGTCGCGCCGCTACCGCGAGACGGACTCGATGGCGGTCAAGGAGGAGCTGGCCAAGTTCATCAACGAGAAGCAATGCCCATCCTGCCACGGCGCCCGTCTGCGCGTCGAGGCGCGCTTCGTCAAGGTGGGCACCGGCAAGCAGGAAACGGCCATCTACGAGATCGCCGCCAAGCCGCTGCGCGAAACGCTGAGCTTCTTCGAGCAGCTGAAACTGAAGGGCGCCAAGAAGGAGATCGCCGACCGCGTGGTCAAGGAGATCATCTCGCGCCTGAAGTTCCTCAACAACGTGGGACTGGACTATTTGTCGCTCGACCGTAGCGCCGACACCCTGTCCGGCGGCGAGGCGCAGCGCATCCGCCTGGCCTCGCAGATCGGCTCCGGCCTGACCGGCGTGATGTATGTGCTGGACGAGCCGTCGATCGGCCTGCACCAGCGCGACAACGACCGCCTGATCGAAACGCTGAAGCACCTGCGCGACATCGGCAACAGCGTGCTGGTGGTCGAGCACGACGAGGACGCCATCCGCACCGCCGACTACGTGGTCGACATGGGCAAGGGCGCTGGCGTGCACGGCGGCGACATCATCGCCCAGGGCACGCTGAAGGACATCCTGAAAAGCAAGGAATCGCTGACGGCGCAATACCTGAACGGCACGCTGAAAATCGCCGTGCCGGAGAAGCGCCGCGCCGCCGACCCGGACAAGCAATTGCTGATCACCGGCGCCACCGGCAACAACCTGAAGGGCGTCACCCTGAGCCTGCCGGTCGGCCTGATGACCTGCGTGACCGGCGTGTCCGGCTCGGGCAAGTCCTCGCTGATCAACGACACGCTGTACCCGGCGCTGTCGCGCCACCTGTACGGTTCGCAGACCGAGCCGTCGCCGCACGATTCGATCAGCGGCCTGGAGCATTTCGACAAGGTGATCGCCGTCGACCAGGCGCCGATCGGCCGCACGCCGCGCTCGAACCCGGCCACCTACACCGGCCTGTTCACGCCGATCCGCGACCTGTTCGCCGGCGTGCCGACGGCCAAGGAACGCGGCTACAGCGCCGGCCGCTTCTCGTTCAACGTCAAGGGCGGCCGCTGCGAGGCCTGCCAGGGCGACGGCGTCATCAAGGTGGAGATGCACTTCCTGCCCGACGTCTACGTGCCCTGCGACGTTTGCCACGGCAAGCGCTACAACCGCGAAACGCTGGAGGTCCACTACAAGGGCAAGAACATCACCGAGATCCTCGACATGACGGTCGAAGATGCGCACGAGTTCTTCAAGCCGGTGCCGCTGATCGCGCGCAAGCTGCACACCCTGCTAGACGTCGGCCTGGGCTACATCAAGCTGGGGCAGAGCGCCACCACCTTGTCGGGCGGCGAGGCGCAACGCGTCAAGCTGTCGCTGGAGTTGTCCAAGCGCGACACCGGACGCACCCTGTACATCCTCGACGAGCCGACCACCGGCTTGCACTTCCACGACATCGACCTGCTGCTGAAGGTGATCCACCGCCTGCGCGACCAGGGCAACACCCTGGTCATCATCGAGCACAACCTGGACGTCATCAAGACCGCCGACTGGATCGTCGACCTGGGTCCGGAGGGCGGCGCCGGCGGCGGCCAGATCATCGCCAGCGGCACGCCGGAGGAAGTGGCGGCCAATCCGAAGAGCGTGACCGGCAAGTACCTCGGCCCGCTGCTGGCATAGGCCGCCTGGTAGGGAGCGCCGGCAAGACTTAGGCCGCGCCGGCGCGCTCGTTCCCGGCCTTCAACAGTGGCGTGATGGCCGGGTCGGCCATGCCGGCCGCGAAGTTCGCGCGGTCCTGCGTCATGGTTGCTCTCCTTCCTCGGTAGGTTCCTGAAAATCCGCGTTGCTGTCGGGCAGGGCCCGCAACACGGCGACCAAGTCGCTGCGGTGGACGGCGTAGGCGCCGGCCAACAACAGCAACAACAAGCCCAGCAAGATGTTCATGCTTTCCTCCTTTTTCGCACACGTGTGCGAAATTACTTCAAAAAAAGGCCGCGCGCACAGCGGCACGCGGTCACTGCGGATCGCTCAAACTCTTGTAGCTGCCGATCAAGCGGTTGAAGGCGCGTTGCGTGTGGCGCAGCGCGTTGTCGTCGTGCAGGAAACGGGTGTCGTGCACCAGGCCGATGATCAGGCTGTAGATCTCGTAGACCAGCTGGGCCGGATCGGTGTCGGGGCGCAGCTGGCCCTCGGCCATCGCCTGCTCGATGGTCTTGCGCAGCGAGGCGCGCCATTGCTGGGCGCCGCTTTGCAGGCGGTCGCGCAGCGGGCCGGCCTCGTCGTCGAACTCGAAGGCGCCGGCCGAGTACAGGCAGGCGCTGCGCAGCGCCTCGTCACCGGCGCGGCGCATCCAGTTGGCGATCTGGGCGCTCAGGCGCGGCAGGCCGCGCGGCAGTTGCAGCGTGGGCAGCAGCACCTCGGCGGCGAAGCGGCGGTCGTACTCGTCCAGCACCGCCTCCTGCAAGGCCTCGAGCGAGCCGACGCGGGAAAACACCCCGCTCTTGCTGATGCCGGTGCGCTTGGCCAGCTCGCCCAGCGACAGTTTGCCGATGCCCTCGGCGGCGGCCATGTCCATGGCGGCGGCGACGATGGCGGCGTAGGTGGCTTCGCTCTTGGCGGTCAGGGTATCCATGCGATTCACTTTAGCACACCCGTGCGAAATAGGCGAGAAAAAACGGCGCGTATCGAACGCGCCGTTTTTTATGTGCGAACCGGGCCGCTTACTTGGCCAGGCGCTTGGCCAGCTCTTCCTTGACGGCGATCAGCTCGGCCGGCATGTGGTAGGCCAGCTTGGCGAACAGCTCGTCGTGCAGCTTAAGCTCGTCGCGCCAGGCGTCCTTGTCGATCGAGGTGATGGTCTCGAACTCCTCCGGCGAGAAGGGGATGCCGTCCCAGTTCAGGTCGCCGAAGCGCGGCGTGGTGCCGAACACGTTTTCGACGCCGCCGGCCTTGCCTTCGATGCGTTCCAGCATCCATTTCAGCACGCGCATGTTGTCGCCGAAGCCAGGCCAGACGAAGTGGCCCTGCTCGTCGGTGCGGAACCAGTTGACGCAGTAAATCTTCGGCAGCGCGGCGGCGTTGTTGGCGCCCAGCTTGGCGCCCATGTTCAGCCAGTGCTGGAAGTAGTCGCTCATGTTGTAGCCCATGAACGGCAGCATGGCGAACGGGTCGCGGCGCACCACGCCCATTTGGCCGGCGGCGGCGGCGGTGGTCTCGGAGCCCATGGTCGCGGCCATGTAGACGCCTTCGACCCAGTTGCGCGCCTCGGTCACCAGCGGCACGGTGGTCGAGCGGCGGCCGCCGAAGATGAAGGCCGAGATCGGCACGCCGGCCGGGTCGTCCCAGGCCGAGTCGATCACCGGGTTCTGCGTCGCGGCGACGGTGAAGCGGGCGTTCGGGTGGGCCGCCTTGGTGCCGGAGGCCGGCGTCCAATCCTTGCCCTGCCAGTCGATCAGGTGGTCGGGCGCTTGCTTGCTCAGGCCTTCCCACCAGACGTCGCCGTCGTCGGTCAGCGCGACGTTGGTGAAGATGGTGTTCTCGCGCATGGAGGCCATGCAGTTGAAGTTGGTCTTCTCGTTGGTGCCGGGGGCGACGCCGAAGTAGCCCGCTTCAGGGTTGATGGCGTACAGGCGGCCGTCGGCGCCCGGTTTGATCCAGGCGATGTCGTCGCCGATGGTGGTGACCTTCCAGCCCTTGAAGCTGGCGGGCGGGATCAGCATGGCGAAGTTGGTCTTGCCGCAGGCCGAAGGGAAGGCCGCCGCGACGTAGTGCTTCTTGCCTTCCGGCGATTCGACGCCGAGGATCAACATGTGTTCGGCCAACCAGCCGGCGCCGTCTACCTGGGCGGCCTGGTGGCCCATGTTGGAGGCGATGCGCAGGGCGAAGCACTTCTTGCCCAGCAGGGCGTTGCCGCCGTAACCGGAGCCGAACGACCAGATCTCGCGGGTGTCGGGGAAGTGGACGATGTATTTGGTGCTGTTGCACGGCCAGGCGACGTCCTTCTGGCCGGCGGCCAGCGGCGCGCCGACGCTGTGCACGCAGGGGACGAACTCGCCGTCCGTGCCGAGCACGTCGTAGACGGCGCGGCCCATGCGGGTCATCACGCGCATGTTGACGGCGACGTAGGCGGAGTCGGACAGCTCGACGCCGATGTGGGCGATCGGCGAGCCCAGCGGGCCCATCGAGAACGGCACCACGTACATCGTGCGGCCGACCATGCAGCCGTCGAACAGGCCGTTGAGGGTGCCGCGCATTTCGCTCGGCTCGGTCCAGTTGTTGGTCGGACCGGCCTCTTCCTTGGTTTTCGAGCAGATGAAGGTGCGGTCTTCGACGCGGGCGACGTCGCTCGGGTCGGAGCAGGCCAGGTAGGAGTTCGGCCGTTTTTCCTGGTTCAGCTTCTTCATGGTGCCGGCGGCGACCATTTCGCCGCACAGGCGGTCGTATTCTTCCTGCGAGCCGTCGCACCAGTGGATGCGGTCGGGCTTGGTCAGGGCGGCGATGTCCGCGACCCAATTGATCAGTTTCTGCTGTTTAATGTAAGCTGGGACGTTGAGTGCGGCAACGCCACCCATCACGGGCTGATTCATAGTACCTCCAATGCCAATAAAGAAAATCTTGTCTTGTCCCGGCACGGCAGGATCGTCGTCAGCTTGTGGCTTGCGCTCTGGCGGGCGGCGCGATTGCTCGGCGGCGGCCCCCGGCGGGTACGGCGGTCATGTCGATTGCGCCGGCGATATGGCCGGCGCGCAGCCCAATCATGTGGCCGGGCTGGTGGAACGTATTGCGCGAACCCCATAGCTGAGTTCGAAAATGAGTGGGCGATTGTACACCCGTCAAACTGGCTTTTCTCCAAAAATGTAGGAGAAATAGTCGACTAAAGTAGTAAGCTATTCCATATTCTGAGAAATCCGTTATTAAGCTACGAAATTCACATTAAGATCGGTCAACTACCATGAAAATTGCAATTCTCGACGATTATCAAGATTCTACCCGCGATCTGGATTGCTTCCCGTTGTTGCGCGATCACGAAGTGAAAATCTTCACCAATTCGACCCGTGGACTGGGCCAGCTGGCGATCCGCCTGGCGCCCTTCGAGGCGCTGGTGCTGATCCGCGAGCGCACCGTGCTCAACCGCGCGCTGCTGGCCAAGCTGCCCAATTTGAAGCTCATTTCGCAGACCGGCAAGGTGGCCGGCAACATCGACGTGGCCGCCGCCAGCGAGCTGGGCGTGGCCATCGTCGAGGGCGTCGGCTCGCCCACCGCGCCGGCCGAGCTGACCTGGGCGCTGATCATGGCGGCCACGCGCAAAATCGTCCCCTACGCCAACAACCTGCGGGACGGGCTGTGGCAGACGGCCTCGATCAACCCCGGCCTGAACGGGCTGGGCACGGCGCTCAAGGGCAGGACGCTGGCGATCTGGGGCTACGGCAAGATCGGCCAGATGATCGCCGGCTACGGCCGCGCCTTCGGCATGAACGTGCTGGTGTGGGGCAGCCAGGCCAGCCGCGACGCGGCCGTGGCCGACGGCAACGCGGCGGCGACGACGCGCGAGGCCTTCTTCGAGCAGGCCGACGTGCTCAGCCTGCATTTGCGGCTGAACCCGGCCACCCGTGGCATCGTCAGCGCCGAGGATTTGGCGCGGATGAAGCCGACGGCCCTGTTCGTCAACACCAGCCGCGCCGAGCTGGTGCAGGAGGACGCCTTGGAGCGGGCGCTGCCGCAGGGCCGGCCCGGCTACGC
Organism: Rugamonas rubra; assembly: GCF_900114705.1. Classification (GTDB taxonomy): domain Bacteria; phylum Pseudomonadota; class Gammaproteobacteria; order Burkholderiales; family Burkholderiaceae_D; genus Rugamonas; species Rugamonas rubra. The sequence continues at coordinate 24,301 of NZ_FOTW01000031.1, forward strand.
CGCGCTCGACGTGTTCACCTCGGAGCCGCTGGCGGCCGACTCGGCGCTGCTGCGCATGCCGACCGTGCTGGCCACGCCGCACCTGGGCTATGTGGAGAAGGACAGCTACGAGCTGTATTTCCGCCACGCCTTCCAGAACATCGTCGACTTCGCCGCCGGCAGGCACGGCGCCCTGCTCAATCCGGACTACGCCAAGGGCGGCCGGACGCAATAGCCGGCCCGGCCGGCGTCAGCGGATCTCCGGCACGCCGCTCAGGTTGATGGCCGGCGCCGGCATGGCGTGCACCTTGCTCCACAGCCCGCTCCAGCCGGGCGGCCAGGCCAGCGCCGGGCCGCTGTAGGGCGGCAGGCTGGCGCGCACGGCGATCACCGGCACCGGCGGCATCTCCTGCAGCGGCGCGTCGGCCGGGCGCTGCATGTCCAGGCTGTACATATAGCCGGGCAGCAGGGCCGCGCAGACGCCCTCGAACCAGGCGGCGTGGTCCTCGTCGCGGCCGAGCGCGCGCGCCAGGCCCTGCGGGTCGAAGCGGGCCAGGGCGTGGACCAGCTCCTCGGTGGTGGCGGCCGGCGTGTCGCCCCAGCCCATCACCGGGTTGACGTTGTAGTCGGCGCCGGAGCCGTACCAGCCCTCGCGCCAGGGCCGCTGCATCCAGTCGCGCTGGCCGGTGAACAAATGCCAGCGCCAGTGCAGGCCGGACGGCTTGGGCCAGGAATACAGGTAGAGGCGCTGGTAGCCGGCGCGGTGCAACTCGCGCACCATGGCCATCAGGCGGGCGTGCGGCATGCGGTCGGGCGGGGCGCGGCGGAACAGGATGGCCTCGCCGTCGGCGAACTGCACCTCGTCCATCGACAGGTTCAGGTCGAGCGTGCGGGCCTCGCTGCCGAAGCGGGCGGCGATCCAGCCGGTCAGCAGGTTGACCGAGGTGATCACGCCGTAGCCACGGTGGCGGTGGAAGATGACGGTACCGGGAGCGAGCGCTTTCATGGCGGAAATAGGGAGCGGGTCCGACGAACAAAGAAACCAGTGTACTCACAGTTGGCGCAAGTTTCTAGGGCCAATGCAGAGCAAACACAGGGGGTGAGATTGCCCGCGCGCCGACCTTGCCGACTGCACAAGGGGCACGCTTCAGGCTATCATTCGGCCTATTCTCCACCGATCAAAGCACACCACCATGACCTTGCGCATTCTCGCCACCGGCGGCACCTTCGACAAACACTACAACGAACTGAACGGCACGCTCGGCTTCGCCGCCAGCCACCTGCCGGCGGCGCTGGCGCGCTGCCGCCTGACGGTGCAGGTGGAACTGCAGCAGTTGCCGCTGATGGACTCGCTCGACATGGTCGACGCCGACCGCGAGCGCATCCTGGCCGCCTGCCGCGGCGCCGCCGAAAAGGCCGTGGTCATCATCCACGGCACCGACACCATGCCGCAGACGGCCGCCGTGCTGGGCCCGGCCGCGCTGGGCCAGACCATCGTGCTGACCGGCGCCATGATCCCCTACGAGATCGACAACTCGGACGCGCTGTTCAACCTGGGCTTCGCCTGTGGCGTGGCGCAGACCCTGCCGGCCGGCGTCTACGTGGCGATGAACGGCCAGATCTTCGCCTGGGACAATGTGCAGAAGAACCGCGCCGCCGGCGTGTTCCAGCCGCTGTAGGCGGTCGCGCGGCCGCCGCGCTTTACCTCCAAGAATAAAAAATGCCCGCGAATCGCTTCGCGGGCATTTTTTCGTTCCGTCAAGGCGCCGGGGATGCCGGCGAACCCCACAGGCAGGGACCGGGGTCAGACCCAGCGGGTCCGACCCCAGGTTTGCGCCGCTGGGTTTTGCCGGCGTCCCGCTCGCCCGCGACGATCTTTTTCGGGCTATTTGTGGCTGGCCGCCAGCAGGCCGGCCGTGGCGGCCGGCTGCAGGCCGTTCAGGCGCAGCGTCGGATCGCCGCTGCCAGCACCGCCCGGCGCCGCCAGCGGCTGGCCGTTGGCGTCGTACTGCTGCAGCAGGCCGGCCATCTGCGCCGCGCCGGCGGCCAGCTGGCCGCTCGCCGAGACGCCGGCGGCGTCGAGCCGCGGCCGCTGGGCCGAGGCGAACTCGGCGCCGGCGCCGAAGGCCGCCATCGCCTGCACCATGGCGTTGACGCCGCTCACGCCGCTGACCGGGGTGAACGGCAGCGCCGCCAGCTGGGCGCTGCTCAGCGCGTGCACCTGGTCGGCGCTGAGGGCGGCCACCTGGCCGCTCGACAGGACGTGCAGCTGGCCGGTGCTGAGGGCGCTGATCTGGCCGGTGCTCAGGCTGCGCACGTGGCTGGTCGACAGCGCCGCCAGCTGGCTGCTGCCGAGGGCGTTGATGTCGCGCGTTTCGATGGCGGCGACGTCGGCCGTGCTCAGCGCCGCCACCACGGCGGTGCTCAGCGCGCCCACCTGTTGCGACGACAGTGCCACCATCTGGTCGGTGGTGAGCAGGTCGGCGCCGTCGGCGTGGCGGGCCGACAGGGCGGCGATCTGGCGCGTGCTCAGCGCGGCCAGCTGGGCCGTGCCCAGCGCCCACACCTGGCTCGACACCAGCGCGCCGACCGCCTCGGCGGCCAGCGCGGCGGCCTGGCCGGTGCCCAGCGCGGCCAGTTGCCCGGAGCTCAGGGCGGCCGCCTGGCCGGAGCGCAGGCCGGCGATGGCGGCGTTGCTGAGGGCGGCGAAGTCGGCCGTCTCGAACGCGGCGACGATGTCGTTCGACAGCCCGCCGATTTGCAGCGCGCTCAGGACGGCGGCCTGCTGGGTGGTCAGCGAGACGGCCTGGCTGGTGCCCAGGCCGGCCAGCACGAACGGCTTCAGCGCCGCCACCTGGGCCGTGCCGAGGGCGCCGATGCGCGGTCCGGCGGCGCCGTCGCGGTCGCTGCCGAGCACGGCCAGCTGGGCCGAGCCGAGGCTGCCGACGACGTCGACGCTGAGGCCGCCGAGCTGCTCGGCGTTGAGGGCGGCGAGCTCGCGCGAGCCCAGGCCGGCCACTTGGCGGCCGAGCAGGCCGGCGAGCTGGCGCGAGCCCAGCGCGTACAACTGGTCGGCGCCGAGGGCGTGGAGGGTGGCGCTGCCCAGCGCGCCGACCTGGCCGGCCGTCAGGCTGGCGATCTGGCCGGTGCTCAGCGCCGCCATCAGCGCGGTCGACAGCGAGGCCAGCACGACGCCCGACAGCGCCGCCAGGTTGGCCGTGCTCAGGCCGGCGACGACGGCGCTCGACAACACGGCGAACTGCTGGGTGCGCATGGCGCCCAGTTGCTGGGTGGTCAGCGCGGCGAACTGGTCGCTGCCGAGCGCCAGCACCTGGTCGGTGCGCAGCGTGGCGACGGCGATCGGCTTGAGCGCGGCGATGTCGGCGCTGTCGAGCGCGGCCACGGCGGCGGTGCTGAAGGCGGCCAGCTGGCTACCGATCAGCGCGGCCGCCTGGGCGGTGTTGAGGGCGGCGGCCTGGGCGGCACCCAGGCCGGCCAGGCCGGCCACCGTCAGGCGGCTCACCTGGGCGGTGCTCAGCGCGCCGACCTGCTCGGCCAGCAGGGCGGCGATCTGCGCCGAGCCGAGGCTGGTGAAGGCGGCCGAGTTGAGCGCCGGCATGTCGGCGGCGCGGATCGCCTGCAGCTTGTCGGTCGACAGGGCGCCGAACTGGGCGGCGTTGAGCCCGGCCAGTTGCTGGCTGCCGAACAGGCGGAACTGCTCCTGGCTCAGCGCGTTCAGGCCGGCCGTGCTCAACGCGCCGATCTGGCGCTGCGCCAGCGCGGCCAGCTGGGCGTCGCCGAGCGCGGCCAGCTGGGCGGTGCGCATGGCGCCGATGACGCGGGTGTCGAGGGCGGCCAGGTCGGCCGTCTCGAGCGCCGCCAGGGCGCCGGCCGACAGCGCGTTGAACTGCTGGCTGGTCAGCGCCGAGGCCTGGTAGGTGGTCAGCGCGGCCAGCTGCTGCGGGTTCAGTGCGGCAACCTGGTCGGTGCGCAGGTTCATCACCGCGCCGCGCTGCAGGGCGGCGATGTCGGCCACGTCGAGCGCGGCGATGGCGGCGCTCGACAGCGCCATCACCTGCGGCGCGCTGAGCGCGGCGACCTGGCTGCTGGTCATGGCGGCGGCCTGCTCGGCGCTCAGGCCTCGCAGGGCGGCGCTGCGCAGCGCGGCGATCTGGCCGGTGGTGAGCAGGCCGAACTGGCTGTGGCCGGGCTGGCTGGGGTCGTTGCCGAGCGCGGCCACCTGGGCCGAGCCGAGGCCGGCGATGGCGGCGGTGCGCAGCGCCACCAGGCTGGCCGTGCTCAGGGCGCCGATCGCGGCCGGCGACAGGCTGGCCAGCTGGCGCGAGGTCAGCGCGCCCAGCTGGGCGGCGGTGAGGGCACGGAACTGGCTGTCGCTCAGGGCGTGCAGGGCGGCGGTGCTGAGGGCGGCGATCTGGCGCGTGGCCAGGTGGGCGATCTGCTCGCCGCTCAGGGCGCGCAGCTGGGTGCTCGACAGGCCGGCGATGGCGCTGTTGTTGAGCGCGGCCAGGTCGGCCAGCTCGATCGCCGCGAAGGCGCCGCTCGACAGGGCGTTGACTTGGCGGCTGCCCAGCGCGGCGGCCTGCGCGGTGGTCAGGGCGGCCACCTGCTCGCCGCTCAGCGCGCCGAGCTGGCGCGTGCTCAGGCCGGCCAGGGTGGCCACGCGCAGCGCGGCGAAGTCGGCCGTCTCGAGGGCGGCCACGCCGGCCAGCGACAGCGCCGCCAACTGGGTGGCGTTCAGCGCCGAGGCCTGTTTGGTGGTCAGCGCGGCGACCTGCTCGCCGCTCAGGCCGGCCAGCATGGCCGGCTTGATCGCGGCGAACTGGGCGGTGGTGAGGGCGGCCAGGCCGGCGCTGCCCAGACCCGGCAGCTGGTTCGAGCTCAAGCTGCCGATCAAGGCCGGCTTGAGCGCGGCCAGGGTGGCCGGATCGAGCGCGGCCAGGGCGGCGCTGCCCAGCGCGGCCAGCTGGCGCGGCTGCAGCGCGGCCAGGTGGGCGGTGCTCAGGGTGTGCAACTGGCGGGTGCTGAGCGAGGCGATCTGCGCCGTGCTCAGCGCGGCGAAAACGGCGCCGCTCAGCGCGCGCAGGCCGTCGCTGTCGAGCGCCACCAGGGCGGCGGTGGACAGGCCGGGCAGCTGGCGCGGCTGCAGCGCGCGCAGCTGGGCGCTGCCCAGCGCCTGCAGCTGGGCGGCCGAGAGGGCGGCCAGCTGGCGCACGGTGAGGCCGCCGATGTCGCGCGTTTCGATGGCGGCCAGGTCGGCGCCGCCGAGCGCGGCGATCAGCGCGGTGCTGAAGGCGCCGATCTGGCCGGCGTTGAAGGCCACCATCTGTGCGGTGGTAAACAGCTCGCCACTGCCGAGCCGGGCCGGGGTCAGCGCGCCGATCTGGCGCACGTTGAGGGCGCCGATCTGCCGTGTGCTGAAGGCCTGCAGCTGGCTCGCGCTCAGGCCGGCGATGACGCCGGTGCCCAGCGCGGTCAGGTCGGCCGGCTCGAAGCCGGCGATGGCCTCGAGCGACAGGGCGGCGATGTTGTTGCCGCGCAGGACGGCGGCCTGGCCCGGCGTCAGCGCGGCGATCTGGCGGCTGCCCAGGCCGGCGACGAAGGGCGCCAGGGTGCTGGCGCCGGCCAGGGTCAGCGGCTTGAGCGCGGCGATGCTGGCCGGCTCGAGGGCGGCGATGCTGGCCGGCGCCAGGGCGCCCAGCTGGGCCGAGGTGAGCACCGCGGCCTGCTTGCTGGTCAGCGCGGCGGCCAGGCTGGCCGGCAGCGCGGCGAAGTCGGCGGCGGTCAGCGCGGCGATCTGCTTGGTGCCGAGGGCCGCGAACTGGGCCGGCGTCATGTTGCTGTCGATGCTCATGGGCAATTCCTTATTGTTCAATATTGAGAAAACTGTATCAGAAAAATTTCGGTTTTACCGATAAGCAACTAAATTTAGAATGTAAAAAATGTAAAAATATATTTATGCCAATACTAACAGCGAAATTTCCCGACAAATGCGCGAATTAACACGAAAAGACCCGCCAGTTCGACGGGTCCCGAGGTGGGGCATGCCGGGGATGCCGGCCTGAGCGGGGGGAGGCGGCAAGCGCGCCGCCCCCGCCGTGGACGGGTGTCCCGGGTCGCCGCTTGTTTGACTCGGGACACTGGCAGCGACTAGCGCGGCGGCAGCGCCAGCAGGCCGGCCGAGGCCGTGGCCCGCGCGCCGGGCGGCTCGCTGCCGGTCGGCGCGGCGGCCAGCAGGGCCGCACCGGCCAAGCTGCGGCCGCGGGCGTCGAACTGGGCCAGCTGGCCGGCCAGCAGGGCCGTGGCGGCCGGCGCCGGGTCCGTCAGCGCCAGCGCGGCGGCGGCCGCCACGGCCGGCGCGGCGTCCCGGCCGAAGGCGGCCAGCTGCTGGACCAGGCCGCCGACCCGGCCGCTCAGCACGCTGCCCGGCTGGGCCAGCCAAACGTCGGCCAGCTCGCGCTGCGCGCCGTCGGCCCTTGTGTAGCTGGCGCGCAGGGCCACCACGTTGCCCTGCTCCACCGTCGGCGCCAGGCGGGCGTCCAGGTTCAGGCGGACGATGCCCAGCGCGTCCAGGCCGGCCAGCTCGGCGGCCTGGCTGACGCCGTCGGCGTTGCCGTCGACCCAGACGCGCAACTGGCCGAAGGCGCGGTCGGCGGCGTCGATGGCGCCGTCGCCGTTGCTGTCGAGCTCGGCCAGGGCGGCGAAGCCCTGCTCGGCGCGGCCGCCGCCGGCCAGCGCGGTGGCCGAGCCGAACAGCTCGGCGCCGTCGTTGATGCGGCCGTCGCCGTTGCGGTCCAGCGCCAGCAGGCCGTCGCCGCCGCCGATCCAGCCGGTGGCGCCGGCGTGGCCGTCGGCGGCCAGGTCGAAGCGCACGCCGGCGTCCAGGCCGAGGGTGCGCAGGCCGTCGCCGTCGAGGTCCAGCGCCAGCGGCGTCAGGTTGCCCAGCGCGGCGATCTGCGCCGTGCTGAGCGCCTGCACCTGGGTGCTCGACCAGGCGGCGAACTGGGCGCTGTTGAGGGCGGCGATCTGGCCGGTGCTCAGCGCGCGCACCTGGGCGGTCGACAGCGCCGCCATCTGCAGCTTGTTGAGGCCGACGATGTCGCGCGTTTCGATCGCCGCCAGTTCGCTGGTGCTGAAGGCCTTGAGCATCGCCACGCTGAGCGCGCCGACCTGTCTGGCCGACAGCGCGGCGATCTGCGCGCTGCTCAGCAGGTCGGCGCCGGGCGGATGGCTGGTGCCCAGCGCGGCCACCTGGCGGGTGGCCAGCGCGGCGATCTGCTCGCTGCCCAGCGCCGCCAGTTGCGGCGCGCTGAGCGCGGCGATGACGGCGGTGCCGAGCGCGGCCAGGTCGGCCGCCTCGATGGCGCCGAACACGGCCGCCGACAGCTGGCCGATGCGGCTGGCGCCGAAGGCGGCGGCCTGCTGCGGCGTCAGGGCGACCAGCTGGGCGCTGCCCAGGCCGGCGACGAAGGCGGCCGAACGGCTCAGGCCGGCGATGGCGGAGCTCGACAGCGCGGCGATCTGCGCCGTGGCCAGCGCCGCCACCTGGGCCGTGTTCAGGCCCGACAGCGCGGCCGTGCTCAAGGCGGCCAGGCCGGCGCCGCCCAGGCCGGCCAGCGCGGCGGTGCCGAGCGCGGCGATGGCGCGCGAGCCGAGCGCCGCCGCCTGCGCGGTCGACAGCGCGGCCAGCTGGGCGCTGCCCAGCGCGGCGAAGAAGGTCGGGGCCAGCGCGGCCACGCCGTTCAGCGCGCCCGGCTTGAGGGCGGCGACGGCGGCGGCCGACAGCGCCGCCACGTTGGCGCTGCCCAGGCCGGCCAACTGGACGCTGCTCAGCGCGGCCAGCTGGGCGCTGCCCAGCGCCGCGCTCTGCGCGCTGCTGAGGGCGGCGATCTGGGCGCTGCGCAGGCCGGCGACGGCGGCCGTGCGCAGCGCCGCCAGCTCGTCGGGGCGCAGCACGGCGATCTGGCCGCTGGACAGGGCGGCGATCTGCGCGCTGCCCAGGGCGGCGAACTGGTCGCTGCCCAGCGCGGCCAGCTGGGCGGTGGCCAGGCCGGCCACGGCGGCGCTGCGCAGCGCCGCGATCTGGCCGTTGGACAGCGCGTTCAGCGAGGCGCCCAGCGCGGCCAGCTGCGCGCCGCTCAGGCTGGCGATGACGCTGGTGCGCAGCGCGCCCAGCGTGGCGGTGGCCAGCACGCCGAGGTCGGCGCTGGCCAGGCTGGCGAACTGGCGCGAGCTGAGCGCGCCGATCTGCTCCGGCGTGAAGGCGATGAATTGCGCGGTGCCCAGCGCGGCCAGGCCGGCGCTGCCCAGCGCGGCCACCTGGCGCGTGCTCAGGCTGGCCAGCTGGGCGGTGCTGAGCCGGGCCACCACGGCGCCCGGCAGGGCGGCGATCACCGCCGTGCTCAGGGCGGCCAGCGCGGCGGTCGGCAGCGCCGCCAGGGTGGCGCTGCTCAGCACGGAGATCTGGCGCGTGCCCAGCGCGGCCAGCTGGGCCGTGCCCAGGCCGGCCACCTGCAGACTGGTCAGCGCCGCCACCTGCTCGCTGCGCAGGCCGGCCAGGGTGCTCGGCCGCAGCGCCGCCAGGTCGGCCGTCTCCAGCGCGGCGATCGCCTCGTTGGAGAAGGCGGCCAGCTGGCGGCTGCCCAGCGCCGCCGCCTGGGCCGGCGACAGGCTGGCCACCTCGGCGGTGGTCAGGCCGGCCAGGGCGCCGCTGCGCAGCGCGGCGATCTGCGCCGTGCCCAGGGCGGCGAACTGCGCCGTGCCCAGCGCGGCCAGTTGGAGCGAGTTGAGCGCGGCGATGGCGCCGGTGCGCAGCGCGACGATCTGCGCGCTGCCGATGGCGGCCAGGTCCTCGGCCGCCAGCCAGACGACCTGTTTGGCGCCGAGCGCGGCCAGCTGCGCCGCGCTCAGCGCGGCCACCTGGGCGCTGCCCAGCGCCTGCAGCGCGGCGCTGCCCAGCGCGGCGATCTGGCGCGTCGCCAGGCCGGCCAGCTGGGCCGTGCCCAGGCCGGCGATGACGGCGGCCGGCAGGGCGGCGACCACCGCCGTGCTCAGCGCCGCCAGGTCGGCGGCCGGCAGGGCGGCCAGCGTGGCGCTGGCCAGCGCCGCCATTTGCGCGCTGCCGAAGACGGCGAACTGGGCCGGGCTGAGGGCGACGATCTGGGCGCTGCCCAGGGCCGCCACCTGCTCGCTGCGCAGGCCGCGGATGGCGCCGCTCGACAGCGCGGCCAGGTCGGCCGTCTCCAGCGCGGCGATGGCCGCGGTCGACAAGGCGCGCAGCTGGGCGCTGCGCAGCGCGGCGCTCTGCTCGACCGTCAGCGCCGCCACCTGGGCGGTGCTCAAGGCGGCCAGCGCGGTGCTGCGCAGCGCCGCCACCTGGGCCGTGCCGAGGGCGGCGAACTGGCCGGTGGCGTCGAGCGCGGCCACCTGCGCCGCGCTGAGCACGGCGATGGCGGCGCTGCGTAGGGCGCCGATGTTGTCGGCGCTGACGACGGCCAGGTCCCCGGCGTCGATGCCGACGATCTGGCGCGAGCCGAGCGCGCCCAGCTGTTCATAGCTGAGCGCGGCGAACTGGGCGCTGCCCAGCGCGCGCACGCCGGCGCTGCTCAGGGCGGCGACCTGGCGCGTGCTCAGGCTGGCGATCTGCGCCGCGCTGAGGCGGGCGATCACCTCGCCGGGCAGGATGGCGATGGCGGACGGGCTGAGCGCGGCCAGGTAGGCGGTCGGCAGCGCGCTGATCAGGCCGCCCGCCAGGGCGCCGATCTGGCTGCTGCTCATCGAGGCCAGCTCGGCCGTGGTGAGGGCGCCGACCTGGGCGCTGTCCAGCGCCGCCACCTGGGCGGTGCTCAGGCCGCGCAGGGCGGCGGTGCGCAGCGCCGCCACGTCTGCCGGGTCGAGCGCGGCGATGGCGGCGGTCGACAGGGCGCGCAGCTGGGCGCTGTTGAGGGCGTGCACCTGGGCCGTGCCGAGCGCGCGCGCCTGGCTGGCGCCCAGGCCGGCCAGGGCGGCGCTGCGCAGGAAGCTGATCTGGCCGGTGCTCAGCGCGACGATCTGCACCTCGCTGAGCGCGGCCAGCTGGCTCGAGTTCAAGCCGCCCAGCGCGACCGGGCGCAGCGCGCCGATGGCGTCGCTGCCGAGCACGCCGAGGTCGGCGTTCGACAGCGCCGCCAGCTGGCGCGAACTGAGCACGCGCAGCTGGCCGGAGCCCAGCGCGGCGAACTGCGCCGGGCTCAGCGCGCCCAGCGCGGCGCTGCCCAGCGCCGCCACCTGCTGCGTCGCCAGGCTGGCCACCTGCTGCGTGCTCAGCTGGGCCAGCACCGCCGTCGGCAGCGCCGCGAAGGTGGCCGGTTTGAGCGCGGCCAGCGCGGCGGTCGGCAGCGCGGCCAGGCTGGCGCTGGCCAGCACGGCGATCTGCCGGCTGCCCATCGCGCTCAGCTGGGCGGTGCTCAGCGCCGCCACCTGGGCGCTGCTCAGCGCCGCCGCCTGGGCGCTGCGCAGGCCGGCGATGGCCGCCGTGCGCAGCGCCGCCAGGTCGGCCGTCTCGAGGGCGGCGATGGCCTCGACCGACAGGCCGGCCAGCTGGGCGCTGCCCAGCAGCGCCGCCTGGGCGGTGCTCAGGCCGACGATCTGCGCCGTCGTCAAGCCGGCCAGGGCGGCGCTGCGCAGGGCGCGGATCTGCGCCGTGCCCAGGTTGGCGAAGGGGTTGTTGCCACCGCCGCCGAGCTGGGCCAGCTGGGCCGAGCTGAGCGCGGCGATGGCGCCGGTGCGCAGCGCGCCGATGTTGTCGACGTCGATGGCGGCGATGCCGCGCGTCATCAGCGCGACCAGTTGCGCGCTGCTCAGCGCGGCCAGCTGGGCGCTGCCCAGGGCGTGGATCTGTGCCGTCGCCAGCACGGCCAGCTGCGCCGTGGCCAGGCCGCCGATGGCGCGCGAGCTCAGCGCGCGCATGCCCTCGTTGCCCAGCGCGGCCAGCTGGCCGGCCGACAGCACGGCCAGCTGGCGGCTGCCGAGGGCGCCCACCTGGGCGGCGCTGAGGGCCTCGATCTGGTCGAGCCGCAGCGCGGCCAGCTGGGCGCTGCCCAGCGCGGCGACATCCTGGCTGTCGAGCGCGGCGATGGCGCGCGTGCCCAGCGCGGCGAGCTGGCCGGCGACCAGCGCGGCCACCTGTTTGGAGCCGAAGCCGGCGATCTGCTGGGTGCCCAGCGCGGCCAGTTGCTCGTTCGTCAGGCGCGCCACGGCGGCCGGGTTGAGGGCGGCGAAATCGGCGGCGTCGAAGGCGGCCAGCGCCTGGGGGCTGAGGGCGGCGATGTGGCGCGAACTCAGTGCGGCGGCCTGGGCCGTCGTCAGCTGGGCCACCTGGGCGGCGCCCAGTCCGGCGACGAAGTTGGCGCCCAGCGTGGCGGCGCCGAACACGGCGGCGCGCAGGGCGGCCAGGTTGGCCGGCGGCAGCGCCGCGACGGCGGCGGCGGCTAGCCCCGCCAGTTGCGGCCCGGACAGCGCGGCGGCCTGCGCCACCGTCATCGCGGCGGCCTGGGCGGCGGTGACCTCGGCCATCTCCGCGAGAGACAGCGCAGCGATGAGTTTGGTGCTCAAGGCGGCGAACTGGGCGGGGGTGAGACCGGTGACTGAGGTCATGGTAGTTCCTTATTTGATAACTTCCCACTATACCAGAACGGCCGGGAATTTCCACAAGGAAACATGAAATATTGCAAGAATAACCAACACCCCCCGCCCGAGGCCCCGCTTCGCCGGTGAAAAGACGGCGCGCGCCGGCCGCTGCGCCGCGCGCCGGCAAAAAAAATGCCGCCCTGCATTGAAGCGGGCGGCATCGTCGGGCTCGGCGGCGGGCGCCGGGCCGGGTCAGGCCTTGGCTTCGCCGCCCAGCGCCTCGACCACGTCGGCCATCAGCTTGCTCAGCTCGCCGGTCATCAGCATCATGTCGCCGTCGAAACGCTCGTCGTCGTTCTTGGTGCTCGATTCCTTCTCGCTGATCACGTCGAGCGGCTTGATGCCCTTGATCGCCAGCGACTCGGTCAGCACGAAGGAGATCTTGCCGTCCCAGGTCATGGCCAGGCGGGTGCACTGCTTGCCGGCGGCGATGTGGCGGCGCACCTCCTCCGGTTCCAGCGTGTGGCGCACATAGCGCACCGCCGCCTTGCTCTCGCCGGTGGCGCGCAGCTCGGTGTCCATGTCGACCGTGAAGCCGGCCGGCGACTCGTCGGCCTGCAGCCATTCGGTCATCACGCCGACCGGCGAGCGCTGCACGCGCAGGCTCTCCAGCGGCAACTTGTCGACCGCCTTGAGCAGCAGCTTGATGACCTCGTCGGCCTTGGCCGGGCTGGCCGCGTCGACCACCAGCCAGCCGTTGACCGGGTCGATCCAGGTCCAGACGTTGCTGCGGATCGAGAAGGCGCGCGGCAGCAACTCGTCGGCGACGCGCTCCTTGAGCTCCTTCATCGCCTTCTTGCCGGGGGCGAAGCCTTGCGCCTCCTCCATGTCGGCGGCGCGCGCCTTGGCGACCTGGTTGATCACCGTGGCCGGCAGCAGCTTCTTCTCGGTGCCGAGCAGGATCAGCATCTGTTTGTTGACCACGTGCACCAGCGTGCCGTTGCCGCGCGGCGAATCCCAGCCCTGGCGCAGCAATTCATTGCTGCTGGCAGGCACGAAGGAATGGGGAGCGAGCGCCGCTTCCAGTTGTTCCGGGGTGTACGCCCAGGGGGCGGGCAGGCGGTAGATCTGCAGATTCTTGAACCACATAGTTGTTTTTGCCTTGTTTTTCAGTGTTGCCAGGGAACGGTATTTTACACGTTGGCGCGGCCGGACAGGCGCTTTGCCGTGCTCCGGCCGCGCCGCGCGGGCCGCGCCCCGGGGGTGGGTGGGGGATGGCTAGGGGGCCGCCCGCGGCGGCGTCACGGGAACAATTCGCCCTGGCTGCGGCCCTGCCCGGCCGCCGCCGGGGCGCCGGGCGGCTCGAGCGTGCTGGCGCGCACGCCGAGCAGGCGCAGGCGCCGTTGCAGCGGCACCCGTTTGAGGCACTCGCGCGCCGCCTGCAGGATCGCCGCCGGCTCGGCCACCGCCCGCGGCAGGGTGACGTTGCGGCTGACGATCTGGAAATCGTCGAAGCGCAGCTTGATGCCGATGGTGCGGCTGACATAGGACTTGCGCCGCAAATCCTCGGCCAGGCGCTCGCACAGCGCCGTCAAAATGCCCGACAACGCGGCGCGGTCCTGGCGCGCGTGCAGGTCGCGCTCGAAGGTGGTCTCGCGGCTGATCGACTTGCTCTCCGTGCTGGTCGAGATGGCGCGCTGGTCCAGGCCGCGCGCGGCCTCGGCCAGCCAGCCGGCGTAGTTGGCGCCGAAGTGCTCCTGCAGCAGGCCGGCGTCGGCCGCCGCCAGCTGGCCGATGGTGGCGATGCCCAGCGCCGCCAGCTTCTCGCTCGCCTTCGGGCCGACGCCGTTGATCTTGCGCACCGCCAGCGGCCAGATGCGCGCCGGCACCTCGTCGAGCGACAGCATGGTCAGCCCGTCCGGCTTGTCCAGGTCGGAGCAGATCTTCGACAGCAGCTTGTTCGGCGTCACGCCGATCGAGCAGCTCAAGCCGGTGGCGGCGCGCACCGCCTGCTTGATGCGGCCGGCCAGCTCGAAGGTCTCGCCGGCCACCTCCGTCAGGTCGATGTAGATCTCGTCGATGCCGCGGTCCTCGATGGCCGGGGCGATCGCCGCCACGGCCGCCTTGAACAGGCGCGAGTAGTGGCGGTAGGCGTCGAAGTTGACCGGCAGCAGCACCGCGTCCGGCGCCAGCTTGGCCGCCTTCATCATCCCCATCGCCGAGCCGACGCCCAGCGCGCGCGCCTCGTAGGTGGCGGTGGTGATGACGCCGCGGCCGACGTAGTCGCGCAGGCGGGCGAAGCGGCGCGTGCCGTCGGCCTGCACCTGCGGCTGGTGTTCGCGGCCGCCGCCGATCACCACCGCCTGGCCGCGCAGCTCGGGGTATTGCAGCAGCTCGACGGAGGCGTAGAAGGCGTCCATGTCGAGGTGGGCGATGCGGCGTGCTGGCGCAAACTGGCTGGTCATGGGCGGCCCGTTCCGGTCGGGAAGAATACTGTGAATACATACAGTATCGCCGCAAATTGCCGGGCGTGCAAGTCCGCCGCGGCCGGCCCGGTATGGCGCATACGCAACACTATCGCCGCGCCGGGGCGGCGCCGCGACAATCACCCACCGCGTCCGCGCGGGACAGCGGTAGTATCTGTAGAGCAAGTTTCCCTCCACCACCCTCGTCCCAAGGACCACCATGCAATTGTCCAATCTAAACATCGGCGTCCGCCTGGCCATCGGCTTCGGCCTGGCCATCGCCGTCATGCTGTTGATGTCGCTGGTCGGCATCGACCGGGTCAACCGCGCCAGCGCCATGACGGCGCAGATCGTCGACGACCGCTATGTCAAGGTGCAGCTGGTCAACGAAATGCGCAGCTACGCCAACCGGGGCGCGCAAAGCGTGCGCAACGCCATGCTGGCGGCCGAGCCGGAGCAGGCCAAGGCCTTCGTCGCCGCGCTGGCCGAGTCCGACCGGGTCGGCAACGAGGCGGCCGCCAAGATGGAGAAGATGCTCGCCTCGGCCGACGGCCGGGCGCTGTTCCGCGCCCAGGGCGAGGCCTACGTGCAGTACGCCGAGCAGCGCGGCGCCGCCCTCAAGCTGCTCGAGGCGGGCGAGCGCGACAACGCCGTCCAGTTCCTCTTCAAGCAGGTGATCCCGCTGCAGACCGCCTATTTCGTGCGCCTCGACGCCATGCTCAAACACCTGGCCGGGCAAATGGCCGACAACGGCGCCGCCGCCGCCAGCGCGGCCCGCGCCGCCACCGCCCTGCTGCTCGGCCTGCTGGTGCTGGCCACCGTGCTGTCGGCCGGCGCCGGCTTCATCATCACCCGCTCGGTCACCGGGCCGATCAAGCAGGCGGTCCTGCTGGCCGAGACCGTCGCCAAGGGCGACCTGACGGCGCGCATCGAGGTCAACCGCACCGACGAGGCCGGCCGCCTGCTGCACGCGCTCAAGGACATGGTCGGCAGCCTGACCGGCACCGTCGGCGCGGTGCGCGGCAGCACCGACACCATCGCCACCGCCTCGGCGCAGATCGCCGCCGGCAACCTCGACCTGTCGCAGCGCACCGAGCAGCAGGCCGCCAGTCTGGAGGAGACCGCCTCCTCGATGGAGCAGTTGACCTCGACCGTCAAGCAGAACGCCGACAACGCGCGCCAGGCCAACCAGCTGGTGGTCTCGGCCGCCGAGCACGCCGACCAGGGCGGCCAGGTGGTCGGCCAGGTGGTCGCCACCATGGGCTCGATCAAGGACAGCTCGCGCAAGATCGTCGACATCATCGGCGTCATCGACGGCATCGCCTTCCAGACGAATATTCTGGCGCTCAACGCGGCCGTCGAGGCGGCCCGCGCCGGCGAACAGGGCCGTGGCTTCGCCGTGGTCGCCTCCGAGGTGCGCAACCTGGCGCAGCGCTCGGCCGGCGCGGCCAAGGAGATCAAGGAGTTGATCGGCGACTCGGTCGGCAAGGTCGACGCCGGCAGCGCCCTGGTCGACGCCGCCGGCGCGACCATGGCGCAGATCGTCGCCTCGGTGCGCCAGGTGGCCGACATCATGGGCGAGATCACCGCCGCCAGCATCGAGCAGAGTTCCGGCATCGAGCAGGTCAACCTGGCGATCACGGCGATGGACAGCGCGACCCAGCAGAACGCCGCCCTGGTCGAGCAGGCGGCGGCCGCCGCCGCCAGCATGCAGGAGCAGGCGGTGCGGCTGTCGCAGGCGGTCAGCGTGTTCCGCCTGGACGGCCACGGCCCGTACTGAGGCCGGGGCCGGGGCCGCGGCGGAGACCGAGGGTCGGGGCGCAGGTTCGGGCCGGGGCCGCGCCAAGCGCGCGCTGCGGCGCGACGGTTCCGGCTTATCCAAACGGGAATGTTGCATTAAAGAATGCTACACTGGACGCACCATGTCCATCCGCCGCCCCACCGCGCCGCGCCGCCTGATGCGCCTCGCCGCCTGCCTGTTGGCCGCCTTGCCGGCGGCGGCCCAAGCCTTTTCCTGTCCGGCCCTGACCCGCGTCGGCCTAAGCGACCTGGGCTACTCGTCCTACCGCGACGGCGCGCGTTTTCGCGGCACCTCGGTGGCCATCGCCGAGGAGCTGGGCCGGCGCACCGGCTGCCGCATCAAGCTCGAATGGTTTCCGCGCGGCCGCCTGTTCGTCGAGTTCGACGCCGGCCGGGTCGACCTGGCGATGGCCTCGCAGCGCAACGCCGAGCGCGAGCGCAGCGGCCGCTTCATTCCCTACGCCACCACCCGCTTCGAGCTGCTGCTGACCAAGCGCGGCGGCGCCAACTACGCCAGCCTGGCCGACTTCGTCGCGCACGGCAAGGGGCGGCTGAACCTGACGCGCGGCGTGTTCTACCCGCCCGAAGTGCAGCACCTGCTCGAGCGCCTGCAGCGCGCCGGCCGCCTCGAATACGTCAACGACTACGACGTGGTGTTCAAGAAGATCATCGCCGGCCGCGCCGACGGCACCTTCGCGCCGCCCATCATCCACCTGCTGCACCGGCGCCGCCTGGGCCTGCTCGACAGCATGCAAGCCTACGCCGTCAGCGAAACGCCGGCGCGCCTGGTCGGCGCCTTCGTCTCGCGCGCCAGCGTGGCGCGCGACGCCCGCGACGCCTACGCCGACGCGCTCTACGAGATGGTGGCCGACGGCACCGTGCAGAAGATCTACGAGCGCGAGCTCGGCGCCGAGGCCGGCCGCCAGGTGTTCCAGAACGGCGTGGCCGAGATCCTCGCCACCATCCGCCGGCCGCAACGGCCCTAACCGCCCCGCGCAAACCCCAGCGCAAACCCCAGGGTCAGTGCCGACATTCGGACACGAGCTCTACCATAACCTTGAGCAGCGCGCCCCATTGCTGCTGAGTCTGTGTCCGAATGTCGGCACTGACCCCGATGGCGCTGACCCCGATGGCGCGATGGCGATGGGCCACGGGGCCGCGCCGCAGGACGGCATCGGCGGCGGCATCTTTTCAGCCCGCCAACGACCTTTTTACGAAATATTTCTAAAAGCCCTTGCGGATGGCGGCGATCGCACATAAAATACGGCCTCCTTCAGACGTTGTGACAAACCCTGAAGGGTTTTCTGAGGTTAGCGTGGGGTGCTTAGCTCAGTTGGTAGAGCGGCGCCCTTACAAGGCGTAGGTCGGGAGTTCGAGCCTCTCAGCACCCACCAAGTCAGAAAACGTTGTAACGAATTAGGAGTGGTAGTTCAGTTGGTTAGAATACCGGCCTGTCACGCCGGGGGTCGCGGGTTCGAGTCCCGTCCGCTCCGCCAACATTCAGCTGGCCCGCTTCGGCGAGTCGGCAAAGATTTACAGTAGTACAGCATTCGAAAGAATGTGGAGTGGTAGTTCAGTTGGTTAGAATACCGGCCTGTCACGCCGGGGGTCGCGGGTTCGAGTCCCGTCCGCTCCGCCAGCATCTTAAAAACCGCCGCGAATCTCAGATTCGCGGCGGTTTTTTCATTCCAGCACCAGTTGCTGCGACAAAGCGGCGTACACCGCCGCCACCCGCGTCAAATAGCGCGCCTCCGGATGCGTCAGCAGCCACAACTCGGTTTGACACTCGGCGATGGCCTCGCTCAGCGGCGCCAGCTCGGCCCGCCCCGCCGCCAGGAACACCGGCAGCACGCCGATGCCCAGGCCCCGGCCGACCAACTCGGCCACCGTCAGCAGGCTGCTCACCGAATAGCTCGGCACCACCTTGGGAAAATGCTTCTTGCGCCACAATACCGACGGATGCTCGGGCAGCGCGTCGTCCGGCGCGATCCAGCTGGCGCCGTGGGCCAGCTCGGCGTCGAAGCCGGCCGAACCGGCCGGGCTGGCCGAGCCGGCGGGACCGGCCGGGCCGCCGGCGCTGGCCGTGTACACGGCCATACGCACCGGCCCGAGATGCTTGCCCAGCAAATGCGGCGGCGGCCGCCGCGTCGCGCGCAGGGCGATGTCGGCGTCGCGCCGGGTCAGGCTGGCCAGCTCGTTGCCGGCGTGCAGCTCGTAGCGCAGCAGCGGATGGCGCGCCCGCAACGCCCCCAGCGCCGGTGCCAGCAGGCCGTGCAACAGCGAATCGGTGGTGGTCAGGCGCACCACGCCGGCCACCTCGCCCGGGCCGGACTGCGCCGCCGCGCGGGCCGCCTCCAGCTGGCTCTCGATCTGTTCGGCGTGCGCCGCCAGCCGCTGCGCCAGCTCGGCCGGCCGGAAGCCGCTGCGCGAGCGCTCGAACAGGCGCTGGCCCAGGCCCTTCTCCATCCGCTGCACGCCGCGGAAGATGGTCGAGCCGTCCAGGCCCAGACGGGCGCCGGCCTCGGCCAGGGTGCCGCAGCGTACCAGCGCCAGCACCACGTCCAAATCGGCCGCGCTGAGTTTGTATTGCGTCGACGCAATCATAGTTTGCCTATTCGCCTATTTTCATTGCGTTTATGTGAGCGTAGATTCTACTCCTCGCCCATTCCGCAGGAGCAGCACCATGCCAACTGTCCGCTACACCCTACTCAGCCATCCACTCTGCCCCTATGTGCAGCGCGCCGCCATCGTGCTGGCCGAAAAGGGCCTGGCCTTCGAGCGCGTCGACATCGACCTGGCCGACAAGCCGCGATGGTTCCGCGACCTCTCGCCGCTCGGCAAAACGCCGGTCCTGCTGGTCGACGGCGTGGCGCTGTTCGAGTCCGCCGTGATCTGCGAATACCTCGACGAGACAGCCGCGCCGCGCCTGCATCCGGACGAGCCGCTGGCCAGGGCGCACCAGCGCGCCTGGATGGAGTTCGGCTCGGCCGTGCTGGCCGACATCGCCGGCTTCTACAACGCCGCCGAGCCGGCCGCGCTGGACGCCAAGGCGCAGGCCCTGCGCGCCAGGTTCGCCCAGCTGGAGGCGGCCTGCGGCGACGGCCCCTGGTTCGCCGGCCCGCGCTTCGGCCTGGTCGACGCCGTGTTCGCCCCGGTGTTCCGCTACCTCGACGTGTTCGACCGGATCACCGACTTCGGCATGCTGGCCGACGCGCCCAGGCTGCGCGCCTGGCGCACCCGGCTGGCCGAGCGCGCCTCCGTGCGCGGCGCCGCGCCGGCCGACTACGCGGCGCGGCTGCAGAGCTTCCTGGCGGCGCGGCCGTCGGCCCTGGCCCGGCTGCTGCCGGCCACCACCTGAGCCGCGCCACCCCGGCGCGGCTGCGCGACTGCGCGGGCAATTCCATGTGATTTTTTAGCAACATACTGCGCAAAGCCGGCAAAACCGGCGACAATGATGTTGCCTACACGAATGATCCACCCTATGGAGTCGCCTTGCTCTTTGGTTTACTGAAAGCACCGCCGCTGTCGCCGCGCCTGCACCGCTTGAAAGACTCGCCGCTGTTCGCGTCGCTGACCCCGCTCGAACTGAAAATCGTCGACGGCCTGATGCACGAGCGCCGCTACCTCGGCGAGGAGATCATCTTCGACGAGGGCGAGGAGGGCCAGGCGCTGTACCTGGTGATGTCGGGCCGGGTGCTGATCAGCCGCAAGCTCGACAGCAGCGTCGAGGTGGTCGCCGAGCTCTCGCCCGGCGCCTTCTTCGGCGACCTGGCCCTGCTCGACAACTCGCCGCGCAACGCCCAGGCGCGCGCCATCGACAACTGCGAGCTGGCGGTGTTCTTCCGCGCCGACTTCATGGGCCTGATGGAGACCGACGCGGTGATCGGCTACAAGATCTCGCTGGCCCTGGCGCGCCACATCGGCGGCCGGCTGCGCGAATGGATGTCCGGCCAGCCGCAGATCGAAGCCCTATGAACACGCCGCACCGCTTGAGCGAGGCGCACAGCGCCGGCCCGGTGGTGTGGAGCGGCATCATCGCCACCACCTGCGCGCTGCTGTTCCTGCTGCAGCAGATGCTGTGGCTGGCCGTGCCCTTCCTGTTCGCCATCATCCTCTACTACATCCTGCTGCCGCCGATGCAGCGCCTGATCCGCCTCGGCCTGAGCCACAACGCCGCCGCCCTGCTGGTCGGCGGCCTGTTCCTGCTGGTGCTGACGCTGGCCGGCATCGCCGCCGTGTTCTGGTCGTCGGCGCCGGCCGAGTCCTGGCAGGACCTGCTCGGCCACTACCTCGACGGCGGCCTGGCCTTCGTGCGCGGCACCCTGGTGGCGCTGGAGGACAAGTTCCCCATCCTGCGCCAGGCCCGCCTGGGCAAGGTCATCAACAGCCGCTTCGCCAGCTTCACCGGCAGCTTCATGCAGAAGCACCTGACCGACATCCTGGTCTCGGTGGCGGCCTGGCTGCCCTCGCTGCTGCTGGCGCCCTTCCTCACCTTCTTCTTCCTGCGCGACGGCCTGCGCTTCAAGAAGTTCCTCGCCCGCGCCGTGCCCAACGCCTTCTTCGAGAAGACCCTGTACCTGCTGCACGAGGTCGACCAGACCGCGCGCCGCTACTTCCAGGGCCTGATCAAGCTGACCGTGCTCGACACGGCGGTGCTGGCAATGGGCCTGTGGGCGATCGGCGTGTCGGCGCCGCTGACCTTGGGCCTGATCGCCGCGCTGCTGGCCTGGGTGCCGTATGTGGGGTCGATCGTCGGCTGCATGCTGGTGGTGACGGTGGCCTCGACCGACGCGCCGGGCGATCCGCTGGTGGCCTACAGCGCCATCGGCGTGTTCATCCTGGTGCGCCTGCTCGACGACTTCGTCTTCATGCCGCTGACCCTGGGGCGCAGCCTGCACATCCACCCGCTGATCACGGTGCTGATGATCTTCGTCGGCGGCTCGGTGGCCGGCGTGGCCGGCCTGATGCTGGTGCTGCCGCTGCTCGGCGTGGTGATGGTGGTCGGCGAGACCATGGGCAAGCTGATCACCAACCCGCGCCTGCGCGCGCGCCACCGCAACGCCATCGCGCTGCGCGTGCGCCAGGCCAGCGCCGACCTGGTGGTGTGAATTTGTCGCGCCTGCCGCGACGGTAAAAAACCCAAAGGCACAAAACGAGGGTCAGACCCTAGGGTCTGACCCTGGCTCCGCGCCTTTGGGTGGTGTTAAAGCCGCTGGCGCCTTGACCGCGCCGCGTCACGCTACATATCAGGCGGCGATGGCCACCGGCGCCGCCGCCTCCTCGGCCACGTCGTCCGAACGGATCAGGTGGTCGAAGGCGGCCAACGCCGCCTTGGCGCCCTCGCCCACGGCGATGACGATCTGCTTGAACGGCACCGTCGTCACGTCGCCGGCGGCGAACACGCCCGGCACCGAGGTCTGGCCACGGGCGTCGACTTCGATCTCGCCGTGGCGCGACAAACCGACCACGCCCTTCAGCCACTCGGTGTTCGGCACCAGGCCGATCTGCACGAACACGCCCTCCAGCTCGACCCGGTGGCTGGCGCCGCTGTTGCGGTCGGTATAACTCAGGCCGTTGACGATCTTGCCGTCGCCGTTGATCTCGCTGGTCTGCGCCGACACGATCACCGTCACGTTGGCCAGGCTGCGCAGCTTGCGCTGCAACACCGCGTCGGCGCGCAGCTCGGCGCCGAACTCGATCAGGGTGACGTGCTTGACCAGGCCGGCCAGGTCGATCGCCGCCTCGACGCCGGAGTTGCCGCCGCCGATCACCGCCACCCGCTTGCCCTTGAACAGCGGGCCGTCGCAGTGCGGGCAGTAGGCCACGCCGTGGTTGCGGTATTCCTTCTCGCCCGGCACGTTGATCTCGCGCCAGCGCGCGCCGGTCGCCAGGATCACCGATTTACTCTTGAGCACGGCGCCGCTGGCGGTGGTCACCTCGATCAGCTTGCCCGGCGCCAGTTGCACGGCGCGCTGGGTGTTCATGATGTCGACCTCGTACTGCTTGACGTGCTGCTCCAGCGCGACGGCGAATTTCGGCCCGTCGGTCTCGGTGACGGAGACGAAGTTCTCGATCGCCAGGGTGTCGAGCACCTGGCCGCCGAAACGCTCGGCCAGCACGCCGGTCTTGATGCCCTTGCGCGAGGCATAGATCGCCGCCGCCGCGCCGGCCGGGCCGCCGCCGACGATCAGCACGTCGAACACGTCCTTCTTGCTCAGCTCGGCCGCCTGGCGCGCGCCGGCGTTGGTGTCGAGCTTGGCGAGGATCTCCTCGACGCTGGTGCGGCCCTGGCCGAAGTGCTCGCCGTTGAGGAACATCATCGGCACCGCCATGATCTGGCGCGCTTCCACTTCCTGCGGGAAGACGCCGCCGTCGATGGTGGTGACCTTGATGCGCGGGTTGATCACCGCCATCGCGTTGAGCGCCTGCACCACTTCCGGGCAGTTGTGGCAGGACAGCGAGATGAAGGTTTCGAACACGTAGTCGCCGTCGAGGTTGCGGATCTGTTCGATCACCGCGTCGTCGAAGCGGATGGTGTGGCCGCCCACCTGCAGCAGGGCCAGCACGAGGGAGGTGAATTCATGGCCCATCGGCACGCCGGCGAAACGCACGCCGATGTCGCTGCCGGGGCGGTTGATGCTGAACGAGGGCTTGCGCTCCTTGTCGTCGCGGCGCTCGACCAGGCTGATCTTGTCGCTCAACAGGACGATCTCCTGGAGCAGTTCCTGCATCTCGCGGGCGGTGGCGCTGTCGTCCAGCGATGCGACGATCTCAATCGGTTGCACCACTTTTTCCAAATAGGATTTCAACTGGGACTTGAGGTCTGCATCTAACATGGTTTTTCTTCCTTACAAAATTTTGGGCGAATGCCGGACCGGACGCCCGGTCCGGCATCGCGGTACTACTGTGTTGCTGTTGCTGCTGGCTTCAAGACTTAGATCTTGCCGACCAGGTCCAGCGATGGCTTCAGGGTGGCGGCGCCTTCGGTCCATTTGGCCGGGCACACTTCACCTGGGTGGGAGGCGACGTACTGGGCAGCCTTGAC
Organism: Rugamonas rubra; assembly: GCF_900114705.1. Lineage (GTDB taxonomy): Bacteria > Pseudomonadota > Gammaproteobacteria > Burkholderiales > Burkholderiaceae_D > Rugamonas > Rugamonas rubra. Next base: position 47,215 of record NZ_FOTW01000031.1, read on the forward strand.
CTTGCGCAGCAGTTCCGAGGCGTCGCGGCCGATGCCGTTGTCGTGCACTTCCAGCACCTTGATCTGGCCTTCTGGATTGATGACGAAGGTGCCGCGCAGGGCCAGGCCTTCTTCTTCAATCATCACTTCGAAGTTACGCGACAGCAGGCCGGTAGGGTCGCCGATCAGTGGGTATTGCACTTTCTTGATGGCGTCCGAGGTGTCGTGCCATGCCTTGTGGGCGAAGTGGGTGTCGGTCGAGATGCCGTAGACTTCCACGCCCAGTTTGGAGAATTCGGCGTAGCTGTTGGCCAGGTCTTCCAGTTCGGTCGGGCAAACGAAGGTGAAGTCGGCTGGGTAGAACACGAATACCGACCACTTGCCTTTCAGCGAAGCTTCGGTGACGTCAACGAATTTGCCGTTGTGGAAAGCGGTGGCTTTGAAAGGTTTGACTTGGGTGTTGATCAGAGACATTGTGGTTTCCTCGTGGGGTTGTGAATCATTGAGACTGCAGTGTAAAGTTTTTTCGTCCATATGGAAAATTGATTGTTCAAATTGTTTCAATACAGTTTGACTATCGATGGCCGATATGGAAACGTTATTATCCCCGTTCCACGGCGCGCCGGTGCGGCGGCGGACGAATCGCCGGGACGGCGTTGCCGGTCGGAAGCTTGCGAGGGGGGGCGGAAAGGCGCGCCCCGGCGGCGGGGCGGGGCCGGTGGCGGCGAGACTATTTGCACATCGGAATCGAAGGCGCGCCCAGGGTGGCGAGGAAGCCTGTCAGCTGCCGCTCCAAGGCCTCAATCGAATTGAACTCGCCGCTTTGCGCGAACACGTCCCGGCCCGAGTCCGGATCGAGAATTTCCGCGCAAAAATCACCACTCTCCCAGCACGTGACCCGCCCCATTCCCATCGGCGCGTCCAAGTCCAAACGTGCGGAAGGGTTGGCGGACATCTTCCCTACCGTCAACTCCATCTGCACGCCAGATGGCAATAGCGTCTGGGCGTTCTTTGTCCACGAGAAAAAGATGTCCAACATGATGAGTAATCCTCGCAATGAGCGGTCAACATGGATTAACTCAATTGTAGTACGCATCGCAGTTTGCGCCAGTGCGCGCGCGTGACGAGGCGGCGTCGGTTCAGCCGGCCGGCGGCTGGGCCTTGAGCGGGGCGTCGAACTGCGCGGCCGGCATCGGCCGGGCGAACAGGTAGCCCTGGCCGTAGTCGCAGCCGGCGCCGGCCAGCAGGGCGCGCTGCTGCTCGGTCTCGCCCCCCTCGGCGATGACGCGCAGGCCCAGCTTGTGGGCCATGACGATGATCGCGTCCGACAGCGCCATGTCGCTCGACTCCGGCGCCAGGTTGCGGGTGAAGGAGCGGTCGATCTTCAAGTAGTCGATGTCGAACTTCTTCAGATACGACAGCGAGGAGTGGCCGGTGCCGAAGTCGTCCAGCGCCACCTCGATGCCGGCGTCGCGCAGCAGGCCCTCGGTGATCTCGACCACCAGCGACTGGCCGGGACGGCCGCGCGCCAGCAGCTGGCCGAGCCAGCCCTGGTAGCCGCCGCCCTCGCGATGGAACTCCAGCGGCGCCAGGTTGATGCTGACCTGGGACTCTGGGTGGTGCTCCCGGCGCCAGCGCGCCACCCACTGCAGCGACTGCCGGAAGACCCACTCGCCGATCTCGATGATCAAGTGGCGGCCAGCAGCGTGGCGCCGTCGAGCAGGCGCTTCAGCGGTCCATCCTGCAACGCGCTTTCCAGGCTGGCGACGGCGGCCGGATTGGCCATGATGTCGCTGCACAGTGCGCAGATGTCGTCTTTCGGATAGAGACCGGCCAGTTGCGCGCGCTGCGCCGGCGGCAGCGCCGGCACCAGCAGCGCCGGCCCGAGCACGCGCAAGGCCTGCAGCAAGGGACGCGCGCGGCCGCGCGCCAGCACGCCGGCCAGCGAGGGCTCGTCGAGTTGTCCCATGATGAGTGGACTGCCCGCGCACTTCGCCGCGATCGTCGTGTTGCAGCAGGCCAGCACCGTGCCGTTCTCCAGCAGCGTTGGCCGGTGCAGCTGGCGGCAGGCGCCGGGCGGAAGCTGCGCCGACATGAACTGCACATGCTCGCGCAGGGGCTCGGCGCGGGCGGTCGGCCCCAGCTCCTGGCATAGGCGGCGCACCCGCTGCGCGATGCCGGCCGCCGCCAAGCCGGCGTCGAGCTGGCGCGTGAACGCGCTGGGGCGGGCGCCCGGCGTGGTCGTCACCACGCTGACCAGCAGGCCGCGCGCCAGGCCGGCCTGGGCGGCGACAATGAGCTTGTCGACGGCGAGGAATTCGGCATGGTACAGGTCCGTGCTGAGCAGCAGCTCGGTGATGCCGGGCATGCTCTCCAGCAGCCGCTCGGCCGCCGCCGGGGCGGTGCCCCAGAAGCCGTTGCTGTTGATCGCCAGCAGGACGCCGCAGTCGCGCGCCAGCGCCGCCAACGCGCGCAGGTCGCGGCGGCGCAGGAAGGGTTCGCCGCCGCTGACATGGATGCCCTGCAGGCCGGCCACGGCGATCGCCTGGCGCAGCTTGTCCAGCGCCGCCGCGTCGAGCGCGAGGAAGCTCGTTTCACCGGGCCCGCTGTTGGTGCCGCAATGGCGGCAGCGCAGATTGCAGCGGTTGGTCAAGTAGATGTTGAGCAGCGCCTGCGGCCGCTCGTACAGCGTCGAGACCGGCAGGCCGCCGGGCGCTGTCATCGCGCCCTCCGCCATTGCCGCGTCATGGCCAGCCAGGCGTCGCCGGCCAGACGCGCCGCCTGCATCGCGCTCAGTCCGACCAGGGCCGTGCCGGCCGCGTCGAGCGCCAGGCTGTCGATGAAGTCGTCGAGTTCGCGGCGGTGCAGCGGATCGGCGTCGCCGTGCAGGCGCAGCGAGTGGAAGGCGGCCGGCGGCAGGCCGGTCGCCGTCGCCCAGTAGGCGATCGCCCCGGGGCTGGGTGGCGTGCCCTCGAGGAAGGCGATGTAGCCGAGCAGCGCCAGCGGGCTGTGGTGCAGTATCCAGTAGTATTGCGCGCCGACCATTTCAGCCAGCGCCGGCGCCGGCGTCCGCGCCAACACCTGGGCGGCGTCCAGTCCGGCCAGTTCCAGGTCGGCCAGCAGGATGTCGGCGTGGCCGCCTTCCTCCCGGATGTGGCCGGTGAAATACTGCGCCAGGCGCGCCTCGAGCGGATCGGCGAGGTCGCAGCGCGAGCGCGCCAGCTCCATCAGGGGGATGCTGGCGCGCACGATCTGGTGCAACAGGCACAAATAGTCCTGGTAATGCGGCGTGCCGACCGCCGTGCCGAGGTGGCGCAGGCTGGTGTTGTAGGCGCACGCGCCGATCTTGGCGCGCAGCGCGGCGCTGGCCGGCAGCGCCGCGGCCGGAAGGGACGGCCGCGGCGCTGCGCGGTCGGGCAAAGTGGTTTCCATGGTGGGGCCTCGCAACGGTGGGAAAGGGGATGGCGGCACAGCCGCCGCGCGGCCGCCGACAGGACGGCCGCGCGTAGGACCGCGGGCGGCGGCTAGAAAATGCCACCGCCGACGTCGTCGGCGGTGGCGACGCCGCGCTGTTCGGCGTTGCGCTGCACCTGCGCCAGCACCTGCAGCTCGTTGTCGGACAGGCCGGCCAGGAAGGCGGCCGGCCCGGCCGGCGCCTTCAGACCGAATTGCTCCAGCCGCAGCTGCGCCGCCGCCGCCGGGCTGCAGACCGCGTTGGCCGCCGCCATCAAGGCCTCGATGGCCAGCCGCAGGTTGGCGTTGCCGACGCTGGGCAGCACGCCGCTCAGCAGGGCCCTGGCCATCGGCCAAACCGAGCAAAAGCTCATTGCGCCGACCATTTCGCTGCTGCCGCAAGCGGTGTTTGGGGTATTGTTCATGATGTTTTCCTTTCAGTGGGAGTGGAGGGCGCCAACGGCCACGACGGCCGCCGGGCGCCCCTACCCCTTCGCAATTGGCGTGCCAGCCGCGCAGCGCCGCCCGCCGCAGGGAAAACCGCGGCGGCGCCGCGATTGGGTGTAAATTGCTCACACCACGGTGTCAACGTTGACATGTCAACACGCGCCGCCGTCCCACCTTCGCTGGAGTAGACTTGTCCTCGACCGACCCCGACCACACGCTGACCTCGCTGCTGGCGCCGCGCCAGGACGCGCCGCGCCTGCTCGCCCTGACCATCCTCTGGCACCCGGACGCCGAGCGGATCGGCGAGCAGTTCATCGCCCCGTCGGCCGAGGTCGCCGTCGGCCGCTTCGCGCCGCCGTTCGCCGCCCCGGCCGGCGCCGCCCTGCCGCTGGGCCACCGCTGCGTCGCGCGCGAGCCGCTGCGGCTGCACTACCGGCCGGACGGCCAGGTCGCGCTGGCGCCGCCGGCCAGCCGCATGCACCTCGAGGTCGACGGCGCCGCCGTCGGCGCGCCGCTGCTGCTGGCCGCCGCCCGGCTCGACGCCGGCGTGGTGCTGGGGCTGGGCGGCGCCGTCCTGTTGTGCCTGCATTGGATGGACCGCCTGCCCGACGGCGCCGACATGCCCGCCCTGCTCGGCGTGAGCAGCGCGGCGATCCGGCTGCGCGGGCAGATCCGCCAGGCGGCGGCGACCGATCTTCCGGTGCTGCTGCTGGGCGAAACGGGCAGCGGCAAGGAGGTCGCCGCGCGCGCCATCCACGCCGCCGGCGCGCGCCGCGCCGAGCCCATGGTGGCCGTCAACATGGCCACGCTCAACGAGGCGCTGGCGGCGGCCGACCTGTTCGGCGCCGAGAAGGGCGCCTACACCGGCGCGCTGGCCGCCCGCCCGGGCTGGTTCGCCGAGGCCGGCGCCGGCACCCTGTTCCTCGACGAGATCGGCAACGCGCCGGCGCCGATCCAGCCGATGCTGCTGCGCGTGCTGGAATCGGGCGAGTATCGGCCGTTGGGCGCGCGCCGCGACGCGCGCTCGCAGGCCCGCCTGATCGCCGCCACCGACCAGGACCTGGCGGCCGGCGGCTTCAACCAGCCGCTGCTGCGGCGCCTCGAGGGTTTCGTCATCCGCCTGCCGCCGCTGCGCGAGCGGCGCGCCGACATCGGCCTGCTGATCCGCCAGGTGCTGCGCGGCTGGGCGGCGCGCGGCGGCGCGGCGGCGCCGGCGCTGCCGGCCGCCTTCGTCGACCAGCTGTGCCGCCACGACTGGCCCGGCAACGTGCGCCAGCTGGCCGGCGCGGTGCAGCGCGCGCTGCTCGACGTCGACGCCGGCCTGGCGCCCCGCCTCGACGCGCCGGCGGCGGCGCCCGCGCCCGGGCCGGCCGGCGCGGCGCCGGCGGCACGCGCCAGGCTGGCTGAGCTGAGCCCGCAGGCGGTGCTGGACGCCCTGCAGCAGAACGGCTGGCGCATCCGCGCCGCCGCCCTCGCGCTGGGCGTGTCGCGCCCGTCGATGTACAAACTGATCGACGCCCATCCGGACATCCGCAGCCTGGCCGCGATCGCGCCGGAGGAGATCGACGCGGCGCTGGCCCGGCACGGGCCGGACGCGCAGCGCTGCGCCGCCGCGCTGCGCACGCCGAGCGAGCCGCTGCGGCGCCACCTGCGCCTACGCGGCGGGCCGGCCTAGTGGCGTTTCACGGTCGACGGGCCGCCGACCTCGCTTTCGGGGTCGAAGAAGAACACCCGCAGCGGCTCGCTGCCGTCGTCGCGCAGGATGCGCACGGTGAGCACGAAGGACAGCTCCCAGATGCCGGCGGCGCCGACCACGTCGAGCGTCGACTTCCAGGTCTGCGCGACCCGCAGGTAGCCGTCCGGATCGACCACCGGCGCCCCGACGTCGAGGTCCAGCCCCAGCGCCAGCGTGGCGCCGAGCGACTGCGCGAACATCGACGGCGGCGCGTATCGCGTGCCGAAGTCGGCCCCGCGCAGCAGCACCTGGGGCCGGGTGATGAGGCAGGCGTCGACCACCTGGAAGCCGACGAAGCCGGGGCCGCCGCCACCGACCACCCGCACGCTGAGCTGCTCGCCCGGGCCGAAGTGCAGCGAGTCGGCGTACATGCCGTCGTCCGGCTCGGGCGGCGGTTCCGCGGCGGCGGCGGCGGCGGCGGCCGGCCGCTCCAATCTGTAGCGCAGCAGGGAACTGAGCTGGTCGGCGTCGAAATTGACTTTCAGTAACACGATCGGTGCGGCGGACAATGGCTTCATTTGACGGTTTCCATGGTGGTGGACGGCAGGGGGGAGTAAAGGGCGTCGCGCCGCAGCGCGACCAGGTCGGGCTCGGTGGCGATCAGACGCGCCGGATAGCCCAATTCTTTGGCGCGCCGCAGGTGCGCGATGGCCGCGCCGCGCGCGCCGGCCAGCTCGCTGGCCAGCGCGGCGCGGAAACGCACGTCGGGGTTGTCCGGCGCCGCCGCCGTGGCGCGCGCGGTCCAGGCCAGCGCGGCGCCGCCCTCGCCCAGGTGGGCGACATACAGGCCCATGCGCGAGAGGAAGGTGGCGTCGTCGGGCTTGTGCTCGAGCATGGGGCGCAGCAACTCGACGGCGCGCCGGTAGGCCTGCTGCGAGTCCGCCTGGCGCCCGGGTAGCCAGCGCAGCGCGTCGGCCAGGTTGGCCCAGCGCAGGAAATCGTTGGGCCCGCCGCGCGCCGCCGACACCGCGTGCTCGAAGGCGGCGGCCGCGGCGACGAAGTCGCCACGGCTGAACAGGACGGTGCCCAGGTTGCTGTAGAGCACTCCGCTGGGGCGCAGCTGCAGGCCCTGCTGCAACACCCGCAGCGCCTCCTCGCCGCGGTCCTGGCGCAGCAGGGCGGCGCTCAGGTTGGCGTAGGCGAACACGGCGTCCGGCTCGAGCCGCAGGCTGGCGCGGAAGGCGCGCTCGGCGTCGGCGTAGCGACCGCGCTGGAACGCCTGGGTGCCCAGCAGGTCGGTCAACAGCCGTTCGCCCGGATGGCGCGCCATGGCCGCGTCGAGCGCCTGTTGCGCCTCGCCGTAGCGCTGCAGGCGCTGCAACACGCTGATCTTGATCTGCCAGGCGAACAGCTCGCCCGGCTCGAGCGCCAGCGCGCGCCCGGCCGCCGCCAGCGCCGCCGCCGAGTTGCCGCGCTGCGCCTCGACCCAGGCGCGCGCCGCGTGGGCCAGCGCCAGCTGGTCGTTTTCGCGCAGCGCCAACTGGGCGCTCGCCTCGGCCCGCAGCAACCAGGCCTCGTCGCGGCCGTCGCCGATGTAGTGCAGGCTCTGCGCCAGCGAGGCGCCGGCCGCCGCCGCCGCGTGGCGCGGCCGGTGCGCCAGCACCTGCTCGAAGCGGGCCAGCGCGGCATCCAGCGCGCCGTCGCGGTCGGAGTGGCGCAGGCCGTCGAGGCCGGCCTGCAGCGTCGGCTGTTCGGCATACGGCGCCCAGTCGCGCAGGCGCCAGTCGGAGGGCAGCCACAGCCAGACGGCGGCGGCGCACAGCAGCGCCCCGGCGCCCAGCGCCAGCGGCACCGCGGCGCGCCGCCACGCCAGCGCGGCGCGGCGCCGCCACGGCGCGGCGGCCGGCTCGGCCGGCTCGGCCGGCCACGCCGGCGCGCCGGCCGCCGGCGCCAGCGCGGCGATGCGCCGGCACACCAGCGCCATCGTCGCCAAGCGCCGCGGCGGCTCGGGCGCCGTCATCGCCAGCACCAGTGCGCGCAGCGCCGGCGGCGTGTCCGGCCGGAACGGCCACTGCGCGGAGCTCGATTGCAGCTGGGCGGCGGCCAGCGCCAGACCCTGCAGGCCGGCGAACGGCCGCGCGCCGCCCAGCAACTCGTACAGGATGATGCCGAGCGCGTAGATGTCGCCGCCCTGGTCGGGCGCGGCGCCGCGCAGCCGCTCCGGCGCCATGTAGGCGATCGTGCCCTCCAGGCCGGCCGGCGCCAGCGACTGGGTCGCCAGCGGATCGATCTGGCGCGCCAGGCCGAAGTCGAGGATGCGCACCAGGCCGGACGGCTCGAGCATCAGGTTGGACGGCTTCAGGTCGCCGTGTACCAGGCCGCTGGCGTGCGCCTCGGCCATCGCCGCCGCCACCTGGCCGGCGATGTCGAGCGCCCGCGCCGCCGCCATGCCGTCGCCGTTGGCGCGCAGCGTCGCGCCGCGCACCAGCTCCATCACGATCGACTGGGTGGCGTCCTGCTCCTCCAGCGCGTAGATGTGGACGAAGGCGTGGTGGCGCAGCGAGGCGGCCAGACGCGCCTCGGCCACCAGGCGCTCGGCGCCGACCAAGCCGGACGGGCCGCGCAAGCGCTTCAGCGCGACGCAGCGCTGCAGCTTGCCGTCCCAGGCCTCGAACACTTCGCCAAAACCGCCCTCGCCGAGGCGCGCACGCAGCTGGAAGTGGCCGATGCACAGCCCGAGCCCCGACGAGGCTGTGGTGACAGCTGCCTGCATGGCTCAATTGTCCTTCCGTCTGGAGGCCTGGGGCGTAACGGGATGGCGCCCAGCCGCCACCCGCCACGGGGATAATTGTCAAATTATATACTGGATTTATTAATTATCGGCGGCGGCGCGCCCCGGCTCGGGCTCAGCCGGCCGGCGGCTGGGCCTTGAGCGGGGCGTCGAACTGCGCGGCCGGCATCGGCCGGGCGAACAGGTAGCCCTGGCCGTAGTCGCAGCCGGCGCCGGCCAGCAGGGCGCGCTGCTGCTCGGTCTCGCCCCCCTCGGCGATGACGCGCAGGCCCAGCTTGTGGGCCATGACGATGATCGCGTCCGACAGCGCCATGTCGCTCGACTCCGGCGCCAGGTTGCGGGTGAAGGAGCGGTCGATCTTCAAGTAGTCGATGTCGAACTTCTTCAGATACGACAGCGAGGAGTAGCCGGTGCCGAAGTCGTCCAGCGCCACCTGGATGCCGGCGTCGCGCAGCAACAGCAGCTTGTCGGTGACGGCGCTGCTGGCGTCGAGCAGCAGGCCCTCGGTGATCTCGACCACCAGCGACTGGCCCGGCAGGCCGCGCGCCTGCAGCTGGCCGAGCCAACCGCGGTAGCCGCCCTCGCGCTGGAACTCCAGCGGCGACTGGTTGATGCTGACCTGGAACTCCGGATGGTGCTCGCGGCGCCAACGCGCCACCCACTGCAGCGACTGCTGGAAGACCCACTCGCCGATGTCGATGATCAGGCCGCTGGCCTCGGCCAGCGGGATGAACTCGAGCGGGCTGACCAGGCCGCGCAGCGGATGGTTCCAGCGGATCAGCGCCTCGGCCTTGTGGATGCGGCCGCTGCGCAGGTGGACGATGGGCTGGTAGTACAGCTCCAGCTGGCCGCCCTTGAGCGCGCCGCGCAGGTCGTTGGTCAGGCGCATGCGGTTCTGCGCCGCCACCTGCAGCACCGGGGTGAAGTAGCTGAAGCGGTTGCGCCCGGCGCCCTTGGCGGCGTACATCGCCTGGTCGGCGTGCTTGAGCAGGTCCTCGATGTCGACGCCGTCGTCGGGGAACAGGGTGATGCCGATGCTGGCCGAGACGAAGGCCTGCTCCTGGCCCAGCGCGAACGGCGCCAGCAGGCTGTCGATGATCTGCTGGGCGATCCGTTCGACCCGCTCCAGCCCGCCCGCCGCCGGCAGCTCGGGCAGGATCACGGTGAACTCGTCGCCGCCCAGCCGCGCCACCGTGTCCGACTCGCGTACGCAGGCGCCGATGCGGCGCGCCGCGTCGATCAGCAGGATGTCGCCCTGGTGGTGGCCCAGCGTGTCGTTGACCTCCTTGAAGTGGTCGAGGTCGATGAACAGGATCGCCACCCGCGTGCCGTCGCGCCGGCTCTTGGCCAGGTCGTGCGCCAGGCGGTCGTGGAACATGCGCCGGTTGGGCAGCTCGGTGAGGGCGTCGAAGTTGGCCTGCTGCCAGATCAGCGCCTCCGCCGCACGCTTCTCGGTGACGTCCTCGACCATGCACAGGTGGTGCGGATGGCCGCCGGCGGCGCTGCCGATGGCGGCCACCGAGGCGTCGACCCAGACCACCGCGCCGTCCGGCCGCAGCAGCCGCTTCGACAGCTTGTAGCCGCCGACCCGGCCGGCGTTCAGGCCGGCCATCTGCTCGCGCTCGGCGGCGGCGTCGTCCGGATGGCTGATCGCCAGCCAGCTGGCGGCCTTCAGCTCGTCCTCGCCGCGCCCGGCGATGGCCAGGCAGCGCGGGTTGGCGTCGCGGAACTGGCCGCTGGCCGCGTCGATCAGGGCGATGCCCATCGGCGCCGCCTCGAACATGGTGCGGAAGCGCAGCTCGCCCTTGCGGATGGTTTCCTCGGCGCGGCGGCGCTCGCGCGCCAGCAGGCTGAAGTGGACCGCCGCCGCCAGCGCCAGCAGCGCGCCGACGCCGCCCAGCACGCGGTACAACCACTTCAGGCGGGCGTTGCCGTCGTCGCCCTGGTAGAGGAAGCCGTCGAAGTTGACGCCCCTGGGCAGCAGGCCCAGGTCGGCGTAGACGTCGGCGATGTGGCGCCAGCGCGCCGGGTTCATGTAGCCGATCTCGACCAGCACGGGCTGCACCAGCGGCACCATCTGGCGCGCCTCGTAGAGCAGGTGCTGGCGGTCGTGGCGGCGCGAGTACTTGTTGAGGATCAGCTCGGCGATCTCCTCCTGGTGGGCCATGGCGTACTGCCAGCCGCGCATGCTGGCGGCGCGGAAGGCCTGCGCCCGCCGCGGGTGGTCGGCCAGCTCGCGCTCGCTGGTAAACAGGTTGTCGCCGTAGAAGTCGATGCCGGCCGCGCGCGGCGTGTAGATGTCGTAGGGGAAGCCGAGGCGGTCCAGCAGGTCGGGCTCGTTGGTGACGTAGATCGACTGGGCGTCGACCTTGCCGCTGACCAGGTCCTCGGGGCGGTAGCTGTGCTCGACGCGCTGCAGCCGGTAGCTGGGGATGCCCTCCTTCTTCAGGTAGGCCAGCAGCTCGTCGGCGTGGGTCAGCTCGTCGGTCAGCGAGCCGATCATCACGCGCTTGCCGTCGACGCGCTGGATGTCCGGCTCGCCGCCGCTCTGCCGCATCACCAGCGCGTAGGGCGAATGCTGGAACACCACGCCCAGCACCACCAGCGGCTTGCCGGCCAGGCGCGCCAGCAGCAGGCTGCTGCTGCCGACGCCGTAGGCGGCGCGGCCGGCCAGCACGGCGCGCTCGGGCTCGTTGCCGTCGCTGCCCTCGAGCAGGCGCACGTCGAGGCCGGCCTCGCGGTAGTAGCCCTGCTCGAGCGCGGCGTAGTAGCCGGCGAACTGGAACTGGTGGCTGTGCTTGAGCTGCAGCACGACCCGCTCGAGCGGCGGCGCGGCGGCGGCGGCGGCCGGCAGCGCCAGCAGCACCAGCAGCCGGGCGCCGCGGCCGAGCCGGCGCAGCGCGGACAAAACCAAGGTGGAACGGGCGGCGGTGGGGGACGGGCGGTCGGGCACTGAACTATCCAAAACGGGGTGGGCGGGGCGGCGGCCTTAATTGTAGCCGTTCCGGCCGCACCGCCGGGGAACTTGTGGACGTGGCGGCAAGAATCGCGGCGCCCGTCCGGGCGTGAAAAAGGGCGGCCGGGCTCGCGCCCGCCGCCCCGCTTGGCCGTCCCGTCCGCTTACGGCATTTGGGTCGGCTGCGCCACGTAGGTCGTGTTGCCGTTGCCCTGCTGGCCCTCGGCGTTGCGGCCCCAGCCCCACAGGCTGTTGTCGGTCTGGCGGCCGAAGGAATGGTTCAGGCCGGCGGCGATGCCGACCCAGTTGGTCGACAGGCCGATCTGCGTCGGCGCGCCCAGGTCCTGGCCCAGGCCGTCGCCGAGCTGGCCGTCGCCGTTGGCGCCCCAGGCCCACAGCGTGCCGTCGGCGCGCAGCGCCAGCATGTGGTTGGCGCCGGCGGCCACGCCCAGCCAGTTCAGCGTGGTCGAGGCCTGCTGGAACGGCGCCAGCACCGGCTGGGCGCCGTTGTTGCCGATCTGGCCGTTGCTGTTGTCGCCCCAGGTGAACAGCGCGCCGTCCGAGCGGATGCCGGCCGAATGCAGCGCGCCGCCGGTCACGGCGACCCAGTTCGCGGTGCCGATCGGAATCGGCGTCGGCGAGTCGACCGTGCTGGCGTTGCCCAGCTGGCCGCGCAGGTTGTTGCCCCAGGTGTAAAGGCTGCCGGACAGCAGGCCCAGCGAATGGTTGGCGCCCGCCGCCACGGTGGTCCAGCCGGCCGAAATGGCGGTGCCGCCGGCGGCCGGCGCCGGCAGGATGATCTTGGTCGGCACCAGACGGTCGACGGTGGTGCCGTCGCCCAGCTGGCCGCTGGAATTGCGGCCCCAGGCCCACAGCAGGCCGGTCTTGCCGCCGATCGCCAGCGTGTGGGCCTCACCGGCGGCGACATAGGTCCAGTCGGTGGCGGTGCCGATGCGCACCGGCGTGGCGCGGTTGATCTTGGTGCCGTCGCCCAGTTGGCCGTTGGAATTGCGGCCCCAGGCCCACAGCGAGCCGTCGGCGCGCAGCGCCACGGTATGCTGCACGCCAACGGCGATCTGGCGCCAAGTGGTGACGCCGCCGGCCACCGGCGTAGGGGCGAGACGGTCGCTGGCGGTGGTGTCGCCCAGCTGGCCGAGCAGGTTGCTGCCCCAGCCGAACAGGGTGCCGTCGGCCTTGCGGCCGAAGCTCTGGTTGCCGCCGGCGGCGACGTCGACCCACGGCAGGCGCACGGTGACCGTGGTGCTGCCGCTGACGCCGCTGGCGGTGGCGGTGATGGTGTCGCTGCCGACGGCGGCGCCGGTCACCAGGCCGTTGGTGAACACCTTCAGCAAGGCGTTGTTGCCCTTGGCGGCGGTCCAGGTCACGCCGGTGCTCAGCACGGCGACCTTCGAGTCGGAGTATTTGCCGGTGGCGATCATCTGCTGGCTGCCGCCGACGGTGATCGACGGGTTGGCCGGCGTGACGATGATTTCCGTCAAGGTGACGGTCGGCGGGGTCGGGGTGATCGGCGTGGTGCTGCTGTCTTTACTGCCGCCGCCGCCGCAAGCGGCCAGCACGGCGAGGATGGGCACCAACACCAGGGAGGACAGGCTAAAGGTTTTTTTCATGATCTTCCAATATTTTCACATAAGCGACCGGGCGTCGGGCGGCGGCGCGGACTGGCGCAGTGGGTGCAGCGTCCAGCCAGTGTAGCCGCAGGCCCTCGATTTGCATCGCAGGAGCAAGCCTGAATTATCCACGCTATTGAACCGATCCGGGGATTTAACAACATTTCCCTTGGAGAAACAAGCAAAAAAAGAGCCGGACGCCAACGGCGTCCGGCTCTCCGGCGTGGCGGCGCGGGCCGGCCCGCTTACTTGCGGCCGGCTTACTTGCGGCCGGCTTACTTGCGGCCGGCTTACTTGCGGCCGGCGCGGCCGTTCGGCGCCGGCGCGGCAACCCGGCCGCCCTTGGCGCCGCGCACCGGCGTGGCCGCCGGCGCCGGCTTGGCCTTGACCTTGATGGTGTCGAGGATCGAGGCGCGCGGCTTGTTGTCGATGCTGGCGCGCGCCGTCAACGAGCCGGTCAGGGCGTTGGCGCGCGGGCCGCGCGCGGCCGGCGCCGACGGCGCCATCGCCGCCGGGCCGGCGCGGCGGGTGCCGGCCGCCGGCGCCTGGCCGTTGCCCTCGCCGGCCGTCCAGGACGGGATCAGGTGCTTGTCGCCGTTGCCGATCAGGTCGCCCCGGCCCATCGCCACCAGCGCCTCGCGCAGGATCGGCCAGTTGTCCGGGTCCTGGTAGCGCAGGAAGGCCTTGTGGGTGCGGCGGATCTTGCCGCTGCGCGCCGTCTCCACCACCTCCGAATCGGCCGTCACCTTGTGCAGCGGGTTCTTGCGCGTGTGGTACATGGTGGTCGCCATCGCCATCGGCGTCGGCATGAAGGTCTGCACCTGGTCGAGCTTGAAGTTGTTCTTTTTCAGCCACAACGCCAGGTTCAGCATGTCCAGGTCGGTGGTGCCGGGGTGGGCGGCGATGAAATACGGGATCAGGTACTGCTTCTTGCCGGCCTCCAACGAGAAGCGGTCGAACATCTCCTTGAACTCGTCGTAGGCGCCGATGCCCGGCTTCATCATCTTCGACAGCGTGTTCTCCTCCGTGTGCTCGGGGGCGATCTTCAGCAGGCCGCCGACGTGGTGGGTCACCAGCTCCTTGACGTACTCGGGCGAACGCACCGCCAGGTCGTAGCGCAGGCCCGAGCTGATCAGGATCTTCTTCACGCCGGGGATGGCGCGCGCCTTGCGGTACAGCGAGATCAGCTTGCTGTGGTCGGTGCCCAGGTTGACGCAGATCGACGGGTAGACGCAGGACAGGCGGCGGCAGGACACCTCGATCGCCTTGTCCTTGCAGGCCAGCCGGTACATATTGGCGGTCGGGCCGCCGAGGTCGGAGATGGTGCCGGTGAAGCCCTTGGTCTTGTCGCGGATGTGCTCGATCTCGCGCAGGATCGACGGCTCCGAGCGGCTCTGGATGATGCGGCCCTCGTGCTCGGTGATCGAGCAGAAGGTGCAGCCGCCGAAGCAGCCGCGCATGATGTTGACGGAGAAGCGGATCATCTCCCAGGCCGGGATGTGCGCCTTGCCGTAACTCGGGTGCGGCGCGCGGGCGTAGTTCATGTCGTAGACGCCGTCCATCTCGTCCATTTGCAGCGGCAGCGGCGGCGGATTGAGCCACACGTCGCGCTCGCCGTGCGCCTGCACCATGGCGCGCGCGTTGCCGGGGTTCGACTCGAGGTGGAACACGCGCGAGGCGTGGGCGTACATCACCGGGTCGGCCACCACCGTCTCGTAGGACGGCAGCCGCACCACGGTCTTGTCGTGCTTCTCCTTGGCCATCGCCAGCCGCTCCTCGCGGCTCATGATGCGGATCGGCTTGACCACCTCCGGCGCGGTGCCGGCGTTGTCGGTGGCGCAGGCGGTCTTGTCCTCCTGCGCCATGGCGTAGGGGTTGGGGTGGACGTCGACCTTGCCCGGCACGTCGACCCGGGTGGAATTGTGCACGCCCCAATCGGCGCCCGGCAGCCAGCCCGGCGGCACCATGAAGGCGGTGCCGCGCAGGTCGCGGATGGTCTTGATGTCCTCGCCGGCGGCCATGCGGTGGGTCAGGTCGACCAGGGCGCGCTCGGCGTTGCCGAAGATCAGCAGGTCGGCCTTGGAGTCGGCCAGCACCGAGCGGCGCACCTTGTCCGACCAGTAGTCGAAGTGGGCGATGCGGCGCAGCGAGGCCTCGATCGAGCCGATCACCACCGGCGTGCCGGGGTAGGCCTCGCGCACGCGCTGGGCGTAGACGGTGACGGCGCGGTCGGGCCGCTTGTTCGGCTCGGCGTTGGCGGTGTAGGCGTCGTCCGAGCGGATCTTGCGGTCGGCCGTGTAGCGGTTGACCATCGAGTCCATATTGCCGGCGGTGATGCCGTAGTACAGAGTGGGCTTGCCGAGCACGCGGAAGGCCTCGGCCGACTGCCAGTCCGGCTGGCTGATGATGCCGACGCGGAAGCCCTGCGCCTCCAACAGCCGGCCGACCAGGGCCATGCCGAAGCTGGGGTGGTCGATGTAGGCGTCGCCGGTGACGAGGATGACGTCGCAGGCGTCCCAGCCCAGGGCGTCCATTTCGGCGCGGGACATGGGGAGGAAAGGCGCGGCGGCAGCGCGGGCAGACCGTTTAGGAACGGTCGCGAATAAATTGGTAGGGGAGCTCATATCGGACGGATTGTACCGGAAATGCCTGGCGTCTGCCCGCGCCGTGGCGCTTTTTCCGCCCGGCGGGCGGAAAAATCCTTTTAGAATTCAATCACTTGTACAAATTGCACAATTTTTCAGCAGCGTCGCGGCGGGCCTGCGCCGATGTCAGAGTCCCATTGCTTTGTCAGACAACTTTGCTATAACGAATAGACCCGCCATCCACCGGAGACCAGCATGCGACGACGCCTCTACTTCATGTTGCCCGACCTGCCCAGCGCGCGCGCCATGCTCGACGAACTGCTGCTGGCCCGCATCGAGATCGGCCACATGCGCTTCATGGCGCGCGACGGCACGCTGCCGGCGGACATGCCCGACGTGAGCGTGCTGCAAAAGACCGACGTGGTGCACGGCGCCCAGCTGGGCATCGTCATCGGCGGCATCGTCGGCCTGGGGGCCGGCATCTTCCTGATCATGTTCCCGCCCGAGGGCCTGACCCTGCGCACCGCCGCCATTTTGCTGGTGGCGCTGGGCGGTGCGCTGTTCGGCGGCTGGGCCTCGGGCATGAACGCGGCGGCCGTGCCGAACTCGCGGCTGGCGCAGTTCGCCGAGCGCATCGAGCAGGGACAGGTGTTGATGATGATCGACGTGCCGGTGCGGCGCGTGCAGGAGATCGAGCAGATGATCGCCAAGCGCCATCCCGAAATCAGCTTTGGCGGTAGCGAACCGCCGATGCTGGCGTTTCCGTAGCGCCAGCCGCCCGGGGGTCGGCGGCATTGCCGCCGGCGGCCCCGGGTACTCGTCCCCAGCCGCCCTAGGGTCAGACCCTAGGGTCTGACCCTCGATTGTTGGCCTGGCGGCTCCCCGTCAAATGCCCATGCTGGCCAGGATGGTGCCCAGTTCGCGCAGCGCCGGCTCCAGTTGCGGATGCTGGGCGGCGAACTTGGCCGAAATCTCCTGGGTCCGCTCGGCCAGGCCGTAGGTGGTGGTGTCGCCTTCCGTGGCGGCGGCCTCGCCGCGCGTCAGCAACTGCTTGATGTCGCCGTCCAACTGCTTCAGCAGGTCCTGCAATTCCTCGTCCACCGGACCGGCGCTGGCCAGTTTGGTGTGCAGGGTTTTCAACGATGCCTTCAGGTTGCTGTCCATAGTACTTCCTCAGTCTGCTTCGATTTAGTCGGTGAACTTGGTTCCCTGGTACAGCTCCTCGACGCGGGCGCGGGCCCAGGGTGTCTTGCGCAGGAACTTCAGGCTCGATTTGACGCTCGGCTCGCTGATGAAGCAATTGATGTCGATGCGCTGGCCCAGCTGTTCCCAGCCGTAGTGGGCGTGCAAGCGCGTGACGATCGCTTCCAGGGTCACGCCGTTCAAGTCGTTCATGGTTCTACTTTGCTCAAAATTGTTGCTCACTGCGCCGGCCCGTCGCTTGCGCGCCGGCCGGACGTACTCGGCGGGGACGGGCCGTCGGCGCCGCCCCCGCTGACTCTACTTTACTCCATTACTGCCCGGTCAGGCCACGGCGTTCCAGCAAAGCCTCGATCTTGGCGTCGCGGCCGCGGAAGGCGCGGAACATCTGCATGGCGTCCATCGAACCGCCGCGCGACAGCAGCATCTTGCGGAAATAGTCGCCGTTCTTGCGCAGCATGCCGCCGTTCTCCTTGAACCACTCGACGCTGTCGGCGTCCAGCTTTTCGCTCCACAGGTAGCCGTAGTAGCCGGCCGAGTAGCCGCCGGCGAACACGTGCGAGAAGTAGGTGGTGCGGTAGCGCGGCGGCACCGGCGCGAAGTCGACGCCGGCGTCCTTCAGCGCGGCAGCCTCGAAGGCCAGCACGTCGCCCGGGATCTGCCCGGCGCCCAGCTGGTGCCAGCGCTGGTCGACGATGGAGGCGGCCAGGTACTCGGTGGTGCGGAAGCCCTCGTTGAATTTTTTCGAGGCGACCACCTTGTCGAGCAGCTCCTTCGGCATAGCCGCGCCGGTCTGGTAGTGCTTGGCGTAGTTGCCCAGCACCTCGGGCCAGACCGACCACATCTCGTTGACCTGCGAGGGGAACTCGACGAAGTCGCGCGGCACGCGGGTGCCGGCGAAGCGCGGGTAGGTGACGTCGGAGAACATGCCGTGCAGGGCGTGGCCGAACTCGTGGAACAGGGTGCGCAGCTCGTCGTAGGTGAGCAGCGTGGCCTCGCCGTCGGCCGGCTTGGGAATGTTGAGGTGGTTGGCCACCACCGGACGCGTGCCCATCAGCTTGGACTGCGAGACGTAGGCGTTCATCCAGGCGCCGCCGCGCTTGTTGCCACGGGCGTAGAAATCGGCGACGAAGATGGCCATCGGCTTGCCGTCGGCGTCGATGACGTCGAACACGCGCACGTCCGGGTTGTACACCGGCAGGTCCTTGCGCTCCTTGAAGCTGAGGCCGTAGACCTTGTTGGCGGCGAAGAACAGGCCGTTGTTGAGCACGTTGTTCAGCTCGAAGTAGGGCTTCAGCTGGTTCTGGTCGAAGGCGAAGCGCTGGGCGCGCACCTTGTCGCTGTAGTAGGACCAGTCCTGGGCGGCGACGGCGAAGCCGCCCTTCTCCGCGTCGACGAGCTGCTGGATCTCGGCCGCCTCCTTGCGCGCGTTGGCCACCGCCGGCTTGGCGAACTCGGCCAGCAGGCTGTTGACGGCCTCGGTGCTGCGCGCGGTCTGGTCTTCCAGCGCGTAGGCGGCGTGGCTGGCGTAGCCCAACAGGGCGGCGCGCTCGGCGCGCAGCTTGGCGATCTTCAGCACGATGGCGCGGTTGTCGAACTCGCCGCCGTGGCTGCCGCGCGTGGTCGACGCCTCCAGCAGGCGCTGGCGCGTGGCGCGCTCGCTCAGCACGGCCAGCGAGGCCTGGCCGGTGGTGTTGGTGACGGGAATGGCGAACTTGCCCTCCAGGCCGCGCGCCTTGGCGGTCGCGGCGGCGGCGTCGATCGCCTTGTCGGACATGCCGGCCAGTTCGGCGCGCGTGTCGACGATCAGCGCCGAGGCGTTGGCCTCGCGCAGCACGTTCTGGCTGAAGCTGGTCTGCAGCACGGCCAGCTCGGCGTTGTAGGCCTTCAGCTGGCTCTTGTCGGCGTCGGACAGCTTGGCGCCGGCGCGCACGAAGTCGGTGTTGTAGCGCTCCAGCAGGTACAGCGACTCGGCGTCCAGGTGCAGCTTGGCGCGCCGCTCGTAGAGCGACTTGATGCGGGCGTACAGCTTGCCGTTCAGGCGGATGGCGTCGCTGTGGGCGGCCAGCTTGGGCGACAGGTCGCGGTCCAGCGCCTCCAGCACGTCGTTGGTGTTGGCGCCGGACAGGTTGCCGAACACGCTGCCTACGCGGCCCAGCAACTGGCCGGAGCGCTCCATGGCGACGATGGTGTTGTCGAAGGTGGCGGCCTTGGGATTGTTGGCGATGGCCTCGACCTCGGCGGCCTGCTGGCGCATGCCCTCGGCGTAGGCCGGCGCGTAGTCCTCGTTCTTGATCCGGTCGAAGGCGGGGAACTGGAAGGGCAGCGTGCTGGCCTTGGCGAAGGGGTTGCTGGCGGCCAGCAGGGAGGCCGGCTCGGCGAAGGCGCTGGCGCTGCAAACGGCCGCGACGGCGGCGGCGCTGAACATCAGGTGGGAACGGGTCATGGGGTGCTCTGGGAAATGGTGGGACGAATGGGGGGATGCCCCGCCCGCGCCTGGGGCGCGGCGGGTGGGCTGGCTGGTGCCCGCCATGGTTTTGGGGGGGGCCAGGGACGGCGAAGCCAGGGTCAGACCCTAGGGTCTGACCCTCGATCACGGCGTCCAGTCTTGCCGGCGTTCCAGCTAGCCGAACGAGGCGCTTACTTGCCGGTCAAGCCGCGACGCTCCAGCAGCGGCTCGATCTTCGAGTCGCGGCCGCGGAAGTTGCGGAACAGTTCCAGCGCGTCGGCCGTGCCGCCGCGCGACAGCAGGGTCTTGCGGAACCAGTCGCCGTTCTTGCGCAGCAGGCCGCCGCTTTCCTTGAACCATTCGACGGTGTCGGCGTCCAGCTTCTCGCTCCACAGGTAGGCGTAGTAGCCGGCCGAGTAGCCGCCCGAGAAGGCGTGCGAGAAGTAGGTGGTGCGGTAGCGCGGCGGCACCGGCGCGAAGTCGACGCCCATGTCCTTCAGCGCGGCCGCCTCGAAGCCCAGCACGTCGGTGGGGATCTGGCTAGGCGCCAGCTGGTGCCAGCGCTGGTCCAGCAGCGAGGCGGCCAGGTATTCGGTGGTCAGGAAGCCCTGGTTGAACTTCTTCGAGGCGACCACCTTGTCCAGCAGTTCCTTCGGCATCGGCGCGCCGGTCTTGTAGTGCTTGGCGTAGTTGCCCAGCACCTCGGGCCAGACCGCCCACATCTCGTTGACTTGCGACGGGTACTCGACGAAGTCGCGCGGCACGTTGGTGCCGGAGAAGCGTGGATACTTGACGTTGGAGAACATGCCGTGCAGCGCGTGGCCGAACTCGTGGAAAGTGGTCTTGACCTCGTCGTAGGTCATCAAGGTCGGCTCGCCGGCCGGCGGTTTTGGAATGTTCAGGTGGTTGGCCACCACCGAGTGGGTGCCCATCAGGCCGGACTGCGAGATGTACTCGTTCATCCAGGCGCCGCCCTGCTTGTTGCTGCGGGCGTACATGTCGGCCAGGAAAATGGCCAGCTGCTTGCCGTCGGCGTCGAACACGTCGAACACGCGCACGTCCGGGTTGTACACCGGCAAGTCCTTGCGCTCCTTGAACGTCAGGCCGTACAGCTTGCCGGCGGCGAAGAACACGCCGTTGGTCAGCACGTTGTTCAGCTCGAAGTAGGGTTTCAGCTGGTTCTCGTCGAAGGCGAAGCGCTGGGCGCGCACCTTGTCGGTGTAGAAGGCCCAGTCGGCGGCGCCGACCTGGAAGCCGCCCTTCTCCGCGTCGACCACGGCCTGCAGATCGGCCGCCTCCTTGCGCGCGTTGGTCACGGCCGGCTTGGCCAGGTCGCTCAGCAGCTGGTTGACGGCGCTGGTGGTCTTGGCGGTCTGGTCTTCCAGCGAATAGGCGGCGAAGTTGGCGTAGCCCAGCAGCACGGCCTTGTCGGCGCGCGCCTTGGCGATCTTCAGCACGATGGCGCGGCTGTCGAACTCGCCGCCGTGGCTGCCACGGTTCAGCGAGGTGGCCATCAGGCGCTCGCGCACGGCGCGGTTGCTCAATTCGGCCAGCGGCGCCTGGCCGGAGGTGTTGGTGATGGCGACCAGGAACTTGCCGTCCAGACCCTTGGCCTTGGCGGCGGCGGCGGCGCCGTCGATGGCCGCCTCGCTCATGCCGGCCAGCTCGGCGCGGCTGTCGACGATCAGCGCGGCGGCGTTGGTCTCCTTCAGCACGTTCTGGGTGAAGCTGGTTTGCAGCGTGGCGATGTCGCCGTTGATGGTCTTCAGCTTGTCCTTGTCGGCGGCCGACAAGTTGGCGCCCGAGCGGACGAAGTCGGTGTGGTAGCGTTCCAACAGGTGCTTGGACTCGGCGTCCAGGTGCAGCTTGTCGCGCCGCTCGTAGAGCGACTTGACGCGGGCGTACAGCTTGGCGTTCAGGTAGATGGCGTCGCCGTGGGCGGCCATCTTGGGCGACATGTCGCGGTCGACGGCGTCGAGGGTGTCGTTGGTGTTGGCGCCCTGCAGGTTGGCGAAGGTGGCCTGCACGCGGGTCAGCAGCTGGCCCGAGCGCTCCATGGCGACGACGGTGTTCTCGAAGGTGGCCGGCTTGGCGTTGTTGGCGATGGTGTCGATTTCCTTCAAGTGCTGGCGCATGCCCTCGGCGAATGCCGGCGCGAAATGCTCGTCCTTGATCTTGTCGAAGGCCGGGTACTGGAAGGGCAGCGTGCTGGCCTTGAAGAAGGGGTTGGCGGCGATGGCGGCGGCGGGCGCGGCCGGTGCGGCTTGGACGATCTGGGTCATGGCAAGGCCGAGGCTGGCCGCGAGTACGAGCATTTGAGGACGGGACATGTTTTCATCTTTCAAAGTACGCCAAAGGATGCTGACGCGGATAGCTCAGCATGGAAGCGGCAGATCATAGCAGGCCGATCCGCAGGCGTCATCCGCAAAAAATGCTGCGCTGCGGGGGCGGCGCGCCACTCTTGACGGGTTTCACCGTCGGCTGCTGATATTTTTGCTACTATTTAGACTGTTGCAAGAATATGCGGGCCGATAACGGCTTCGTTTCGGCCGTCGCCATGTTGGCGCCCGCCTTGCGACGATAACCATACCGGCCCTCGACCATGTTCAATTTCATCGCCCACCTGCTGATCTGCGCCACGCTGATCGGCGCCCTGCCCGCCGTTGCGGCGGAATCGGCCTACAACCTCGGCGTGCAAGCCTACCGCGCCAAGGACTACGCCGGCGCGCGCGAGCAATGGGCCTTGGCGGCGCGCGAGGGCGAGACCTCGGCCCTGAACAACCTCGGCTATCTGCTGTACCAGGGACTGGGCGGCGGCACCGACCAGGCCGGCGCCGTGGTGTTGTGGCGGCACGCCGCGATGCGCGGCCACGCCGAGGCGCAATGGCATCTGGGCGCCGCCTTCGAGCAGGGTGCCGGGGTGGACGCCAGCCTGCTGGAGGCCTACGCCTGGTATCGCTGCGCGCTGGCCAACAACGATACCTCGGCCGACGCCGACGCCGCGCAGGAAATCGCGCGGGACGCGGGCAAGTCGCTGTCGGCCTTGATGGGGCGCTTGCCGACGGAACAATTTTCGGCGGCGGAACAGCGGGCCCGGGAATACATTGAAAAATACGCCCGCGCGGCGGCGGCGAACTGAGCGCACGCTGCTCGGCAGAGACCTGCACGGACACCACCAACAGACCCGGGACACATGAATACCGAACAGCTACAGCAACACTGCCGGCAGCTTGCCGGCGCCACGGAGACCCTGCACGGCGCGCCCAGCAACATCCTGGTCTACGCCGTCGGCGGCAAGACCTTCGCCTATTTCAAGACCAGCGAGCCGGAGCAGTGGCGCTTCAGCCTGCGCGTGTCGCCCGAGCACTTCCTCGAGCTGACCGACCGGCCCGGCATCAAGCCGGCGCGCTACATGGGGCGCTTCCACTGGATCACCATCGTCGAGGTGCACAAGTTCCCCGCCGACTATCTGGCCGAGCTGCTGGACTGGTCCTACCACAAGGCGGCCGGCGCGCTCAGCAAGACCAAGCGCCTCGAACTGGGCGTGCTGCAGGCTTGAGGGCGGTTCTGTCAGGAGGGAGCGAGCGATGAAAGTCAAACGATTGCTGGCCAATATGGACGTGCCCGACGTCGGGCGCGCGCGCAGCTTCTACCACGACGTGCTGGGCCTGGAGTTGCTGATGGACCACGGCTGGATCCACACCTACGGCACGGCGGCGCAGATGAGCGTGCAGATCAGCTTCGCCACCGAGGGCGGCTCCGGCACGGCGGTGCCGGACCTGTCGATCGAGGTGGACGATGTCGACGAGGCCTTCCGCCGCATGACGGCGGCCGGCTTCGTCGCCGAATACGGCCCGGTCGACGAGCCCTGGGGCGTGCGGCGTTTCTACGTGCGCGACCCGTTCGGCAAGCTGGTCAACATTTTGGCGCATTGCTGAGCCGGGTACTGGCGGGCACGCAGGGTTAGTGTTGCAAGTATTTCTCGATGCGGCGGTCCGGCAGGAACCACAGGATCGCCACGCCGATGTAGACGGCGAAGGCCAGCCAGACGTGCACGAACGACAGCGGCACCGCCAGCAGGTACAGCACCGACAATATCGGCCCCTTGTAGTCCTTGCCCACCGCCAGCACCAGCGGCGAATTGTTGGCGTTGCGCGAGACCAGCACCCGCTCCAGGATCAGGTAGGCCAGCGAGGACATGAACAGCATCGCGCCATACAGCGCGACCGGCACCGGCGCGAAGTGGTTTTCGCCCATCCAGCCGGTGGCGAAGGGGATCAGCGACAGCCAGAACAGCAGATGCAGATTGGCCCACAGCACGCGGCCGTCGATCACCGAGGCGGCGTGCAGCATGTGGTGGTGGCTATATGTACAAGTGAGGCATATTTTCCGCCGAGTGAATGACGGTTTGAGGTCGAATTT
>NZ_FOTW01000028.1 GCF_900114705.1 Rugamonas rubra
ACAATATCGAGCGCGCGTTGGCATTGTTCATGGTCGTGGCGTGGCGCATCGCCCACTTGATGCGCCTGGGCCGCATCTGTCCGGATCTGGACGCGGGCCTGTTCTTTGATCCTGACGAAATCCGCGGAGCCTACCTGCTCACGAAGGAGCGACGGCCGGATCGACCTCCGACCCTGAACGAAGTCTTGCGACTGATCGCCCGCGTCGGCGGATTCTTGGGGCGAAAAGGCGACGGCGATCCAGGAGTGAAAACGATTTGGCAGGGGATTCAGGAAGTGCGCGTGGCCGCACTAACGATAAAAGCGCTACGCGAGGAAGCCGAGTGACTTGTGTATAAACCTATGGGGATAAGGAAGTGAGGTCGGATCTGGCCCACCCCTGCCAGTCAGCAAGGAATGAACCTCTTTGTAGACATTGTTGGGCGAAAAGAACTGAATAACCACATTGGTATCGAGGCCAAACTGCCGGGCAATGTCCTTCAGAACGTTCAGATTGGGTTCCTTACGAGTTTTCTCCGCACGAATGCCGTTTTGCAAATTCTCAAACTGCTTTTGTTGTCGTGGTAACTCGATATTGCAAGGCAAGGGTGAGTAGTACACAACCAGGGTGTCGCGATAGTTGGTGCAGTCGGCTCCCATGTCGTCTGAGTCCAAGACGCT
Source organism: Rugamonas rubra (assembly GCF_900114705.1). Lineage (GTDB taxonomy): Bacteria > Pseudomonadota > Gammaproteobacteria > Burkholderiales > Burkholderiaceae_D > Rugamonas > Rugamonas rubra. The sequence goes on from NZ_FOTW01000028.1 coordinate 660, forward strand.
GGAAATTATCGATGATAGCATCCGCGTTTTCCCTGCTCCGTTCGGGCCGACTACCAGGGTCATGGACGTTGCCTTGAAGATGTTCAGGGTGGGGTTGTCGCAGACCTCTTGCGGAACTAATTGGACAGGCCCGGCGAATGTTTGTATGGTTTTTATCATGGTTACGTGGCACAGGAAGAGGCAGCTCGCCAGAAGGGCAAAACTGACTCATTCTGCAATAGATATTTTCATAATTCAATAGCGCTTCCGCCAGCTAGCGGGTGATCTGCCAGATCGGACTGGTGTAAGGCGACGATTGTTGTCGCCTCGACCTCAAATAGCATGTCCTGCAGCACTAGGTGTGGCACGGAAATCAACGTGTAGGGCCGGCGCCATGTCGCTCAAGATGGCGCGCAGGGCGGCACTGAAGATGGCGAGCCGCTCCTCGCTGTGGTGGACGATCAGCGCGGTGACCTTGACCACGTCGGCCGCCGCCAGCGCGGTGCGCAGGTTGGCCAGCGCCTGCTGCACCTGTTCGGCGAAGTCGGGCGACAGCTCGCCGCCCTGGCCGGCGACGTAGACCAGCCGGGTCGACGTTGTCGCCTCGACGACGTGGGTATAGCAATTCGGCCGGGGATCGAACAGGGCGGGCGGATTGGTGAAAGTGTGCGGACCGGACCGAGGCCACTGTAAAACTTGACATCCTCCCTTCCCTGAAGGAAGGGATTCCTACGGCGCTAGGCGGTGGTTTGCTTAGTCGCTTCGGTGGGTTCCTGCTTCACAGGGCGGCCTGACTGCGCCGGCTCTCCACAGGCTAACAAGCGGTATCCCCGCTCTAACACATTGATCGCGCCGACCACATCGGCGTGATTTTCATAGCCGCATTCGACGCACAAGAATTTCGCCCGTGTTCGCCGATTGTCTTTTGATATGTGGCCGCAGCGCGGGCAAGTGCGACTGGTGTTGTGCGACGGTACGGCCAGCAGCACGCCGCCGTTCCACGCCAGCTTGTAGCCGAGTTGCCGTCTGAACTCGCCCCAGCCTTGGTCGAGAATGGCGCGATTCAGGCCGGACTTCTGTTTCACCATCCTGCCGGGCTGTTCGCAGTCGCCTCTGGAAGACTTGGACATGTTCCGCACCTGCAAATCCTCAATGCAGACGAGCGCGTGGATTTTGCTGATCGTCGTTGTGGTCTTGTGCAGGAAGTCTTTGCGGGCGTTGGCGATGCCGATGTGAATCCTCTGGACGCGGGCTTTCGCCTTCTTCCAATTGCTGCTGAACTTGACCTTGCGGCTCATGCGGCGCTGGTAGCGGGCAAGCCGTTGCTGGTGCTTCTTGAAGCTATTGAGCGGCGCGATGAAACTCGCGTCGCTCAGCGTGGCGAAGCGGGCAATGCCGACGTCGATACCGATGGCGGCAGTCGCCGTCGGCAGGGGGTGCTCGAGCTCGCGCCGCGTTTGAATCGACACAAACCATTTGCCGCCCGACCGGCTCACGGTGGCGTTGCGCAGTTCGCCGAGAACCTCCCGGCTGTTGCGATAACGCAGCCAGCCCAGTTTGGGAAGAAAGAGACGGCTGTTGGCCTGGTCGAGTTTGATCTGCTTCGGGTCGGGGTAACGGAAGGCATCGCCAGTGCCCTTGCGTTTGAAGCGCGGGAAATCGGCGCGTTTGGCGAAAAAATTCTTGTAGGCTTTGTCCAAGTCTTTCAAGGCATGCTGCAACGGATGACAAGGCGCATTTTTGAGCCACGGCGTGTCAAGGCCGTTGCGCCATTCGGTAAGATGCTTCGCCATCGCCACGTAGCCGATGAACTTATTGCCCGCCTGGTAGTTCTCTATTTGGACCGCCAGCGCCTTGTTGTAGACGAACCGGCACGACCCGGCGAAGCGGCGCATATCGCGTTGCTGTCCACCGTCAGGCATCAGTTCGTATTGGTAGGCTTGTAGGCGCTGCATCCTTAAATTATAGTTTGGTCTACGAATAATGAAAGCGATATTCGCCACGGTAGCCACTGCGTTTCCCTTATGTCCACCTCAACAAACTACCGCTCGCCGGCCTACCTCGGTAAAGTTCTGATATCGACCATGACCAACGAGTAGCCTCGATGATGAAACCTCGGATCAGCCTGTTTGCAGAACATGGGGCGTGAAGATCGGTGCTCCAAGATCGGTAATCCACTGGTCGGTTTAACCAAACATGTTGACCTCGAGGCGCTGGCCGGCGGCATCGACGCCGCCGCACCGAGGTCATCGCGCGCCAATGGCGGTCGTCCGCCGTATCCGAATGTATTGATGGTCAAGATCCTGGTGCTCCAGCCAGCAGCTTTACAACTTGGCTGACGACGCGCTGGAGTATCAGTTGCTCGACCGCCGTAGCTTCCTGCAATTTCTGGATCTGCCCGAGAGTAGCAGCATCCCCGACGCCAAGACGACATGGCTGTTTCGCGACCGCCTGGCCCAGGCCGGCGCCGGCACGCTGGTGTTCGAGCAGGTCCTACAGCAATTGCAAAAACATGGCTACATGGCGCGCTGCGGTCAAATCGTTGATGCCTCGTTGGTGCCGGCGCCAGTGCAACGCAACAAGCGCGACGTGGCCGACACCGTCAAAGAGGGCACCATGCCCATAACTTGGAAACATCACAAACGGGCGCAAAAAGATGTCGATGCGCGCTGGACCTAAAAGCACGGTAAATCGCACTTCGGCTACAAGCTGCACGCCAGCGTGGACAAGCGCTACAAGCTCATCCGCAAAATCGCCGTCACCAACGCCGCCGTGGCCGACACCACCGTCTTCGAGGCCCTGCTCGATTCGAGCAACACCAGCAAAGCGCTGTACGCCGACCGGGGCTACCCCAGCGCAGAACGCGAAAGCGCACTCAAACAGGCCGGCTGGCAGGTCCACATCCAACGCCGGGGCTACGCCACTAAAGGTATTTCTCGCCGCGAAGAAGCGGCGCAACCGCAGCATCGCCAAGCCGCGCGCCCGCGTCGAGCATGTGTTCGGCGCGCTGGCGCAGATGGGCGGAAAACTCGTGCGATGCCTGGGCATCGTACCCACCACCTTCGCGTTGCATCTCAAAACGGCCAGCTACAACTTGAAGCGCCTCGTCTTCTTGAAAGAGCGCGGGCTTGCACCGTTCTAAAACGGGGGAAATCCGCGGGGAAGTGCAGTTTTCCAGTTGTTTGATCAGGTTGCGCGCTCACCAGCGCCTATTCCGATCAGCCGCGTGATCTATTTTTTGGCTGCCCTCGACGACGGCTGGCAGGTGTTGTTCCTTCATGGCGTTACGAAAGCTAGTTGTTCGAGATGGCCTAAAGTCAAAGGCGAGGACGGCTCGGCCGTCCGCGCTCTCCCCCCCCGCCCTGAAGGGCGAGGTTTGCAGCGCAACTGATCAAGCCGACTTGAGGTCAAGCACATTTTCACCGCCGGGCGGCTAGCCGATCTTCAGCGCCTTCTTCTGGATCTCCTCGTCCAGCTTTTCCTTGATCTTGGCGGCGATCTTCTCCTCGATGGCTTGGCGGTCGGCCGCCGACATGTTCGCCAAATCGCTTTCCTTCAGCCCCATCGAACTCAGCACCGACGCGCGCATGCGCTGGGCCGGGGTCATCTTGGCGTAGGCCGCCAGTTCGGCCGCCGGCCCCGATTCGGCCGCCGTGGCCGCCGCCATGAAGGAGCCGAAGCTGACGCCTTTATTGGACGATTTGACGCTGACCGAGGCCGGCGCGGCGTTGTTGTCATTGATTGCCTGAATTTTCATATGTTCTCCCTATTGGTGGTGGATGGTGGCACATGCCACGCCGGCACTCTGCGGCGTGCGCTGCTTAGCGGGGGGCGGCGGATACTTCATGGCCGCGGCGGCCGCAGGCATTATTATCATAGCGCAAATCTTTCCATGATTAAACTTTTGCCGTTCTTGCCAGAAAGTACGCGCCGAAAGACTTACAATGGGCCTTGACCCTAGACACCGGAGTAGCGCATGAGCGACAGCGACTGCAGCCATTGTGATTGTTCCAGCGCCGCCGGCGCGCCCGCCGCCGCGCCGCCTTCGCCGGCCGGCGCCGTCGCCGTCGCCGGCAGCGCGCAATACCGCATCGACAATATGGACTGCCCGACCGAGGAGGCGCTGATCCGCGCCAAGCTGGCCACCGTGGCCGGCGTGAGCGGCCTCGACTTCAACCTGATGCAGCGCACGCTGACCGTCAAGCACAGCCTGGATTCGCTGCACACCGTGGAGGCGGCGCTGGACGCCATCGACATGCGGGCGCAGCGCCTCGACACGCTGGCCGCGCCGACCGACGCCGCGCCGCCGGCCAAGGCGCCGTGGTGGCCGATGGCGTTGGCCGGCGTGTGCGCGCTGGCCTCGGAGACGGCGCACTGGATCATCGGCGACGACCATTGGCTGGTGGTCGCGTTGGCGCTGGCGGCCATCGCCGGTGCCGGGCTGTCGACCTACAAGAAGGGCTGGATCGCGCTGAAGAACCGCGAGCTCAACATGAACGCGCTGATGTCGGTTGCCGTCACCGGCGCCGTGCTGATCGGCCACTGGCCCGAGGCGGCCATGGTGATGTTCCTGTTCGCCCTGGCCGAGCTGATCGAAGCCCGCTCGCTCGACCGCGCGCGCGACGCCATCCGCAGCCTGCTCGACTTGGCGCCGCAGACGGCCACCGTGCAGCAGCCCGACGGCGCCTGGCTGGAGACGCCGGCCAGCGCCGTGGCGGTGGGCGCCGTGGTGCGCCTGCGGCCCGGCGAACGCATCGCCCTCGACGGCGTGGTAAGCAGCGGCCGCTCGAGCGTCAACCAGGCGCCGATCACCGGCGAAAGCCTGCCGGTCGACAAGGCCGAGGGCGACAGCGTGTTCGCCGGCACCATCAACCAGAGCGGCTCCTTCGAGTTCCGCGTGACGGCCGAGGCCGGCAACTCGGCGCTGGCGCGCATCGTCCAGGCGGTCGAATCGGCCCAGGGCAGCCGCGCGCCGACGCAGCGCTTCGTCGACAGCTTCGCCCGCGTCTACACGCCGTCCGTGGTGGTCGGCGCGCTGCTGCTGGCGCTGCTGCCGCCGCTGTTGTTCGGCGGCGAGTGGCTGGACTGGGCCTACCGCGCGCTGGTGGTGCTGGTGATCGCCTGCCCGTGCGCGCTGGTGATATCGACACCGGTGACCATCGTCAGCGGGCTGGCGGCGGCCGCCCGCAAGGGCATCCTGGTCAAGGGCGGCGTGTATCTGGAGGAGGGCCGCAAGCTGCGCGTGCTGGCGCTCGACAAGACCGGCACCATCACCTACGGCAAGCCGGCGCAGACCGACTTCGTCGTGCTCGGCGGCGACGCCGGGCAGATCCGCAGCTATGCCGCCAGCCTGGCGGCGCGCTCCGACCATCCGGTGTCGCTGGCCATCGCCCAGGCGGCGCTCGCCGACGGCGTCGCGGCGCAGCCGGTGGACGAGTTCGCCGCCATCGCCGGCCGGGGCGTGCGCGGCAGCATCGCCGGCCGCTTGTACCAGTTGGGCAACCACCGGTTGATCGAGGAGCTGGGCCTGTGCTCGCCGGCCATCGAGGCGCAGCTGTTCGCGCTGGAGCGGCAGGGCAAGACGGCGGTGATGTTGGCCGACGAGGGCGGCGTGCTCGCCATCTTCGCCGTCGCCGACACCGTGCGCGAAACCAGCCGGCAAGCCATCGCCGACCTGCACACGCTGGGCGTGCGCACCTTGATGCTGTCCGGCGACAACACGCAGACGGCCGAGGCCATCGCCAAGCTGGTCGGCATCGACGAGGCCAGCGGCAACCTGCTGCCCGAGGACAAGCTGGCCAAAATCGGCGCGCTGCAGGCGGACGCGGGTGGTGGCTTGGTCGGCATGGTCGGCGACGGCATCAACGACGCCCCGGCGCTGGCGCGCGCCCATATCGGCTTCGCCATGGGCGCGGTCGGCGCCGACTCGGCCATCGAAACGGCCGACGTGGCGTTGATGGACGACGACCTGCGCAAGATTCCCGCCTTCATCCGCCTGTCGCGCGCCACGGCGCGCGTGCTGACGCAGAACATCGCCCTGGCGCTGGGCATCAAGGCGGTGTTCCTGGTGCTCACTTTCACCGGCCAGGCGACCATGTGGATGGCCGTGTTCGCCGACATGGGCGCGAGCTTGCTGGTGGTGGCGAACGGCTTGCGGCTGCTGCGCAGGTAGGGCGGGGCGGGTTAGTAGTGGTCGGCAGCGCGGACTGGCGAGTGGCAGTCGCCGACGGCAATAGCAGCGGAGAAATTCCTTATTTGCAAACGATATCGAACACGTTTTGACCCGCCTTTTCGCCTTTCCTGCCGGTTACGGCGCATTCCTTCGTGTCGTCATCAAGGCGCTTCGACAGCGAGAATTCGTTGAGCATGCCGTAGTCGCACTGGAACCATTTTCCTTCAGGGAATGGCCCTTCCAGACTGTACCGATAAGCCCATTCGGACTTCGTCTTGCGGATCCGCTCTCCCATTTGCGTGCCTAGCCGTTCGGGAGGGCCGTCGGTAGGCGCGGCGTCATGCAAGAACAGCGGCGCCGATATGAATGTTTTCCAGCCGGGGCGCGTATCAATCATCTTCAAGGACGACACCGGAATCTCAGACGGACATTCGACGCGTTGAATCGCGCCAATGGCGTGTGGCGCCAGCAGCGAGGCGAGTATCGGCAATGCAATGTGGGGAAAGCGCATGGTACTCACTCGATGACGGAGTAAGCGTCGGCATTTTCTGTCGGCCGAATACAGTTGCCCTTCTTGTCCTTGCCCAGGCTTCGGATGAATCGCTTCGAGATCTTTTGCTTCGTTTCCATATTGGGCCACTGATCCAAGAGGTAGATGCCATCCGAAACTTGACCGAGGTAGAACGCCGAATGGTTGCCGTGCGCCTTGCCGGGCCACTTGCCGTCCACGAAGGTGGCGACTGCGGTGCCTTCCGCCAGGTTCTTGTTGCCAAGTACTTTAGCACCTTCCCGCCAAGCCGCAGTATTCGGCGCTCTGGTGAAGTGTCGTATCAAGGTGACGCATTCAAAGTCGCCGATTTTGTCCTTCAGTTCCAGTTTGCGGGCATCAGAGTAGACATATGACATGGCGATCTCCATTGGGGGACGAAGAGTTCATCGTCCAACTTTGATCGTCTACTAGTATTGATTTTCAGCAATTGGAAATATCCAGCGGTTCCAGAAACAACGGAAATATCGAGGTTGGAAGACAGTGCACGTCTGCGTAGGCTGGCTATGCCAGCGGTTGCGGTAGTCGGCGCCGGATGAGAGAATCCCCAAAATGGATACCATGAACGGCCTTCCCGTAACCGCTGCCGTTGTCGCATGGGCCTGGGAGCGCGGTACATTGAGCTAGACTTCCGGCGCGACTACGAACAGCGATTTGACGATGTTCAGCTGGCTGAGTACCTGAACATTAAACCCAAGTCGACCAGCGGGGATTCATGGAGCAAGCAAGCAGGGTAAGCATTTTTTAGCTACGCCGCAAGATGTAAAGCAAGAACGTGGTCGAGGTTTTTATGCGAACTGCAACAGCTCTCCGTCCACATCAAACGCCAAAAACCGCCCCAACTGCCCATCCTGAATCGCCTGAATCGCGGTTTTGAACGCGCCCTCGACCGCGTTGTCATCCGGCAGCACTCCGCCGACGCCGGACAGGCTGGTCACCAGCACCACATCCCAATCCACCTTCATGTATTTGGACTCGTCCACCAGATTGGCGAAAGTGTCCAGCTCGCCGACCTGCTTGTCGACGCAGACCACCGGCACCAGCGTCTTGCGGCGCGGCGCGCCCTGCGGCGCCTCGGAGGCCGGTTCGGCCTCGGCCTTGGTGAAAACGAACAGCAAGCGCTGCGGCTGGGACTGGGTGGCGGCGGCGACCAGCAGGTCGGAGAAGTTGGCGATGTTCATGTGTCTATCCTAAAAATAATAGTGTCGCACGGGCCGCAACGGCGCGGCCCGGCATTGGAACGGCAGGTGGCGCGTTCCCCACCCGCATGTATAACCCGCCGCCGCATGCCTGCCTATAGGCGGAAGTGACTAGTTCCACCGCGTTTAGACCTGGCGCCGCCTCGTCCTTCCGGCACGATGCCGTTTGGAAATACCTTGACCTGGGTCATGTCGCCGTCGCGCCGTCGTCGCGACAATGCATGGGATGGAAGCGGTGTCTGCGCCGACCATTAATTGAGGAGAGCGGCAATGAATTTCGAATACAACAGCGGCATCAGCATGGCCTTGCAATTGGCCACGGTGGCGGGCGCCTTGGTGCTGGCCTTGCACGGCACGTCGATGTTGCCGGCCGAGCCGGTCGCCGCCGACGTCGCGGGCGCCGGCGCGCCCACCGCCTCCTGCACGTCGACACAGGCCGAGGCGCAGGACCAGGCCGCCAGGCGGAACGACGGTGTTCAAATGCCAACCTTGCTGACCGGGCCGCGCAACGCGGAGGTCGGCGTCGCCGGCGCAACTGCCGCCTTGTCCGATTCCGATTCCGATTCCGATTCCGATTCCGACTCCGATGCCGACGCCCAGGCCGACGTGGCGGCCGGCTCCGCCGCCAATGACCAACAAGACGATACGGCCGCCAGCGGCAAGATCCAATATGACAGCGGCCTGCCGGTCCCGCACCGCAGCCTGGCGCAGATGTTCGCCACCCTGGCCTCGCCGGAGCAGCCGGGCAGCATCCGTGCCCAGCTGATGCGCGACGCCGGCATCCCCGGCCGCTGGTTCGCCGCCGGGCGGGCGCACTATATTTTGCACGCCGACCAGAACGGCGGCGAGCCGCAAATCGCCGCCTACGCCGACCGCGATCAGTCCGACGATTGCGGCCGCGCCAGTGGCGGCGGCCTGCTCAACTACCAGCAGGTGTTGGCGCAATCGCACTATTCCCCTACATCGCGCCAGTCTTCCCCTACATCGCATTAATCGACGCAACTAGTCACAAGGGACTAGCCAGTTCTAGTCCTTTTCCCACCCCTCGCAAGACTTCTTGCCGATTCACACTAAACCCCCCGCTGCGTAGACTGTTTCCATCGACGGCCCCATGCATGTTGCGTGGGGAGGTGTTCATTTCCTGGTACCAGTACGGTGCAAGTGAGGAGGCAGCATGAGTCATTTTCTGGATCGTCTGAATTTTTTCAGCAAAACCACATCGACTTTTTCGGACGGCCACGGCGCCGTCGTGAACGAGGATAGAACGTGGGAAAACGCTTACCGCCAACGTTGGCAGCACGACAAAGTCGTGCGTTCGACCCACGGCGTCAACTGCACCGGTTCGTGCAGCTGGAAGGTATATGTCAAGAACGGCCTGATCACCTGGGAAACCCAGCAGACCGACTATCCGCGCACCCGCCCGGACCTGCCCAACCACGAGCCGCGCGGCTGCCCTCGTGGCGCCAGCTATTCCTGGTACGTCTACTCGGCGCAGCGCGTCAAGTATCCGATGATCCGTGGCCGTCTGATGGACATGTGGCGCGAAGCGCGCAAGACCATGGACCCGGTCACCGCCTGGGAATACATCAGCCAGGACCCGGAACGTTCCAAACAATATAAATCGATTCGCGGCCTGGGCGGTTTTGTACGTGCCACCTGGGACGAGAGCAACGAGATGATCGCCGCCGCCAACGCGTTGACGATCAAGAAATACGGCCCGGACCGCATCGTCGGCTTCTCGCCGATTCCCGCCATGTCGATGGTCAGCTACGCGGCCGGTACGCGCTACCTGTCGCTGATCGGCGGCGTGGCCCTGAGCTTCTACGACTGGTACTGCGATTTGCCACCAGCCAGCCCGCAGGTGTGGGGCGAACAGACCGACGTGCCGGAATCGGCCGACTGGTACAACTCCACCTTCCTGATGGTCTGGGGTTCGAACGTGCCGATGACGCGCACGCCGGACGCCCACTTCTACACGGAAGTGCGCTACAAGGGCACCAAGACGGTCGCCGTGTCGTCCGACTTTGGCGAAATGGCCAAGTTCGGCGACATCTGGCTGGCACCGAAGCAGGGCACCGACGCCGCGCTGGCGATGGCCATGGGTCACGTGATCCTGAAGGAATACCACACCAACAGCCAGTCGCAGTACTTCAAGGACTACGCCAAGCAGTACACCGACTTCCCGATGCTGGTCTTGCTGCGCGAGCAAAACGGCACCCTGGCGCCGGAATACTTCCTGCGCGCCTCGCACCTGGCCAACAACCTCGACGAAACCAACAATCCTGACTGGAAAACCCTGGTCATCGACGAGGCCAGCGGCGAGATCGTCGCGCCGGCCGGTTCGATCGGCTTCCGTTGGGGCGAGTCGGGCAAGTGGAATCTGGAAATGAAGCAGGGCAGCAACAACAAGCCGGTCGATCCGCTGTTGTCGCTGATCGGCTGCAGCGACGAGGTGGTGCCGGTCGGCTTCGCCTACTTCGGCGGCAAAGACGCCAGCGATCTGCTGATGCGTAACGTGCCGGTCAAGCGTTTGACCCTGGCCGATGGCAGCAGCGTGCTGGTCGCCACGGTGTTCGACTTGACGCTGGCCAACTACGGCATCGACCGTGGCCTGGGCGGCGGCAACGTTGCCACCAGCTACGAGGACGACATTCCTTACACGCCACAATGGCAGGTCAAGCACACCGGCGTGAAAGCTGCCGATGTGATCACCGTGGCGCGCCAGTTCGCGCAGAACGCCGACCAGACCCGTGGTAAGAGCATGGTCATCGTCGGTGCCGCGCTGAACCACTGGTATCACATGGACATGACTTATCGCGGCATCATCAACATGCTGATGATGTGCGGTTGCGTCGGCCAATCGGGCGGCGGCTGGGCTCACTATGTGGGCCAGGAAAAACTGCGTCCGCAAACCGGCTGGACCCCGCTGGCCTTCGCACAGGACTGGAACCGTCCTATGCGCCAGATGAACGGCACCTCCTTCTTCTACGCCCACACCAGCCAGTGGCGCCACGAGAAGCTGCACACCGAAGAGATCTCCTCGCCGACCTGCGGCCCGGACGTCGCTCCGATGACGCTGCTCGACTACAACGCCAAGGCCGAGCGCATGGGCTGGTTGCCGTCGGCACCGCAGCTGCAAACCAATCCGCTGGAGGTGGCCCGCGCCGCGGCCGAGTCCGGCCAGGACATCGGCGCCTACGCCGTGCAACAGATCAAGGCAGGCAAGCTGGAGTTCTCCTGCGACGATCCGGACAATCCGGCCAACTTCCCGCGCAATATGTTTGTCTGGCGTTCGAACATCCTGGGCAGCTCGGGCAAGGGCCACGAGTACTTCCTCAAGTACCTGCTCGGCACGCAAAACGCGCTGATGAGCAACGAGGACGATTGCATCAAGCCGCGCGACGTCAAGGTGCGTCCGGCCGCCGAAGGCAAGCTGGACCTGCTGGTGGTGTTGGACTTCCGCATGTCGACCACCTGCCTGTACGGCGACATCGTGTTGCCGACCGCCACCTGGTACGAGAAGGACGATCTGAACACCTCGGACATGCACCCCTTCATCCACCCGCTGTCGGAAGCCGTGCAACCGCTGTGGCAGTCCAAGTCGGACTGGGAGATCTACAAGGGTATCGCCGAGAAGTTCAGCGAAATCGGCGGCGCCTACCTGGGCACGCAAAAAGACGTGGTCTTGACCCCGTTGATGCACGACACCCCGGGCGAACTGGGCCAACCTTTCGATCCGAAAGACTGGCGCGCCGGCGAGTGCGAGCCGATTCCGGGCAAGACCATGCCGAACTTCACCGTGATCGAGCGCGACTACACGCAGATCCACAAGAAGTTCACCTCGATCGGTCCTTTGCTGGAAAAACTCGGCAACGGCGGCAAGGGCATCGGTTGGAAAACCGGCCACGAGGTCGAAGTGCTGCGCGGCGTCAACCGCACGGTGATCGAGGAGGGCGTCTCCAAGGGCCAGCCACGCCTGAACACGGCGATCGACGCGGCGGAGATGATCCTGTCGCTGGCACCGGAAACCAACGGCCACGTCGCCGTCAAGGCCTGGGCGGCGCTGTCGGAAATCACCGGCCGCGACCACACCCACCTGGCCCTGCCACGCGAGCACGACACCATCCGCTTCCGCGACGTGCAAGCCCAGCCGCGCAAGATTATCTCCTCGCCAACCTGGTCGGGCCTGGAATCGGAAGAGGTCAGCTACAACGCCTGCTACACCAACGTGCATGAACTGATCCCTTGGCGCACCCTGACCGGCCGTCAGCAGTTCTACCAGGATCACCGCTGGATGCGTGATTTTGGCGAGGGTTTGTGCGTCTACAAGCCGGCAATCAACACCAAGACGACGGCGGCCATGTTGGGCGCCCAACCGAACGGCAACAAGGAGATCGCGCTCAACTTCATCACGCCGCACCAGAAGTGGGGTATCCACTCGACCTACTCGGACAATCTGCGCATGCTGACCCTGTCGCGCGGCGGGCCCCACGTGTGGCTGTCGGAGACCGACGCCAAGGCGGCCGGCATCGTCGACAACGACTGGATCGAGGTGTTCAACGTCAACGGCACGCTGACCGCACGGGCCATCGTCAGCCAGCGCGTACCGGAAGGCATGACCTTGATGTACCACGCCCAGGAGAAGATCATCAACGTGCCTGGCGCGGAGATGTCCGGCATGCGCGGCGGTATCCACAACTCGGTCACCCGGGCCGTGACCAAGCCGACCCACATGATCGGCGGATATGCGCAACTGTCGTGGGGCTTCAACTACTACGGCACGGTCGGCTCGAACCGCGATGAGTTTGTGCTGGTGCGCAAGATGAACAAAGTCGAGTGGCTGGAAGGCCCCTTGGTGGCCAAGGCCTAACAGTCAAGATTGGAGTACAGCATGAAAATTAGAGCGCAAATCGGCATGGTGTTGAACCTGGACAAGTGCATCGGCTGCCATACCTGTTCGGTCACCTGCAAGAACGTCTGGACCAGCCGCGACGGCGTCGAGTACGCCTGGTTCAACAACGTGGAAACCAAGCCCGGCATCGGCTATCCGAAGCAGTGGGAAAACCAGGAGAAGTGGAACGGCGGCTGGCGCCGCACGGCCGGCGGCAAGATCGAGCCGCGCCAGGGCAGCCGTTTGAAAATCCTCGCCAACATCTTCGCCAACCCGAACCTGCCGCAGATCGACGAGTACTACGAGCCGTTCACCTACGACTACGAGCGCCTGCAGAACGCGCCGCTGTCGGAAACGCCACCGACGGCGCGGCCGATCTCCGTGATCACCGGCAAGAAGATGGACAAGATCGAATGGGGCCCGAACTGGGAGGACGATCTGGGCGGCGAGTTCGCCAAGCGTAGCCAGGACAAGTTGTTCGACAATATGCAGAAGGAGATGTACGGCACCTTCGAGAACACCTTCATGATGTACCTGCCGCGTCTGTGCGAGCACTGCCTGAACCCGACCTGCGTGGCCTCGTGCCCGTCCGGTTCGGTGTACAAGCGCGAGGACGACGGCATCGTGCTGATCGACCAGGACAAGTGCCGCGGCTGGCGCATGTGCATCTCCGGCTGCCCGTACAAGAAGATCTACTACAACTGGTCTTCCGGCAAGGCCGAGAAGTGCACCTTCTGCTACCCGCGTATCGAAGCGGGCCAGCCGACGGTGTGCTCGGAGACCTGCGTCGGCCGCATCCGCTACCTGGGTGTGCTGCTGTACGACGCCGACAAGATCGAAGCGGCGGCCTCGGTGGCCGACGAGCGCGACCTGTATCCCTCGCAGCTCGGTTTGTTCCTCGACCCGCACGATCCTGCCATTATCGAAGAGGCCCGTCGCCAGGGCATCCCGGACAGCTGGCTGGAGTCGGCCAAGCGTTCGCCGGTGTACAAGATGGCGGTCGAATGGAAGGTGGCCTTCCCGCTGCACCCGGAATACCGCACGCTGCCGATGGTCTGGTACATCCCGCCGCTGTCGCCTATCCAGGCGGCCGCCGAGTCGGGCCAGATGGGCATGAACGGCATTCTGCCGGACACCCAGAGCCTGCGCATTCCGGTGCAATACCTGGCCAACCTGCTGACGGCGGGCGACCAGGCGCCGGTGATCAAGGCGCTGGACCGCATGCTGGCGATGCGTGCCTACATGCGCGGCAAGAGCGTCGAGAAGATCGAACGCCTGGACGTGCTGCAACAGGTCGGTCTGAGCAAGGACATGGTCGAGGACATGTACCACATCATGGCCATCGCCAACTATGAGGACCGCTTCGTCATTCCAAGCAGCCACAAGGAAATGGCAGAGGACAGCTTCAACGAGAAGGGCAGTTGCGGCTTTAGCTTCGGCAACGGTTGCTCGGACGGCGTCTCGGACACCAGCCTGTTCGGCAAGCGCAAGCATGGTTCGGCGATCTTCATGTCGATGCCGAAGTCGCGCAAGAAGAAGGAAGCGTTGGACGTGTAATGGCACGTTTGATCCGCGCCACTTCGACTTGACCACCAAGGAACCATCATGAAAAGCTATAAAATTTTGTCCGCGCTGTTGCAGTACCCGGAGCCGGAGCTGATCGCCGCGCTGCCCGAGCTGGAGCTGGCGCTGGCCGAGCGGCCCGAGTGGCAGGCGCGGCTGCGCAAGCTGTTCGCCCACCTGAACAGTGAAACTTTGATCGATTTGCAACAACAGTATGTGATGACCTTCGACCGCAACCCGTCGCAGTCGCTGCACCTGTTCGAGCACATCCACGGCGAATCGCGCGACCGCGGCCAGGCCATGGTCGACCTGCTGGCCGAGTACCGCGCCCACGGCATGGACATGGTCGGCAACGACCTGCCCGACTACGTGCCGCTGTTCCTCGAGTTCCTCTCGATGCAGGACGAGGAGGAGGCGCTGCGCCTGTTGGGCGACGCCATCCACGTGCTGGCCCACATCGGCCGCAAGCTGGCCGCCAACGGCAGCACTTACTCGGCGGTGTTCGACATCCTCGAGGCGGTCTGCCCGGTCAAGGCCGAGGTGTTGGAGGAGCCGCCGGTGCGCGACATGGACGAGGCGCTGGAAACCTTCGGCCCCGGCGCCGACGGCGTCGAGCCGCTGCTCAAGACCATGCCGGGCGGCGCGCATCCGATCAACTTTTATCCCAAGGCTGCGGTAGCGCCGCAGCGTGCTTGAAGGAGACTATCGTGGACTATCTGCATCAATTTCTGTTCGGGATCTATCCCTACATCGCCCTGGCCATCTTCCTGCTGGGTAGCTTGATCCGCTTCGACCGCGAGCAATACACGTGGAAGTCGGAATCGAGCCAGACGCTGCACACCGGCATGTTGCGCCTGGGCAGCCCGCTGTTCCACGTCGGTGTGCTGGGCCTGTTCTTCGGCCACGCCGTCGGCCTGCTGACCCCGGTCGGCGTGTGGGACGCGCTGGGCATCGAACACGGCACCAAGCAACTGGTGGCGATGGTCGCCGGTGGCGTGATGGGCTCGCTGGCCCTGATCGGTCTGCTGATGTTGCTGGCACGCCGTTTCAGCAACGACCGCATCCGCGCCGTCACCACCTTCAAGGACAAGATCGTGCTGCTGTGGATACTGGCCACCTTGCTGTTGGGCTTGTCGTCGATCGTCAGCTCGGCCGGCCACATGGACGGCCACATGATGGTCCTGCTGATGAACTGGGCGCAACACGTGGTCACCTTCCGTGGCGACGCCGCCGGTTTCATCGAAGCCGCACCGCTGGTGTTCAAGCTGCACCTGTTCATGGGCATGTCGCTGTTCGTCATCTTCCCGTTCACCCGTCTGGTGCACGTGTGGAGCGGCTTCGGCGCCGTCACCTACCTGGGCCGCGCATTCCAACTGGTGCGTTCGCGCTGATCTGAACTGAGCTGAACTGAAGGAGATTTGTCATGGGTATCGCTGTCAACGGTGTCGAGATCACCGACGAGGAAATCGAGCTGGAGTTGCCGCACCATAAGGACGCGGCCAACCCCGTCAAGCAGGCCGTGCACGAGGTGGTGCTGCGCCACCTGCTGCTGCAGGAGGTGGAACGGCTGGGCCTGGACCAAGGCAACGAGGACAGCGACGACGTCCGTATCGAAGCCCTGTTCGCCCGCGAAGTGCGGGTGCCCGAGGCGGACGAGGCTGCCTGCCGCCGCTACTACCAGAGCCAGCAGGAACGCTTCAGCAGCGGCGCCATGGTCGAGGCGCGCCACATTCTGTTCCAGGTGACGCAGTCCGCGCCGCTCGACCTGCTGCGCGAAACCGGCGAGCTGATCCTGGCGGAGCTGCAAGCCCATCCGGAGCGTTTCGAGGAGCTGGCGCGCGAGTATTCCAACTGCCCGTCGGGCGCCGTCGGCGGCAATCTGGGCCAGCTGAGCCGGGGCCAATGCGTCGCCGAGTTCGAGCAGCTGCTGTTCCGCCTGCAACCGGGCGAGCTGGCCGGCCGCCTGCTGGAAACCCGCTTCGGTTTGCACATCGTGCAGGCGCAGCGCCGCATCGAGGGCACGGTGTTGCCCTTCGAGGCGGTCAAGGCGCAGATCGCCGACGAGCTGCAACGCCAGTCCTGGCAGCGCGCTTTGCATCAATATCTGCATATTCTTGTTGGTAAGGCAAATATCGAGGGCGTCTCGCTGGACGGCGCCGACTCGCCGCTGGTACAGTAAAGCGGGGTGCCCGCCGCGCGGGGAGGGGAGTAATGTGGCTGATAGGCAACATGCCGCCGTCCCCCGCGTGGGGTGGAATCCGTTAGTTGTTACATAAAGTGTTACATTGCACTAAGATGGTTGTCACGTTCGACTGGCCGACCCGGCCGCTCGGCGGACAACCATTTTTGTTGAATGCAGTCGATGCGCCTGTCCCACCTCCTTTCGCTGCCCTTGCTGGCCCTGCTGGCCGGGCAGGCCATCGGCGCCTGTGCGCCGCTGCGCTACGGTTACACTGACAAGGCCGTCGCGCCCTACTATCTGGGTAGCGGCAGCGAGGAGGGCAAGCCACCCGGCGCGCTGGCCGAGCTGACGCGCGAGTCGGTCAACGGTGGCGGTTGCCCCATCGTCATGGTGCGGATGCCGCCGGCGCGGCTGCGCGCCAGCCTGGAGGAGGGCAGGATAGACGCCACCTCGCTGTTCGCGCCGGACATCATCGGCACGGTGCCGAACACGGTGTATCCACGCGACAAGTCCGGCAAGATCGACCCCAGCCGTGGCATCCCCCTCTACACCGTGGTGTTCGTGCGCGCCGGCGACCACTACCCGCGCCACGGCGAGCCGGCCGCCTTGCTGCGCGGCCGCACGGTCGGCCTGTCGCAGGGGGCGCCGCACATCGCGGCGGTGCGCGGCCTCGGTGTCGAGGTCGACGACGGCGCCGCCAATCCCGAACTGAATTTCGAAAAGCTCAAGCTGGGCCGCATCGACGCCTTCGCCATCTCGATCTCGTCGATGGACGACATGGACCCGATGATGGCGGCCCGCTACGGCCGGCTGTTCGTCCGCCTGGACAAACCTTTGCTCACCAGCAGCTCCTACCTGGCCTTGAACCAGGCCTACTACGCGGCCAACCGCAGCCAGGCCGAGGCGATTTGGCGCTGGTACGGCAAGCACGGCCAGGCGCGCATGACGGCCCTGCTGAAGAAGTATCGCGACTGATCATTGTGCTTTCTGCACGGCAATCAATTGCGCGCTATACTTTGTCCACTGCGGTGGCTAGCCGGTTCGCCGCATTTTTGGATGACGCGCCGCCCATGTACCAATTTTTCTTCGCCCTGATGCTCGCTTTGCTGGCCGGCCGAGCCGTCGCCGACTGCGCGCCGCTGCGTTTCGCCTACACCGACAAGGAGGTGCTGCCGTATTACGTGGGGGCGGGCGCCGAGGTGGCCGAGCCGCCCGGCGCCGCCGTCGAGCTGATGCGCGAGGCGGCCGCCAAGGCGGGCTGCCCGCTCAGCCTGCAACGCCTGCCCACCGGCCGCCTGCTGGCCAGCCTGGACGCCGGCACGATCGACGCCATGCTGACCTATGCGCCGGAGGTGGTCGGCGCCCGCCCGAACGTGGTGTATCCGCTCGACCGGGCGGGGCGGCCCGACCCGGCGCGCGGCATGCGCCTGTACACGATGGTGTTCGTGCGCGCCGCCGACGGCCTGCCGCGCGGCGGCGCGCCGGCCGAGCTGTTGCGCGGCCGCGTGGTCGGCCTGTCGCAGGGCGCGCAACACATCAAGCTGCTGCGCGGCCTCGGCCTGACGGTCGACGACGGCGCCGCCAACCCGGCGCTGAACTTCGAGAAGCTCAAGCTGGGCCGGATCGACGCCTTCGCCATCGCGCTGGGCGCGCCCGACGAGATGGACGCCCTGCTGGCGGTGCGCTACGGCGGCCGCTTCGTGCGCCTGGACAAGCCGCTGCTGAGGCCGGGTTCCTGGCTGGTGTTCAGCAAGGATTACTACGAAGGCAACCGGCGCCAGGTCGAGGCGCTGTGGCAATGGATAGGCGCCAACAGCAGCCTGCGCATCGGCGCGCTGTCGAGGAAATACACCGGCCGGCTGTCAAGGATGCCCGACCGCTCCCTAGTTACTACGGACTAGGCGGGCTAGCTCGTCATGGGCATCGGCAAAAGCGGCCCGGGCCGCTACAATTTGCCCACTATGACGAACAGGAGCAACCCGATGTTAAGCGACCGGTTTGGTCGATCCATCGACTACCTGCGCGTGTCCGTGACGGACCGCTGCGATTTGCGCTGCACCTACTGCATGCCCAAACATTTCAAGGATTTCGAGGACCCGCCGGACTGGCTGAGCTTCGACGAGATCGAACGGGTGGTCGGCGCCTTCGTGCGGCTGGGCACCTCGCGGGTGCGCCTGACCGGCGGCGAGCCGCTGATGCGGCGCCATCTGCCGCAACTGGCCGGCCGCCTGAAGGCGCTGCCGGGGCTGGCCGACCTGTCGCTGTCGACCAACGCCACCCAGCTGACCCGCCATGCCGAGGACTTGAAGGCGGCCGGCATCAGCCGCATCAACGTCAGCCTGGACTCGCTGGACCGCGACTGCATGTCGCGCATCACCGGGCGCGACAGCCTGCCGCTGATCCTCGACGGCCTGAAGGCGGCCAAGGAGGCCGGCTTCGCGCCGATCAAGATCAACATGGTGGCGATGCGCGGCGTCAACGACGACGAGATCGACGACATGGTCGAGTTCTGCATCCGCCACCAGTTCGTGCTGCGCCTGATCGAGGTGATGCCGGTCGGCGCCACCGGGCAGGACAGCTCCTACCTGGGCCTGGCCGAGGTGCAGGCGCGCTTGAAGGAGAAGTTCCAGCTGCGCCCGCAGGCGCTCGAGCTGGGCGGCGGGCCGGCGCGCTACCTGGCCACCGCCGACGGCCTGACCAGCATCGGCTTCATCACGCCGCTGTCGCAGCACTTCTGCGCCAGCTGCAACCGGGTGCGGCTGGCGGTCGACGGCACGCTTTACCTGTGCCTCGGCCAGGAAGAAAAATTCGAGCTGCGCCCGCTGCTGCGCGGCGGCTGCAGCGACGCCGAGCTGGAACAGGCGATCCGCCAGGCCATCGAGCTCAAGCCGCAGCAGCACGACTTCAACCAGCGGCCCGACAAGATCATCCGCTTCATGTCGCAGACCGGCGGCTAGGTCGGCGCGGCGCGGCGCAACGCGCCGTCGCCGGCGGGCGCGGCGGGTATATACTAGAGCGCGCAATCAGCAGTCAGTTGCAGCGCCAACGCAGTAGAGGAGAACAGCAGATGCAAGCCCAACAATTCCACCCGCCGTCGCGCGCGCCGCGCGGCGGCCGCACCGCGTGACGATGATCATGCCCACCCCCGCACCGTTCGCCACCTGGCAGAAATTGTCGACCAAGATAGTCGGCATGCTGCTGGGCTTTTTGACCATCGCGCTGATGGTGATCGGCTCGACCCTCTACCTGTCCTGGCAGCTCGAGGGCAGCGCCGCCGCCATCAACGTGACCGGCAGCCTGCGCATGAACAGCTACCGCCTGAGCATCGCGCTCGACGCGCTGGCCGACGGCGCCGAGCGCGGCACGCCGCACGCCACGGCGCGGCGCCAGGTGTTGGCGGTCGACTCGACCTTGTCGCAGCTGCGCCAGGGCGATCCGCAGCGGCCCTTGTTTCTGCCGCCGGCCGCGCCCATCCGCACCGCCTTCAACCAGGTCGCCCGGCAGTGGCAGAGCGGCCTGCGGCCGCTCGCCGTGGCCATCCTGGAGCAGGACGCGGTCGCGCCGCGAACCACCCAGGCCTTCCAGTATCAGGCTGAGCAGTTCGTCGGCCAGGTCAACGCGCTGGTCCAGCTGATCGAGCAGGACAGCGAGGCGCGCACCTTCTGGCTGCGCGCCTCGCAGCTGTTGCTGCTGGCCTTGGCGCTGGTCGGCACGGTGTGCATCATCTATTTGCTGTTCAACCTGATCGTCACTCCCGTCACCAGCCTGCAGGCCGGCATGGAACGCATGCGCGAACAGGACTTCGGCGTGCGCCTGCCGGTCGAGACGCAGGACGAGTTCGGCCAACTGGCGCGCGGCTTCAACCTGATGGCCGACAAGCTGCAGAGCTTGTACGGCAACCTGGAGCAGCTGGTCAAGACCAAGACGGCGACGCTGGAGCACCAGAACCGCGAGCTGGCCCTGTTGTACGACAGCGCCGCCTTCCTGCAGCAGCCGCAGGCGGCCAAGGAGATGTGCGAGGGCTTCATGCAGCGCATCAGCGACTACTTCCACGCCGACGGCGGCTCGGTGCGCGTGCTCGACCCCAACCAGGGCAATGTGCATATGCTGGTCCACCACGGCATCTCCGACGCCCTGATCGAGGCCGAGCACTGCATGAAGGTGGGCGACTGCCTGTGCGGCGAGGCGGTGGTCAAGCGCGTCGCCGTGGTGCACGACCTGCGCCGCATCGACGACGGCCACAAGCTGCAATGCCACCGCGAGGGCTTCACCACCGTGTCGGTGTTCCACATCTACGCGCAGCGCCAGCACCTGGGCTTCTTCAACCTGCACTTCCGCAAGCCGACCACCTTCAACGGGCGCGAGACGGCGCTGTTGGAGACGCTCGGCCAGTTGCTCGGCACCGCCATCGAGAACCAGCGCCTGGCCGCGCGCGAGCGCGAGATGGCCATCTCCGAGGAGCGCAACCTGGTCGCCCAGGGCCTGCACGACAGCATCGCCCAGGGCCTGAACTATCTCAACCTGCAGGTGCAGATGCTGGAGCAGTCGCTCGACAAGCGCCAGCTCGACGAGGTGGCCGACATCGTGCCGGCGCTGCGCGCCGGCGTCGAGGAGAGCTACCAGGACGTGCGCGAGCTGCTGCACAATTTCCGCACCCGTTTGCAGGAGGGTAACCTGGTCAGCTCGCTCAAGACCACCATCGAGAAGTTCGAGCGGCAGACCGGCATCGAGGTCGACCTGCAGGCCGACAGCGACGGCGCGCCTTTCCCCCGCGAGCAGCAGTTGCAGTTGCTGTTCATCGTGCAGGAGGCGCTGTCGAACGTGCGCAAGCACGCCAGCGCGACGCGGGTCGAGGTGCGCCTGCGCGACCGCCACGACTTCCAGCTGACCATCCGCGACAACGGCCAGGGCTTCGACACGGCGGCGCTGGCCAGCGTGGGCGAGAGCCATGTCGGCATCCACATCATGCGCGAGCGGGCGCAAAGAATCGAGGCGCAGCTCAATGTGACCTCGGTGCCGGGCGCCGGCACCACCGTCAGTTTGCACTTGTCGCGCGCGCAGCGCCGCGCGGCGTAACCGTTTTTCAGTTAGGGTATCCATGGAAGTAGAAGACAACAAGCCGATCACCGTGCTGCTGGTGGACGACCACACGCTGTTCCGCAGCGGCATACGCTCGCTGTTGCAGCGCAATCCGGAGTTCGCCGTGGTCGGCGAGGCATCGGACGGCGTCGAGGGCATC
This sequence comes from Rugamonas rubra, assembly GCF_900114705.1. GTDB lineage: Bacteria > Pseudomonadota > Gammaproteobacteria > Burkholderiales > Burkholderiaceae_D > Rugamonas > Rugamonas rubra. Next base: position 22,432 of record NZ_FOTW01000028.1, read on the forward strand.
AAACGCGCCCAGCAGCTGCAACCGCAGGTGATTCTGCTCGACCTGAACATGCCCGGCATGTCCGGCGTGGAGACGCTGCAGCTGATGCTGCAGGACTGCCCGGACAGCTCGATCGTCATGCTGACCGTGTCGGAGGACGCGCAGGACTTGTCGGTGGCGCTGAAGGCGGGCGCCTCGGGCTACCTGTTGAAGAACATCGACACCGAGTATTTGATCCGCGCGATCCGCCGCGCCGCCGCCGGCGAGACCGTGGTGGCCGAGGCGATGACGGCCAAGCTGGTGGCCCAGTTGCACGGCGGCGGACAGTCGCAGCCGGCCGCGTCCGACTTGGACAAGCTGACGCCGCGCGAGAAGGAGATCATCGCCTGTCTGGCGCGTGGCGAGAGCAACAAGGTGATCGCCCGCACGCTCGACCTGGCCGAGAGCACGGTGAAAATCCATGTGCAGAACGTGTTGAAGAAGCTGGGCTTGAGCAGCCGGGTGCAGGCGGCGGTGTATGCCGTCGAGCACCGACTGCTGGGCAGCGGCGGCGACCGCTGAGCGTTAGACCAAGTCGAGAAAACCCTGCGGCAAAAATCTAGGGTCAGACCCTAGGGTCTGACCCTGGATGTTTGCCGTAGGGTGGTTTGTAGCCGCTGGCGCCTTGGCGCAGCGGCAGGCAGCCCGCTTAACCGCAGCAACCGCCGCAGCAACCGCCATTTTTTTCGGCCGCTTTGCCGCTCTGCGCCTGGTAGCCGGCGCTGGCCAGATTACCGGCCAGTTGTTCGGTGCTGGTGTGGCGTTCGTCGAATTGCACGTCGGCCTGGCTGTTGAGCAGGGAGACGCGGACGTCGCTGACGCCGTTGCTGCTGTTGAGGATCTGGGCGACCTTGTCGGCGCAGGCTTCGCTGTTCATGCCATCGATTTTGAGTACGGCGGTTTGCATAAAATACCTTCGAATGTGGATTCATCAATCGGCGCGCGGGGGCGCGCGGCCGGCGCCGCGAGACGTGGCGCCGACAAGGTTCCAGCGTAATGGATGGGACCGCCGGCGTCGATGGAAAAACACGGCGCGCGCCGGCTAAGTTGGCAATCCTTGATGCACATCATCCAATTCCGGCGCCTGTCTTCACAAGTATTGCGCTGCGGCAGACAATGGCCCCGTTCGCCGTGTGCCGGCAGCCATCCAACGCCGGCCGTGGCGCACCCCAGGCCAGCACCACACACCGTTTGAACGCTGAACCAGCAAGAGAGAGTGCCATATCATGAGCCTGTTAAACATCGAAGAACCCGCGCCGGCCCGGCCGGCACCGTGGGGCACCAGCCACCCGATCTGGCGGCTCGGCTTCCGCCCGTTCTACCTGGTCGCCGCCGTGTTCGCCGCGCTCAGCATTCCGCTGTGGGTGGCGCAGTACTACGGCTGGATCGACGCCGGCGCCCACATCACGCTGGGCTGGCATATGCACGAGATGGTGTTCGGCATGAGCACGGCGGTGGTGATCGGCTTCCTGTTCACGGCCGGGCGCAACTGGACCAATCTGTGGACCCCGCGCGAGGGCCATCTGGCCGCGCTGGTGGCCTTGTGGCTGGCCGGGCGCGTCGCCATGGCCTGGGCGCCGCCGCTGGCCGCCGCCGTGGTCGACTGGGCCTTCCTGCCGGCCGCCGCCTGGCCGCTGTTCGTGGTGATGAAAAAGTCCGCCAACAAGCGCAACTACTTCCTGGTCGGCCTGCTGTCGCTGCTGGCCGTGGCCAACGGCGTCTACCACGCCATCGTGCTCGGCCTGCTGGAGATGGCGCCGGCCGTGCCGGCGCAGGCGGCGGTGCTGGTCATCGTGGTGATGGAGTCGGCCATCGGCACCCGCGTCATCCCCATGTTCACCCGCAACGGCGCGCCGGGCAGCACGCCGGCCGTGCATCCGAAGCGCGACATGGTCTCGATCGCCCTGTTGGTGGCCGCCGGCATCAGCTGGATCGCCGGCCTGCCGGTGTGGCTGGTGGCGCCGCTCGGCGGCGGCGCCGCGACGATGGTGCTGGTGCGGCTGATCGAATGGCAGCCGCACAAGACCCTGCGCGTGCCGCTGCTGTGGATTTTGCACCTGTCGTACGGCTGGATCGCGGTCGGCTTCTTCATGCTGTCGCTGGCGGCGATGTCGCTGATTCCGTCGAGCGCCGCCTTCCACGCGCTGACGGTCGGCTCGATGGCCGGCCTGATCCTCGGCATGATGACGCGCACCACCCTGGGCCACACCGGCCGGCCGCTGAAGAGCGGCAAGGCGGAGTTCGCCATCTACGCGCTGATCCAGCTGGGCGCCGTGCTGCGCGTGGCCGCCACGCTGGTGGCGGGCGCCGGCCACGACCATCTGCTGATCTGCAGCGCGCTGTGCTGGACGCTGGCCTTCGCCGTGTTCGCCGTGGTCTACCTGCCGTACCTGGCCAAGCCGAGGATCGACGGCCGCGAAGGCTGACCCGGCGCGCCGGGCGCGCAGCCCGGCCGAGTAGCGGTGTCATGTGGGAAGGAGGAGGGCGGCGACCAGTCGGGCGCCGCCTTTTGCTGTCTACTTCAGGCGGGGTCAGTGCCGACATTCGGACACGACCTCAACCATAGCCGGCGCCAGCGAGCCACCGAACTGCTGAGCCTGTGTCCGAATGTCGGCACTGACCCCGGTGGTGGGGGGGGGGCTTAGGCGGCGCCTTCCAGCGTGTCGTTGTTGAGCCAGCCGTCGAGCGCTTCGGCGTTCATCGGCCGGGCGAACAGGAAGCCCTGGGCCAGCGGACAGCCGAGGTTTTGCAGGATCTGCGCCTGGCGCTCGTCCTCGACGCCTTCGGCGATCACCGCCAGGCCGAGGTTGCGGCCCAGCTGGATCACCATCTCGGCGATGCTGCTGCCGCGCGCCGAGCCGGTGATCTCGGTGACGAAGGCGCGGTCTATCTTCAGGCGGTCGATCTGCAGCCGCTGCAAATACGACAGCGAGGAGAAGCCGGTGCCGAAGTCGTCTATGGCGATGCTGACGCCGGTCTGCTTGATCTGGCCGAGCATCTTGATGAGCAGGTCGGGCTCCTCCATCGCCATCGATTCGGTGATCTCCAGTTCGACGAACTCGGGCGGCGCGCCGGTGTCCTCGAGCGCGGTGCGCAGCATGTCGAGGAAGTAGGGGTGGCGGAACTGCACCTGCGAGACGTTGATCGACATCATGAAGTCGAGGTGGCCGGCGGCGCGCAGCTTGACCAGTTCGCGGCAGGCGGTGCGCAGCACCCATTCGCCCAGGTCGATGATCAGGCCGGAGTATTCGGCGATGGGGATGAAGCGGTCGGGCGAGATGAACTTGCCGTCCGGCGTTTGCCAGCGCAGCAGCGCCTCGGCGCCCACCGGCCGGCGGGTGACCAAATCGATCTGCGGCTGGTAGACCACGAACAGCTGGTTCTGGCCGAAGGCGGTGCGCAGCGCATGCATCATGCGCACCCGCTCGCGGATCTCGACGCCCATGCTGCGCGAGAAGTAGAAGTGGCCGGCGCGCTGCTGCGACTTGGCGCGCTTGAGGGCGATGTCGGCGTCCTTGAGGGCGTCGGCGCCGCTGCCGTCGTGCTCGCCCAGGCGCACCAGGCCGAGCGTGGCCGACAGCTGCACGTCCTGGCCGTCGATGCTGAACGGGGTCTGGAACAGCGCCAAAATCAGCGCCGGATTGACCTGGCCGGAGTCGCCCAGCACGCAGAAGATGTCGCCGCCGATGCGCGCCACGGTCAGCTCGTTGCCCAGGCGCGACTGCAGGCGGCCGGCCACGGCCAGCAGCAGCATGTCGCCGAACTGGTGGCCGAGGGCGTCGTTGGTCTCGGCGAAGTGGTCGAGGTCGACCAGCGACAGCGTGGCGTCGTCCTTGGCCGGGCCGCTCAGGGTGGCGTCGAGGATCTCGACCAGGCGGGTGCGGTTGGGCAGCTTGCTGAGCTGGTCGTAGAAGGCGGCGTTGTGCAGGTGGGTGACCAGTTCGACGTTGTCGAGGCCGACGGCGACGTTGCTGCAGAAGACCTCGAGCAGGCGCTGGTCGATCTCGCTGAGCGGGCGCGCCAGCTCGAAGTAGGCGACGAAGTTGCGGCTGGCCTTGCCGGCGAAGTGCAGGGTCAGGTGCTCGGGGTGGTAGACGTTGCGGCGCTGCGCCAGCGCCAGTTCCATCGCCTCGAGCACGGCCGGGGCCAACTCGGCGGTCAGCTGGCAGTTGTCGAGGCGGCGGAAGTCGCCCGCCGTGGCCATCACCATCAGCTCGTGGCAGCCGGCCTCGGGGCACTCCTGCACGCACAGTACGCCGCAGGTTTTCTGGCCGACCAGGTCGGCGATCTGGGTCAATACGCCGGCGGCGAAATTGCGCACGCCGTGCAAGGTCATCAGCTCGGTGCTGGCCTGGACGATCTGGCTCAGGCCGCGCCGGCTGTCGTTGATCTTGCGGATTTGTTCGTAGGAGCGGATCGCCGCCGTCACCGTGGTGAACAGCTTGATGCGGGTCAGCTCGGACTTGGTCTTGTAGTCGTTGATGTCGAAGTCGCGGATGGCGTCGATCTCCGGCGCGTAGCCGGGCTGGCCGGTGCGCAGGATGATGCGCACGTCGCTCAGCTTGAGCGTCTCGCGGATGTAGCGCACCAGGTGCAGGCCGGCGTCGTCCTGCTCCATCACCACGTCGAGCAGGATGACGGCGATCTCTTGCTCGTGCTTGAGCATGTCGCGCGCCTCGCCGGCCGAGTAGGCGTGGACGAATTCGAGCGGACGGTGCTGCATGTCCAGGTTGCCCAGGGCGAAGGTGGTGGTCGAGTGGACGTCCTCGTCGTCGTCGATGATCATCACGCGCCAAACGCTGCGTTCGCCGGCCGTCGCGGCGCCGGCCGGGTGCTCTTCTAAGAATACCAGATCGTCGTGATCGTCCTTGGAGTGCTCAAGGGGGGTGATCGATGGGGGCATGTGTCGCTTCTCCAAGATTTCTCGGTGTTCTTTTCAGACAAGTATATAGCGAATTGTCAAAGGCAACGATCATTTCGGCGCCTTTGTGGGGTGTCGATGGTGCCATTTTGCAAGTTTTTACATGCCCGGCATGGAATAATGCCGTTTCCATCACGAAACTCCTGTCAGACCGTCAATTGGTACTAACACGTACCATGCCGCGTGCCTTGTTGCGTATTTGGCGCGGCGCGGGACGTGGCGCCCGGCGGACTGGTAAAATGATCCGTTTCCTACCTCACAGACCTCCTACCTATGTCCGGCAATACATTTGGCAAGCTGTTTACCGTTAGCACTTTTGGCGAATCCCACGGCCCGGCGATCGGCTGCGTGATCGATGGCTGTCCGCCCGGCCTGGCCCTGTCCGAGGCCGACATCCAGCCCGAACTGGACCGCCGCAAGCCCGGCACCTCGCGCCACGTGACCCAGCGCCAGGAGTCCGACACGGTCGAGATCCTGTCCGGCGTCTACCAGGGTGTCACCACCGGCACGCCGATCGCCCTGCTGATCCGCAACGAGGACCAGCGTAGCAAGGACTACGGCAACATCGCCGAGAGCTTCCGCCCCGGACATGCAGACTACACCTATTGGCACAAATACGGCGTCCGCGATCCGCGCGGCGGCGGCCGCTCGTCGGCCCGCCTGACCGCGCCGGTGGTGGGCGCGGCGGCGATCGCCAAGAAGTGGTTGCTGCAACAGTACGGCACCGTGTTCAAGGGCTGCATGAGCCAGTTGGGCGACATCGCCGTGCCCTTCGAGGACTGGAGCCACGTGCCCAACAACCCCTTCTTCGCCGCCAGCGGCGACGCCGCCCTGATCGCCCGCATGGAGGACGCGATGGACGCGCTGCGCCGCGACGGCGACTCGATCGGCGCGCGCATCGACGTGATCGCGCACAACGTGCCGGTCGGCCTGGGCCAGCCGATCTACGACAAGCTCGACGCCGACATCGCCTACGCCATGATGGGCATCAACGCCGTGAAGGGCGTCGAGATCGGCGCCGGCTTCAAGTCGGTGGCGCAGAAGGGCTCCGAGCACGGCGACGAGCTGACCCCCGAGGGCTTCGTCGGCAACAACGCCGGCGGCGTGCTGGGCGGCATTTCGACCGGGCAGGACATTTCCGTCTCCATCGCCATCAAGCCGACCTCTTCGATCCGCACGCCGCGCCGCTCGATCGACAAGGACGGCAATCCGGTGATGGTCGAGACCTTCGGCCGCCACGACCCCTGCGTCGGTATCCGCGCCACGCCGATCGCCGAGGCCATGCTGGCCCTGGTGTTGATCGACCACGCGCTGATGCACCGCGCCCAGTGCGGCGACGTGCGGGTCAGCACGCCGAACATCGCTCTGTAAGCGTTCTTTGTTTTACCGGGCGGCGCCAACGCGGCGCGGTCCGGCGCTGCCCCGTCGCCATGCCCAAACAAGCCTTCAGCTTCGCGCTCTTCCTGTTCGCCTATTACGCCCACGCCGGCACCTTTTCCACCTACGCCACGCTGTACTTCGCCGCCAAGGGCATGACGGTGGCGCAGATCGGCACGCTGATGGCGATGATCCAGGTGCTGCGCATCGTCGGCCCCAACGTCTGGGGCTACGTGGCCGACCACAGCGAACGCCGCGTGCTGGTGCTGCGGCTGACCGGCGTGGCTGCGTTGACGGCGTTCTCCGGCATCTTCCTCGGCCAGACCTTCGCCCAGCTGCTGCTGGCGATGGTGGCGCTGAACCTGTTCACCAGCGCGCAGGGGCCGATCTGCGAGGCGCTGATGCTGTCCGAGATGCGCGGCGACCTGACCCACTACGGCCGGCTCAGGCTGTGGGGTTCGGTCGGTTTCATCGCCTCGGTCATGTTGGCCGCCGTCGCGCTGGACGCCTACGGCATCGCGGCGCTGCCGTGGATCGCCGGCGGCCTGCTGCTCGGCGTGCTGGGCGCCGCGCTGCGCCTGCGCGAGGTGCCGCGGCTGAGCCACGCCCAGCCGGCGCCGCCCTTGCTGAGCATTCTGCGGCGGCGCGAGGTGATCGCCTTCTTCGTTTCGACCGCGTTGATGGTGGCGGCGCACACCTCGCTGTACACCTTCTACTCGCTGTACTTGGAGCGCAACGGCTACAGCAAGACGGTGATCGGCGTCATGTGGTCGCTCGGCGTGACGGCCGAGGTGCTGTTGTTCTACTTCCAGGCGCCGCTGTTCCGCCGCTGGGGCGCGCGCAACATGATGTATCTGGCGCTACTGTGCGGCGTGCTGCGCTTCGCCGTGATGGGCGCCGCCGCGCACGCGCTGTGGCTGCTGGTGCTGGCGCAGTTGCTGCACGCGGCCACCTTCGCGTTGCACCATTCGGCCTCGGTGATGACCCTGCAGCGCTGGTTCTCCGGGCCGCTGCAGGCGCGCGGGCAGGCGCTGTTCATCAGCATCTCGTACGGTATCGGCGGTTCGCTGGGCGGGCTGTTCCTGGCGCAGTGGTGGCAGCGCGCCGGGCCGCAATCGGTGTACTACGTGGCGGCGGCGTTGTGTGCGGGCTCGCTGCTGGCGGCGGCCTTGTCGTTCCGCTGGCAGCGACTTGAAAAGCCGGGCGGCGCGCTTGCAGGGTCAGACCCTAGGGTCTGACCCTAGCGCCAAGGCGGGGAGTCTGACCCTCGCTTCTTGTTAGTTGACGCGGCTGGTGGCCGTTTCGAGCTTGTGGCGCCGCTCGACGGCCTTGACCACCAGCGCGCGCATGTCGTTGAGCAGGGCGAACTCGGTCTGGCTCAGCTGGATCGGCGGGAAGCTCTCGTCCCAGTCGCCGTAGAGGAAGCCGGCCGGCTGGCCGTTGGCCGACAGCGGCAGGATGACGAAGCTGCGCGCCGCCGACAGGGTGCTCTTCCACCACAGCGGCAGCTTGGCGGCGAACTTCGGGTCGCGCGCGTTCTCGATGAAGATCACGCGGTCGTTGCTGAGCGCGGCGTGGAACACGTTCGGCTCGTAGGCGTCGTCGAAGCTCATCAGCGGCAGCAGCTCCTTGATGTCGTCGCCGAAGCCGATCTTGGCGGCGTACTGGCCCTCCCTGCGGTTGCGCACGAAGGCCACGGCGCGCGAGAAGTCCAGGCCCTGGAACACCGTCTCCAGCGCGATGGAGACCATCTGGCCGGGGCTGGCGGTGTCGAGCACGTCGCGCATATCGGACAGGCCGCTGAGCAGGATCTTGTTGCCGGCGGCGCGCATGCGCGTCTTGGCCAGCGCCTTGGCGCGCCGCTCGGCCGGCTTGGACAGCGGGGCGATGGTCAGATCCTCGGCGGCCACCACCTTGGCCTGTTCGATGGCCGTCATCAGGCCCTCGGGTGCGACGCCGATCATCTCGGCGTAGCGTTCGGTGAGCAGCTGCACGGCGGCGTGGCCGGCCTCGTCGTCGTGCCACAGCGAGTCGGCGCACTGCGCCGCCATGGTCGACAGGCCGGCGATCCAGTCGCTGGCGCTGACGGCGGCGCCCGGCTCGGGCGGCTCGACGCGGCGCATGCCGTTGATCAGGTTGGCCGGCAGGCCCCAGTGCATGGCGGCGGCGCTGCCGATCTCCTCCAGGGTCAGGCCGAGCAGCTCGGGCGCGGCGGCGTCGACCGAGCCGCCGGCGTGCTGTTGCAAGGCCAGCCAGCGCTGCGGCAGGTAGTAGGTGAGCATCATGCGGCCCAGGCTGTGCAGCATCGAGCAGACCACGGCCTCCTCGCCGTGCCGGCTGGAAGCGCTGGCGGCGACCTGCTGGGCGACGATCCCGGCCAGCACCGCCTTCTCCATTTCGATGTGGGCGATGGTGGAGTCGGGCGAGGCGGCCGACAGCTCCTCGATCAGTTTGAGGCCGAGCGCCAGGTGGCCGATGGCGTCGGTGCCCAGCACCAGCACCGCCTTGCTGACGGTGTTGACGTGCTGGCCGAAGGCCGAGTACATGCCGCTGTTGGCCAGCCGCAGCACCTTCTGCGTCAGCACCGGGTCCGACAGCACCGTCTGCGCCATGTTGAATTCCTGCTCGTCCTCGCCGCGCATGGCGCCGAGGATGGCACTGATGGCCTTGGCGAAGCCGGGCATGTCGCCCTGCTGGCGGGTGCGGTCCCACAGCTCGGCCAGGGTCTTTTCACCCAACGGGCCGCTGGCTTTGAAGGCGGGGATCATAGGTGCACCTGGCGCAGTTCGGTCGGCACCAGGTTGGCGTAGGTGCTCTCCTTGAGCGCGGCCATGGCGACGTTGGCCGGCATCGGCTTGCCGGTCAGGTAGCCCTGGATGCGTTGGCAGCCGCGCTGTTCCAGGTAGTGCAGCTGCTCCTCGGTTTCGACGCCCTCGGCCACCACCGACAGGTCGAGGTGCTTGGCCAGGTCGAGCACGGCGTTGCAGATGGCGCCGTCCTTTTGCGAGGCGGGCAGGTCGCGGATGAAGGTGCGGTCGATCTTCAGCACCGAGATGGGGAAGCGCTTCAGATAGGCCAGCGAGGAGTAGCCGGTGCCGAAGTCGTCGATGGCGATGCGGGCTTTGCGCTCGGTCATTTTCGACAGGATGGCCTCGGCGTGCACCGGGTCGATCATCAGCGTGCCCTCGGTGATCTCCAACACCAGCTGGGCGCCGTCCAGGCCGGAGTAGGCGATGGCGTCGTCCAGTACGTCGAGGAATTTATCGTTGCGGAACTGGCGCGGGCTGATGTTGACGGAGATGTACAGGCTGCGCTTGGCCACCTCCTCGAACTGCTTGAGCTGGACGCAGGCGGCCTTCAGCGCCCAGGCGCCGAGCAGGTTGATCAGGCCGTTGGTCTCGGCGATCGGGATGAAGCGCACCGGCGGCACCATGCCCAGGGTCGGGTGCTTCCAGCGCATAAGAGTCTCGAAGCCGAGGATCTCGCGCGTGTGGGCGTCGACGATGGGCTGGTAGTAGAGCAGGAACTCGCCCTCGCGCACCGCCTGGAACATCGCCGCCTCGAGCGAGATGTCGTGCTCGGGCGCGCTGCCCTCCTGGCGCGGGCTGTAGACCACGCAGCGCGCCTTGCCGGTCTCCTTGGCGCGCGACATGGCGGCGTCGGCCAGCGCCACCAGGCGCACCTCGTCCTCGGCGTGGTCCGGGTACAGCGCCACGCCGACCGAGGCGCCGACGTAGATGGTGTGGCCGTCGACCTCGAAGGGCGATTGCAGGGTGGCGATCAGGCGGCCGGTGACCAGCTTGATCTGCGCGTCGCTGTGGGTGCCCGGCAGCACGGCGACGAACTCGTCGCCGCCGACGCGGGCCAGGGTGTCGCTGTCGCGCAGGGTCTTGCGCAGGCGCGCGGCGGCCATGCGCAGCACGGCGTCGCCGACCGGGTGGCCGAGGCCGTCGTTGACCTTCTTAAAGCCGTCCAGGCCGATGGTGGCCACCGAGAAGCCCTGGCCGGAGCGGCGCGCCTGGGCGATCACCATGCGGATGCGGTCCGACAGCAGCAGCCGGTTGGGCAGCTCGGTGAGGGCGTCGTGGGTGGCCATGTGGCGCAGCCGCTCCTCGGTGGCGTGCTGGGCCGACAGGTCGCGGCCGACCAGCAGCAGTCCCGGGTTGTCGCTGTCGACGTCGAAGGCGGAGATGCGTAGCTCGTAGCTGATGTCCTGCTCGGGGGTCTTCAGGTGCAGTTCGACGCGGCAGGCGCTGCGCGCCTCGATCGCCTCGATCAGGGTGGCCTTCAGCGCGGCGCGGTCGATTTCGGCGACGTGGGCCGCCAGCGGTTCGCCCAGCAGCGTGCGGCCGCAGCAGATCAGGGCCACGGTCCGCCGGCTGGCGAACAGGATCTGCCCTTGCTGGTTGAGGCGGAACACCACATCGCCGGCCTCCTCCATGAGCTTATCGAGTTCATGGCGCAGATCGAGCACAGGCGGGACTGGGGAGCTGGAAAGCATTGTGACGATCTACACTTTCATTTTTTTCATATCTTGCATTCTACAATCTTATCGGCGCGATGGCACGGGGCAGCATGGCGCCCGCCCGGCAAAACCAGAACGAAATGTATCATTGAACGCGGTGGAAATACATGAACAAGGACAACTTATATGAATGTTTTGTTCATTTTTCTGCGCCGCCATGGAAAAACGGCGGCGCAGAATGGGGGGGGGGCGCTTGGCCTGCGCGTTTTTCTTGCCTAGTGGATAAGCTTTTGCCAGCCCGGCGCCGGCGTGAAACGCTCGCCCAGTTGCGCCGCGCGGGCGGCGAACCGGCTCGCGCCGAGCGTGGCGATGAAGCGCAGCGCGCCGCCGCTGTGGGCGGGAAAACCACAGTCGCGCACCGAGATGCGGTCGGCCTGGCCGACGTCGCCGGCCAGCAGGGTGTCGACGCCGCGCAAGGCCGTCAGCGCCTGGGCGTACAGCAGGCGGTCGCGCGCCTGCTCGACGTCGGCCGCGCTGGCCTTGGCGGCCGCCGCGGCCGGCTCCTCCGGCGGTAGCTGGGCCAGGCCGGCGGCCATGGCGGCGTGGCGCAGCAGCGCGGCCGGCAGGCCTTCGGCGCGCAGCAGCGCCAGTTCGTCCAGGTAGGCCAGGCGCAGCGTGGCGGCGAACTGCTCGGCCTGGGCCGACGGTGCGGCCGGGATGCGGCTCAGGCGGATCAGGTTCTTGGCCACGGCGCCCAGCGCGCACTGGCAGAAGTAGCGGCTCTCGATCAGCAGGGCGTTGTCGAAGTCCACTTGCAGGCCCTCGACCATGGCGCACAGGACGGCTTCCGGCGCCGGGTAGTGGCCGCGCGTGCGCTGGCGCAGCATGGCCGGCGCCACCTGCAGCAACGTTTGCAGCGGCGCCGAGTTGAGGGCGCCGCCGGGCAGGCGGTAGCCCTTGGCGTCCCACGGTTGGCCGGCGGCGGCGCCGTTGGCCAGCAGCGCGGCGAGCTGTTCGGCCAGCGCGGCGGCGTCGGCGGCGACGTCGTGCAGCAGGCCGGCCTCCAGCGCCTGCGCGGCGCTGAGTGGTTTGCCTTCGACCAGCAGCGGCATGGCCGCCTGCAGTCCGCTCAGGCGCACGGCGCGGGCCAGTTCGCCGGCCACCGGCGCCAGGCCCAGCTTGACCTGCGGCAGGGCGATGCTGGCGTCGGCCAGGGCGACGCGGTGGTGGCAGGCCAGCGCCAGGCCGAGGGCGTGGCCCTCGACGGCGCCGCACAGCGTGGCGATCAGCGGCTTGTCGAGCAGGTCGAGGCGGCGCAGCAGGGCGTTGTAGTCGGCCAGGGTGCGCATGCAGTCGGCCGCCTGTTCGGGCGCCAGGGCCAGCAGCTGTTCCAGTTCCTCGTGCTGGGCGGGATGGTCGGCGCTGTCGGCGCCGCCGTCGATGGCCAGCACCACTTGCAGCAGCGGCGCCGCTTCGATGCGTTCGACGGCGGCCTTCAGCTCGCGGCGGAAGGCGGCGTTGAAGGGGCTGACGGCACGCGCCGCCAGGTTCAGGGTCAGGCTGTCGCCTTGTTGGTGGTAAGTGATCATGGCGGTCTCCGTCAGATGCGTTCGATGATGGTGGCGATGCCCATGCCGCCGCCCACGCACAAGGTAATCAGGCCGCGTTTGAGTTCGCGCGCCTCCAGTTCGTCCAGCAGGGTGCCGAGCAGCATGCAGCCGGTGGCGCCCAGCGGGTGGCCCAGCGCGATGCTGCCGCCGTTGACGTTGACCTTCTCCTCGGGCACGCCCAGCTCGGTCATGAAGCGCATGACGACGGCGGCGAAAGCCTCGTTGACCTCGAACAGGTCGATGTCGGCCACCGTCAAACCGGCCTTGAGCAGGGCCTTGCGCGCGGCCGGCGCCGGGCCGGTCAGCATGATGGTGGGGTCGCTGCCGGTGACGGCGGTGGCCAGCACGCGGGCGCGCGGACGCAGGCCCAGGCGGGCGCCGGCGGCGGCGCTGCCGATCAAGGCCAGCGCGGCGCCGTCGACGATGCCGGACGAGCTGCCGGCGGTGTGCACGTGGTCGAGCCGTGCCAACTGCGGGTATTTGCGCAGGGCCAGGCTGTCGAAGCCCATCTTGCCGGCCGCCTCGAAGGAGGGCTTGAGGCCGGCCAGGGTGGCCAGGGTGGTGGCCGGCTTGATGAATTCGTCCTCGGCCAGAATCAGCACGCCGTTCTGGTCGCGCACCGGCACCACCGAGCGGAAGCGGCCGGCGGCGCGGGCGGCGGCGGCCTTTTGCTGCGAGCGCAGGGCGTAGGCGTCGATGGCGTCGCGGTCGTAGCCGTCGAGCATGGCGATCAGGTCGGCGCCTATGCCCTGCGGCAGGAAGTCGGTGCGCAGGCTGGTTTCCGGGTCGAGCGCCCAGGCGCCGCCGTCGGAACCCATGGCCACGCGCGACATCGACTCGACGCCGCCGGCCACCACCAAATCCTCCCAGCCGGAGCGCACTTTTTGCGCCGCCAGGTTGACCGCCTCCAGGCCGGAGGCGCAGAAGCGGTTGAGCTGCACGCCGGCCACCTGCCAGTCCCAGCCGGCCACCAGGGCGGCGGTCTTGGCGATGTCGGCGCCCTGGTCGCCGACCGGGGTGACGCAGCCGAGCACGACGTCGTCGATCTGCGCGGTGTCGATGTTGTGGCGGCTTTGCAACTCGCGCATCAGGCCGGCCAGCAGCGTGATCGGTTTGACGCTGTGCAGGCTGCCGTCCTTCTTGCCCTTGCCGCGCGGGGTGCGGATGGCCTCGTAGATGAATGCTTCGTTCATATTGTCTCCAAGCGCGCGGCCGGGGCGGCGCGGTGTTTGATGGTTTTTGTTGTGATTTTCTTCACTTATGTGTGCAATCATAGAGCCGGCTCAACAACAAAGCAACTGCTTGCTTGATTATTGTGTTTGCGCTAATCTGCCTTCTCCAATCGACCACGGGGCACGCATGTTCAACAGTCACGAGCACCAGGAGCTGCAGCGCACGCTGAAGCGCTTCATCGACCAGGAGATCAATCCGCATGTCGACGAGTGGGAGGCGGCCGAGGCCTTTCCGGCCCACGAGTTGTTCAAGAAGCTGGGCGACCTGGGCCTGCTGGGCCTGACCAAGCCGGTCGAATACGGCGGCCTTGGACTGGACTATTCATTCTCGATGGCGATGGCCGAGACGCTCGGCGATGTCGACTGCGGCGGCATTCCCATGGCGATCGGCGTGCACACCGACATGTGCACGCCGGCCTTGGCGCGCTTCGGCTCGGACGCGCTGCGCCGGCAGTTCTTGGCGCCGGCCATCAGCGGCGACATGGTCGGCTGCGTCGGCGTGTCGGAGGCGGCGGCCGGCTCGGACGTGGCGGCCATCAAGGCCACGGCGCGCAAGGACGGCGACGACTACCTTATCGATGGCAGCAAGATGTGGATCACCAACAGCCTGCAGGCCGACTGGATGTGCGTGCTGGCCAACACCTCGGACGGCGCGCCGCACAAGAACAAGACGCTGATCATCGTGCCGATGGATGCGCCCGGCGTCTCGGTCGGCAAGAAGATCCGCAAGATCGGCATGCATTCGTCGGACACGGGGCTGATCCACTTCGACGGCGTGCGCGTGCCGCAGCGCTACGCCATCGGCGAGGAGGGCATGGGCTTCACCTACCAAATGCTGCAGTTCCAGGAAGAGCGCCTGTGGGCCGCCGCCAACGCCATCCAAAGCCTGGTCAACTGCATCGAGACCACGGCCGAGTGGGCGCGCGAGCGCACGATGTTCGGCGGCCGCCTGCTGGACAACCAGCACGTGCAGTTCAAGCTGGCCGAGTTGAAGACGGAAGTGGAAAGCCTGCGCGCGCTGACCTACCGCGCAGGCCAGTTGTACATCGGCGGCGCCGACGTGACCGAGCTGGCCTCGATGGCCAAGCTGAAGGCCGGCCGCCTGCTGCGCCTGGTGCCGGACGCCTGCCTGCAATTCTGGGGCGGCATGGGTTACAGCCTGGAGAACCGCGTTTCTCGCCTGTTCCGCGACGGCCGGCTGGCCTCCATCGCCGGCGGCGCCGACGAGGTCATGTTGGGCATCATCGCCAAACAAATGGGGCTGGTGGCGCGCAAGCGCTAGGTCCACTTTTTGATACCGCCGGCGCCGCGCGGCGCCGAGCGCAATCCGAACCGGGAGTAGACATGAACGAATTCGACACCCACGAGATCAGCAACACGGTCGCGCCGTTTGAGAACATCAACCTGTACGCCTGCGATCCGGCGCTGCAGGAGGCCTTGCTGCGCGAGGGCGGCGCCAACGCGGCAGCCTCGCTGCAGGCGCTGGGCGAGCTGCTGGGCCGCGCCGAGACGCTGGAGCTGGCGCGGCTGGCCAACCAGAACAAGCCGACCTTGCACAATTTCGACCGCGAGGGCCGCCGCATCGACGAGGTGGAGTACCACCCGGCCTGGCACAAGCTGATGACGCTACTCATAGAGAACGGCACCCACGCCTCGCCGTGGGACGCCGTCGAGGGCGGCGAGCAGGTGGCGCGGGCGGCGCGCTACATCCTGTTCGGCCAGGTGGAGAACGGCTCGCAGTGCCCGGTGACGATGACCTACGCCTCGGTGCCGGCGCTGCGCCAGGCGCCGCGCATCGCCGCCCGCTGGCTGCCGAAGATTTTGTCGCGCCAGTACGACCCGCGCTCGCTGCCGATCGAGCAGAAGCGCGGCGCCCTGCTGGGCATGGGCATGACGGAGAAGCAGGGTGGCTCCGACGTGCGCAGCAACACCACGCGGGCCATGCCGGTGCCGCCGGCCGAGGGCCGCCGCCTGTTCGGCGAGGAGGGCGACGCCGAGGACTTGTTCCGCATCGTCGGCCACAAATGGTTTTTCTCGGCGCCGCAGTGCGACGCCCACCTGGTGCTGGCGCAGACCGACGACGCCGGCAGCGCCGGCCTGAGTTGCTTCTTCCTGCCGCGCTATCTGCCCGACGGCAGCCGCAACCAGATCCGCGTGCAGCGCCTGAAGGACAAGCTGGGCAACCGCTCCAGCGCCTCGTCCGAGGTGGAGTTCACCGGCGCCTACGGCTGGCTGGTGGGCAGGCAGGGGCGCGGCATTCCGACCATTTTGGAGATGGGCAGCCACACCCGGCTCGACTGCGTGGTGGGCAGCGCCGGCATCATGCGCGCCGCGCTGACGCACGCGCTGCACCACGCGCGGCGCCGCGTCGCCTTCGGCAAACCGCTGGCGCAGCAGCCGCTGATGCAGAACGTGCTGGCCGATATGGCGCTCGAATCGGAGGCGGCGACCGTCTTCGCGCTGCGGCTGGCGCGCTGCTTCGACCAGTCGGACGATCCGGCGCAGGCGCTGCTGGCGCGTGTTCTGACGCCGGCCGGCAAATATTGGATCTGCAAGCGTGGCCCGACCTTCGGCGCCGAGGCGATGGAGGTGCTCGGCGGCAGCGGCTACGTCGAGGACGGCCCGTTGGCGCGGCTGTACCGCGAGTTCCCCGTCAATTCGATCTGGGAGGGCTCGGGCAACGTGATGTGCCTGGACCTGCTGCGCGCCTTCGGCAAAACCCCGGCCGCACGCGAGGCGCTGGCGGCCGAGCTGGCGCTGGCCGGCGAGGGCAACGTGCCCTACACCGGCTACACGGCGACGCTGCTGGCCGACCTGGCGCAGCCGCAGTCGGACGAGTACGGCGCGCGCCGGCTGGCCGAGCGCATCGTGCTGGCGGTGCAGGCCGGCCTGTTGCTGCGCCACGCGCCGGCCTTCGTGGCGGACGGCTTCGTCAACTCGCGGCTGGGCGCCGGCGTGGGCGGCGCCTTCGGCTGCCTGCCGGCCGGCGTCGACTGCGCCGCCATCCTGGCGCGCGCGCTGGTGGAGGACGAATGAGCGGCGCCGCCGCCGTGGTCGCCGTCGACAACAACCGCCGCGCCGACCTGCTGCGCGTGGCGGCGCGGCTGTTCCGCGAGCGCGGCTTCGACGGCACCACCATCCGCGACATCGCCGACGCCGTCGGCATGCGCTCGGGCAGCCCCTTCTACCACTTCAAGAGCAAGCAGGAGATCCTGGCGGCGGTGATGGAGGAGGGCCTGGTGGCCGGCCTGCCGACCGCCGAGGCCATCGTCGCCGGCGGCCTGGCGCCGCGCGAGAAGTTCCGCGCCCTGGTGCGCGCGCATTTGGAGACGGTGCTGGCCGAGGGTCACGACTTCATTCCGGTGCTCTTGTATGACTGGCGTTGTTTGACGCCGCTGCTGCGGCAGCGCGTGCTGGTGCTGCGCGACCGCTACGACCAACTGTGGCAGGACCTGGTGACGGAGCTGTACCGCGCCGGCGAGCTGGCCAGCGACGGCAAGGTGGCGCGCCTGCTGCTGATGGGGGCGATCAACTACAGCGTGCTTTGGTATCGCGAGGGGCAGGGCTCGGACCTGGACCAGATCGCGCAGGAGGCGGTGGCCATGTTCCTGCGCCGCGCCGCGTAGACAGGGGCCTTGGGGCTGATTCGAAGCGCTCCGGCGGGGCGGGTTCTACTTGCCTCACCCCACCCCGGGACGCGGAAGCCGGGGTCTGACCCCTGGCGGGGTCAGACCCCTTCGCCTTGGGGGCTTGGGCCGGCATCCCGCCGATCGTTGAAGGGCCTTTTATTTCGTAAATCGGTTCCATCGCGTGCCGATGGCTGGGATAATGCGGCTTACAACCGAAAAACGGCAACGAAGACGCCGCCCGTATCCCGGTGCGCGGCCGTCCTCACGACAAAAAAGAGCACACTCCACCATGAAACAAGATCCGCGCTTCCCCAATCTCTTCATCACCGACCACCCGCTGATCCAGCACAAACTGAGCCACATGCGCGAGAAGGACACCTCGACCCGCACCTTCCGCGAGCTGCTCAAAGAGATCACCCTGCTGATGGGCTACGAGATCACGCGCGACCTGCCGCTGACCACCCGCCAGATCGAAACCCCGCTGATGACCATCGATGCGCCCGTCATCGCCGGCAAGAAGCTGGCCATCGTGCCGATTTTGCGTGCCGGCATCGGCATGAGCGACGGCCTGCTGAACCTGGTGCCGTCGGCACGCGTCGGCCACATCGGCGTGTACCGCGACCCGGACACCCACCAGCCGGTGGAATACCTGGTGCGCCTGCCCGACCTGAACGAGCGCACCTTCATCCTGTGCGATCCGATGGTGGCGACCGGCAATTCGGCCGTGCACGCCGTCGACGTGCTCAAATCGCGCGGCGTGAGCGACGACCAGATCATCTTCCTGGCCTTGGTGGCCGCGCCGGAAGGCATCACCGTGTTCCAGGCGGCCCACCCCGGCGTGAAGATCTACTGCGCCTCGCTGGACTCGCACCTCAACGAGCACGCCTACATCGTGCCGGGCCTGGGCGACGCCGGCGACCGCATCTTCGGCACCAAGGGATAGTTTCAGCGCGCGCCGACCATGTCCACACCGCACGACGCCAAGTTCCACGCCCATCTGCAATTGCTGGCCGACAAGTACGCGGCCCGCCTGCCGGCGACGCTGGAGCAGATCGCCGCCGTGCTGGCCGCCTGCCGGGCCGATGGCGCCGCGCCGTCCGCCGAGCACCTGCATGTGTTGCACGAGTTGCTGCACGGCGTGGCCGGCACGGCCGGCACCTTCGGCTTCGCGCTGCTGGGCCAGCAGTGCCGGCAGGTCGAGCAGCAGTTGCGCCAGGCGATGTTGACGCCGTCTTGCTGGGCCGCTGCCGCCGCCGATTTGGACAAAGTGTTGCGCTGGGCCGCAACAAATCCACGTGCGCGCACCTAGGGCTAAAACTTTGCGTTATGATCTTGCCCACGTTTGATATGTGTCAAACACTGTCAGGATTTCTTCTCTATAGTGAAATCCATGCTGTACGAGGCGGGTTGGGAAGTGCGGTTTGTAGGGTGAAAGCAGGGTGAAATTCCCCTCTGCGAATTTATTTTCACAAAGACGTGCTTTTCTCGTTTTGTTCGGTATAATGCGGGATCGTTTAGATTCAAGAGTAGTGCAGTTGCAGTTGGTCTGTCATTTCTTTCTTGCTTCAAACGATATCACGGGCGCAAGCCCAACTTAACTGAAATAGGAATTGTAATGGCAACTGGTATCGTAAAATGGTTTAATGATTCGAAGGGCTTCGGCTTTATCACCCCTGACGAAGGCGGCGAAGATCTGTTCGCTCACTTCTCGGCGATTCAGTCCGCAGGCTTCAAGTCGCTGCAAGAGAACCAACGTGTCTCTTTCGAAGTGACCGCTGGTCCTAAAGGCAAGCAAGCTTCGAACATTCAGCCAATCTAATACGCTGAGTCAAACGAAATAAAGAAATCCTCGGAATCCGAGGATTTTTTTTCGTCTGTCGCTTTTGCAGCAAGTGCCAGCGCGCCGGTGCGCCGGTGCGCCGAGCCCGCCCCCTCCAAGGAGCAAACCAGTTGCTGCCCCCTGGCCTGCGCATAGGCGGGGTCAGTGCCGACATTCGGACACAGACTCAGCATTAAAGTGCTTCGGTGGCATAAGCAATGGTTGAGGTCGTGTCCGAATGTCGGCACTGACCCCGGCGCCCTGACCCCGGCGCCCTGACCCCGGCGCCCTGACCCCGGCGCCTGACCCCGGCGCTACGCCAATGGGTAGCTCTTCCGCAGTCGGCGCCTCACTTCCAGGCCTTGCGCCAGTAGTCCGGCTGCGCGTAGGTGTGCCGCAGGAAGTCGACGAAGGCACGGATGCGCAGCGGCAGATGGCGGCGCTGGGCGAACACCGCGTACAGGTCGTTGCCCGGCGCCGAGTACTGGTCCAGCACCGTCACCAGCTTGCCCGCCTCGATCTCGGCGCCCACCTCCCACATCGAACGCCAGGCCAGGCCCTTGCCGGCCAGCGCCCAGTCGTGCAACACCTCGCCGTCGTTGCAGCCCAGGTTGCCGCCCACCTTGAGCGTGACGATCTTGCCGTTCTCGCGGAAGTTCCAGCCGCGCTGGCTGCCCTCGCTGCTGATCGCCAGGCAGTTGTGCTTGGCCAGCTCGGCCAGGGTCTGCGGTTCGCCGTGGCGCTTCAGGTAGGCCGGCGAGGCGACCAACACCCGTTCGTTGTCGGCGAGCTTGACACTGACCAGGTTCGAGTCCGACAGGCTGGCGATGCGGATCGCCACGTCGACGCCTTCGCCGATCAGGTCGACCACGCGGTCGTTCAGGTTCAGCGTGACGGCCACGTCGCGGTGCTCGGCGACGAAGGAGGGCAGCAGCGGGGCGACGTGCTGGCGGCCGAAGCCGGCCGGCGCCGAGATCAGCAGGTGGCCGGTGGCCTTGGCGCTGCGCTCGGCGACGGCGCTTTCGGCGTCCTCCAGCTCGGCCAGGATGCGCTGGCAGTCCTCCAGGAAGGCCGCGCCCTCGTTGGTCAGCGCCAGCTTGCGCGTGGTCCGTTGCAATAATTTGACACCCAGGCGCGCCTCCAGCGCGTCCAGACGGCGGCCTATCATGGCCGGCGCAATGCCCTCGGCGCGGGCGGCGGCCGACAAGCTGCCGCGGGCGATGACTTCTACAAAGGTGGAGATTTGACGGAACTGGCCCATGGGACTCATTTGTGATAAAAACGCATAGATGAAGTGATTTTTTGTTCAGTTTGCATAACTAAATAGTGAATATACTTCAAATCACATCAAGGCGTAACCGAACGCCCACACTAAAAGATTCAGGACGCAACACCATTAGCAGTGCTTATAATTTAGGTCGGTAGTTCATTTTTTCTAATACGGAGATACATCCATGACGCAGTCCACCATCAACTTGCCGGCAGGTATGGAAATCACGGGCGAGATCAAGCCTGGTTACGAACAAGTGTTGACGTCGGAGGCGCTCGCCCTGGTGGCCAAGCTGACCCGCGCCTTCGAACCGCGCCGCCAAGAGCTGCTGGCCGTGCGCGTCGAGCGCGCCAAGCGCCTGGATGCCGGCGAGCGTCCCGACTTCCTGGCCGAAACCGCGCACATCCGCGCCGGCGACTGGAAGATCGCGCCTATCCCCAAGGCGCTGGAATGCCGCCGCGTGGAAATCACCGGCCCGGTCGAGCGCAAGATGGTCATCAACGCCTTCAACTCGGGCGCCGACAGCTACATGACCGACTTCGAGGATTCGAACACGCCGAACTGGGACAACCAGATCACCGGCCAGATCAACATGATGGACGCCGTGCGCAAGACCATTTCGCTGGAGCAGAACGGCAAGTCCTACAAGCTCAACGACAAGATCGCCACCCTGGTGGTGCGTCCGCGCGGCTGGCATCTGGACGAGAAGCACGTGCTGGTCGACGGCAAGCGCATCTCCGGCGGCATCTTCGACTTCGCCTTGTTCATGGTGCACAACGCCAAGGAACAACTGGCGCGCGGCGCCGGCCCTTACTTCTATCTGCCGAAGATGGAATCGCACATCGAGGCGCGGCTGTGGAACGACATCTTCGTGATGACGCAAAACGAGCTGGGCCTGCCGCAGGGCACCATCAAGGCCACCGTGCTGATCGAGACCATCCTGGCCGCCTTCGAGATGGACGAGATCCTCTACGAGCTGCGTGAGCACAGCTCGGGCCTGAACGCCGGCCGCTGGGACTACATCTTCTCCTGCATCAAGAAATTCAAGCTGGACAAGGACTTCTGCCTGGCCGACCGCGCCAAGGTGACGATGACGGCGCCGTTCATGCGCTCCTACGCCCTGTTGCTGCTGCAGACCTGCCACAAGCGCAACGCGCCGGCGATCGGCGGCATGGCCGCGCTGATCCCGATCAAGAACGATCCGGAAAAGAACGACATCGCCATGGGCGGCGTGCGCAACGACAAGGCGCGCGACGCCACCGACGGCTACGACGGCGGCTGGGTGGCCCACCCCGGCCTGGTCGAGCTGGCCATGACCGAGTTCACCAAGGTGCTGGGCGACAAGCCGAACCAGATCGACAAGCAGCGTCCCGACATCGCCGTGACCGCCGCCGACCTGCTGAACTTCCAGCCGGAAGCGCCGATCACCGAGGCTGGCCTGCGCTACAACATCAACGTCGGCATCCACTACCTGGGCAGCTGGCTGGCGGGCAACGGTTGCGTGCCCATCCACAACCTGATGGAAGACGCCGCCACCGCCGAGATCAGCCGTTCGCAGGTGTGGCAGTGGATTCGTTCGGACAAGGGCGTGCTGGAAGACGGCCGCAAGGTCAGCGCCGACATGGTGCGGGCGATGATTCCGGAAGAGCTGGCCAAGGTGCAGCGCGACGCCCCGGGTGGCAACGGTCCGACCTATGTGCGTGCCGGCCAGATCTTCGAGGAGATGTCGACCTCGGAGTCGTTCGCCGAGTTCCTGACCTTGCCGCTGTACGAGGAAATCTAAGTAGCTAGGGGAGCGGCGCCGCGCCGCTTCCCGGCCCTACGACAACCCGCGCCGGAGCCGACTGATGTCGGTTGCGGCGCGGGTTTTTTGCGTCCCGGCGGTTTAGAAGTTGTTCTTCCACAAGCGCAGGGCGGTGAACACCGCCAGCGGCGTCTCGCCCTGTTCGAGCTTGCCGGCGGCCACCAGTTGGCGGGCGATCTCCGGCTCGCGGTAGCGCAGGAAGGGGTTGGTGGCCTTCTCCACGCCGATGGTGCTGGGCACGGTCGGCAGGTTGTGCTCGCGCTTGTCCGTCTCCACCACGACGCGTGCGCGGGTGGCCTGGTTGTCCGGCTCGACCACGCGGGCGAAGCGCAGATTGGGCAGCGTATACTCGTGGGCGCAGAACACCTTGGTGGCGTCGGGCAGGGCGGCGAGCTTGCCGAGCGAACTGAGCATTTGCGCCGGCGTGCCCTCGAACAGGCGGCCGCAACCGCCGGCGAACAGGGTGTCGCCGCAGAACAACCAGGGCTCCTCGCTGTCGGCCGCGTAGAGGTAGGCGATGTGGCCGTTGGTGTGGCCGGGCACGTCGAGCACCGCCAGCTTGAGGGCCAGGCCGGGCACGTCGATGCGGCTGCCTTCGCCCACCGGCCGGGTGACGGCGGCGATGGTTTCGTTGCGTGGCCCGAAAACAGGAACCGGAAAATGCTGTAATAATTCGGGAACGCCGCCGATGTGGTCAGCGTGGTGGTGGGTGAGTAGAATGGCGGTAAGCCTGAGGCCGTGTTCCTTGAGCGCGGCCAGCACGGGCTTGGCGTCACCGGGATCGACCACGGCGGCGTGCGCGCCGTCATGGATCAGCCACAGATAGTTGTCATTGAAAGCGGGTATGGTGAGAACACTGAGAGTGCGGGTAGCGGAATTGGTCATTGGATCACTAGGGTCTGGGCATGGATAGCGCGGCATCCGACCAGTCCATTATAGCGCTGGATGGCTGGCTGCAAACGCCGGCCGGCCTGTATGTGCGCGCCTGGGAACAGGCCTGCCTGGATAACTTGACAGCCGACATTTTCGGCTTCAACGCCGTGCAGATCGGCATGCCGCAAATCGACGCGCTGGCGGCCAGCCGCATGCCGCACCGCTGGCTGGCCGACACGCGGGTGCGGCCGCGCCTGGCGCCGTCGCCGGCCCAGCAGCCCGAGCTGCGGCGCCAGGTGGCCGTCACGCTCGACTACGCCGAGCTGCCGTTCGCCTCGCAAAGCCTGGACCTGGTGGTGCTGCCCCATGTGCTGGAGTTCGCCGCCGAGCCGCACCAGGTGCTGCGCGAGGTCGAGCGGGTGCTGATACCCGAGGGCCGGCTGATCATCTGCGGCTTCAACCCGGCCAGCCTGTGGGGCGCGCGGCAGGTGCTGGGGCGGGTCGGCGGCTCGTACTACCTGCCGCGCGCCGGCGAGTTCATCTCTATGCCGCGCCTGAAAGACTGGTTAAAATTGTTGAACATGGGCGCCAGCCAGAGCCACTTCGGCTGCTACGCGCCCGCTTGCCGCACAGAAAAGTGGCTGCACCGCTACGCCTTCATGGATAATGCGGGCGCGCGCTGGTGGCCCTATCTGGGCGGCGTCTATATTGTGCAGGCGATCAAGCGCGTCAAGGGCATGCATTTGATCGGTCCGGCATGGAGCAAACAAACGGCGACGACCCCGGCGGTCGTGCCGGTAACCAACAAGAGGCGGGAACAGCAGGATGGATAAAGTCGAGATTTTTACCGATGGCGCGTGCAAGGGTAATCCGGGCGTCGGCGGCTGGGGCGCCTTGATGGTGGCCGACGGGGCCGAAAAGGAGATTTTCGGCGGCGCGCTCAACACCACCAACAACCGCATGGAGCTGCAGGCGGTGATCGAGGCGCTCAGCGCGCTCAAGCGCCCCTGCACCGTGACGCTGCACACCGACAGCCAGTACGTGCAGAAGGGCATCAGCGAGTGGATCCACGGCTGGAAGGCGCGCGGCTGGAAGACGGCGGCCAAGGAGCCGGTCAAGAACGTCGACCTGTGGCAGGCCTTGGACCTGGCCCAGGCGCTGCATCAAGTGGAATGGCGCTGGGTGCGCGGCCACAACGGCCACCCCGGCAACGAGCGGGCCGACGTGCTGGCCAACCGCGGCGTCGAGTCGGTCAAGGGCCGCTGAGCCGGCCAAGCACAACCCCCGCGCCGCGCTTTGTTATACTGCGCGGCTCGCCTTAGCCTGAACACGAAGACCTGCCACTATGCGCCAAATCGTACTCGATACCGAAACCACCGGCATCAACCCCAAGCTGGGCAACCGCATCCTCGAGATCGGTTGCGTCGAGCTGAAAAACCGTATGTTGACGGGGAATAATTTCCACGCCTACATCAATCCCGAGCGTGACTCGGAAGAGGGCGCGCTGAACGTCCACGGCCTGACCACCGAGTTCCTGCGCGACAAGCCGAAGTTCCACGAGATCGTCGAGCAGTTGCGCACCTACATCGCCGGCGCCGAGGTGATCATCCACAACGCGCCCTTCGACCTGGGCTTTTTGAACCACGAGTTCAAGCGCCTGAACCTGCCCAGCTTCAGCGAGCACATCGGCGGCGTGATCGACACCTTGGTGCAGGCCAAGGAGCTGCATCCGGGCAAGCGCAACTCGCTCGACGCGCTGTGCGACCGCTACGGCGTGTCCAACTCGCACCGCAAGCTGCACGGCGCGCTGCTCGACGCCGAGCTGCTGGCCGACGTCTACCTGTCGATGACGCGCGGGCAGAACAGCCTGGGCATGGACGTCGAGGAGGAGGTCGACGCCGGCGGCGCCCTGCTCGAGCCGATCCCGCTGGCCGACATCATCTTCCAACCGGCCGACGCCGACGAGCTGGCCGCCCACGAGGCCACGCTGAGCGGGCTGGACAAGGCCGTCAAGGGCAGTTGCATCTGGCGCGCGACGCTGGCGCCGCAGGGCTGAGAAAGGTTTTTGCGAAATATCGCACGCGGGGCCTTCCATTTCCTCGCGCTTGTATGCGATAATTCGCCCCGCTTCGGGAGGTTAGCTCAGGGGTAGAGCACTGCATTCACACTGCAGGGGTCACAAGTTCGAAACTTGTACTTCCCACCAAGAATTCGTTTCAAGATCAAAGGCTTGCCACTTACGTGCGCAGGCCTTTTTTTCGTGTGCCGCAAAAGTGCCGCAAGCCGGTCCTGAATCGGCCCGTCGGCATACGTGACGATGACATGGCTCGGCAGTTTTCGGAGGGAGGATTTGTTTCGGCGACATGAGCCGCGGCGGGGTGGCGGGGTGTATATTGGCCGACTCAGTGAAGGGTAAATGGCATGTTGACGAAACGATGGTGGCGATGCGTGATGGCGGTGGCCAGCCTGGGGATTTGTGGCGCGGCCAGCGCCGCTCCGGATGGCGGGGTGAGTCTGATCGCCGCCGACGCTGGTGTTTTCTGCACCCTGGACGAGCGTAATCCCACCGCCCCCGGCAATGGCATGGTCTGTGATTTGCTGCGTGAGTTGTCCCGCCGTGTCGGCCATCCGCAATCGCCCAAGCCATATCCATTGCAGCGCGCCATGATGGTGGCCGCGACCGGGCCGGGTATTGTCATGGCGCCGCTGACGCGCACGCCGCTCCGGGAGCGCAACTACCAGTGGCTAGTGCGCCTGTTTGATGAGGATTTTGTGGTCGTCGCCAAGCGCGGCTCAAACGTCGACATTTCGACGCTCGACAAGGTTGGCCGCTTGCGCGTCGGCGTCGTGCGCGAGGGGGTATCCGCCGAACATATCAAGAACCATGGATGGCAAGGACTGCAGTTGGCGACGCGCGACGTCGCCAACGCGCGCAAGCTGGACCGTGGGCGCATCGACGCCTGGGTGGGGCCGTGGAATGGCATCCTGAGTACCCAGCGCGCCGCCGGACTACGGACCGAGGATTTGCGGCGCGGGGTGCTGTTAAAGCGCACCGGTGTCTATCTGGTTGGTTCGCCCGATCTCGATCCAGCCATCGGCGGAGCTTGGAAAAAAGCGTTTGACGACATGATCCGGGATGGCAGTTATGGCAGGGTCTTGCACCAGTACGGGTTTGTGTCGCCGCCGCCGTCGACCGTGCCATAGTGATAGCACCTTACTCGTTGATTGCGGCCTTGCGCCGTTCATCCTCTTGGTTGCGCAGCGACGGGGCGCGGCCCAGCCACGCATAGAACCCGCTGCGCGAGACGCGGGCGACGCGGCAAAGCAAGCCCAGTTGGTAGCGGAAAAGTCAGGGTACCTCACGTGGTACTGGGCGGTTGAGCGCGGCCGGGCCCGTTCGGCCGCAACGGCCAAGCGGGGCATGGGGGGCGCAGGCAGGAACCGTTACAGTTCCACCTTCACGCTCAGCTTGACGGTGCGCGGCGCGCCGGCGGCGAGGCGGCCGCCGGAACCGGCCCAGTATTGTTTGTCGCCGAGGTTTTCCATGTTGACCTGCCAGGTGGTGCGCTTGCCCATGGTCTGGCTGATGTGGCGGCCGCCGATGGCGAACAGCGTCGCGCCGCCCAGCCAGGCCTGGTTCAGGTCGTTGACCGGCCGGCGGCCGGTGTGATAGCTGCCGGCGTTGAGCGACAGGCCCGGCACGTGGTCGTCAAGGGAGTAGGACAGGAAGGCGCTGGCGGTCTGCTTGGCGGCGTTTTCCGGCAGCTTGCCGTTGTAGCTGTCGTTAATCTCGCGGAACTCCGGCCGCAGCAGCTGGGCCGAGGCCTGCCATGCCAACCGGGGGCTCAACTGGCCCTGGCTCGCCAGCTCGACACCCCGGTAGCGCTGCTCGCCGTCCGCCACGAAGCGGTTGGCGGCGTTGGTGTAGTAGCCGGGGCGGTTGATGTCGAACAGCGCGGCCGACAGCAGCATGCCGCCCGCGGCGCGCCAGCGCATGCCCAGCTCCCTCTGCTTGCTGACGCCGGGCGCCATGCGTTCGTTCTGGTTGACGGTGCCGGCGGGCGCCGGCTCGCCTTCCTCCAGCCCCTGCGCCGCCGATGCGTAGAACGACAGGTCGGCCAGCGGCTTGTAGATCAGCGCCGCCATGGGCGTGGTCTGGTCGGCCGTGTAGTGGTTGGCGCCCTGGTCGCTCCGGTAGCTGGCCCTGCGGGCGCCGCCGATGAATTGCCATTGCGGTGAGAATTCGACCCGGTCCAGCGCGTAGAGGCCGGTATCGCGGGTTTCCAGCGCCGGCGTGGTCGGCGTGGTCGGCGGCGGACTGTAAGTGATGGTGGCGATCGGCGACGGCCGGTACAGGTTTTGCGAGGCGACCGCGTAGTTGCGCTGGTAGATGGGGTCTTGGGTCTTGTCGGTGCGGCTGAGGCCCACGGTGATTTCATGCTTGATGGCGCCGGTGGCGGCGGTGCCGAACAGTTCCGCCCGCAGCATGTCCGAACCGACCGCGAGATGTTGCGAATTGCCGGCGATGCGGCCGGCGCCGCTGGCCACGGCGGCCGGATTGGTGAAACGGAAAATCGCCAGGTTGCGCTCGCGCGCCACCTCGGCATGGCCGCCCTCGACGGTCAGCGCCCAGCCTTCGGCCAGCGCGTAGTCGGCGCGCAGCGCGACGCTCTTGCTGGTGGCGTCGAACTTGGCGATGTCGGGGCCGACCAGCTTGGACGGATCGACGGCATGCGGCAAGGGGATCACGCCGTTGACGGCGGCGGGCAGCGCGATGCCGGCCTGTTCGGTGAGCTTGCGGTGATCGTATTCCAGGTCGGCCTTCAGCAGCAGGCGGTTGTTGACGCGCCAGTCCAGCGCGGCCGAGGCGAAGCCGCGCTTGCCGTCGTCGACCCGGTCGAGGACGGTGCCGAGCGCACCGCCGGCGGCGTTGAGGCGCACGCCGAACTCCTGCCGCGCGCCGAAGCGGCGCCCGACATCGATGTTGGCCACGGCCGTTCCCCGGTCGTCCAGCGTCACGCCGGCGCTGGTCAGCGGCGTCGCGCCGGCGCGCTTGCTGACGAAGTTGACGACGCCGGCCGGGGAGGTGAAGCCGTAGTACAGCGCGGAGGCGCCCTTGAGCACCTCGACGCGCTCCTTGTTCTCCATCGGCACCTGGGAGAAGTTCATGATCGGCACCGAGCCGTTGAGGCGATAGTTGGTGCGGTTTTCCACCGCGATGCCGCGGATGACCAACTGGTCCCAGGTGTCGCCGCCGTTTTGTTGGCGCGTCACGCCGGCCGTGTTGCGCACGGCGTCGTACAAACCGGCGGCGGCCTGCAGTTCCAGCACTTCGCGCGTGATGACATTGACGGTGGAGGGCACGTCCATGACGTCCGCGCCGCGGAAGCTGCCGGCGGCGACGGAGTTCGGGCTGAAGCCCTGGGCGCGCGCCGCGGTTACCTGGACGGTCTTCAGGATGGCATCGTCGCTGCTCTGCGCCAATAGGTGGCTGTGGGCGCAGGCCAGGGGGACGGCGAAATACAGGTGGAACAGGCGGGGACTGCGTGGCGCGGCCATGGATGACACTTTCGATAAAGTAGCAGAAAGAAAGCGATTATATTGCAAATGAGAAGCATTATCAATTGCATTCGCCCGTCGCTGGATTGTCCTGTCCGTCGTGAAAGTGTCGATTGCGTAAGCGGGTCGGCGCCGGAGCCGATTCGGCCCCGGCTGCTGGATTCGTCGTGCCCTCCGTGTAATCGGTGCGCCTGGCCCGTTCGGAGCGACAACGCGACCGGACCGCCGCGCGCCGAGACCCCGAAGCGGCGACGACCCGCGCAAGACGGGCGGCGCGCTCGGTGGCCGCTCAGGCGCGGGTCGACCAAGGCAGCATGCGGCTCAACACCGTGTCGCGGCGGACCCGGTGGTGGAACAGCGCCGCCGCCACGTGCAGGGCGACGACGCCCCAGGCGATCCATTTCCCGACGAAGTGGTGGACGGCGTCGACCGGGGGCTCGAACGTCTCCCAACTCAAGCCGCCGAGGCCAGCCAGCCATTCGAAGAGCCTGGTCTCGCGGAAGCTCGGCACGGCGAACCAGCCGAAGTCGGTCGCCGCGTCGGTGCCGACGTAGCCGGTTAGCGGCAGCAGGAGCAGCAGGCCGTACAGGCCCCAGTGGGCGGCGTGCGCGAGCCTATGCTCCAATTTCGAGCCGGGCGGGTCGGCGGGTTGTCCGTCCAGCAGCCGCCACAGTAAGCGGGGCAGCACCAGCGCGCCCACCAGCATGCCCAGCGCCCAATGCACGTTGAGCACAGGCCAGGATTCGGGCGCGCTGTCGTCCATGAACCAGATGACGTAGTAGACCACGACATAGGCGGCGATGAAGGCGGCCGCGCTGGTCCAGTGGAAGAATTTGGCGAGGGTGCCGAAACGACTTGGTGTGTTTTTCCATTGCATTGTGGGGCTCCAAAAAATGCTTGCTCGGTAGGGATAGGAGGGGCGTCAGTCGGCGCGCAGGCCGGCCAGGATGCGCTCCAGCCCCTCCAGGGCCAGCGCCAATCGTTGCGCCGGGATGCCGTCCGGCTCCGCGATCCAGAACGAGGCCTCGGTCACCGCGCCGTAGAGCATGCGGGCCAGCGCGCCGGCGTGGGACGGCGCCACGACGCCATCGGCGATCAGTCCTTCGAGCGCGGCTTGCAGCGCGGCGATGCCCTTGCTCTGGGCCGCCGCCGGCACGTCGCCGAACATCGCGCGCGCGTCCTGCAGAATGATCCGGCGGATCTCCGGCTCCAGCGCCAGTTCCAGGTAGGCGCGACAGCGCCGGCGAAAACTCTCCCACGCGGTGGGCGCGGCGGCGGCGATGGTCCGCAGGCGCCCGTCGACCTCGGCCTCGATCTGTTCGATCACCGCGAGCAGCAAGCGCTCCTTGCCGCCGAAATGGTGGTAGAGCGCGCCCCGCGTCAAACCGACGGCGGCCGTGAACTCGTCCATCGAGGCGTGGGCGTAACCCCGCTCGGCGAAGGCACGACGCGCCGAGGCCAGCAACTTGGCCCGGGTCTGTTCCATCATTTCGACGTGGGTCCGGTGTCCCATGTTTGCTCCTCCCAATATGCGGTGCGCGCCATTTTACATCCGTCGCGTATGTAATTGCGGAATTCGTGGCCGGCACATCGCCTGGGCGGCAATGAGTCCTATCCCAACCTGTTTCAGCCGTACGGCGGCTTCCCGGACGGCGTCAAGGTGGACAACGGTTACATCACGCTGCCGGATCTGCCGGGCATTGGCTTCGAAGGCAAGGCCGACCTGTATGCCGAGATGATCAAACTCGCCGTGTAACTGCCGCTCGCCCATGCCGGCACAAGCTGGCCACGAGAAGGCCGGCATGCGGCGCCGCTCCGCCGCCGCCGCTGACAACGTGCTCGCGCCATTTGCCAATGACGGTCCATGTCCGCACTTCCTGCGCCCGGAACGCGCTCGGCGGTGTCGGCCGTCTGAATAGCCGGCCGTTCACGCGGCATCACTGAGCGCTACTCATCCTGGTTGGTGGCACACTGCTTCAATGTTGTTGCCTTCTAAATCAATGACAAAGGCACCATAGTAGTTAGGGTGATAGTCCGGGCGGAGGCCGGGGGCACCATTGTCTTTTCCTCCGGCGCTGATCGCTGCGAGGTAAAAAGCATCCACTTGCGCACGAGTTTCTGCCCGCCATGCCAGGTGGCAGCCGGCAGTCGCTGATGGCCCGCCGTACGGTGATGGGCCATCGATGAACCATACATCGGCTTTTTTGCCGTCAGGCTCAGAGGAGTCAGGGTAAGCAAACCCCAACATGTTCGCGCCGTAGTTGCCTTCGAAGCATACGCTGTAGCCCAATGGCGCAAGTGCCGCGCTGTAAAACGTTTTGGTACGACCAATATCGGTCACGCGGAAAGTCATATGGTCAAGCATGGTGAGTTACTCCTGAGGTAAATTGTCGTGTGCGATTGATACATGATAACTGTACAGGCATACAGTATTAATGGCAAGATATTAACACTACAAGGGCTGGGGACGGGACGATTAGCCTCCGATCAGATAGTGCCGGCACTGTGCCTCCGCCGGCGATCCGCTGGTGTAGGCGCTTGCAAGCGCTCGGGATGCCAACAATTCATCGTTATTCCAGCATCCGGCGACGCACGACACGGTGATGTATGTGGAGGGCGCGCCGGTGTTGCGCAACAGCAGCAACGTGGTCGGCCTGGCGGCATCCTCGGCGGCGCAACCTCCAGCGCGTGCCGGTTTGGCTGAACAGCTCCGGCGACGGCTGGACGCTTTGCCCGCGCCCGGTTTTCTATTGTAAGATCGGCGGATTCGCCGCTTCTTTCACCCCGGCGCCCCCCCCCAAGTACTCAAAAGGAAACCATGCCGTTCACATCGAAAGTAGTCTTCATGGCCGTCGCGCTGGCCTGCGCGGCCGGCGCTCGGGCCGACGACGTCATCAAAATCGGCCATGTGGCGGCGACCTCCGGTCCCATCGCCCACCTCGGCAAGGACAACGAGAACGGCGCGCGCATGGCGGTCGACGAGTTGAACGCCAAGGGCGTGCTGATCGGCGGCAAGCGCTACCGCGTGGTGCTGCAGGCCGAGGACGACGCCGGCGATCCAAAGCAGGGCGCCGCCGTGGCGCAGAAACTGGTCGACGCCAAGGTGCAGGGCGTGGTCGGCCACGAGAACTCGGGCACCACGATACCGGCCTCGCGGATCTACCACGCGGCGGGCATTCCGCAGATTTCACCCTCCGCCAGCAACCCCAAGTACACGCGCCAGGGCTACAACACGGCCTTCCGCAACATCGCCAACGACGAGCAACTGGGTGCCGCGCTGGCCAGGTATGCGGTGCAGGCCGGCAAGGCCAAGCGCATCGCCGTCGTCGACGACCGCACCGCCTACGGCCAGGGTGTCGCCGACGAGTTCGCCAAGGGCATCAAGCGGGCCGGCGCGGGCGCCAGCATCGTCGCGCAGCAGTACACCAACGACAAGGCGAGCGACTTCAGCGCCATCCTGACCGCCATCAAGGCCAGCAAGCCGGACCTGATCTTCTTCGGCGGCATGGACGCCGTCGGCGGGCCGATGCTGCGCCAGATGAGGCAGTTGGGCATGGCCGTCCAGTTCATGGGCGGCGACGGCCTGTGTTCCGATTCGCTGGCCCGGCTGGCCGGCGACGCCATGCGCGACGGCCAGGTGATCTGCGCCGAGGCCGGCGGCGTCGAGCCGGCGCAGCAAAAGGGCATGGACGATTTCAGGGCGGCGTACCGGCGCAAATTCGGCATCGGGGTGGAGACCTACGCGCCGTACGCCTACGACGCGCTGCTGACCATGGTGCAGGCGATGCAGCAGGCCGGTTCGCCCGAGCCGGCCAGGTATTTGCCGGTGCTGGCGAAGATCCGCCACCAGGGCGTGACGGGCAATATCGCCTTCGACGCCAGGGGCGATGTGCAAGACGGCGTGTTGACCATCTACACCTTCCGGGGCGGCAAGCGCCAGCAGGTGGCCGTGGTGAAATAGACGCTTGAATTCGCCCCGCCGGATGCCCGGCGAGCGCCCGCTCTCGCGGTGGCGGCGGCTTCGACTGGTGGCGCGCCGTCCAGCTTAGGCCGCCGCGGCGATGGACGGGCGGGGGTGGGGCGGCTGGCGCCGAAGCTGGGCCGTTCCGCTCGCCTGCTGCCGCCCGCCCGCCGGCGCGGTCCGATTCCCTGGGCCGGAGAAGTTGAATATGCTGACATCGCGTTTCAATTCCTCGGCCTGCTCTTGCAGGCTGCTGGTGGCGCTGGAAGCTTGTTCGACCAAGGCGGCGTTTTGTTGGGTTGCCTCGTCCATGTGGTCGATCGCCTGGTGGATCTGGTCAATTCCATGGCTTTGTTCATGGCTGGCCGTGGCGATCTCGCTGACGAGGGTGGTCACTTGTTTGACCGACTGAACGATCTGACGCATGGCTTGGCCGGCTTCGTCGACCAGGCCGCTACCGGCGTCGATCTTGTCGACGGTGTCGGCGATGAGGACCTTGATCTCCTTGGCCGCGCCGGCCGAACGCTGGGCAAGGCTGCGCACCTCGGTGGCGACAACGGCGAAGCCCTTGCCGTGTTCGCCGGCGCGCGCCGCCTCCACCGCAGCGTTGAGCGCCAGTATATTGGTCTGGAAGGCGATGCCGTCGATCATGCCGATGATGTCGACGATGCGCCGCGAGCTCTCCTGAATCGAGGCCATCGTTGCGATGACGGAGCCGACCACCTGGCCACCGTCGACGGCAAAGCCGCTGGCCTTGAGTGCGATCAGATTGGCCTGTTGGGCGTTGCCGGCGTTTTGCTGCACGGTGCCGGTCAATTGCTGCAAGGCCGAGGAGGTCTGCGCCAGGGTGTTGGCTTGCACCACCGTGCGGGACGACAAATCCATATTCCCTGCGGCGACCTCGCGCGACACGGTCGATATCGTGTCGGCGCTGAAGCGGATTCTGCCGACCGTGCCGCTCAGGCTGTCCTTCATGCGGTTGAGCGCGGCCAGCAGTTGCCCAGGCTCGTCCTGGTGGACAGTGTCGATGTGCCCTTGCAGTTCGCCCGCCGCCACGGCGTTTGCCACATTGACGGCGTCGCGCAACGGACCGGTGATGCTCTTGGAGATGCACACCGCTCCGGCGATTGCCGTGCCCAAGGAAGTCGCCAGGATCAACAGCAGCAAGGTGGTGGCGGCAGCGATGCGCTCGTTGGAATTGGTTTCGGTCGCCGCGGCGCGTTGGTTGGAGAGGGCCACCACGTGGTTGATCGCCAGCAGGTGCTTGTCGTACGCCTGTTTCATCTTGGCCATGGCGGCAAGCGCGTCTGCCCTGTTGTGGGCCCTCATCGCCGGGATCAGCTCTTTCTGCGCGGCGTCGTAGAAGGCGAGCGCGGGCTCATGGGCTTGTACTAGCAAGGCGTTGGCGAGTTCGCTCTCCAGTTTCTCCTTCATCCAGAAGGCATGCCGCGTGTCATATTCATTCTTCAAGCGGGCAAAGTGCTCGACCAGCTTGTCGTGCTCCGCCGTATCCTCGGCCATCAGCATTTGAAACCCCACCAGATAGGATTCCAAGATGTATTCCGGCGGCGGCAGCACGTCGGCGATCAGGTCTTTGCTCTGGATGATCCGTTGATACAACTGCCCGTTCACCTTCAACTCGTTCAAGGTCTTGAAGGACCAGATCCCGTAAACGGCAAATCCGAGCGAAAACAGGGCGACCAGCACTGCAATACGTTGGGACAGCTTGAGTGCGCGTAACAAATTCATCTGATGCCTCTTAACTCGGTGGGCGACTGGCGTCGCATTGAGCTTGGGTCGGGGCGGCGTTGCGCATGGCGGGTGGCCGCTACAACTTCCGACGGTAATTTCTTGTGGTGTGAAGATTTTATCTTACAAAAATATCGAATATAGCAATTAAACTAATTTATTTGATTAATTTGTTGTTCTATTGGCGGCGATTATTTTGATCTTGACTGCGCCGTCGAGCGCATCCCGCCGCCTCGAGCTCGGCCACGCTGAGGCCGGCGCCGCGTCGCCTATAGATACTTGTAACTTAGTAATATGTCCCCAAGTAAGTCGGCATCCCCACCACGCAGAAAGTGATGCACCCAATGCCTGAATTGCTGAATCGACTCGAATGGCGCTACGCCACCAAAAAGATGGACCCTAGCAAGGATGTTGCGCAGGAAAAGGTCGAGCGCATCCTCGAGGCGGTGCGCCTGACGGCCAGCTCCAGCGGCCTGCAGCCGTACGAGGTCATCGTCGTCACCAACCCGGCGGTGCGCGAGCAGATCAAGCCGCACGCCTGGAACCAGGGCCAGATCTCGGACTGCTCGCACCTGCTGGTGTTTGCCGCCTGGGACAACTACACCGCCGAGCGCATCAACGGCATGTTCGACCTGGTGAACGAGCAGCGCGGTCTGAAAAACGAGGGCTGGGAGGCGTATCGGCAACAGCTGCTGGCCAGCTATCCGGCGCGCGACGCGCAGACCAATTTCGAGCACGCCGCCCGGCAAGCCTATATCGGCCTCGGTTCGGCGCTGATCGCCGCCGCCTACGAGGAGGTCGACAGCACGCCGATGGAGGGCTTCGACCCGGCCAAGGTCGACGAGGTGCTCAAGCTGCGCGAGCGCGGCCTGCGCTCGGTGGTGATGCTGCCGCTGGGCTATCGGGCCGGCGAGGGCGACTGGCTGGTGGCGCTGAAGAAGGTGCGCCGTCCGCGCGCGCAGTTCGTCACCGAGGTGGCGTAAGCCC
Organism: Rugamonas rubra; assembly: GCF_900114705.1. Lineage (GTDB taxonomy): Bacteria > Pseudomonadota > Gammaproteobacteria > Burkholderiales > Burkholderiaceae_D > Rugamonas > Rugamonas rubra. The sequence continues at coordinate 57,706 of NZ_FOTW01000028.1, forward strand.
CGTCCAGCCCGGCCGGCCGGCGCCGCTTGCGGCCGGCCGGCGTTGGCCGCCGAGCCCCTGTTTCAGGGGCATTTTTTTCGTCCGGAAGTACTCTTGCTTGTGAGAATTGGTCGTGGAAAAGCTTATAATTAGTTAAACCTTGGATTTTTCACCATCACCCTGCGCCCGATCGGCAAGGCAAGAACACCATGACCAGCATCTCCCCAGTCGGCGCCGCGAGCGCCATCCAGAGCGGCGCGGCCGCCGCCGCCAACCGGGCCGAGGCGCCGTCGTCCAAGGCGGCGGCGGCCGACGCCGTCGTCAAGCTCAGCCCGGAAGCACTGGCGGCCTCGCTGCAGGGCCTGCCCCGCGTGGTGGACGCCGGCGGCGCGCCGCTGATCTGGGAAAGCAAGTCGCGCGACCCGATCACCTCCCTGATCGAGCGCAACTACTCGGCGCAGTCGACGGCCGGCCGCTTCCGCGGCCTGGGGGCGGCGCTGCTCGGCAGCTTCAAGGGCGAGGGCGCCGACGTGTCGCAGGCGGCGCAGCAATTGCCGCCGGGGACGCAGGTGGCCGGCTACGGCGCGTTGTTCTCGACCCAGCCGCCGGCGCTGCACGGCCGTGGCGACAACCAGGTCAGCCTCAACATCACCACCAAGAGCGGCGCCAAGGTAAAGGTGACGCTGGACAGCCAGGACGACGGCCTGGCCGTGCAAATGAGCACGAGCGGCTCGCTGAGCGAGGGCGAGCGCGGCGCGCTGGCCGGCCTGGCGGCCGCCTTCCAGGGCGCCATCGACGGCATGACCCAGGAGCCGCCCAAGCTCAAGCTGGACGGCTTGACCCAGTTCGACCGCACGCTGTTGGCGTCGGTGGACCTGCACGTGGCGGTGCGCTTGCCGAACGATCCGCAGCGCACGCAAAGTTTGGACTTCCACGCCGACGGCGCGCACAGGACGGTCGGCATCGACGGCCCGTCCGGCGCGGCCAAGGTCAGCGTCGACCTGGCCAAGCTGGCCGGCCTGGGCAGCGCGGAGCAGCAGGCCAAGGCGATGGGCAGCTACTTGAAGCAGGTCGACCAGGCCGCCGCGCGAGGCCGTGGCGACGCCGGGCTGGTGGCCATGTTCAAGGACGCCTTTACCGCCATGAACAGCCATGTCGGCGCGCCCAACCAGCCGGCCGTCGGCGGCTACCAGTCCCGCCAGGTGACGCTGTCCGACGAGGACCACGCCATGCTGACCGGCTTGGCCGACTTCAGCGCCTCGATCACACAGGCCGTGAAGTCGATCAATCCGCTGCGCCCCGGCGAGCTGGACCGCTTTTCCTACGAGTTGTCGCAGAACACCAGCGTCGGCGGCCGCAGCCAGGGCGACCGCACCATCGCGCAGCAACAACAATCGTCGCTGAGCGCCGCCTTCCACGCGTCCAACAAGTCCGGCGTCGAGCTGCGCCTGGACTTGACGCAGGAATCGCAGAACTACGACTACTACCAGATCGAGGACACGGCCAGCAGCAACGCCGACATGGCCTATCGCGACGGCCTGCTAACGCGGGCCACGCTGAGCCAGGAGGCGCGCCAGTCGACCCGCCTGATGCGCTACGAGATGGGCCGCCTGACAGCGGACACGACCACGCCCGGCCATCAATCGTTGCAGCGCGACCTGGTGGCGGCGCTGGCGCCCGACCTGAAGGGCGAGCGCCGCAAGACCGCCGACGAGATCTACCAGCACCAGCAGGCGCTGGCCCAGGTACACGAGCAGGTCTTCCTGCGCGCCTATCCCGAGCAAAGCGACAGCGCCTGGTCGGTGGCGCCGGCCGGCTAAGCGGCGCCGCCCGCCCAAGCGCACCGCGCCCCGTCCGGACCCGTTCCGGCGGGGCGTTGTTGCGTCCGCTCAGGGGCGGGCGTTGGCGGCCAGCGTCGCCTCGAGCGGCGCCAGGTTGGCCGCAACGAAGCTGCGCAGCGCGGCGCGGGCCGTCTCCGGCTGCTCGTCGAGCGGCGTATAGAGCAGCAGCACGGCGCCGTCGTCGCTGCCGCGCAGCAGGCGTTGGCGCAGCGCCCACAGCTTGCCGACATAGTCGTTGGCGGTGCGGCGCCCGTCGATGGCGTACCAGCGCCACACCAGCAAGCGGCCGTTGGCGCCCTTGAGCACCGTCTCGTTCACCGTCAAGGCCTGGCCCTGCAGGCTCTCCTGGCGCAGCGCGCTACCGGCCTCGTGCCAGGCCTGATTCTTGGCGTCCAGCGTGAGGCGGTTGCCGGAGCTGATCATCGGCCGTTCCGGCTGCTGGTTGCGGTAGTACAGCAGCGTCAGTCCGACCTGCTGTTGGCCGGCGGCGTAGCTTTGCCGCAGCTGCGCGGCGGGGGCGGCGAAGGCCGGCTGCCAGTCGGCGAACGGGGCGGTGGCCGGCCAAGCGGCCTGGAAGCCGTCCAGCCGCACCGGCTGTGGATTGAACTGGGCCCGTTCCAGATAGCCGGCGGCCAGCGGCCCGGCGCCGGCGGCCAGCAGCACGGCCAGCGCCGCCAGCGCCAGCCGGGCCGGCGCGGCCGACGGCGTGGCGGCCGTCGCGGCGGCGCGGGCGCGGGCGGCGGCGTCGGGCAGCGGCTGGCGGCGGTCCTCGCGCCACAGGCTGCCGATCAGGAACAGCAGCGAGATCACCAGGCCGAAGAAGACCCAGCCGTAGATCAGGTGGTCGAAGCCGACCGCCATTGTCATGCCGCTCAGGTGGCCCATCAGGACGATGCCGTAGGCGCGCACCGCGTTGGCGGCGATCGGCACGAGCACGGCGAGGGCGATGAAGGCGGCCTGGCGCAGCCGCGAGCGGTAGGTCAGCCAGGCGTACAGGCTGCCCAGCGTCAGCGACGAGATCAGGTAGCGCAGGCCGCTGCAGGCCTCGACCACCGACCAGCTGCCGCTCGGTATCATGAAGGTGTTGCCTTCGCGTAGGACGGGGATGCCGCTCAGGCGCAGGGCGGCGATGGTGGCGTTGGCGGTCACGTCCATCAGCGGCGGAATGAAGACGTCGCCGAAGGGCACGGCGAACACCAGGAACAGCAGGGGAAAGGCGATGGCGCGGGCGACGCGGCGGCCCAGCAGCAGCAGCACCGCCAGGGGCAGCATGGCGACCATGGCGTACTGGCGCACGATCTGCACCTCGCCCAGTTGCGCCAGCAGCCAGGCGGCGGCGCAGCCCAGCAGCAGGGGCAGGGCGGGCCAGCAGGGGCGCAGCGGCAGGCGCGCCAGCGCGGCACGCTGCTGCCAGATCAGCCACAGCGCGCCGGGCAGGATCAGGTAGCCGTGGGCGAAGGTGTCGGAACGGTTCCAGATCGCCACGATGGAGCGCGCCGTGGCCAGGTTCGCCAGCAGCGGCAACAGCAGCGCCAGGGCCAGGCACAGCGCCAGGCCGGCGCCGGAGCGGGGCAGCGCGGCGATGGCGGCGGGGGCGACGCCTGGCGTGATGGTCGGCTGCGGCAGGGTCGGCTTGTCGTCCGGCATGGCTTGTCTTCCGCTGAGGGCTGTGGCGCGCCGGCCATGAAGGCCAGCATGAAACCTCGCCGGTTATCTTGATAATTATCTAAAAGACATTTAAGTTCCGTATGTTACCGTAGTTTCGTTTGCATTATTGTAATTTTTTTGTGCTAAGGTGGGCGTTCCCGCCCACTTCCCGGTGCCCCGCATGCCGTCATTGCTTGCCGTCTTGTTCCGCCGCCGGCCGGCCGCCGGCCTGGCCGCCTGGTCGGCAGTGTTGTTGAACTGCATCGCGCCGCCGGCCGGGGCGGACCAGCTGGAGCAGACCATCGTCATGGTCAAGCCGGCGGTGGTGGGTGTGGGCACCTTCCTGGCCGGACGCAGCCCGCCGATCCGCTTCGTCGGCACCGGCTTCGCCGTCGGCGACGGGCTGAGCGTGGTGACCAACGCCCAGTTGGCGCTCGGTCCGCCGCTGCCGCTGCAAGGGGAGGTGCTGGGTGTGTTGCTGGGCAACGGCGCGCAGCTCGAATTCCGCGCCGCGACGGTGCGCGCGGTCGACAAGGAGCACGACCTGCTGCATCTGCGCATCGCCGCGCCGGCCTTGCCGGTGTTGCAGTTGGAGTTGGCGCCCGAACACGCGCCGCAGGAGGGTAGCGCGCTGGCCTTCACCGGCTTTCCGCTCGGCCTGGCGCTCGGTTTGAACCGCGCCACGCACCGCGCCACCTTGTCGGCGGTGACGCCGGTGGTGCTGCCGGCGCTGGCCACGCGGCAGTTGAACCCGCGCGCCATCGCCCAGTTGAGCCAGACGCCGTTCAAGGTGTACCAGCTCGACGGCACTGCCTTCGCCGGCAACAGCGGCGGGCCGGTCTACGCGCCGGACAGCGGCCGGGTGGTCGGCATCGTCAACCAGATGTTCGTCAAGGGACTGAAGGAGACGGCGCTGAGCACGCCGACCGGCATCACCTACGCGGTGCCGGCGCGCCACATCGAGGACTTGCTGCGGCAGAAATGAGGCGGCTCCCCGGATTTGCGCGCGCCGACGAAAACCAGCGGAGGCCAATCGAGGGTCAGACCCTAAGGGTCTGACCCTTGTACTCTTGTCGCCTAGGCCGGCGCGCCGTTGCAGTGGGCGCAGACGCCGTATAGCGACAGCGAATGCTCGTGCAGGGCGAAGCCGCGCTCGCGCGCCACTTCCTCCTGGCGCCGCTCGATGTCGGCGTCGACGAACTCCTCCATCTTGCCGCAGCGGGTACAGACCAGGTGGTCGTGGTGCTCGCCCTGGTTCAGCTCGAACACCGAGGCGGCCGATTCAAATTGGCGGCGGCTGAGGATGCCGGCGGCGGCGAACTGCATCAGCACGCGGTAGACGGTGGCCAGGCCGAGGTCGATGTGCTCGTCGCGCAGCAAATGGTAGACATCGTCGGCGCTGAGGTGCTTCTTCTTGCCCTCCTGGAACAGCTGCAACACGCGCAGGCGGGGCAGGGTGGCCTTCAGGCCGGAATTGCGCAATTCTTTTGGAATATCCATTGGTCTCCTTCGGCGCTTTCCTTGGTATTTACGAGAACGATTCTCATTCCGAATAATATGCGTAATGGGAATCATTTGCAATGAAGATGTGTCGATGGCGGGTGCCAGCGGCAGGCGGCGGCTAAGCCGGTTAAAGATGATCTACGTTAAGATCGGCGGGAGTTTTGTATGCTAGCCCCGGGCGGCGTCCCGTATAATTGCCGTATGGTTACAAATGTGAAAAGAAGAATGTTGTGCGCTTGGGTGGCCTGTCTGGCCATCCTGTTCAGCGCGCTGGCGCCTTCCATCTCACACGCGCTGACCGCCGCCGCGCCTTCCTCGGCCGCTGCTGCCGGCGCGCCCGGCCTAATGGCGATCTGCAGCAGCAACGGCGCCAAGGCCACCGCCCCGGCCGCCATCGACCCGCATCCCGCCGCGCTGCAACACCACATGGAGCACTGCGCCTACTGCATGAGCCACGGCGGCGCTTTGGCGCTGTTGCCCACCTCGGCGCACGTCTTCCCGCTGCTTGTCGGCGACGATCTCTACCCTTCCTTGTTCTACCGGGCACCGGCGCCGCTGTTCTCCTGGTCCGCCGCCAGCCCGCGCGGCCCGCCGGCCGCCACCTGACCCTCGCCTAAACCACGTTCCACCACGCCCGCGCCACCAGGCCGGGTCGAGCAGCCGCGTCCGCTTGTCGGCCGCCGCCGCGCCGTGCCGCGCTGTGCCGTGTCGCGCCGTCTCTCTGCGGCCAGGCGCAGCCGTGGCATGCCCCGCCGCCGCCGCGTCCTCGGCCGGCCCGCGTGGCGCACCCCATTTGAGCACCTTAGAAAGGAAGTACCCATGAAATACTCCATCCAACTGACCCCGCTCGCCCTGGCCATTTGCCTGGCCCATCCCGCGCTGGCGCAGAGCCAGGCCGTGTCCGGCACCGTGTCCGGCACCGTGTCCGGCACCATGTCCGGCACCATGCCGGAAGTGCGCGTGGTCGGCCAGGCGATGCCGCAGCCCTTGGCCGGCAGCGACAGCAGCCAGTTGCTGTCCAACGTGGCCGGCTACAACGTGGCGGCCGGTGGCGGCGTGTCCGGCCTGCCGGTGATGAACGGCTTCGCCGACGACCGCCTGAAGATCCGCATCGACGGCATGGAAGTGAGCTCGGCCTGCGCCAACCACATGAACGCGCCGCTGTCCTACATCGCGCCCAAACAGGTCGGCAAGATCCGCATGCTGGCCGGCCTGACGCCGGTGAGCATGGGCGGCGACAGCATCGGCGGCAGCATCGAGGTCGAGTCGGCGCCGGCCGAGTTCGCCGACGCGCCCGGCCTGCTGCGCAGCAGCGGCAGCGTGTCGCTGGGCGCGCGCAGCGTCGACCGCAGCGTCTCGGCGGCGCTGAGCGCCGGCGTCGCCAACGAGCGCCTGAGCATCGCCTACAGCGGCAACCGCGTGCGCGCCAACAGCTACCGCGACGGCAACGGCGACCAGGTGCGCGACAGCCTCTACAAGAGCACCAACCAGAGCCTGACCATGGCAGCGCAGGGCGGCGGCCAGCTGCTCACGCTGCGCCTGGGCACCCAGCGCATCCCCTACCAGGGCTTCCCCAACCAGTACATGGACATGACGCGCAACCATGCCGACTTCGCCAACCTGAACTACACCGGTGCGCTGGCCTGGGGCAAGCTGGACGCCCGCCTGTACTGGCAGCGCACCGAGCACGACATGGGTTTCTTCAGCGCCGAGCGGGCCGGCAAGATGCCGATGCTGACCGAGGGCCGCGACCGTGGCTACGCCGTCAAGGCCGAGCTGCCGCTGGCGGCCGGCGGCACCCTGCGCCTGGGCAACGAGTACCACAGCTTCCGCCTCGAGGACTACTGGCCGTCGGTGCCGGGCGCGATGATGATGTCGCCGCTGGTCTATTTGAACATCCACGACGGCAAGCGCGACCGCGTCGTCCTGTTCGCCGAGTGGGACCAGAGCGTCAACGCGCAATGGAGCACCCAGCTCGGCCTGCGCGGCGAGCGCGTCAACAGCGACGCCGGCCAAGTCCAGCCCTACAACTACACGATGATGAACGCCGCCGACGTCGACGCCGCCAAGCTCTTCAACAGCCGCGAGCACGCCCGCCGCGACAACAACGTCGACCTGACCGCGCTGGCCCGCTACGAGGCCGGCGCCGGCGCCAGCTACGAGTTCGGCTACGCCCGCAAGACCCGTTCGCCCAATCTGTACGAGCGCTACACCTGGGGCCGTGGCACCATGGCGATGCGGATGATCAACTGGTTCGGCGACGGCAACGGCTACGTCGGCAACCTCGACCTCAACCCCGAGGTGGCGCACACCCTCAGCGCCAGCGCCGACTGGCACGACGCGGCGCGCCAGCGCTGGAGCGTTAAAGTAACGCCGTACTTCAGCTTCGTGCGCGACTACATCGACGCCGACGCCATCGGCAGCTTCAACCCCTACAGCGTCAAGACGGCCAGCGGCCGGCTGCTGCGCTTCGCCAACCACGACGCCCGCCTGTACGGCGTCAACCTGGCGTGGAACCTGGCGCTGGCGCAGGACGCCCGCTTCGGCAAGCTGGCGCTGAAGGGCACGGCCAGCATCACCCGTGGCGAGCGCACCGACGGCCTCGACCTGTACCGTATGATGCCGCTCAACGCCAGCGTCGCGCTCGAACAGGCGCAGGGCGCCTGGCACAACACGCTCGAAGCCAAGCTGGTCGGCCGCAAGCACCTGGTCGACAGCCAGCGCCTGGAGCCGGAAACCGGCGCCTACGCCGTGTTCAACGCGCGAGCGCAGTACCAGGCCGGGCGCAACGTCAGCCTGTCGGCCGGTGTCAGCAACCTGTTCAACCGCTACTACGCCGACCCGATGGGCGGGGTCGACCTGGCCGGCATGGCGGCGAGCCGCAGCGGCACGCTGCGCGCGTTGCCCGGCTACGGCCGTTCCTTCGACCTGGGCATGACGTACTCGTTCTGAGGCGAATGCCGCCGGGCCAAGATGCCGGCGGCGCCCAAACCGCCCACCGGCAGAGAGCCAGGGTCAGACCCTCAGGGTCTGACCCTCGGTCTGCGTCTGCAGGTCTTTCCTTCGGCAAATGGGCGCTGGGCCGGCCGTGGAAGGTGTTACCATGGCCGCTCAAAGATGCGCTGCTGCCGACCAGGCGGCGGCGTTTGATCAGCACTCCTGGCTGGTTGACGATATTTTTGTCCGCACGCCACCAGGAAAGCAGCTCAGATGCATACCGATCCGTCCCCCATCCCGTCGTCGACGGGGCCGTGGCTGCACCAGCGCACGCTGGACCAGCTGGCCAGCCACGGCTGGTCGCAACAAAACCACTTTCTTTCCGATGAACTGACGCTGGCGCTGGCGGCCGAATGCCGCCTGCTGGCCGCCACCGGCGCCCTGACGCTGGCCGCCGTCGGCCGGGGCGACGCGCAGGCGCTGCGGCCGGACATCCGGGGCGACCGCACGCGCTGGCTGGCGGCCGGCCAGTCCGACGCCTGCGACCGCTACCAAGGCATCATGGAGCAGCTGCGGCTGGCGCTGAACCAGGCCTTTTTCCTCGGCCTGGACAACTACGAAAGCCATTTCGCGCTGTACGCGCCGGGCGCCGGCTACCAGCAGCACCTGGACCGTTTTCGCGACGACGACCTGCGCACCGTGTCGGCGGTGATTTACCTGAACGCCGACTGGCCGAGCGGGCAGGGCGGCGCGCTGCGCCTGCATCCGCAAGGCGAGCCGATGCTCGACATCGCGCCGCTGGGCAGCCGGCTGGTGCTGTTCCTGTCGGCCGACATGCTGCACGAGGTGCTGCCGGCGACCTGCGAACGGTTGTCGCTGGCCGGTTGGTTCCGCCGCCGCAGCTAGGCCCGGCGCTCCGTTCGGTTCTCTACCCCGCACTGCGATACGCCACGGGGTCTGACCCCGCATGGGGTCAGACCCCTTCGCCCCTGGGGTAAGTAAGCCGGTGGAATCTTTTTCTCTTGATAATATGGCGTTTTTCACTATACTATGCGGTATAGTATGTATCTTGATAGAAAAGCCATGCCGCCAAACACAAAACCTACTCAGCACCGGGAAACCAAGCTGCCGCGCACCGCCTGGTTGGAGTCCGGCCTGGGCCTCCTGTCCGGGACCGGCCCGCAGGCCATCACCGTCGAGCAGTTGTGCAAGAGCGTGGGGCGCTCCAAGGGCTCCTTCTACCACCACTTCGCCGACGTCAAGACCTACGGCGACGCGCTGGTGTCGTTCTGGGAACAGCGCGACACCGAGAGCGTGATGCGGATGGTCGACCAGTCCGCCGGCGCCTGGCAAAAGCGGCAAGCCTTGGCGGGCCTGGCCTTGTCGCTGGACGGCAGCACCGAGCGCGCCATGCGCCAGTGGGCGGCCAGCAATGCCGACGTGGGCGGCCGGGTGGCGGCGATAGACCAGCGCCGCATCGCCTACCTGGCCGGTCTGATCGACGAGATCAACGGCCACGGCGATCCGGCCGACGCGCTCGACCTGGCGCGCATCGAGTACGCCACCTTCGTCGGCCTGTTCTATGTGCTGCCCTGCGGCCAGCGCGTCGATTCCAGCCGCATGTTGCGGCGCTTCTTGATGTTGATGACGCCGGCGGCGCCGCCCTTGCCGCCCAACTGGCCCGATGCCTGACTTCATTTTGTTAGTTCGCAGTACCTTCCCTGTCCGGCATGAACACCTGCCTTTTTTGACTCATCTCTTTGAAAGCACACATGAACCGACCACTGCTCGCCGCCACGCTGCTGGCCACCTTCACCGCCCTGTTGCACACCTTCGTCGGCACGCCCGAGATTGAAGGCCCGCTGCTGCAGTCGGGCCTGCCCTCCGAGGTCAGTCTACTACTGCTGGCCTGCTGGCATTTGGTCACAGCGGCGCTGGTAATCTCGGCGCTCGCCTTGGGCCTGGCGCTGCGGCCGACAGCGGCGTGGGCGCGGGCCACGGTCCGGCTGGTGTCCTATCTATGGTTGAGCTTTGGCACGGTGTTCGTCCTGGTCGACCTGATTTACGTCGGCCCGGCCATGCTGTTGCGGCTGCCGCAATGGGTGCTGTTGCTGCCGGTCGGCGCGCTCGGCCTGTGGGGCGCGCGGGTCGACCGCCGCAAGCAGATCGTCGCCGGCGCTGGCGCCGCCTTCGCCTAAGTGCTCAGGCCGGCTGTGCGCCGCCGCGGCGCGGTTCGCCGACCAGGCCGCGCCGCGTCGCCAGCACCACCGCGTGGGTGCGGGCGGTGGCGCCGAGCTTGTCGAACAGGCCCTTGACGTGGGTCTTGACGGTGCCGACGCCGATGCCCAATTCGCGCGCGATCGACTTGTTGCAGCAACCCTCGGCCAACAACTGCAGCACGTCGCTCTCGCGTCCGGTCAGGCCGACGCGGGAGAAGCTGTCGGCCACGCAGCGGCTCAGCTCCGGGCTGATGTAGCGCAGGCCCCGGCCCAGCGCGCGCACGGCCGCCAGCAGCTGCCCGGCGTCGCAGCTTTGCAGCAGATAGCCGTGCACGCCGGCCGTCATCGCGGTGTGCAGCTCCCATTCGCGGTCGAGCTGGGTCACCACCAGCACGCGCGCCACCGGCGCCGGGCCGTGGCCCTCGGCCGGGCGCACCCGCGCCAGCCCCTGGCGGTAGTCGGCCAGCACCACGTCGACGCCGTCGCCGGTGGCCTCGTCCAGGCTCAGCTCGATGTCGGCGCAGCCGCCCAGCAGCGCCACCAGGCCGGCGTTGACGATGGCGTCCTGGTGGATCACCAGCACGCGAATTTTTTCAGCGCGATTCATAGACTTCTCCGTAACAATGATGCCCCTTACGAATCGGGCGTGAATGGATCTTTCGGCAGCAGCAGCCGGCGCCGGCCGAACAGCTTGGCGTCCAGGGCGTAGGCGCCGGGGCCGAGCAGCAGCAGCGCCAGCGCGCCGAACACCGCCACGGCCGGCGCCGGCCCGGCGCTGGCCCAGTTGTTGAACAGGCTGAGCGCCTGGTAGACGGCGCAGACCGCCGCCGCCAGCGGCGTCAGCAGGCCCAGGCCCAGCAGCAGCATGAGCAGGGCCAGCAGCAGCCACCACCACGGCGGCAGCGTCCCGCCCAAGCTGTCGAGCAGCAGGCGGGTGGCCACGGCCAGGCGCAGCAGCAGTAGGCCGGCGCCGGGGCCGCCGGCGGGAAAACTCGAGGTGAATCCATGCATGGCGGGGAGCGGCCCGGTGGGCCAAGCTGTCATGGCATGCAGCTTAACGGCGCGCGTGGCGCGGCGCAGCCCCCGATCCGGTTAGCGGGCGCTAACCCTATCGGGGTATGGCAGGAACGGCAATCTTGTGACACACTGGGCGGCTCGGTAGAACCAGATGGAAGGCGCAATGAACACAGGCAGCGACAGCAGCGCGCACCCGGCAACCGAGGCGGCCCCGCTCATCACGGTGATGACGGTCGACGACCATCCGCTGTTCAGGGAGGGCATCGCCAGCGTCATCGAGGACGAGGCCGACATGCGCCTGCTGGCCGAGGCCACCAGCGGCCGCGAGGCGATACAGCGCTACCGCGAGCTGCGGCCCGACGTGACGCTGATGGACATCCAAATGCCGGACATGAACGGCATCGACGCCACCATGGCGATCCGGCGCGACTTCCCCAACGCCCGCATCGTCGTGCTCACCACCTACGAGGGCGATGTGCTGGCGCAGCGCGCCATCAAGGCCGGCGCGGTCGGCTATCTGCTCAAGAGCATGCTGCGCAAGGAGCTGCTGGCGACGGTGCGCAACGTGCACGCCGGCCGCCGCTGCATCCCTGCGGCGGTGGCCAGCGGCATGGCGGCGCACTGGCACGTCGACGCGCTGAGCAAGCGCGAGCTCGAGGTGCTGCAACTGGTCGCCGGCGGCCAGAGCAACAAGCGCATCGGCGTGCTGCTGGCCATCTCCGAGGAAACCGTCAAAGTGCACATGAAGAGCATCCTGGCCAAGCTGGCCGCCAGCGACCGCACCCACGCCGTCACGCTGGCCATCGAGCGCGGCATCCTCGACCTGCGCGCCTGCGGCACGGTCGGCGTGATCTGACGCCCGGCCCTGCGGCTAGCGCAGTCTGTCGCTGCGCGCCAGCCAGCCGTTCAGGCGGCCGAGCCAGGTGCGCGCCGGCGCGCGCGCGTAGGCCCGCGCCGCCGCCACCCGCAGCGTCACCTCGGTGCCCTTGCCGGGAGCGCTCCACAACTCCACCTCGCCGGGGATCTTGCCGGCGCGCTCGCGCATGCCGGTCAGGCCCCAGTGGCCGGGCCGCCGGCCGGCGCGCAGCACCGTCTCGTCCATGCCCTTGCCGTCGTCGCGCACGCGCAGTTGGAACTGCTCGCGGCCGTAGATCAGCTCCAGTTCCACCTCGCCGGCGGCGCCGTGCTGGAAGGCGTTCTGCAGCGCCTCGCGGCCGATGTGGTAGACGTTTTCGCAGGCGTTCTCCGCCAGCGGCATCGGCTCGCCGGTCAGCGCCAGGCTGAAACGCGGCGGGTACTGCTCCTCCAGCGCCTGGCCGTACTGGGCGAAGGCCAGCGGCAGGTCGCCGCCGTGCGAGGGCTCGACGCGCAGGCCGGTCAGCTGGTTGCGTCCCTCGACCATCACCGCGTCGGCCTGGTCGAGGATCTTCTCGGCCAGCGCGCGCGCCTCGCCGTCGGCCGGCAGGCGCTTGAGCAGGGTCTGGAAGCGCAGGATCAGGCCCTGCACGCTTTGCAGGAAGGTGTCGTGCAGCGCGCGGGCGATGCGTTCGCGCTCGTCGAGGCGCTCGACCATGCGCTGTTGCAGCTGGCGCGTGACCTGGCGCATGCGCAGCACATATAGCAGCGACAGCAGGCCGGCCGCCACGGCCAGGCACAGGGCGGTGAACCAGCCGGTCTGCAGGAAGGACGGCCGGATGCTGAAACGCAGCGAGGCCGCTTGCGGGTTCCACATGCCGTCCTCGTTGGCCGCCATCACGCGGAACGTGTAGTCGCCCGGCGCCAGGTTGGTGTAGAAGGCCTGGCGCAGGCGGCCCGGATCGTGCCAGTCGGCGTCGTAGCCGTCGAGCCGGTAGCGGAAGGCGATCCGCTCCGGCATCGACAGGCCGAGCGCGGTGAAGTCGAGCCGCAGGGCGCGGGTGTTGGCCGGCAGCGCCAGGCCGGCGCGCGGCGGGTGGAAGCGGCCGTCGGCCGTCACGCCCTGGATCTGCAGCGGCGGCGGCAGCCGGTTGCGGCGGATGGCGGCCGGGTCGATCCAGCTGATCTGGCTGGCGGTGGACAACCACAGCCGGCCGTCGGAGGCCTCGACCAGCGAAGGCACCGGGCGGATCTGCGCGGCGGCGCCGACCAGGCCGTCGTGGGCGTCGAAGCGCTCGTAGGCGACGCCGCTGCCGGGCCGGCGCAGCGCGGCGGCCAGCTCGGCGGCGCCGATGTGGCTCAGGCCGTCGGCGCCGAACAGCCACAGCTCGCCGGCGCCGGTGCGCACGATGCCGGAGACGCCACGGAAGTCCTCGCCGTCGCGCCCGCGCAGCGGCACGAAGCGGCGGCGGGCGGCGTCGAACCAGGCCACGCCGCGCTCGCCGCCGGCCCACAGCTGGCCGTCGCGCCGGTACAGCGTCAGCACGGCGCCCAGTTCCAGGCCCTGGGCGGCGTCGTACACGGCGACGCCGCCGGCCTCGACGCGGGCGATGCGGTTGCGCGGATAGCCGGCCCACAGCACGCCGTCGTCCTGCGTCAACAGGCTGACGGCGTAGCTGTCGGGCAGGCCGGCCAGGCCGCCGTTCTTGATCCAGTCGCCCTGGCGCAGCAGGTACAGGCCGGCGCGCGAGAACGACAACCACATGTCGGCGCCGCCGCCGTGGCTGATCGCCTGCAGGTCGTAGCCGTCGGCGGCCGGCGGCCGGGCGATGCGGCGCATCCGCGTGCCGTCGCGGCGCCATAGTTCCTGCTCGGCGCCGAGCCAGACGGCGCCGTCCGGCGCGCGGTAGGCGGCCGAGACGAAGGCGCGCGCCAGGACGCCGCGCTGGCCCTCCGGGCCGAACAGGCGCAGCGGGCCGGCGCGGTCGCCCACCAGCATGCCGCCGCCGGCGCCGGGCAGCAGGAAGGCGTGGTCCAGCTGGGCCTCGGTGGGCACGGTGGCCAGGCGGTTGCGGCGCAAGCGGTCGACGCCGGCCGAGGTGCCGATCCACACATTGCCCTCGCGGTCCTGGAAGAAGCATTGCGGCAGGCCGCCGCTCAGGCCGTGGTCGCGGGTCAGCAGCTGGCCCGGCGGCGGCGGCAGATTCGGCCGGTCCGGCAGGCGGCGCTGCACGCTGTCGGCGCGCATCAGCCACATGTTGCCGTCGCGGTCGAAGTGCATGCCGCTGCCGGGCAGCTCGGCCTTGGCCGGCGTGCCGGCCGGCGGCGCCGAGGTGCGCATGCGGTAGTAGCTGTCGACCGCGTCCGAGGCCCACAAGGTGCCGTCCGGCGCCAGGCCCATGCCCATCAGGTCGAGCCGGGGCCAGGCCGGCGCGAAGCGCTGCTCGCCACGGCGGCGGAAGTAGACGCCGCCCTGCATCGAGATCCATTGCGTGCCGGCGCGGTCGAAGATCACTTGGCGGCCGATGCGCGAGGGCAGGCCCAGCTCGGCGCCGGCCGCCACGAAGCGGCCGCCCAGCAGGCGCGCCATGCCGTCGCGGGTGGCGGCCCAGACCACGCCGTCCGGCGCCCGGCTCAGGTGCATCACGGCGCCGTCGGGCAGGCCCTCGGCCACGCCGTAGTGCTCGGCGCGGCCGTGGTGGAAGTGGCTGACGCCGCCGAAGCGGTAGCCCAGCCACAGGCCGCCCTCGGGCGGCGCGTACATCGCCAGCACGTTGGGCGACGACAGGGCGTTGCCGTCGATGGCGTCCATCCGCTCGAAGCGCTTGCCGTCGAAGCGGAACAGGCCGGTGGCGGTGGCCAGCCACAGCCAGCCGTCGCTGGTCTGCACGAAATTCAGCACGTCGACCGGCGCGCCGTCCTGCGCGCCCCAGCTGGTGTGGCTGAATTCGTCGAGCAGGCGCGGTCGCGCCGCGCCCGGCGCCGCTTGGGCGGGGGCCGCAGCGCGCGCCTGTGGCGGTGCCTGGGTCTGGCCGGGGCCGACCGTCAACAGCAGGGCGAGCGCCGCGACCAGGCGCCGCGCCGGCAATGGGAAAGTGTGAAATCGCATGGCCGGCATCTTAACATCGACTTGACGCAAAGTTAACGCCGTGTGCGCGTTGGCCGGCTCCCTCCAAGGGGGGAGGCTGCGCTCACTTGTATTGGTGATTCGCCAAGCCACGCCGCTGGCTATGCTGGTGGTACTCGCCGTGGTGCGCCGTGAGGGCGCGGCGGCGGGTCACCACCACCAGGGAGCAAGCAATGACAACAGAAGACCAGGCGCCGGAATTGAACCGGCGCCGCCGCAGCGTGCTGCTGGCAGGTGCCGGCGCGGGGGCCGGCGTCGCGCTGACCGCCGGCCTGCCGCTGGCCGCGATGGCGGCGCAGAAGGCCGGCGCCGCCCAGGCGCCACACCATTCACATTCCAAAGGAGTCAAACAGATGGGCACTATCACCACCCGCGACGGCGTAGAACTGTATTACAAGGACTGGGGGCCGCGCAACGGCCAACCGATCGTCTTCAGCCACGGCTGGCCGCTCAATTCGGACAGCTGGGAATCGCAGATGATGTTCCTGGCCTCGCAGGGCTACCGCTGCGTGGCGCACGACCGCCGTGGCCACGGCCGCTCCAGCCAGCCGTGGGACGGCAACGACATGGACCACTACGCCGACGACCTGGCCCAGGTGATCGACAAGCTGGACCTGAAGAACGCCGTGCTGTTCGGCTTTTCCACCGGCGGCGGCGAAGTGGCGCGCTACATCGGCCGCCACGGCACCAAGCGCGTCGCCAAGGCCGGCCTGATCTCGTCGGTGCCGCCGCAAATGCTGCAGACCGCCGCCAACCCGGGCGGCCTGCCGCTGAAGGTGTTCGACGACATCCGCGCCGGCTCGCTGGCCGACCGCGCGCAGCTCTACCAGAACATCGCCAGCGGCCCGTTCTTCGGCTTCAACCGGCCCGGCGCCAAGGTCTCGCAGGGCATGATCAGCTGGTGGTGCGCGCAGGGCATGCAGGCCGGCCACAAGAACACCTACGACTGCATCAAGGCCTTCTCCGAGACCGACTTCAGCGAGGATCTGAAGAAGTTCAACATCCCGACCCTGATCGTGCACGGCGACGACGATCAGATCGTGCCGATCGACGCCGCCGGCCGCGCCGCCGCCAAGCTGGTGAAGAACGCCACGCTGCTGGTCTACGCCGGCGCGCCGCACGGCTTGACCGACACCCACAAGGACAAGCTCAACGCCGACATGCTCGCCTTCATCAAGGGCTGAGCCCCATCCCATCTCATTGAACGCAAAGGAAACCACCATGTCCATCAAAGCCACCCCAACCCCCGGTTCGCAATTGATCTCGCCGCACGACCACACGCTGATCATGATCGACCACCAGTCGCAAATGGCCTTCGCCACCCACTCGATCGACGCCGTCACCCTGCGCAGCAACGCCGCCCTGGTGGCCAGCGCGGCGGCCGGCTTCGGCGTCTCGACCATCGTCACCTCGGTGGCCGAGAAGAGCTTCTCCGGGCCGATCTTCGACGAGATCAAGGCCGCCTTCCCGCGCCTGGAGGTGAGCGACCGCACCTCGATGAACACCTGGGAGGACGCCAACGTCATCGCCCGCGTCAACGCCATCGGCAAGGACCGCCTGGTGCTGGCCGGCCTGTGGACCTCGGTGTGCATCGTCGGCCCGGCGCTGTCGGCGCTGGAGCAGGGCTACGAGGTGTATGTGATCGCCGACTGCTGCGGCGACGTCTCGGCCGAGGCGCACCAGCGCGCCATGGACCGCATGGTGCAGGCCGGCGCGCGTCCGATGACCTCGCTGCAGTACATGCTAGAACTGCAGCGCGACTGGGCCCGTGGCGAGACCTACGAGCTGACCACCGGCATCGCCAAGAAGTTCGGCGGCGCCTACGGCCTGGGCATCATCTACGCCCAGACCATGTTCAACGCCCACGAGGGCTAAGCCCGGCGCGGCCGCGCCGCGCCTCGCCAAGCTGCGCCCGTCCCGCAACGGCCGGCGTGGCGGGACGGGCGCGGCCGCCCCGGCGACCCATCCATTGGAGCCTCATCATGAAAATTTACCTGGTATCGTTGGCGGCGGGACTGCTGGTCGGCGTCATCTACGGCGTGCTCGACGTGCGCTCGCCGGCGCCGCCGGTGATCGCCCTGGTCGGCCTGCTCGGCATCCTGCTGGGCGAACAAATCCCCCCGCTGGTACGCCAGTGGCGCGCGCCGGAGGCGGCCAAGGTGGCCTGGTTCGGCGACCAGGTCAAGCCGCACTGTTTCGGCCAACTGCCCGGCGCCGCCGACAAGAGCAAGACCGCCAAGGCCGACGCCTGACCCTTCACCCCGGAGTCCCCCGACATGAGCACTAACAGCAGCACCACCCATCCGGACCTGATCCTGCATCGCGGCCTGTTCACCACGCTGGACCGAGGCAATCCGCACGCCGAGGCGGTGGCCATCAAGGACGGTCGCTTCAGCCGCGTCGGCCGCGCCGACGAGATCATGGCACTGGCCGGCCCGGCCACGCGCGTCATCGACCTGAAGGGCAAGCGCGTGCTACCCGGCCTGATCGACAACCACATCCACATCATCCGTGGCGGCCTCAATTTCAACCTCGAACTGCGCTGGGACGGCGTGCGCAGCCTGGCCGACGCGATGGCCATGCTCAAGGCGCAAGTGGCGATCACGCCGGCGCCGCAGTGGGTGCGGGTGGTGGGCGGCTTCACCGAACACCAGTTCGTCGAGAAGCGCCTGCCGACCATCGAGGAGCTCAACGCGGTGGCGCCGGACACGCCGGTGTTCATCCTGCACCTGTACGACCGCGCGCTGCTGAACGGTGCCGCGCTGCGTGCCGTCGGCTACACCAAGGACACGCCGGAGCCGCACGGCGGCCAGATCCTGCGCGACGGCGCCGGCAACCCGACCGGCCTGCTGCTGGCCAAGCCCAACGCCGCCATCCTGTATTCCACGCTGGCGAAGGGGCCCAAGCTGCCGATGGAGTACCAGCTCAACTCGACGCGCCACTTCATGCGCGAGCTGAACCGGCTAGGCGTGACCGGCGCGCTGGACGCCGGCGGCGGCTTCCAAAACTATCCCGAGGACTACCAGGTGATCCAACAGCTAGCCGACGCCGGCCAACTGACCATCCGCCTGGCCTACAACCTGTTCACGCAAAAGCCGCAGCAGGAAAAGGACGACTTCCTCAACTGGACCAAGAGCTCGACCTACCAGCAGGGCGACGACTACTTCCGCCACAACGGCGCCGGCGAGATGCTGACCTTCTCGGCGGCCGACTTCGAGGACTTCCGCCAGCCGCGCCCCGACATGCCGGCCAACATGGAGGACGACCTGGAGGGCGTGGTGCGGGTGCTGGCGCAGAACCGCTGGCCGTGGCGCATGCACGCCACCTACGACGAGACCATCAGCCGCGCCCTCGACGTGTTCGAGAAGGTCAACCAGGAGATCCCGCTGACGGGCTTGAACTGGTTCTTCGACCACGCCGAAACCGTCTCCGACCAGTCGATCGACCGCATCGCTGCGCTGGGCGGCGGCATCGCCGTGCAGCACCGCATGGCCTACCAGGGCGAGTACTTCGTCGAGCGCTACGGCCACGGCGCGGCCGAGGCGACGCCGCCGGTGGCCAAGATCCTGGCGGCCGGCGTGAAGGTTTCGGCCGGCACCGACGCCACCCGGGTCGCCTCGTACAACCCGTGGGTGTCGCTGGCCTGGCTGGTCACCGGTAAAACCGTGGGAGGCATGCAGATGTACCCGCGCGCCAACTGCCTGGACCGCGAGACGGCGCTGCGCATGTGGACCGAGAACACCACCTGGTTCTCCAACGAGGTGGGCAAGAAGGGCCGCATCGAGGTGGGCCAGCTGGCCGACTTGATGGTGCCGGACCGCGACTTCTTCGCCTGCGCCGAAAGCGAGATCGCCGACATGAGCGCGCGCCTGACCATCGTCGGCGGCAAGGTGGTCTACGCCTCCGGCGAGTTCGCCGAACTCGACCAGGCGCCACCGCCGGCCATGCCGGACTGGTCGCCGGTGCGCCGCTTCGGCGGCTACGCCGGCTGGGGCGAGCAACTGGGCCGTGGCGCGGCAGCGCGCAAGGAGCAAGAGAAGCAGGAACTGCTGCGGCGCCAGCAGCAGGCCGCCTGCGGCTGCGCCCACCAGTGCAATGTGCACGGCCACCAGCACGCCACCGCCTGGACCAGCAAGCTGCCGATCGCCGACCTGAAGGGCTTCTGGGGCGCGCTGGGCTGCGCCTGCTGGGCGGTGTGAGATGGAGCGCGACGCCATGAACCGACCGCCGCAGCAGGCAACGCAAGCGCCAGCGCGGCAAGCCGCGCAGCAACCACGACCGCAGGCAGCGCAGCGGCCACCACACCAGCCAAGTGCGGCGCTTGACGGCCAGGGTTTCGCCGGCCGCCTGCGCGCGCTGGCCGGTGCGCCCGCAGTGCGCTGGCTGTGTTTGCTGTTGTTGTGCGCCGCCTACCTGCAGGGCGGCTTCAATAAGCTGAGCGACTTCGCCGGCGCCGTCGGCGAGATGCGCCATTTCGGCCTGGCGCCGGCCTGGCCGTTGGCGGCGCTGGTCATCGCCGGCGAGCTGGGTGCCTCGGCGCTGATCCTGAGCGGCTTCCATCGCTGGCTCGGTGCCGGCTTCCTGGCGCTGTTCACGCTGGCCGCCACGCTGGTCGCCAATCGCTACTGGGAGATGGCCGGCATGGAGCGCTTCATGGCAGCGAACAGCTTCTACGAGCACCTCGGCCTGGCCGGCGCCTTCCTGCTGGTGGCCTGGCACGACCTACAAGGGCCGGCCCCGGCCGGGCGGCGCTGACATGGCGGCCAGCCAGGCGCCGGTCGGCGCGGCGCCGATGGACGGCCCGCTGTTGGGTTTTGTCGCCGGCTATGTCGACACCCTGTGCTTCATCGGCCTGTTCGGCCTCTTCACCGCCCATGTGACGGGGAACTTCGTGCTGATCGGCCGCGCCCTGGTGCAGCCCAACCACGACATCCTGCTCAAGCTGCTGGTGTTCCCCGTGTTCGTGCTGTTCGTCGGCCTGACGCGGGCGCTGGTGCTGCGCTGGCAGCGCCTGGGCGCGCCGGCGCTGCGCAACTGCATGCTGCTGCAGTTGCTGCTGCTGTTGGCCGGCGCCGCGTTGGGCTGGCTGGCGGCGCCCTCGGCCCGGCCTGGCGCGCCCGTCGTGCTGTTGACCGGCATGGTGTGCGCGGCGGCGATGGCGGTGCAGAACGCCTACGGCAAGCTGTTGATGCCGGGCGGGGCCGCCACCACGGTCATGACGGGCAATGTGACCCAGCTGGTGATCGAGCTGGTCGACTGGCTGCGCGGCCACGGCGGCGCCCGGGAGCGCGCCGCCGTACTGTGCTGGCCGGTGCTGGCCTTCGCCGGCGGCGCCGTCGCCGGCGCCTACGCCTTCGTGCTGTGCGGCTTCGCCGGGCTGTTAGTGCCGAGCTTGCTGCTGGCGCGGCTGGCGTGGCGGCGCGGCGAATACTGAGGTCGGCGCGCAACAATCCGTCCGCCGCCGCCGATCTGCACTACAATCGGGGTCGTATTTGGCGTTGCGCCATGCCGCGTCGCGGCCATGGGCGGTGCGCCGTTTCCCACCCCGAGGTAGCACCCATGATTCCGATTGCCCCCAACGAAGCCGGACCCGCCGGCTGCGGCCAATGTAAGAGCGAGGTGCCGCTCGGTTTCGACTTCGAGTACGCCTACCAGCCCATCGTCGATCTGCATACTTCCAGCGTTTTCGCCCATGAGGCGCTGGTGCGCGGGCCGAACGGCGAGTCGGCCCAGTCGGTGCTGGCGCAGGTGAACGACAGCAACCGCTACCAGTTCGACCAGGCCTGCCGCGTCAAGGCGATACGCGGCGCGGCCGAGCTGGGCATCCAGGAGTTGTTGTCGATCAATTTCCTGCCGAACGCCGTGTACCGGCCGGAGGCTTGCATCCGCAGCACCTTCAACGCGGCGCGCGAGTACGGCTTCCCCATCGAACGAATCATCTTCGAAGTGACCGAGGGCGAGCAGGTGGCGGACCGGGCGCACCTGGTCAACATCTTCCGCGAGTACCGCCGCTTCGGCTTCAGCACGGCGATCGACGACTTCGGCGCCGGTTACGCCGGCTTGAACCTGCTGGCCGAGTTCCAGCCCGATATCGTCAAGATCGACATGGAGCTGGTGCGCGACGTCGACAGCAGCCGGGCCAAACAGGCCATCGTGCGCGGCATCGTGTCGATTTGCACGGCGCTGGACGTGCGCGTGCTGGCCGAAGGCATAGAGACCCCGGCCGAGCGCGATTTCCTGCGCGCGGCCGGCATCGAGCTGATGCAGGGATACCTGTTCTGCCGGCCCGCCTTCCGCGCCATCGGCGTGATTGCGCCCGGGTCGCTGGCCTAGCGCGCTTGGCTGACCGTAGCGGTCCTCAAGGGCCAACGAGCGTTGGTAGCGCTATCCCAACACTGTTGTAAAAATTACAAAGCAGTAGTGCGTTTGCTCTAAAATACCCGCCATTTCAATGCCATAAGAGCAACTCCGCGATCCATTTTCTGTTGTAGACTTGTTGCCTTGCATCAACTTTCTCAATAAAAAACAATCAGGGGTAAAGATGAAATCAGCGATTTTGGCGGCCGGTCTGGCCCTCGGCGTATTGGCGCAGGCGCCGGCCCAGGCCTGGCAGCAGGAGACCCACCGCCGCATCGTGCTCGACGCGATCGACTACATGAAGGCCAACCCGGCCAGCACCAACTACGCCAAGCTGGCCGCCGGTGTGACGCGCGCCGGCTACACCATGGACCAGTTCGCCAAGGCGCTGGGCCAGGGCGCCTACGACGTCGACGACTTCGCCGACACCTACCTGTGCGGCGCCTCGACCGGCAACTGCCAGCAGGCGCCGGTGTGGGGCGCCGGCGCCAGCATCGTCAAATACACCTCCTACTGGCACTTCCAGAACCACACCTCGGGCGCCGACGTGCACGGCAACCCCTTCGGCGGCTACAACTACGCCAAGCTGGCAGTGGCCGGCGACGTCGACAACATGGCCGCCGGCTGGCTGTACGGCGACTACCTGGACGACGGCGCCGGCGGCCTGAAGGGCTTGTTCGGCGACAGCAGCAAGTACAACAGCTACGGCGTCACCGAGGCGCACTACCGCCTGGGCGGCAGCTCCAACGCCGCGCAGTACGCCGACTTCGAGACGGCGCCGTTCCAGCCGATCGACAACCTGGGCCAGTACTGGTGGCAGCAGTTCCTCGCCCAACCGACCGCGCAGACGCTCGGCTTCGTGCTGCACACCACCGACCTGCTGCAGCCGCACCACACCTGGACCTCCTCGGCGCACGACCACGGCGGCTGGGAGCAGTGGGTGCTCGACTACTACGAGAAGGAAAACCTGAACAATCCGGCGCTGGTGACGGCGGCGCTGGCCGATTACACGCCGGTGCCGGCCGACGGCATCGACATCCGTCCCTTGTTGACCCAGGGCGGCACCTACTCCTACGCCAACGGCGGCATCGTGCTGTCGTCGAAGGACCAGGCCGACCGCAGCCGCGTCGGCCGGCAAATGATTCCGCACTCGATCGCCATGGTGGTCCACGTGCTGAACCGCGCCGCCGAACGGCTGGCCAATTGATCGAGCGGGAGATGAGCTTGGCGGCGGAGTCGGCGCCGCTCGCCGGCCGGCGCCAACGGCGCCCGGTGGACTCGCCGCGTGCCCTGTTGGGCGGGCTGCTGCTCGGCCTGACGTTGGCGGCGGCCCTGCCGGCGAGCGCCGAGGTGAACTACGCCGTGCGCGACGCAGCCCTGGCGGCGCGCGTCAACGGCGCGCCGCTGCACGCCTTCGCCCTGGACACCGCCTGGCGTCTGGCGCGCGCCAAGCAGCCGCAGGTGTCGCGCACGGCGGTCCTGGAGACCTTGATCGGTGAGCGACTGCTGGCCGCCGCCGCGCGCAAGAGCTATGGCGAGGCGGCGCTGTATTCCGGCCAGCGGGTCGGCTTCGCGCAGGACGTGGCGCTGGACGACCAGTTGGCCGGCAGTCTGCGCGGCCTGTACGGCAAGGAGCTGGAACAGGTGCTGCTGCGCCTGCCAGGCGGCAGCTTGAACGGCGTGGTCACCGAACGCCCGGCGCTGGACGGCGCGGCGCTCGACGCGGTGTTCGGCAAGCCGGGCCAGCTGCGCCTGGAGCTGGCGCTGGGCGAGCAGCAGCAGACGCGGGCCAAGGCCATCGTCGTGCTGCGCTACGCCTTGCCGAACGGCGGTAAAGGCGCGCTGAGCTTGTACGATATCTACCGCCGGCAGAACGTGCAGGGCCGCGCCCAGCTGTTCGCCCGCCAGGCCGACTTTGTGCAGCAGCAGGCGATGCAGAGCCTGGCCGCGCTGTTCGTGCTCGACTGGGCGCGCGGCCGCTTCGGCGCCGCCGCCGTCGACGATCTGCGCGGCGTGTTTGCCGACCAGGAGGCGGTGCTGGCCTTGCAGCGGTTGCACGGCATCGGCATCGACACCGATTCCGGCAGCCCCCTGCTGGAGCAACTGGCGCGCCAGGTGGGCGCGGCCGAAGTGCAGGCGTACTATAAGCAGCACCAAGAGGAGTTCGTGCGCATCGAGCGGGTCAAGGCGCGGCACATCCGCCTGCCCGACGAGGCCAGCGCGCAGGCTGTGTATGGCGAGCTGCGCGCCGGTGGCGACTTCGCCGCGCTGGCGCGGCGCCACTCGCGCGCGGCCGACGCGCGCAACGGCGGCGAACTCGGTTGGATCAAGCACGAGGGCAAGCCGGACTGGTTGGCGCAGCTGGCCTTCGCCCAGGACAAGGGCGAGGTGTCGCGGCCGGTCCGCGCGCCGGTCGGTCCGCACGACCCGGCGTATTGGGAGATCGTGCTGGTCGAGCAGCGTGTGAACGGCGTGCAGGCGGCCGACTCGGAGGCGGTGCGCTATGTCGCCAGCAACGCGGTGGCGCGCGAGAAGGCGCTGGCGCAGTTGGCCGCGCTGCGCGCGCACGTGCTGCGCGAGGCACGCATCGAACTCAATCGCCGCGTGTTGGACCAAGCTTTGCAGCTGTTGGAGAAGGCATCATGAAACCATTTTATGGACTGGCGGGCTTGTTGTTGCTGGGCGCGGCGGCCTGGTGGAGCTGGCCGCAGCAGGCGGTGCTGGCGCCGTTGGCGTCGTCCGGGGCGGCGCGGGACGGCGCCGCGCCGGCCGCCGGCGCGGCCGCCGGTTCGGCGGCGGCCGGGCAGTGGTTCGCCGCCATCGCCGACGACGAGCGGGAGTTGAAGCGGGTGCCCTTGCCGCCGCTCGAGGGCAACCGTTCGGCGTGGTTGAGCATGGCCGAGGCGCGCGAGCACGGCGACAGCCGCACGCCGCCGTTGCAGCGCGACGAGGCGCCGGCGCAGCGCGCCAGCGCGGCCCAGCTGGCCGACCCGCAGGCCTACCGCCAGTATGAACAGGGACAGAAGCAGCGCATGCTCGGCGCCTATGTGGCGGCGGCCGACAGCGAGCTGCCGGCCCTGCGCGCCGACGTCGAGCGGGCCAGGGCGGCCGGCCTGCCGGCGGCCGACATCGCCAAGGTGGAGGAGAAGATCCGCCGCATCGAGGAGCAGCGCCGTATCGTCGTCAAGGACAATCCGGGCCTGGCCGCCGCGCCAGCGGCGATCAGGCGCTAGGATCGCTGGCGCTTGGGACGCGGGCGGTTTTTTTACCCCGCACCCCGATGCACCACGGGGTCTGACCCCATTCGGGGTCAGACCCCTTTGCTTGCGGGGTAAGGCCGGCGTTCCGCTAATCCAGCGGTGCCGACCCCAATGTACCGTTGGGTTTGGTCGGCGTTTTGCGATCCCTAAATTCCCCCCATTATCCGGCTAGTAGAAGTAGGGCGTCTTACGCGCCCACTCGTCGCCTTTGTAGCGCTTGTGCAGCAGGTTGAAGGCGTTCTTCGACAAGGCCTTGGCGTCGGCATCCAGGCAACCGCCACGGGTCGACTGCACCACCACGTGCAGCAACCATGGCAGGTCCGGGTCGGCCGGCACTGCGGCGGCACGCTGCAGCACGTGGGCGCCGACGAAACCGGTCGAGGTGGGCAGGGCGCCCAGGCTCGCCATCTCCTTGCCGCGCGCGTCGGCGCGGCCGGTCTCCGGCGCCGGTGGCGACAGTTCTATGTCGGTGTCCGGCGCGCCCCAGCCGGCGGCGCCGGTGGGGATTTTGCACCACAGGTCGGCCAGCGCCTCGGCCTTGTCGCGCGGCTTGCTGTCGGCCTCGACGCGGCTGCCGTTGACGACCGGCGACAGGCCGTACCGCAGCGCGCTCAACACCATCGCGTGGCGCCGCGCCGGGGCGGCGGGCAGGGCGCGGTATTGGCGCATGGCCTCGGCCAGGGCCGGCGCGGCCTGCGCCAGCTGGGCCGCCTGCAAGGCCAACTCGCTCTGGCCGAGCAGGTCGGCGCGCATCCAGGCGGCCACGGCGATGCTGGCGCGCAGGCCCGCGTCGAGTTTCGGATGGCCGGCCAGGGCGAGCAATTCGGCGGTGCTCAAGCCGCCGTTGAGCCAGCGCAGGCCGTCGGCCGCAACCTGCGGCGGTTCGGCGGCGCGCGCGCTCTCGCCGGTGTCGGCGTCGGCGCTGCGGCTGACGGTGCGCAGCAGGTAGTTGGCGGCGTCGGATGGCGAGGCGGCCACGGCGAAGCGCTCCTGCAGGAACAGGTTGCGCGCGTTCGACGAGGCGCTGGCCGACAGCGCCGGGCTGGCCAGCATGGCGTCGCCGATGGCGCGTGCTTGTTCGGCCTGGCCCTTGATGCGGTAGTGGCGCGCCAACGCGTAGCGCAGGGTCAGGTATTCGGGCGAACCGGCCGGCACCTTGAGCGCGGCCTGCTCCAGGTCGGCCGGCATCTGGCCGGCCTTGACGGCGGCGGCCACCAGCCAAACACGGGCCTGGCCGGCGTCGCCGCCGCGCTTGCGCCACTGCTGCAGCGCGTGGGCACGCTGCGGCGCACAGCTGGCGTCGGCCGCTTTGCCGGTGGCGGCGCCGGCGCCGTCGTTACTGTTACCGTTGCCAGCATCCGGGGGCGGGCCGCATTGCTGCAGTGTTTGTATCCAGTCGATGAAGCCGGTGGCGCCGCGCAGCTGTTGCGACGCGGCCTGCTTGTCCTTGCTGGTCCATTCGGACAGGCGGTCGTCGGCCAGCACGCGCCAGTCGCCCAGGTGGTCGTCCAGGTACGGATCGGCGTGCGGCTCGTCGAGCAGCCTGCTGAGCTGCTCGAAGCGGGCCTGCGGCGTCAAGCGCACCTGCATGGCGCGGACGACGGCGCGGCTGGCCTCGTGCAGGCTGGCCAGCGCCGGATCGCGCTGGATCTTTTGCGCGGCGACGGTGATGGCGGCCAACCGGTCCTCCTGCAGTCCGGCGGCGCCGGCCTTGGCCAGACGCGCTGCGGCCGGGTTCTGCTCGGCCGCTTGGCCGGCGGCCTGGCTTGCGGCTTGGTTGGCGGCTTGGCTGGCGGCGCGCGCCAGCGAGCGCAGGTTCAAGTAGTCGCCCCATTGCCGCAACGGGTGGTCGGCAGTGGCGCCGATCTGGGCGAAGCGCTGCGCGCTGACGGTGTAGTTGCCGTCGTAGAAGGCGGCGGCGGCCAGCTGGTATTGCTGCATCTGGCGCCAGTACAAGGCCTCGCCGGCGGGCAGCTCGGCCGGCGGCGCCAGCACCACCTTGGGCGCGCCGTAGCCGCGCTGCTGCGCGTCCGGGTCGTCGCCGCAGAACTTGAACACCTGGCGCTGGCTGGCCACCCAGGCCGCCAAGCGCGCCGGCGTGGCGTCGGCCCGTTTGGCCAGCCCGTTCAAAGTGTCGGTGGCGAAGCTGTAGGCGCCGGTCGGGCAGTTCAAATAGCCGCGTGCCAGCATGTCGTTGTCGTTCTTCGGCGCCGGGGCGCGCTTGAGCGCGCTGCCGACGGCGCCCTGCCAGGCGGCGTAGACCTTGGCGCCGTCGCCGGCGTCGAGCCAGCCGCCGGCCTTGCTGCCGAGGGCGCGCTCCAGGCCGCCGCTGCGGTTGGGCTGGGTCTTCAATTCCTGCGCGCCGAGGGCGATGGCGCGCCAGGCGGCGTACAGGTACATCCGTTCAAAGCTGGGCAGCAGCACGCCGAGTTCGCCGTTTTGGTAGCGGGCCGGCGCGATGTCGCTGGCGCCACGGTTGACGAAACGGTCGTAGGCGTCGCCGCCGCTGGCGGTGGCGGCGGCGCAGGCCAGGGCCGCGCAGGCGGCGGCGATCAGGCGTAGCATCATGGGGTGGTCCTCGATTGGGAAACGATTTGTGTGGGGGTGAAGGTGGAGCGGCGCCAGGCGCGCCGGTCGAACCAATAGCGTTTGGTGTAGCGCGCCTCGACCTCGGCGCTGAACGGTTCCTGCGGCGAGAAGCCGGCGGCGCCGCCACGGCAGCGCTGGTGCAGCCGCTCCGGCTGGTGTTCGATCAGTTCGCGCAGTTCGGCGCTGTCGCGGCCCATGCGGAAGAACATCGGCACCACCTCGTCGGCGTCGAGGTTGTCGAGCCAGGCGGGCGAGCGGCACCACCAGGTCAGCGCGGTGACGCTCAGGCGCATGCGCGGCGGCAGCGCGGCGCGGATCTGCCGCACCAGCGAGTGGTAGAACTGGCGCTGCGAGGGTTTGGCCTCCATGTCCAGCTGGACCCAGCCGGAGCTGCTGTCGGCGGCGGCGTCGAGCGCGGCGCCGACGATCAGCGCGCGGCTGCCCTCGATGTCCTCGGGCGGGTGCACGGTGCTCACTTCGACGTGCAGCACCGGCGTGACGCGGGTGCCGGCCGCCAGCGCCGGCTGGCGCATGCGCGGCCGGGTGCGGATGGCGGCGCCGCTGAGCAGCACGTGGCGGTGCAGCACGGCCGCCTCCTGGGTCGACCAGGCGGGCAGTTCGGCCTCGTCCCACAGCCAGGCGATTTGTTGCGCGGGGGCGGGGCGCGCGGCGCCAAGCAGGGCGCACAACAAGGCGGCGGGCAGGGCGCGCGGCCGTTGGGTGAGCAGGGCGGCGAATAGCCGGGGTGGGCGGGCAAGGCCGGCGCTGCCGCGAGGCGGGCGTCGGCTGGCGGTACAACTGGGGTCAAGCTGCATGGTCAGGCGATTTCATCTCTTCGCGCCCCTGCCGGGTGCCGGGCGCTCAAGACGAAATTGTAACCGATACAACTGTGCGCAAAAGCCAAGCGCGCCGTATCAAGTCGATTGCTAGCCGCGGATCCAGCGGGCGAACGGCTTCGGGTCCAGGCCGGCGGGCACGAACCAGGCCTTGCGCGCCAGGTCGTACTCGGCGCCCAAGGCCTTGACCTCCATGCGCTCGTGGAAGGTGGCGCTCAGGTACAGGCGCGCCGGCGCGGCGGGGCGTGGCCGGTCCTCGTTGCGGCCCAGCGCGGCGTCGGCGGCGGCCATGGTTTTGGCCAGCCGCATCTGCGCGATGAAGGGGCTGCGCTGCAGCGGGTCGCTCGGCGAGAGCAGGGTCAGGCGCGCCTTGGCGCGGGTGGCGGCGACGTAGAACAGGTTCTCCTCGTCGCGCAGCGCGCACAGCGGGCTGGGGAACTCGCCCACCTCGAGGAAGGGTAGCAGCACGTGGGCGTATTCCTTGCCCTTGGCGTTGGCGACGCATTCGATGGCCACCACGTCCTTGTCGCGCTTGCGGCTGGCGAAGGCCTCGCTGGCGTTGATCCAGGCCCAGAAGTCGCGCAGCGACATGCCGGTGCCGGCCGCCGCCGCGAGGAAGCCGGCCAGCGACTTGGCCACCACGCTGGCGTCGTAGGGCCGCACGAAGATGCGCCGCGCCGCCGTCTCCAGGTGCATCTGCGCGCAGACGGCGCGCAGCGCCTGCTCGGCGTTGGCCTCGGCGCCGGCCTCCTTCAGGCTGGCGATGACCTCGGTGATCTGCCGCGCCGCCGCGCGCGACTGCTCGCGTTCGTCGCTGCTGATGTAGGCGCTGAAGAAGTCGCGCAGCAGCTGCGGGTCCTTGGCGATGGCGAACTTGGCCTGCTCCATCTTCTGCGGCGTCAGCTCGACCTCGGCGAAGATCGCCAGCGCCTCGACGATGCCGGTGCGCACCTCGTAGGATTTGACGGCCTGCAGGTCGTCCAGGGCCAGCGCCATCATCCCGCGCAGGAACAGGATCTCGTCGCGCTGCAAATAGCCGGCCATCTCCTGGGTGCGGTAGCCGATCTTGGCGCGCATCAGCGCGTTCTCGATGGCCACCGACTGGTGGCGGTCGCGGATCAGGATGGCGCAGCCGTCGAGCGGGTTGCCGTCGCGCTTCCACTGTGCCAGCGCGGCCACGGCCTGCTCGGCGCAGGCGTCGTGGCCGGCGGCGTTGTCGTAGTGGCCGTCGCGGATCTCGGTGCGCAGCGGCAGGTTCGAGTCGACCGGCTTGTGCTTGAACTCGGCCATGGCGTAGGCCAGGTGTGGGCCGTGGCGGTAGGTGTAGGTGAGCGGGTAGCGCACCAAATTCGGATAGCTGTGGCCGAAACGGTGGCGCAGGAAGTCCTCGCTGGCGCCCAGCTTGGCGTGGATCACCTGGTCCTTGTCGCCGGCGCCGACGAAGAAGCAGCTCGGCTTGGCGATCAGCGCGTTGAGGATGCGGAAGGCTGCCTCGTTCAAGTCGTGCAGCTCGTCGCAGACGACGACGCGGTAGGCCGCCATGTCCTGCGCCAGGTCGGGCATGGCCGACAGGCTGCGCGCCAGGTCGTAGGTGGCGTCGAAGGGGCCGCGGAACAGCGCGCCCTCGCGGCTGCCCAGGCGGATGCGCTCGTATTCGGTGGCGACCAGGAAGTCGGTCAGGGTCATGTTGAGCTGCTCGGCGCACTCCTCGGGGCCGAGGTAGTCGACGTCGACCTGCTCCAGCGCCATCGTCGCCTTCAGGCTCAGCTGCACGTCGAGGAACTGGCTCAGCGCGATGTTGTGGGTGCGCAGATCCAAGTCTTCATACAGGCCGCCGAAGCGCGCGCCGGCCTGCTCGATGGCGGCCAGGGCGTAGGGCTTGAGTTGGCGCGGCTGCGGGCAGGCCTTGGCGTCGTCGCTGTCGATGCGGGCCAGCTCGCGGGCGGCGAAGTCCTCGAAGGTCAGCACGGCGATGCGCGCCACGGTGGCGTAGGGCACGCCGACGTCGAGCAGGCGCTGGCGCATCACGTCGCGCGCCTCGGGGGTGAAGGTGAGCGCCAGGATCTGCTCGGGCGCCAGCTTGCGGGCGATGGCCTCGCCGATGCGGATGGCCAGCGTGGTGGTCTTGGCGGCGCCGGCGTTGGCGTCGATCAGCACCACCTTGTTCTGCGCCAGCTGGATGGCGGTCTGTTCCGGGGTGGGGCGCAGGCCTTGCGGGATGAAGCGGGGGAGGTTGGGCTCATTCATTGCGCCCATTATACCGGCCGGCCCGCGCCGGCGGGCCGGCGCCGCGCCCTCAGGCGGCCAGCGGCTGCGGCTTGAGCGCGACCAGGCGGGCGGTGGCGCCGGCGATGAACTGGGCGCCGAAGACGCGCCGCTCGGCCTGGGTGTCGTGGCTGTCGATCAGGTTGGCCAGCAGGTCGGCGGCGGCGGCGGCCATCTTCTGCATCGGCTGGCGCAGGGTGGTCAGGTTGTAGCTGAGCCAGTTGGACGGCTCGACCGCGTCGAAGCCGGCCACCGACAGCCGGCCCGGCACGTCGATGCCGAGC
The DNA here is from genome assembly GCF_900114705.1 of Rugamonas rubra. Lineage (GTDB taxonomy): Bacteria > Pseudomonadota > Gammaproteobacteria > Burkholderiales > Burkholderiaceae_D > Rugamonas > Rugamonas rubra. The sequence goes on from NZ_FOTW01000028.1 coordinate 88,422, forward strand.
TCGTGGCGGGCGCAGTCGAGGCAGCCGATGGCCATCACGTCGTTGCCGCAGATGATGGCGTCGGGCGCCCGGCCCAGCTGGGCGATGACGGCGCGCAGGCCGTCGGCGCCGCTGCGGTAGTCGTGGTTGCCGGTCACCACCACCGGCGGCGGCAGGCCCAGCTCGGCCAGCCGCTCGCAGGCGGCCTGGCGCCGCTCGGCCGAGGCGCTGGAGTCGGCCGGGCCGTCGACGATGGCGAACTGGCGGTGGCCGGCCGCCGCCAGCCGCGACACCAGCATGCGGCTGGCGTCGCGCTGGTCGCACAGTACGCTGTTCACGCTGTGCATGCGCTGGTCGGAGGCGGCGCGGTTGAACATCACCAGCGGCACGTGGCGCCGCTCGAACTCGCCGATGTGGGCGTCGCTCAGGCCGGCCGAGGCGATCACGCCGTCGACCTGGTATTGCCAGACGTCGGCCAGGGCCTGGTCGACGTCGGCCTCGCGCGCCAGGTTGAACAGCAGCACGCGCTTGCCGTGGCGCACCAGTTGCTGGCTCAGCTCGGACAGCGCCTCCGGGTAGTACAAATTCGTCAGGTTGCTGATGATGACCGCCACCATGTTGCTGCGCCGGGTGATCAGGCTGCGCGCGGCGGCGTTGGGGATGTAGTCGAGCTCGGCGGCGGCGGCCATCACGCGGGCGTAGGTCTCCTTCGACACGCTGGCGCCGGGCTTGAAGCAGCGCGACACGGCCGACTGCGACACGCCGGCCGCCAGCGCCACGTCGTAAGAGGTGACGCGGCGCGCCTCGTGGGCGGTGGCGCTGGTGGGCGGACTTGGGGGCGGCTTGGCTTTTTTCATCGTCTCGGTGTGCGCGAACGGCCGCTGCGGGACACGGTGCGTGGCGTCGGCGGCCTCTCTTATACGGTCGAGGATAGCCGAATGTATTACTTTGTGGCAATGCCCTGGGGGATGCTTGCATGAAATAACCTTCGGGAGCGCACAAGAAAGGTGCAAACTGCCCAATTCGCCCCCAATGGCCGTGGAAAGTTCGGCCGCGGTGTGCACCGGGCGGCGCCGGGTCTGTCGGATCGGAAAATTATCTGATACAATCCCGCCCCTTTATCACGTGAAGGGTCGACATGGCCATTGCTTGCGGCGTCGATTTTGGCACGTCAAATTCCACAGTGGGCTGGGTCCGCCCAGGTCACCCGGTAATGCTGGGTCTCGAGGACGGCAAGACCACCTTGCCGTCGGTCGTCTTCTTCAACGCCGAGGACGAGGAGGTCAGCTTCGGACGTGCCGCGCTGGCCGAGTACCTGGCCGGCTACGAGGGGCGCCTGATGCGCTCGCTCAAGAGTTTGCTGGGCACCAGCCTGATCGACGGTCAGACGGAGGTGGGCGGCCGCGCCTTGCCCTTCCGCATGCTGCTGGCCCAGTTCATCGGCGAGATCAAGCGCCGCGCCGAGCAGTCGGCCGGCCGCGAGTTCACCTCGGCCGTGTTCGGCCGCCCGGTGTTCTTCATCGACGACAGCAAGGCCAACGACCAGCTGGCCGAGGACACGTTGGCCGAGGTGGCCCGCTCGGTCGGCTTCAAGGACATCGCCTTCCAGTTCGAACCGATCGCCGCCGCCTTCGACTACGAGTCGCAGATCGCCCGCGAGGAGCTGGTGCTGATCGCCGACATCGGCGGCGGCACCTCGGACTTCTCGCTGGTGCGCCTGTCGCCAGAGCGGGCCGGCAAGGCCGAGCGGCGCGACGACATTTTGGCCAACGGCGGCGTGCACATCGGCGGCACCGACTTCGACAAGTACCTGAGCCTGTCGGCGGTGATGCCGCTGCTGGGCTACGGCAGCCGCCTGCGCAACAACAGCGAGGTGCCGTCGAGCTACTACTTCAACCTGGCCACCTGGCACACCATCAACCTGGCCTACACCAAGAAGATGTGGACCCAGCTGGCCGACATCAGCCGCGACGCGGCCGAACCGGACAAGATGGGCCGGCTGCAAAAGCTGATCGACGAGCGCGCCGGCCACTGGCTGGCGATGAAGGTGGAGGAGGGCAAGATCGCCCTGTCGGCCGACCCGGTGGTGCAACTGGCGCTGGACCGGCTCAGCCCGGCGGCGACCATCGAGCTGCGCCGCGAGGGCTTCGACGAGGCCATAGTCCACCTGGTCGGCTCGGTCGAGAGCACCGTGCTGAACCTGCTGCGCGACGCCGGCGTCAAGCCGGAGCAGGTCGACACCGTGTTCTTCACCGGCGGCTCGAGCGGCGTGCGTTCGCTGCGCGAGAAGATCGCCGCGTTGGTGCCGGGCGCGCGCAAGGTCGAGGGCGACTTGTTCGGCAGCATCGGCGCCGGTCTGGCGATCGACGCGGTGCGCAAGTTCGGCTGAGTTCCCTGGTAGGGCTTGGGCCGGGGAGATTGGCCGGGCCCGCCCGCTGCGGTACAATCGCGCTCTTTCGTACCGACCCACCGCGCGGCCCCGGCCGCGCCACCGTAGCTCCACCGCAAGGAAACGCGCAATGAATGTGTTCGACAAACCGATCGTCATGATCGACTTTGAAACCACCGGCCTGTCGCCCGACATGGGCGACCGCATCACCGAGGTGGCGGCGCTGCGCATCGTGGGCGGCCGCGTGGTCGAACGCTATGTCTCGCTGATCAACTGCAAGGTGCGGATTCCCTCCTTCATCACCGGCCTGACCGGCATCACCCAGGCGATGGTCGACGGCGCGCCCTCGGTGGCGCAGGTGATGCCGGCGCTGCTCGACTTCATCGGCGAGGACGCCCTGTCGGCCCACAACGCCAGCTTCGACGAGAAGTTCCTGCGCGCCGAGGCGGCCCGGCTGGGCTTGACGCCGGCGCACCAGGGGCTGGTGTGCTCGCTCAAGCTGGCGCGCCGGGTGTTCCCGCAACTGACGAGCTACAAGCTGGGCAACCTGTCCGGCCAGCTGGGCATCGCCTTCAAGAGCGCGGCGCACAGGGCCGAGTCCGACGCCGAGGTGGCCGCCGAGGTGCTGATCCACATCGGCCACCACATCGGCCGCACCTACGGCATCCGCGAGGTCGACCCGGCGTTGCTGCAGTCGGTCAACAGGCTGGCCGCCGCCAAGGTGCACCAGTTTTTGCAGAAGCAGGCGCCGCCGGTTTAAGCGCTGTCACTTACTGTCGAAAGTACCACAAACCATGATCGTATATCAGCGATAAAATTTTTCGGCTATTTGTGGCGCAGCCAGCAATTTTCCGTGCTACGGCAAAACAGGCTGCAGAGGTGTTGCCAATAAAGTAGCCGTGGGCGCCGGCGAACGCATTTTGGGCAGCTATCATCGTTGTAAAATCGACATTTACTCGCTCCGTCACTAATGACCAATCAAGCAAAGGTGGGCTGACGCCAACTGCAATTCCTTCGAAACGATGCTCAATAAATACGCCTCTTTGGCTATCGCAGCCCTCTGGTTCGACCAAAATTACCTCTACATCATAGTGAGCCGATAGTAAACTACGCGCGATTCCTGTGAGGCTGGCACCGGTCCCCGCACCGGCAACCAAAATGATTGACTCCACAGTAGGCCATCCTTGTAATTGGGAAACAATTTCCGCTCCCGTTCCATATTCGTGCGCTTTTACATTGCCCGGATTAGAGAACTGATCGGTATAGAAGTACTGTTTTCCTAAATTTTCGGCATTTCTCTGATGCCATTCGACGACCTCTCTTGGCGTAGATCCCGCTTTCAACATCTCGACGCCAATGAGTGTTGCACCGAACAATTCCAAACAGCGCCGCTTCGTTGGGCTAAAATTCAACCCTACTGCAAGTTCGACCGGCACGCCGAATTCAGAGCACGCAGCAATCAATCCAAATCCAAAATTGCCACCGGTTTTTTCAATGACGGTAGTTTGACCTTGGACTATGGAGCCCGATTGAAGCGCATCCTGAATAATATAGCGAGCAGCGCGCACCTTGTGACTTCCGCCTGGGTTATTGCATTCAAACTTTACCAATACTCCGGGCTCAACTTCTTGAAGATAACTTGGGGTTCCTCCAAAAATAGAGGTAGTCGAAAAATGATTATTTGGCCATTTCAGCTGATCTTTTTGATTCAACATGATGGGGCCCTTTCTGAAGTGTATTCCAACATAATGACATACCGATTAAACACAAAGGCACTACCATTATATTAGTGCCATTCCAACCCAATCCTGCCAATAACGGTGCCGGTAAAAAAGCACCTAAAGTGGCGCAGCCAGCAATTGCCGTGTCATTGATTCCTTGCCAGCAATGACGTTCTTGATCCAGTACATTCTGTACTAATACTGTCCCACCTCCTAAGTAAACAAAATTCCAACCTAATCCGACAAGAATAAGTGAAATTGGGAAAATATTATAGCTGACGTCCAACATTCCAAGCCCGGCTGCGGTGAGTAACATAGAAAAACCGGTGATTAATACTTTCTGCAAGCCAATTTTATTAACTAATGAATTAATAAAAAATGACGGAATAAACATTGCGAGAACATGAGCTTGAATTGCGCGGGAAATTGTATCAAAAGTACAAATATTCTTCATGACAAGCGAAGACTGAATCATAAGTAAATTCATCATGAAGTAACCGCTTGCTGATGAAAACACCGCTGTCACAACAAACATATTCCAGCGCCTAACACCAATTTGACTCGCAGGATTGAAATTTGCCGCTAAACTAATCCCGGGATTTAAGGGTTTCCATATTATCATAAGAACTAGGCTAAGCGCGCCAAACAAAGAAAAGGCTGCGTAGCACAGAGAGAATTCCTTATAACCGTCAAAATTGCGTAATAAGCTGGCGATGAATGGACCTGCGATTGCCGCCAGCACGCCTCCAGCGACGACAAATGATATGGCCTTGGCTTTTAGTTCTTGTGCTATATTGTCAACCGCTGCAAACCTATAAAAATTCGCACAGGAAATATATATTCCCATTAATCCATGTGATAAAATTAATAAAGAGAAATTTCCTTTATCTATTGAATAGTATCCAACCATGCCTGCGATGGTTAAGAAGATGGAGCCGATAGCAAACATGATGCGCCGTCCGTAACGGCGCATCAACATAGATACCGGATAGGTGAAGAGCATGACCGCGAAAAATTGAGTGCCATATGGAACTGTTCCCAAGGCTGCGGTGGAAGCTAGTTTCGCCCCTACCAACGCAGCGATAGTGACTGAAATTACGGCAACGGTTAGGTTGATAGCTTGCCCTAGTGTCAATAGATATGTCGCCCAAGGCACGCGGGTTAAATGCGATGATTGTATGGTTGCCATAGCTACTCCAAAGGATATCAAGTTAGCGGTATGGAATTTGGAATCGACTATTTGTGGTATCGATCAACATCAAAGATGGCTGCAGGAAAGTTGCACGATAGCCTTTCTTTTCCGGCACCAAGACTCTTGCGATGTACACTCAACAACCCAATTGGGGCGCAGCAGTCAACATGGGTTCCGCCGCAAGGTATAACGTGTTCCGCACAATGCCAAAATCTGACATCGGGGATAATTGAATGTGTACTTACGGATACTAATGAGTTTTGCTTAACAAATTGATTCGCACAGGCTTCTATTTGTGTGATTTCTTCGGGTGTAAATCGATCTTTTATTCCGAAATCAAAACGTGCAGAGTTGATTTTTATATGGCAGCCAAGAATAGATTTAACTGCATCGGGACGATGCATCCCAACTCCGATATATAATAAATGCGATGCGGTGTGACTAAGAGACAAACGGGAGCGCCGTTCAATATCGATGCTTACTATGACTTCAGAGCCAATTTCAAGTCCGGCCAACATGATTTGATCGTCAATGTGAACAAGATGCCAGATCACGCCATCCACCTGCACGTCTGGAAATTCCTTTAAACCGCTGAAATTTGTGTATATTTTTTTGCGCCTGTAAAACGAATAATGCGCCCATCTGGAAAAAAAATTGTACCTTGATCGGCTTCCTGCCCACCGCCTTCTGGAAAAGCGACCGTTGTGTCAAGTTCAATATAGTCCGGTCCTACTTTGATAATTTTTGCCGTTGCCTGAGAAAGATAGAAATCATCGTAGTATAATTTATTTGTCTGGCGGTCGAGTTTCATTATCCTTGACTCCATGTGTCCGGGAGGACTCGAAGATTATTGTCATTGCCATGGAAAATTACTTGCGTGCTTGTGCGCAATATAACTTTGCAATGAGACGCCACATTGTTGGTGACTGTACATTGTGGTCCAATAAATACATCATCGCCGATTGTAACGGGGCCAAATACACAAGCAAATGCACCAATTTGCACTCGATTACCGATGGTAGGGTGACGTTTTCCTGTTGAATTATTTGAAATTCCACGAGCGCCAAGGGTGACGCCACCAAGAACGTAACAGTCATCGCCAATTTCCACCGTTTCTCCAAATACAGTTCCAATCCCGTGATCGAGAATGAATCGTTTGCCAATTCGGCAAGCAGGATTCAGATCGGCACCGGAAAGTAATTTACCTCGGCTAGAGATAATCGATGCATATAGCGGAAAATCGGGTTTTAGATTTACATTGCAATAAAAATGGCTATTAATTTTGTGCGCAAGGCGATAGTGTAAAACCGCTTTGAACGAAGTATAGGCTTGGATGATTCGGAAAGAATCGTTATTGGCAGCAGGATATTTATTGGTAAATGCCTCAACATCTTCGGTCAATTCTAGCGCAACGTCGCTCAAGAGCGTTGTTCGATCCAATTTACCTGATTATGTTCTTACGTCAGCCTTTCCCAGCACCATCCATTTCGGGCACGGCCTCGTCTGCGCCAGCGCGACCGCCAGTCGCGGCACCATGGCGGCCATGTCGGCGCGGCGGTTGAAGCGATACTGGACCTCGGCGAGGTATCGCCGGGCATACTTCGCGAATTTAAACGCGTGGTGCGTCCCGGACAGGGC
>NZ_FOTW01000053.1 GCF_900114705.1 Rugamonas rubra
GCAGTTCGGTCATCCGTTACATCATGTGCGAATGCGCCAACTCTGCATGGAAGACCAAAAGCTCGCTGGCCGCCAAATACAAGAGTCTGATGGTGCGCAAAACCCACAACAAAGCGATCATTGCGATCGCCCACAAGATGATTCGGTTGATCTTCCTGCTGCTGACCCGCAAGGTCGCCTATCACGACCCGCAGATCGACTACCAAGCCATGAGTGTGAAAAAGAACGCGCCGCGTTGGATCAAGCAGCTGAAGGCAATTGGCCAGTGGCCAGATAAGGCGGCAGCGCCGACCAGTGCATAGACGTCGCCACAACGAGGGGTCGGGCCTGGCGATACTTACTAACCCGCCGCAACGCGGGCTGGAAATCCATGTGCCCGCGCTACTTGGCTTTCACGGTAACGGTATGGGTCCAAGCCTGTCTGAGGACTTCCGAATAGCTCTTCAAGCGTTGCGCTGTAGGTTGAGTTGCCTGCAATCACGTGATAGCGGGACACACGGGAATTCAGCGTTTCATCTGGCTGGCTGGGCGGAAAAAACGGGACGGATGCGGACATCAGGGCTGCGGCGGAATTGTAGTTCGGTAGCATGTTGCGTCAAATTCAACTGTTACAAGATGCTATGCAAATTAAATTTACTTGTGCTGTTGGGCTTAGTCGATTAGTGGCAATATCAACGATATGAAAAAATATCGTGGATAAAAAACACCAAATAAGAGTAAGATAGCGACATCTAAAATTGGGTAGTACGGTCCTATTGGGCACTGGATTGGAGACTAGGATGGCTAACGGCGATCAAATTAAGGCAATGCTGCGCGCCTACAAGGATGCCGATGAGCACCAGCTGTTGACGCTCGCGCTGCAGATCGCAGCGCGTGAGGCGAAGGCAGGTCACAATCGACTTGCGGGGGAAATTCGCGACCTTGTTGAGCAACTGAAGGCGCACGGGCCGATTGTTCCGAAACGTCAAGCGACGCCTATTGTGCAACCGAAAGGTGAATTGGCAGACCTAGTTAGTGTTGACTACCCTGACGTGCGTTTGGACGATCTTGTTTTGTTGCCAGAGGTCCGCCATCGACTTGACCGAATGATGCGCGAGCAACGACAGGCAGGAAAGATTAGAGAGTTCGGGCTCAATCCTCGAGGAAAGCTTCTCTTTGTTGGTCCGCCTGGCACTGGGAAGACCATGTCTGCCAAGGCTGTAGCTGCGGAATTATCATTACCTCTGTTTACTCTGAGATTGGAGAGTCTCTTTACGCGATTCATGGGGGAAGCCGCAGCGAAATTGAAGCTTATCTTTGAAAATATTCAACAGGTGAGAGGCGTCTATCTTTTTGACGAGTTCGACGCCATCGGTCAGCAGCGTGCCGCCGCAAATGATGTTGGCGAGATTCGGCGGATTCTTAATTCATTTCTTCAGTTGGTGGAACAGGATCAATCGAATAGCGTTGTGATCGCTGCGACCAATCACCCTGAGCTGTTGGATAACGCGCTGTTTCGACGATTTGATGACGTGCTACGTTTCGAGATGCCATCGCGGGATTCATTAGTTGAATTGCTGAAGCGGAGGCTGGCACGCAATGCAAAAAGCCTGGATTACGAAGTACTAGCAGCGGAGGCATCGGGCCTGAGTTATGCCGATATTCAGCGGGCTTGCGATGACGCGTTGAAAGATATGATTATCGTGGCGCACGACCACATTGCTATGCATGACATGCAGTTGGCAATCCGTGAACGCGGAGACGACCGGAAAACATTTTCCAACCCTTTGTAGGATAGGCTATGGCCACTGGATCGCAATCTTTGCCCCATCTGCGTTTGATAAGCCGATCCAAGCCCCAAGACTATACGCCTCGGCGAGGCCAAAGTACTCCTCCGAACCTCATCCAACGGGAACGGGCTGTGCATGGTGCACGCATCTTGTTTGAGCTGCAGAACCTGCAGCCGATACTGGAACAGCGTAAGCTCGCGAGAGCTGCGCTCGACATTGAGGCGCCGGATGGCATTACGGTGGAATTCGGCAGCGTTGCGGGCTTCGATCTTGTGTTTGAAAGTCTTGATCTACTTCGCTCTGGCATACAACTCCTCAATGTACGGAGGGTAGGCAACATAACATACGCGACTTGCTGGATTCCGGATGGCAAACTCAATATCCTAGTTCGGAAGGTCACCGCATATCTCAATGAAGACACCAATGCGAGGACACCTAAGGCCAAAAACGCAAATCTTGTTGAAAGCATTGAGTCGATCGGTGTCGCTACCATCACTGAGTTGTGGACGGATGATGAGCCCATTCCCGATGACGATGAAATGCGTTGGTGGGAGCTTTGGTTGCGGACCGACGGCCTCACGCCGGAAAATGCCTTTCGCAGATTTGAAGCAGCCGCAAGCAATATGCAGCTTAGCATTGGGCAGCAATGGTTAGTGTTTCCCGAACGGGTCGTTACAAATATTAAAACAACGCGGACCCGACTGGCACAAGCAATTCCGTTGCTAAATCTGGCTGCTGAAATCCGACATGCTGATCGTCCTCCGCAGGTGCCGCATTCGTTAACGATTCCTGCGCAGGATGAAATTGTTGCCGATATTGTGGCCCGTTTGGATATTGGGGACGACGGCGTCGCCGTCGCTATCTTTGATACTGGAATTGCGCGGGCACATCCACTCATAGCCCCAATCCTTGCGCCGGATGATATGCATGCCGTTGATAACGCTTGGGGCACGGCTGACCATCATGGACATGGTACCAAGATGGCGGGCGTGGCACTGTATGGTGACTTGAGAGACTTGGCGGGGCGTGACACAAGAATTGACGTGCCATTTCGTCTTGAATCCGTCAAATTGCTGTCGCCGCCTAGAGCCGGAGATCAAAACGATGATCAGGAGATTCTTGGTGCGATTACCGCCCAAGCTGTTTTCAAGTGTGAGATCGAAGCGCCAGAACGTCGGCGAGTCATCTGCAAAGCAGTTACTTCCGACATGCATCAGCGCGGCGAACCATCTTCCTATTCCGCAGCAATCGATCAGCTCGCTTTCAATGCTGATGATGAGGATGGGCGTCTCTTCGTCATCTCGGCAGGGAACTTGCCAGATCACCTTTGGCTGACCTATCCGCAGTCCAATAGAGATTATGGCGTCGAGCAGCCTGGTCAGGCATGGAATGCCTTAACCGTTGGCGCATACACCGAAAAAGATACGTTGCCCGGCACGCCCGACTACGCGGGATGGTCCGCTCTCGCCGGTTCAGGAGACTTGAGCCCATTTAGCGCAACGTCTCAATCGTGGACCGGCTGGCCAATGAAGCCCGACGTTGTATTTGAAGGCGGCAATGTTGTCGTTGATCCGACGCACGCGTTAGCCGAGCTTGTCCCGTCACTTCAGCTGCTGACAACAAACAGAGGCTTCACTGCCAATCCACTTGGCTACTTTTCGATGACGAGTGCTGCTACTGCGCAGTGCGCCGGTCTTGCGGCTAGACTTCTGGCCGGGTATCCGGACCTGTGGGCGGAGACTGTTCGAGGAATGATCATCCATCATGCTGACTGGACGCAGGCCCAACAGGAAACTTATCTGACGGAGGACACTCAAAGGGCGAAGCGCAGGCTCTTGCGGGCATGCGGATTTGGAGTGCCGAACGCTGAGCGTGTGCTTCGATCGGCGCAACACCGCGTCTCGTTGATTGCCCAAGAATCGATTCAGCCGTACCGACTGGAAGAGAGTGCCGGCAAGATGAATGAAATGTGCATCTTTCAGCTTCCATGGCCGAAGGAAATGCTAATGGAAATGCAGAATACACCGGTGAAGCTTCGAGTGACCTTGTCCTATTTCGTGGAGCCGAGTCCGGCCAAGCGTGGATGGACGAACCGCTATCGCTATGCGTCTCATGGTCTTCGTTTTGATGTTCGGCGTAATAACGAAGGCCCCGATGAATTCAACCGCCGTGTCAACTTTGCCATGCGTGAAGAGGGCGAAAAGCTCGATTCCCCGGGCGATTCCGGGTGGCTGTTGGGCGAGCAGTTGCGACGCCACGGATGCGTCCATTCGGATGTTTGGAGTGGCATGGCTATTGATCTGGCTGAGCGAGACCAGATCGCTGTTTATCCTGTGGTGGGATGGTGGCGTCAGCGCCTAAATCGTGGACGATGCACGACCCAGGCGCGGTTTTCACTTATCGTTTCGCTCGAAAGCGAGAATGTGGACATCAAACTGTATAGCGCGGTGATTCAGGAGCTGGCAGTGCCAATTGATCTGGAGTTGGATCTGTGAGTGAATCAACGAATAAAAGCGGCGCCCAAATTCTGTATGAGTGGCTGCAACAGTTTTCCCACAGGGTAAATACCTATCGGACCTACCTCCGTGAGTTTGAGCGCCTTCAAACCTGGTTACTTCTTGACGAGTTTGACTTTTGCGATGTCGCTGCGGACGATCTCGGACGCTACCTAGAGGAACTTGGCGCTGGTTTGCTCAATCCGTCGAGTGGTGGCAACCCCCGCCGCTTAAAGGAACGTACTCTAGCGCAATCACGCGGCACCCTTGTCCGGATGTTCGAGGTTTTGCAGTCGAGCGGCTTACGTGGAGACAACCCTGCACGACGGCTTGTTGTGCCGGTATTAGCGCCAGTCGAGCATATAGATCTTGTGCAAACATACGCGGCGTCAGAACGGTGGCGGGAAGTGCGGCAAGTTTGGGTTGAGCAGCCGGAGCCGGAAATCGGAATTCGCGATTCGCTTGCCCGTATAGTGGTTGTTGCTGAATGGTCCTATTGGACGGCTTTGCGTAGAAGCGAGCTTGCGGCGCTCAATATGGCAAACGTTGAACGTCACGGCACCGAATGGCAGGTTGCTGTCCCTAGGTTTGGTCGTTTGGACACGCTCGACGTGGTCCATGTGCCTGGGCCCGCCATAGAAGCGCTACGTCGGTATCGGGTCTCGCGCGGACTTCCCCCATTTCCTTCCGCGTCGGAAGTGGATATCCCATTGATCGCTCAACTGAGAATAGAGGCACGTGTTGAGCCTTGGACGATTGGTCACATTCTCCGCGAGGCGTCACGCTTGGCGACGCCCGAACTTGGACGTGACGCTGAGCAATGCCAGTTGTCAAATCGCGAATTGCGGCGTTACCTGATCGTGGATGGGTTGATTCAGCGCGTTCCCTTCCTTGATTTGTGCACGCACGTGCGCTCGAAGTATGCAACCAGTTCTTTGGCAGACCCGAGCACCGAACCAACGATCGCTTCATCGCTTGCCCGGCTGGCCGCAGCCCGCCCAAGGTAGCGGAACGTTCTCTACCTTGTGTCAAACTTATTTGTTGCAAGATTCATGCGTTTTAAAAAAATGGGGTCGTTTGTGTCAAACTATATTTTCGAAACTGGCATATGGAAGATGGCGTAAGTCTTTGATTTATATGTTGAGCTTGTGTCAAACAAATTTGTTCGTCCACACTGACGTGCCGGCAAAAAAATTTAGTTCGACACAAGTGGCGCAGCACCTTATGGGCTGCGCCACTCTTTTTTGCATGTGTCGTGAATGAGGCATACCCTCGTGGCACTGCATCGCTAAGCCGCCGGGTCAGTTAGCAGATGGAATGAATATTAACGGTTGGTCGCCCCCTTAAGGCATTGTTGGCTTGTTGCGCTCTCAGCGACTCCGATACCTGAATGGGATACACTGATCCTGAATTCAACGCACGGGAGGCCGCATGGGCACTCTGAAAAACGGTAGCGGAACCGCAGGCATCACCGCGCCGCCCGAACCTGTGACTACACCGCAAGAAGCACGCCGGCGGCGCCTGCGCGCTGCTTTGGCGGCGGCCGAGGGGCTCTGGAAGGATCGTCAGGACGTCCCAAAAGACGGGGTCGAATACCAAGAGCTACTGAGGGCAGAATGGCCCTGATTCTTTTCGATACCAATATCTTTATCGATATGCTCAATGGCGTCCATCAGGCGACCATTGAACTGGGAAGCTATGACAGTCCGGCAATTAGTATCATCACTTACATGGAACTGCGCGCCGGCGAAATACGCCGCCCACAAGATAAGCCGCTGTTGGATGCCATCCTCACTGAATTCGAAGTCATTGAGGTGAGTCGTCGCATCACCGACGCTGCCATTGCCATTCGCGGAAGTAGTTTCGTCACGGCGCCGAAGGTCAAACTTCCCGATTGCATCATTGCCGCGACAGCGCGGGACTGTGGCGTACCACTCGTCACGCGCAATTGGAAGGACTTCGTCAATGCCGGCATTACCGTCCACGTCCCGTATGAATACGATGCAACAACGGGTGTCGTCTCGAACGTGAAGCCCGCCTACCAAAATTCTCCGCCATCGCCAATGCTCACGTGATACCGCCCCTCTATTGCCGGACACGGTTTATCACAAGCAATGAACACACGATTCGAAAGAGGTGGAAGCATAGCCCATAGTCCTAACGGCGCTGCTTGTCGAAGAACTCCCAGATGACCTCGTTGGCATCCATGTCGCGGCTGGTCTTGCCGATCGGCAGGCCGACATTGAACGGGTCTGCGCCCGGCCAAGTATGGCCGCCCTCCTTGACCGTCGCCAGCGCCACGCTCTGGCGCCCGTTCCCTTGCTCCAGCCAAACCACCGCCGTGCCGTCGCCGGCGTCGCCGTCGATCACGCGGCGGCTCGCCCCGGCCGCCGCCAAACCGTTCTGCTTCAACCAATAGCCGTAGGTGTCCTCCGCCGACCAATAGCCGCCCGGCTTGCCGCCATACGCCACCACCTGGTCCGCCGTGCCGTGGACCAGCAGCACGCCCACTTTGCCCGCCTTCGAATGGTGCTGCGCCACCGGTTCCGGCATCGGTCCGCCGACCGAGGCCACGGCGGCGAACAGCTGCGGCAACTCGGCCGCGATGCGCAGGGTGAAGAAGCCGCCGCGCGATAGGCCGGTCGCATACACGCGCTGGCTGTCGACCCGATAATCCTGCTTGAGCTTGGCCAGCAGCGCCTCGGTGAAACCGATGTCGTCGCTGCCGTCGAGATACGACATGCCGAAGCCGACGTTCCAGTCCTGCTTGATCCCCGAGGGGTAGACGACAATGAACTGGTGGCGGTCGGCGGCGCGGTTCATTTGCGTGTAGAGCATTTGTTCGGCCATGCTCATGCCGCTGCCGTGGAAATTGAAGACCACCGGAAAGGCCTTCTGCGGCTGGCCGGCGTAGGACGCCGGCGTGTAGACGAGGTAGCGGCGCTTTTCATCCTTGTGGACGAGGGATGCCACCTGGCCCAGCGCAGGGAATGAGACGCAGGCGAGGAGGACGAGGCTGATCAGAGTTTTCATGGTGCGCATGCCGTAAAAGTTGACGAGTACGCAGCATAGAAAACCGTTGGTGAAACCCGGGTGAAATCCGGCCGATTTCAATGCGGACGAAGCGGCACGATGTCGACGCGGTAGGCCGTTGCGCCGGCATGGAAACCGATTTCCCAGCGCATGGCCGTGGCGATGCGGCGCAGCAGATTCTGGCCGTGCAGGAAGCCCTGCGTCGTGCCCGCGCGGGCCGGATCGACGGTGTTGCCCAAGCTAAGCACGCCGTCGGCGAACGCCAGCCGCAGCCGCGAGCCGGCCCCGCCGTGGAACAGCGCGTTGCCCAGGCAGTTGTTGATGAGCAGCATGGCCAAATGCCGGTTGCCCCGCACCGCCAAGTGGTCGGGTAGCTGGAGCTCCAAGCAGCCTTCTTCCCAGGCGCCATCGTCGAGCAGGCGCAGCAGGCTTTCCTCGATGCAGCCGCGCAGGTCGAGCGTCTCCTCGGCGATGTGTTCGGCGCGCGCCAGCGCGAACAGGACGTCGACGGTGGTGGCGATGTCATCGAGGCCGCTGAGCAGCTGCGCCACGTCCTGCGCTGCCAGCGGACGCGATTCGGCCTGTCCGAGGATGTTGTTCATCACCGTGAGCGGCGTGCGCAACTCGTGGCCAACGTCACGCGTGAAGGCGTGTTCGCGGTTCAGCGACGAATGCAGTTCGGCAATGGTGCTGCCCAGCCTGTCCGCCAAAAAGCCGATTTCGTCGCGGCGGTGCCTGGCGCTGAATGCGATGGGCTGGTCGCGCGACAGGCCGCGCACTTCCTTCGCCAGCACCTGGAGCGGCGCGACCAGCCGCCTGGACAGCAGATAGGCCAGCAACAGCGCCAGCGCGATCAAGCCCAGCGCCACCGAGACCAGCACGCCGCCGACGTCACGGAACAGTGCCGACACCACCAGCAGCGGGCGCGCATCGGCCAGCAGGTAGACGCGCCGGGGAGCGGACCCGGCGGGGAGGTCGAGCGTGCGCAGGTGGTAGTGCGGGCCGCTGTCGGTGGAGATTTCGGCGCGTTCGCGGCCGGCGGCGACCTGCGCGCGCACGACGGGCGGCAGCGCCGCGACGCTGCGGTAGACACGGATCAGCTCGTCACCGGGCGTTTTGACCTCGCCGCGCAGGTGGAAATGCGCGCTGATGGCGGCCGCTTCCCGCTGCAACAATCGATCAACCAGCATATCCTCGGTCACGTAGGAAATGACCAGCGCGAGCCCGGTGTAGCAGAGGCAAATCAACACGGTGAAGCCGGCCAGCGCGGCGAACAGGCCATGCCGGATGGAGCTAAACACGGTCCGCCGCAGCCGTTTCCAGCCGGTAGCCGAGCTGGGGAATGGTGACGATCATCGGCCCGGCGCCGGCCAGCTCGAGTTGCTTGCGCAGCGCGTAGATGTGCGACTTGAGGGCGTCGCTGTCCGGCGGATTGGCGCCCCACAGCTCGTGCATCAGCGCGGAGCGCGACACGGCCTGCGGGGACGCGGCGCCCAGCTTGAGCAGCAGCTTGAATCCGGCCTGCGTCAGCGGCAGCGGCGCGCCGTTGTGGAGGGCGCGCTTTTCGCGCAGTAGCAGCGTCAGCGGACCGACGCGCATTTCCTGGCTCAGGTGCAGTTGTCCGCGCCGGGCCAGCGCTTCGCAACGCAGGGCCAGCTCGCGCAGGTCGAACGGCTTGGTCAGGTAGTCGTCGGCGCCTTCGTTGAAGCCGCGCGCCTTGTCCTCGAAGGCGTCGCGGGCGGTGAGCATCAATACCGGCACGTTGCGCGGCGCGCGCGCCTTGATCGCGCGGCAGACCTCCAGCCCGTCCAGGTCGGGAAGATTCAGGTCGAGCAGGACGACGTCGTAGGCCTCGCGCGTCGCCAGATCGATGGCCAGCGCGCCGGTGGCGGCGTGGTCGGTCTGCCACTGCAGGCCTTCCAGGAAGTCGACGATCTGGCGCGCGATCGTCGGATGGTCTTCCACCACCAATATTGTCAAGCGACTGCGGTTCATTGCTGTTCCGCGCGCTCGAACGCCACGGCCTGCCGTGCAATAGCCGTCCGGCCGTGGCCTGCCCTTGGTGCCATGCTGAATCCTCGATGGTTGCCATAAACGCTAGTCAGTATAGCGCCAGTAGCGCGGTCAGCTCGCCTTGCCGTTGTGTTTTAGAAGCGATACCTCAGCGTCAGCGCCGCGCTGCGTGGCGCGCCATAGGTGATCGTGCCGTACGCGGCAAACATGCCAAAGTGCTTCTTGTCGAGCAGGTTGTCGATGTTGAGTTGCGCCGAAAGCTGCTTGCTGAAGTCGTAACGGGCCATCAGGTTCACCAGGCTGTACGCCTCCTGTTCGATCTTGCCGTTGCTTGTGGCCATGGAGGTGCGGCCATCCCAATTGACGCCGCCGCCAACGGTCAAGGCGGTCCATTCCCCCGGCAAGCGGTAGGTGGTGAACAAACGCAGGAGCTTGCGCGGGTTGACGCTGTTGATATCGGCGCCGGCGGCATCTTCCGCATGGTACTGGGTATAGCCGGCGCTGGCATTCCAGCCGCGCGCCAACTCGCCCGACATGTCCAACTCAAAGCCGTTGCTGGTCGCCCCCTTGGCGGCGCGGTAGTGGGCCTCGGGCAGCGACGGTCCGGCGCCGTCCCGATCGACCAAACCCGCCTCTTGTCCAAGATTGCCCTGCTTGATCTGGAACAGCGCGAAGGACGCGTTCAGGCGGCCGTCGAACAACTCGCCCTTGAGACCCGCCTCGTAACTCTTGCCGACGATGGGATCGAGGATCTTTCCGCCAAAGTCCTTCAGGTTCTGCGGCTGGAAGATGTCGGTATAGCTCGCATAGGCGGAATAGTTGTCGTTGATGTCGTAGACGAGGCCGGCATACGGCGTCACTTCGCGGTCGTGCTTGAGCGCGTACTCGCCGGCCCAGATGCCGTGGCCGGTCTTGTCGTAGTTGCTCAGGCGGGCGCCGAGTATCACTTTGAGCGGATCGGCGAGCGAGAAGCGGGCCACGCCGTACAGGGCGTCCTGTTTGGTGACGTTGCTTTCGTAGAAGCTCGGCGCGCCCCAGGTCGGCTCGGGGTAGGCGGCGCCGTTCCAGGTGTTGAAATCGCCGACCGGCGGCATCGCGCCGGCGAAATCGGCCGGGCGGCTGCCGGTCTCGAACTTCTGCCGGGAATGCATATAGCCAAAGGCGGCCTCGTGTTTGCGGCCGGCCAATTCGAAGGGGCCGCTGGCGTGCAGGCCGACGTCGTCCTGCTTGGTGCGCGTCTTGTACGAGCCGGCGAACGCGCCCATGCCCAGGCCGCTCAGGCGCTCGGGCACGCCCGACAGATACAGCAGATAGGAATCGGCCTCGCGGTCGCCGTGGCTGTAGCTGGCGCGCACCTTCCAGCCGTTGTCGAACTCGTGTTCGAGATTGGCGAAGAAATTGTCGTAGGCCGTGTTCCAGCGGGTCCAGTCGGCGGCCGAGGTCTTCGAACGATCCCAGTTGGTGTGCGAGCCATCGCTGTACCAGTGCGGCAGGCCGCCCCACATCGGCCCTTTCGGATCGGTCGTCTGGCGGTGGAAACCGGCCGACAACAGGGTCTTTGGCGTCAGGTCCGCCTCGATCGTGGCGTACAGCGTCTGGCTTTGGCTCTTCAGCAGCGCGACCCAGCTATTCGCCGCCTGGTACTCGCCGACCACGCGCGCGCGTACCGTGCCGGCCTGGTTGAGCGGGGTGGACAGATCCACCAGGGCGCGGCGCTCGTCCCAGCGACCGACGCCGATCTCCGCCGAGCCCGTCAACTCCCTGCTGCTGGCCCGTTTGCGCACCAGGTTGATCGCCGCCGATGGATTGCCGGCGCCGCTCATCAGGCCGGTGGCGCCGCGCACCACCTCGACCCGGTCGTAGATCGCCAGGCTGCCCTGGACCTCGCCGGAGCTCCAGGCCGCGTCCCAGGTCGCGGGAATGCCGTCGATTTGCAGGTTGTCGATATCGAAGCCGCGCGCGGTGAAGCCGGCGCGGTTGGTTTCGTATTGGTTCACCGACACCCCGGTGACGTTGTTGACGACGTCGGTCACCGAGACCAGGCCCTGGTCCTCGATGCGTTGCTGCGTCACCACCGACACCGACTGCGGCGTATCGCGCAGCGACATGCTCAGCGGCGTGGCGGTCTTGGTCCTGCCGGTCGTGTAGGAGCCGGTGCCCTCGGTGCTGGCGCCGAACTTTTCGGCGTGGACCTGAATCTGCGGCAGTACCGCCGTGCCCTGTTCGGCAACTTGTGCGTGGGCGGCCAGGGGCATGGCGAGCCCCACACATACCGCCAGACTATCCAACTTGTGACGCCGGTGGGCGCGTGCGTGCATATCCATCTGTTCCCCAATTAACAAGATAAAACAAGAATTGGCTGGCATTCCGCAGGTTCACCGCTTGAGCGGGTGGTGGACAGATGGCTGGCTACTTAAAGCGTGAATGATAAGCATTCTCATTTAATTGTCAATGAAAATGAGGAAATAGCGCGAATCGCTGCAACAGTTGGGAGGGGCCGGGGAGCCGGCGGGACGATTTCGTCCTATTGATCCGGGGAATTGACAATTGTCATGGGAATTTTCGCGGTCGGCTGGGATGATGCGCGCACGATAGGAATTCTTATCCAGACGGCGGGAGATTTTCTTCCCCCGTCGCACCCGAAAAGGAAAAGTCCATGTCCTCCGCCAGCTACCCGGTGCTGCTCACGATCCACCTGTTCTGCGCGCTGATCTTCGTTGGCACCGTGTTTTTCGAAGTGCTGGTGCTCGAAGGCGTGCGCAAGCACGTGCCGGCCGAGGCCATGCGCGCGGTGGAACGCGGCATCGGCCGGCGGGTGCGCTGGCTGATGCCCATCGTCCTCGTCACCCTGTTCAGCGCCGGCTTCGGCTTGGCCGCCCACTATGGCGAGCTGCTGACGCATCCGCGCGGCAATCCCTTCGCCATCCTGCTGATGATCAAGATCGGCCTGGCCCTCAGCGTGTTCGGCCATTTTCTGCTCGCCAGCTACTGGCGCATGTGCGAGATCTTCACCGCGCGCCGCTCGCGCCTGTTGCACATCAGCGTGTTCTGCCACGTCGTGCTGATCGTGCTGCTGGCCAAGGGCATGTTCCACATCCAGTTCTAATCCCTGGCCAACCCCTCGGCCGGCCCGGCCCGGCCTAGCGCAGGCCCGCCGCCGCGTAGTCGCACACGCCGTCCGGAAAGATTTTCTGCAGCCACGCCCGCTGGCCGGCCGTGAAATCGCTTCAACCGCCGCGCCGCCATGGCCGCCATGGTGCCGCGACTGGCGGTCGCGCTGGCGCAGACGAGGCCGTGCCCGAAATGGTTGGTGCTGGGAAAGGCTGATGGAAGAACATAATCAGGAAGATACGTGTGGCGCCCGGATACAGCCCGGAGCAACTGCCGTGCATGCGATTGCCCATCTCTTATGGAACCTGACGCCAGGTCAGAACACCTATGAATGCCTCCGGAAATTTTCCG
>NZ_FOTW01000029.1 GCF_900114705.1 Rugamonas rubra
GCATACGACCAGATCGATGCAGCTCCGGAAGAAAAAGCACGCGGCATCACCATCAACACCGCCCACGTCGAGTACGAAACCGCAGCGCGCCACTACGCTCACGTTGACTGCCCAGGCCACGCCGATTACATCAAAAACATGATCACCGGCGCAGCGCAGATGGACGGCGCGATCCTGGTGTGCTCCGCAGCTGACGGCCCAATGCCACAGACCCGCGAACACATCCTGCTGGCCCGCCAAGTTGGCGTTCCATACATCATCGTGTTCCTGAACAAGTGCGACCTGGTCGACGACGCGGAACTGCTGGAACTGGTCGAAATGGAAGTGCGCGAGCTGTTGTCGAAGTACGATTTCCCAGGCGACGACCTGCCAATCGTTAAAGGTTCGGCACGTATGGCACTGGACGGCGACACCGGCCCAATGGGCGAGCAAGCCATCATGCAACTGGCCGAAGCACTCGATTCGTACATCCCTACGCCAGAGCGCGCTGTTGACGGCGCCTTCCTGATGCCAGTGGAAGACGTGTTCTCGATCTCGGGTCGCGGCACCGTTGTGACCGGCCGTATCGAGCGCGGTATCATCAAAGTCGGCGAAGAAATCGAAATCGTCGGCATCACCGACACCGTCAAAACCATCTGCACCGGCGTGGAAATGTTCCGCAAGCTGCTGGACCAGGGTATGGCTGGCGACAACGTCGGTCTGCTGCTGCGCGGCACCAAGCGTGAAGATGTCCAGCGTGGTCAAGTTCTGGCCAAGCCAGGCTCGATCAAGCCGCACAACCACTTCACCGGCGAGATCTATGTGCTGTCGAAAGACGAAGGCGGTCGCCACACCCCGTTCTTCAACAACTATCGTCCACAGTTCTACTTCCGTACCACCGACGTGACCGGTTCGATCGAACTGCCAGCGGACAAAGAAATGGTCATGCCAGGCGACAACGTGTCGATCACCGTCAAGCTGATCAACCCGATCGCCATGGAAGAAGGCCTGCGCTTCGCTATCCGTGAAGGCGGTCGTACCGTCGGCGCCGGTGTTGTTGCAAAAATCATTGCTTAATTCTTGATTTTTAAGAGCTAGCGATAGATGAAAAGGGCAGGGCCGCTCGCGGCGCTGCCCTTTTTTATCGAGCTGCTGAGAACGGCGCGCATTTTGGTGCTATCATGTCGTCCCTAGCAGTATCAAGGTAGTTTTTTTACTTATTGCCGCGCGCCAGCCGCCGCGGTTCGTTCTTTTAAGGAAATACCATGTCGACCCCAAATCAAAAAATCCGTATCCGTCTGAAAGCTTTCGACTACAAGCTGATCGACCAATCCGCTCTGGAAATCGTCGAAACCGCTAAGCGCACCGGCGCCGTGGTCAAGGGTCCAGTACCCCTGCCAACCCGCATCCAGCGTTTCGACGTTCTGCGTTCGCCACACGTCAACAAGACCTCGCGCGACCAGTTCGAGATCCGTACCCACCAGCGTCTGATGGACATCGTTGATCCTACCGACAAGACCGTCGACGCGCTGATGAAGCTGGACCTGCCAGCTGGTGTTGACGTCGAAATCAAACTGCAATAATCATTGCCGAGCCGGCGGGGTGTCCCGCCGGTTCAAGAAGGGGCCGGGCCGGTTCGCATCGCGAACTCGCCCGGCCCCTTTTTTCATGGCGCCACCGGTGCAGCGGGCCCTCCGTTCCAAAAAGCAACAGAGTTCCTTCCAAATCAAGGAATATCGAGAATATCAAGCTGAAAGTCTTTCGTTTTCCGTAGTGATGTGAGACATTCCAGAGTTGCGTGAAAAGCCAGGCCCCTTTTACAACAAGAAGACCTTGGTGAACACGCGGAACTTTTATAAAAAAATTCACCCGGGAGTAGTCTTGAGTCATTTACCTGTTTTGAAGAAAAGCGCCATCGCATTGGCATTGACGCTGGCGTTCTCGCCCTACGCCTCGGCGCAACAAGCGGCCGCCGGCGAGCAAAAAATCCAACGCATCGAGATCACCGGCAGTAGCATCAAGCGCACCGCCTCCGAGGCGGCCGGTTCGATCCAGATCCTCAGCCGCGGCGACATCGAGCGCACCGGCGAGCACACCGCCCTGGGCATCCTGATGTCGTCGAGCGCGATCAGCACCGACATCAGCTCGACCACGGCCAGTTCGGGCAGCTTCGCCACCGGCTCGTCCGGCGTCGCCATGCGCGGCCTGGGCAAGGTCGCCACCTTGGTGCTGGTCAACGGCCGCCGCATCGCCCCCTACGGCCTGTCCGACGGCGCGCAACAGAACTTCACCAACCTCGACGCCATCGCCGCCGAGGCCATCGAGCGCATCGAAATCCTGAAGGACGGCGCCTCCGCCATCTACGGCTCCGACGCCATCGCCGGCGTCATCAACATCATCCTGCGCAAGGACTTCGAGGGCGGCAAGGTGTCGGTCAACTACGAGGCCACCGACGGCTTCCAGGACCGCCGCAACCGCAGCGCCTCGGCCATCTACGGCTACGGCGACATCGACAAGCAGGGCTTCAACACCTACATCACCTTCGAGGGCTACAAGCGCGACGGCTACACCACCGGCGAGCTGGCCAACAGCATCCCGGCCTGGTACCGCAAGACGCCTAGCCACTCGACCTGGGACGCCAAGAGCGCCTACTCGCCGACCGGCAACTACTTCCGCAGCGCGACCAACATCGTCGCCGCGCCCGGCTGCCCGGCCGACCAGATCGATCCGGCCGACAAGCAGTGCAAATTCGACGTCATTCCGTACACCGGCCTGAACACGAACAACAAGCGCTATGCCGCCGTCAGCAACACCCACTTCAAAATCGGCAAGGACATCGACGCCAATTTCGAGATCACCACCGCCGGCGCCACCAACGAGTATCTGGTCGCGCCGCTGCACACCAACCTGGGCGTCGCCACCACCACCAGCAACATCTGGTACAACGCCGTCGGCGGCAAGATGGTCGGCCCGTTCTTCTATCCGAAACTGCCGGTCGGCCATCCGAACAATCCGTACAGCACGCCGACCGAGTTCCGCGCCCGCCTGATGGACACCGGCAACGGCTTCAACTTCAACCGCACCGAGTCGGACCAAACCCGCGCCATGCTGGCCTTGAACGGCACGCTCGGCGACTTCGACTGGAAATCGGCGGTCGGCTACATGACCTCGTCGGCCAGCAAGTCGACCCGCGCCGCCAGCGCCAAGGGTTACACCGATGCGATCGTCAACGGCACCTACAAGTTCGGCCAGCAAAACGATCCGGCCCTGCTCGAGTCGATGTTCCCGGTCCGCACCACCGAGGGCAAGTCGACCATCTCCTTCTTCGACGCCACCGTCACGGGCGAAGTGGCGCAACTGCCGGCCGGTCCGCTGAGCATCGCGCTGGGCACCAACCTGCGTCGCGAATCCTACGAAATGAAGAGCTCGGACAACGTGCTCAACGGCGACTTGGTCGGCATCTTCGGCCTGCAGGTCAAGGACCGCGTCAGCCAGTACGCCGTGTTCGGCGAAGCCACCATCCCGGTGATCAAGCGCGTCGAGTTGAGCGCCGCCCTGCGCGCCGACAAGACCAGCGGCACCGAGGCCCACCTCTCGCCTAAGCTGGGCCTGCGCGTCAATGCCACCGACTCGCTGTTGCTGCGCGCCACGGCCGCCGGCGGCTTCCGCGCGCCGAACATCGTCGAATCGGGCAACGGTCTGGGCCGTAGTTCGGTCTCCACCAAGGTGGAGGACCCGCGCCGCTGCCCAACCGCCGCCGCGCTGAACAAGCTGGTGCAGGATTCGCCGAGCGCGACCACCAGCGACAAGCAACTGGCCAACACCTACCAGAGCAACGATTGCTCGGGCTCGCTGCCGGGCTTCGTCAAGTCGAACCCCGACCTGAAGCCGGAAACCTCGCGTTCGTACACGCTGGGCCTGGTGTTCGAGCCGATCAAGAACCTGACCTTCGCACTCGATTACTACAACATCGAGCGCAAGGACGAAATCGGCACCCGCGCCACCGTCGACATCCTGAAGGGCGAGGCCTCGCTGCCGGCCGGCCAACTGCTGCGCGTCGACAACAGCGGCACCGACAACGACTTCCTGGCGCTGGTCAAGAAGTACGCTCCGGGCAACACCACCAACTTCCAGGGCGTCGGCAAGCTGGGCCTGGTGTACAACCCGTATGTCAACTCCGGCAAGACGCGTGCTTCCGGCTTCGACTTCGACATCACCAGCCGCTTCACGCTGAAGGACATCGGCGACGTGAAGGTCAAGCTCGAGGGTGCCTACGCCCTGAACTACCAGAACTTCAGCGTCTCCGACAACGCCTACAGCCCTAGCACCGTCGGCAACTACGACGGCGAGGCGCGCCTGAACATGAAGTTGCGCAGCTCGCTGAAATCGGGCGACTTCGACAACAGCGTGACGGTCAACTACACCGGCGGCTATGCCAACAACAACGAGGCGTCGCCGACCTACTGCGTCACGCAGAAGGTTTCCGCCGAAAACATGTCGGCCTGCGAACGGGTGCGCAGCAACACCACGGTCGACTACAGCGTGACCTACTCGGGCATCAAGAACGTCAAGTTGAGCTTCTACATCAACAACTTGTTGCATCAGGATTCGCCGGTCGCATGGCGTCGCACCGACTATCTGCTGCAGCCGCGCACCTTCGCGGCGAACGCGTCCTACTCGTTCTAATTCCTCGGCAACTCGAGGGCTGAAAAACCAGGCACGCCGTGCCTGGTTTTTTTTTGGTTCTTGCCGGTCCGCCGCGAAGAGCGTACCAATTTCGCAACCATCAACAATACCTATTTATTAAAAGTATTGTTTTGGTAATTCTCCTATGTTAACTTCATATGCCCATGCAGCTTTTGCCTGGACGCCGGCGTGCCGGTGCGCACGTCGAGCAGCGCTCCGGCAGCACCTGCAAGCAAGTCCACATCGTCAACTTTGGAGAGTCCGCAATGAAGATCAAGCCACTTTTGTTCATGTTCGCCCTCGGCCTCGGCAGCGCGACGGTGTATGCCGACACGCCACGGGGCCAATGCCTGGCCGATTGCAACAGGTCCTACGAGCGCTGCAACGGGCCGGTATCGGACGCCCCCGACCCTTGGTGCATCGAGCAGCTCACCTATTGCCAAGACGCCTGCGACGCCCTGTGATCGGTTCCGGCCGCGCGCGGCCGGCGTAGTAAATACGCAACTCGAATTCATATATCTTTACTAAAAGTATATTTTAGGTAATATTGATATGCCGATTTCATATAGGTAGGCGAAATCGGCGAGGGCAGGGCGGTTCCCGATCGGAGCGCGCCCTGATGTTCCCGCCGCGCGCCGCACCGGCACGCCCATTGGCGGTCTCTCCATCGGAAACAAGGCCGAGTCGACATGTTGATCCAGAAACTGAAGCAAACCGTTTCCTATCTGCTGGTGCTCGGCGCCGGCCTCGGCGCCGGCTACGTCGCCGTGCACGCCCCGCAGTGGCTCAAATCGCCCTACACCGAGGGCAACTACGCCGCCTACTTCCCCGACGCCAAGACCCAGGTGGTGGTCTACGGCACCAAGCACTGCCCCTATTGCGCCAAGACACGCGACTATCTGCGCGGCCAGAACATCGCCTTCGCCGACTTCGACATCGAGGACTCCAGCAAGGCCCGCGAGGAGTTCAAACGCCTCGACGGCGAGGGCGTGCCCGTCATCCTGATCGGCAACCGCCGCATCGCCGGCTTCAACCAGGCCGCCATCGAGGACGCGCTCAAGCGCGCCAGCAAGCCCGGCGCCTGAGCCGCTAGAACACATCGCAACACCGCTGTGGCGGGCAGGGCGTGCGGACGGCGCGCCCGGCCTGTATCCGTCCGTCCGATTTGCCATCTGGAGACGCACCATGAAAGTGAAATTGTCGCTGTTCCTGTTCGCCCTCGGCCTGGGCGCTTCCGCCGCCAACGCCCGCCCGCCCAACTGGGAGTGCCTGCAGGGTTGCAACGCCGTCTACAAGTACTGCCTGAAGTCGCAGCCGAGCGAGGTCTGCGCCGCCGAGCGCCAACAGTGCCGGGAAGAGTGCATCGGCGCCGAATAGGCATCGCGGCGGCCGCCGCAGCGGCCGCCATTGTCGCTACGATTCGACCTTTTTAAGGACTACAAAAGATGAAAAAGGGAATTGCCTTGTTCCTGTTTGCGCTCGGCCTGGGTTGCTCGCTGGCCAACGCCGACCCGAACTGTCACAACCGGTGCGACCTCAAGTATCAGGCTTGCCTGGCGAAGCACCCGGGCAGTCTGCAATGCAAAGACGATTTGTATCAGTGCCGCGCCGACTGCTCCAACCATAACTGAGCACCACTTCCCAATGGCCCGCTGCCGCGTTTGAACCCACGATTGGAGAATGATCGATGAAGCTGAAGCTGAAACTGTCCCTGTTTATGTTCGCCCTCGGCCTGGGCGGCTCGACCGCCACCGCCTACGCCGGCGGCAACTGGTGCCTGAACCAATGCCAGGCCGAATGGCGCTACTGCGTCAGCCACAACGGCGGCCCGCAGTGCAACGACACGCTGACCGCGTGCCGCCACTTCTGCCTGCGTGACGAGTAAGAGCAAGCCGGGGCCGGCGCGTGCGTGCCGGCCCATCACCCCGTTGTCTATCCAACTGACTTGGAGGAAGCACCATGAAAGCCAAACTGATGCTGTTTGTGTTCGCACTCGGCCTGGGCAGCGCGACCGTGTACGCCGAAACCCCGCAGCACCAATGCCAAACCCAGTGCCAAAAGGCCTACAAGCGCTGCACCGGCGGCATCCTGACGCCGGAACCGAACGAGGCCTGCCTGCAGCAGCTTTCCGATTGCTTGGACACCTGCGAAGGCCTGTAGTCCGGCGCCGAGCGCAGCAACTGAAGGGACCGAAAAAATGAACAAGTTGAAGTTGTCGCTGTTCCTGTTCACCCTCGGCCTGGGCGCCTCGAGCGCCTACGCCAACGACCCGGTGTACGCCTGCTACAAGCAGTGCGCCGAGAACTACCGCCAGTGCGTCGGCTTCGGCACAGGCCTGCCGTGCCAGCAATGGCGCGAGGAGTGCGACGCCGGCTGTCCCGACATGGTGTAGCCGAAGCCGTAGCAAGCAGCGTCGCCGCCGTGGCGCGGCATGGCGGCGCCGCAGTCGCCATCCGCGCAGCCACTTGGAGAGAAGATGAAGCTGAAAATCCGTATGTTCCTGTTCGCGCTGGGCCTGGGTAGCTCGATGGCCTGGGCCCAGCCCAACCTGAACACCTGCCTGAACCAGTGCACCTACGACTACAACCAGTGCCGCGCCAACGGCCAGCCCTCGTGCGGCGCCATCCGCAGCGCCTGCGTGGGCGACTGCTACCGCCAGTAAGCCGGCGTCCGCTTCGCGGCGGCGTCGTTTTGGAGCCGGGGCGGCGCCGCCGCCCCCTCCCGTCCGGGCGCCGTCGCGCACCCGGTCCTACCACCAGGAGACTGCAATGAAAACCAAATTGGCCCTGTTCCTCTTCGCCCTCGGACTGGGCAGCTCGATGGCCGTCGCCTCGACGCCCTGCACCTACCAGTGCGATGTGCAATACCGCTCCTGCCTGCAATACAGCAGCGCCGCTGAGTGCCGCGCCCTCAGGCTGGAGTGCTACGGCGAGTGCATGTAGCGGCTGCCGGCCCCGCGTCCGGCGCCCGCGGCGGGGCCGGACGAGGGGTGCTCCTCGCGCCCCCTGCGGCGCGGCCGCGGCCGCGCCGCGCCTGCCTTTCCGCCCGATCTCCCCTGCCGCCGCCCGCGCCCGCCTGCGCCGCCACGCCGCCGCCACATACCCCGTATTAAGTTGTTGCGTCAAGACCCTTTTCGGGATACACTAGCCGGCTTCGGTATGGATTCGCCCTTTTTGAGTTCATACGTTACTTTGTAGTTAAACAAGCCCCGCCCAATCGCAGGTGGGAATGGAGAAAAAATGAGCCTAGGCCTCCTCGGTCGCAAGGTTGGTATGATGCGCATTTTCACGGACGAAGGGGATTCGATTCCTGTCACCGTGTTGGACGTATCGAACAATCGTGTTGCGCAAATCAAAACTCCTGAAACAGACGGTTACTCCGCTGTTCAGGTCGCATTCGGTCAACGTCGCGCTTCCCGCGTGACCAAGGCTGTTGCTGGTCACCACGCCAAAGCTGGTGTTGAAGCCGGTACTCTGTTGAAAGAGTTCCGCGTCGACGCCACCAAGGCAGCAGAACTGAAAGCCGGCGATGTCGTTGCCGCTTCCCTGTTCGAAGTCGGCCAAAAGGTCGACGTCCAAGGCGTTACGATTGGTAAAGGTTACGCTGGCGTCATCAAGCGTTACCACTTCGGTTCCGGCCGCGCTACCCACGGTAACTCCCGTTCGCACAACGTTCCAGGCTCCATCGGTATGGCGCAAGATCCAGGTCGCGTTTTCCCTGGTAAGCGCATGACCGGTCACCTGGGTGACGTTAACCGTACGATCCAGAACCTCGTCATCGCTCGTATCGACGCCGACCGCCAGCTGCTGCTGGTCAAGGGTGCGATTCCAGGCGCGAAAAATGGCCAGGTCGTAGTGTCGCCAGCCGTCAAAACCAAAGCCAAGAAGGGAGCTTAAACGATGGAACTCAAGCTCTTGAACGCGCAAGGTCAAGCCGCCTCGAACGTCGCCGCCGCCGATACCATTTTCGGTCGTGACTACAACGAAGCGCTGATCCACCAAGTCGTCGTCGCCTATCAGGCGAACGCACGCGGCGGTAACCGCAAACAGAAAGACCGTGAAGAAGTTCACCACACGACGAAAAAGCCATGGCGCCAAAAAGGTACCGGCCGCGCTCGTGCTGGTATGTCGTCGTCGCCACTGTGGCGCGGCGGTGGTCGGATCTTCCCGAACTCGCCTGACGAGAACTTCACCCACAAAGTGAACAAAAAGATGTATCGCGCAGGTATCTGCTCGATCCTGTCCCAGCTGGCCCGCGAAGACCGTCTGACGATCATCGAAGATCTGACGATCGAAGCGCCAAAGACCAAGCTGTTGTCGCAAAAGCTGACCGGTATGGGTTTCGACTCCGTGCTGATCATCACCGACACGCTGGACGAGAACCTGCTGCTGGCATCGCGCAACCTGCCGAACGTGCTGGTTGTTGAACCACGTCACGCAGATCCAATGTCCCTGGTGTTCTACAAGAAGATCCTGGTCACCAAAGCTGCACTGGCTAAGATTGAGGAGATGCTGGCATGAGCGCGGTATTGAAATTTAGCGAAGAGCGCCTGATGAAGGTGCTGCTGGCTCCGGTCATTTCCGAAAAGGCCACCATGGTCGCGGAAAAGAACGAGCAGATCGTATTCCGTGTCACCAAGGATGCGACCAAGCCAGAAATCAAAGCAGCCGTTGAACTGTTGTTCAAGGTTGAGGTTCTGTCGGTTCAGACAGCCAACCGCCAAGGTAAGCAGAAGCGCACCGGTGCCCACACCGGCCGTCGCAACCATACCAAACGCGCTTTCGTGTGCCTGAAGCCCGGCCAGGAAATCAACTTCTCCGAGGAGGCTAAATAATGGCACTCGTTAAGATGAAACCAACCTCGCCAGGCCGTCGTGGCATGGTAAAAGTGGTGAACCCAGACCTGTACAAAGGTCGTCCGTTCGCTGCTCTGGTTGAGAAAAAATCCAAAACTGCTGGTCGTAACAACAACGGCCACATCACCACCCGCCACATCGGCGGTGGTCATAAGCAGCACTATCGCCTGATCGACTTCAAGCGCCAGAAAGATGGTATTCCAGCGAAAGTGGAACGGATCGAATACGATCCAAACCGCACCGCGAACATCGCTCTGCTGTGCTACGCCGACGGCGAGCGCCAGTACATCATCGCTACCAAGGGCATGGCCGTTGGCGACAGCGTGATGAACGGTTCGGAAGCGCCTATCAAGTCGGGCAACTGCCTGCCGATCCGCAACATCCCGGTCGGTACCATCATGCACTGCGTCGAAATGCTGCCAGGTAAGGGTGCCCAGATGGCCCGTACCGCCGGCGCCGGCGTCGTCCTGATGGCCCGCGAAGGCACCTACGCTCAAGTGCGTCTGCGCTCGGGTGAAGTGCGTCGCGTGCACATCGAGTGCCGTGCCACCGTGGGTGAAGTCGGCAACGCCGAACACAGCCTGCGTAAAATCGGTAAGGCCGGCGCGATGCGCTGGCGCGGTGTTCGTCCTACCGTTCGCGGTGTGGTCATGAACCCGGTCGATCACCCGCACGGTGGTGGTGAAGGTAAAACAGCAGCTGGTCGTCATCCAGTTTCGCCTTGGGGCCAACAGACTAAGGGTAAGAAGACACGCCGTAACAAGCGTACTACTTCCATGATCGTCTCGCGCCGCGGCAAGAAATAAGGGGTAGCACATGACACGTTCATTGAAAAAAGGGCCGTTTTGTGACGCCCACCTGGTGAAAAAAGTCGAAGCCGCGCAAGCGATCAAAGACAAAAAGCCAATCAAAACCTGGTCCCGCCGTTCGACCATCATGCCTGACTTCATCGGCCTGACGATCGCTGTTCACAACGGCAAACTGCACGTTCCCGTGTACGTTTCCGAGAACATGGTTGGTCACAAGCTCGGCGAATTCGCGCTGACCCGCACGTTCAAGGGCCATGCCGCTGACAAGAAGGCGAAGAAATAATGGAAACCAAAGCTATCCTCAAAGGTGTGCGCTTGTCGGATCAAAAGGGTCGCCTCGTCGCTGACCTGATCCGCGGCAAGAAAGTTGACGCTGCGCTCAACATTCTGCAATTCAGCCCAAAAAAGGGCGCGACCATCATCAAGAAGGTTCTGGAGTCGGCTATCGCCAACGCCGAGCACAATGATGGCGCGGACATCGACGAACTGTTCGTGAAAACGATCTACGTCGAAAAGGGCCCGATCCTGAAGCGCTTTACTGCACGCGCTAAAGGCCGGGGTGATCGTATCTCGAAGCAATCCTGTCACATTTTCGTGACTGTCGGCAACTAAGGAGTCACGATGGGACAGAAGATACATCCAACAGGCTTCCGCCTTTCGGTTACCCGTAACTGGGCATCGCGTTGGTACGCTGGCAACGGTAATTTCGCTGCCATGCTCAACGAAGATCTGAAAGCACGCGCCTACCTGAAAACCAAACTGAAGAACGCTTCGGTTGGCCGCATCGTCATCGAGCGTCCTGCCAAGAACGCGCGCTTCACGATCTACAGCTCGCGTCCGGGCGTGGTCATCGGTAAAAAAGGCGAAGATATCGAAGTGCTGAAAGCGGCCCTGACCAAAATCATGGGTGTGCCGGTACACGTCAATATCGAAGAGATCCGCAAGCCGGAAATCGACTCGCAGCTGATCGCCGATTCGATCGCCCAACAGCTGGAAAAACGCATCATGTTCCGTCGCGCCATGAAACGCGCGATGCAGAACGCCATGCGTCTGGGTGCCCTGGGCATCAAGATCATGTCGTCGGGTCGTCTGAACGGTATCGAAATCGCTCGTAAAGAGTGGTATCGCGAAGGTCGCGTGCCTCTGCACACCCTGCGCGCCGATATCGACTACGGTACCAGCGAAGCGTCGACCACCTACGGCATCATCGGTGTCAAGGTGTGGGTGTACAAGGGTGACCGCGCGCCGAACGGCGACGCACCAGTCATCGACACCCCGCCGGACGAGAAGAAAAGCCGCGGTCCACGTCGTGACGACGGCAAACCAGCTGGCCGTCCGCGTCCAGCCGGCGCCGGTGCGAAACCAACCACAGCACCAGGTGCACGTGTGCGTACCGCCGCTAAACCGGCCGTCGTTGCTGCGCCAGCTGAGAAAGCAGGAGAATAATCATGCTGCAACCAGCACGCAGAAAGTATCGTAAAGAGCAGAAAGGCCGTAACACCGGTATTTCGCACAGCCGCGGCACCGCCGTGTCGTTCGGCGAATTCGGTCTGAAAGCTGTTGCCCGTGGTCGTATCACGGCACGCCAAATCGAGGCAGCACGTCGCGCCATGACCCGTCACATCAAACGTGGCGGTCGTATCTGGATCCGCGTGTTCCCGGACAAGCCAATCTCGAACAAGCCTGCCGAAGTCCGTATGGGTAACGGTAAGGGTAATCCAGAGTACTACGTCGCTGAAATCCAGCCAGGCAAAGTCCTGTACGAGATGGACGGCGTGGACGAAGCGCTGGCACGGGAAGCTTTCCGTCTTGCCGCCGCTAAACTGCCACTGGCCACGACCTTCGTCGTGCGTCAAGTTGGCCAATAATTGGAGTTGAATTATGAAAGCAACTGAACTCCGCGGCAAAGACCAGGCAGCTCTGCAAAAAGAGTTGAATGACCTGTTGAAGGCACAGTTCGGCATGCGTATGCAAATCGCTACGCAGCAGCTGAGCAACACTTCGCAGCTCAAGAAGGTACGCCGCGACATCGCGCGTGTAAAGACGGTAATGAACATCAAGGAAGCCAAATGACCGAACCAGTGAAAAAGCCGCTCAAGCGCACGCTGATCGGTAAAGTGGTGTCCGACAAGATGGACAAGACCGTTACCGTTCTGATCGAACGTCACGTCAAGCATCCTTTGTACGGCAAGATCATCATGCGCTCGAACAAGTATCACGCGCATGACGAAACCAACCAGGTCAAAGCCGGTGACACGGTCGAGATCCAGGAAGGTCGCCCGATCTCCAAAACGAAGGCATGGACCGTGACTCGTGTGGTGCAAGCCGCACAAATCGTTTAATTAGGAAAACCCCGCTCCGGCAACGGCGCGGGGTGTTTTTAATTAGTTCTTGCAAGCCCGCAAATTGTATGTAATACTTGCGGGCTTCGTTCATGTAACGCCGCAAAGTGTCTGGTCACAGACGGTAGCACCAGCGGTCAGTGCAGTACGAAGGTCAAGCACCCAAACAGCGGGGCCCCACGGGCGCCACTGGCGGGACCAAGACTGACCGCGGGTCTACATTGTGTGGATTCTTCGGCTTAAGTTGGGAAAGAGAATACTATGATTCAAACTGAAAGCCGGCTCGAAGTGGCTGACAATACCGGTGCCAAAGAAGTCATGTGCATCAAGGTATTGGGCGGCTCCAAGCGCCGTTATGCTGGCATCGGCGACGTGATCAAGGTAACCGTTAAGGTTGCTGCGCCACGTGGCCGTGTCAAAAAAGGTGAAATTTATAACGCCGTGGTTGTGCGCACCGCTAAAGGTGTTCGCCGCCAAGACGGTTCCCTGGTGAAGTTCGACAGCAACGCTGCTGTTCTGCTCAACGCCAAGCTGGAACCGATCGGTACCCGTATTTTTGGACCAGTCACGCGCGAACTGCGCACTGAAAAGTTCATGAAGATCGTGTCCCTGGCACCGGAAGTCCTGTAAGGAGTCGTAATGGATAAGATTCGTAAAAACGACGAAGTCATCGTTCTGACCGGGAAAGATAAGGGCAAACGTGGCGTGGTACAGCAGCGTATCGATGCTGAGCACGTCGTGGTTGAAGGCATCAACGTCGCCAAAAAAGCGACCAAGCCTAACCCAATGACTGGCGTTCAAGGTGGTATCGTCGACAAGACAATGCCGATTCACGTGTCCAACGTTGCATTGTTCAATGCAGCGTCTGGCAAGGCAGACCGTGTTGGTTTCAAAGAAGTGGACGGCAAAAAAGTCCGCGTCTTTAAATCGTCCGGCGAAGTAGTGAAGGCTTAAGAAATCATGGCACGTCTCCAAGAGTTCTATAAAGATAAAGTCGTTGCCGACCTGACCACGAAATTTGGTTACAAGTCGGTAATGGAAGTTCCACGTCTGACCAAGATCACCCTGAACATGGGTGTTGGTGAGGCTATCGCTGACAAGAAGGTCCTTGAGCACGCTGTTGGCGATCTGACCAAGATCGCCGGCCAGAAGCCAGTGACCACCAAGTCGCGTAAAGCAATCGCGGGTTTCAAAATCCGTGAAGGCTACCCGATCGGTACCATGGTCACCCTGCGCGGCGCTCGCATGTACGAGTTCCTGGATCGCTTCATCACCGTGGCCCTGCCGCGCGTGCGCGATTTCCGTGGTGTGTCCGGTCGTTCGTTCGACGGTCGTGGCAACTACAACATCGGTGTCAAGGAACAGATCATCTTCCCTGAGATCGAGTACGACAAGATTGATGCGCTGCGTGGTATGAACATTTCGATCACCACCACCGCCAAGACCGACGACGAAGCGAAAGCACTCCTCGCCGCCTTTAAATTCCCGTTCAGAAACTGAGATCATGGCAAAACTCGCACTGATTAATCGTGAGCAGAAACGTGTCGACCTGGCAAACAAGTTTGCCGGCAAGCGCGCTTCGCTGAAGGCCATCATTGATGACCAGTCGAAGTCGGAAGAAGAGCGTTACGAAGCTCGCCTGAAACTGCAGGCGCTGCCACGTAACTCCGCTCCGACTCGCCAGCGTAACCGCTGCGCCATCACCGGTCGTCCTCGCGGCACATTCCGTAAATTCGGTCTGGGTCGTATCAAGCTCCGTGAATTCGCCATGCGTGGTGAGATCCCGGGTATGACTAAAGCAAGCTGGTAATAGGAGAATATGCAATGAGTATGAGCGATCCTATCGCCGATATGCTGACCCGCATTCGTAACGCCCAGGGCGTGCAAAAAACGACCGTGGCCATGCCATCGTCGAAAGTCAAAATTGCGATTGCCAACGTCCTGAAGGACGAGGGTTACATTGAAGATTTCGCCGTCGCCGAAGCTGGTGGCAAGGCGGAACTGAAGATCGGTTTGAAGTATTATGTTGGCCGTCCCGTCATCGAGCGCCTTGAGCGCGTGTCCCGTCCGGGCCTGCGCGTCTACAAGGGCAAAGACGAGATCCCTACTGTGATGAATGGCTTGGGTGTGGCGATCGTGTCGACTCCGCAAGGCGTCATGACTGACCGCAAAGCACGCGCTACCGGTGTCGGCGGCGAAGTTATTTGCTACGTCGCATAAGGAGTTACACATGTCTCGAGTAGCTAAAATGCCAATCGCTGTGCCAGCTGGCGCCGAAGTCGCCATCTCCGCACAAGCGATCACCGTCAAGGGCCCGCTGGGCGTCCTGACCCAGAGCCTGAACGGTCTGGTGACGGTAGAAAACAACGCAGGAACCCTGAATTTCGCCCCGGCCAATGACAGCCGCGAAGCCAATGCCATGTCCGGCACGCTGCGCGCCCTGGTCAACAACATGGTCACCGGCGTCACCAAGGGTTTCGAGAAAAAGCTGAACCTGGTTGGTGTGGGTTACAAGGCGCAAGCACAAGGCGACAAGCTGAATCTGTCCCTGGGCTTCTCGCACCCTGTCGTCCACGCGATGCCAACCGGCGTGACCTGCGCCACTGCAACGCCGACCGAAATCCTGATCAAGGGTATCGATCGCCAGCAGGTGGGCCAAGTCGCCGCCGAAGTTCGCGCTTACCGCTCCCCTGAGCCATACAAGGGCAAGGGCGTTCGCTATGCGGACGAAGTGGTTAAGCTTAAAGAAACCAAGAAGAAGTAATTAGGGGCTGACGATGGATAAGAAAGAATCACGGCTTCGCCGCGGACGCCAAACGCGCATCAAGATCGCGGAACTGAAAGTAAATCGCCTGTCGGTGCACCGCACCAACCTGCACATTTACGCGAACCTGATCAGCCCGGACGCTAAAGTTCTGGTGTCGGCGTCGACCGCTGAAGTCGAAGTGCGTACCGAACTGGCAGGCAAGTCCGGCAAGGGTGGCAACGCCGCCGCCGCCGCACTGGTCGGCAAGCGCGTCGCTGAGAAAGCTTTGAAAGCAGGAATCACCGAAGTCGCGTTTGACCGCTCCGGTTTCCGTTACCACGGCCGTGTGAAGGCGCTGGCAGAAGCCGCGCGTGAAGCCGGTCTGAAGTTCTAAGGAACGATCATGGCAAAAATGCAAGCAAAAATGCAATCCGACAAGCCGGATGATGGCATGCGCGAAAAAATGATCGCGATCAACCGCGTGACCAAAGTGGTCAAGGGTGGTCGTATCATGGGTTTCGCCGCGCTGACCGTAGTTGGTGACGGCGATGGCCGCATCGGCATGGGCAAGGGCAAGTCGAAGGAAGTACCGGTTGGTGTGCAGAAGGCAATGGAAGAAGCCCGTCGCAACCTGATCAAGGTACCCCTGAAGAACGGCACCCTGCATCACACCGTCTACGGCCGTCACGGCGCGTCGAAAGTGATGATGAACCCGGCTAAGCCAGGTACTGGCGTCATCGCCGGCGGCGCTATGCGCGCAATCTTCGAAGTAATGGGCGTGACGGACGTGGTGGCGAAATCCACCGGCTCGTCGAACCCTTACAACCTGGTTCGTGCCACGCTCGACGGTCTGTCGAAAATGAGCACTGCATCCGACATCGCCGCCAAGCGCGGCAAGTCGGTTGAAGACATCCTGGGCTAAGGTGGACATCATGACAAAAACAGTCAAAGTACAATTGGTCAAGGGCTTGATCGGCACGCGTGAAGACCACCGTGCCACCGTACGCGGCCTGGGTCTGCGTCGTGTTAACTCGGTTGCCGAGTTGCAGGACACCCCATCCGTGCGCGGCATGATCAACAAAGTCTCGTACCTCGTTAAAGTAGTCGCGTAAGCCTTCGGGCTTACCAACGGAGAAATCATGGAACTGAATACCATTCAACCAGCTGACGGCGCCAAGCACTACAAGCGTCGCGTCGGCCGCGGTATCGGCTCCGGTCTGGGTAAAACCTCGGGCCGTGGTCACAAGGGTCAAAAATCGCGTTCGGGCGGCTTCCACAAAGTCGGTTTCGAAGGCGGTCAGATGCCTCTGCAACGCCGCTTGCCTAAGCGTGGTTTCAAATCGCTCAACGCGACCTTCAAAGCTGAAGTGCGCCTGTCCGATCTGAACAATCTGGCGGTCGGCGATGTCGACATCCTGGTGCTCAAGCAAGCTGGCGTGCTCAGCGTGCTGGCCCGCGACGTGCGCGTCATTCTGTCCGGCGAGATCACCAAAGCGGTGAACCTCAAAGGCCTGAAAGTGACCGCTGGCGCGAAGGCAGCCATCGAAGCAGCCGGCGGCTCGGTAGCCTGAGTTGACCGCTAACAGCTTGATCGGAGCGAAAATTGGCGACTAATCCACAACTTGCTAAAAGTGCAGCGGCCGGCTTCCCCTGGGGACGGCTGTGGTTCTTGCTTGGCGCATTGGTGGTTTATCGTATCGGCGCTCACGTCCCGGTTCCCGGGATCGATCCGGTACAATTAGCCGCGCTGTTCAAGTCGCAAGAGGGCGGTTTCCTGGGCATGTTCAACATGTTCAGTGGCGGCGCCCTCTCGCGCTTCGCAGTGTTTGCGCTGGGTATCACGCCTTACATCTCGGCCTCGATCATCATGCAATTGCTGTCGATCGTCTCGCCGCAGATGGAAGCGCTCAAAAAAGAAGGCGAAGCAGGCCGGCGCAAGATCACCCAGTACACCCGGTATTTCACGGTGGCACTGGCGACCTTCCAAGCGCTCGGCATCGCAGTCGCACTGGAATCGCAAGCTGGCCTGGTGCTGGACCCCGGTCTGGCATTCCGTTTCGTGACGGTCGTGACGCTGTTGACCGGCACCATGTTCCTGATGTGGTTGGGTGAGCAGATTACCGAGCGCGGCTTGGGTAACGGCATCTCGATCATCATCTTCGCCGGTATCGCCGCCGGTCTGCCGAGTGCC
This sequence comes from Rugamonas rubra, assembly GCF_900114705.1. Taxonomy (GTDB): domain Bacteria; phylum Pseudomonadota; class Gammaproteobacteria; order Burkholderiales; family Burkholderiaceae_D; genus Rugamonas; species Rugamonas rubra. The sequence goes on from NZ_FOTW01000029.1 coordinate 17,609, forward strand.
CTGGGTAGCTTGTTCGCCCAGGTCAGCAACGGTGCGATCGGCAGCTTCTCGGCGATCATCATCGTGGCCTTGGTGGCGTTGGTGACGTTCGTCGTGGTGTTTGTCGAACGCGGTCAGCGCAAGATTCTGGTGAACTATGCGAAACGCCAGGTAGGTAACAAGATTTACGGTGGACAGACGTCCCACCTGCCATTGAAGTTGAATATGGCCGGCGTGATCCCACCGATCTTCGCTTCGTCGATTATCTTGTTCCCGACCACGATCCTGGACTGGTTCTCGAAGGGCGCCGACCAGGCCAACCCGGCGATCCGGTTCTTGAAAGATTTGGCAGCATCGATGGGGCCAGGCGAGCCTATCCACGCACTGTTGTACGCCATCGCCATCGTGTTCTTCTGCTTCTTCTACACCGCTTTGGTGTTCAACAGCAAGGAAACGGCGGATAACTTGAAGAAGAGCGGGGCCTTCGTGCCAGGGATTCGTCCCGGTGAGCAGACAGCCCGTTACATCGACAAGATCCTCACGCGATTGACGCTGGCAGGCGCCATCTACATCACTTTGGTGTGTTTGTTGCCGGAATTTATGCAAGCCCAGTGGAAGGTACCGTTCTATTTTGGTGGTACTTCTCTGTTGATTATTGTAGTTGTCACCATGGACTTCATGGCGCAGGTACAGAACTACGTGATGTCGCAGCAATATGAATCGCTGCTGCGCAAAGCAAACTTCAAGGGCGGAATTCCGACGCGATAAGCGCTGGTAAACATACCGAATGGCAAAAGACGACGTCATACAGATGCAGGGCGAGATTCTTGAGAATCTCCCGAATGCAACATTTCGAGTGAAGCTGGAGAACGGGCACGTGGTGCTCGGCCATATTTCGGGTAAAATGCGGATGAACTATATCCGCATTCTTCCTGGCGACAAGGTGACGGTAGAACTGACACCTTACGATTTGAGCCGAGCCCGTATCGTGTTCCGGACCAAGTAAATAGATAATCGAACTTAAGAGAGAGCAAAATGAAAGTTAACGCCTCAGTCAAGCGGATCTGCCGCAACTGCAAGATCATCAAGCGCAAAGGCGTCGTTCGCGTAATCTGCGTCGAACCGCGTCACAAGCAGCGTCAAGGTTAATAACCGTTATTTATCGAGGAATAACGAATGGCACGTATTGCAGGGGTTAATATCCCCAATCATCAGCACACCGTAATCGGCCTGACGGCCATCTACGGCGTAGGCCGCCCACGCGCACAGTTCATCTGCGCCGCGACGGGCATTGCGACCGACAAAAAGGTCAAAGATCTGGATGACAACGAACTGGAAAAGCTCCGCGATGAAGTAGCAAAATTCATCGTCGAAGGCGACCTGCGTCGTGAAATCTCGATGAACATCAAGCGTTTGATGGACCTGGGTTGCTACCGTGGTATGCGTCACCGTAAGGGCCTGCCGGTCCGCGGCCAGCGTACTCGCACCAATGCACGTACTCGCAAGGGTCCGCGCAAAGCCGCACAATCGCTCAAGAAATAATCTAGGGAAATCACATGGCTAAGCAACAAAGCAGCGCAGCAGCAGCGCGCGTCCGCAAAAAGGTTAAGAAGAACGTCGCCGAAGGTATCGCGCACGTTCACGCTTCCTTCAACAACACCATCATCACCATCACCGACCGTCAGGGCAATGCCCTGTCGTGGGCGACCTCCGGTGGCGCTGGCTTCAAGGGTTCGCGTAAATCGACCCCGTTCGCAGCGCAGGTTGCGGCCGAAGCAGCTGGTAAAGTCGCAGTGGAATGCGGCGTGAAGAACCTGGAAGTGCGTATCAAGGGCCCTGGTCCTGGTCGCGAATCCGCGGTGCGCGCACTGAACAACCTGGGCATCAAGATCACCGAGATCCAGGACGTTACCCCAGTACCGCACAACGGCTGCCGTCCTCCGAAGCGTCGTCGTATCTAATACGCAGTCGGCGGCGGGTTCGCTCGCCCGCCTTCTGTCGTACAGATCGACCCGTTTCAGGTGTGGCACCCGGTGCCATGCACAAGTCGTAGAGAAAAATCGCTGGAGCAGGCAGCCGGAAACGGTTATACTGCCCGGCTATTGACGCCTGCCGAACTGTTTGGCGGGTTTTTCGTTTTTAGCCACCGTCTGGCCGAGTAGGGACCAGACTAGCGCCTAACCGCATCAGCATGGTTTCCATGTGTGTGGCTGGGGCGTTATTATTCAAACAAAGGAAGCATCGTGGCACGTTATATCGGACCTAAAGCAAAACTTTCCCGCCGTGAAGGCACTGACCTGTTCCTGAAGAGCGCACGTCGCTCGCTCGACAGCAAGTGCAAACTGGACGTCAAACCAGGTCAGCACGGCGTTAAATCCGGCGCCCGCACCTCGGACTACGGCAACCAACTGCGCGAAAAACAAAAAGTCAAGCGCATGTACGGCGTGCTGGAACGTCAGTTCCGTCGCTACTTCGCCGAAGCGGACCGTCGTAAAGGCAACACCGGCGAAACGCTGTTGAAGTTGCTGGAAACCCGTCTGGACAACGTCGCATACCGCATGGGCTTCGGCTCGACCCGCGCTGAAGCGCGTCAGCTGGTATCGCACAAAGCGTTCACCGTCAACGGTATCGTTGTCAACATCGCTTCGTACGCTGTCAAAATCGGCGACGTCATCGCCGTCCGCGAAAAGTCGAAAAAGCAAGTGCGTATCGTTGAAGCACTGTCGCTGGCTGAACAAGTCGGCATGCCTAGCTGGGTTTCGGTTGATGCCAAGAAAATGGAAGGCACCTTCAAGTCCCTGCCAGAGCGCAACGAAATCTGCAACGACGTCAACGAATCGCTGATCGTCGAACTGTACTCGCGTTAATCGCAGTCGGTAAGATCCCCGCCCACTCCCCGGAGTGGGCGTTTTTACTAATGCCATCAGCCTTATCGGCGTAACGAGCCGAGGGTATTGAAAAGGACATTTCATGCAAAACAGTTTGTTGAAGCCACGTATTATCGATGTAGAGGCGCTCGGCGCCGGCCACGCTAAAGTAGTGATGGAGCCGTTCGAACGCGGCTATGGCCATACATTGGGTAATGCGCTGCGCCGCGTCCTGCTGTCGTCGATGGTGGGCTACGCGCCGACCGAAGTGACGATCGCCGGTGTTGTACACGAATACTCGTCGCTCGACGGCGTGCAAGAAGACGTCGTCGATCTGCTGCTGAACCTGAAGGGCGTGGTCTTCAAAGTCCACAACCGTGACTCCGTCACCCTGACCCTGAAAAAGGAAGGCGAAGGCGCCATCCTGGCATCCGATATCGATCTGCCACACGATGTGGAACTGATCAACCCGGACCACGTGATCGCCCACCTGACCGCCGGCGGCAAGCTGGACATGCAGATCAAGGTCGAAAAAGGCCGTGGCTATGTGCCGGGCAACGTCCGCCGCCTGTCGGAAGACACCAACAAGACCATCGGCCGCATCATTCTGGACGCCTCGTTCTCGCCGGTGCGCCGCGTCTCGTACTTCGTCGAGTCGGCCCGCGTCGAACAGCGTACCGATCTGGACAAGCTGATCATCAACATTGAAACCAATGGTGTGATCTCGCCGGAAGAAGCGATCCGTCAATCGGCCCGCGTGCTGGTCGACCAACTGAACGTGTTCGCCGCCCTGGAAGGCACGGAAGCGGCCGCCGAAGCGCCATCGCGCGCCCCGCTGGTCGATCCTATCTTGCTGCGTCCGGTCGACGACCTGGAGCTGACCGTGCGTTCGGCCAACTGCCTGAAAGCCGAAAACATCTACTACATCGGCGACCTGATCCAGCGTTCGGAAAACGAGCTGCTGAAGACGCCGAACCTGGGCCGCAAGTCCCTGAACGAAATCAAGGAAGTGCTGGCGTCGCGCGGCCTGACCTTGGGCATGAAACTCGAAAACTGGCCGCCGGCTGGTTTGGAGAAGTAATCGCTGCAAAGCATTTGTTGTACCGTAGTAAAGCAGTAATGCAGTAACACTGTCCGGGACAGGTGTCCCGGACTTTATGTTGTAGTTAACCTGTTTATTGAACCGGTCCGCGACCATGCACGACGTGCATGGTTGATCGAAGAACTGGAATAAAACCAACCGAAAGGAATTACCATGCGTCACCGTCACGGCCTTCGTAAGCTGAATCGTACCTCGTCCCACCGCCTCGCCATGCTGCGCAACATGATGGTTTCCCTGCTGCGTCACGAAGCAATCAAAACCACCCTGCCAAAAGCCAAAGAACTGCGTCGCGTGGTCGAGCCAATGCTGACCCTGGGCAAGACCGACACCCTGGCCAACAAGCGTCTGGCCTTCTCCCGCCTGCGCGACCGCGAAATCGTTCTGAAACTGTTCGCTGATCTGGGCCCACGTTACGCCAACCGTAACGGCGGCTACCTGCGCATCCTGAAAATGGGTTTCCGTGTTGGCGACAACGCTCCAATGGCTTACGTTGAGCTGCTGGACCGTCCTGAAGTCACCGAAATGGACGACGCTCCAACCGCTGAGTAATCTCGGCCGTTAGTAAGCGAAAAAAAGCCAGGCTCAGCCTGGCTTTTTTTATGCCCGGCGCGGATATCCAGACATTTCATCAAGGAATCGCGCCGCCGCGCCGCCTATACTGGTGGGGGCCGGTCGCCATGTCGGACCTCGGCCCGGGGCACTGTCGAGCTCGTGTCCGCATGCCGGCCCCGGCGCGGGATGACTAGAGGATGGCTTAAGGCTGGCCTCAGGCGGCGCCGGGACGGCCGGTGTACTATGCTGGTTTTGTCGATTGCTTTGGCCTATTTTTCGAAAGTGTCCATGTTCCATCCTGTCCGTAGCGCCATTTCCGCCTCGCGCCTTGCGGCGCTGTTGTCCGGCTTCTTGCTGCTGCTGTTGCTGGCCCTGGGCGCGCTGCGCCCGGCGCTGGCCGACGAGGAGTTCCTCGAACCGGACGCCGCCTTCAAGTTCTCGGCCCGCATGGTCGACGGCCACACCGTCGCCGTCACCTACCAGATCGCCGAGGGCTACTATATGTACCGCGAGCGCTTCAAGTTCGCCGCCACCGGCGCGAAACTGGGCGCGCCGGCGATCCCGCCGGGCAAGGTCAAGTTCGACGAGACCTTCAACAAGAAGGTCGAGACCTACCGCCACAGCGTGACCATCACCATTCCGGTCGAGAGCGGCGGTCCGTTCACGCTGCAGGCCACCAGCCAGGGTTGTTCGGACAAGGGCCTGTGCTACGCGCCGCAGGACGCCAAGGCCAGCCTGGTGGGCAGCGGCATGGTGCCGGCCGCGCCGCCCGCCGCCAGTGGCGCCAGCGCGAAGGTCGGCTCGGCGCCGGCCGCCGCCAGCGTGGCGCCGGCCGCGCCGGCGCAGTCGGCGCCGGTCTCGCCCGGCGTCACCGTCAACAGCGTGCCGATGCCGCAAACCACCATCATCGAAGCGCCCGCCGTGGCCGCCGCCGTGCCGCCGGCAGCACCGGCGCCCAGCGAAATGGGCGTCATCGAGGCGGCGCTGAAGGGCGGCAAGCTGATGGTCTACCTGCCACTGTTCTTCCTGTTCGGCCTCGGCCTGTCGTTCACGCCCTGCGTGCTGCCGATGGTGCCTATCCTTTCCTTCATCATCGTCGGCGAGGGCACCAAGGTCAGCCGTGGACGCGGCCTGCTGCTGTCGTCCACCTATTCGCTGGGCATGGCGAGTGTCTACACCGCGCTGGGTATCGCCGCCGGTCTGGCTGGCGCGGGCCTGGCCGCGAGTTTGCAAAACCCCTGGGTGCTGGGCGCCTTCGGCTTGCTGATGGCGGCCCTGTCGCTGTCGATGTTCGGCGTGTACGACCTGCAAGTGCCGGCCGCGCTGCAAACCCGCTTGAGTTCGATTTCCAACCGCCAGTCGGGCGGCAAGCTGGCCGGCGTGTTCGTCATGGGCGCCATCTCGGCGCTGATCGTCGGCCCCTGCGTGGCGGCGCCGCTGGCCGGCATTCTGGTCTATATCGGCAAGACCGGCGACGTGGTCGTCGGCGGCTCGGCGCTGTTCGCGATGGCGGCGGGCATGAGCCTGCCGCTGCTGCTGGTGGGCGTGTCGGCCGGCTCGCTGCTGCCGCGCGCCGGCGCCTGGATGGACGCGGTCAAGCGCTTCTTCGGCGTGTTGCTGCTGGCCATGGCCTGGTGGCTGGTGTCGCCGGTGTTGCCGCCGGTGGTGCAGATGCTGGGCTGGACCGTGCTGCTGGTCGGCTACGGCGGCTACCTGCTGGCCCGTCCGGGCAAGTGGGCCGGCAAGGCCGCCGGCCTGCTGTTCGCCGCGCTGGGCGTGGTGCAGCTGGTCGGCGCGGCCAGCGGCGGGCGCGACGTGCTGGCGCCGCTGGCGCATCTGCAGGCCGGCGGTATTGCCGAGGCGCTGCCGTTCAAGCGCGTCAAGACGGTGGCCGAGCTCGATGCCGCGCTGGCACAGAGCGGCGGCAAGACCGCCATGCTCGACTTCTACGCCGACTGGTGCGTGTCCTGCAAGGAGATGGAGAAGCTGACCTTTGTCGATGCCAAGGTGCGCGCGCGGCTGGCCAATTCCATCCTGCTGCAGGTCGACGTGACCGCCAACGACGCCGACGACAAGGCCATGCTCAAGCGTTTCGGCCTGTACGGCCCGCCGGGCATCATCCTGTTCGACGGCAAGGGCCAGGAGATCGCCGATTCGCGCGTGATCGGTTTCCAGGACGCGGAGAAGTTCCGCGCTTCGCTGGACAAGCTGAACTAGCCAAGGGCGAACGTTTGGCGGGGCGCGGGCGGAACCCCGCAAGCGAGGGGTCTGACCCCGTACGGGGTCAGACCCCGGCTTCCGCGTCGCGGGGGGGAATGAAAAGGGAGCGCACCGCGAGGTCCGCTCCCTTTGTTGTTGCCGTCCGGATTCGTTGCCCGATTTTGGCGGACCGCTTTGGCCCGTCAAAATGGAGCTAAACGGGATCTAGCCGCGATGCATCATGCCGTGGCGCATGCCGCGCGGGCCGTGCTCGCCGCCCATCACCTTGGCGTCGAACACTTTCTTTTGCTCGGCCGTCAGCGTGCCGTAGAACGCGGTCAGCGCCGTCAGATGGCTTTCCATGGTGGCGGTGTGCTGCTTGGCCAGCTCGATCATCTTGGCCAGACGCTCGGGCGCCGGCAGTGCCTTCAAGGCGGCGTGGTCGGGACGGCTCGCCGGCGCGCTCGGCTTGATGGCGGCCTGGTAGGTGGTCCAGGCGGCCTCCTGCTGCGCCGTCAGCTTGAGCAGCTCGTGCAGTTTGGCCTGGCGCGCGGCGAAGTGCTCGGCCATCTTGGCCTGCATCTGTTCGGCGTTGACCTGGTGGCCGTGGCGGCCGGCGGCGGAGGTAGTGGTGTCGGCGGCGTGGGCGGCCAGCGAGGCCGTGCCCATGCCCAATACCGTCAGGCCGATCAGGATGCTTTTGCGAATGGTGTTCATCATGTTTCCTTTGTCGTGTCGATAGAAGTGTGTGTGTCACGGGTGTCATCGCACCGCACATGAAGCCATCATGGCAGCAAGCTGTTTCGAGGAAGTTTCCCCGCCGGCGCATTTTGTATCCATATGTTTCGCCCCGCCGGGCGCGGTCCCGGTATATACAAGACGATACAATTGGCCATTGGTCAGTGTAGCCCTAACTGGGGATAATTAGCGCCATGGAACCATCATCAACTATTTTGATCGTCGACGACGATCGCGAGATCCGCACCCTGCTGGCCGACTACCTTGAAACCAACGGTTACCGGCCCCTGTGTGCGGCCGACGGCGTGGCGATGTGGAAACTGCTCGACGAGTCGCGCCCCGACCTGGTGGTGCTGGACTTGAACCTGCCCGGCGAGGACGGCCTGACGCTGTGCCGCAAGCTGCGCGCCCATTCGACCCTGCCGGTGATCATGCTGACGGCGCGCAGCGAGCCGCTCGACCGCATCCTCGGCCTGGAGATGGGCGCCGACGACTACCTGCCCAAGCCCTTCGAGCCGCGCGAGCTGCTGGCGCGCATCCGCAGCGTGCTGCGGCGCAGCCACGCCATGCCGTCCAACAGCGCGGCCGACAAGGCGCAGCAGATGCGCTTCTCAGGCTGGACGCTGGACCTGACGGCGCGCCACCTGCTCAACCCGGACGGCCTGGTCATCATGCTGTCGGGCGCCGAGTTCCGCCTGCTCAAGGTGTTCCTCGAGCATCCGAACCGCGTGCTCAACCGCGATCAGCTGCTCAACCTGACCCAGGGCCGCGACGCCGACCCCTTCGACCGCTCGATCGACATCCAGATCAGCCGCCTGCGGCAAAAGCTGGGCGAGGACGCGCGCCTGCCGCAGATCATCAAGACGGTGCGCAACGGCGGCTACGTGCTGGCCGGCCAGGTCAGCGTGGAGCCGAACGCGTGAGGGCATTTCTCGGCTCGATGACGGGGCGGGTGTTCCTGGTGCTGCTGCTGGGCATTGTCGCCTCGGCCGCGCTGACCCAATGGTTGGCGGTGGGCGAGCGCACCCGCGCCATCGAACGCTACCGCGACTTCCACGCCCTCGAACGGGCCGAACAACTGATCACCACCGCCGACGTGGTGCCGCCGGTGTCGCGGCCGGCCTACCTGAAGGTGGCCAGCCGGGGCAGCGTGCGCCTCGAACCGGTGCGGCAGGCGGCCGCCCCGGACCTGCAGCAGACCGATTTCTCCGCCGCGCTGCAGCTGCGCCTGGGCCAGGGCTTCTCGCTCAGCCCGCTGGCCGAGCGGCCGGCCGAATGCGACCGGCCGCGCAAGTCGGTCTCGCTGTTCGGTCCCAAGCAGTGGCGCGGCACTTGCGAGACGATGTTCGTGCGCATGCACGACGGCGAGGTGATGAAGCTGTCCGTGCTGCCGCCGCGCGCGCCGCCGGGCGGCAACAAGAACGAGCTGCTGAGCATCCTGCCCTTCCTGCTCAGCATCGCCGTGCTGGCCTACCTGGTCACGCGCATGACCATGCGGCCGCTGAAGAAGCTGGCGCAAGCGGCCAAGGACCTGGGCAACGACATCAACCACCCGCCGCTGGCCCTGGGCGGCGCCGGCGAGATCCGCCAGGCCAGCGCGGCCTTCAACGCCATGCAGGCGCGCATCCGCCAGCACATCTTCCAGCGCACACAGATGCTGGCCGCCATCACCCACGACCTGCAGACGCCGCTGACCCGCCTGCGCCTGCGGCTGGAAAAAGTCGCCGACGCCGAGCTGCAGCAACGCCTGGTGGACGACCTGTCGGCCATGCAGCAGATGGTCAGGGAGGGGCTGGACCTGGCGCGCAGCATGGACACCACCGAGAACATGCAGGCGCTCGACCTCGACTCGCTGCTCGACAGCGTCTGCGCCGACGCCGCCGACGCCGGCCAGCCGGTGCGCCTGCACGGCCGCGCCGCGATGACGGCGATGGGGCGGCCGATGTCGATCCGCCGCTGCCTGGTCAACCTGATCGACAACGCCGTCAAGTACGGCCAGTCGGCCGAGGTGACGGTCGAGCGCATGGTCGGTTCGGCGCGCGTGCGCATCCGCGACCACGGCCCCGGCATCGCCCAGGACCAGATGGCGCAGGTGTTCGAGCCGTTCTACCGCATCGAGAGCTCGCGCTCGCGCGCCTCGGGCGGCACCGGCCTGGGCCTGACCATCGCGCGCAACATCGCCGAGCAGCACGGCGCCAGCCTGCAGCTGGCCAACCACGTCGACGGCGGCCTGGAGGTCACCCTGGTGGTGCCGGAATACTACGCCGCCAAATAGCCCGGCGCCTGGCCGGCGCCGCGGTTTTTCGGTAAATAATTGTGCGACAATGCAGCGCCCTATGCAAAGCGGCAATGTTTCTTCGCCAGCAAAAGAACAAAGACCAACATGAAAAAATCTACCCTTGGACTTCTGGTGGGCGCCGCCCTGGTGATGGGCGGCGGCTGGTACTACACGCACCAGGGCGCCGAACCCGCCGCCGCCCCGGGCGGCCAGGCCAAGCCGGGCGCCGGCGGGGCGCAGGGGCCGACCACGGTCAACGTGGTCAAGCCGCAGCGCCAGGACGTCGCCGTGCTGCTGCAGGCCAACGGCACGGTCACGCCGATCAGCACGGTCGACCTGCATCCGCAGACCACCAGCACGATCACCAAGGTGCACATCCGCGAGGGCCAGTACGTCAAGGCCGGCGAGTTGATGTTCTCGCTCGACGAGCGCAGCGCCCGCGCCAACCTGGACAAGGCGCAGGCCCAGGTGGCGCGCGACCAGGCCTCGCTGGGCGACCTGGAACGGCAGTACCAGCGCGGCCAGGAGTTGCTGAGCAAGAACTTCATCGCCCAGGGCGCGGTCGACACGCTGAAAAGCCAGGTCGAGTCGGCCCGCGCGCTGCTGCGGGCCGACGTGGCGGCGGCCCGCTCGGTGGCGGTGGACGCCAGCTACCACACGATCCGCGCGCCGATGAGCGGGCGGGTCGGCGCCATCGGCGTCTACCCGGGCAGCCTGGTACAGCTGAGCACCTCGCTGACCAGCATCACCCAGCTCGACCCGATCAACGTCTCGTTCACCCTGCCGGAAAGCGCGCTGGGCGGCCTGCTCGAGGCGCAGCGCGCCGGCGCGGTGCCGGTCAAGGCGGCGCTGGCCGGCGCCGCCGACGAGGTGGCCGGCCAGCTCAGCTTCATCGACAACACGGTCGACCCGGTCGCCGGTGTGATCCGCGTCAAGGCGCAGTTCGCCAATGCGCAGACCAAGCTGTGGCCGGGCCAGTACGTCAACACCAAGCTGACCGTGCAAACCTTGAAAGACGCCACGGTGATCCCGCAAAACGCTATCATCAACAACACCCGTGGCGTGTTCGTCTATACCGTGGCGGCCGACCAGACGGCGCAGACCACCAACGTCAAGCGGCTGTATTCCTTTGGCGCCAACGTCGCCGTCTCCGGCCTGAACGGCGACGAGCAGGTGATCGTCGAGGGCAAGCAGAACCTGCGTCCGGGCGGCAAGGTGAAGCTCGCCGCGCCCGGCAAACAGAAAGGCGAGAAAGGCGGTTCCGCATGAACCTGTCCGAATTGTGCATCCGCCGTCCGGTGATGGTGGTGCTGCTGTCGCTGACGCTGATCCTGGCCGGCGTGCTGGCCTATTCGGCCATCCCGGTCGCCGCGCTGCCCAGTTATAACACCCCGGTGATCCAGGTCAGCGCCAACCTCGACGGCGCCAGCCCGGACACCATGGCCTCGTCGGTCGCGCTGCCGCTGGAGAAGCAGTTCTCCACCATCGCCGGGCTCAGCCTGATCACCTCCACCAACACCCTCGGCTCGACCTCGCTGACCTTGGAGTTCGACCCCAGCATCGACGTCAACGCCGCCGCCGTCGACGTCCAGGCGGCGCTGCTGCGCGCCCAGCGCGCGCTGCCGCTGGAGATGACCGAGCTGCCGTCCTACCGCAAGGTCAACCCGGCCGACGCGCCGGTGCTGTTCATGGCGATGACCTCGCCGTCGCTGTCGCTGTCCGAGCTGAACGACTACGCCGAGAACCTGATCGCGCCCAGCCTGTCGACCCTGCCCGGCGTGGCCCAGGTGACGGTGAACGGCCAGAAACGTTTCGCCGTGCGCGTGCGCGCCAAGTCCGACATGATGAACGCGCGCAACCTCTCGCTCGACGAGCTGGCCGCCGCCATCAAATCGGCCAACGCCAACACGCCGCTGGGCGTGCTCGACGGCCCCAACCAGGTGCTGACCATCCAGGGCAACGCCCAGCTGGTGAAGGCGGCCGAGTTCGCCGAGCTGATCGTCGCCACCCGCAACGGCCAGCCGGTGCGGCTGAAGGAGGTCGCCAGCGTCGAGGACAGCTTCCAGTCCGTCAAGACCGCCGGCAGCTACAACGGCGAACGCTCCATCGTGCTGCTGGTGCAGCGCCAGCCGAACGCCAACACGGTGCAGGTGGTCGACGGCGTGCGCGGCCTGCTGCCGCGCTTCCAGGCCCAGCTGCCCAGCTCGATCAAGATCAACCTGGTCAACGACCGCTCGGTGTCGATCCGCGAGGCGATCCACGACGTCAACCTGACGCTGGCGCTGACGGTCGGCCTGGTGGTGCTGGTGATCTTCCTGTTCCTGCACCGCGCCGCCGCCACCTTCATCCCGGCCGTGACGATGCCGATCTCGCTGCTCGGCGCGCTGGCCCTGCTGTACGCCTTCGGCTACAGCCTGGACAACGTCTCCCTGCTCGGCATCACGCTGGCCGTCGGCCTGGTGGTCGACGACGCCATCGTCGTGCTGGAGAACATCGTGCGGCACATCGAGATGGGCAAGAAGCCGCTGCAGGCCGCGCTGGTCGGCGCCAAGGAGATGGGCTTCACCATCATCTCGATCTCGATCTCGCTGGTGGCCGTGTTCATCCCCATCTTCTTCATGCCCGGCGTGATCGGCCTGCTGTTCCACGAGTTCGCCGTGGTGGTGGCGCTGTCGATCATGGTCTCGGCGCTCGTCTCGCTGACCCTGGTGCCGATGCTGGCCAGCCGGCTGCTGCCGGCCGGCACCCACCACGCCGCCGACGAGCCGACCCTGATCGGCCGCTGCTTCGAGGCCGGCTTCACGCGCCTGCGCAACGGCTACGCCCGCAGCCTCGACATCGCGCTGCAACACCGCTACATCGTGCTGGCGGTGGCCTTCGCCACCTTCGCGCTGACGGTGTTGTTGTACATCACCATCCCCAAGGGCTTCTTCCCGGAGGAGGACCTGGGCCAGATCCAGGCCACCACCGAGGCCTCGGAGGACATCTCCTCGGCCGCCTTGCTGGCCTTGCAGGAGCGCGTCGCCGCCGTCATCAAGGCCGACCCGAACGTGCAGGACGTCACCTCCTTCGTCGGCGGCGGCAACACCGGCCGCATGTTCCTGGTGCTCAAGCCGCGCGGCGAGCGGGCCAAGATGGCGCAGGTGTTGGACAGCCTGCGCAAGGCCACCCGCGCCGTGCCCGGCATCGCCGTCTACCTGCGGCCGATCCAGAACCTGCAGCTGGGCGGACGGCAGAGCAAGAGCCGCTACCAGTACACGCTGCAGGCGGTCAGCCCGGACGCGCTGAGCGACTGGGCCGGCAAGTTCACCGAGCGCCTGCGCGCCGACCCGGACTTCCGCGACGTCACCAGCGACTCGCAGAACCGTGGCCTGCAGGCCTCGCTGAAGATCGACCGCGACAAGGCCAATATGCTCGGCGTGCAGATCGCCGACATCCGCACCGCGCTCTACCTGGCCTTCGGCGAGCGGCAGATCTCGACCATCTATTCGCCCTCGGCCAGCTACTTCGTGCTGCTCGAGGCGGCCAGCGCCGACCGCCAGTTCGACGACGCGCTGACCAAGATCTCGGTGCGCAGCAAGACCGGCGGCCAGCTGGTGCAGCTGTCGAGCTTCGCCACGGTCGAGCGCACCATCGGCCCGACCGCCGTCAACCACCAGGGCCAGCTGCAGGCGATCACCCTGTCGTTCAACCTGGCGCCGGACGTGCCGCTGGGCGTGGCCACCGCCAAGATCGACAAGATGGGCGCCGAGATGAACCTGCCGGCGAGCATCATCACCAACTACGGCGGCGACGCGGCGGTCTTCCAAAGTTCCCAGGGCAGCCAGCTGATTCTGATCATCGCCGCGCTGGGCGTGATCTACGTGCTGCTCGGCGTGTTGTATGAGAGCTACATCCACCCGCTGACCATTTTGGCCGGCCTGCCGTCGGCGGCGGTGGGCGCCTTGCTGACCCTGCGCCTGTTCGGCCTGGACCTGACGATGATCGCCATCATCGGCATCCTGATGCTGATCGGCATCGTCAAGAAGAACGCCATCATGATGATCGACTTCGCCCTGCACGCCCAGCGCAACGAGGGCATGACGCCGGAGAACGCGATCCGCGAGGCCTGCGTGCTGCGCTTCCGGCCGATCATGATGACCACCATGGCGGCGCTGATGGGCGCCTTGCCGATCGCCCTCGGCCTGGGCGCCGGCGCCGAGCTGCGCCAGCCGCTCGGCCTGGCGGTGGTGGGCGGCCTGCTGTTCTCGCAGGTCATCACCCTGTACATCACGCCGGTGATCTACCTGTTCCTCGACAAGTACAGCGGCAGCGGCCCGATGTCGGACGAGCAACTGGCGCAGACCGGCCACAACGATGATGCCGAGACCCCACACGCGGTCGGCCTGAAAGCGGTGAACACCGCCAAAAGTTGACCCGTAACAATTCGGTGGTCTGATTGCTTCGTATCATGGGAAAGGAGCTTTTTCCTTGCGGCATGGAGCAATCAGAGATGAAACGCTACAACATCACCATCGTCGGCATGGGGCCGCGCGGCCTCAGCGTGTTGGAACGCCTCGCCGCGCACGCCCTTGAACACCAGCTGGCGCTCGACATCAGCCTGGTCGAACCGGGCGAGTGCGGCCAGGGCGTGCATTCGGCGCGCCAGCCGCAGCACCTGTTGATCAACACCGTGGCCAGCCAGGTGACGCTGTTCCCGGCGCCCGGCGCGGTGGCGTTGCCGCCGCACTGCGCCACGCCCTCGCTGACCGAATGGGCGCGGCAGAGCGGCTACCGGCGCGTCGGCGACCAGTACTACCGCATCGGCGCCACCGGCGCCGGCGCCGAGATCGGCGAGGCCGACTACCTGCCGCGCCGCCTGCTCGGCGAATACCTGACCTGGGGCTACGAGCAGATCCTCGCCAGCCTGCCGCCCAACGTCACCCTGCGCCACCACCGGCTGCGCGCCAACGACATGTGGCAGCAGCCGGACGGCCGCTGCGCCGTCGAGCTCGACAGCGGCTTCATCCTGATCAGCGACTACGTCTTCCTCACCACCGGCCACAGCAACAACGCCATGACCGAGCCGGAGGCCGCCTGCGCCCGCTTCGCCCAGGAGCACGCCCGCCACAACAGCAAGCTGGCCTACATCCGCCACGTCTATCCGCTCGACAAGCTGGTGCAGATCGACGCCGACGCCCGCGTCGCCGTCCAGGGCCTGGGCCTGACGGCGCACGACGTCATCGCCGAGCTGACGGTGGGACGCGGCGGCCAGTTCATCCGCGAGGGGCAGACGCTGCGCTACCAAAAATCCGGCCGCGAGCCGCAGTTGATGCTGTTCTCGCGCAACTGCCTGCCCTTCGCCGCGCGCGGCGTCAACCAGAAGGGCCTGGCCGGGCGCCACCGGCCGCACTACTTCACGCCGGACGCCGTCGCCGCCCTGCGCGAGCGGGCCCTGCGCGAGCGCGGCTGCGCCCAGCTCGACTTCGACCTCGAGCTGCTGCCGCTGCTGCGCCGCGAGATGGGCTATGTCTACCGCGCCACGCTGGACGGCGCCGGCCCCGAGCCGGCCGCCTACCAGCTGAGCGAGGAGGAGGGCGCCATCATCGACGTGCTGCTGTTCCCGCTGCGCGGGCGCGAGTTCGCTTCGCTGGCCGAATTCCGCGACTACTTCGACGACTGGCTGCGGCGCGACCTGGCCGAGGCGGTGCGCGGCAACGTCGGCAGCGCCGTCAAGGCCGCCACCGACGTGCTGCGCGACGTGCGCGCCACCTGGCAGGCGGCGCTCGAGCATGCCGGCTTGACGCCGGCCTCGCACCGCAAGTTCCTCAACGTCTACAACCCGGTGATCAACCGCATCTCCTTCGGCCCGCCGCGCCAGCGCAACGAGCAGTTGCTGGCGCTGCGCGAGGCCGGCATGGTCGACATCGTCTCCGGCCCGGGCGGCAGCGTCGGCTTCGACGACACCGCCGCCTGCTTCGAACTGCGCACCCGCTTCGCCGGCGGCCACGAGCGGCGCCCCTTCGACGTGCTGGCGGTGGCCCGGCTCGACGTGTTCTCGCCGCAGACCGACGAATCGGTGTTCATGCAGAACCTGCTGCGGCGCGGCCTGGTGCGGCCCTACTACAACGGCGTGTTCCATCCGGGCGGCATCGACATCGAACCGGGCGGCCGCGTGCTCGGCGCCGCCGGCCGGCCGCTCGGCAATGTTTGGGCGCTGGGCTACCTGGTCGAGGGCGCGCACTACTACACCCACGCGCTGCCACGGCCGCAACTGGCCTCGCGCCAGGTGCTCGACGCCGACCGCTGCGTCGGCGCCATGTTCGCCACCATCGCCGCCAACGGCGCCGCCGGCACCAGCAGCGCAGCCGGCGGCGGCAGCGCCACCACCGCGCGCCCGGTGGTCCGGCGCGAGGCCCACGCCAAGGCGGCCAGCTTCGATCCGCTCGCCACCAGCATCGCCACGCTGCCCATCGTTCCCGCCGATGCCGACGCCGCCGTCGCGGCCGGCCAGGAGAGCAGCGCCCCCCCCGCCGAGCCGGCCGCGCCGCGCGTCCCCGTGTAACGCCATTGATACTCGGCGGATACATACCGTAACATCCCTCAAGGCCGCACTCTAGTAAGCTGTGCTCGCTCAGGTTGCCAGACGCCCCCCGCCGGGGGCGGCGTCTGGCCATGCCTGTCGGAGCGGTTCCCAAAACGGCGGGACTCTGGCACTATGGCCGCATTTTGTAGACTTCGCCCCAAAGAAGGTTCGATTTATTTTGCACGACAATACCCATTCAATGTCAGCAGATAGCGAGTACTGCGTGACCTGCGGCCAGAAGCTGCCGCCGCCGGAAGGGTTCGCCTACGGCACACGCAAACCGATGTCGAATCGGATCGGCATCGCCATCTCGGTGGGGCTGCACTTGATCGGCGTGCTGTACTACCTGTTCCGGCCGGCCGAGCCCTTCCACCGCACGCCGCCGCCGGGCGGCGGGCAGATCGTCTACATCGAGCCGCTCAAGCCGAACCAGCCCAAGCTGCCCAAGCAGCAGCCGAAGAAGACCGAGGTGGCCAAGGCCAAGCCGCCGCCGCAGCAGCGGCAAAAGACCGCGACGATCACGCCGCCGGCCGCCAAGCCGAAACTGGAGACCTACGTGCCGCCGGTTGTGGCGCCGATGCAACCGCCGCCCGAGCAGGACATGTCGGAAATGATCGCCAAGGCGCGCGCCCGCCGCGCCGCCGCCAACCCGACGCCGGCCGAACCGGCGGCGGAGAGCGACGCCGAGCGCGGCCTACGCATCGCCAAGGCCAACATCGCCGGCGCCCAGGGCCGCTCGAACGGCGCCGACCGCGACGACACCGGCGGCGTGTTCACCATCCTGAGCCAGACCTCGCACAGCGCCGACGTCAAGTTCAAGGGCTGGAACGCCAACTTCAAACGCAACTGGAGCCAGCAGGTGCACGTGGAGCAGGGCGCCGAGCTGGATATCGAGACGGCCATCGTCAAGCAGATGATCGTGGTGATCCGCAAGGAAAAAACCGACGACTTCCAGTGGGATTCGCACCGCCTCGGCCGCGTCGTCAACATGAGCGCGCGCAAGGAGGACGAGGCCGAATTGACCGCCTTCCTGATGAAGGAAATGTTTCCCGAACACCGGCGCCGCTGACCGTCGGGCGCGGCCGCCATCGACCATTTGATTGGAGCACGCATGAAGCGGACCGCCTATTTGCTAGCCTTGTGTTTGACCTTGTTGGGTGCCCAGCCGGCGCCGGCCGGCGCAGCCGCGCCGGTCCCCGCCGACCAGGCCGCAGCGGCCGCGCCGCCGCCCGGCAGCGTGATGCAGGTCGCCTCGCGCGGCAGCAGCGTGCCGGTCTACGCGGTGTGGAACGAGCATGCCGTCGCCACGCTGGTGCTGTTTTCGGGTGGTAACGGCGGCTACGGCAAGATCGGTGCCGACGGCTGGCCCTCCAGCCAAAACTTCCTGATCCGTTCGGCCAAGCTGTTCGCCGCCCAGCCCGTCAACGTGGTGCTGGTCGGCCTGGCGCCGGACTTGCGCGAGCTCGACGGCCGCGCCCGCATCGGCGAGCAGCATGCGCAGGACAACCAGGCCATCTTCAAGATGGTCAAGGCGCGCAGTTCGGCGCCGCTGTGGCTGCTCGGCACCAGCATGGGGACTATCTCGGTGGCCTCGGCGGCGATCCGCGACAGCGTCGTCGGCGACCTGGCCGGCATCGTGCTCAGCTCCTCGGTGACCGCCTACCGGGTCGAGGGCGCCGTGCCGAGCCAGCTGCTGGAGTTGATCCACGTGCCGGTGCTGGTGGTGCACCACCAGCGCGACGCCTGCAAGATCTGCGCGCCGCACGAGGCGCAGTACCTGGCCGCGCGGCTGCCCAACGCGCCGTTCAAGAAGGTGGTGCTGGTCGACGGCGGCGGCCAGCCCAGCGGCGACGCCTGCGGCGCGCTGGACTACCACGGCTACATCGGCATGGAGCAACAGGTGGTCGATTTGATGACGGCCTGGCTGCGCCGGCCGGCTGATTGAGGCGATCCCGGCGGTGGCTGGGGTCGTTCACGGAGCGCACCGGCGCAAAACCTAGGGTCAGACCCTCAGGGTCTGACCCTGTCCCGGCGTCACCGGCGTCGCCAAAAAAACAGGGCGAACCCGCGAAGGTTCGCCCTGTTTGTCTCCGCCGGCGGAGGCCGCCTAGGCGCGCGCCTTGAGCAGGCGCGCCACGTCGAGCGCGAAGTAGGTCAGCACGGCGTCGGCGCCGGCGCGCTTGAACGACAGCATCGCCTCCATCATCACCTTGTCGTGGTCCAGCCAGCCGTTTTGCGCGGCCGCCTTGATCATCGCGTACTCGCCGCTGACCTGGTAGGCGAAGGTCGGCACCTTGAACTCGTCCTTGACGCGGCGCACGATGTCCAGATACGGCATGCCGGGCTTGACCATCACCATGTCGGCGCCCTCGGCCAGGTCGAGGCCGACCTCGCGCAAGGCCTCGTCGCTGTTGGCCGGGTCCATCTGGTAGGTGTTCTTGTCGCCCTTGCCCAGGTTCTTGGCCGAGCCGACCGCGTCGCGGAAGGGGCCGTAGAAGGCCGAGGCGTACTTGGCCGAGTAGGCCATGATGCGGGTGTGGATCAGGCCGTGCTCCTCCAGCGCGGCGCGCACCGCGCCGATGCGTCCGTCCATCATGTCCGACGGCGCCACCACGTCGACGCCGGCCTGGGCCTGGGTCAGCGCCTGGCGCACCAGCATGTCGGTGGTGACGTCGTTGATGACGTAGCCGTTGTCGTCGATCAGGCCGTCCTGGCCGTGGCTGGTGTACGGGTCGAGCGCGACGTCGGTCAGGATGCCCAGGTCGGGGAAGGCCTGCTTGAGGGCGCGCACGGCGCGCGGCACCAGGCCGTCGGGGTTGGTCGCCTCGATGCCGTCGGGGGTCTTCTTGGCCGCGTCGATGACCGGGAACAAGGCCAGCACAGGGATGCCCAGCGCCACACATTCCTCCGCCACCTTCAACAACAGGTCCACCGAAACCCGCTCGACGCCCGGCATCGACAGCACCGGCTCGCGCTGGTTGACGCCGTCGAGGATGAAGACCGGATAGATCAGGTCGGCTGCCGTGACGTTGTTCTCGCGCATCAGCGCGCGCGAGAACGGGTCGCGGCGCATGCGGCGCATGCGGATGGCGGGGAATTGGGCGGAAACGTGTGGTGTGTGCATCGCTGGAAATTCCAATACTAAAAAAGTTTAGGTTTTGTCGCTGCCGATATCCTTTTGGGTATCGGTGCCGCCTGCGTCGGCGCCGTCGTCCGCTGCGGACTTCGGCTCGACATCGTCCTCCATCTCGATCAGGGCCACCTGGGCGGCGGCCGCCTCGACGCCGATGCCGGCCAGTTCGACGATCTTGTCGTTGGCCTCCTCGATGCCGATGCGCTTGAGGGCGGAGAACAGTTGCACGGTGAAGGGGAAGCCGACGCCGTCCTCGTCGACATAGCTGTCGAGCTTGGCCTTGGTCTGGCGCAGCACGTTGACCGACTCGTTGCGGTTGAGCTTGTCGACCTTGGTCAGGATGCAGTGGATCGGCTTGCCGGTGGGGGCGAACCATTCGAGCATCTGGATGTCGAGGTCGGTGAACGGGCGGCGCGAGTCCATGATCAGGATCAGCGCGGCGAGCTGTTCGCGCCGCTGCACATAGTCGCCCAGCAGGCGTTGCCAGTGCAGTTTGGCCGAACCGGACACCTCGGCGTAGCCGTAGCCGGGCAAGTCGACCAGCAGGCACTCGATCTCCTCGACGATGGTGGCGTCCTTGCGGTGCTGGGCGATGTGCGCGCCGCCGATCGAGAAGTAGTTGATATGCTGGGTGCGGCCGGGGGTCTTGGAGGCGAACGCCAAGCCTTTCTGGTTGCACAAAATGTTGATGGCGGTCGATTTGCCGGCGTTGGAGCGACCTGCAAAGGCGATTTCCGGCACCGTGGTGTCGGGGAGGTCACGCAGTTGGTTGACGGTCGTGAAGAAGCGGGCTTGCCAGAGTTTGGACATGGGATAGGTAGATATTGCAACAAAAGGGGGCGAAAACGCCAGGAAGCTATTGTACAATAAGGGGTTACGAATTGTTGCTACGCATATTTTTGATGCTTCAGCGCCGAATTGATGCTTTTGCGGCTGCCGCAGGCGAGCAATGTTCGACCTCTAATTTATTGACTAGTCTCAGGGTGTCTGAATGAATCGTGCGTTTTCACCATTTGTAAAATCCTTGTTCGTCACTCTGCTGGCCGTTTCGGCAGCCGCTTCGGCGTCTGAAGCCGCCCACGGCGCCGCCGCCAAGGTCGATCCCGCCAAGGGCGCCGCCCTGTACGCCGACGGCGACGCGGCGCGCGGCCTGCCGGCCTGCGTGTCCTGCCACGGCGCGGCCGGCAACTCGACCATCACGGTCAACCCGAAACTGGCCGGCCAGCACGAATCCTACCTCTACAAGCAGTTGGTGAACTTCACCACCCCCGAGCGCAACCAGCCGGTGATGACGACCTTCGCCACCATGCTGAGCGACGCGGAGAAGAAGGACATCGCCGCCTATCTGGCTGCGCAGGCCTCCAAGCCGGGCGCCGCGAAGAACAAGGACACCGTCGAGATCGGCAAGCGGATCTACCGTGGCGGCATCGCCGAGAAGAGCATTCCGGCCTGCGCCAGCTGCCACGGCGCCTCCGGCACCGGCATCCCGGTGCAGTACCCGCGTCTGGCCGGCCAGCACCAGGATTACACTGGCGCCCAGCTGACGCTGTTCCGCGCCGGCGGCCGTCACAACAGCCCGCAAATGACCACCATCGCCAACCGCATGTCCGACGATGAGATCAAGGCTGTCTCCGACTACATCGCTGGCTTGAAGTAAACTCCGAAACCCCCGGCAGCCGCACTGCGGTGCGGCGGCGGGTGTGCAAGTGAAAAGGGCAGCAGCGTGAGCGGGCTGCCCTTTTTGTTGGTATGCTGCCGCAGCCGCGCCGTGTTTCCCTCGTCTTCCAGTCGTCCCACTTTAAGATTGTCCCGCGCATGAGTAGCCCCAGCACCACCGGAATAGAATTGCAGACCCGCCGACGCGGCCTGGCCGAAGCCGTCGAACTATTGTCCTCGATGCGTTTCGCCATCAGCCTGCTGACCCTGATCGCCATCGCCGCCATGATCGGCACGGTGATGAAGCAGAACGAGCCGATGCCCAACTATGTCAACCAGTTCGGCCCGTTCTGGTTCGAGGTGTTCGCCAAGGTGGGCCTGTACGCCGTCTACTCGGCCTGGTGGTTCCTGCTGATCATGGGCTTCCTGGTGATGTCGACCTCGCTGTGCATCATCCGCAACACGCCGAAGATGCTGCGCGACATGCGCAGCTGGCGCGAGAACGTGCGCGAGCAGTCGCTGCTCAACTTCCACCACAAGGAGCACTGGCAGACCGCGCTGGCCGGCCCGGCGCTGGCCCAGCAGACCGTCAAGCGCCTGGCCGACGCCGGCTACCGCAGCAAGGTGGTCGAGAAGGAGAACGGCATCCTGGTCGCCGCCAAGCAGGGCGCCGCCAACAAGTTCGGCTACATCTTCGCCCACTCGGCCATCGTCATCATCTGCGTCGGCGGCCTGCTCGACTCGGACATGCCGATCCGCGCGCAGGAATGGTTCCTCGGCAAGACGGCCTTCGCCGGCAACGGCGTCATCGCCGACATTCCGGCCAAGCACCGCCTCGGCCTGGGCAACCCCACCTTCCGCGGCAACACCATGATCCCCGAGGGCTCGGCCAGCAGCAGCGCCATCATCCCGCGCGCCGACGGCGTGCTGATCCAGGACCTGCCGTTCACCATCGAGCTGAAGAAGTTCAACATCGACTTCTACAGCACCGGCATGCCCAAGCTGTTCGCCAGCGAGGTGGTGGTGCGCGACCACGCCACGGGCAAGACCACCAAGGCCGTCATCGAGGTCAACAAGCCGCTGATCCACGGCGGCCTGGCGATCTACCAGTCCAGCTTCGAGGACGGCGGCAGCAAGCTGCGCCTGACCGGCTACCCGATGCGCGGCCAGCAGCGCGAAACCTTCCCGCTGGCCGGCGAGGTCGGCGCCTCGACGCCGATGACGCCCACCTACACCGTCGAGTGGACCGGTTTCCGTCCCTTCAACGTGGAGAACCTGGCCAGCCAGGACGCCCGCGCCGTCACCAAGGGCCAGAGCCTGAACGAGCAGTTCGCCGTCGGCCTGGACAAGCGGCTCGGCTCGGCCGGCAAGAACGCCAACAACAAGGACCTGAAGAACGTCGGCCCGAGCGTGACCTACAAGCTGCGCGACCAGACCGGCCAGGCGCGCGAGTACCAGAACTATATGCAGCCGGTGACGGTCGACGGCGCCACGGTGTTCCTGGCCGGCATGCGCGTCAACCCGGGCGACCCGTTCAGCTTCCTGCGCATTCCCGCCGACGAGGCCCACGGCGTCGGCGAGTGGATGCGCCTGCGCGCCGCGCTGCAGGACCCGGCGCTGCGCGCCGAGGCGGCGCAGCGCTACGCCCGCCGCGCCATGTCGGCCAGCGGCGGCGAGGCGCTGCGCGGCCAGTTGCAGGAGTCGGCCGCGCGCAGCCTGGCCATCTTCGCCGGCGACGGCAAGGAGGCCGGCTTCCTTGCCATCTCGCACTTCCTCGAGAAGGTGCCGGCCGCCGAGCAGGAAAAAGCCGCCGACATCTTCATGAAGATCCTCAACGGCAGCCTGTGGGAGCTGTGGCAGGCGGCGCGCGGCCACGACGGCCTGGCCCCGGTGGCCAGCGACGAGGCGCACGGCCGCTTCCTGCGCCTGGCCACCAACGCCCTGTCGGACGCCTTCTTCTACGCCGCCCCGGTCTACCTGCAGCTCGACGACTTCACCGAGGTCAAGGCCTCGGTGTTCCAGGTCACCAAGTCGCCCGGCCAGGTGGTGGTGTACACCGGCTGCCTGTTCCTGGTGCTGGGCGTGTTCGCCATGTTCTACATCCGCGAACGCCGCGTCTGGGTGTGGATCAAGCCGCGCGCCGACGGCGCCGGCAGCGAGGCGCTGATGGCCATGAGCACGCAGCGCAAGACCTTGGACTTTGAACATGAATTCGCCAGTTTGAAAGAAAAACTGCCGCAATCGGCGTAAGCTGCATGATGCCGGTCCGCGCGCGCGCGGGCCGTTCAGGAGAAAACGATGGAACTGTCACAAACGCACACCACCTACACCCAGGCGCCCGGCTACTTCAAGCGCCTGACCCCGCTCGACTGGATCTACGCGCTGGCCCTGATGGCGGCCGCGCTGTTCGCGCTGAACCGCTACGGCGCCTACATGGACGTCTACGAAAAGTGCATCCTGCTGGCCGCCGCGCCCACCTTCGCCGCGCTGGGCTGGCACTGGAAGCCGGTGCGCTGGCTGATCCCGCTGATGGCCCTGCTGGCGCTGTTCGCCATCTCGCTGTACGAGGGCAACCTCGACCTGGCCAACAAGAAATTCCTGCTCAAGTACATGTTGTCGAGCCAGTCGGCCATCCTGTGGATGGGCACGATGTTCTTCCTCTCGACCCTGTTCTACCTGATCGGCCTGGTGTCGCGCTCGCCGTTCGGCAGCTCGGTCGGCTCGGCGCTGTGCTGGGCCGGCGTGGTGCTGGGCCTGACCGGCATGATGGTGCGCTGGTACGAGTCCTACCTGATCGGCGCCGACGTCGGCCACATCCCCATCTCCAACCTGTACGAAGTGTTCATCCTGTTCTCGCTGATCACGGCGATGTTCTACCTGTACTACGAGCAACGCTACAACACCCGCCAGCTGGGCGCGTTCGTGCTGCTGGTGATCTCGGCGGCGGTCGGCTTCCTGCTGTGGTACACCGTCACCCGCGACGCCGCCGACATCCAGCCGCTGGTGCCGGCGTTGCAGAGCTGGTGGATGAAGATCCACGTGCCGGCCAACTTCATCGGCTACGGCACCTTCTCGCTGTCGGCCATGGTGGCGGCGGCCTACCTGCTCAAGTCGAGCGGCTACCTGGCCGACCGCCTGCCGTCGCTCGAGGTGCTCGACGACGTGATGTACAAGGCCATCTCGGTCGGTTTCGCCTTCTTCACCGTCGCCACCATCCTCGGCGCGCTGTGGGCGGCCGAGGCCTGGGGCGGCTACTGGTCGTGGGACCCGAAGGAGACCTGGGCGCTGATCGTCTGGCTCAACTACGCCGCCTGGCTGCACATGCGCCTGATGACGGGCCTGCGCGGCCGCGTGGCGGCCTGGTGGGCGCTGGTGGGCCTGCTGGTGACCACCTTCGCCTTCCTCGGCGTGAACATGTTCCTGTCGGGCCTGCACTCCTACGGCAAGCTGTAAGACGGCGCAGGGCGGGGCGGCCGGCCGAAATGTAATCGGCTTGTCATCCCGGCCGGCAAAAGAAAGGTGTAAGGTTTGGACTTCTGGCGAGACCAAGTCTGAACCTTGCACCTTTTTCTTTGGAGTGAACATGCTGATCAAACGTTCCGATGGACTGATACTGCCGTCCGACATCACCCCGCGCGCGGTGTTCGAATCGCGCCGTGGTTTCATCAAGCAGCTCGCCGTCGGCGGCGCCGCCAGCGCCGGCCTGATCGACATGGCCAGCCGCGAGGCCTTCGCCCAGGGGCTCAATCCCAAGCTGGCCGCCAAGCTCAATCCCGCCTACTCGGCGCTGGACAAGCAGAGCGCCTACAAGGACGCCACCAGCTACAACAACTTCTACGAGTTCGGCACCGACAAGAGCGACCCGGCGCAATACGCCGGCACGCTCAAGCCACGGCCGTGGACGGTGAGCATCGAGGGCGAGGTGAAAAAGCCGATGACCCTGGACTTGGACGCGCTGCTCAAGCTGGCGCCGCTGGAGGAGCGGGTCTACCGCCTGCGCTGCGTCGAGGGCTGGTCGATGGTGATCCCGTGGGTCGGCTATTCCTTCTCCGAGATCATCAAGAAGGTCGAGCCGACCGGCAACGCCAAATACGTCGAGTTCATCTCGCTGGCCGACAAGAAGCAGATGCCCGGCGTCGGCAGCCGCGTGCTGAACTGGCCCTACGTCGAGGGCCTGCGCATCGACGAGGCCAACCACCCGCTGGCGCTGCTGACGCTGGGCATGTACGGCGAAACGCTGCCGAACCAGAACGGCGCGCCGGTGCGCATGGTGCTGCCGTGGAAGTACGGCTTCAAGTCGGCCAAGTCGATCGTCAAGATCCGTTTCGTCAAGGAACAGCCGCGCACGGCGTGGAACCAGGCGGCGCCGGCGGAGTACGGCTTCTATTCGAACGTCAACCCCGAGGTCGACCACCCGCGCTGGTCGCAGGCCAGCGAGCGGCGCATCGGCGAGGACGGCTTCCTGGCGCGCAAGCGCAAGACCCTGATGTTCAACGGCTACAGCGACGTGGCGTCGATGTACTCCGGCATGGACCTGAAAAAATTCTTCTAGGCTAGACCAAGACCATGGCATTCCATCCCACCCCGCGCCAGTACGGCGCCATCCGCGCGCTGCTGTTCCTGCTGGCGCTGGTCCCCTTGGGCCGCATGGTGTATTTGACGCTGAGCGGCCAGCTGGTCGAGCCGCTCGAGTTCATCACGCGCGGCACCGGCGACTGGACCCTGTACTTCCTTTGCATCACCCTGGCGGTGACGCCGCTGCGCCGCCTGAGCAAGTGGAACTGGCTGATCAAGCTGCGCCGCATGCTGGGCCTGTACGTGTTCTTCTACGCCGCGCTGCACTTCACCACCTTCCTGTGGTTCGACCATTTCTTCGATGTGCAGGAGATGTGGGCGGACGTGCTGAAGCGGCCCTTCATCACGGTCGGCTTCGTCGCCTTCGTGCTGTTGATTCCGCTGGCCGTCACCAGCAGCAACGCCATGGTGCGCCGCCTGGGCGGCAAGCAATGGCAGTGGTTGCACCGGCTGGTGTATGTGATCGCGCCGCTGGGCATCCTGCACTTCTGGTGGATGAAGGCGGGCAAGCACAACTTCACCCAGCCGATCATCTTCGGCCTGGTCGTCGCCGTGCTGCTCGGCGTGCGCGTGGTGTGGAGCCGCCGCAAGGCGCGCGAGGCGCGGGCGCTGGCCCCGGCCCAGGCCGGCGGCGCGGCCTGTTGCGGCGGCGGTTGCCGCTCCTAGATAAAGTGCATTTAAGTCAAGGGAACGGCAGCGTGCGCACGAGACCGAGCGCAGTAAGCATCGCGGCCGGGGAAAAGTAACGGACGCACCGACTTCGCAGGTTAGCGAACCGTTCGTGACAGTGCGCTCGAGACGGCGAACCTGAAGAGGTTGGCGCTGCCCGGGTGCGGAATAGGGAGTACGATGCTACCAACTTTGAGCGTGCCCAATGTCGCACTGCTTGATGCCTTTGGCGATTAATGATTAGTTAGATGACTCAATAAAAATAGCGGCCCGCTATCAAACGCTCGCGGAACTTGATCTGACGCTTCTTGAAGGTATTTTTTCCGCGCTGAGGTAGCTCGGTTGAGTCCAGAATTGCACGATAGGTGCCCACCACCCCGCCCAGCTGACGGTAGGTGACCAGCGCTTGGCGATGGAGCAGCGCCTGTAGGGACCACCAATGATCGCTGTTCTGGATGTAGCTTGGGATGTGCGGATCAATCCACCCGGCGAGCCAACAGACGTTGTCCGCGAAGAGTTGAAGGCTGTTGACGGTGTGGCGAGGCCGGCGAGGAATCAGTCCGAGGATACCTTGGTGATTGAACTCGGGAGTAGTCCAGAGGGAGTCATGGTGCCCGATTCGATTTCGTACATCTCGGATCCTCTTGAGTAGGTCCATGACCCGTCTCCTGAAGGCTTGATCCCCGTAAGGTACGGTCAACGTGTCTGGGGCGTGCGGGAACACAGCGGCAAGTATGGTGGATTGGAGTCCTGCAGGCTGGGAAGAGTGGCTAAGCCCGCCAATCAATACCTCCCAGAAACCGAAGGGCAGAGCGGCCACAATGTCATCGGGGGTGACCCTATAGCCAGAGGGCTTCTTGCCCTTGATTTTTGCCACTACCGCTGTCACATCCTCCGTCGACTTCTTGCTTAGCTTGTGCCGGGCAGGCAGGAGCGCCGGTGCCGCCGGGTTGATCGCGTGTGCCGGGTTCGGCCGCTTCATCATCCAGTCAACGGAATCGACGTTGCCAAAGTGCTGCGACAGGGCTCGATGAAGGGCATTTCGGAATGAAACCTCGAAGTCGCCAAGAATGGGCAGCAGACCAGCGCCGACCGCTTGGTTCCAAGCGTAGCAGCCGAGGACGTCCTTGTCGGACTTGGTTTTGAAGTAGGACTGTATCGTGGCCAGTCGGGGAGCCGTGAGGTGCTTCAGCATCAGTAGGCTATTGATTCGTTAGGGTTAGCGATGCTATACTTCAAAGCATAGAGACAAGGATTTTCCGGGAAACTGGTCGTGCCCTTGTAAATTGAGGACAGAGCCCGCATTAGCGGGCTTTGGCCTTTCTAGAGTCGAATTCTATCGTTTAGAACACTAAACGGCAATGAAATGGCTCTCACCGAATAGTTCCGGTACAACTTCCAACTCAGCTAAAACTGCTGCTTTTGCCCAGCAGCATTTGATGCGACCTTACTTTTTTAAACATCCGTTGAGTTGCGGTTGGACAAGCCAGAGTGGTCAATCGTCCGCATTCAAGTCTGTCATCAAGTCCGCGATGGTTGCGGCGGTCTTCACCTCTCCCGCAGCGACCTTGGCCAGTGCCTTGCGGCTGCTCTTGTTCGGAACTTGGACGTCGAAGGGGAGGCATTTTTCCTCCGCGACGCGCCGTAGCAATATGCGTATCACGTCGGGAACGGTCAAACCCATCGCATCCAGTGTCTCGGTTGCGACCTTCTTGGTGTGAGCGTCAATCCGAACGCGAATACTGGGATCGTTGCTTGCCATGAATTTCCTTTTGCCTATTGATCGTCTGGCAGGCCGGCCTCGGGGTACAGCTTCGGGAAGTGGAAGGGCAGGGCGCCCAGCGCAGCGACGCCGAGACGATATGCTCGGCCATCGCCTGCACTTCCAGCAATTGCCGGTCGGTAAGCAACAAGGGTTCGAATTGATAGGGTTCGAGATACATTTTGCCGACTTTTTTGCCGAGTTGTGATACATCTAACTGTTTGATTGTACGCCGCTTTATTTTAATCCTGGCGACGTTTCGGCGGACATTTTGCCGACTTTCCCGGGGCGGCGGAGCCGGCGGCAAAGCCTTAGTGCGCAAGCGAACGGTGCCCAAAACGCGGCGGGTGTATGGTGGGGCTTCCACTTACCGAGGAGTCCGTCATGAGCAAGCACAGCAGCGATCCGCGCGAGCAGCAGCAACGCGAGGCCGAACAGGCTCAGCAGGAAGCGAACCGGAACAAGCAGGAGGCCGAGGCGAAGGAGGTGGCGGGACGCCACAAGAACGACGGCCAGAAGGACCACAAGGGCGCCGACAAGGGGCCGCGCGGCCAGTAGCAAGCAAATGAAAAAAGCCGATCGCGTGAACGATCGGCTTTTTTGCTTGGGCCAGGGGCCGGCGGGCAGCAAGCCACCCGGCGGCGGCGCGGCCTACTTGATCAGCGTTTCCAGCGCGAACAGCTCGGCCGGCGTTTCGCGCCGGCGCACCAGGTGGCACTGGGCGCCGTCGACGATGACCTCGGCGGCGCGGCCACGGGTGTTGTAGTTCGACGCCATGGTCATGCCGTAGGCGCCGGCCTGCAGCATCACCAGCAGGTCGCCGCTTTGCACCGCCAGCGCGCGGTCGCGCGCCAGCCAGTCGCCCGATTCGCAAATCGGGCCGACCACGTCGTAGCTCAGCGCCGGCGTGTCCGACTCGACCACCGGTCGCATGTCCATCCAGGCCTGGTAGAGGGCCGGGCGGGCCATGTCGTTCATCGCCGCGTCGACCACGCAGAAGTTCTTTTCCTCGCCGTGCTTGATGAACTCGACCTTGGTCAGCAGCACGCCGGTGTTGCCGACGATGGAGCGGCCCGGCTCGAAGATCACCTTGATCGGCCGGCCGCCGTGGTTGGCGGCGCGCCAGGCGTCGATGCGCTGGAACAGGCGGCCCAGGTAGTCGCCCACCGGCACCGGCGCGTCCTCGCCGGCCTCGCCGTAGCTGATGCCGATGCCGCCGCCGATGTCGAGGTGGTGCAGCACGATGCCCTCCCGGCCGAGCGCGTCGATCAGTTCGATCAGGCGGTCGAGCGCCTCGAGCAGCGGGGCGTCGTCGAGCAGCTGCGAGCCGATGTGGCAGTCGATGCCGGCCACCGCCAGGTGCGGCAGGGCGGCGGCGGCGCGGTAGGTGGCCAGCGCGTCGTCGAAGGCGACGCCGAACTTGCTGGCCTTCAGGCCGGTGGCGATGTAGGGGTGGGTCTTGGCGTCGACGTTGGGGTTGACGCGCAGCGACACGCGCGCCGTCTTGCCCATCGCGCCGGCCACCTCGTTGAGGCGGTGCAGCTCGGGGATCGACTCGACGTTGAAGCAGAGGATGTCGTGCTCGAGCGCCAGGCGCATCTCGGCGACGCTCTTGCCGACGCCGGAGAAGATCACCTTGCGCGGGTCGCCGCCGGCGGCCACCACGCGCAGCAGCTCGCCGCCGGAGACGATGTCGAAGCCGGCGCCCTGGCGCGCCAGCAGGTCGAGGATGGCCAGGTTGGAGTTGGCCTTCATGGCGTAGCAGACCAGCGCGTCGCGGCCGGCGCAGGCGTCGGCGTAGGCGGCGAAGTTCTCCAGCAGGGCGGCCTTGGAGTAGACGTAGGTGGGCGTGCCGAACTGCTCGGCGATGGCGCTCAGGGAGGCGCCGTCGGCGTGCAGCACGCCGTCTTGGTAAGCGAAATGCGACATAGGGACTTGGGAACTTAGTGTTGGGGGGCGGTGGACGGGGCCGGCGCTGGCGCTGGCGCAGCGGCGGCTTTGCCTGGCTCGGCGCTCGTGGCGGGCTTGGCGGGGGCCTTGGGCAGGTACAGCGGGCCGGGTTGGCCGCAGCCGCTCAGCAGGGCGGACAGGCACAGGATGGTGCCGATAAACAGCGCAGGTGTGGACTTCACGATTAGAATCTTGGTTTGACTTGAGATATTGGAGTGTAGCATGGGCGAATCAGAATTCCTGGCGCAGGCCGAGGCCACCCTCAGCGCCATCGAGGCGGCGCTGGACCGTTTGAACGACCAGGAGCTGCTCGACGTCGAGTGCAGCCGCAGCGGCAACGTGCTGGAGATCGAGTTCATCGACAACGGCAGCAAGATCATCGTCAACAGCCAGGCGGCGATGCAGGAGCTGTGGGTGGCGGCGCGCTCGGGCGGCTTCCACTACAAGCAGCAGGGCGGTCTGTGGTGCAACACGCGCGACGGCTCGGAGCTGTTCGCCACGCTGTCGGGCCTGGTCAGCGCCCAGGCCGGCGCGACGGTGGTGCTGGCCCAAGGCTAAACCAGTTGTTCGGCAACAACGGCGGCGCGGCGTGGTTCGCCGCCGCCGCCGCCGCCAAGCGGCCTCGGCGCGGCGTCAGAACAGCTCGTTCTTGACGGCGTCCTTGGCCTTTTCCTCGGCCGGCGTGCCGTGGCTGCCGCCCTCCAGGCTGTGCACCCCGCTGCCGGGCGGGTTCTCGGCGTAGTAGTAGTCGTCGCCGACCAGCATCAGGCCGTCGGGCACGGCGCGCTCCTCGATCGGGATGTTCTTCAGCGCCTTCTGCATGTAGTTGATCCAGATCGGCAGCGCCAGGCCGCCGCCGGTCTCGCGGTTGCCCAGGTTCTTCGGCTGGTCGTAGCCGATCCAGGCGATGCCCACCAGCTTGCTCTGGTAGCCGGCGAACCAGGCGTCGATCGAGTCGTTGGTGGTGCCGGTCTTGCCCGAGATGTCGGGGCGTTTCAGCACCAGCGCCTTGGTCGCCGTGCCGAAGCGCACCACGTCCTTCAGCATCGAATCCATCAGGTAGGCGTTGCGCTCGTCGATGACGCGGTTCTTCTCGTCGCCGGCCAGGTCGGGCGCGGCCTGCGACAGGATCTTGCCGTCGGCGTCGGTGACCTTGGCGATCAAGTAGGGGTTGACCTTGTAGCCGCCGTTGGCGAACACGGCGTAGGCGCCGGCCATCTGCAGCGGCGTGACGTTGCCGGCGCCCAGCGCCAGGGTCAGGTAGGGCGGGTTCTTCTCGGCGTCGAAGCCGAAACGGGTGGCGTATTCCTGGCCGTACTTGGCGCCGATCTTGTGCAGGATGCGGATCGAGACCATGTTCTTCGACTTGGTCAGGCCGCGCCGCATGCTCATCGGCCCCTCGTACTTGTTGTCGTAGTTCTTGGGTTCCCAGGCCTGGCCGCCGGTCTGCCCGGCGTCGAAGGAGATCGGCGCGTCGTTGATGATGGTGGCCGGCGACAGGCCGCGCTCGAGCGAGGCCGAGTAGATGAAGGGCTTGAACGAGGAGCCCGGCTGGCGCCAGGCCTGGGTGACGTGGTTGAACTTGCTGCGGTTGTAGTCGAAGCCGCCGACCATGGCGCGGATGGCGCCGTCGGTGGTGCTGGCGGCGACGAAGGCCGACTCGATCTCCGGCATCTGGGTGACCAGCCAGTCCTTGCCCTCCTGCATGACGCGGATCACCGCGCCGCGGCGGATGCGCTTGTTCGGCGCCGCCTTCTCGGCCAGCCAGGAGCGGCCCATCTCCAGGCCGGCGCCGCTGATGGCGATCTCCTCGCCGGAGGCGGTGACGGCGGTGATCTTCTGCGGCGTGGCCTGCAGCACCATGGCGGCGACGATGTCGTCGCTGTCCGGGTGGTCGGCCAGCTCGGTCTCGATGGCGTCGTCGGCGTCCTCCTTGCGCGGCGGGATGTCGATGTAGGCCTCCGGGCCGCGATAGGCGTGGCGCTTCTCGTAGTCCATCACGCCGCGGCGCAGCGCCAGGTAGGCGGCGTCCTGGTCGGCCTTGGTGATGGTGGTGAAGACGTTCAGGCCGCGCGTGTAGGTGTCCTCCTTGAACTGCTCGTAGACCAGCTGGCGCGCCATCTCGGCGACGTACTCGGCGTGCACGCCGAACTCGCTGCTGTCGGTCTTGACCTTGAGCTGCTCGGCGCGGGCCTCCTCGAATTGCTTGTCGCTGATGTAGCCGAGCTGATGCATGCGCTGCAGGATGTATTGCTGGCGGGTGCGGGCGCGCTTCGGGTTGACCACCGGGTTGTAGGCCGACGGCGCCTTCGGCAGGCCGGCCAGCATGGCCGCCTCGGCCACCGTGATGTCCTTCAGGCTCTTGCCGAAATAGATCTGCGCGGCCGAGGAGAAGCCGTAGGCGCGCTGGCCAAGGTAGATCTGGTTCATATAGACCTCGAGGATCTGGTCCTTGCTCAGGTTCTGCTCGATCTTCCAGGCCAGCAGCACCTCGTAGGCCTTGCGCTTGAGCGTCTGCTCGCTCGACAGGAAGAAGTTGCGCGCCACCTGCTGGGTGATGGTCGAGGCGCCCTGCTTGGCGCCGCCGGTGGCGTTGTGCAGGGTGGCGCGGACGATGCCGAGGTAGTCGACGCCGCCGTGCTCGTAGAAGCGGTCGTCCTCGATGGCCAGCACGGCCTTCTTCATCACGTCGGGGATGTCCTTGATGCGCACCAGGTTGCGGCGCTCCTCGCCGAATTCGCCGATCAGCACGTTGTCGGCCGAGAAGATCCGCAGCGGCATCTTCGGCCGGTAGTCGGTCAGGGTGTCGAGGTCGGGCAGGTTGGGGTAGGCCAGGGCCAGGCCGAACACCACCAGCAGCACGCCGACCAGGGCCAGGCCGAGCATCGACAGCATGGCCATCAGTAGGAAGCGTTTGGGTTTGGCGCCGGTGGCGGCGCCCTGCGGCGGGACGGGTGCTTGGGGAGTGGAACTGGTCATTTGTTTGTGCAATCTTTCACTGGCGCGAACGTTATCGTTATCCGAATCATTATAAGCGAGCCTATGGGGCGGCGGCGCGCCGCGCCCGGGGGCATGAAAATTTCCCAACTAGCAATAAAACAATTCACTTGTCCAGCCGGCCACAAGGGCGCGGCGGAGTGTGGCGAAACGCGCACACATGCTCAATCGCGCGCAATAGAAATACCTTTACACTCTATTTGCTTGGATTTAATGTAGTGTCTCAAGTAACGCAGGGAAAGCCCAAAGGCGCGCATGCAATATTGTCGCGCGCACCACGGTGGGGCCGCTTGCAGGCGGCTCGATAGGCTTGGCCGCCGTCGTTCATAGTTTGTTCACAGTTCGGTCTCAGATACGTTTTAGATACGCGTTTTTCCACGCAGTTTTTCTAACGGGTCCTCCATGCTCAGAGTGCGAATGCCCATCCGGCGGCTAGGCCAGGTCGGCGCCGATCCGGCGCCGCCACGGCGGCGCGGGGCGTGCGCATGATGCTCGACTTGAAGGCCCTGCTGGGCCAGGGCAATGCGCCGCTGGTCGGCGTCGACATCAGCACCTCCTGCGTGCGTCTGGTCGAGCTGGCGCAGAACGGCAAGGAGGGCTTGCGGCTGGAGCGCTACGCCGCCGAGCTGCTGCCGCGCGGCGCCGTGGTCGACGGCAACATCGAGAACATGGACCAGGTGGTCGACGCCGTGCGCCGCGTCTGGAAGAAGAGCGGCAGCCGGGCCAGGCTGGCGGCGCTGGGCATGCCGCCGGCCTCGGTCATCACCAAGAAGATCATCCTGCCGGCCGGCATG
This sequence comes from Rugamonas rubra, assembly GCF_900114705.1. GTDB lineage: Bacteria > Pseudomonadota > Gammaproteobacteria > Burkholderiales > Burkholderiaceae_D > Rugamonas > Rugamonas rubra. Next base: position 51,425 of record NZ_FOTW01000029.1, read on the forward strand.
TCGGAGGACCAGCTGGAGGTGCAGGTCGAGTCCGAGGCCAGCCAGTACATCCCCTTCGCCCTCGACGAGGTCAGCCTGGACTTCGACGTCATCGGCCCGGCCGCCAGCTCGCCCGAGGACATCGAGGTGATGCTGGCCGCCTCGCGCCGCGAGAAGGTGGAGGACCGCGTCGCCATCGCCGAGGCCTCCGGCCTGAAGGCCAGCGTGATGGACATCGAGTCCTACGCCGCGCGCGCCGCGCTGGTGCGCGTGGCCGACCTGGCGAAGGGCGGCGCCGGCCAGGTGCTGGCGCTGTTCCAGATCGGCGCCCAGGTGACCCACATCTCGATCCTGCTCGACGGCGCCACCATCTACGAGCGCGAGCAGGCCTTCGGCGGCAACAACCTGACGCAGGACATCGTGCGCGCCTACGGCATGGCCTTCGACGAGGCCGAGGCGCGCAAGAAGTCGGGCGAGCTGCCCGACAACTACGCCAGCGAGCTGCTGCAGCCCTTCCTCGAGAGCGCCGCGCTGGAGGTGACGCGGGCGATCCAGTTCTTCTTCACCTCGACGCCCTACACCCGGGTCGACCAGCTGTTCCTGGCCGGCGGCTGCGCCCTGATCCCCGGCCTGGCCGAGCTGGTCGCCGGGCGCAGCAAGATCGCCACCAGCGTGGCGGCGCCGTTCGCCGGCATGGCGCTGGGGCCGGCGGTGCGCGAGAACCAGCTGCGCGCCGAGGCGGCGGCCTACCTGGTGGCCTGCGGCCTGGCGCTGCGGAGGTTCGGCTGATGATCAAAATCAACCTGCTGCCGCACCGCGAGGAGCGCCGCAAGCAAAAGAAGGCCGCCTTCTTCGCCCTGTTGGCGCTGGGCGCCATCGCCGGCGCCGCCGTGGTGCTGCTGGTGGGCGGCTACAACGCGCGCCGCATGTCGATCCAGAACGAGCGCAACCAGGTGATCAAGGGCGCCATCGTGGTGCTCGACAAGAAGATCGCCGAGATCGCCACGCTGAAGCAGGAGATCGAGGCGCTCAAGGCGCGCCAGCAGGCCGTCGAGGACCTGCAGGGCGACCGCAACCAGCCGGTCTACCTGATGGACGAGCTGGTCAAGCAGACCCCGGCCGGGGTCTACCTGAAATCCTTCAAGCAGGAGGGGCAGAAGGTCGCCGTGGGCGGCTACGCCCAGTCGCAGGAGCGCGTCTCCGAGCTGCTGCGCAACCTGGCCGGCGCCTCGCCGTGGCTGGAGCGGCCCGACCTGGTCGAGGTGCGCTCGACCGGACTGGGGCAGGGCAAGAGCGCCAAGAAAGTGGTCGAGTTCAACCTGACGGTGAACATCAAGCGGCCGCGCGACAAGGATTTGCCGGACAAGTCCGCCAAGCCCAAGCAACCCGGGCCGGCCGGCCGGGCCGTTCCATCCACCGCGCCCGGCCTGCCGCCGGCCGCGCCCTGAACGGGAGCCGAGATGGCCGACCTGAAACTCCTCGGGGCAGCGCTGGCGCAGCAGTTTCGCGGCCTGGGCCAGCGCCATCCCGGCCAGTGGCCGCTGGCGCCGCGCCTGCTGTGCGGCGTCGGCGTGATGGCGGCGGTGGTCGCGCTGGGCTATTTCGCCTATTGGAGCGGCCAGTTCGAGGAGCAGGAGGCGGCCGCCCAGGCCGAGCTCAAGCTGCGCGACGAGTACACCTTCAAGACCAACCAGGCGGTCAACCTGGAGGCGCTGCGGCGGCAGAAGCTGCAGGTCGACCAGTACGTCGAGCGCTTGCAGAAGCAGCTGCCGAGCAAGGCCGAGATGGCCGCGTTGCTGTCGGACATCAACCAGGCCGGGCTCGGGCGCGGCCTGCAGTTCGAGCTGTTCAAGCCGGGCCAGGTGGTGGTGCGCGACTACTACGCCGAGCTGCCGATCGACATCAAGGTCAGCGGCAGCTACCACGACATCGGCGCCTTCGCCGGCGACATGGCCAACCTGCCGCGCATCGTCACGCTCAACAACATGAGCCTGGCCACCGGCAAGGACGGCGTGCTGACCCTGGACGCCGTCGCCAAGACCTTCCGCTACCTCGATCCGGAGGAGGTCAGCGCGCAGCGCAAGGCCATGGCCGACAAGAAAAAGGCGGAGAAGAAAAAATCATGACAGCGCCCGTCCCGCCCCGTTGCCCTGGCGCCGCCGCGCCGGCCGCCGCCGCCCGCCGCGCCGCCCGGCCGCGCGCCGCGCCCGGCCGCGCCGCCCGCGGCCTGTGGCTGGCCGCCGCGCTGCTGGCGCTGGCCGGCTGCAGCGACAGCGACGTGCAGGAGGTGCGCCAGTGGATGAAGCAGGTCGACGGCCAGGCCCAGGTCTACGTGGCGCCGCTGAGCGCGCCGAAGACCTTCATCCCCTTCGCCTACGCCTCGGGCGAGGCGGTCGACCCGTTCAACCCGAACAAGCTGCTGGTCGAGCTGGCCAAATCGGCCAACCGGGGCGGCGGCATCAAGCCGGACACCGAGCGGCGCAAGGAGTTGCTGGAGAGCTATCCGCTCGACACCGTCAAGATGGTCGGCACCATCGAACAGGGCGGCGTGGTCTACGCGCTGCTGCAGGTCGACCGCGCCGTGCACCAGGTGCGCAGCGGCCAGCACGTGGGCCAGAACTTCGGCCTGGTCACCGGCGTCTCCGAGAGCGTGGTGAGCATCAAGGAAATCGTACAGGATGCGACCGGCGACTGGGTCGAACGCATGTCCCGGCTGGAGTTGCAGGAGAGTAAGGAGGACGGCAAATGAACAAGGCACTGAGGATCGCGCGGCGCAGGCCGACGCCGGCGTCGAGCGGGCCGGCGCGGCGGCGGGCGGCCCGGACGGGCCGCGTGCTGGCGCCGCTGCTGGCGGCGCTGGCCGTGCTGGGCCTGTTGGCGGGCCAGCCGGCCCGGGCCCAGGAGAGCACGCCGGCCGGCGCCACCACGGCGGCGCCCGCCAGCGCGGCCGGCAACGCCATCGAGACGATCAGCGCCAACCAGCAGGGCTCGAACGTGATCGTCAAGATCACCCTGAGGGAGGCGCCGGCGCGGCTGCCGATCGGCTTCGCCATCACCAACCCGCCGCGCATCGCGCTCGACTTCGGCGCCACCGTCAACGCCACCGGCAAGAACTCCCTCGACCTGGCGCTGGGCGATCTGCGCAGCGTCAACGTGGTGCAGGCCGGCGAGCGCTCGCGCCTGGTGTTCAACCTCAAGCGCAGCCTGAACTACGCCACGGCGCTCGACGGCAGGGCGGTCATCCTGACCATCGACGGCTCCGGCGGCCTGGCCCAGGCGGTCGACGCCAGCGGCATGCCGGTGGTGGCCAAGCCGGCCGCCGGCTCGGCCACGGCCGCCGCCAAGGCGCCGGCGCGGCAGTTGCTGCGCGATATGGACTTCCGCCGCGGCAGCAACGGCGAGGGCCGCATCGTGGTCGACCTGCCCAACAACCAGGTGGCGGTCGACGTGCGCCAGGTGGCCGCCGGGGTGGTGGTCGACTTCATCAAGACGGGGCTGCCGGAGAGCCTGCGGCGGCGCCTCGACGTGCGCGATTTCGGCACGCCGGTGACGCAGATCACCACCGTGCCGCAGGGCGACAACACGCGCCTGACGGTCGAGGCCAAGGGCCTGTGGGAGCAGAGCGTCTACCAGAGCGACACCCAGCTGGTGATCGACATCAAGCCGATCAAGGAGGACCCCAACAAGCTGGCCCAGGGCACCCAGGGCTACCGTGGCGAGAAGCTGTCGTTCAACTTCCAGAACGTCGAGGTGCGCGCCGCGCTGCAGGCCATCGCCGACATCTCCGGCCTGAACATCATCACCAGCGACAGCGTGGCCGGCAACCTGACCCTGCGCCTGCGCGAGGTGCCGTGGGACCAGGCGCTCGACGTGGTGCTGCAGGCCAAGGGCCTGGACATGCGCAAGAACGGCTCGGTGCTGTGGATCGCCCCCAAGGAGGAGCTGCTGACCAAGGAGAAGCTCGAGCTCGAGCAGCGCGCCCAGATCGCCGACCTGGAGCCGCTCAAGTCGGAGATCTTCCAGCTCAACTACCAGAAGGCCGACGCCTTCAAGACCGTCTTCGGCCTCGAGGGCGGCGGCGCCGACGCCAAGAACCGCGTGCTGTCCAAGCGCGGCAGCGCCATCATCGAGCCGCGCACCAACCAGCTGTTCGTCACCGACATCGCCGCCAAGATCGAGGACATCCGCAAGCTGATCGCCAAGACCGACATCGCCTCCAAGCAGGTGCTGATCGAGGCGCGCATCGTCGAGGCCAGCGACTCGTTCACCCGCAACCTGGGCGCCAAGCTGGGCTTCGCCGACCTGCGCACCATCCGTGGCGGCGACAGCGGCTACCAGTTGGGCAACGGCAACACGCGGATCGGCGTCGGCGGCAACCTGACCGGCATCGGCGAGGTGACCGGCCAGATCAAGCCGACCGACGCCAGCTACAACAACACCCAGTTCGTCAACCTGCCGGCCGCGCCGATCAACGGCGCCGCCGCCGGCAGCCTGGCGATCAGCCTGTTCTCCTCGGTGGCCAACCGCTTCCTCAACCTGGAGTTGTCGGCGCTGGAGGCCGACGGCACCGGCAAGATCATCTCCAGCCCGCGGGTGGTCACCGCCGACAAGGCGGTCGCCCTGATCGAGCAGGGCATCGAGCTGCCCTACCAGGTGGCCACCAGCAGCGGCGCCACCTCGATCGTGTTCCGCAAGGCCAACCTGCGGCTGGAGGTGACGCCGCAGATCACGCCGGACGGCAACGTGGTGCTCGACGTCGACGTCAACAAGGACAGCGTCGGCCAGGAGACCCGCGCCGGCTTCGCCATCGACACCAAGCACGTCAAGACCCAGGTGATGGTCGAGAACGGCGGCACGGTGGTGCTGGGCGGCATCTACCAGCAGATCGAGCGCAACTCGGTGAGCAAGGTGCCGCTGCTGGGCGACGTGCCGGTGCTCGGATATTTGTTCAGGAACAACAGTAGAACCAACGACAAGACCGAACTTCTGGTGTTTATTACACCGAAGATAGTCGCCGAGCGCCTCTCCACCCGATAAAATGCCAACAGTTCCGTGGGAACGATAGGGTAATCCGATGAATATCAGCACACACAGCCTCACCCGCCCCCTCACCGCCTCCTTCCTCGGCTGGCGCGGTGCGCTGGCCTGCGCCTGCGCGGCCGGCCTGCTGGCCGCCTGCGGCGGCGGCGGCGGCTCGGCCGGCACCAACAGCAACGGCGTGGCGCCGTCGAAGGCGGCCTCGGTGCTGCTGATCGCCAGCGCCGAGACGATAGACTCGTCCGGCCTGGACGGCACCGAGGTGACGCTGACGGCCATCGTCAAGGACGCCAACAGCAACGTGCTGCCCGGCGAGACGGTGGACTTCAAGGCCGACTCCGGCAACATCAGCAACACCACCCGCATCAGCAACGCCAACGGCGCGGTGGTCGAGAAGCTCAACGTCAAGGGCAATCCGGCGGTGCGGGTGATCAGCATCACCGCCAGCGCCGGCGGCGCCGTCTCGGCGCCGGTCAAGGTGACGGTGGTGGCGGTGCCGGCGCCGGTGCCGAGCCTGACCCTGACCACCACCAGCGGCACGCTGGCCTCGTCCGGCGCGGCCGGCTCGGAGGTCACCGTGTTCGCCCTGGTCAAGGATTCCAGCAACACCGTGGTGCCCGGCGTGAAGGTCAACCTGAGCGTCGACTCGGGCAGCCTGAGCCTGACCAACCGCACCACCGACGCCAACGGCATGGTCAGCGAGAAGCTCAGCACCGGCAGCGACCCGAGCTCGCGCCTGATCCACGTCAGCGCCAGCGCGGCCGGCGCCAAGACCGCCAGCACGGTGGTGACGGTGGCCGGCACCAAGCTCAGCATCAACGCCGCCGGCACCGTCAACCTGGGCGCCAGCACCGACGTCACCGTCAAGCTGGTCGACTCGGCCGGCAACGCGCTCAACGGCAAGGCGGTCAGCTTCCGCTCGGGCGCCAACACCCTGGCCGTCAAGGGCGGCGGCGCCGCCGTCACCAACACCGCCGGCCAGCTGACCCTGAGCTACACGGCCAGCGCCGGCAGCGGCGACACCATCACCGTCACGGCGCTGGGCGAGACGGCCGCCGTGCCGATCCAGATCAGCGCCTCGAACTTCTTCGTCAACGTGGTCGACGGCGCCGGCGCGCCGCTGAGCCTGGTCGGCATCAACCAGTGCTTCGCCGTGGCCATCCACAACGACAACGGCGGCGTGGCGCAGGGCGGCACGGTCAGCCTGAGCACCTCGCGCGGCACGGTCTACGCCGACGCCGGCTGCGCCAGCCCGCTCACCACGCCGCTGCCCCTGGTCGGCGGCAACGCCACCGCCTTCCTCAAGGCGGCCAACCCCGGCGTGGCCACGCTGACGGCGAGCGCCAGCGCCGACGCCAGCTCGGTGCAGGGCAGCGTCGAGTTCTACGCCGCGCTGCCGGCCGGCGCCACCATCAGCGTGCAGGCCGACCCGGCCGTGGTGGGCGCCAACACGCCCGGCGGCAGCAGCCAGCAGGCCACCATCCGCGCCACCGTGCGCGACGGCAGCAGCGAGAAGAACCTGGTGCGCTTCGCCCAGGTGGCCTTCTCCATCGTCAGCGACCCGAGCGGCGGCAGCCTGACCCAGCCCTCGCTGGTGACCACCGGCGCCGACGGCTCGGCCTCGGTCAGCTACATCGCCGGCAGCTCGGACACCAAGCTCGACGGCGTGCAGATCCGCGCCCAGCTGCAGGGCGCCTCGAACGCCTCGGCCACCGCCTCGCTGACGGTGGCCAAGCGCTCGCTGTTCATCACCGCCGGCACCGGCAACACCGTCGGCGTGCCCAACCCGGCCACCTACCAGGTCGACTACTCGGTGTTCGTCACCGACGCGGCGGGCAACCCCGTGCCGGGCGTCAACATCACCGGCTCGGTGCGGCCGCGCAACTTCTACAAGGGCAGCCTGTACTTCGAGGGCACCGACGGCCCCTGGGCCTACAGCTCGAACCCGCTGCTGCAGCCGAAGGCCTGCCTCAACGAGGACGTCGACAGCGACGGCCAGCTGTCCGGCGGCGAGGACATCAACGGCAACCGCGCGCTCGACCCGGGCATCCCGATCACCGTCTCGCCGGCCGCCACCACCACCGACGCGCGCGGCCAGGCCACCGTCTCGCTGCTGTATCCGCGCGACCGCGCCAACTGGCTCGACGTCGACCTGACCATCCGCGGCCAGGTGTCCGGCACCGAGGCGCGCTACATCGGCTACATCAAGCTGATCGGTCTAAGCACCGATTATTCCACCCACAATATTTCGCCGCCGGGGCGCGACAGCCCCTACGGCACGGTGCTTAGTTGCACCAGTCCAAACTAGTACTGGAAGTCAATGCAAAATGTTTTCTTAGTCGGGCTGATGGGCGCCGGAAAAACCACCATCGGTCGCATTCTGGCCCGCAAGCTGGGCATGCGTTTCATCGATTCCGACCACGAGATCGAGGCCCGCACGGGCGCCTCGATCCCGTGGATCTTCGAGATCGAGGGCGAGCCGAGTTTCCGCCGCCGCGAGGCCGAGGTGATCGGCGAACTCAGCGCCCAGCAGGGTATCGTGCTGGCCACCGGCGGCGGCGCCATCCTCGATCCGGCCAGCCGCGCCTTCCTGGCCGCGCGCGGCACGGTGATCTACCTGCGCGCCTCGGTCAACAGCATCCTCAGCCGCACCGCCCACGACAAGAGCCGGCCGCTGCTGCAGACGGCCGATCCGCGCCGCAAACTGGAGGAACTGCTGGCCCAGCGCGAGCCGCTGTACCTGGAAATCGCCGACGTCGTCATCGACACCGGCCGACCTAACGTACAATCGATGGTCCAAACCATATTGCAGCACCTCGACAGCCTGGCCTGCCAGGCGGCGCCGAACTGCTACACACAAGCCGAACCTTCGATGACCGAGCAAACCACCATCCTCCTGAACGTCGACCTGGGCGAGCGCAGCTACCCCATCTCGATCGGCCCGAACCTGCTGAACGACGGCGCGCTGCTGGCGCGCCACGTCAACGGCGGCAAGGTCGCCATCGTCACCAACAGCACCGTCGCGCCGCTCTACCTGGAACGGCTCGAGCAGGGCCTGCGCGCCGCCGGCAAGCAGGTCATCTCGATCGTCCTGCCGGACGGCGAGGAGCACAAGAACTGGGCCAGCCTGATGGCCATCTTCGACGCCCTGCTGGCCGCCAAGGCCGACCGCAAGACCACCCTGGTGGCGCTGGGCGGCGGCGTGATCGGCGACCTGACCGGCTACGCGGCGGCCAGCTACATGCGCGGCGTCGACTTCATCCAGGTGCCGACCACGCTGCTGTCGCAGGTCGACTCCTCGGTCGGCGGCAAGACCGGCATCAACCACCCGCTGGGCAAGAACATGATCGGCGCCTTCTACCAGCCGCGCGCCGTCATCGCCGACACCGCCACGCTGGAGACGCTGCCGGCGCGCGAGCTGTCGGCCGGCCTGGCCGAGGTGATCAAGCACGGCGCCATCATCGACGCCGCCTTCTTCGACTGGATCGAGGCCAACATCGCCCTGCTGGTGGGGCGCGACAAGGGCGCGCTGGCCTACGCCATCGCCCGCTCCTGCGAGATCAAGGCCGAAGTGGTGCGCCAGGACGAGCGCGAGGGCGGCCTGCGCGCCATCCTCAACTTCGGCCACACCTTCGGCCACGCCATCGAGGCCGGCCTGGGATATGGCCACTGGCTGCACGGCGAGGCGGTCGGCTGCGGCATGGTGATGGCGGCCGATTTGTCGGCCCGCATGGGCCTGGTCGAGCAGGCCACCGTCGCGCGCGTGCGCGCGCTGGTGGCCGCCGCCGGCCTGCCGGTCAAGGCGCCCGACCTGGGCACCGCGCGCTGGCTCGAGCTGATGGAGGTCGACAAGAAGAACGAGGGCGGCGCCATCAAGTTCATCCTGCTCAAGCCGCTGGGCAGCCCGAGCATCACCCACGCGCCGCAGGAACTGCTGCTGGCGACGCTGGCCGCCGCCGTCTGATGGCGCCGGACGCCCACCTGGCGCCCTACGCGGCGCACTCGGCGACGGGGCGCGGGCGCCGCCACGCCGAGACGGCGCACGCCTCGCGCAGCCAGTTCCAGCGCGACCGCGACCGCATCATCCACTCCTCGGCCTTCCGCCGCCTCGAGTACAAGACCCAGGTCTTCCTCAACCACGAGGGCGACCTGTTCCGCACCCGCCTGACGCACAGCCTGGAGGTGGCCCAGGTGGGCCGCTCGATGGCGCGCAACCTGCGCCTGAACGAGGACCTGGTCGAGGCCATCTCGCTGGCGCACGACCTGGGCCACACGCCCTTCGGCCATGTCGGCCAGGACGTGCTGAACGAATGCATGAAGCAGCACGGCGGCTTCGAGCACAACCTGCAGAGCCTGCGCGTGGTCGACGAGCTGGAGGAGCATTACGGCGCCTTCGACGGCCTGAACCTGATGTTCGAGACGCGCGAGGGCATCCTCAAGCACTGCTCGCTGGCCAACGCCAAGCTGCTCGGCCCGGTGGCGCAGCGCTTCATCGACCGTACCCAGCCCTCGCTGGAGGCGCAGCTGACCAATTTGGCCGACGAGATCGCCTACAACAGCCACGACATCGACGACGGCCTGCGCTCCGGCCTGATCACCATCGAGCAGCTCGAGCAGGTCGACTTCTTCGCCCGCCTGTGGCACGACGTGCAGCGCAGCTTCCCCGGCCTGTCCGGCCGGCGCGCCATCTACGAGACGCTGCGCCGCCTGATCACCGCGCTGGCCGACGACTTGATCGCCACCTCCGGCCAGCTGCTGCTGGCCGCCGCGCCGGCCGACATCGACGCGGTGCGCGCCGCGCCGCCGCTGATCCGCTTCTCCGACGCCATGCGCAAGGACGCGACGGAATTGAAGCGCTTCCTGCGCGCCAACCTGTACCAGCACTACCAGGTCAACCGCATGCGGGTGAAGGCCAGCCGCATCGTGCGCGAGCTGTTCGAGGCCTTCATCAGCGACCCGGTGCTGCTGCCGCCGGACTACCTGGTGGCCTCGGGCGACGCCCAGCAGCAGGCGCGCAAGATCGCCGACTACATCGCCGGCATGACCGACCGCTACGCCATCCGCGAGCACCGCCGCCTGTTTTCGCTCGACGAGCTGTAGGCCGGCGTAGCACAATATCCAAGCTAAGTAAATTGGCAATTCCCCGGGCTTGCCGCCAATAAGTCCCAATATCCGCAGGGCAACTTCCTTTCTATCATGGTAGCCAGTCAATAAGGCTGTCGTGTAGAGCAAAGGAGGTCATGTGATTGAATCCCGCCGCAAATTCTTGCGCGCCTTGCCGGCCATTAGCGCCGGCGTGGCGCTGGCGCCCGCGCCCGCCATCGGCGCCACGGGCAAGGGCAAACAGCGCTGGGCCATGGTGGTCGACGTGCGCAAATGCATCGGCTGCCAGGCCTGCACCGTCTCCTGCATCATGGAGAACGCCGTGCCGGATAACAGCTTCCGCACCATCGTCTCGACCTACGAGGTGCAGGACGGCAAACAGTGCGGCACCTACATGCTGCCGCGCCTGTGCAACCACTGCGAGCAGCCGCCCTGCGTGCCGGTGTGCCCGGTCGGCGCCACCTTCCAGCGCGAGGACGGCGTGGTGGTGGTCGACGGCGAGCGTTGCGTCGGCTGCGCCTACTGTGTGCAAGCCTGTCCCTACGACGCCCGCTTCATCAACCACGACACCGGCAAGGCCGACAAGTGCACCTTCTGCGCCCACCGCGTCGACGTCGGCCTGCTGCCGGCCTGCGTCGAAACCTGCGTCGGCGGCGCCCGCGTCTTCGGCGACCTGAACGACCCGCACAGCGAGGTGCGCCGCCTGCTCGACGCCAACGAGGTCAAGGTGCTCAAGCCGGAGATGAACACCGAGCCGCACGTCTTCTACCTCGGCCTCGACGCCCGCTTCGAAGGCCGCGTCGAGGGCGAGGCCAGCCTGTGGCAACCCAGCCACCACGGGGAGTAAGCATGGACAGCCATATCACCGAAGTGCTCAACGTCACGCGCGAAGCGTCGTGGCTGCCGTGGGCCGTGCAGTACTTCTTCCTCATCGGCCTGAGCTATGCCAGCTTCATGCTGACGCTGCCTTACTTCGTCTTCGGCCGCGCCCACCTGGAGCGGCTCGGCCGCCTGTCGCTGCTGGCCGCGCTGGCCTGCGGCGTGGCCGCGCCGGTGGCCCTGCTGGCCGACCTGCACGGGCCGGGCCGCTTCTACCACTTCTACCTGTACTTCCAGCCGCGCTCGTGGATGGCCTGGGGCTCCTTCTTCATCCCGCTGTACCTGGGCGGCCTGCTGCTGTACGCCTGGCTGGCGCTGCGCCCCGACCTGGCCGCCTGGGGCGCCTCCGGCCGCGCCGGCGCGCGCTGGTATCGGCTGGCGGGACGGGGCGGCCGCGCCTCGCGCGGCGCGCTGGCCGGCGCCGCGGCGCTGACCATGTGCGGCGTGCTGGCGCTGGCGCTCTACACCGGCATGGAGGTCGCTGTGGTGCGCGCCCGGCCGCTGTGGCACACGCCCTTCCTGCCGGCGCAGTTCGTCGCCACGGCGGCGGTCGGCGCGCTGGGACTGGCGTTGCTGTTCAACCGCTACCTCGGCGCGCCCGACCGCCGCCTGGAGCTGGCGCTGAACCGCGCGCTGGCCTTGAGCTTGGCGCTGGTGCTGGCGCTGGGCGGCGGCTGGCTGTACGTCAGCCTGTCCGGCCTCAGCCCGGTGCACAGCGCCGCCTTCAACCAGGTGGCCGGCGCGCCGGCCTGGCAGTTCAGCGCCGTGTGGGCGGTGCTGGCCACCGTCGCGCCGATGGCGTTGGCGGTCTGGCGTCCGGCCAACAGCGGCCTGTTCAACGGCATCGTCGCGCTGCACAGCGCCTGGATGATGCGCTGGACCATCTTCATCGGCGGCCAGGCGATCCCCAAGACCGGCGCCGGCCTGTACGACTACCAGCTGCCGCTGGGCAGCGACGGCCTGCTCGGCATCGCCGGCACGCTCGGCCTGTGGCTCGTGCTGCTGATCGTGATGCTCGACTACCTGCCCTGGGCCGGCGCCAAGCGCGTCCGCCCCGATCCGGCCGATCCCGTTGCCCCCGTCGGCACGGCGGCGATTCACTAGGAGATGACCATGCAAGATAAACGTCGCGGCTTCCTGCGCAACGCCGCCCTGGGCGGCGGCCTGACCGCCTTCGCCGCCAGCTTCTCGACCACCGCCGGCCGCATGCTCGACCATGTGCGCGGCAAGGACGCGCCGCACAGCAAACTGCACGGCAATTCGCTGGCGCCCGAGTTCTCGGTCGACCCGGCCAGCGGCAAGCTCAGTGTGAACCCGCAGCAGCAGGTCAGCTACACCATGTGCATGGGCTGCACCACCTTCTGCGGCGTGCGCGTGCGCATCGACAAGGCCGACGGCAAGGTGCTGCGCGTCGCCGGCAATCCCTACAGCCCGATGTCGGCCGACCCGGCGCTGCCCTACCAGACGCCGATCCGCGCCAGCTTCGTCGCCTTGTCGCGCTTCCAGGAGAAGGGCCTGGCCGGCCGCTCGACCGCCTGCGGCCGCGGCAACGCCGTCATCGAGCAGATGGATTCGCCGTTCCGCGTGCTGGCGCCGATGAAGCGGGTCGGCCCGCGCGGCGGCGGCCGTTGGCAGCCGATCGCCTTCGACCAGCTGGTGCGCGAAATCAGCGAGGGCGGCGACCTGTTCGGCGAAGGCCCGGTGCAGGGCCTGCGCGCGCTGCGCGAGCTGAGCACGCCGATCGACCCGCAGCAGCCGGCGCTCGGCCCGCGCGTCAACCAGGTGGGCCTGATGGCCAGCACCGACGACGGCCGCATGGCCTTCGTCGACCGCTTCTTCAAGCAGTCCTACGGCAGCCTGAACCTGGTCAACCACGGCAGCTATTGCGGCGGTGCCTACCGCTCCGGTTCGGGCGCCATGTTCGGCGACATGAAGAAGATGCCGCACGCGAAGGCGGACCTGGAGAACGTCGAGTTCTGCCTGTTCGTCGGCACCGCGCCGGGCAACGCCGGCAATCCGTTCAAGCGCCAGGGCACCCTGCTGGCCAAGGCGCGCGCCGGCCAGCGCGCGTTCAACTACGTGGTGGTCGATCCGGTGCTGAGCAACGCCGACAGCCTGGCCTCCGGCGAGCGCAGCCGCTGGGTGCCGATCAAACCCGGCACCGACGGCGCGCTGGCGATGGCGATGATCCGCTGGATCATCGAGCAGCAGCGCTACGACGAAAACTTCCTCGTGCAGCCGAACCTGAAGACGGCCGAGGCGGCCGGCGAGGCGGCTTGGAGCAACGCCACCCACCTGGTCATCGTCCAGCCGGGCCACCCGCGCGACGGCCGCTACGCGCGCGGCTCGGACATGGGCATGGTCCTGCCGGAGGAGCAGCGCTACCAGGAGCAGGACCCGTTCGTGGTGTTCGACGTCGCCAGCCAGAAGCCGCTGGCGCACAACGCCGCCAGCGGCCCGGCCGAGCTGTTTTTCAACGCCGAGCTGGCGCTGGACGGCCAGCCGCTGCATCTGAAGAGCGCGATGACGCTGCTGCGCGAGGAGGCCGAGCGGCACACGCTGGCCGAGTACGCGCAAGCCTGCGGCGTGCCGGAGGCGGTGATCGTCGGCCTGGCGCGCGAGCTGACCAGCCACGGCAAACGCGCCGCCGTCAACGCCCACGGCGGCATGATGGCCGGCAGCGGCTTCTACAACGCCTACGCGCTGGTGATGCTCAATACGCTGATCGGCAATTTGAACCGCAAGGGCGGCACGCTGATCAACGGCGGCACGTTCAAGGACGCCGGCCCCGGCCCGCGCTACAACCTGGAGAGCTTCGCCGGCCAGGTCAAACCGAGCGGCACGCCGCTCGGCCGCAACGCCGCCTACGAGAAGAGCGCCGAGTTCCAGCGCAACAAGGCGGCCGGCGCCGCCTACCCGGCGCGCGCGCCGTGGTATCCGAACGCGCCGGCGCTGGCCACCGAGTGGCTGACCGGGGCGATGAACGGCTACCCGTACGGCCTGAAGGCGTTGATCCTGTGGAGCTGCAATCCGCTGTACGGCGTGCCCGGTTTGCGCACGCAGATCGGCCGCGACCTGGCCGATCCGGCCAAGCTGCCGTTGATCGTCGCCGTCGATCCCTTCATCAACGAGACCAACGCCTTCGCCGACTACCTGGTGCCCGACTCGCTGCTGTACGAGAGCTGGGGCTGGGCCGGCGCCTGGGGCGGCGTGGCGGTGAAAATGAGCACGGCGCGCTGGCCGGTGGTCGAGCCGAAGGCCGACAAGCTGGCCGACGGCCAGGCCATCGGCATGGAGACGCTGTTCCTGGCGCTGGCCAAGACGATGCAGCTGCCCGGCTTCGGCCCGGCTGGCCTGAACGACGCCGACGGCAAGCCGTGCGCGCTGGAGCGGCCGGAGCATTGGTATCTGCGCGGCGGCGCCAACATCGCCTACCAGGGCAAGACCGCCGTGCCCGAGGCCAGCGACGACGACATCGCCTTGTCCGGCCTGGCGCGCATCCAGCCGCTGCTGGAGGCCACGCTCAAGCCGGAGGAGTGGCGCAAGGTGGCCTTCATGCTGGCGCGCGGCGGACGCTATCAAAGCTACGGCGAGATGTTCGGCGTGCGGCTGCCGCCGCCTGCGCCTGCGCACGCGGTCTCTGGCTCCCCAGGTGGCACCGGAGCTGGCGCCGCCGCTGGAGCTGCTGCCGTTGCGGGCGCCGCGTCTGTGCCCGCCGTTGCCGCCGCCACGGGGCTCCATGCGGCCACCGGCGCCCGCGCCACCGCGACGCCGGCCGCCGCTACCGCTGCCACTGCGCACGGAACGCCGGCGGCGGCGGGGGCCGTGCCGCCGCCCGAGCTGCCGCCATACCCGGCCGATTGGTCGACCCACCGCTACACCAAGCCGATGATGGTCTACAACGAGAACCTGGGCGTCAGCCGCAGCAGCATCACCGGCAAGCGCTTTGCCGGCACGCCGGCCTGGCGCGAGCCGGCTTTCGCCGACGGCACGCCGCTGCGCGCCAAGTATCCCGAGGCGGAGTGGCCGTTGCAGCTGATCAGCTTCAAGTCGGCGCTGCACAACTCCTACAGCATCGGCGCGCGCCGGCTGCGCGGCATCAAGCCGGACAATCCGGTGGCGCTGCATCCGGAAGACGCGGCACGACTCGGCCTGCGCAGCGGCGACGCGGTGTATCTGGAGACGCCGGGCGGCCGGGTCAAGGCGACGGTGGCGCTGCGCCACGGCGTGCAGCGCGGCGTGGTGGCGGTGGAGCATGGCTTCGGCCACCGCGAGATGGGCGCGCGGGCGCACCGCCTCGGCAAGGAGATGCGGCCGCACGACAAGGCCATCGCCGCCGGCGTCAATCTGAACGACATCGGGCTGAGCGACCCGACCCGCAAGGGGCACAATGTGTATGTCGATCCGGTGTCCGGCACCGCCGTTCGGCAGGGGCTGCCGGCGCGCATTGTGCGCGCTTGATGCTGTTCATTGAAGGCGCCGGGATCGGTTGGGGTAATTGCCGGTACGGCTGCAACCGTATGCCGTGATTCCGCCGTGTCAGCGCTCGGGGACCGCAGTCCCACGCTATCGCGTGGATTCATTTGGAATAGCCTTGTGGGCCCCCTTCGGCGTCGTGGCGGAGGCCCCACCACATCAGGTGGGAATTGTTGCGGGCGCGAGCGCGGAACCACGGCTTGTCCTGGTCGAGGGGGCGGACTACGGCTGGTGGAAGCACCAGCACGGCGGTGGCATGCGCCGGGTCGGTGGTGCCTGCCACCAGCACGTTCTTGCCGAAGTGGTTGGCGTAGGCGATGCCCAGCGCGACGTTGGTCAGCGCCGTGCCGGCGCCCATCTCGCCGAGCAGGGCCGGGGTGTTGAAGGTGTGCTTCATGAAATCGAGTTCCGGCGCCTCGGTCGCGAGGGTGTGCGCCAGCACGCGCAGGCGGTCCTGCGAGTCCAGCGTGAGGTTGGCGTCGTGGACCACATAGCCGATGTCGATACTCCGCTTGCCGGCGTTGTCGACGGCGCTGTTGAGCGCCGCCTGCGACGCCTGGACCACACGCGGCGGCTGTCCCTTTTTGCTGTCAAAATCGGCGCTGGCCTTGGTGGCGGGATAGCCGATCCAGGCCAGCGCGGCGCGCTCGGTCTTGTAGTTGGGGCCAGCCAACACCAGCAGTACCATGTTCTCGTTGATTCCCTCATCGTTGGGAGGAAAATTCGGCGCGTCCCAATTCATGGCCCAAACGGTTTCGTTTGGGTGAGACTCCAAGTAGTGCAGCGCCGCCGACAGCGAGGTGAAGCCGGCGTTGGCGCCGCCCATCGTGACGCGCACATCGGGCGGAGTGCTGCGCGACCAGGTGGTTGGGGCGTGAACGTTTCCGATGTTAAAGCACTCGATGATGTTGTCTCGCGTGAACTCCGCCGCTTCGACGGGGTCTAGTCTTCCCTCCGGCAGCGCGTATTCGACGTGGATGCCGGCCAGCTCGCGCCAGGTCGACTTGTCCGTGAGCGAATGGGCGTTGTAGAAATAGCTGGAGCTGGAGAAATAGATGTCATGGAAGCGAACCGTCAGCTCATCGACGTACTTGTGATGGTAGCCCTTGAAGCTCTCTTTTCCGTTGTTTCCATTCGCTATCGACGCCACCATTTGAAGCGTCGAGAATTTTTTTGGCTCAGCTCTCACCATGTCGTCATTCTTGTTGGGCTGCACAAGACCTAGCGTCCACAGCAATTGCCATTCTGTTGGGTAGTCTTGACGTTGCAATGGATTGAGCCATTTCAGGCCGACGACCTGAGCCATGAAAGGTCTTGCAGGCTCCGCGACAATTGGTGCGGCTGTCTGGGGCTCGGCAGCGACCGGTGCGGGCCTGCTCACGCAGGCGGCAAGAAAGCACGAGGTGGCGATGGCGGCGAGGGTGGGCATGGCCAAGAAGCGGGTCATAATTTCTCCGTCGGTCAGAATCCGCTGCGAATCAGCAGTGGCAATCCATGTGAGCGAAAGCGCAGTGCCAAGGGCGAGTATGAAAACAAGGGCAGCCCAGCCCAGCCGTCGGGGGCGGGTCGAGATCAGGGCATTCATGGATGGCCTCCCCGATGCGGAGGCGCTGTCGGCGCAGGATGCTCGCGCTGGTCAACGATCTTACTCGGCATGCTTCCCTGGCTGTTGCGTTGACGTGTCCAATCGTAGGTGGTAACCCGATTGAAGTAGCCGTACTTAAAATACTCCAGGAACGATTGGTTCGGATCGTCGTCAGCCAGCCCATCCAGAAAGCGCCAGTCCGCCGCTATCCTCAGCGTATGCAAAGCCTCATCGCGGATATGGCATAGACCGACGGCCACGTCGTAGGCTAGCGCCTTCTCCGCATGCATGCCGTTGGTCACAATGGTCGAATGGTCGGTGGCGTGGGTGTCGATGTTCTCGGCCAGATATGTCTGGATCTTCTTTTCGCGCCACGCCTTGTATTCCGCGCTGGCATTCCCATCCTGCTCCTCCCCGGCGACCTGCTGGTCGTTCTTCGCCCAACCTTCGCGTCTGGCCTGCATTCGCAAGCGGGCATGGTCCTCGTAGTGCATGGTGGCCTCGCTGGCCTCGTCCCCCTTGGCGGCGTCGCTGGCCTCGCGTGCGTCCTCGCCCTCCCGTTGTTTGATCGGCCGGTCATCGGCATACGGGTCGTCGGCACCGCGCGCGCGCTTCGCGTCACGCGACTGCCCGGGCGCATCGTAGCTTTGGTCGAATTTTTCGTCCACCACGCCGAAGCGCAGCGCCTGCGGCATGAAAGGATCGGGAAGCTCGGGCGCGTCCACCTTGATTGCCCATTTCTTGTCCGGCAGTGCGTTGATGCGCGTCTGAACCAACTTGGTGGCCACGATCAAGAACGGCGCCGAGGCAATACTCAGCACCGAACCCCAGAACTTTCCACGATTCGCTTCCAGCCCCTTGGACAATGAATACTCCGCGACCGGCGACTTCGGACACCAGTACCCGTTGCCGCCCGGCTCGGGCTTCCTGTAGTGGTGGTTCCAGTAGTGGTATTCCCCCTTCACGCCCACCTTGTGGCCTTGGGCAAACACCCGCTGGCAAAAGAAGGCCCGCCCCTTTGTGGCGTCGATTTCCACTTCGCTCAAGCCGCGCCAGCCTATACCCTGCACGGTCATCGACGAGATCACCTCGTCATGTGGATTGCAGTACAGCGTCACTCGCTGGCAGGTGGAAGGCTCGATGCCGTAACCATACTGCTTGCGGTCGTCGGCGACATTGAAGGGATGGTTAACGTTTTCCACGAACTTGTTGATGTCCTCGGCCTTCTGCTGCCTGGAGGCGGGCTGGCGGATGATGTCGAAGAAGGCGCGCAGGGTGGCGACACGGGCGGCCTCCGTTTGTCGTCCTGTGCCGCCCTGCTTGTCCTTCATATGCCCTTCGGTCCAATCCTCGGTGAAATTCGAATTCACCAGACTGTAGGGGGAGTTGCACAGCACGTAGTTGTCCGCCACGCAGCGGCCCTCGACGCCCCACACGTCGGCGACCGGCGCCAGCCGGTCGCCAAGGAAGGCGGCGGCCATGCCGATCATGTTGCCCTGGCTGTGGCAGACGATGGTGATCGGCACGTCGGCATGTTTCCGCCGGATGGACTCGACCAGCTTGGCCAGCCGCAAGGCGGCCAACACATAGTAGGGCCGGGGTGGGCACGAGTAGACTTGACGGTTGTTGGTTGGATTCAAATGCTGGACGTGCATCCACAGAAACAGATTGTCGGACAGGCCCTCGCCCCATAGGTCTGGCAGGGCCGTGCAGCCGTTGGCGAAGGGGCCGCCGCCCCAGTAATCTTCCTCGTTGAGGTAGATCGAGTCGCCATATGTCTGCAACTCTTGAGGGTTGGCCTTGTAGCCCCAGCGGAAATGGATGACCGGAGTAAAGTGGTCGTCGTCCTGCATGAAGGTCTTGCTCTTCATGTACGGGCTGATATAGCCATCGGCCGTCAGTTCCGGCATGTAGGTGGCCGGGGTCAACTGGCCGCCCTCTGCGGTCGGGTGGACCATGTGCTCGTCGCACCGCTTGAGGCGCTGGTTGAGCCCGGCGCACAGGCCCTTTTCCGTCTGCGTGTACCACTCGCCGTCGGAGTTGACGCCGTGGACGAAGATGACGATGCCGGGCAGCGGCGCCCGCATGAGCACGGTGAGGTAGTCGTGGTTCAGCAGCGTGATGCCAGTTTTCCAACCGACCAAAATGTTTCTCGGGTCGTCAAGCGGGTTGGGTGCTGCGTTTGCGGCGGTGGCCGCCTTGCTTGGTGTGGATCTTTTCATCGCACCTCCGTTGCCCGGTTCCCGCCGTCGCCCATGCACAGCTGCGCGAGCCCGGCAGGGCCGAAGTTGACAATCGAGTTTCCGCAGTTGGTCAGCCCCGTCGACTTCTGCTTAGACAGGGCTACGCATGAGATAGAAGGCCATTATTGAGTTTTTATAAAGCCATTGTTCTGCGCTGGCGCAATGCATGCTGAACAACAATAGGACGGGCGAATGCGAGAAGGCGGCTGTAGACAAGCTTGACGCCGTTTCTTGAGGGGGCCGAAGGCACTTAAGGTAACCCCAGGTTTGCGCCGCTGGGGTTTGTCGGCGCAGCCTGCGCGCCGGCGTTCGACCTAGTCCAGCTGGCCGCTGGCCATCAGCAGGCGCGCCACCTCGGCGGCCGAGCGCACGCCCAGCTTGGCCAGCGCGTTGTGGCGGTGCACCTGCACCGTTTTTTCGCTGATCGCCATGTCCATGGCGATGACCTTGTTGGCCTTGCCGCTGGCCACCGCCTGCGCCACCTCGCGCTCGCGCGCGGTGAGCGTGTCGAGCGCGCTGTGGGCGGCGCGCGCCTGCGCGTCCTGCGTCGCTTCGCGCACGCTGCGCGCCACCGCGCGCGTGACGGCGTCCAACAACACCTGATCCTTGCAGGGCTTCTCCAAAAAGTCGCTGGCGCCGGCCTTCATCGCCTGCACCGCCATCGGCAGGTCGCCGTGGCCGCTGAGGAAAATCACCGGCAGCTTGATGCCGCGTTGTTGTAGCAGCGGTTGTAGCTCGAGCCCGCTCATCAAGGGCATGCGCACGTCGAGCAGCAGGCAGCCGGGCACGTGGCCGGTGTAGTTGTCGAGGAAGGCGCGGGCCGACTCGAAGGTCTCGACGCGCCAGCCGCCGGCGTCGAACAGATAGGCCAGCGAGCGGCGCATCGCGGCGTCGTCGTCGACCACATACAGGATTGCATCGCTTTCGTTCATGGCGTTTCCGATAGGTCAAAATTGGGCAGGGTGAGGCAGACGCTCAGGCCGACGCCGTCGTCGTTGGGGCGCGCCGACAGCGTGCCGCCGAACGACTCCATGATGCCCTTGCTGAGCGACAGGCCGAGGCCCAGGCCTTCCGCCTTGGTGGTGAAAAAAGGTTCGAATAGGCGCGCGAACTGCTCTGGTGCCAGACCGCAGCCGCGATCGCGCACGCACACCTGCCAGTCGCGCTCGCGGGCGCGCAGGGTGACGACGAGCGGCGTCTCGGCGGCGCCAGTGCAAGCCTCGGCGCCGGCGTCATCTGCGCCGCGTTGGGCGTCGAGCGCGTTCTTCAGCAGATTCAAGGCCACCTGCTGGATTTGCAGCGCGTCGCCCAGCACCGGCGCTGGCGCGTCGGCCTGCCAGTCCACCCGCGCCTGCGGATGGGCGGCGCGGAACAGCGCCACCGCCTCGTCCATGACTGCCGTCAGGTCGAGTTTCCGCCGCTCCGGCGCGCGCTTCTGCGCCAGCGCGCGCACCTTGCGCATGATGTCGGCGGCGCGCTCGCTTTGCGCGGCGATCTCGTTGGCGCCCTCCAGCAGCGGCGCCGTTTCGGTGCGGCCGGCGGCGATGCGGCGCGCCATGCCACGGGCGAAGTTGCCGATCGCCGCCAGCGGCTGGTTCAGTTCGTGGGCGATGGCGCTGGCCATCTCGCCGAGGATGGCCAGCCGCGCCGTGTGGTCCAGCGCCGCCTGGCGCGCCTGCGCCTCGTCGGCCATGCCGCGCTCGCGCTGCTGCGCGGCGAGCAGCTCGGCGCTGCGCTTGGCCACCAGCTGCTCGACCCGCACCGTGTGCACTGCCCACAGCACCAGCAGGCCGAGCGCCAGCAACAGCAAACCCCAGTAGCGCCGCAGCGCCGTCTCGAAGGTCCACTGGCGCAGGTAGTCGTAGGGGCCGATGCGCAGCTCGCGGAACAGTTCGTCGACGCTGCCGTAGTCGCTCGGCACGGCCCAGCTGTAGCCGTCGGCCGTCGGCGCCATGGTCAGCAGCGCCACCGCCACCTGGCGCGACAGGGCCGGCGCGGTGTGGCGCAGCGCGGCGAAGGGCCAGTCCGGATACAGCCGCGACGAGCTTTGGCAGGACGAGCCGGGGTGCGGCAGCGGCGCCAGCACGCGCAGCTCGCCGGCGCCCAGTTCGCCGCTGCGTATCATCTGTTCGAGCAGGCAGCTGCGCACGATACCGGCGTCGGCGCGGCCGGCGCGCACCGCCAGCAAAATCTGCTGGGTGGGGAAGCCGTTGAACTGCAGGCGGTCCAGGTCGCGCTCGGGGTCGACGCCGGCGGCGAGCATTTCGCGTGCGGCGATCTGGTAGCCGCCAAAGGCCTCCGGCGCCACCGCCAGCACGTGTTTGCCGGCCAGGTCGGCCAAAGCTTGCAGGGCGGCGTCGCGCCGCACCACGATGGCCGAGCCGATCGCCAGTTGCGGCGAGGCCGACCACGGCGAGGCCAGCGTGGCGATGCGGCTGGCGCCGTCGTCCTGCTCCAGCGTGGCGTAGTGGCCGCTGCTGGTGATGATGAAGTCGACCGCGCGCGCCCGCACGGCGTGGGTCAGCCCGACCTGGTCGAAGTCGAGCAGCTCGACGCTGCGGCCGGGCAGCCGCGTTTGCAGCCACAGGCGCAGGCGCGACCAGTCGCGCTGCACCGCCTCCGGCCCCTTGTAGGCCAGCACGCCGATGCGCACAGTTGTGTCGTCGCGCGCGCCGTTCTGCGGCTGGGCATGGGCCGGCAGGCCGAGCGCGAGCAGTGCGGCCAGCGTCAGCGACGCCAGCGTCGCCATGCGGCTAGAGCGGGCAGGGCGGCGCGCCGCGCGCACTAGAAGGCCATGCGCGACTGCGCCGCCCCGGCGTCGCCGCACAATTCCAGTAGCAGTTTTTTGATCGGCGCCGGCAGCGGCGCCTCGGCGATGCGCGCGCCGTCGTACCAGACGTAGCCGGCCTCGCCGACCGCGTCGAGCCGGCGCGCCAGCGTGACGCGGTAGGGCGCGATGTGCAGCTTGTAGTGGGTGAACACGTGGGTGATCGGCGACAGCCGCTCGTGCGACTCCAGCTCGCCGAAGCGGGCCACCGCCATGCTCAGCGCGGCGTGGTCGGCCGGCGCAATGTTGCCGTCCTCGGCCAGCGTGTGGCCGTCCAGTTCCGGCAGCGACAGCAGGCCGCCCCAGATGCCGCTGTCGGGCCGCTGCTGCAGCAGCACCTGGCCGCGATCCATCAGCACCAGCATGGTGGCGTGCTTCTCCGGGCTGGCCTTCTTCGGCTTGCGCACCGGCAGATCCTTGACGCGGTCGGTGGCCAGCGCCACGCAGCGCGCCTGCAGCGGACAGCGGCCGCAGTCCGGGCTGCTGCGCGTGCACAGCGTGGCGCCCAGGTCCATCAGGCCCTGCGTGTACGACTCGATGCCCTGCTCGGGCAGCAGCGCCTCGGCGCGCCGCCACAGCGCCTCCTCGACCTTTTTCTCGCCGGGGTAGGCGGCGATGCCGAAGCTGCGCGCGAAGACGCGCTTGACGTTGCCGTCCAGGATGGCGGCGCGCGTGCCGTTGGCGAAGGCGGTGATGGCCGCCGCCGTCGAGCGGCCGATGCCGGGCAGGTCGGCCAGCAGCGCCTGCTCGACCGGGAACACGCCGTCGTACTCGGCCACCACGCGTTGCGCGCACTTGTGCAGGTTGCGCGCGCGGGTGTAGTAGCCCAGGCCGCTCCACTGCGCCATCACGTCCTCGACCGGCGCGGCGGCCAGGTCGCGCAGCGTGGGGAAGCGTTCGAGGAAGCGGGCGTAGTAGCCCAGCACGGCGGCCACCTGGGTTTGCTGCAGCATGATCTCGGACAGCCAGATCAGGTAGGCGTCGCGGGTGTTCTGCCACGGTAGCACATGGCGGCCGTGCTGCTGTTGCCAGCCGATGACGGCGGCGGAAAAACTCGGGTCGATCAAATCTTCTTCCGGCGCCGCGCCCGGGACCATGCCCGGGCTTGGCGAGTGCTGCTGACGCTTCATGCCGTTCCTTGTGTTCTTGTGTGCGCTATCTATGTGCGTTACATGTGTTCTGGATGTGCGCTGAGTGTGCGCTGAGTGTGTGTAAACCGTGCGCCATGTCCGCCTTAGGCCGCCGCGTCGAGCGCGACGAATTCGGCCTTGACGGCGCTGTTGATGGCGCCGGCCAGCTCGCCCAGCCGCGCCCGCTGCTCGTCGAGCGTGCGCTGGCTGGCCTCGAAGGCGTCGATCTTCTGCTCCAGGCTGTCGGTGGCGTCGTGGATGCGCTGGATCGAGGCCTGGCGGTGCTTCAGTTGGTCCTTGTGCTGGCGGATCTGCGCCTCCAGCGGCGCCATGATGACGCGCAACCAGGCGTCGGCGTCGTCGTTGGCGGCCTTGAAGCAGCCGCGCACGCGCGAGGCGATGGTGTCGAAGAACTTCTCCATCACCACCACGCGGCTGGTGGTGAGCAGCGTGGCCGTGCCGAACTGCTTGAAGTAGACCGCCTCGATGCCGCCGATCTCCTCGCGGTAGCGCTGCAGCGAGAACGGCATCGGCAGCGCCAGCGACAGGCCGTGCTCGTTGGAGAAGCGGCGGTACATCACGCCCATCATCTCGGCGATCTCCACCGTCTTGCGGTCGGAGGCGTCGAGGTTGGCGCGCACCCGCTCGAAGTACTGGCGCATCGCCTCGCGCACGCCGATGAAGAAGCGGCTGCGCTGCATCTGCTCGCGCACCTGGTCGATGTCGTCGCGCACGATGTCCATGCCCAGGCTGGTGTACAACTCGGTCGACAGGCGGGTGAACACGGCGCGCGTGGCCTGCAGCTTGAACAGGCTGGCGTCGAACTCCTTCTTCTCGACCTCGATGCGGCGCATCATGTGGGCGATCACGTTCTGGTTCTTGCCGCGCAGGCTTTTCAGCTCGTGCAGCTGCTCGACCACGCCGCGCGTGCGCGCCGCCAGCAGCGACTGCTGGGCGCCGCCCAAGGCCTGCAGGTCGGCCGCCAGCTGCTGGCGGATCAGCTCCTTCTTGGCCGGGATCAGCTGGTTGAACAGCGCGCCCTCCAGCGCGTGCAGGCGGCTGCGCGCCTGCAGCGCGACGTCGCGCGTGATCTTGCCCACCAGCGCCTTCTGCGCCGACACCGGGAACACCTGGCCCGGCTCGAGCGCCAGCATGTGCGCCACGCTGGCCTGCTGGCGGTCGATCTCCTGGTTGATCTCGTCCTCGCTGCGCAGCTCGTCCCACATGCTGTCGATCTTGTTGAGCACCACCAGGCGGCCCGGCCCGGCGCCGATGTGGTTGCGCCAGACCTCGATGTCGCTCTTGGTCACGCCGGTGTCGGCGGCCAGGATGAACAGCACGGCGTGGGCGTTGGGCAGCAGGTTCAAGGTCAGCTCGGGCTCGGTGCCGATGGCGTTCAGGCCCGGCGTGTCGAGGATCACCAGGCCATGCTTGAGCAGCGGGTGGGGGAAGTTGATGATGGCGTGGCGCCACAGCGAGATCTCCACCCGGCCGGCGGCGTCCTGGGTGACGGCGGCGTCCGGGTCGCTGTCGTCGTACAGGCCGTAGCCGCGCGCCTCGTCGACGCTGGCCAGGCGGGTGCGGCAGACCTCCTTGAGCACCTCGTGCATGTCGGCGCCGGCCTCCAGGTTCAGCGGCAGGGTGGTCCAGGCGGCCGGATTGTCGCGGTAGTCGCTGGTCGACAAATTGTCGGCCCGCGTTTCGATCGGCAGCAGGCGGATCGACGGCGGGAACGCCGGGTCGTACAGCAGCTCGGTCGGGCACATGGTGGTGCGCCCGGCCGCCGAGGGCAGGATGCGCTGGCCGTAGTCGGCGAAGAAGATGGCGTTGATCAGCTCGGACTTGCCGCGCGAGAACTCGGCGACGAAGGCCACCGACAGCTTGTCGTCGGCCAGCCGGGCCAGCGTGCGGGCGAGGCGCTGCTCGGTGGCGGCGTCGGCCAGCCCGGCCTCGAGCACCCAGGCCTGGTAGTTGCGCAGGGCCGTGGCGAGGCCCTGGCGCCAGGCGCCGTACTGTTCGATATCGCGCATCATCATGCTCACTTGGTCTCCACCCGGCCGGCCGGCGCCGTCATTTTTGACAATTCACACAATAGAAGGTCGAACGCTGCCCCTGTTTGATCTGGCGCACCGGCGCGCCGCAGACGCGGCAGGGCACGCCTGCACGATCATAGACGAAATACGATTGCTGGAAGTAACCGGACTGGCCGTTGACGCTGATAAAGTCGCGCAAGGTGCTGCCGCCCTGCACGATGGCCTCGGCCAGCACGGCGCGGATCGCCTGGGCCAGCTTGTCGTAGCGCGCCAGGCTGATGCGCCCGGCCGCCGTCTTCGGATTGATGCCGGCGCGAAACAGGCTTTCCGAGGCGTAAATATTGCCCACGCCGACGACGATGTCGCCCGCCATCAGCGCCAGCTTGACGGTGGTGTTGCGCCCGCGCGTGCGCTGGTGCAGCAGCTGGCCGGAAAAGCCGTCCTCGAGCGGCTCGACGCCCAGGCCGCGCAGCAGCGCGTGGTCGGCCAGCGCGCCGTCGGCGTTGGCGTGCCACAGCACGGCGCCGAAGCGGCGCGGGTCGGTCATGCGCAGCACCTGCGGGCCGTCCGCGCCGGCCATCACCAGGTCGAAGTGGTCGTGCTTCTGCGCCGCCACCCCGCAGGGCAGGATGCGCAGGTGGCCGGACATGCCCAGGTGGACGATCAGCGTGCCGTGGGCGAAGTGGATCAGCAGGTATTTGCCGCGCCGCCCCGTCAAGCCGACCGTGTGGCCGGGCAGCGCCTGCGGCAGGTCGGCCGGGAAGGGCCAGCGCAGGCCGCTGCGGCGCAGCACCACCGCCTGCACGGCGCGGCCCTCGAGGTAGGGCGCGACGCCGCGCCGGGTGACTTCAACTTCTGGCAGTTCTGGCATCTGGATGGCAAATCACGTGAAAAGTGGAGGGCGACGGCGTAGCTGGACGGAATATTTGGTTACACTACGAGCATTCGGCTTTACATGCGAAGGGCGTAGAATCTGCCGTTAGCCCGACCATGCCGCCAGACTTGCCAGGACCATCCTTTGAAAAACGCATTCGCCATTGTAACCCTCTCCGCTTTGCTGTCGGCCTGCGCCGTCGGCCCGCAACGGCCGGCCGACGCGCCGCCCGCCGTCGAGCCGGTGGAGAGCGTCGAGGCCGCCGCAGCCGCCGAGGCCGCCAAGCTGGCGGCCGAGCCGCCGGCGCCGGCGGTCGAGCCGCTGCCCGGCGTCGAGCTGACCAGCGACCTGCTCTACAAGTTGACCAAGGCCGAGCTGGAGTTCAAGCGCGGCCAGTGGCAGGGCCCCTACATCACCCTGATGGCGCTGGCCCAGCAGACCCGCGACCCGCGCCTGGCGCGCCGCGCCGCCGAGATGGCGCTGGCCGCCAAGCAGGGCGGCGAGGCGCTGGCGGCGATCCGCCTGTGGCGCCAGCTGGCGCCCGACTCCGAAGACGCGGTGCAGTACTTCCTCGGCTTCGCCGTGCTCGGCGACGACCTGAGCGAGGCCGAGCAAATCTTCAGCCAGCGCCTGCAGGCCAGCGCGCCGGCCGCGCGCGGCCTGGCCATGTTCCAGATGCAGCAGTTCCTGCTGCGCGCCAAGGACAAGGGCGCCGCCTTCGCCCTGCTCGACCGCGTGCTGCAACCCTACGGCGCGACGCTGGAGGCGCACCTGGTGCTGGCGCAGAGCGCCTACAGCATCGGCGACGCCGCCCGCTCGCGGCTGGAGGCGGCCGAGGCGCTGCGGCTCAGGCCGGAGTCCGAGCTGGCCGTGCTGACGGTGGCCCAGGTCTCGCCCGACATCGACAGCGCGTCCAAGATCCTCACCGGCTTCCTCGAGCGCCACCCGCAGGCGCGCGAGGTGCGCGCCGCCTACGCCCGCATCCTGGTCGACAACAAGCAATACCTGCCGGCGCGCAAGGAGTTCCTGTTCCTGCTGAAGGAGCAGCCGGACAACCTGGCCACGCTGTACGCGCTGGGCGTGACCTCGATGCAGAGCAACGACGTGGCCGGCGCCGAGGACTACTTCAAGCGCTTCATCGGCGTGCTGGGCGACCGTCCCGGCGACGAGCGCGACCCCTCCAAGGTGCTGCTGATCCTGGCCCAGATCGCCGAGGAGCGCGGCGACTTCGACGCCGCCACCGGCTGGCTCGACAAGATCGAAAGCGGCGACGCCCGGCTCTACCTGACGGCCCGCCTGAAGCGCGCCCAGCTGACCGCGCGCAAGGGCGAGATCGACGACGCCCGCAAGCAGCTGGCCGAGCTGAACACCGCGGACCCGGCCGAGCAGGCGCAGATCGTCCAGGCCGACGCGCAGATCCTGCGCGACGCCGGCGACACCCGCACCGCCTTCGTGGTGCTGGAGAACGCCCTCAAGCGCTTCCCCGGCCACGCCGACCTGCTGTACGACCACGCCCTGGCGGCCGAGAAGCTGGGCCGGCTCGACGTGATGGAGGCCAGCCTGCGCCAGGTGATCGCCGCCGCGCCGGACAACCACCACGCCTACAACGCGCTGGGCTACTCGCTGGCCGAGCGCAACGTCCGCCTCGACGAGGCCTACGCGTTGATCGAGAAGGCGCTGCAGATGGCGCCGACCGACCCCTTCATCATGGACAGCATGGGCTGGGTGCAGTTCCGCCTGGGCCACCTCGACCTGGCCGAGGAGCTGCTGCGCCGCGCCTACGGCCTGCGCAGCGACCCGGAGATCGCCGTGCACCTGGGCGAGGTGCTGTGGACCAAGGGCGACAAGGGCGGCGCGCACAAGCTGTGGCAGGAGGCGCACAGCAAGGACCCGAAGAACGACGCCCTCAAGAGCACGCTGGCGCGCCTCAACACCAGCCTGTGATAGCTTCCTAGCTTCGTAACTTCGGGGTCCGTAGCTTCGGGGTCAGTGCCGACATTCGGACACGGGCTCAAGTATTGATCCGGTCGGGCAAGCAAAAAATGTCCGAATGTCGGCACTGACCCCGCCTGACGCCTTCGCCGGCCCACCGCTCACTTTTTTCTATTTCCATGTCGATACGCTCAACCATTTCCCCGCTGTCCACCGCGCTGCTGTGCTGCGCACTGCTGAGCAGCTGCGC
Organism: Rugamonas rubra; assembly: GCF_900114705.1. Lineage (GTDB taxonomy): Bacteria > Pseudomonadota > Gammaproteobacteria > Burkholderiales > Burkholderiaceae_D > Rugamonas > Rugamonas rubra. The sequence continues at coordinate 79,773 of NZ_FOTW01000029.1, forward strand.
CACGCTGTCGGCGCCGCCGTCGGGCGCGCCGGTGGCGGCCTACCGCGCCACGCTGGAGCTGGGCGGTCGCCTGTCGGTCAACTACAGCCGCGACGGCAAGCCGGAGTCGCTGTCGGGCAAGTTCAACTGGACGCAGACGCCGCAGCGGGTCGACGTCAGCCTGGCCTCGCCGCTCGGCCAGATCATCGCCGCCATCAGCGTCACGCCCGGCCAGGCCACGCTGACCGAGGCCGGCAAGCCGCCGCGCACGGCCGCCGACATTGACAGCCTGAGCGCGCAGGCGCTGGGCTGGGAGCTGCCGGTGTCCGGCCTGCGCGACTGGCTGCAGGGCTACGCCACCGCCGCCGACGGCAGCCGCTTCGTCGCCAGCCCGGTACACGACACCGTCACCACGCGCGACGGCTGGCGCCTGCGCTACGTCTCGTGGCAGGAGGAGGGCGGCGCGCCGTCGCGGCCCAAGCGCATCGACGTCGAGCGCCTGGCCGGCGGCCAGGTCGACGAGATGGCGATCCGCATCGTCATCGACGAGCCGGCGCCCTGAGGCGCCGGCCCGGCCGCATCCGTCGCGCGAGCGCGGCCGCAGCCGCGCACGCTACCGCACACCCGCACACCCGCAACCGCAACCGCAACCACACACGCCACCGCCACCGCACGAGAAACCCCGTCATGACCAGTCTGAAGAATTGCCCGGCCCCGGCCAAACTGAATTTGTTCCTGCACGTGAACGGCCGCCGCGCCGACGGCTACCATCTGCTGCAAACCGTGTTCCAGCTGCTCGACCACGGCGACACGCTGGACTTCACGCTGCGCGACGACGCGCAGATCCGCCGCGTCAGCGACATCGCCGGCGTGCCGGAGGAGCAGGACCTGATCGTGCGCGCCGCCCGCCTGCTGCAGGCCGAGGTGCTGCGCCGCAGCGGCGCGCTGCCGCGCGGCGTCGACATCGCCATCCAAAAGATCCTGCCGATGGGGGGAGGGCTGGGCGGCGGCTCGTCCGACGCCGCCACCACTTTGATGGCGCTCAACAAACTGTGGAATGCCGGCCTGACGCGCCAGCAGTTGATGGACCTGGGCCTGCCGCTGGGCGCCGACATCCCCTTTTTCATCTTCGGCCAGAACGCCTTCGCCGAGGGCGTCGGCGAGGCGCTGCGCCCGGTGCGCACGCCCACTTGCTGGTACGTGGTGATCGAGCCCGGCGTCGCGGTGCCGACCGCCGCAATTTTTTCATCCGGGCTGTTGACAAGGGATACTCCGCCTATCATAATAACGGACTTTTCCAGCCACCTCGAAAATCAAACTGATTTGAAGGGTTACGGAAAGAACGATTTACAGCATGTGGCAACGAGTCTGTTCCCGCCGGTAGCCGAGGCGATAGAATGGCTCAGCGCTTACGGTGATGCCAGGATGACTGGTTCCGGTGCATGTGTATTTTGTGCAGTGGCAAACGAGGTTGACGCCGACGCGGTTTTGAGTAAAATGCCGAACAAGTGGTCAAGCTGGAAAGCCAAGGCGCTGATGCAGCATCCGCTCACCGCGATGTTGTAAGTAAGAAAAAAAGTTTTGGCTTGGCGTAATTTTGGTGATAGAATATCGCCGGTAACGACAAGCAGCAAGTTGCGTAGGGGAATCGCCAAGCTGGTTAAGGCACTGGATTTTGATTCCAGCATACCAAGGTTCGAATCCTTGTTCCCCTGCCATTCGTTTTCCCTGCAAATCTGTCGAGGCGAAGTTGGCCTCCAGTCAGGACGAAGACAGATGGTCCCGCCCAGCGCGGGTCATTCTTAGTACAGCGCCACGCGGACCTGCCGCTGGTGACCTTCAAAAAAATTTTCATCTTCTATCTCTGGGACTCCCAATGGCTTACGAAAACCTGATGGTTTTTACCGGCAACGCTAATCCTGCGTTGGCAGAAGGAGTCGCAAAAAATCTCGGCATCCCTCTCGGCAAGGCAAACGTCTCGAAGTTCTCGGACGGCGAAGTGATGGTGGAGATTAACGAGAACGTTCGCGGCAAGGACGTCTTCGTGTTGCAATCGACCTGCGCACCGACCAACGACAGCCTGATGGAGTTGATCCTGATGGTCGACGCCCTGAAGCGCGCGTCCGCTGGCCGCATCACCGCCGCCATCCCCTACTTTGGTTACGCCCGTCAAGACCGCCGCCCACGTTCGGCGCGCGTCGCGATTTCGGCCAAAGTGGTCGCCAACATGCTGGAAGAAGCCGGCGTCGAGCGCGTCCTGATCATGGACTTGCACGCCGACCAGATCCAAGGCTTCTTCGACATCCCGGTCGACAACATCTACGCCTCGCCGATCCTGCTGGGCGACCTGCAAAAGAAAAACTACCAAGACCTGCTGGTGGTCTCGCCGGACGTCGGCGGTGTGGTGCGCGCCCGCGCCTTGGCCAAGCGCCTCGGTTGCGACCTGGCGATCATCGACAAGCGTCGTCCGAAGGCCAACGTGTCCGAAGTGATGAACATCATCGGCGAGGTCGAAGGCCGCAACTGCGTCATCATGGACGACATGGTCGACACCGCCGGCACCCTGGTCAAGGCCGCCGAGGTGCTCAAGGAGCGCGGCGCCAAGAAGGTCATCGCGTATTGCACGCACCCGGTGCTGTCCGGCCCGGCGATCGAGCGCATCACCAACTCCTCGCTCGACGAGCTGGTGGTGACCGACACGATCCCGCTGTCGGAAGCGGCCAAGGCCTGCGGCAAGATCCGTCAACTGACCTGCGCACCATTGCTGGCCGAGACGTTCAAGCGCATCATCAAGGGCGATTCCGTGATCTCCCTGTTTATCGACTGAGATAAGCGAAAAAATTAGCGGTAACGGCGGCGCGCCTGGCTTTCAGCCGGCAGCGCCGTTGTGCATTTCCGGATTCATGGGCGCGCGAGCGCCCATTCTCGAAGCACCCTGGTCGCGGGGGCTTCATAACACGGGGCGCGAGCCCTGTATATTTTGGAGTATCACATGAAAGTTGTTGCATTCAAACGCGAATTGCAAGGTTCCGGAGCGAGCCGCCGCCTGCGCATTTCCGGCCAGACCCCTGGTATCGTCTACGGTGGCACCGAAGCCCCGATGAACATCACCCTGGACCACAACGCCCTGTACCACGCGTTGAAAAAAGAAGTGTTCCACTCGTCGATCCTGGATCTGGAAATCGACGGCAAAGTCCAGCAAGTTCTGCTGCGCGACTTCCAAGTCCACGCATACAAACAACTGGTTCTGCACGCTGACTTCCAGCGCATCGACGCAAGCACCAAAATCCACATGAAGGTCGCGCTGCACTTCGCCAACGCCGACGTGTCGCCAGCGGTCAAACTGCACGGCGCCACCATCAGCCACGTGCTGAACGAAATCGAAGTGTCGTGCCTGCCGAAAGACCTGCCAGAGTTCGTCACCGTTGACCTGTCGAACATCGACGTCGGCCACTCGCTGCACATCGGTGAAGTCACCCTGCCAGCCGGCGTGACCATCGTTGCCCACGGCGCGAACCAGACCGTTGCCACCGCTTCGGTACCAGCCGGCCACGTTTCGGCTGAAGCCGCTGCCGCTGCTCCAGCCGCCGCCGCTGACGCTAAGCCAGCCGCTAAAGCCAAGAAGTAATTCGGCCGCCGCAGCGATGCGGTAGCAGATGGGAAAAACCCGCCGGCCCCGCTGGCGGGTTTTTTTTAGTCCGGGCCATCGGCAAAGGCCCCCGCACCGGTAGCATGCGGGAGGTTTTGCCGATTTTCCGCACGAATGCGAGCACAGGCTCGCCAATTTTCGAAGACAGCACACCATGCCCATACGTCTCATCGTCGGCCTCGGCAACCCCGGCGCCGAATACGAACAAACCCGCCACAACGCCGGCTTCTGGCTGGTCGACAACCTGGCCAACAGCCTGCCCGGCGTGCGCCTGCAGCGCGAGACGCGCTTCAACGCGATGGTGGCCAAGACCAGCATCGGCGGCAACGAGGTGTGGCTGCTCGAGCCGCAGACCTATATGAACCGCTCCGGCCAGTCGGTCGGCGGGCTGGCGCGCTTCTACAAGATCAATCCGGACGAGGTGCTGGTGGTGCACGACGAGCTCGACCTGATGCCCGGCATCGCCCGCCTGAAGAAGGGCGGCTCGGCCGGCGGCCACAACGGCCTGAAGGACATCACCGCCGCGCTCGGCACGCAGGACTACTGGCGGCTGCGGCTGGGCATCGGCCATCCGCGCTCGCTCAGCCTGCAGCAGCAGGTGGCCGACTTCGTGCTGCACCGCCCGCGCCGCGAGGACCAGGTGCTGATCGAGGAGGCCATCGAGAAGTCGCTGCTGGTCATGCCGCAGATTTGCGAAGGCAAGTTCGAGGCGGCGACGATGAAGTTGCACACGGCTTGAGCTGGCGTCGGCGCTGTTGAGTTAACGCGCCAGCGGCTACAACACCACCCAACGGCGCAGAGCCAGGGTCAGACCCACAGGGTCTGACCCTAGATTTTCGCCGGTGGGGTTTCTTAGCTCAGCTGCGTTTTGGCTAGCCACCCGAGGGCGTTGAACCCAGTTCGTCGATCTTGGATGCCGCCGGCTTGACCAGGCGCCACACCATCAGCCCCAGCACCGCCACCCCCAGCAGCAGCACCCCCCACAACACCCACAGGCGCTGGCGCGCCGCCGCGCCGGCCTGCGCCAGCGCGTCGTTGGCGGCCGCGTCGGCGCCGGCGTGGCGCTGTTGCGCCGGTCCGGCGCTGGCCGTCTCCAGCATCTGCACCTCGGCGGCGGAAAAGCCGGGCGCCACCTGGCCCAGCGCGCGCGCGGCGGCGACGGCCTTGTCGCGGCCCACGGCCAGGCTGTAGGGCGGCGCGCCGCTGGCCAGGAACACCAGCGTGGCCGGCTCCCAGGCCAGGCGCAGCACCGGCTGCAGGCCGCCGATGCCCTGGCCGCGCGCGGCCCACTGCTTGGCGTGGCGGGGTTCGATGTCGAGCTCGCCGGAGGCGCGCACCTGGCCGTTTTGCACGATGCGGTAGAAGGTGGCGCTGGCGACCGGCTCGAACAACCAGCTGCCGGCCTGGCCCAACTGGCGCGGCGGCAGCTCGCGGTAGCCGCCCAAGGTCACCGGCAGCACCACGGTCTGCGTGCCGAAGTCCAGGCCGACCTGGCTGGTGGGCACGGCCAGCGGCGCCGCGTACACCAGCTCGTCGGCCTGCCGGCCGGGCGCCGGCTGCAGCCGCAGCTGGTCGCGGTAGGGCGGCGCCTCGCTTTGCAGCAGCTGCTCGGCGACGATGCCGGCGAACTGCTGCGGCACGCCGCTTTGCCAGCGCAGGCGGGCGTAGCGGAAGCGGCGCGGGGTGAATTCCAGCTTGTCGTTGGCCAGCGTTTGCGCGTCCCGGCTGACCAGCCAGTTCAGCTCGGTGGCGCCGGCCGTGTCCCAACGCTTCAGGTCGTCGCTGGTGTCCAGCCACACTTGCGCGTTGTACTCGCGCAGCTCGGCCGGCGGCGTGAAGCGCAGCGCGTCGATCAGCGGCGCCGCCTCGGCCGGGACGGACGGGCCCAGGTCGAGGATCAGTGCGCTCAGCCGCGGCGCCGCACCGGCTCCGCTGCCTGTTCCGGCCGCCGCCTGCTCCGGCCGCACGCGCACCGACAGCAGCCGGCCGTCGGCGCCGGTGCGCACGTCCAGGTCCAGCGGCTGCGCCGGGTCGGCGGAACTGGACAGCGGGAAGATCTTCAGCGGCAGGTTGCGGTGGCTGGTCTGGCGCTTGCCCTGCGCCGCCTGCAGCGTGAACGGCAGCGCCGCGCCGTGGGCGTCGAACACGCGCAGGTCGTCCAGCTGGGGCGAGCGGGCGTGCAGGTAGACGTCCGGCGGCAGGCGCAGCTGCAGCACGCCCTGGCCGGTCTTGGCGCTGAGCGGCAGCGTCCAGGCGTAGTCCTGCGGCGCGTCGCTGACGGCGGCGGGCGGCGCCGACCAGGCCGGCAGCGCCAGCGCGGCCAGCGCCGCGACCAGGCCGCGCCGCGCGCGCCCTTGTGCTGTATGGCTTGCTGCGGTGAGTGCGATCATGCGGCCTCCTGCTTGGTGGTCTGCCCGGCGGGCGAGGGGTAGGGGGCCAGATAGCCGATGCCGACCATCAGCGCGCCGACGCCGAGGAAGGAGACGATGCGCTCGACGCCGCCGACGTTGGACAGGTCGACCAGGAACAGCTTGGCCACGGTCAGCCCGAGCAGCGCGGCGCCGGCGATCCAGACGGGCCGGCTCAGCCGCTTGGCGGCGTGGCGCATCAGGAGCAGCGCGGTGACGCTCCACACCAGCGACAGCATGGCCTGGACGAACTGCGAGGCGAACAGCGCGTCGAAGGCGTAGTCGATGTGGGCGTAGTGCGACACGGTGCGCAGCAGCGCCAGGTTGAACCAGCCGTAGGCGGCCACGGCGGCGGCGACCAACAGGCGCGGCCGCAACCGCGCCAGCGCGGACGGCGCGCCGGCGGCGGCCGGCTCGTCCTCGCGCAGCATGCGGTAGCAGGCCGCCGCCAGCAGCATGGCGAAGCAGCTGCTCAGGTCGAGCGGATTGAGCAGCGGCAGGTAGGGCAGCGGCGCCATGGCGCCGTCCTGCGTCAGGTTCCACACCGCCAGCAGCAGCACCGACCAGGCGCAGGCCAGCGGCAGCAGGCGGCGCCGGTACCAGGCGGCGATCGGCGCCACCGGCCAGCCGCCGGCGCGGCTGCGTTGCATCAGCCAGGCCAGCGCCGCCATCATCAGCCAGGCCGGGATGAAGCGCGCCCAGCTGGCGTCGGTGTGCCAGCCGGCGTCGGCCAGCAGCTGCGCCTCGGCGTTGTCGCCGTCCTGCAGCCAGCGCGCGATGTTGATCGCCGCCACCGGCCAGATCATCAGCCACGGGCCGGCGCTGCGCAGCGTGTGCAGCAGCTTGAGGGCGACATCGGCGATGCGCCAGCGGTTCTTCGGCCAGACGCGCAGCAGCCATTCGCCGGCCAGCAGCAGGGCCGCGTAGGCCACCCAGCTGTGCGCCTTCGGCAGGGTGTTCGCCGCGTAGAGCGTGCCGAGCATGGCCAGCGTGCCGAGCACCTGCGCCAGCCAGACGGACAGCGTGGCCCAGCGCAGCTGCGGCCAGTGCAGACGCCGCGCCGCCAGCAGCAGCGGCGCCGTGCTCGCCGCCAGCAGCAGGCAGTAGGCCGACCAGCACAGCTCGGGGAAGAGGTGGTAGGCCGCGCCGTTGAGCTGCATGTGTGTGGCCAGCCAGTTGGACAGGGTGGGCAGGACCAGCGCGAACCACCACAGGCCGGACCACAGCAACAGCAGCGTCGACAGCGGCGCCAGATTGGACTCGCCGGCGCGCACTTGGCGCATCAGCGCCCAGGCGCTGAACAGGGCGCCGGCCAGTATCATCAGCTCGCCCAGCACGGGCGTGTCGAACAGCTTGGGCGTGGGCAGCCACCAATCCATCCTGAACAAGCCGAGCAGCGTGGCGCCGGCCACCACCTGGGCCGTCAGCGCCAGCCAACTGGCCAGCCGCCAGGCCATGCGTTTGGCGATCAGGCCGAGGCCGACGGCCGTCAGCAGGGCGCTGAGCACCAGCAGGTTGGCTTGGCTGACGGCCTGGGTGCGCAGGAAGATTTCGGTCCAGGCGCCGGCGATCAGCCAGACCGTGGCGACGGCCAGGAACAGGCCGGCCAGCGGCGCGAAGGCGCGGCCCAGCGCGGCGTTCTCGTCGCCGTTCCCGTCCACCACGCCGTCGGCGTGGGCGCGGAAGCGGGTCGCCATCAGGAAGGCGGTGGCGGCCAGCAGCAGGAAGCCCAGCCACAGGTTGGACTGCAGCGCCGTCGCCGGCGCCAGGCCGCTGACGCTGCCGATGAAGCTGAGCCAGGCGCCGGCCTGTACCAGCAGGCCGAACACCCAGGTCAGCGTCTGGCGCTGGCGCAGGCCGACCCAGACGATGCCGGCGCCCTCCAGCGCCCAGGCGGCCGAGGTCCAGCGGCCGTCGAGCGCGAGCGGGATGGTCAGCGTGCCGAACACCACGCCGATGGCCAGGCAGGTGTCGCCCAGCAGCGCGTACCTGGCGCGGTTGCGGCGCAGCGCCACGGCCAGGCCGACGTAGAACAGGCCCAGCGCCAGCGCCGAGTAGGCCAGGCCGAACTCGATGTGGCGCACCAGGCCGGCCTGCAGGCCGAAGGCCAGCATCGGCGTGCCGAAGATCAGCGTGCCGTCGACGTAGTTCTTCAGCCGCACCGCCTGCTGGCGCGCGTAGGCCAGGGCGATGGCGACGTAGTAGAGGAAGAACAGCAGCAGGAACAGCTGGGCCGACAGGTAATCCTCCGGCCGGTAGCGCAGCACACCCCAGGCGGTGCCGATGGCGAAGGTGAAGGCGAAGCCGAGCAGGTTGAGGGCGCGCCAGGAGCGCAGCAGCGCCAGGCCGAACACGCCGGCGTTGAGCAGGGCGTAGTAGGAGAACAGGCCGATGTGGCTGCCGCCGCCGGTGGAGGCGAGGATGGGCGCGGCGAAGCCGCCGACGATGCCGAACAGGGCCAGCCACTGGGCGTTTTGCAGCGCCGCCAGCACGCAGGTGAAGGTGGTCAGCACGAACAGCAGGGCGAAGGCGAGCGAGCCGGGGATCAGGTGGTAGAGGCGGAAGGCGCCGAAGGTGACCAGCATCAGCACGGCCAGCGCGGTGCCCTGCACCGGCAGGCTGATGCTGGGGCGGCGCTGGCGGATGCGCCAGCCCCAGGCGAGCAGGGCGATGTCGACCAGCACGATGCCGGCCAGGCGGAACTCGATCGGCACGCTGACCCGCGCGGCCGTGTACTTGAGCAGGAAGCTGATGCCGATGAACAAGATCAGCAGGCCCAGCTTGGCCACCAGGTTGCCGCCGAACAGCCAGGCCTTGGCCGCCAGCAGCCATTGTGGCGGCGGACTCGGCGGTTGGCCTGGCGCCGGCGGTTCGGACCGGCGGGCCTCGGCGGCGGCTTGCCGGCCAAGCGCCTGCGCGGCAGCCTGCTCGGCGGCGGTTTGCTCCGCTGCCGCCTGCTCCGCTGCCGCCTGCTCCGCCGCCGCTTGCCCGGTGGCCGCCGCCTCGGCGGCGGCCGGCGCGGCGCGGTCCGCAACGGTGGCGGCGGCGTCGTCGTTGGCCGCCGCGTGCTGGTTGAGGAAGGCGGCGCTGTCCGCCTCAGCTCCGGCCGGTGCCGGTGTTGGTGTTGGCGTGGCCGGCGCTTGCCACGTTTGCGCGCGCAGTGAAGCCAAGTCCACCCGCAGGCCGGCCATTTCGTTGCGCAGATCGTGGATCAGCTTGTGCGCCTGGCGGGTGCTGGTATTGGCCAGCCAGGCGTAGCGGAAGGTCACCACGCAAAAAATGAATAACAGGAACTCCATCAAGTCGCTCTCCCGGAAATGCTCGACGGCCTCGGGCGCGGAATCGCCCGGGGCCAAGCGGAAGCAAAGTTGACGATATCATAATTGATGTGCCGGCCGGCGTTTTCGGCTTTGCTGCGCCTCAACGCCGGGGCTTGGCGCCGGCGCTTGCCGCTGCCCGGTTTCCGCTACTTCGACGCGGCGATCCAGCGCTCGACCCGCGCCTCCAGGATGGGCAGCGGCAAGGTGCCGTCGCCGATCACCACGGCGTGGAACTTCGGATAGCTGAACTTGTCGCCCAGCGCCTGCTCGGCCCGGCCGCGCAGCTCGAGTATCTTCAGCGCGCCGATCTTGTAGCTCAGCGCCTGCGCCGGAATGACCATGTAGCGTTCGATCTGGTTGCGCGCCCGCGCCTCGCTGTAGCCCAGCGTCTCGACGGTGTAGGCGATGGCCTGCTCGCGGCTCCAGCCCAGCGCGTGCATGCCGGTGTCGACCACCAGGCGCACTGCGCGTAGCATCTCCGCGTTCAGGTGGCCGTAGTAGTAGGCCGGATCGTCGTACAGGCCGAACTGCTTGCCCATGGTCTCCGAGTACAGCGCCCAGCCCTCGGTGAAGGCGGCGTTGTTCGGGTTCTCGGTGCTGAACTTGCGGAAGTCGGGCAGGCCGATCTCCTTGAGCAGGGCGGCGTGCAGGTGGTGGCCGGGCAGGCCCTCGTGCAGGAACAGGCTGGCCATCTCGACCCGGCTGTACTGTTTGGCATCGTTGACCACCGGCCAGAACACGCCGGGATGCGAACCGTCGGCGGCCGACGGCGTGTAATGGTCCGACGCCGTGGCGCGCGTCAGCTCCGGCTCGAGTTGCAGCTCCAGCTTGGCCTTGGGCACCAGGCTGTAGTAGGCCGGCAGCTTTTGCAGCACCGTCGCGTAGATCTGGCGGTAGGCGTCGAGCACCTCGGCGTCGCTGCGGAAGGGCTTGAACTTGTCCTGCGCGCTGACCCACTGCGGCAGTTGCTGCGGCGGTCCGTCGTAGCCCAGTTGCGGGCCGAGGGCCAGCAGTTGCTGCTTGATCCGCGCCACCTCCTCCAGTCCCTTGGCGTGCACCTGCTGCGGCGTCAGCGGCAGGTTGGTGCTGTCCTGGATGCGCGCCAGATACCAGGCCTTGCCGTTCGGCAGCGCGTCCCAACCGCTGCTGGCGCGGCCGGCCGCCAGGTAGTCCGTTTCGAGGAAGCGCACCAGGCGCTCCAGCGCCGGGGCCAGCTTGGCGGCGACGGTGTGGCGGTAGGCGGCGCTCAGTTTTTGCTGGTCGGCGGCGGAGAACTCGGCGGGCAGGCGCGTCGCCGGCGAGTAGAACACGCTGGCCTCCGGCGTGGCGCTGCGCAGCGCCTGGAACTGCGGCAGCATCGCCACGGTGATGGCCTTCGGTTGCACCACGCCGAGGCGGATGCCTTCGCGCATGTTGGCGATGGCCTGGGCTATCCACGCCGGTAGTTGATTCAGGCGGTTCAGATAGGCGCGGTGTTGCTTGACCGTGGACAGCGGCTGCGAGCCGGTGCCGCCGGCGTAGTTGGCCAGCGTGCTGGGCACGTTGTCCATCTGGTTGAGCGGCAGCAGGTGCTCGGGGTAGGGCGCCAGCTTGAGCGCGCCGTCCAGCTCGTAGGCGAGCAGGTCGTAGGTCAGCTGGTCCTGCTCGCCCAGCGCGGCGCGGGCGACGCCGCGCAGGCGCAGCTGCAACTGGCGGTACATGGCGAATTGCAGCGCGCGCACCTTGGGCGAGATGGCCAGGCCGATCTGGTCGTCGTAGCGGCTGTCGCCGTTGGCGGTGGCGAACAGCAGCGGGTCGTACTTGGCGCGGGCGAGGTGGAAGGCGTCGGCCAGCCGGTCCAGCTGCTTCTTCGCTTGCGCCGACGCTTGCGCTTGCGCCGCTGCCGACGCGGCGGCCTGCGCCGGCGGTGTCGTCAGCGCGCCGGCGGCGCCGGCCAGCAGGCAGGCGAGCAGGGTGGTGCGGCGGAGCGTGGCGAGGGAAAGCGGCTGCGGCATGGCGATGTCCTTGGCGGTGGTTGGGGTGGCCACAGAATACCGCAGTTCCAGCCGGCCGCCTTCATCGGTGTGCCCCATGCCATATCGAGGGGGCGACGCGAGTGCCGGCTCCTGCTTTACCGCCATGCTGGTAGCACAATTGTGCTACATTGAAGCGTACCCACGGAGATCTCCATGTCCACGACGACAACGATTCGCCTGCCCGAGGAATTGAAGGCGCGCATTGCCAGCGCCGCCGAGCGCGCAGGCAAGACGACCCACAGTTTCATTCTCGAGGCCATCACGGAGAAGGCGGAAATCGAGGAGCAACGGGCGGGCTTTGATGCCGAGGCCGATGCGCGGTTTACCAAGATCGTCGCCACCGGGAAAACCATACCTTGGTCGGAGATGCGCCAATACCTTGAGGCTCGCCTTGCCGGTCAGCAGCCGCCCCGTCCTGTCGCCAAGAAAAAACGGGACTGAACATGGCCCGCGTCGAGTTGGCCGCCGAAGTTGCGGAGGACTTCGACCGCATTCTGGCCTTCCTTGCGCAACATGACGCGGCCGCCGCAGCCGCGCGCGTGATGGAAATCATGCAGGCGGTTGAGGTTCTTGCGCACAACCCTCTCATAGGCAGACCCATTTCGAACGGCAAGCGGGAGCTTGTCATTGGACGGAGGTCGCATGGCTACGTGGCCTTGTACCAGTACGTGGAAGCGATCGACACAGCGTTTGTGCTCGCCGTGCGTAGCCAGCGCGAGGCTGGCTATATCCGGAACTAATTAGTCGTCCGCCGCGTGGAGCTTGGCGCGCAGATCCTCGACCAGGCGCTTGCGGCTGCTCACCGGCTACTTGACGGGCGAGAACGGCGTGTTGTTTGACCGTGGACAGCGGCTGCGAGAAGGTGCCGCCGGCGTAGTTGACCAGCGTGCTGGGCACGTTGTCCATTTGCTTGAGCGGCAGCAGGTGTTCGGGGTAGGGCGCCAGGTTGAGCGCGCCGGCCAGCAGGCAGGCGACCAGGGTGGTGCGGCGGAGCGTAGCGAGAGAGAACGGCTGCGGCATGGCGATGTCCTGGGTGGCGTTAGGGCGCCACAGAATACCGCGATTCCGCCGCAGCGTACCTTGGCGAGCTTGATCAATGCTATTTATCGAGTCCCCCACTACGATTGTGGCATGATACAAATTATCCAGTCTAAGACGTTTCTGCGGTGGTCGACAGGGCTACGTGATCAGCTTGCACAAGCGTTGATCGCGGCGCGCCTGACCCGTTTGACCAAGTGCGCGGCAAGCCCCGTCCTTCAGGACGGGGTCAAGAGCGCGGACGGCGCAGCCGTCCGGTTTGGTGCATCTAGTGCGGTGTCTGCTGCTGCTGCTGCTGCTGCTCGATGTACTGGCGGATAACTGCAATGGGCGCACCACCACAGCTGCCTGCGAAGTAGGACGGCGACCACAACGCGCCTCCCCATAGTTTCTTGCAGATGCTCGGATAGTTCTTCTTCCGAATCATCCGGCTCGACACGCCCTTCAGGCTGTTCACCAGATTCGAGACGGAAACCTTGGGCGGGTAGTTCACCAGCAGATGTACATGATCGTCCTCGCCATCGAACTCCACCAGTTCGGACTCGAAGTCCGCGCAGACGCTTGCAAAGATTGGCCTGAGGTCGTCGAGTATCTCTTTT
>NZ_FOTW01000082.1 GCF_900114705.1 Rugamonas rubra
AGAGTGGTACGGGACAGCGCCGAGCAGCTGATGAAGTGGAAATGGGCACAGCTTAAATTAACTGGCAGAGTGTCTTGACTGACGGGTCCACTTTAACCGAACGACACAAGGTTGCCGTGATGCTGCCATAAATTTATCGGGGTTTCGCTGAGCGCGTTGTCTAGGCTAAACATATTCTCGTTTATTGCCACAATACAGTCTCTCGGAAAATCACTCATGAGGACAGGCGAATGAGTGGTCAACACTATTTGTACATCTTCGAAAAACGTGTTCTTTATTTTCTCGACGAAACGATTGAGGTAGTCAACATATTTTTGCTGCCAGGAAATGTGTAGGAAAATATCGCCTTCATCGATTAGGAGTAGTAAATGCCGATGGGCGGCATTGGAGCTCTTTTTCCTCTTAATAGCCTCTTCGATCTTCGTGAACTGGCTAAGTAGTGCATACGCACCTGAACTTAATCCCGGGACGGAAATGTTTGAATACTTTCGATAGTTAAGAGAATTCAGCTCCAGCACACGCTCTTCCCGTAATTTGTATGTCGTACTTCTTAATTTTGGGTCACGCAGAACCTTGCCAATTCGGGTTAGCTCAGTACAGGCAAGCTGATATGCAGTTCTGGCCGTATCCATTTTCCTGCTCTTCTTTGCGAAACTTAAGCCAATTTCTTCTAAAAGTGACTGGATAAACTCTCGCGGCTTATTATGCGTGGAAATGGTATAAGCAGCTGCTTGAATTTTTATTAGATGGTCAGTTCCCAAACGCGTCTTTAAGAAAGCGGAAATTGCTTTGCTCAGTTTCGTGCGCGCGTTCTCTTCGGCTTGATGTGGCCCGGACTCTATATAATCGACGATGCCAAGTTCGCGGCGGCGCAAATCGGCAGCAGCACTTATTTCGGTCAGTTGTCGGATTGCTTTTTGCAGGGGATAAGGCATAGGTTTATACACATCTCCAGTCCGCCAAGAATGCCCGACAGACAACACCGGTGCCGGGAAAAACCGTTAACATTCAAGCACTTGCGAA
>NZ_FOTW01000070.1 GCF_900114705.1 Rugamonas rubra
GTGTCCAGTTTGGTTTGGAACGGGTGTCCAGTTTGCGCTGGAACGACTGTCCAGTTTGCGGCGGAACAGGTGTCCAGTTTGCGTGGAATACGCACAAGGGCGAGGTCCAGAACATGCTGCAGGGCTTGTCTGACTTCATAAAGAGTAGGGGCGGTGTTCCCGTCAGTTACCAGGATCAGTTTGGCACCAATGAAACGCTGACTCTGGACAGCGACGGCGACTTCAGAATGACCGCCAACGCCACCTTGGACGATGGATCGACGTTGTCGTCGGAAGCGGTGTCGTCCCCCTACAAGGACGGAGCCGGGCAGGTGGGCGTGGTCACGAGAGATGATGGTAGCGTGGACGTGGTCGCGAATGGCGACGGCGAAACGGTCTTAGTAGCGAACGCCGACGTTTACGTTGCGCTCGATTCGACGGTTGCTATCGATTTACCCGGCAATACCGTGTACGGCGCAGGAAACGACGAGATCAATGTGTATACAAACAACACATCGATCATCGCCAATGGCTGCGACATCAATTTCAACTATACGGATGCCTCCGGCGACTATGTTTCCGGAAACGACAATACGGTTGACTTCTACTATATGAGCGGCGGTTTTAGCTACAGCCCCGGTATGATCAACAAAAACGGTGGCATAGATAGCCGCATGCTTGGGTTTGACTTCGCCGAACTCGGTGATGCAGGGATCGCCGATGCTGGTAACAGCAGCCGGAAGATCGACCTGCGGTCGACGCATCATGTGTCGGTCAAGGTGTCTTCGGCAACGCCGGTGTCGATCGAGCACCTGATCCAGTCGATCGCTGCGTTTGGCAATCGAGAGTCTGGCATAGTTGATGGGTTCTCGTTCACAAACACCTTGGTCTCAGACCCTATGCAACTGCAGACTCAGCACACAACACGGATGCTCGCACCAACACACTGAGGCACCGGACCGGATCTCGATGCCTGCCAGGCACGAGATCCTCAAGTGCGCAAACCACACCGTCGGAACACCAATGACTCCCACACTCGCCCCGCCTCCTTCACAAGCAACGCTGCAGAAAGCGGTGCAATCGCGCTGTCGCAATATCTTGTTTTCTCTGCTGTGCGGCTCACACGCGAAGTCGGCCGGAAAACCCAAGTCAGACGTCGATATCCTCGTTTTGGTCGGAAGATTACCTTGCGCCAGACGGGAGTTGTTCTACCAGGACGGATTCCTAGTTGATCTGCACGTCCACGACGCTGAAACCTTGGCATTTAACTTGAATGCAGAGCGGCGCGAGGGCCCCGTACCGTTATTGTCCATGGTCGCTGAGGGCATCCCTTTTGGCACTACCTCCTCGATCTATGAAGATTTTCGGAAGATGGCCAACAGCTATCTCGCTGCGGGTCCGTGCGATCCGAATTGGGTGATGCATAGACATCAGTTTACAGAACTGTTGGCGGACCTGAGCGATTGCGACGACCACGAAGAAAAACGACTGCTTGCGATGGAACTCTACAAACAAATCATCAATTCTCATCTGCTTTCACGCAAGATATTCCCTTGCGAAAAAAGAAATATCGTTCGCACTATTCGATACCGGAACAAGGCTCTGTCGGAGCGTCTTTCCGACGCGATGGCACGGCTGTTCAGTCATCACGACAGCGACGCTCTGATCATGATCGCCACCGAGATTTTGAACCAGTCCGGTGGCCCACTCACGGCCGGATTCAGCTTCGCGTTTCCGCATCATTTCCGGACTCCGTTCACACCGACTGCGCAATGAACGGGAATACGCACGACAACAGTCAGATTGTAAACTATGCGCTGCCGGCACTCATCGCCAGTGTCGCTGCCAAGCGCTATCCCGAGCATTCCTTTATATTCTTTCACGGGTCGAGCAGTCGCCACACCGGGCATGCGGATTCCGATATCGACTTACCTGATTATGTTCGTTCGTCAGAACTTTGCCACTCCAGTTGAGTCAAACCTATCAGGATGGCAGAGCCACTGAAGGGGATGATGATGACGATC
>NZ_FOTW01000023.1 GCF_900114705.1 Rugamonas rubra
GTACGGCTTGTCCCTATAACCTTAGCAGGTTGTAAGAATGAGAAGTTACGTGTTCCTGAGTTGTTGAGACATACTTCATTACCCCATTCTTTACTGATACTTCTTCCCAATTTTAGAGCGCCGTCGCCCATCCGGGGACGCGCGTTCGTACAAGTCAATGCCTGATGACCATAGCAAGTTGGTACCACCCCTTCCCATCCCGAACAGGACCGTGAAACAACTCTGCGCCGATGATAGTGCTGCAACCAGTGTGAAAGTAGGTTATCGTCAGGCTAGTTATTCTAAAAAACCCCATCCGGTGATCCGGTGGGGTTTTTTTTCGTCCATCGCTTTGGATGTAAAAAACCCCGTAGGTGGATGTTGTGGCCCAGGCCATCGCATCCACCTAAGGGGTTTTCGTCTATGCGGCTTAGATGCCCCAGACGATGTCGTTGCCGTCCTGCTTGGCCGCGCGCAGCATTTCCAGCAACGGATATGCGCGCGCCGCGAAGCCGACGCGCTGTTGCACGGCATGCTCCTGGGTTTCGCCTTCCTCCGCCTCGTGGGCGTGGATGTCGTGCTCGACATCCACATCGGGATGTTGTTTGCTGAGTGCCACCTCGTGCTCGAGCAGCGACAGGGCCGTTGCCGCCTCGGCGGCGGTAATCACTCCCCGGCTAGGACTCTTGTGCAGCAGATCCAGTATGCGTTGTGCATGTTCCTGATACATCAGGACTTCTGGCGATGATTTGGATTTAAAAGTAATCAACATAAGTGCTTTCCGAGTCTTGTTGTTAGTAGCTTCAAACAATAGCACGACTTGCCATTTTGAATACTTCAAGATGTTGACAAGGTGCTTCCGGTTCAGCAAACAAGCGGCCGTCTGTGGTCTTCGCTGTTGAAACTTAGTTCAGTTTAAAGGAGCTCAGGAAGGTGTCAACTGTCTCGCGCACAATGTGTTTTTCCCGCCCCATGATGATGACTTGATAGATCCGTTTGTCCTTGGCGACGAAGCGGCCGATCAGTAGCATCGATTCGCCGTTGCGCGTGCCCTTCGCCTCGACGTCCAGCGTGGTTTGCTGCGCCGCCGCGCCACCGTTGCCCGACGACTGAGCCGCCACCTTGTCGGCGGTCACGCTGGCGCCGATGTTCTTGAGCAGCGCCGTCTTCATCGCCGGCAAGGCCGCCTGCGCCTTGGCCGCGTCCGCCAGCAGCGCGCTGCCGACGGCGAAGGTGATGCCGTCGACCTCGGCGGCGGCCATGGTCATGCTCACCTCGGTGCCGGCCAGGTCGATTTTGCGCGTTTGCGTTGCCGGCTTGCCGGGGAACAGCACGGCGTAGGGGGCGTCGTTGCTGCGGTAGTCGCGCCAGTCGAACTTGGGGCTGCAGGCGGACAGGACGGCGCCGGTCAGCGCCGTCGCCAGGAGGAGGGGGAGGGAAAGTTTTCGCATGCTTGATGGTAGCAGGCTGCGGGGCGCGCGGGCAAACGGCACGGCCTCAGCGCTCGCGCAGCGCGCGCCGGTACTGTATCGCCTCGCCCACATGCGCCATGGTGATGGTGCGTGCGCCGTCCAGGTCGGCGACGCTGCGGGCCACGCGCAGCACGCGGTGGTAGGCGCGCGCCGACCATTGGAATTGCTGCATGGTGCTGCGCAACAGATGTTCGCCGGCGCGGTCCGGTTTGCAGTGGCGGTCTATATCGCGCGGCAGCAGTTGCTGGTTGCTCTTTTGTTGGCGCTGCAGTTGCCGCAGCCGGGCCTGTTCGACGCGCGCCGCGATGACGGCGCTGCTGTCGCCGTCGGCCGGCGCGGCCAAGGTCTCCGGCTCCACCTCGGCCATTTCGAGCTGGATGTCGATGCGGTCGAGCAGCGGGCCGGAGATGCGGCCCTGGTAGCGCAGGATGGTATCGGGCGAGCAGCGGCATTGGCCGCTGGCATGGCCCAGGTAGCCGCAGGGGCAGGGATTCATCGCGGCGATCAGCTGGAAGCGGGCGGGGAACTCGGCCTGGCGCGCCGCGCGCGAAATGACGATGCGGCCCGATTCCATCGGTTCGCGCAGCACGTCGAGCACACGACGGTCGAATTCGGCCAGCTCGTCGAGGAACAGCACGCCGCAATGGGCCAGCGAGATCTCGCCCGGCCGGGGTTGGCTGCCGCCGCCGACCAGGGCCGGCCCCGAGGCGGTGTGGTGCGGCGCGCGGAACGGCCGGCGCTTCCACAGCTCGGGGTTGAAGCGGCCACAGAGCGATTGCACGGCGGCCGACTCCAACGCCTCCTCGTCGCTCATCGGCGGCAACAGGCCGGCGAAGCGGCTGGCCAGCATGGTCTTGCCGGTGCCGGGCGAGCCGACCAACAGCACGCTGTGGCCGCCCGCCGCCGCCACCTCCAGCGCGCGCTTGGCGAACAACTGGCCTTTCACCTCGGCGAAGTCGGCGTACTCGGCGGCCGCCAGCAGCAGGCTGGGCTGGTGGCGCTGCAGGGCTGCGTCCGGCGTCAGCGCGGCGAAGTGGGCGCACACTTGCAGCAGCGAGCGGGCCGGGTAGATGGCGGCGCCGGCCACCAGGGCCGCCTCGTCGGCGTTGGCCTGCGGCACGATGAAGGCGTGCTCGGCGCCGTCGCGGCGCATGGCGAAGGACATCGCCAGCGCGCCGCGGATGGGCCGCAACTCGCCCGACAGCGACAGTTCGCCGGCGTATTCATAGCGGTGCAACTGGCTGGAGGGAAGCTGGCGCGAGGCGGCCAGGATGCCGAGCGCGATCGGCAGGTCGAAGCGGCCGGATTCCTTGGGCAGGTCGGCCGGCGCCAGGTTGACGGTGATGCGCTGGGCCGGCATCTCGAAGCCGCCGTTCTGGATCGCCGCGCGGACCCGGTCGCGCGCCTCTTTGACCTCGGTCTCGGGCAGGCCGACGATGGTGAAGGAGGGCAGGCCGTTGGCCAGATGCACCTCGACGCTCACTTCCGGCGCCTCCATGCCGGCCAGGGCGCGGCTTTTCAGCACGGCTAAGCTCATCGGATTCCTCGCTCGGGAAGGACGGGACTGCAGCTGAAATCGTAGAGCGCGGCGGGCGCGGCGCCTTGCGCCAGACTAAGCGCGCGGCTGTTTCAAGCGGAAGGAGGTGGCGGGGTGGGCCTCGGCCTGTCAATTTCGCAACAGTAGCGATGCGCTAGTCGCGCCCGGCGTGCCGGCGTCACGCGGCGGTCATGCGTTTGCGCCATGCTGGTGCCATGGCCGCACCACGGCGGTCGCGTGTTGGCCGTGCATTGGCCGTGCATTGGCCGCAGACGGGCCGGGCATCGGCCGCGTCGGCGCAGGTGGGCGGGTGCTTACTTCGCGCCGTCGAGGCGCGCTTCCAGCTCGGCCAGGCGGGCTTCCACCGCTTCGAGCTTGCTGCGGGTCTTGGCCAGCACCTGGGCCTGGATGTCGAACTCCTCGCGGGTGACCAGATCGAGACGTGAAAAACCCTGGGTCATCATCGATTTGACGTTCTTTTCGATGTCTTTGGCCGGCGAGTTCTCGATGGCTTGGTTGATCTTGCTCTGCAAGTCGTTAAAAAAAGTATTCATATCCATGATAGTCCTTGATGTGGCCGACAATGCAACGCACCATTGCAGTGCACTTCGGCCTAATGTGGTGCGAATTTTTGATACTGACTAGTGCGCCGACCGCGATTCTCACCTCAGCCTGCCTCAATCCGCTTGCCTAGACACGGTTGCAACTGCCTGTCCACCAACATTAGCTGGCACGCATTCTGCTACAGGTACTGATGAAAGCTTTTGATCAGCCTAGATTTTAAACCGCAACCGCTACCCAAGTTCAATTCAAAGGAAATCGCCATGAAAAGCCTCACCAAGAATCTTACTCTTGCCGCCGCACTGACCTTGGCCTTTGCCTCTTTCGGCGCCGTCTCGGCCCATGCGGAAGAGGCCGCCGCAGCCAAGCCGGACAACGACGTCAGCTACAACGTCGCGCTGACCAGCGACTACCGTTTCCGCGGCATCTCGCAATCGCGCTTGAATCCGGCGCTGCAGGGCGGGGCGGATTATACCCACAATCCTAGCGGTTTCTACGCCGGCACCTGGCTGTCGACGATCAAGTGGACCAAGGACGCGGGCGGCGACGGCGACATCGAATGGGACATCTACGGTGGCAAGCGCGGCGAGATCAGCAAGGACATCGCCTACGACGTCGGCGGCCTGTACTACTTCTACCCGTCCAACGGCCTGCACCCGAGCGCCAACACCTTCGAGCTGTACGGCCAGTTGTCGGCCGGCCCGTTCTCGGTCAAGTACTCGCACTCGACCACCAACCTGTTCGCGGCGCCCGACAGCAAGAACAGCGGCTACCTCGAGGCGGCCTTCACCTACGACGTCTACGACGGCTACAACCTGGGCCTGCACGTCGGCCACCAGAACGTCAAGAACAACGGCGCCTTCAGCTACAGCGACTACAAGGTCGGCGTGAGCAAGGACTTCGGCTTCGCCACCGTGGCACTGGCCGCCGTCTACGCCGACAGCAACGCCTACGTCACCCCGGCCGGCAAGAGCACCGCCAAGACCGGCGCCGTCCTGACCATCTCCAAAACCTTCTAAGCGAGGCCAGCATGAAAATGATTACCGCCATTATCAAGCCGTTCAAGCTCGACGAAGTGCGTGAAGCCTTGTCGGCGATCAACGTGCAAGGCATCACCGTCACCGAGGTCAAGGGTTTCGGCCGGCAAAAGGGCCACACCGAGCTGTATCGCGGCGCCGAATACGTGGTCGACTTCCTGCCCAAGACCAAGATCGAGGCGGCCGTCGACGACGCCATCGTCGACCAGGCGATCGAGGCCATCGAGGGCGCCGCGCGCACCGGCAAGATCGGCGACGGCAAGATCTTCGTCTACAACCTGGAGCAGGTGATCCGCATCCGCACCGGCGAAACCGGCAACGAAGCACTTTAAGGGGAACATTGATGAAAAAAACAATAACCAAGTTGCTAGCTGGGGTCGCTTTCCTGTTCGCATGTAACCTCGCCGCGCCGGCCTTCGCCGCCGACGAGGCCAAGCCGGCCGAGGCCGCGCCGGCGGCGGCCGCCGCCGCGCCCGAAGTTGCTCCCGCCGCCGCTCCGGTAGCCGCGCCGGCCGCCGCCCCGGCCGCCGCCGCGCCGGCCGAGGCGCCGGCCGCCGCCGCGCCCACCCCGAACAAGGGCGACACGGCCTGGATGATGACCTCGACCATGCTGGTCATCATGATGACCATCCCCGGCCTGGCCCTGTTCTACGGCGGTCTGGTACGCTCGAAAAACATGCTGTCGATCCTGTTGCAAGTGTTCATGGTCTTCGCCGTCATCATCGTGCTGTGGTGCATCTACGGCTACTCGCTGGCCTTCACCGAGGGCAACGCCTTCTACGGCAAGTTCGACCGCCTGTTCCTGAACGGCATCTGGGACCCGACCAAGGCCGCCTTCTCCACCGCCGCCACCTTCAGCAAGGGCGTCGTGCTGCCCGAGTTCGTCTTTGTCGCCTTCCAGGCCACCTTCGCCGCCATCACCTGCGCGCTGATCATCGGCGCCTTCGCCGAGCGCGCCAAGTTCGTCGCCGTGCTGGCCTTCGTCGTGCTGTGGTTCACCTTCTCCTACCTGCCGATCGCCCACATGGTCTGGTTCTGGACCGGTCCGGACGCCATCAAGGACGCCGCTAGCGCCGTCACCGAAGGCGCCAAGGCCGGCTGGCTGTTCCAAAAAGGCGCGCTGGACTTCGCCGGCGGCACCGTGGTGCACATCAACGCCGCCGTCGCCGGCCTGGTCGGTGCCTTCATGATCGGCAAACGCGTCGGCTACGGCCGTGAATCGATGGCGCCGCACTCCTTGACCATGACCATGATCGGCGCTTCGCTGCTGTGGGTCGGCTGGTTCGGCTTCAACGCCGGCTCGGCGCTGGAAGCGGGCGACGTCGCCGCCCTGGCCTTCATCAACACCCTGTTGGCGACCGCCGCCGCGACCGTGTCGTGGGTCGGTGGCGAATGGGTCGCCAAGGGCAAGCCGTCGATGCTGGGCGGTGCCTCCGGCGCGGTGGCCGGTCTGGTGGCCATCACCCCGGCCTGCGGTTTCGTCGGTCCGATGGGCGCGCTGGTCATCGGCCTGCTCGCCGGTGTGGTCTGCCTGTGGGGTGTGAACGGTCTGAAACGCCTGCTCGGCGCCGACGACTCGCTCGACGTGTTCGGTGTGCACGGCGTCGGCGGTATCCTCGGCGCGCTGCTGACCGGCGTGTTCGCCTCGCCTTCGCTGGGCGGCCAGGGCATCTTCGACTACGTCAGCAACAAGATGTCGTCCGACGCCTACTCGATCGTCGGCCAGGTGACCACCCAGGCCACCGCCGTCGGCACCACCATCATCTGGTCGGCCATCGTCTCGGTGATCGCCTACAAGCTGGTCGACGTGGTGATCGGCCTGCGCGTGCCGGAAGAGGAAGAGCGCGAAGGCCTGGACATCACCAGCCACGGCGAGTCCGCCTACCACGCCTGACCCTTGCATGGACCGGCCCGCCGCGCGCGGGCCAGCCGAAAGCGCCCCAGCCTGGGGCGCTTTTTTTGCTTTCGGCCTTTAAAACGCGGTTTTCGCCCCGATTTGGAGTAGTTGCACGGTAATATAGATAGCCCGGTGTGCCCTGTCCCTGTCCGGCACGCATATTAAGGAAGTAACCATGGTTCCCCATCTCGTCACGGCCCTGACCGGACCGCTGCTCGACCTCGAAGAAAAAATCCTGGCCGCCACGCCGGCCATCGAACGCTGGTTCCGACTCGAGTGGCAGGAGCACACGCCGCCGTTCTATTGCTCGGTCGACATGCGCAACGCCGGCTACAAGCTGGCCCCGGTCGACACCAACCTGTTCCCCGGCGGCTTCAACAACCTGGCCACCGAGATGCTGCCGCTGTCGGTGCAGGCCGCCATGGCCGCCATCGACAAGTATTGCCCCGACGCGCGCAACCTGCTGTTGATCCCCGAGGTGCGCGAGCGCCATCCGCTGTACCTGCAGAACGTGGCGCGGCTGATGCAGATCTTCCGCCAGACCGGGCTGCACGTGCGGCTCGGCTCGCTGTCGCCGGAGATCACCCAGCCGACCCCGCTGGCCCTGCCAGACGGCAACATGCTGGTCATCGAGCCCTTGGTGCGCTCGGCCAACGGCCGCCGCCTGGGGCTGAAGGACT
Organism: Rugamonas rubra; assembly: GCF_900114705.1. Classification (GTDB taxonomy): domain Bacteria; phylum Pseudomonadota; class Gammaproteobacteria; order Burkholderiales; family Burkholderiaceae_D; genus Rugamonas; species Rugamonas rubra. The sequence goes on from NZ_FOTW01000023.1 coordinate 7,164, forward strand.
TCGACCCCTGCACCATCCTGCTCAACAACGACCTGTCGGCCGGCATCCCGGAGATCCTGCAGAACATCCACGAGCAGAGCCTGCTGCCGCCGCTGCACGCCGGCTGGGCGCTGCGGCGCAAGAGCAACCACCTGGCCGCCTACGACGAGGTGGCCAAGAAGTTCGGCAAGCTGATCGGCGTCGACCCGTGGATGCTCAACCCCTTCCACGCCAAGTGCGGCGAGGTCAACCTGCGCACCGGCGAGGGCGAGGACTGCCTGATCGCCAACATCGACACCCTGCTGGCCAAGATCAAGAAGAAGTACAAGGAATACGGCATCAAGGAGCACAAGCCCTTCGTCATCATCAAGCCCGACGCCGGCACCTACGGCACCGGCATCCTGACCATCAAGGACTCGGCCGAGATCAAGGCGCTGACGCCGGCCCAGCGCGAGCGCCTGTCGGTGGTCAAGGACGGCAAGGTGGTCAGCGACATCATCATCCAGGAGGGCGTGCCGACCTTCGAGAGCATCAAGGACGCCGTCGCCGAGCCGGTGGTCTACATGATCGACCGCTACGTGGTCGGCGGCTTCTACCGCGTCCACGCCGAGAAGGGCGTCGACCAGAACCTCAACGCGCCCGGCTCGCAATATGTGCCGCTGGCCTTCGCCCAGCAGCACGCCGTGCCCGACCTGAAAGCCAAGCCCGGCACGGCGGCGCCGAACCGCTTCTACGTCTACGGCGTGGTGGCCCGGCTGGCCCTGCTGGCGGCCTCGCTGGAGATGGAACGCACCGATCCGAACCCGGAAGTCTACTGAGCGCGGCGCACGGCCGGGGCCGCCCGAGGTGCCGGTGGCCGACATCGGCTAAAATCAGGCATTACCCAGATTGGATGCGCCCATGAAAATCGCTTTCCTCGCCGATCCCTTGGCAGGTTTCAAGACCTACAAGGATTCGACCTACGCCATGATGGTCGAGGCCGACCGCCGCGGCCACGCCGTCTACGCCTTCGAACAGCAGGACATGGCGCTCGACGGCGGCAGCGTGTTCGCCAACGCCGCCCGCCTGACGCTGACCGGCGACAGCCACGACTGGTACCGCGCCGCGCCGGCGCACGAGACCGACCTGTCGACCTTCGACGCCATCATCCAGCGCAAGGACCCGCCGTTCGACATGGAGTACATCTACGGCACCTACCTGCTCGAGCTGGCCGAGCGGCAGGGCGCGCGGGTGTTCAACAAGCCCTCGGCGATCCGCGACCACAACGAGAAGCTGGCCATCGCCCAGTTCTCGCGGTACACCGCGCCGACCCTGGTGACCTCGAACGAGGCGCGCATCCGCGCCTTCCAGGCCCACCACGGCGACATCATCCTCAAGCCGCTCGACGGCATGGGCGGCGCCGGCGTGTTCCGCATCAACGCCGAGGGCCTGAACCTGGGCGCCGTGGTCGAGACGCTGAGCGACAACGGCCGCCGCACCATCATGGCGCAGCGCTACATTCCGGAGATCGTCAAGGGCGACAAGCGCATCCTTGTCATCAACGGCAAGGCGGTGCCGTTCTCGCTGGCGCGCATCCCCCAGGCCGGCGAGGTGCGCGGCAACCTGGCCGCCGGCGGCACCGGCGTGGCCCAGCCGCTGACGGCGCGCGACCGCGAGATCGCCGAGGCGCTCGGCCCCGAACTGGCCAGCCGCGGCCTGTTGCTGGTAGGATTGGACGTGATCGGCGACTTCCTCACCGAGGTCAACGTCACCAGCCCGACCTGCTTCCAGGAGATCGCCCAGCAGACCGGCTTCGACGTCGCCGCCATGTTCATCGACGCGGTGGAGCAGGCGCGATGAGCCGGCCGGCGACTAATTGCGCGGCGCGCGTTGCAAAACGCTCGCCCTCACTGGCGGAATAGGCATATGGTTGGCATACTGCTGATGACACACGCGCCGCTGGGCCAGGCCTTCATCGCCGCCTGCGCCCACGTGTTCCGCGGCCCGACCGAGCGGCTCGAGGCGATCGACGTCACCGCCGACCAGGACCTGGGCGAGGTGCAGACGCTGGCGGCGGCGGCCATCTGCCGCCTCGACGAGGGCGACGGCGTGCTGGTGATCACCGACGTCAAGGGCGGCACGCCGGCCAACTGCTGCAACAAACTGGCCGACGCCGGCCGCGTCGAGGTGATCGCCGGCATCAGCCTGCCGATGCTGCTGCGCGCCATCACCTACCGGCGCGACGCGCTCGACGTGGTGGTGGAAATGGCCCTGGCCGGGGCGCAGAACGGCGCGGTGCGGGTCGACAACCGCATCCGCGTGGGACAGAACTAGGGTAGCCGCCGCGCCGGCCGTGGCGGCGGTTTTTTGCAGTGCGCACTGATTGAGACGAGAAAAAATGATTCAACAAGAACTTGAGATTATCAACAAGCTTGGCTTGCATGCGCGCGCCTCGGCCAAGTTCACCCAGTTGGCGGCGAAGTTCCAAAGCGACGTCTGGCTCACCCGCAACGCCAGGCGCATCAACGCCAAGTCCATCATGGGCGTGATGATGCTGGCCGCCGGCAAGGGCGCCAAGGTCACGCTGGAGGCCGACGGCAGCGACGAGCAGGACTGCATCACCGCCTTGTCCGCACTGGTCAACGACAAGTTTGGCGAAGGCGAGTAATGCCCGCTGAGAACAGCCGCCCCCGTACTCTGACAGGTCCACCGATGGCATCGTTCACGCTTCACGGCATTCCCGTCTCCCGCGGCATCGCGATCGGCCGGGCCCACCTGCTGGCGCCGGCCGCGCTCGACGTCAAGCACTACCTGGTCACCGAGGAGCACCTCGAGGCCGAGGTGCGCCGCCTGCAGCAGGCGCTGGCCGCCGTGCACAAGGAGCTGCAGACCTTGTGGCTGGAGCTGCCCAAGGACGCCCCCACCGAGCTGGGCGCCTTCATCGACGTGCACGCCCTGATCCTGTCGGACCCGATGATCTCCGAGGCGCCGCTCGACATCATCCGCAGCCGCCACTACAACGCCGAATGGGCGCTGCTGACCCAGATCGACGAGTTGTCGGCGCAGTTCGACGAGATCGAGGACCCCTACCTGCGCGAGCGCAAGGCCGACATCCAGCAGGTCGCCGAGCGCGTCCTGAAGGTGCTGCTGGGCAGCGAGCAGACCCTGCCCAAGACGCTGGGCGAGGAGCAGTTCCAGGCGCAGATGATCGTCGTCGCCCACGACATCTCGCCGGCCGACATGCTGCAGTTCCGCGACCGCAGCTTCGTCGGCTTCGTCACCGACGTCGGCGGGCAGAACTCGCACACCGCCATCGTCGCGCGCAGCCTGGACATTCCGGCGGCGGTCGGCATGTCGCAGGCCTCCGCCCTGATCGAGCAGGACGACTGGCTGATCATCGACGGCGACGCCGGCGTGGTCATCGCCAACCCCAGCACCCTGGTGCTGGAGCAGTACCGCGAACGCCAGGGCGCGCTGCAACGGGCGCGCAAGAAGCTCAACAAGCTGAAGAAGACCCCGGCGGTGACGCGCGACGGCACCACCATCCTGCTGATGGCCAACATCGAGCTGCCCGACGACTGCGCCACCGCGCTGGAGGCGGGCGCCAACGGCGTCGGCCTGTTCCGCTCCGAGTTCCTGTTCATGGGCCGCAACAGCAAGATCCCCTCCGAGGACGAGCAGTTCGAGCAGTACAAGCGCGCGGTGGTGGCGATGAAGGGCCGGCCGGTGACCATCCGCACGCTCGACATCGGCGCCGACAAGCCGCTCGACCAGAGCGAGCACACCGCGCTCAACCCGGCGCTGGGCCTGCGGGCGATCCGCTACTGCCTGGCCGAGCCGCAGATCTTCCTGACCCAGCTGCGCGCCATCCTGCGCGCCTCGGCCTTCGGCAAGGTGCGCATCCTGATCCCGATGCTGGCGCACGCCTTCGAGATCGACCAGTCGCTGGCCATGATCGCCCAGGCCAAGGCCGAGCTGCGCGAGGCCGACATCAAGTTCGACGACGCCGTCGAGGTCGGCGCCATGATCGAAATCCCGGCCGCCGCGCTGGCGCTGCCGATGTTCGTCAAGCGGATGGACTTCCTGTCGATCGGCACCAACGACCTGATCCAGTACACCCTGGCCATCGACCGGGTTGATTATGAGGTGGCGCACCTTTACAATCCACTCCATCCGGCGGTGCTGCAACTGATCGCCATGACCATCGCCGCCGGCCACAAGGCCGGCATCGACGTCGCCGTGTGCGGCGAGATGGCCGGCGACGTCAAGCTGACCCGCCTGCTGCTGGGCATGGGCCTGCGCGAGTTCTCCATGCATCCGGCCCAGCTGTTGTCGGTCAAGCAGGAGATCCTCAACAGCGACCTGGCGCGCATCACGCCGCAGACCCGCAAGGTGATGCGGGCGATGGAGCCGGCGGTGATCGCCGAGGCGGTCGAACAACTGCAACGCCTGTAACACACCGTCGCGCGGACTGTCATCTGGCCGCCGCGACGGGGCCGGAGCTACAGACCGGCGAGACGGCGCACCTGCCGACCGCGCGGCGGTCCGGGCGGCGCCGATACTGTAAGCTGTCAGCCTGCGCCGCCCATCCTCGCGGCGGCGCATCATTTTTGGCCCGTGGGGCCGCTCCACTACCATCGACAATTTTATGCGATCCATTGGATACGTCACCCCGCAAACCATGCACTTCGCCGAGCCGCTGCGGCTGCAAAGCGGCGCCGCGCTGGCCGACTACACGCTGATGTACGAGACCTACGGCACGCTCAACGCCGACCGGTCGAACGCCGTGCTGGTCTGCCATGCCCTCAACGCCTCGCACCACGTCGCCGGCGAGTACCAGGGCCAGCCCAAGAGCACCGGCTGGTGGGACAACATGGTCGGCCCCGGCAAGCCGCTCGACACCGACAAATTCTTCGTCATCGGCGTCAACAACCTCGGTTCCTGCTTCGGCTCGACCGGGCCGATGCACACCAACCCGGCCAGCGGCAAACCCTACGGCGCCAGCTTCCCGGTGGTGACGGTGGAGGACTGGGTGGCGGCGCAGGCGCGCCTGGCCGACCGCCTCGGCATCGTCCAGTTCGCCGCCGTGATGGGCGGCTCGCTGGGCGGCATGCAGGCGCTGGCCTGGAGCATCCTGTTCCCGGCGCGGCTGCGCCACTGCGTGGTGATCGCCTCGACGGCCAAGCTGTCGGCGCAGAACATCGCCTTCAACGACGTGGCGCGCCAGGCCATCCTGTCCGACCCCGACTACCACGGCGGCGACTTCTACGCCCACGGGGTGGTGCCGAAGAACGGCCTGCGGGTGGCGCGCATGGTCGGCCACATCACCTACCTGTCGAACGACGACATGGCGGAAAAGTTCGGCCGCAAGCTGCGCGACGTGGCCGCCGGCGGCGACTACAAGTTCGACTTCGGCGTCGACTTCGAGATCGAGTCCTACCTGCGCTACCAGGGCGACAAGTTCTCCGAGTACTTCGACGCCAACACCTACCTGCTGATCACCAAGGCGCTCGACTACTTCGACCCGGCGCGCGGCCACGGCGGCGACCTGGCCAAGGCGCTGGCCGGCACCCGGGCCAAGTTCTTCCTCGCCTCGTTCACCACCGACTGGCGCTTCTCGCCCGAGCGCAGCCGCGAGATCGTGCAGGCGCTGGTGTGCAACCGGCGCAGCGTGACCTACGCCGAGATCGACGCGCCGCACGGCCACGACGCCTTCCTGCTGGAGGACCCGCGCTATATGGACATGGTGCGCGCCTACTACCAACAGGTGTGGCTGGAAACCGCCACGGCAGGCAAGGGCGCCGCCACGGCGGCGCCATCGATCAAGGCAGCAAGCGGCAAGGAGCACGCATGAACTTCGACCAACTGAGCAGCGCCCGGCCGGACCTGGCCTTCATCGCCCACTGGGTGCCCAAGTCGGCCCACGTGCTCGACGTCGGCTGCGGCGACGGCGTCATGCTCGACTATCTGCAGAGCGACAAGCAGTGCAGCGGCTACGGCATCGAGATCGCCGACGACAAGGTGCTGGCCAGCACCCAGCGCGGCGTGCAGGTGATCCAGCAGGACATGGAGAAGGGCCTGGCGCTGTTCGGCGACGACTCCTTCGACACCGTGCTGTGCCTGTCCTCGCTGCAGATGATGAAACACGTCGAGCGCCTGCTGCGCGACATCGTCCGGGTCGGCAAGGAGGCCATCGTCTCCTTCCCCAACTTCGCCTACTGGCCGCACCGGGTGGCGCTGCTGAAGGGCCGCATGCCGGTCTCGAAGTCGCTGCCCTACCAGTGGTACGACACGCCCAACGTGCGCTGCGCGACCATCAAGGACTTCCGCCAGCTGGCCGAGGAGTGCGGCCTGGAGGTCATCGACTGCGTCGCCCTGGCCGAGGGCCGCACCGTCAGCGTGCTGCCCAACCTGCGCGGCGACCTGGCCGTGTTCCGCCTGCGCAAAAAGGCGGTGCATTGATGTCGCCAGCGGTGCCGCCGCCGGCCGCCGGCTGGCGCACCTACCTCAACGGCCGCATCGCGGCCGTGCTGTTCCTCGGCTTCAGCTCGGGCCTGCCGCTGTTTACGCTGATCTACCTGATGCAGGCCTGGCTGGCCAAGTCCGGCCTGGACGTCAAGGCGCTCGGCCTGTTCGCGCTGGTGACCTTCCCGTACACGTTCAAGTTCCTTTGGGCGCCGCTGATGGACCGCTACAGCATCGGCAGCCTGGGGCGGCGGCGTGGCTGGATGGCGCTCAGCCAGGTCGGCCTGTTCCTGGCCATCGGCGGCATGGGCATGCTGAATCCGCTCAACCAGCTCGGCCTGGTGGCCGCCTTCGTGCTGGCGGTGGCCTTCCTGTCGGCCAGCCAGGACGTGGTGATCGACGCCTATCGCCGCGAGATCCTCAGCGACAGCGAGCAGGGCCTGGGTGCGGCGGTGATCGTCAACGCCTACAAGGCGGCCAGCCTGATCCCTAGCGCGCTGGGCCTGGTGCTGGCCGACAGCCAGCCCTGGTCCCTGGTGTTCTGGGTGGTGGCCGCCTTCATGCTGCCCGGCCTGGTGTGCACCCTGCTGATCGCCGAGCCGGCCGCCTACGGCGAGCCGCCGAAGAACCTGCAGCAGGCCATCGTGCTGCCATTCCGCGAATTCATCCAGCGCGACGGCTGGCGCCAGGCGTTGCTGATCGTCGGCTTCGTCCTTCTGTACAAGCTGGGTGACAGCATGGCCACCGCGCTGGCCACCAAGTTCTTCCTCGACATCGGCTTCACCACCAAGCAGATCGGCCTGGCGGCGAATGCCACCGGCTGGTGGGCCAGCCTGGCCGGCGGCATTGTCGGCGGCGTCTGGATGGTCAAGATCGGCATCAACCGCGCGCTGTGGGTGTTCGGCCTGCTGCAGGCGCTGGCCGTGCTCGGCTTCGCCTGGCTGGCCAAGGTGGGGCCGGACCCGCTGCTGCTGAGCGCCGTGTTCGGTTTCGAATCGTTCGCCAGCCTGGGGTTGGGCGCCGCCGCGCTGGTGGCGTTTATTTCGCGTTCGACCGACCCGCGTTACACTGCCACCCAATACGCGCTATTTTCCAGCCTGGCCGCCGTGCCGCGCACCTTTATCAATTCCTCGGTCGGCTTCATCGTCGCCGAGACGGGCTGGTTCATGTTCTTTATCGTGTGCTTCTTCCTGGCCTTTCCTGCCATGATGATGCTGCCGAAAATCGCACCATGGAATGCCAAACAATGAAAACCGTCAAACACACAATCGCCTTGCTGGCGCTGGCCGTCTGCGCCGGCGCCGGCGCCGCGTCCGCCCAGCCGCAAGGCGAGCCGGACGGCATCCCCGTCACCCGCATGTCGCGCATGCGCGTGTTCTCCGACCCGCAACAGTTCGAGCAGCAGTCCAAGCTGCAGTACAGCCAGCTGCTCAGCGAGGCCCAGCAAAAGCAGGCGCTGGTGCCGGCCAACCATCCGCAGGTGCTGCGCCTGCGCGCCATCGCCAAGCGGCTGATCCCCTACGCCACGCGCTGGAACCCCGAGGCGGCGCGCTGGCAGTGGGAGGTCAACCTGCTCAACTCGAAGCAGGTCAACGCCTTCTGCATGCCGGGCGGGCGCATCGCCTTCTTCAGCGGCATCCTGACCCAGCTCAACCTGACCGACGACGAGGTGGCCATCGTCATGGGCCACGAGATCGGCCACGCGCTGCGCGAGCACGGCCGCGAGCGCGCCGCCAAGTCGGAGGCCACCAACCTGGTCGGCAAGCTGGCCGGCGCCGGCCTGTCGGCCTGGCTCGGCGTCGACCCGCGGCTGACCGGCGCCGCCACCAACGCGGCGGCCCAGCTGACCGTGCTGCACTTCTCGCGCGAGGAGGAGACCGAGGCCGACATGGTCGGCATCGACCTGGCCGCGCGCGCCGGCTACGACCCGCGCGCCGGCATCGCGCTGTGGGAAAAAATGGGCGCCGTCAGCCAGGGCCAGGGCCAGCCGCTACCCTTCCTGTCGACCCACCCGAGCGGCGACAGCCGCATCGCCGAGATGAACAAGAACATGGCGCTGGTGCTGCCGGTGTACGCGCGCGCCAAGGGCGTCAACCCGAACGCGCTGCCGGCCTACCGGACCAGCGCCGTCGCCACGCGCTGAGGTGGCCATGGGACGACAACAGCAGGGCCACGGCAAGGCGCCGCTGCCGATGCGCGACGGCGTCGCCGCCAGCTACCTGTGGCTGCCCGAGGGCCAGTGGCCGGACATGCTGACCTTCATGGTGCAGCGCTACCCCGACGTCAACGAGGCCTCGTGGCGCGAGCGCATGGCGCGCGGCGACGTGGTCGACGCCGACGGCACGCCGCTGCATCCGGCCAGCGCCTATCGGCGCGGCATGCGCATCTTCTACTACCGCGAGTTGGAGCGCGAAACGCCGATCCCCTTCAGCGAGCAGATCCTGTTCCAGGACGAGCACCTGGTGGTGGTCGACAAGCCGCACTTCCTGCCGATGATCCCGACCGGCCGCTTCCTGCACGAGACCTTGCTGGTGCGCCTGAAGAAGACCCTGGGCGAGGAGGAGCTGACGCCGATCCACCGGCTCGACCGCGAGACGGCCGGCGTGGTGATTTTTTCGCGCCGCCAGTCCAGCCGGGGCGCCTACCAGTCGATGTTCCAGAAGCGCGTCATCGAGAAGGAATACGAGGCGCTGGCGCCACGGCTGGAGGGGCGCGAGTTCCCCTTCACCTACCGCAGCCGGATGGTCGACGGCGACAAGTTTTTCCTGATGCGCGAGGAGCCGGGCGAGCCGAACTCGGAGACGCTGATCGACGTCATCGAGCACCGCGCCGACGCCACCTTGTACCGCTTGCGGCCGCACACCGGGCGCAAGCACCAGCTGCGCGTGCATTTGTCCTCGCTGGGCATCCCCATCGTCAACGACGCCTTCTATCCGGTGGCGCTGCCGTGCAAGCAGGACGACGTGTCGCAGCCGCTCAAGCTGCTGGCGCGGGCGATCGCCTTCACCGATCCGCTGAGCGGGCTGCGCCGCGAGTTCGCCAGCGCCCGCTCCTTGTAGCCGACCGCAGGTGTGCGGCGAGACCCACAGGCGCAACCCTAGGGTCAGACCCTAGGGTCTGACCCTGGTTCTTCGCCGCCGGGGTTCGCCGGCATCCCCGGCGCCTTGAAGTCCCGCCAAAAAAAACGCCGGCGGATGCCGGCGTCGTTGGTTTTACAAACGGTAGTCGATGGTCAGCGGCGCGTGGTCGGAGAAGCGCTCGTCCTTGTAGATCGACACCGCCTTGGCCTGCGCCGCGATGCCCGGGGTGGCGACGTGGTAGTCGATGCGCCAACCGACGTTCTTGGCCCAGGCCTGGCCACGGTTGCTCCACCAGGTGTACTGCTCCTCGCGCTTGTCGATGCCGCGGTGGACGTCGACATAGCCGGCCTCGTCGAACACGCGGGTCAGCCAGGCGCGCTCCTCGGGCAGGAAGCCGGAGTTCTTCTTGTTGCCCTTCCAGTTCTTCAGGTCGATCTCGTGGTGGGCGATGTTCCAGTCGCCGCAGATGACCACCTCGCGGCCCTCGGCGCGCAACTCCAGCAGGTGCGGCAGGAACAGGTCCATGAAACGGAACTTGGCCTCCTGGCGCTCCGGCGACGAGGAGCCGGACGGGCAGTACACCGAGATCACGGTCAGCGAGCCGAAGTCGCAGCGCACATAGCGGCCCTCGGCGTCGAACTCAGGGCTGCCGAAGCCGATCCGCACCTGGTCCGGCGCGCTCCGGCTGTAGATGCCGGTGCCGGAGTAGCCCTTCTTCTCGGCGTAGTGGAAGTTGCCGTGGTAGCCGGGCGGATTGAGGAAGTCCTCGCTCATGTCGGGCGCCTGGGCCTTCAATTCCTGCACGCAGACGAAGTCGGCGTCCTGCGCCGCCATCCAAGTGAAGAAGCCTTTTTTGGCGGCGGAGCGGATTCCGTTCAGGTTGGCGGAAATGATTTTTGGCATGGTCGTCGGATCGGAAAAAAGGGGATAAGTGGGGCGCGCACGGCGCGCGAGGCGCTAGTTTATCGCGTTTCTTCCATCGCTGCGGACAGGCATTGATTGTCGCGCCGGGGCGGCGGGATTAAAATACAGGCACTTTTATGATACGGGGCATTATGAACAACTTACGGCAGGAATTTATCGCTTTCTCGGTCGCCACCGGCGTGCTGCGCTTTGGCGACTTCACCACCAAGGCGGGGCGCCAGTCGCCGTACTTCTTCAATGCCGGCCTGTTCCACGACGGCGCCACCCTGGCCCAACTGGCCCAGTTCTACGCCCAGACCCTGCTCGACTCCGGCGTCGAGTTCGACATGCTGTTCGGCCCGGCCTACAAGGGCATCACGCTGGCCTCGGCCACCGCCGTGGCGCTGGCCGGCAAGGGCCGCAACACCTCGTTCGCCTTCAACCGCAAGGAAGCCAAGGACCACGGCGAGGGCGGCACCATCGTCGGCGCCAAGCTGCAGGGCAAGGTCGTCATCATCGACGACGTGATCTCGGCCGGCACCTCGGTGCGCGAATCGGTCGACATGATCCGCGCCGCCGGCGCCGAACCCTGCGCCGTGCTGATCGCGCTGGACCGCATGGAGCGCTCGGGCAAGGACGGCGCGCTGTCGCCCAGCTCGGCGGTGCAGGAGGTCAGCAAGACCTACAACATCCCGGTCATTTCGATCGGCAACCTGGACGATTTGTTCAGCTACCTGAACGGCGCCGGCGCCGATCCGCAATTGCAGCAGTTCAAGGACGCGGTGGCGGCCTACCGTAGCCGTTACGGCGTGCAATAATCCAAGCGGGCGGCGCAGGCGAAACACCGTTGCGTTGGCGTGGACTTTGAAATTGCTTTGGTGTAACCTTTACCGGAACGCACGTTTGGACGTTTATTCAACACCGACCACCCTGGTCGAGGAGACGAAGGCACAACCATGAACATTGCAACCCTGAAAGTCAACGGCGACGACGACGCACTGGCCGACATCCGCGACGGCCTGCCGGCCGAACCGGACGGCAGCTGGCAAAAAGGCGACGTGCGCCCGGACGGTCGGGTGCGCATCGACTCCGGCTTCTACGTCAGCCTGGGCACGGACAAGAACCCGGACAAGCTGCTCAAGCAGGTGCGTTCCTTCCTGGCCGAGTGCACCGCGCGCGGCATCCACTTCGAACGCTCGGACGTGGCGGCCGAACTGCGCATCGCCTTCACCGTCGACGATCCGAGCAAGCCGACGCCGACGCTGGACTTCCTGCTGGCCGACCTGGCCCTGCTGGTGGAAACCGGCATCTCGCTGAGCATCACGGCCTAAGACCCTTGCCGGGTCGCCGGCACGGCGCCGACCCGCTCGGCGCCGCGCGGTGTTGCGCGCAAGCACCAACCAACGCTACACTGTCAGTTTTGCCAAAAGCATAACTGGAGCCTGCCCATGCGTTTTTCCGAAGACCGTTACGCCGCCCTCCCGGTCGGCGGCCAGACCGAACGCAAGATCCATGTGTGGGAACCGGCCGCGCCGCGCGCCGTCATCCTGGCGCTGCACGGCGGCATGGCCCATGCCGGCGACTACGTCACGCCGGCGCTGTATTTCCGCGCCCACGGCATCGCCACCGTCAGCTACGACATGTGCGGCCACGAGGGCGCGCACCGCGCCGACATTCCCGGTTTTCAAGTCTTCCTCGACGAAGGTGAAAAATTTTTAAGCTGGGTCAAGCGCAACTACCCCGGCCTGCCGATCTATGTGATGGGCCACTCGATGGGCGGCCTGATCGCCACCCACCTGGGGCTGGAGCGCTTCCCGGCCGATGCGGCCATCAAGGGCTTCATCCTGTCGTCGCCGTACTACGTCAACGCGATCAAGGTCTCGCCGGTCCTGCAGGCGCTGTCCGGCGTGCTGGCCAAGCTGGCGCCGACCATGAAGGTGCCGCTGGCGCCGCTGGCCGAGGTGCTGACGCACGACCGCGCGATCACCGCGCGCCACCAGGCCGACGAGCGCGACAACATCCGCGCCAGCGAGATCACGGTGCGCTTCGCCCACGCCCTCGGCCAGGCCCAGCTGGGGCTGGCCGACAAGCTGCCGGCCTGGCGCTATCCGCTGTTCGCCGCCATCGCCGGCGACGACCGCCTGGCCGACTCGGCCGCCAGCGAGGCGATGCTGGCCAAGTTGCCGGCCGGCCTGCTGGAACTGCACCGCTACCCGGCGAACTTCCACGAGAACTTCAACGAACTCAACCGTGAAGAGATCTTCGCCCAGATCCTCGACTGGATCGACAGGCACGGCTAGGCGGATTCTTGCTTTTGTTGAATTGTTGGCACACAATTAACAAAAAATAAGAAAATATTATCGGATTCGGTATCATGCGGGCTCGCGCCGCTTGTGCGGCACTTGCCCCGTTCACACCAAGGAATCCGACATGAAAAAGCTGTTCTGCGCCGCGCTGCTCGCGGCCTCGTTCGCCTCGGCCGCACAGGCCGAGGTCTACAATTTCTCCTACACCTTCGGCGGCAACGGCCTGGTCATCGACGGCTCGATGAACGGCACGCTGCACGGCGACCTGCTGGACGACATCTCCGACGTCAAGATCAACTTCAACGGCAACGCCTTCAGCGGCACGCTGTACCAGGCCGCCTGGAACGAGCAGACCAACAATTGGGACAACACCTTGGGCGCGGTGGTCTCCACCAACGCCGCGAAGAACAACTTCGTCTTCGTCGACGCCAGCGAGCCGGCCAATTTCCACAACAACTACTTCTACTTCACCAACAACTCGAGCATCGGCAGCGAGGTCTTCGCCGTCAGCTACAGCCGGGGCGACATCGCGCTGGACAACCCGGCCAACGCCCACGGCGGCTGGTCGCTGGCGGTGTCGCCGGTGCCTGAGCCGGCCGGGGGCGCCATGTTGCTGGCCGGCCTGGGCCTGATGGGCGTGCTGGCGCGGCGCCGCCGGATGTAAGGGCGAAGGCAGTGCGCAACCGGCGGGCGCCGGCGCGGCCGTCCATGTTGCCACCGAGGGGAGTCGCTCTATGAGAGAATATGTCATCGCGTAGCCAGCGAAGGGGTGTTGCATAGCACCCGGTGACAACAGCGAACGACCACACAGAGCCTATCCCATGCCAGAATTGAGTATTCAGACCTTGCGGCTACGCGACTATCGCTGCTTCGAGGATGTCGAGATCGAATTCCATGACAAGTTGACGGTACTCATTGCTTCGAACGGGGCCGGTAAAACCTCCATTCTGGACGCCATTGCCGTCGCGTTCGGACCGTATGTGGGGGCATTCGACGAGGGGGTGGACAAGCGCTTCCTGCCCAGCGATATCCGCCTGTCCCGCGTGCGGGCGACCAGCAGCAATGAGATGGAGTACGCCGCCGGCGGCGCGTGGCTGGAGGCCACCGGCCGCATTGGCGACGCCACATTGCGACCTTGGCGGCGCAGCCTCGCCGGTCCTGCCAAGGCCAAGACCACCAGCAAGGACGCCAAGCGGCTGACCGATTTGGGCAAGGCCTTGCAGGTTAGGGTGCGCACGCCGGATACCGAGACGGCCTTGCCGCTGCTTGCCTACTATGGCACAGGGCGGCTCTGGCAGCGCAAGAATTTGACGGACGGCGGCAAACTGCATCGGACCACGCGCACCGTCGGCTACTCGAATTGTCTGGACCCTGCCTCTAGCTACAAGGCGCTGGTCGCCTGGTTCCGCTACTGGAGCACCAACTCGCTGAAAGCGCAGGTCGACGCCAGCAGGAACGGGCAAGCCTATCAGGCCAACGAGTTCGATGACTATATTCGTTCCGTCGCCTCGGCGGTCGATGCCTGTCTTGCCCCGGCCGGTTGGAAGGACATCGCCTATTCCCTGGCGCAGGAGCAACTTGTCGCCCACCACGACAAGCATGGTGAGCTGCCGGTGGAGCTGTTGAGCGACGGCATACGAAACATGATAGGCATGGTGGCCGATATCGCCTTCCGCGCCACCAAGCTCAATCCCCATTTCGGTGCTGCCGCGTCGAAGCGGACTTCCGGCGTCGTGCTGATTGACGAGGTGGACATGCACCTGCATCCCGAATGGCAGCAATCGGTATTGCACAGTCTGACGACGGCGTTCCCCTTGATACAGTTCATTGTCACCACGCACAGCCCGCAGGTCATTTCGTCTGTGCCCTCCGAAAGCGTGCGGGTACTGTCGGACTTCGCCGTGTTCAGCGCACCGCCGGGCACCGAGGGGGCGGAATCGTCGCGTGTGCTCAAGCGCGTTTTCGACGTGGCGCCGCGCCCGCATATCGAGGCGACTCATGAGTTGGAGCGCTATTTGGCGCTGGTCTACGCCGACCAGTGGGACAGCGCGCCGGCCCAGGCGCTGCGGGTGAAGTTGGATGAGCGTTATCGCGGCGAAGAGCCGGCGCTGACGGAGGCCGACCTGCATATCGAGAACCGGAAGTGGGAGCGCTCGCTGGAGGCCGGGGCGACGCATGAAGACCCTGCTTAAGTCGGCCCCGCCGAACGAGTTGACGCGCTTCGCCACCGCCTTTCCGGCTGAAGACTGGGACAATGATTTCCGCAACTATTCAGCTGCGCCGAATCAGCCGGGACACGACTACCGTGAAATCAAGAAGCGGCTGATCGCGGATCAAGGCGGACTGTGTGCGTACTGCGAGAGGCTGATCGCCGGCTTGTCGGTTGACCAGCAGAAGGTCGAACACATCCACCCGAAATCGGACAAGTCCAACGCCGCGCTCAACTGGGGTTTGATGTGGACGAACATCGTCGCCGTATGCACCGGTGGCGAGCACGATGACAAATCGTTGCACCCCCTGCCGCGCAATCTGAGTTGCGACTCCCACAAGAACCACTGGCTGTCGAAGGCGGCCAGGACACCCCAGTTGGCGGCGATGCTGGCCGCGTTGATCAATCCGCTGCAGCTAGCTGCTTTTCCATGCCTGTTCGATTTCGACAAGGCGGATGGGCGCCTGTTTCCGAACGACGACCTTTGTTTGCAGGTCGATGCGGCGGCCGCGCTCGCCCTGGGAACGACCAGGGAGCGTTTGACAGTCACGATAGAAACGGCGCTGAACCTCAATTGCGACAGGTTGCGCACCGAGCGCAAGCTCGTGTTGAACGAGTATAACCGGGCGGTTACCGAGGCCAGGCGGCGCAACGACATCCACTTCAAGACCAAGCTGGCGGCCCGCTGGTTCGGCAGCAGGTGGCCGAGCTATTTCACGACGCGCCGCATCCTGTTGGGGGGCGCTGCCGAGCAGTATTTGCGCGGGATCGCGTATCGGGGCTGACGCTGGCGCGGCCGTTGTTGTTGGCAATGAAAAAGGACGCACGCTGCGTCCTTTTTTCATTATTCCCGGCTAGCTCGCTTCACACTCAGCCCGCCAGTTTTTGCTTCAGCAGCTCGGTCAGCTGGGCCGGGTTGGCCTTGCCTTTCGAGGCCTTCATGGCCTGGCCGATCAGCGCGTTGATGGCAGCCTCCTTGCCGGCGCGGTACTGCTCGACCGACTTGGCGTTGGCCGCCAGCACCTCGTTGACGATGGCTTCGAGCGCGCCGCTGTCGGAGATCTGCTTGAGGCCCTTGGCCTCGATGATGGCGTCGACCAGCTGCTCGTCGGCCGACTTGGCCTCCCACATCGCGGCGAACACCTCCTTGGCGATCTTGTTGGAGATGGTGCCGTCGGCGATGCGTTGCAGCATCAGCGCCAGCTGCGCGGCCGACACCGGCGCGGCGGCGATCTCGACGCCCTCGCGGTTCAGGGTCGAGGCGACGTCGCCCATCAGCCAGTTGGCGGCCGCCTTGGCGTGGTCCTTGCCGGCCTTGGCCACCACCGCCTCGAAGTAGCGCGCCATCTCGAGCGACTGGGTCAGCACCAGCGCGTCGTAGTCGGACAGCGCGTAGTCGGCGCCGAAGCGGGCGCGCATGGCGTCCGGCAGTTCCGGCATGGCGTCCTTGACGCGGGCGATCCATTCCGGCGAGATCATCAGCGGCGGCAGGTCCGGGTCGGGGAAGTAGCGGTAGTCCTGGGCGTCTTCCTTGCTGCGCATTTCGCGCGTTTCCTTGCGGTCCGGGTCGTACAGGCGGGTCGCCTGCACCACCTTGCCGCCGTCCTCGATCAGCTCGATCTGGCGGCGCACCTCGACGTGCACGGCCTCCTCGATGAAGCGGAAGGAGTTCAGGTTCTTGATCTCGCAGCGGGTGCCCAGCTCGGTGTCGCCGACCCGGCGCACCGAGACGTTGACGTCGCAGCGGAACGAGCCCTCCTGCATGTTGCCGTCGCACACGCCCAGCCACATCACCAGCGAGTGCAGCGCCTTGGCGTAGGCCACCGCCTCGGCGGCGCTGCGGATCTCCGGCTCGGAGACGATCTCCAGCAGCGGCGTGCCGGCGCGGTTCAGGTCGATGCCGCTCATGCCGTGGTAGTCCTCGTGCAGCGACTTGCCGGCGTCCTCTTCCAGGTGGGCGCGGGTCAGGTTGACGGTCTTGGTGACGAACTCGCCGTCCTTCTCGTAGCCGAAGGTGAGCGAGCCGCCTTGCACCACCGGGTCGGCGAACTGGCTGATCTGGTAGCCCTTGGGCAGGTCGGGGTAGAAGTAGTTCTTGCGCGCGAAGATGGACTGCGGCGCGATGGTGGCGCCGACCGCCAGGCCGAAGCGGATGGCGCGTTCGACGGCGGCCTTGTTCATCACCGGCAGCACGCCCGGCAGCGCCAGATCGACCGGGCTGGCCTGGGTGTTCGGCTCGGCGCCGAATTTGATCGGCGAACCGCTGAAGATTTTTGATTCGGTCGTGAGTTGCACGTGGTTCTCAAGACCGATGACGACTTCCCATTGCATAGTGTTCTCGCTTTACTTGTTGGCCCGCGGGCCGAATTCGTTTCGGTGGTGCCGCTGTCTTAGATGCCGGCCGGCGCGCGCAGGTGCCAGTCGGTGGCCAGTTGGAACTGGTGGGCGACGTTGAGCAGCTTGGCTTCGCCGAAGTGCTTGCCGATGATCTGCAGGCCGACCGGGCGCTGGCTGTTCTTCTCGCCCTGGCCGAAGCCGCAGGGGATGGACATGCCGGGCAGGCCGGCCAGGCTGGTCGACAGGGTGAAGATGTCGGCCAGGTAGGCGGCCACCGGGTCGTCGGACTTGTCGCCCAGGTCCCAGGCGACGGTCGGCGCGACCGGTCCCATGATGACGTCGCAGACCGCGTTGGGGCCGTTCAGCACCGCCTCGAAGTCCTGCGCGATCAGGCGGCGGATCTTTTGCGCCTTCAGGTAGTAGGCGTCGTAGTAGCCGTGGCACAGCACGTAGGTGCCGACCATGATGCGGCGCTTGACCTCGGCGCCGAAGCCTTCGGCGCGGGTCTTCTTGTACATGTCCTGCAGGTCCTTGTACTCGGCGGCGCGGTGGCCGTAGCGCACGCCGTCGAAGCGCGACAGGTTGGACGAGGCCTCGGCCGGGGCGATCATGTAGTAGGCCGGGATAGCCAGCGCGGTGTTGGGCAGCGAGATGTCGACCAGGCTGGCGCCCAGCTTCACATACTGCGCCAGCGCGGCGCGCACGGCCTGTTCGACGTCGGCCGCCAGGCCTTCGCCGAAGTATTCCTTGGGCACGCCGATGCGCAGGCCGGTCAAGGGGGCGTTCAGCTCGCGCGTGAAGTCCTCGTCGACGCCGCCTTGTTCAGGCGTCAGGCTGGTCGAGTCGCGCTCGTCGAAGCCGGCCATGGCGTTGAGCAGCAGGGCGCAGTCCTCGGCGGTCTGGGCGATCGGGCCGCCCTGGTCGAGCGAGGAGGCGAAGGCGATCATGCCGAAGCGCGAAACGCGGCCGTAGGTCGGCTTGATGCCGGTCACGCCGCAGAAGGCGGCCGGCTGGCGGATCGAGCCGCCGGTGTCGGTGGCGGTGGCGCCCGGCGCCAGGCGCGCGGCGACGGCGGCGGCCGAGCCGCCCGAGGAGCCGCCCGGCACGGCGCGGGTGTCCCAGGGGTTCTTGACGGCGCCGAAGGCCGAGTTCTCGTTGGCCGAGCCCATGGCGAACTCGTCGCAGTTGAGCTTGCCCAGGGTGACCATGCCGGCGGCCTTGAACTTCTCCACCACGGTGGCGTCGAAGGGGCTGACGTAGTCGGCCAGCATCTTCGAGCCGGCCGTCGAGCGCCAGTCGCGCGTGACGAAGATGTCCTTGTGGGCGATCGGCACGCCGGTCAGCGGCGTGGCGTTGCCGGCGGCGAGGCGGGCGTCGGCGGCGGCGGCCTGGGCCAGGGTCAGCGCGCGGTCGACGTGCAGGTAGGCGTTCAGCTGGCTCGCCTCGATGCGGTCGAGGAAGTGGCCGGCCAGTTCGGTGGCGGAGATGGCTTTGCTTTGCAGCAGAGTCGACAGCTCTTTGATGGTTTTAGTGTGCATGGCGGATCTATTCAATTCGGTCGGTGGCGGGGATCGTCGGTGCTCGGCGCGGGCCGGGCCGGCGCGCGGGCGCGGGTCCGGGGCGGGCGTGCGGGCGCGCAGGCGCGCTTAGGCGATCACTCGATCACCTTGGGCACCAGGTACAGGCCGTCCTGGGTCTTCGGCGCGACGGCCTGGTAGTCGGCGCGGCGGTTGCCCTCGGTGGCGACGTCCTCGCGCAGGCGCAGGGCGATGTTGTTCATGTGGGCCGCCAGCGGATGGCTGAGCGGCGCGACGCCGTCGGTATCGACCGCCTGCATCTGTTCGGCCAGCGCGAAGATGCCGTTCAGTTGGCCCAGCGCGGTGGCGGCCTGCTCCTCGCTCATCTCAAGTTGGGCCAGGTGGGCGATGCGTTTTACGTCGGATAGGGTCAGGGACATGGCGAATGGCGCGGACGGACCGCGCAATGATTAATTGTTATATTGATAAAAGTCTTAAAGTAAAGCTATTCGTCGGCAAAAGCGCCGGAACGCCGGGCAAATCGCGCTTTGGCGGGCCGCACTTTCGCTTGGATTTTCGGCAAATCGCATTCAAATTATAAGGTAGAATGGCGGGTTGATGCGTTGCCGGCGCTGAATTGTCGCTGCCGCCGCGTCCGAACAGACAGCGATCGCGCCGCCGGCGCCCGCTCGGCTACTCCCTATAACGGCTTACGCGCACATTCGAGGCGCCACAGGATACTCATGTTTGGTTTTTTACGTCGATATATCTCCACCGATCTGGCCATTGACTTGGGCACGGCCAACACCCTGATTTACGTACGCGGCCAGGGCATCGTCCTGGACGAGCCGTCGGTCGTCGCGATCCGCCAGGAAGGCGGCCCGAACGGCAAGAAGACGATCCAGGCGGTCGGCAAGGAAGCCAAGCAGATGCTGGGCAAGGTGCCCGGCAACATCGAGGCGATCCGCCCGATGAAGGACGGCGTGATCGCCGACTTCACCGTCACCGAACAAATGCTCAAGCAGTTCATCCGCATGGTGCACGACTCCAAGTTCTTCCGTCCGTCGCCGCGCATCATCATCTGCGTGCCGTGCGGCTCGACCCAGGTGGAGCGCCGCGCGATCCGCGAATCGGCGCTCGGCGCCGGCGCCTCGCAGGTCTACCTGATCGAGGAGCCGATGGCGGCCGCAATAGGCGCCGGCCTGCCGGTGTCGGAAGCGACCGGTTCGATGGTGGTCGACATCGGCGGCGGCACCACCGAGGTGGGCATCATCTCGCTGGGCGGCATGGTCTACAAGGGTTCGGTGCGCGTCGGCGGCGACAAGTTCGACGAGGCCATCGTCAACTACATCCGCCGCAACTACGGCATGCTGATCGGCGAGCAGACCGCCGAGGCGATCAAGAAGGCCATCGGTTCGGCCTTCCCCGGCTCCGAAGTGAAGGAAATGGAAGTCAAGGGCCGCAACCTGTCCGAAGGCATCCCGCGCTCCTTCACCATCTCGTCCAACGAGATCCTCGAGGCGCTGACCGACCCGCTCAACAACATCGTCTCGGCCGTCAAGAACGCGCTGGAGCAGACCCCGCCGGAACTGGGCGCCGACATCGCCGAAAAGGGCATGATGCTGACCGGCGGCGGCGCGCTGCTGCGCGACCTGGACCGTCTGCTGATGGAGGAAACCGGCCTGCCGGTGCTGGTGGCGGAGGACCCGCTGACCTGCGTGGTGCGCGGCTCGGGCATGGCGCTGGAACGGATGGACCAACTCGGCTCGATCTTCTCCTACGAATGATCACCACGCGGGGCCGCCAAACAGCGGCCCCGCTGCAATTTTGGATGCGGTGATAGGATAGCCGGTTCGTTGGCGCGCGAGCGCCGGATTATTGGAAGTCATGGAATACAGTCCTCCGCCACTTTTCAAACAAGGCGCCTCGGCCCGGGGCAAGATGACGGTGTTCGCCTGCATATCGATCGCGCTGCTGCTGATCGATTCGCGCATGCATTCGCTGGCCACGCTGCGCACCACCGTCGGCACCGCGCTGTACCCGCTGCAAATGGTCGCGCTGCTGCCGCGCGACGCCATCTACGGCATGGGCGATTATTTTTCCAGCCTGGCGGCGCTGGAGAAGCAGGTGCGCGAACTCAAGCGCCAGCAGATCGCCACCTCGCAGGCGCTGCAGCAGGCGCAACTCAATTCCGTTGAAAACAACCATCTGCGCAAGCTGATGGACGCGCACGAGCGCCTGCCGGTCAAGTCGATGCTGGCCGAGGTGCTGTACGACGCGCGCGACGTCAACAGCCGCAAGATCGTGCTCGACCGCGGCACCCAGCAGGGCGTCGCGCTGGGCCTGCCGGTGATCGACAACCAGGGCGTGGTCGGCCAGGTGACGCGGGTGTTCCCGTTCACCTCCGAGGTCACGCTGCTGACCGACAAGGAGCAGGCCATTCCGGTGCAGCTGCTGCGCAACGGCCTGCGCAGCGTGGCCTACGGCCGCGGCAAGGCCGGCACGCTGGAGCTGCGCTTCACCGCGCCCAACGCCGACATCCAGGTCGGCGACATCGTCGTCACCTCGGGCTTGGACGGGGTCTACCCGGCCGGCCTGGCGGTGGCCCGCGTCAGCCAGGTGGAGAACAGCGCCGGCGGCTCGTTCGGCGGCGTGGTCTGCCAGCCGCTGGCCGGCATCGCCAACAACACCCAGCTGCTGATCCTGATGTCGACGCCGGACCTGCCGGCCCGGCCGCCGGAGGAGGAAGTGCGCACGCTGAAAAAACACGCCGGCAAGATGGGCCCGATCAAGGAGGCGCCGAAGGAGGGCGCCGCCGCACCTGCCGCAGCGGCCGGCGCGCCGGCGGCGGCCACCGCCGCCACCGTGATCACGCCGGCCGCCAGCGGCGCCAAGCCGGCGGCGCCGGCGCCAACGCCGGCCACCAGCGGCGCCAAGCCGGCAGCGGCCAGCGGCGCCGCGCCGGCCGCCATCGCCACCACAAGCGCCGTCAAGCCGGCGGCGGCCACCGCCGCGCCGGCCAGCACCAAACCGAAAGAGGAGGCGCGATGAACCGCCCGCACTATATTCTGCTGCCGGTCAGCCCGCTGTTCATCGCCTTCAGCCTGTTCTGCGCCTTCCTGCTCAACCTGCTGCCCTGGGGCGGCTTCATCGGCGCGCCCGACTTCGTCGCGCTGGTGCTGGTGTTCTGGGGCGTGCACCAGCCGCGCAAGGTCGGCATCGGCACCGCCTTCTTCCTCGGCCTGCTGATGGACGTGCACGACTCGACCCTGCTGGGCGAGAACGCGCTGGCCTACACGCTGCTGTCCTACTTCGCCATCATGCTGCATCGCCGCGTGCTGTGGTTCCCGCTGCTGACCCAGGCCATGCACGTGTTCCCGCTGCTGTTGCTGGCGCAGTCGGTGCAGATGCTGGTGCGCTTCTTCGCCTCCGGCAAATTCCCCGGCTGGTTCTATTTCATCGAAAGCGTGGTGGCGGTGGCCTTGTGGCCGATCGCCACCTGGCTGCTGCTGGCACCGCAGCGGCGCGCGGTCGACCGCGACCACACGCGGCCGATTTGAAGCGGCTGGTTGCGGCGGCGGCGCCGCGCCGCCGTCCCACTGTGTCACTTTGAGGTGTTGAGTCCCCCGCATGACTGAAATTAAGAATACGGAACGCGAGCTGCACTTGTTCCGCCTGCGCCTGACGGCGCTGGGCGCTCTGGTGTTCGTCTGCTTCGCGCTGCTGCTGGCGCGCTTCGTCTGGCTGCAGGTGATCAAGCACAGCGACTACGCCGCCCAGGCCGAGGACAACCGCATCGCCGTGGTGCCGATCGTGCCCAACCGCGGCCTGATCCTCGACCGCAACGGCGTGGTGCTGGCGCGCAACTACTCGGCCTACACGCTGGAGGTGACGCCGTCCAAGCTGCGCGTGCCGCTCGACGAGACCATCGACGAGCTGGCCAAGCTGGTCGAGGTCGACATCAAGGACCGCAAGCGCTTCAAGAAGCTGCTCGAGGAGTCGAAGAACTTCGAGAGCGTGCCGCTGCGCACCCGCCTGAGCGACGAGGAGGTGGCGCGCTTCACCGCGCAGCGCTTCCGCTTCCCCGGCGTGGAGATCCAGGCGCGCCTGTTCCGCCAGTATCCGCTGGGCGAGACCGCCTCGCACGTGATCGGCTTCATCGGCCGCATCAACCAGGGCGAGGCCAAGGCCATCGAGGCGCGCGAGGACGCCGCCAACTACAACGGCACCGACCATATCGGCAAGGAGGGCCTGGAGAAAAGCTACGAGCGCCAGCTGCACGGCACCACCGGCTACGAGGAGGTCGAGGTGTCGGCCGGCGGGCGGGCCATCCGCACGCTGTCGCGCACCCCGGCGGTGCCGGGCAACAACCTGATCCTGTCGGTCGACATCGAGCTGCAGAAGGTGATCGAGGAGGCCTTCGGCGAATGGCGCGGCGCGCTGGTGGCGATCGAGCCGTCGACCGGCGACGTGCTGGCCTTCGTCTCGCGGCCCGGCTACGACCCCAACCTGTTCGTCGACGGCATCGACCAGCAGAGCTGGTCGGAGCTGAACAACTCGCTGGACCGGCCGATGGTCAACCGGCCGCTGTCGGGCACCTACGCGCCCGGCTCGACCTTCAAGCCCTTCATGGCGCTGGCCGCGCTGGAGACCGGCAAGCGCACCACCAGCCAGGCGATCTTCGACCCCGGCTTCTACATGCTGGGCGGGCACCGCTTCAACGACGACCTGCGCGGCGGCCACGGCACGGTCGACATGCGCAAGTCCATCGTGGTGTCCTGCAACACCTACTACTATGTGCTCGGCCACGACATGGGCATCGACCAGATCCACGACTTCATGAAGCCGTTCGGCTTCGGCCAGCCGACCGGCATCGACCTGGAGAACGAGAAGATCGGCGTGCTGCCGTCGCAGGCATGGAAGCGGGCCCGCTTCAAGGGCGCCTCGGCGCAGAAGTGGGTCGGCGGCGACACCATCTCGGTCAGCAACGGCTCCGGCTACAACAACTACACGCCGCTGCAGATCGCCCACGCCGTGGCCAACCTGGCCAACAACGGCGTGGTGATGAAGCCGCACCTGGTCAAAATCGTCGAGGACGGCGCCACGCGGGCGCGCCAGCTGACGGTGGCCAAGGAGAGCTACCGCATCCCGCTCAAGCAGGAGAACATCGACTTCATCAAAAACGCCATGGTCGGCGTGACCAGCGAGCCGGGCGGCACCGCCTACCGCGTCTTCGCCAACGCCGGCTACACGGTGGGCGGCAAGACCGGCACGGCGCAGGTGATCGCGATGAAAAAGAACGAGAAGTACAACGCCGCCAAACTGGCCGAGCGCCTGCGCGACAACTCGCTGTTCACCGCCTTCGCGCCGGCCGACAAGCCGCGCATCGTCATCGCCATGGTGGTGGAGAACGCCGGCTTCGGCGCCGCCATCGCCGCGCCGATCGCCCGCAAGGCGCTCGACTACTACCTGCTGGGCAAACGCCCGACGGAAAAGGAGACCACCAAGGTGCCGAAGGAGGACGCCGAGACGCTGGCGCCGGTGGAGGAGCCGAGCTCCGAGGAGGTGGCGGCGGCGATCGAGCTGGCCAAGCGGCCGGCGGCAGGCGCGGCGGCGCCGGCCCCGGCCCCGGCGGCAGCGGTGGCGGCTGCCCCGGCCAAGGTGCCGGCCCCGGCCCCGGCGCTCATCTCGCCGACCGGCCCGGCGCCCGCGGCGGGCAAGAACCCGGCCGCCGCGGCGCCGAAGAATCCCGCCCCGGCGCCGGCCAAGACTCCCGCAACCGCGCCGGCGCCGGCGGCGACCCCGGCGCCGCTGCCGCGCGCGCCGGCCGCCCCGGCGCCGACGACGCCGGCCGCGCCGGTGGCGCCCGAGCGCAAGAAACAATAAGGACAACCCTATGCGTATCAACGAAAGGCGTTCGCTGTGGCGTCGCCTGCGACCCTATTTCACCGTGTTCGACGGCCCGCTGGCGCTGATCATCATCCTGCTGCTGTCGACCGGCCTGGTGACGCTGTACTCGGCCGGCATCGGCATCCCCGGCAAGGTCGAGGACCAGCTGCGCAACATCGTCATGTCCTTCCTGGTGATGTGGATGGTGGCCAACATCAGCCCGCAAACGATGATGCGCATCGCCGTGCCGGTGTACATCGTGGCGGTGCTGCTGCTGGTGGCGGTGGCGCTGTTCGGCACCATCAAGCTGGGCGCGCGGCGCTGGCTGCACGTCGGCATCGACATCCAGCCGTCCGAGTTCATGAAGATCGCCATGCCGCTGATGCTGGCCTGGTTCTTCCAACAGCGCGCCGGGCAGCTGCGCTGGCACTCCTACGCCATCGCCGCCGTGCTGCTGGCCATACCGGTCGGCCTGATCGCCAAGCAGCCCGACCTGGGCACCGCCCTGCTGGTGGTGGCCGCCGGCTTCAGCGTGATCTTCCTGGCCGGCCTGTCGTGGAAGGCGCTGGCCGGGCTGGCGGTGGCGGTCGGCGCCAGCCTGCCGGTGGTCTGGTCGGTGCTGCACGACTACCAGCGCGAGCGCGTGATGACGCTGATCGACCCCACCTCGGACCCGCTGGGCAAGGGCTTCCACATCATCCAGTCGACCATCGCGGTCGGCTCGGGCGGCATCACCGGCAAGGGCTGGACGCACGGCACCCAGGCCCACCTGGAGTTCATCCCCGAGCGCACCACCGACTTCATTTTCGCCGTCTTCTCCGAGGAGTTCGGCCTGGCCGGCAACCTGGTGCTGATGCTGCTGTACCTGCTGCTGATCGGGCGCGGCCTGATGATCGCCGGCAACGCGCCGAACTTTTTCACGCGCCTGCTGGCCGGCGCCATCACCATGATTTACTTCACCTACGCCTTCGTCAACATGGGCATGGTCAGCGGCATCCTGCCGGTGGTCGGCGTGCCGCTTCCCTTCATGAGCTACGGCGGCACCGCGCTGCTGACCCTGGGGCTGGGCGCCGGTATTTTGATGAGCATTCAACGCCACCGCAAGCTGGTACAAACCTGATGAGGAACGCCATGATTCCAATGACGACGCCGCGCAAGGAGACCCCGGCGCGCCTGACGCCGGCCCTGCCGGCCCTGCTGACCCTGTTGCTGGCGCTGGCCGGCTGTTCCAGCGTGCCGCTGAGCTCGACCGCGCCGGCCGCCCACACGCCGGCGCCGGCGCCGGCCACGGCGGGCAAGGCGAGCCGGCCCGAAGCGGGCACGCCGGCACTGCCGGCGGCCGGTTCCGGCCGGGGCGGCTACTACCAGGACGACGGCCCGGGCGAGAACCCGCCGCCCAACCTGGCCGCCGTGCCGGACGCCGAGGTGCGCAACGATCCGCCGCTGCCGCGTTCGAACCGGCCCTACGTGGTGTTCGGCAAGACCTACACGCCGATGACCGACAACCAGCCCTACACGCAGCGCGGCATCGGCAGCTGGTACGGCAAGAAGTTCCACGGCCAGCGCACCTCGTCGGGCGAGCTGTACGACATGTACAAGATGACGGCGGCCCATCCGACGCTGCCGATTCCCTCGTATGCGCGGCTGACCAACCTGGTCAGCGGCAACCAGGTGGTGGTGCGCATCAACGACCGTGGTCCCTTCCACGCGAACCGGGCGATCGACGTGTCCTACACGGCGGCGCTGAAACTGGGCCTGCTGGGCAAGGGCAGCCACGAGCTGCAGATCGAACGCATCCTGCCCAACGAGATCGAGCGCATGATCGCCGGGCGCGGCAGCAAGCCGACGCCGTCGCAGCCGTCGCAGCCGCAGCCATCGCAGCAGCAATTGGTGCTGGTGCCGGCGGCGGTGTCGCCGCCGACGGCCGCCTTGGCCGCCGTCAGCGGCGGCGCGGCGCCGGTCACCGCCGGCTTCTATCTGCAACTGGGGGCGTATGCGCGGGCGGAGAACGCCGAGTCGGCGCGCAGCCGCCTGCTGCAGGCCGGCTTGAGGGCCTTGGAGGTGGTGCAGGGTGGCTCGGTGCACCGGCTGTTCAGCGGGCCGTTCGCCAGCCGCCAGGAAGCGAGCGAGGCGGCGCAAGGGCTGCCCGCCGCCTTGAGCCTGAAACCGATCATCATCCAGCGCTGATTCGGCGCAGGCGCGCGGCCATCGCTACTTGCAGGCGCGCGCTTCGGTGCCGGGGTGGCCGGCGCGCAGCTGTTCCAGCTTGCCCTTGAGGGTGGCGTCGACGTCGCGGAACTGGTAGGCCAGCAGCTTGCTGCCGCTCATGCGCGGCGCCAGCTTGGCGCTGCGCACGCCCTGTTTCTGCAGGGCCGCCAGCAGGTTCTGCGCCGCCGGCTCGGTCTTGAACACCCCCAGCGAAATCGCCCAACGCATGGCCGAGTTGTCGGACATGACGAAGTAGTTGGTCACGCCCAGCTGTTTGAGCTCGGCCGCCTTCTTGTCGGCGGCTTCCTTGCTGCCCTGCGGCGGGACGAACACGATGTAGCTCGACACCTCGGTGCCGGGCAGGTTGTGGCGGGCCTGGCGGTCGCCCAGGCCCAGCGGCGCCAGCTGGGCCTCGAAGCGGCGCGCGTCGGCCAGGACGAAATTGCCGATCTCGAGGCAGGCCAGCAGCTGCGGTGGCGCCGGCTTGGCCGCCGCCGCAGGGCCGCCGGCAGTATCGGCCGCACCGGCCGCGCCGTTGGCCCGCTCGGCCGAGACCAGCGTCAGCCTGCCACCGTTGAGTTGGTTGCGCAGCCGCGCCGGTTCGCGCTCGTTGCCGCTGAAATGGCCGAGGTAGCCCTGGCCGTAGGCGAACAGGGCGGCGTTTGCGGCGAGCAGCGACCAGAAGATAAATTTCAGCACGGGCGATCCCAATCAGGCGCTGCCGGCGGCAGCATGCAAACCGATGAGCACGACGTTGTCGACGACGCGGTGGGCCACCTTCAAGGTCGGCGCGATGAAGGGCGCGGCGCCGCCGGAGACGATGCAGTCGCTGGCCTGGTGCAGCGCGACGGCGTGTTCGATGGCGCCGCCCTGGGCCGCCAGGCAGCCGCTGAGGATGGCGTCGTCGGTGTTGTCGGCGAATCCGGCGGGCAGCTTGGCGTCTGGCGCGATCTGTGGCAACTGCGCCGTGTTGCGCGCCAGTGAGCTGGCCATCAGCGCCAGGCCGGGCAGGATCATCCCGCCGAGGAAGACGCCGTCGGCGCTGACGGCGTCGATGGTGGTGGCGGTGCCGCAATTGGCGACGATGACGGCGCGTCCCGGCGCCAGCGCGCGCGCGGCGATGGCGGCGGCGAAGCGGTCGCAGCCCAGCTGGGCCGGATTGCGGTAGCCGTTGCGCACGCCGGCCAGCTCGGCCACCGAGGCGAACCAGAGCACCGCCGGCGCCGGCAGGGTGGACGGCAAGATCAATTGCAGCTGGGCGCGCAGGCCGGCGCCGGCGACATTGGCCAGCAGCGCGCGGTGGATGTGGCGGCCGGCCAGCGCGGCGTTCCAGGCGGCCGGCAGTTGGCCCAGCTCGGCGTGCGGCACGGCACCAAAGGCGCGCCAGGCGCCCAGCGCGGCGCCGACCTCCACCAGGGCCCATTTGATGCGGGTATTGCCGGCGTCGATCAGCAGGATCATGCGTCCGCCAGTCGCAAGGAGACGTCGCCGGAGAGGATCTCGACGCGGCCGGCGGCGGTGTCGAGCAGCAGGCGGCCGATGGCGTCGACGCCGGCGGCGCGGCCCTGTTGCAGCACGCGGCCGGCGTCGACGATGCTGACCTCGCGGCCGTGCCAGGCGTGCAGCGCGTTCCAGCGCTCGCAGAAGGGGGCGAAGCCGGTGTCGTCGAATTCGGCCAGCACGGCGGCCAGGCGGCTGAGCAGGGTGGCCAGCAGCAGGTTGCGCTCCATCTGCGCCAGCCACGGCGCGGCGGCGACGCTGCGGCCGATGTCTTGTTCCAGCTGGTCCGGCATCAGCAGGTTGATGCCGGCGCCGACCACCGCCCAGACGGCGCCGTCCGGCGCGCTCTGCATCTCCACCAGGATGCCGGCCAACTTGTCGCCGTCGCGCAGCAGGTCGTTGGGCCATTTCAAGCGCACCGGCACACCCAGGCCGACTATGGTTTCGGCCAGCGCCACGCCCACCGCCAGCGGCAGGCCGACCAGGTTGCGCATGGGGCCCTTGAAGCGCCAGGCCAGCGAGAAGGTCAGGCTGGCGCCGGGCGCCGACAACCAGGGCCGGCCGGCGCGGCCGCGTCCGGCGGTCTGCCGCTCGGCGACGCGCAGCAGCGGGCCGGGCAGGGTGGCGACGCGGGCCAGCAGGTCGGCGTTGGTGGAGCCGGTTTCGGCCACCACCTCGATCGCCACATGGCTGGCGCTGCCGGCGCAGTGGGCGGCGATGGCGGCGGCGGACAGGGCGGCGGCGCCGGCGTTGTTGGCGTTGGCGTCGGTGGTGTGGGCGGCGGTGCTCATGGCAGCGGCTGGCGGGTCTTGTGTGGCGCCCTGGCGAAGGCCAGGTCGTACAGGGTGTTGGGCAGCAGGCGCAGCAGCTTGGCCACCACGCCCATTTGCCAGGGGATCACGGCGTAGCTGCTGCCGCCGGCGATCTTGCGCAGCGCGGCGGCGGCGAAGCGCTCGACCGGCATCAGGAAGGGCATCGGATAGGTGTTCACCTTGGTCATCGGCGTGTCGATGTAGCCGGGGCACAGCGTCACCACCTTGATGCCGTAGGGGCGCATCTCCAGCCGCAGCGATTCGCAGTAGCTGATGACGGCGGCCTTGGAGGCGCTGTAGGCCTCGGCGCCGGGCAGGCCGCGTATGCCGGCCACGCTGCCGATGCCGACCAGGCGCGCCGGCGTGCGCTGCGCCCGCATGGTGGCGATGAAGGGGGCGAAGGTGGCGGCGGTGGCGAGCAGGTTGGTGGCGATGATGGTGTCGAACACCGCCAGGTCCTCGGCGTGTTCGGTCAGGGTGCCGGCCGAGACGCCGGCGTTGGCCACCACCACGTCGATGCCGCCGGCGTGGGCCAGGAAGTCCCGCGCGGCGGCGGCGATGGCGGCGTGGTCGCGCACGTCGACGCTGTAGGCGCGGTGGCGTTCGGGGTGGGGCAGGCCGGCGACCAGCGTGTCGAGCGCGTCGCGGCGGCGCGCCAGCAGGCCCAGGGTGGCGCCCTCGGCGGCGTAGCGCGCCGCCAGCGCGGCGCCGATGCCGCTGGAGGCGCCGGTGATGAAGACGCGCTGCGGCGTCATGCTGTGTGGGCGCCGGTCGCGGGCATGCTTATTTCTTTTCCGCTTTCGCTTTCGCCAGCAGCACGTCCATCACCTGCAGCACCTCGGTGTGCAGCTGGGCTTCGGTGGTGGCGGATTTTTTCTCGTCGTCGGCCATCGAGGGCGAGGTGATGAAGCGGCCGTCGACGGCCAGCATCGGCCACGAGTCGATCTGGTAGGCGGCCATCATGGCGCTGGCCTTGCGCACGCGGCCGGCCACGCCGAAGGAACGGTAGGTGTCGACGAACTTCTGCTTGTCGACGCCCTGCTTGACGATGAAGTCGAAGACCTGCTCGTCGCGGTTCAGGCGGTTGTGGGCGAGGTGCATCTCGTCGAAGATCTTGTTGTGCATCTGCTCGCTCAACAGGCCCATCGCGTCGAGCGTGTAGAACAGCTTCTGCTGCGGCGCCACGCTCTCGTCGCGGCCGACGTGGACGCGCTTGTAGACGATGTTGTCGCCCTGTTTTTTGACCCAGGCCGCCAGCGCCGGCTCGAAGGAGTGGCAATGCGGGCAGTAATAGGCGAAGAACTCGGTGATCTCGATCTTCTTGCCCGACTCGGTCGGCTGCGGCGCGGACAGCAGCTGGTATTCGACGCCGGCCTTCGGCGCCGCCGGCGAGGCCGAGGCGGAGCCGGCGACCAGGGCCAAGGTGCCCAGCGCCAGCGCGCCCACTACCCGTTTCAGAATTCGCATCGTTACTCCCTCGGTATGTTGGCTGGGCTTACTTTTGATTGCGCACGACGGCGACGTCGACGCCGTTTTCCGACAGTTTGCTGCGTACCCGGTTCATCGACTCGACCTGGTTGAACGGGCCCATGCGCACACGGTGCAGCACGCCTGTGTCGGTGCTGCGGTCGGAGATGGTGGCCTCGAAACCGAGCAGGGCCAGCTTGGCGCGCGCGCTCTCGGCGTCGCCGATTTCGCGGAAGGCGCCGGCCTGCAGATAGTAGGTGTACTTCTCGTCGGCGGCGGCGGCCGGCGGCGTTGTGCCGGCCGGCTTGGTCGCCGCTGTCTTCGGCGGCGGGGTGATGCGGTCGACCACGGCCTGCAGCGGATCGGCGGCCGGCGCCTTCGGCTCCGGCTTGGCCTCCACCCGGGCGGGCGGCTTGGGCTCGGGCTGGGCCTCGACCCGGGTCTCCGGCTTGGTGTCTGGCTTAGTGTCCGGCTTAGTGTCCGGTTTGGCTTCGCGCACAAAATCCTTGGCCGCTTCGCGCGCCGCTTCCTTGTTGCCGTACATCGGCTTGTTCGGATCGGCCACCTGGCCCGCCGTCGGCTCGCTCGACTTGCCGTTGCGGCCGTTCTTGTCGGTGAAGGGCGTGGCGCCCTTGGTGATGGCCAGCGCGACGATGACGGCGATGACCAGACCGATGACCAGGCCGATGATGATGCCGACCAGGGTGTTGCCCTGTTGGCGGCGCGACGGAAGGCGGGCGGGGGTGTGGCGGAAGCGGAAATTCATTGTGCGTGATGTCCTTCGCGATTACATTTTGTTCGGAGCGGAGACGCCGATCAGCGCCAGGCCGTTGCGCAGCACTTGGCGGGTCGCCACCATCAGCGCCAGGCGGGCCAGCTTGAGCGCCTCGTCGTCGACCAGCACGCGCTCGGCGAAGTAGAAGCTGTGCAGGTTGGCGGCCAGCTCGCGCAGGTAGAAGGCGACCTGGTGCGGGCCCAGTTCGGCCTGGGCGCGCGCCAGCATGTCCGGGTAGGCGGCCAGGGTGGCCAGCAGCGTCGCCTCGGACGGTGCCGTCAGCGGCGCCAGGTCGACGCCGGCCAGGCTGGCGACGTCGCCGCCCCACTGTTCGAGCATGCGGCAGATGCGGGCGTGGGCGTACTGCACGTAATACACCGGGTTCTCGTCCGAGGTCTTCAGGGCGACGTCGACGTCGAAGACGAACTCGGTGTCGGCCTTGCGCGAGATGAGGAAGAAGCGCACCGCGTCGCGGCCCTTGGCGATGTCGCCGCCGCCGGACCATTCGATCAGGTCGCGCACGGTGACGTAGGAGCCGGCCCGCTTGGAGATCTTGACCTCCTCGCCGTCCTTCATCACGGTGACCATCTTGTGCAGCACGTAGTCGGGGTAGCCCTGCGGCACGCCCAGGTCGACCGCCTGCAGGCCGGCGCGCACGCGGGCGATGGTGCCGTGGTGGTCGGAGCCCTGCACGTTGATGGCCTGGATGAAGCCGCGCTGGAACTTGACGATGTGGTAGGCGACGTCCGGCACGAAGTAGGTGTAGCTGCCGTCGCTCTTGCGCATGACGCGGTCCTTGTCGTCGCCGTAGTCGGTGGTGCGCAGCCACAGCGCGCCCTCCTGCTCGTAGGTCTTGCCGGCCTTGACCAGGGTCTCGACGGCGCTGTTGACCTTGCCGTCGGCGTACAGCGACGATTCGAGGTAGTAGTTGTCGAACTTGACGCCGAAGGCCTGCAGGTCCATGTCCTGCTCGTTGCGCAGGTAGGTGACGGCGAAGGCGCGGATCGAGTCGATGTCGTCGACGTCGCCCGAGGCGGTGGCCGGCTGGCCGTCGCTGGCCGAGACGGTCTTCTTGGCGAGGAAGTCGGTGGCGATCTCGGCGATGTAGTCGCCGTTGTAGGCCGACTCCGGCCATTCGGCGTCGCCCGGCTTGAAGCCGCGCGCGCGCGCCTGCACCGAGTTGGCCAGGGTCTGGATCTGCACGCCGGCGTCGTTGTAGTAGAACTCGCGGGTGACCTGGTAGCCCTGGGCGCCGAACAGCGACGACAGGGCGTCGCCCAGCGCGGCCTGGCGGCCGTGGCCGACGTGTAGCGGGCCGGTCGGGTTGGCCGAGACGAATTCGATGATGACCTGCTTGCCGGCGCCGGCGGCGCTCTGGCCGAAGGCGGCGCCCTGCTCGAGCACGCTGTTGACCACGGCCTGCTTGGCGGCGTCGGTCACGCGCAGGTTGATGAAGCCGGGGCCGGCGATGTCGGCCGAGGCCACCAGGCCCTGGCCGGCCGGGTTGGCCAGCAGCGCGGCGACGATCTGGGTGGCCAGTTCGCGCGGGTTCATCTTCAGCTGTTTGGCCAGTTGCATGGCGATGTTGCAGGCCACGTCGCCGTGCGAGGGGTCGCGCGGACGCTCCAGCACGACGTTGGCGGTGACACTGGTGCCGGCCAGGACGGGGGCGAGGGCGGCCTGGAACAGGGCGGTGATTTCTTGTTTTTGGTGGGCGAGCATGAGCGGGTTGGCGGCCGGGCCGCGCTAAATGAAAACATCCGAAAGCGAAAACGGCAGGCACACTGGGGCGCCGGCCAAACAGCGGTAATTATAACGGTTTGATACCGCTTTGGCGTGCCCCGGTCGGCGCGGCGCGGCGGCGGCCGGGCGGCGCCGGCGAAACGGCGGCCAACGGGCCAAACGGCGGCAAACGGCGGCAAACGGCGGCAAACGGCGGAAAACGGTGCGGCGGCGGGGCGCGCCGGCCGTGAATCGGGCAAACTGTGGCGAATCGGGACGATTTGTTGACTTAATGCAAGCAATCGCGCCGCGCCCGCCGGCAGGGGCTACAATCGACTTTGCGTGCCTTGCCGTATTTTTTGGCGGGTTTGCTGCGGATTTGCTACCCATTTGCTTGTATACTGCGCGCTCGCGCCTGCCGGCCCGTTTTTGGACCGCGCGCGGCAACAACCCAGGAACCCCAGAATATGAACAAGCGCCCGACGCTCTCCTTGAAAACCGCCGCCCCGGCCGCCGCGCCCAAGCTGCGCGCCAGCCACGCGCGGGCGCTCAAACCGGCGCCGCAGAGCGCTTTCAAGACCGGCCTGAAGGCCGACTCGCTGGCGCTGAGCCTGCTCGGCGCGGCGCAGGCGGTGGCCCAGGTGCGCACCGGCACGGCGCTGCCGCAGGCGCTGGCCACGGTGTTCGCCAAGCACGACGCGCTGCCGCAGGCGCGCGGCGCGATGCAGGACATCGCCTACCGCTGCATGCGCCAGCTGGGCCAAAGCGAGACCCTGATCGGCCTGCTGGCGCCGAAGGCGCCCGAGCCGCTGGTGGGCGCGCTGCTGGCCTGCGCGCTGGCGCTGATCACCGCGCCGGACGCCAACGCGCCCTACGAGGAGTTCACCGTGGTCGACCAGACCGTGACGGCGGCCGACGCCCACCCCGACACGGCGCGCGCCAAGGGCATGGTCAACGCCGTGCTGCGCCGCTTCCTGCGCGAGCGGCGCGAGCTGCTCGAGACGGCCCTGCAGCAGCCGCTGGCCAAGTGGAACTACCCGCAGTGGTGGATCGACGCGGCGCGCGCCGCCTGGCCGCAGCAGTGGCAGCAGATCCTCGCCGCCGGCGACGGCGCGCCGCCGCTGACGCTGCGCGTCAACCCGCGCCGCGGCACGGTCGAGGCCTACCTGGCCCGCCTGGCCGAGGCCGGCATCGAGGCCGACCGCATCGGCCCGTGGGCGGTGCGCCTGGCCAAGCCGGTCGGCGTGGCGCTGATCCCCGGCTTCGCCGACGGCCTGGTCTCGGTGCAGGACGCCGGCGCCCAACTGGCCGCGCCGCTGCTCGACGTGGCCGACGGCATGCGCGTGCTCGACGCCTGCGCCGCGCCCGGCGGCAAGACCTGCCACATCCTCGAGCTGGCCGACGCGGCCGTGACGGCGCTGGACGCCGACGCCAAGCGCCTGCAGCGGGTCGGCGAGAACCTCGAGCGGCTCGGCCTGGCCGCCACCCTGCTGGCGGCCGAGGCGCAGTCGGCCGACTGGTGGGACGGCCAGCCCTTCGACCGCATCCTGGCCGACGTGCCCTGCACCGCCTCGGGCATCGTGCGGCGCCACCCGGACATCCGCTGGCTGCGCCGCAAGGGCGACGCGCTCCAACTTGCAACACTTTCGGCCAAAATTCTCGACAACCTTTGGCAGATGCTGCGGCCCAATGGTAAATTGCTCTTCGTGACATGTTCCTTGTGGCCACAGGAATCGGAAGCGCAGGCCGCCGCCTTCGCGCTGCGCAACGGGGCGACCCGGCTCGACGCGCCTGGCCAACTGCTCCCCGCCGGTGGGCCGGAACAAGATCACGACGGGCTGTTCTACGCGCTGTTCGAGAAAAATGCGTAAGCGTGTTGCCCGTCATTTCACTACGCAACCTGCGAGCATCGGCCCACACGTGACACGATTTTTCCGACTCCTCGCCTGGCAGCTGCTGATGGTGCTGGCCTGCGCGCTGCCGCGGGCGGCGCACGCCGCCGAAGGCGTCGAGATCAAGCGCGCCTACGTCGAGGCGGCCGAGGAGGGCTACCGGCTGGGGGCGGTCTACGGCTTCGAGCTCAACCACGGGCTGGAGGACGCCATCCAGTTCGGCGTGCAGCTCTACTTCACCACCGAGATCGAGTTCACCCGGCCGCGCTGGTACTGGCTCGACGAGAAGGCCATCGTGGCGCGGCAGACCTCGCGCATCTGGTACAACGTGCTGACGCGGCAGTACCACGTCTCCATCATCGGCAGCGTGCAGCAGAGCTTTTCCACCCTCGAGGACGCGCTGTTCCTGATCCGCCGGCCGAGCCGCTGGCTGGTGGCGCCGCGCGGCGCGCTGAAGGTGGGCGAGACCTACAACGTCACCGTGCGCATGGGCATCGACCGCAACTATCTGCCCAAGCCGATCCAGGTCAACGCCTTCAACAACAGCGAATGGCGCCTGGCGTCGGACAAGAAGACCTTCCAATATAAGGCGGAGTGAGTGAATAAGGCTTTGCGGTATGTGTTCGTCGTGGTCGGCGCCATCGTTAGTATCCTGCTCTTCCTGCTGGCCTCGGCGTCCGACAATTCCGGCCTGTTCGACCGCTACTATTCCTGGCTGCTGGGGCTGAACGCGGCGGTCGCCGTGGCGCTGCTGGTGCTGGTGTCGGTGTCGCTGTTCCGCCTCTACCTGCGCTTCAAGAGCGGCAAGTTCGGCTCCAAGCTGATGACCCGGCTGGTGCTGCTGTTCGCCGCCATCGGCGTGTTGCCCGGCCTGGTGATCTTCCTCGTCTCGGTGCAGTTCGTCTCCCACTCGATCGACTCCTGGTTCAACGTGCACATCGAGGAGGCCCTCGAGTCCGGCCTGAACCTGGGCCGCGCCGGCCTCGACACGGCCCTGGCCGAGCTCGACGCGACGGCGCGCAAGACCGGCCAGCAGCTGGCCGACCAACCCTTCGGCAGCGAGCCGGCGACCCTGGCGCGCCTGGTCAAGCAGCAGGCCGGCATGCAGAACGCCATGATCGTCGACGCCGACGGCGGCCTGATCGTCAGCGCCCGGGCGCGCCAGAGCGGCAACCTGAGCGCCGACCTGCCCACCAGCGCCATGCTGGCGACGGCCAAGAGCGAGGCGGCCTACGGCGCCGCCGAGGGCGGCAACGAGCTGCGCAGCGACATGGTCAACCCGCCCGGCGCGCCCGAGCTGGTCAACAACCTGCGCCTGCGCGTGCTGCTGGCCATCCCCGACCACGTGCAACCCAACGGCACCCACCTGGCGCCGCGCTACCTGCAGCTGATCCAGCTGGCGCCGGCCCTGCTGGCCAGCAACGGCGAGACCATCCGCAGCGCCTACAGCGAGTACAAGGAGCGCTTCGTGGCCCGCGTCGGCCTGCGCAAGATGTACATCGAGACGCTGACCCTGACCCTGCTGCTGGCCGTGTTCGGCGCCATCGCCAGCGCCTTCCTGATCGCCAGCGACCTGGCCCAGCCGCTGCTGCTGTTGGCCGAGGGCACCCGCGCGGTGGCCGAGGGCGACCTGTCGCCGCGCCCCATCGTCGCCACCTCGGACGAGCTGGGCACCCTGACGCAGTCCTTCAACACCATGACGCGCCAGCTGTCGGACGCGCGCAGCGCCGTCGAGCAGAACCGCGCCGCGCTGCAGAACGCCAAGGCCCACCTGGAGTCGGTGCTGGCGAACATGTCGGCCGGCGTGATGGTGTTCGACAGCGAGTTCCACGTGGTCAGCTGCAACGACTCGGTCGAGCGCATCCTGCAACTGGCCGGGCCGACCCTGATCGGCCAGCAGCTCGAGCAGGTCGCCGGCCTGCAGGACTTCGGCGCCGCCGTGGTCGGCGCCTTCTCGGCGCAGAGCGCGCAGTCGGCCGCCGGGCGCGCCGCGCCAAGGCAGCACTGGCAGCGCCAGATCGAGCTGCCGCGCCGGCCCGGCGCCGTCGAGGAGCACGAACTGACCCTGCTGACGCGCGGCTCGCGCCTGCCGGCCGAGAGCGGCAGCAGCTACCTGGTGGTGTTCGACGACATCTCCGACGTCATCTCGGCGCAGCGCTCGATCGCCTGGGGCGAGGTGGCGCGCCGGCTGGCGCACGAGATCAAGAACCCGCTGACGCCGATCCAGCTGTCGGCCGAACGCATGCAAATGAAGCTCGAGCACAAGCTCGACGGCGCCGACGCCGCCCTGCTCAACAAGGGCACGGCGACCATCGTCAACCAGGTGGCGGCGATGAAGCGCATGGTCGACGACTTCCGCGACTACGCCAAGACGCCGCCGGCGGTGCTCGGCACGCTCGACCTGAACGGCCTGGTCGACGAGATCCTGCACCTCTACAGCAATGGCGAGGGCGACGACATCATCCACCCGCAGCTGGCGCCCGGCCTGCCGCTGGTGATGGGCGACGAGACCCAGTTGCGCCAGGTGATACACAACCTGCTGCAGAACGCCCAGGACGCCATGGCCGAGCTGCCCGAGGGCGCCGCGCAAGCACGCATTGACGTGGTCACCGAAGCCATTCATTATCAGGGCGCGGACGGTGCCACGCGCACCGCCGTGCGCCTGGCCATCGTCGACAACGGCCCCGGCTTCGCGCCGAAAATCCTGGCGCGGGCGTTCGAACCGTATGTCACCTCGAAGGCGCGCGGCACCGGCCTGGGCCTGGCGATGGTGAAAAAGATTATCGACGAACATGGGGGCAGGATCGATATCCAGAACCATGTCGATAGAAGTGGCGCGTCAGTGGTGATTTTGCTGTTAAAGTTAGCACCGGCGACGCAAATTACCTAACGTTTCAATGACAATAAATTCATTGCCGCAACAAGACGGCGAGGAAGGCAGGGATAGATGGCAAACATTCTGGTAGTGGACGATGAAATGGGCATCCGCGAGTTGCTCTCGGAAATTCTGAGCGACGAGGGGCACGCGATACAACTGGCCGAGAACGCGCAACAAGCGCGCGAGGCGCGAGCGGGCGGCGCGCCCGACCTGGTGCTGCTCGATATCTGGATGCCGGATACCGACGGCGTCACCCTGCTCAAGGAGTGGCAACGCGACGGCCTGCTGACCATGCCGGTCATCATGATGTCCGGCCACGCGACGATCGACACGGCCGTCGAGGCCACCCGCATCGGCGCGCTGAACTTCCTCGAGAAGCCGATCGCGCTGCAGAAGCTGCTCAAGGCGGTGCAGCAGGGCCTGACGCGGGCGCAGGAGACGGTGCGCGCCCCGGCGCTGGCACCGCGTCCGGCGGCCCCGGCACCGGCCGAGGAGGCCAACGGCTTCGGCCAGCCGATCCTGGTGGCGGCCGGCGCGCGCGGCGGCGCCCAGGTGGTGGCCGGCGGCGACAGCCACAGTTTCAACCTGTCGTTCGACCTGCCGTTGCGCGAGGCGCGCGACGCCTTCGAGCGCATGTATTTCGAGCACCACCTGGGACGCGAGGGCGGCAGCATGACCCGCGTGGCCGAGAAGACCGGCCTCGAGCGCACCCACCTGTACCGCAAGCTCAAGCAACTCGGCGTCGAGCCGGGCAAGCTGGCGAAAAAGAACGCGTGAACGCGGGCGTGGCGGCCGTCGGCCGCGGCGCCGGTGCGCCGGCGCCGCGGCGCGCCGTGCCGACCACCCTGGTCCACGGCGGCAACGCCGGCGTGCGCGAGGCGGCCATCGCCGCCTTGCTGCGCCCCGGCGCGGCCGACGCCGTCATCCTCGAGGGCCTGGCCGACGGCAACGGCGCGCTGGCCGAGCTCGGTCGCGCCCCTGCGGCGCCGCCATCCCCTTCATCTTCCCCGTCTTCCTTCCCGCATATTGTGCGCATCGCCCCCGGTTGCCTGTGCTGTAGCGGGAATTTGGTTTTGCGCGTAACATTGAATCGTGTGCTGCGCCTCGCTCCCGCCCAGCTCTACATCAGCCTGGCCGACGCCAGCCACCTCGAACAGCTGCGCCAGTGGCTGTCCGACGCCCCCTACGGCGAGTTGCTTGCTCTACAACCCGACATCGCGGCCAGATAGCACGCCGCCTGCCCACAGATCCGCCGGCTCCGGCCGGATAGCGCTCTCGATCTTGAAAATGAGGCCAGCGAGCCCCAAATCGATTCCGAACGGCGGAGTGCATGCTCCGTCCCTTGAGAAAAGGATGCACTATGAACCTCATCTACAATAGCGAGCAATACAGCGTGGTCGAGTTCGGCGTCGACCGCGAGTTGGACGCCCTGCGCTTCGGCGGCTACGAGATCGTCGACAAGGGCGGCAAGCGGGAAATCTTCATCGCCGGGGAGCTGGCGCAAACCTTCCGGCGCGACGTCAACGAGTTGATCGCCGGCGAACCGACCATGGCGGAGATCGACGAGTTCCTCGGCAGCTACGACTCGCTGATGAGCCAACCGGTGCTGCTGCACTAGGCCGTGCCGTGCCCCGCCGCCCACCCGCCGGCGATTTGCTGGACTGTGGGGGCGGCTGGCGCATGGCAAGGTTGTGCCGTGGGGGCAGACAACGTACCGGGTTTTATTTCGGTTTGTTTAGCGCATCGGGGATGAAGCCCTCTGCCGACAGGGCGCGAATCACGCCCCGAATCAGAAAATTATTGCTAAACCCTATGGTGTACTGACGTGCCCCCTCTCGTATGGGGGCGAGCATCCGGTGTTCAACCAATTTGCGGATTTGATAGGTACGCTGGGTTTCTGTCATCCCGGGCATGGCGTCCTTCAAATCGCTGGCCTTGGCGATTCCTGCGCGGGCCGTGGTCAACAGCACCCGCTCTTCCAACTGTGTCAGTAGGGCGCGTTCGCGGGCGTAGTGCAGCGCCGGGGTCAAAATTCGCTCGATGAGGTAGTGCATATCGGTCAGTTGGTCTACCTTGCGCAATTCATCGAGCATGCCGTCAAGAACGTAGATGCACCATGTTTCGCGACCTTCAGGAGTGCCGTTGTCTGCTCGTCCCAACATGGAGTAGTAACGGTCGCGGTCGTTGCAGAACACCGCCGTCGGGTTGAGTACCCGCCCGCCCGTCTTGACGTTGAAGCCGTACTTTATGAGCAGAGTATAGGTGAGCAAACGCACCACTCGGCCGTTGCCATTGCCAAACGGATGTATCCACGCAAAACGATGGTGAGCCAGTGCGACCTTGATGAGGTCGTATTTCGGCGGGTCGGCACGGTTGATGAAGGTTACCAACTCGCTCATGTATTGAGGAACCTGCACGGCTTCGGGGGGGAGGTGTTCAGACAGAGAAATTTGCACGGCTCCTTGCCGATACGCCCCCGGGGATGTATCGCCTTCGCGCTGAAGCTCGTGCACTGTCATTGCATGGAGTTCACGCACAAAATGTTCCGTAACATCTTGCCCCGGTGTGAAGTTTTCTTCGATGTATGCCAAGAGCTATCTGTAAAAATATTCTGCAAGTCCTCGTAATTAAAGAACTTTTTCATACTCTGGTAGATTGAATATCTAGAATGAATGGCTGATTGCATCTGCAATCTGGCGATCTGCTTTTCCGCACGTCATGCGTTGATGCTTGTGGACGGTTGCGGGCAGACGTTGCGCTGTGTAGTGGAAACGAGCATTTACGCAATCGCCGGCCACATGTTAAAGTTTCCCCATGTGCCAATTACTCGGAATGAACTGCAATGTCCCCACCGACATTGTTTTTAGCTTTACCGGCTTCGCCATGCGCGGCGGCCACACCGACACCCACCACGACGGCTGGGGCATCGCCTTCTTCGAGGGCGCCGGCGTGCGCCACTTCGTCGACCACCAAGCCGCCATCGCCTCGCCGGTGGCCGAGCTGATCAAGCGCTACCCGATCAAATCGACCAACGTCATCGCCCACATCCGCAAGGCCACCCAGGGCCGGGTGGCGCTGGAGAACTGCCACCCCTTCGTGCGCGAGCTGTGGGGCCGCTACTGGGTGTTCGCCCACAACGGCGACCTGAAGCAGTTCGCGCCGACGCTGGACGGCGCCTTCCGCCCGGTCGGCAGCACCGACAGCGAGCTGGCCTTCTGCTATCTGCTGCAACAGCTGCGCCGCCGCTTCGGCGACAGCCGTCCGCCGCTGGCGGACCTGCGCGCCGCGCTGGCCGAACTGGTGGCCGAGATCGCCGTCCACGGCACCTTCAACATGATGTTGTCGAGCGGCGAGGAATTGTTCGCCCACTGCTCGACCCAGTTGTTCTACCTGGTGCGCCAGCATCCCTTCGTCACCGCCGAGCTGTCCGACGAGGACGTCAGCGTCGACTTTTCCCAGGTCACCACGCCGAACGACCGCGTCGCCATCATCGTCACCCAACCGCTCACCACCAACGAGCGCTGGACCGCCTTCGCGCCCGGCGAACTGAAGTTGTTTGTCGACGGCGTGCCGCAGGCGGCGCCGGCGGACTGAATTGTCCACAATTGTCCAAAACAAGCCCGGAAGTTGATGCCAAAACGTTAGTTAAAGGGAATAAATGGGGTAAAGTAGCGCTTATTCTCAGCATTGCCAACCCGTGGCTTGTGGTAGCGCTATCGCCGTTATCTCGGGTCAATCGAACAGAGTGACAGATTTCCATGATTGATATTTCCAGCAATGATACGAGCCTGAAGAGTTTGCGCGTGCGCGAATTCTATCTGGGCCGCCAACCGATCCTGGATCGGAACCAAGCGCTGTTCGGCTACGAGTTGCTGTTCCGCAACGCGCCGGTCGGCCCCGCGAATATCAGCAGCGACCTGAGCGCCACCGCTTCGGTGATCGCCCACGCCGCCCAACTGGGCATGGAAAAGGTGATCGGCGACGCGCTCGGCTTCGTCAACGTCGACGCCGACGTCATCATGAGCGACATCTTCAGCTTCCTGCCGCGCGAAAAAGTGGTGCTCGAGGTGGTCGAGACGATGAAGGTCAGCCAGCCGGTGCTCAACCGCATGGCAGAACTGGTCGGCCTGGGCTTCTCCTTCGCCCTCGACGACGTCACCCTCGACACCGGCCATGTGCAGGCGCTGTTGCCGCTGGTCGAATACATCAAGATGGACATGCGCGACATGCCGCTGTCGACCCTGATGAAGCTGGCGCCCCGCTTCAAGCAGGACAACAAGAAGCTGGTGGCCGAAAAGGTCGAGACGCGCGAGGAGTTCAAGAACTGCCTGGACCTGGGCTTCGACTATTTCCAGGGCTATTACTTCGCCAAGCCGGTCATCATGAGCGGCAAGAAGCTGTCGCCGTCGCAACTGGCGGTGATGGAGTTGATGACCCTGGTCACCTCCGAGGCCGACAACCTGGCCGTCGAGCGCGCCATCAAGAAGGACGTCTCGCTGGCGCTCAACCTGCTGCGCCTGGTCAACACGCCGGCCGTCGGCGTGCGCCAGCGCATCGATTCGCTGAGCCAGGCGGTGACCATCCTCGGCCGCCGCCAACTGCAGCGCTGGCTGCAGATCATGCTGTACGCCGAGCCGGCCAAGCGCGGCCACAGCATGACGCCGCTGCTGATGCTGGCCACCACCCGTGGCCGCCTGCTCGAACTGCTGGCCAACAAGCTGCGCCCGAGCCAGCGCAACGTCGCCGACGTCGCCTTCACGGTCGGCATCATGTCGCTGATGGACACGCTGTTCGGCATTCCGATGGCGGAGATTTTGACGCAGATCCCCGTCAACGACGAGGTGGCCGACGCGCTGATGTTCCGTGGCGGCTTCTTCGGCGACCTGCTCAAGCTGGCCGAATGCATCGAACGCATCGAGGAGCTCGAAGACCACATCGTGCCGACGCTGCGCGACCTGGCCATGTCGACCGACGAGCTGGTCGAGCTGGAGATGGCCGCCTTCGAGTGGAGCGACAACGTGGTGCGCTACGCGCTGTAGTTCGCCGCCGATCCCGACGCAACGCGCAACGGCGCCGCCTTCACAGCGGCGCCGTTGTTGTTTGCGGCTCGAGTGGCAAGTGCGGTCCGCCGCCCGGCTAGGTGGCGTGGCCGGCGCCGGGCCAGTGCTTGTGCAGTTCGGGGTCGGTGCGCATTTCCCAGATGGCCAGCACGGCCACGGCGATGCCGACGATCAGCGCACCCCACATCAGCGGGCGCTGGTCGGCCACTTTCAACACCCAGGGCGACACGGCCACCCAGATCCCCACGAGGAGGTTGAGCACCACCGCCCAGAAGAAGGTCTTGTACAGGTCGAACGCGGCGAGCACGGCGATCACCGCGCCGGAGATGAAGGCGTTCCAGGCCTCGGGTGAGGGGACGGGGTAGCTGAAGACCCAGGGTGTGATGAACAACCACAGGCCGAGCAGCAATATCAGCTGGTCTTGCCATCGTTTGACGGGTGTAGTGGTAGCCATAAGTACCTCCTTTAACATTGAACAATGCCGATGCCGGCGCCGCCGCTGCGCGTGCAGCCGGCGGTGTTCATGTTTAGTCCCGCGCGGGCAAAAAAAGTTCAGC
This sequence comes from Rugamonas rubra, assembly GCF_900114705.1. GTDB lineage: Bacteria > Pseudomonadota > Gammaproteobacteria > Burkholderiales > Burkholderiaceae_D > Rugamonas > Rugamonas rubra. The sequence continues at coordinate 50,699 of NZ_FOTW01000023.1, forward strand.
AGGCGGCGTCGGCTTGGACTGGAAGGAAAATATATTTCCTGATGGTAAAGTTTTCTGGAGGCATTCCGTTACATAAGCATAGCGACCGGTTTTTTCCGTCTTGTTTTCCTAAGCCCTGAACCTTTATTGATGACAATATCCATCAAATCCCTGATCGCGCATTGCGTCAACCAGGTGATCCGCCAGCACTATCCGGTGCAATATTGCTCGTTGTGCCACGTCTACGCCATCGTCGGCGCCAACCTGATCAGCATCGTGCTCGACCGCGTTTACCGGCCGGTGGCCGGGCTGGCGGCGGTCGACTGCGGCGGCGGCCAGCTGATGCGCATGGCCGACAACGCCGCCTTCGCCAATCCGACCGGCGGCGCCTACCACTGCTGGATCGAGTCGGCCGACCGGCACGGCGGCGACGACGTCGACGTGGTCGATCTGACCTTCCGCCACAACCACACCTATGCCGTGAAGAACGACTTCACCTGGCAACGCGAACTGCCGCCCGACTACCTGTGGGGGCTGCGCAGCCAGATCGTGCTGCAAGCCGACATCGATGCGCTGCCCGAGTCCTTCCCCGACGGCACCGTCTGGCTGCAGGAGACCGACGAGGGCTGGGGCTGGATGATGGACCAGCTGGCGGCCCACCAGAACGCCTTCGTGGCCTTGACGGCCGAGGCGCTCAAGCTGCTGCAGGCCAGCCTGCCGCCCGACTCCGCGCTGCTGCCGGCGGCGCCGGCGGCAAGGCCCGGGGCGCTTAGGACAGGTTCGGCGCCAGCCAGCGCTCCAGCTCCGATTTGCTGACACCGCGGCGGGCGGCCATGTCGTCCAGTTGATCCATGCCGATCTTGCCGACCACGAAGTATTTCGACTCGGGGTGGGCGAAGTAGAAGCCCGACACCGCCGCGCCCGGATACATGGCGAACGATTCGGTCAACTCCATGCCGATCTCCTCGGCCTGCAAGACCTTGAACATGTCGGCCTTGACGGTGTGCTCGGGGCAGGCCGGGTAGCCCGGCGCCGGGCGGATGCCGACATACTTCTCGGCTATCATCTCCTCGTTGCTCAGCGTTTCGTTGGCGGCGTAGCCCCACAGGTCCTTGCGCACGCGCTCGTGCAGATACTCGGCGAAGGCCTCGGCCAGACGGTCGGCCAGCGACTTGAGCATGATCGACGAGTAGTCGTCGTGGGCGTCCTCGAAGCGCTTCTCGTATTTCTCGATGCCCAGGCCGCTGGTGACGGCGAACATGCCGATGTAGTCCTTGACGCCGGAGGGTTTGCCATCAACGAGCTTCGGCGCGACGAAGTCGGCCAGGCACTGGTTGGGCCGTTGCACGCCGTCCACCAGCGGCTTGACGCCCTGTTGGCGCAGGCCGTAGTAGGTGAAGGCGACGTTGTCGCGGCTGTCGTCGCTGTAGATCTCGATGTCGTCGTCGTTGACGCTGTTGGCCGGCAGCAGGGCGACGACGCCGTTGGCGGTCAGCCAGCGGCCGTCGATGAGTTTCTTCAGCAGCGCCTGGCCTTCCTCGTAGACCTTGCTGGCGGCCTCGCCGACCACCTCGTCGGTGAGGATGGCGGGGAAGGGGCCGGCCAGGTCCCAGGTCTGGAAGAACGGGCCCCAGTCGATGTACTGGGCGATGGCGGCCAGGTCGACGTTCTTGAAGACGCGGCGGCCGATGAACTTCGGCTTGCGCGGCGCCATCTCGCCGTCGAACGGCAGCACCATCTTGTTGGCGCGCGCGGCGGCCAGCGACAGGATCGGCAGCGCCTTCTTGTTGGCGTGCTGCTCGCGGATGCGCACGTAGTCCTGTTCGATGTCGTCGATGTACTGGTCGCGGCTCTCCGGCGTCAGCAGCGATTGCGCCACCGACACCGAGCGCGAGGCGTCCGGCACGTAGACCACCGGGCCCTCGTAGTTGTGGGCGATCTTCACCGCCGTGTGGGCGCGGCTGGTGGTGGCGCCGCCGATCAGCAGGGGGATCTTGAGCATGCGGAAGTGCGGGTCGCGCTGCATCTCCTTGGCGACGTGGGCCATCTCCTCGAGCGAGGGGGTGATCAGGCCGGACAGGCCGATGATGTCGGCGTTCTCCAGCTTGGCGCGGGCCAGGATCTCGGAGCAGGGCACCATCACGCCCATGTTGACGACCTCGAAGTTGTTGCACTGCAGGACCACCGAGACGATGTTCTTGCCGATGTCGTGGACGTCGCCCTTGACGGTGGCGATGACGATCTTGCCCTTCGGCTTGGCGACGATGCCGGTGCGCTTCTCCTCGGCCAGCTTTTCTTCTTCGATGTAGGGGATCAGGTGGGCCACCGCCTGCTTCATCACGCGGGCCGACTTGACCACCTGCGGCAGGAACATCTTGCCCTGGCCGAACAGGTCGCCGACCACGTTCATGCCGTCCATCAGCGGGCCTTCGATGACGTGGATCGGGCGGCCCTTGGCGGCCAGCACCTGCTGGCGCATCTCCTCGGTGTCCTCGACGATCCACTGGGTGATGCCGTGCACCAGCGCGTGCGACAGGCGTTTTTCCACCGTGCCCTCGCGCCATTCCAGGTTCTGCGCGTCCTGCTTGCCGGCGCCGGCCTTCAAGGTGCCGGCGATGTCGATCATGCGTTCGGTGGCGTCGTCGCGGCGGTTCAGCACCACGTCCTCGACGCGCTCGCGCAGCTCGGCCGGGATGTCGTCGTAGACGCCCATCATGCCGGCGTTGACGATGCCCATGGTCATGCCGGCCTTGATGGCGTGGTACAGGAACACGGTGTGGATGGCCTCGCGCGCCGGGTCGTTGCCGCGGAAGCTGAACGAGACGTTGGAGACGCCGCCGGAGATCTTGGCGTGCGGCAGGTTCTGCTTGATCCAGCGGGTCGCGTTGATGAAGTCGACCGCGTAGTTGTTGTGCTCCTCGATGCCGGTGGCGATGGCGAAGATGTTCGGGTCGAAGATGATGTCCTCGGGCGGGAAGCCGACCTGCTCGGTCAGCACTTTATACGCGCGGGCGCAGATCTCGGTCTTGCGCTCGAAGGTGTCGGCCTGGCCCTTCTCGTCGAAGGCCATGACGATCACGGCGGCGCCGTAGCGGCGGCACAGGCGGGCCTGGCGGATGAACTCCTCCTCGCCCTCCTTCATCGAGATCGAGTTGACGATGGCCTTGCCCTGCACGCACTTCAGGCCGGCCTCGATCACCGACCACTTCGACGAGTCGATCATGATGGGCACGCGCGAGATGTCCGGCTCGGAGGCGATCAGGTTGAGGAAGCGCGTCATCGCCGCCTGCGAGTCGAGCATCGCCTCGTCCATGTTGATGTCGATCACCTGGGCGCCGTTCTCGACCTGCTGGCGCGCCACGCTGAGCGCCTCGTCGTACTGCTCGTTGAGGATCATGCGGGCGAAGGCCTTCGAGCCGGTGACGTTGGTGCGCTCGCCGACGTTGACGAACAGCGAGCTCTCGTCGATGGTGAAGGGCTCCAGGCCGGACAGGCGCTGCGCCACCGGAATGGCCGGCACGGTGCGCGGCGGCGTGGTCGCCAGCATCTGCGCGATGGCGCCGATGTGGTCGGGCGTGGTGCCGCAGCAGCCGCCGGCCATGTTGATGAAGCCGGCGTCGGCGAACTCGCGCAGCAGCGCCGAGGTGTCGGCCGGCAGCTCGTCGAAGCCGGTGTCGCTCATCGGGTTGGGCAGGCCGGCGTTGGGGTAGATGCAGACGAAGGTGTCGGCGATCTGCGACAGCTCCTCGGCGTAGGGGCGCATCAGGGCGGCGCCCAGCGCGCAGTTCAGGCCGATGGTCAGTGGCTTGGCGTGGCGCACCGAGTTCCAGAAGGCCGGCACGGTCTGGCCCGACAGGATGCGGCCGGAGGCGTCGGTGACGGTGCCCGAGATCATCAGCGGCAGGCGCGGCGTGGCCGGGTGCTCGCTGAAGTACAGGTCGATGGCGAACAGCGCCGCCTTGCAGTTCAGGGTGTCGAAGATGGTTTCGACCAGCAGCACGTCGGCGCCGCCCTCGACCAGGCCCTGCACCTGCTGGTGGTAGGCGGTGACCAGTTGGTCGAAGGTGACGTTGCGCGCCGCCGGGTCGTTGACGTCGGGCGAGATCGAGGCGGTCTTCGGCGTCGGGCCGAGCGCGCCGGCGACGAAGCGCGGCTTGTCGGCGCTGCTGTACTTGTCGCAGGCGGCGCGCGCCAGCTTGGCGGCGGCGACGTTCATCTCGTAGGCCAGGTGGCCCATGTGGTAGTCGTCCTGGGCGATGGTGGTGGCGCCGAAGGTGTTGGTCTCGATCAGGTCGGCGCCGGCCGCCAGGTAGCGCTCGTGGATCTCCTGGATGATGTGCGGCTGGGTCAGCGTCAGCAGCTCGTTGTTGCCCTTGACGAAGAGCTCGCGCGCGCCGCTGCCGGTCGGCGCGGCGAAGTCGATGAAGCGTCCCTCGGGGCCGCCACGGTAGGCCACCTCGTCGAGTTTGTACTGTTGAATAATGGTGCCCATCGCGCCGTCGAGGATCATGATGCGGCGCGCCAGGATCTCGCGCAGCTGGGCATCGGTCTTGGACATGGCGGAAGGGGACGCTTTGTTATTCATTTGGTACTTTCTTTGGGCGGAGGGGCAGGCGCGCGCATGGTCTGGCGACGGTCTAAAATTATACGGCATCGCGCCGTATGCTTCAGGCCGGCGCGGCATTCCAACAACAGCGGCGCCGGCGCCGCCCTCAAGCGTCGCGCAGGGCGGCCAGGCGCGGCGCCGACAGCACGTCGATATAGCCGTAGCCGAGCGCGATCAAGCCCTCGGCGGCCAACCACTTCAACTCCTTCGACAGGGTCTGCCGGGTCAGCCCCAGCATCATCGCCAGCGACTCCTGCGACACCGGCACGCGCGCGCGCGGCAGCGGCGACATGGTGGCGTCGCCACGCGCCAGCAACAGCAGGCGGCGGGCGACGCGGGCGCGGGTCGAGCGCAGCGTGACGTCCTCGACGATGCCGTACAGCAGACGGATGCGCGCCGCCAGCATGGCCGCGATGGCCTGGGCGAAAGGGCGGCGGCGCATCAGCGCGTCGAAGGCCGCGCGCGGCAGCAGCAGCACCTCGGCCGCGCCCAGCGCGGTGGCGTCGTGGGTGCGCGGCTGGCCGTCGATCAGCGAGATCTCGCCGAACCAGTTGCCGCTTTCGAGCACCACCAGGATCGCCTCCTTGCCGTCCTCGCTCAACGACGACATTTTCAGCGTGCCCGACACCAGCGCGTAGAAGCCGCCGGCCGCGTCGCCCTGGCGGAACAGCATCTCGCCCGGCTGCAGGCGCTGGCGCTCGGCGCCGCTCAGCATGCGCATGCGCTCGGCCAGCGGCAGCGCGGCGAACCAGGGGTTGGCCGACAGCGGCGCGAGCAGTTCCAGGTTCGAGGCCATTTTGGCGAAATGTAAAAAATTTGACAGTTGCCAGTATAAGCCCGGAGTAAGGTGGTGGCTCTGCGCATCGGCCCCGGCCTGATCCAGCGCAAGGCCGCAGCAAGCTTGGTACAAACCCGGCGGCGCCACCACCCACCCCATACGGAGACAAACACATGGAAATCCCCTCGGTCCGACACCTGGTCAGCGATGAAGAATGGCAGTTGCGCGTCGAGCTGGCCGCCTGCTACCGGCTGGCCGCCGCCTACGGCTGGAGCGATCTGGTGTTCACCCACATCAGCGCGCGCATCCCCGGCCCCGAGCACCACTTCCTGATCAACCCCTACGGTTTGATGTTCGAGGAGATCACCGCCTCGTCGCTGGTCAAGGTCGACCAGCGGTGCAACAAGCTGCTCGACTCGCCGTTTCCGGTCAACCCGGCCGGCTTCGTCATCCACAGCGCCGTGCACGAGGTGCGCGACGACGCCGGCTGCGTCATCCACACCCACACCCGCGCCGGCGTGGCGCTCAGCGCGCAGCAGGGCGGCGTGCTGCCGATCTCGCAGCAGTCGACCTTTGTGCTGGCCTCGCTGGCCTACCACGGCTACGAGGGCGTCGCCTTCCGCGACGAGGAGAAGCCGCGCCTGCAGGCCGACCTGGGCCGCGCCAACTTCCTCGTGCTGCGCAACCACGGCCTGCTGGTGGTCGGCAAAACGGTGGCCGACGCCTTCCTCGCCATGTACACCTTCGAGAGCACCTGCCAGATCCAGCTGGCGGCGCAGGCCGGCGGCCCGTTGACCATGGTGGCGCCGCAGATCGTGCAGGGCGTGGCCGAGGCGATGCGGGTGCAGACCGGCGGCCTGGGCGGCGCCTTCGTCTGGCCGGCGCTGGTGCGCAAGCTGGAGCGCCTGGACCCCGGCTACAAGAGCTGAGAGCGGCGCCAAGAAACCCCTGCGGCCAAAATCTAGGGTCAGACCCTAGGGTCTGACCCTGGCTCTTTGCCTTAGGGTGGTTTTGGAGCCGCCGGCGCCTTAAGTAAGCGGCATCAAGCCCCTCTGCTTTGAACGCAGAGATTATGGCGACCAAATCGACAATCACGCTTCTGCTTCTGTTACTTGTGCGAATTTAGCACAAGTAATGTGCTCGCCGATGGCTGGTGCGGCGGCGGGCGGACCCATAAGATGGCTGCACTCACCCATCAAAAAAGGAATCCGCCATGTCCCGCACCATCCGCAGCATCGCCGGCCTGCGCGCCGCCACCAGCCTGGACGCCGCCAGCACCGCGCTGGTGCTGATCGACTTCCAAAACGAGTACTACAGCGGCCGCCTGCCGATTCCCGACGGCCTGCCGGCGTTGCGCCAGGCCGCCCGCCTGGCCGCGCTGGCCGACCGCCACGGCATGCCGGTGTTCCACATCCAGCACATCAACCCGGCCGGCGCCGCGCTGTTCGCCGCCGGCGGCGCGCTGGCCGAGATCCACACCGAGTTGACGCCGGCACCGCATCACCACGTGCTGCACAAGAGCACCACCAGCAGCTTCGCCAGCACCGACCTGCACGCGCAGTTGCAGGCGCGCGGCATCAAAACCCTGATCATCGCCGGGCTGATGACGCACATGTGCGTCTCCACCGCCGCGCGCGACGCGCGCCAGTTCGGCGCCAACAGCTACAACGTGATCGTCGCCGCCGACGCCTGCGCCACGCGCGACATCGACAGCTGGAACGGCGGCGTGACCAGCCATCGCGAGCTGCACAACGTCACGCTGACGGCGCTGTCGGACAACTTCGCCGACATCATGCCGACCGCCGCCATCCTCGACCTCACCGTGAAGGCCTGACATCATGCCCATCCTGAATGTAACCCTGTCCAGCGCGCTCGACGTGGCGCAATCGACCCGCATCGCCGCCACGCTGACGCGGCTGACCAAGCAGTTGTTGCTGAAGGACGAGACGCTGACCTCGGTGGCGATCAGCCACGTCGCGCCGGCGCACTGGTTCATCGGCGCCACCGCGCTGGCGCAGTTGGAGAAGACCACCTTCCTCCTCAACATCCTGGTTACCGACGAGACCAACACCGCCAGCCAGAAGGCGGCCTATATCGCGGCGGTGTTCGCCGCGATGGCCGAGGAGCTGGGCGATTTGCACGAGGTCAGCTACATCCACATCCACGACGCCCGCGCCGCCGCCTGGGGCTACGGCGGCTTGACGCAGCAGTATCGCGCGGTGAGGAAAACGCTGGGCTGAAACCGTTGCACGGGTTAGCTTGTCGTCTGTGCGCCAGCGCGGCTTGTTCGGCCCGCAGCAGCAGCGCCGCCGCCACGCCCTGGCCGAGGAAGTCCGGGTGGGTGGCGATGGTGTACACCCGCGCCACCGACAGCCCGGCGCGGAACAGCAGCATGATGTAGCCGCGCAGCGCGCCGTCCTGTTCGTCGAGCAGCGTCAGCGCGCTCGCGCTTCCCAGTAGGTGGCGCCAGCTGCGCCGGCTGACGCGGTCGCCCGCGAAGCTGGCGTGTTCGATGGTCGCCAATGCGGCGGCGTCCGAGGTGGTGGCAGGGCGTATCAAGTTGGCTTTCGTGCGACGGCGTCAGTGCGGCGCCGCTTCATCATGTCCATCGTGCGTGGCTTTCAGGACGGCACGTCTAAGCTTTTACCGCCTCTATTTCTAGTACACCGGCTATGCGGTTTAGCAGTGGAATTCTGCAGAGGAAACCATCAAGCAACACCAAAGCCGGGCCAAATACGCTGTAAATTTTGCGTATCGCATTTGGCATGCCAGTCAAATTCTTTGGTATCAAATTTGCTCGTCTAAGGTGAACCATACGGAATCCCGCCTCAGTCAAGAGGAGCTCGATTTCCGCGGCCGAATAACGACGTGGATGAGAGTAGCCGAGCTTAAGCCGCCTTACAACCGCCTCCTGCCAAGCTGCTTTCTGGGGGAGTTGATAGATAAGAAACCTACCGTTCGGCGTAAGCACCCGAGCAATCTCCGTTAACGATTTCCGCTCGTTGCCAACCTCACCGCTACACTCATCAACATGTTCGAGCACGCCACAACTCAAAACAGCCTCAAATGTTTCTTCTTGAAAAGGCAACTGCGTTGGATGAGTGGTCCGAGTGACTTGAAGAGTATGGCAAAGGGGTATGTCTGGTAGTACTGCGTCGTCATGACCGATGTCGAAGGAGGTAATGTTAAAGCTCCGTCTCTTAAGCAACCATGTCATTTGGCCGTAACCACAGCCCCAATCTAGGACGCGTGGGTTCAGGTGCTTCCCAGCCGCATTCTTCGCCGTCACGGAACGCAACCTTGACTCGATGTCGTTTGCGATGCGGACATAGTTAATTAGACTGATAGGCTGGTCAAGATGCGGTAAGTGAAGGGCACGACTACGGATGCAGTCGGCGTTCTTCTTCAGGAACTCAACGTCATGTTTGTCGCCAGTAAGCTCGATTCCGCCGTAATTCATGTAGTAATGCTTTCAAAGTAAACGTCGCTGATCCCTAATGAGTGCTCAGCTGGACGGAAGGCTCGAGTTCGGCCCACATAGATGCATGCCATTTTCTCATATGTGGGCAACACGCGGCAGGCCTCGCGCCGCCGGTGCTGCCAACTGCGCCGGGAGCCCGCCTTAGCCCGCTCAGTCCCAATCGCGCTGCTGATACAGCGCGCTGGCGAAGTCGACGAACGCTCGCACCTTCGGCGACAGGTGGCGGTTCTGCGGATACAGCACGTACAGCTCGCGCGGCCGTATCGTGTAGTCGCACAGCACGCGCACCAGCTCGCCGCGCCGCACGTCCTCGTGGACGATGAACGAGGCCGTGGTGGCGATGCCGGTGCCGGCCAGCGCAGCCGTGCGCAGGGCGATGCCGGTGTTGGCGCGCAGATTGCCCTTCACCGCCACCGTCTCGCGGGCGCCGTCGGCGGACGTGAAGCTCCACTCGTTGGGCCGCTCGGCCAGCGTGTAGGTCAGGCAGTTGTGGCGCAGCAGATCGCTCGGCACGGCCGGCGCGCCGTGCTCGCGCAGGTAGGCCGGCGAGGCCACCAGCATCACCTGGCTGCTGGCCAAACGCTTGGCCACCAGGGTCGAGTCGGGCAGGTCGCGGGTGAGCCGCAGGGCGACGTCGAAGCCTTCCTCGATCAGGTCGACGATGCGGTCGTTGCAGACCAGGTCGATGTTCAGCTCGGGATAGCGGGCGATGAATTGCGGCAGCCAGTTGGCCAGCTCCAGCGTGCCGAAGGCCATCGGCGCGTTGATGCGCAGGCTGCCGGTGGGGCGCGCCTGGTGCTGGCCGACGGCGCGGTCGGCGTCGTCGATGGCGTCGAGGATCTGCCGGCTGGCCTCGTAGTAGTCCTTGCCGGCGCCGGTCAGCACCAGGCGGCGGGTGGTGCGGTTGAGTAGTTGCGCGCCGAGCTGTTGCTCCAGCTGGCGGACCTGGCGCGAGACGATGGTGTGCGAGATGCCGAGCGCGTCGGCGGCGGCGGTGAAGCTACCGAGTTCCACCACGCGCCGCAGCGCGCGCATCGCGGCCAGTTGATCCATCGGCGCCGCTCAGCGAAGCGGGCGACGCGGTGGATGGCAGGCGAGGGCGCGGCGGGCGCGCCCCGCCTCAGGCAAAGCGCAGCCCCTCGAGCGGGAAGCCCTTGATGAACTCGGCGGCCGGCAGGCGCTTGCCGCCCGGCTTTTGCAGTTCGGTCAGGCGCAGCGAGCCGGCGCCGCAGGCGACCACGATGCCGAGCTGGGCGTCGGCGGCCAGCACCTGGCCGGGCTCGAAGCTGCTGTCGGCCTCGATCGCCTCGGCCGCCCAGATCTTGACCACCACGCCGTTGACCAGCGCGTGGGCGCCGGGGAAGGGGTTGAAGGCGCGGATTTTCAAGCCGACCTCGAGCGCCGGCAGGTTGAAGTCGAGCGCCGCCTCCTCCTTGCTGATCTTGGCGGCGTAGGTGACGCCGGCCTCGGGCTGGGGCACGGCCTCCAGCGTGCCCTGCTCCATCTTGCGCAGCGCCTGGACGATCATCTTGGCGCCCAGCGCGGCCAGGCTGTCGTGCAGCATGCCGGTGTTGTCGTGCGGGCCGATGGCCACACGCTCCATCAGCAGCATCGGGCCGGTGTCCAGGCCTTCCTCCATCTGCATGATGGTGACGCCGGTCTCGTCGTCGCCGGCCTCGATGGCGCGGTGGATAGGCGCGGCGCCGCGCCAGCGCGGCAGCAGCGAGCCGTGGATGTTCAGGCAGGGCTTGATGTCCAGGGTGGCGCGCGGCAGGATCAGGCCGTAGGCGGCCACCACCATCACGTCGTAGTCGGTGGCCAGCAGGCGCTCGTGGGCGGCCTTGGCCTCGGCGGCGCGCTGCGGGTCCTTGCTGTCCATGCGCAGCGACAGCGGCTGCAGCACCTCGATGCCCTGGCTCAGCGCGAACTGCTTGACGGCGGACGGCTGCAGGTGCAGGCCGCGGCCGGCGGGGCGGTCGGGCTGGGTCAGCACCAGCGGGATCTCGAAGCCGGCCTCGTGCAGGGAGCGCAGGGCGACGGCGGCAAATTCCGGCGTGCCGGCGAAGATGACTTTCATGGTGTTTCCTTTGTGTTGCACTGCGCCGGCGCCGGCCGCGCGCGTGGGCCGGCCGCTGGCGCGGCCGTTCGAATCAGCTACCGCTCAGAAGCGGCGGCCCTGGGCGCGCAGCATCGCTTCGCGTTCCAGGCCGCGCTCTTCCTTCAGCATCTTGGTCTTGATGCGGTTGCGCTTGAGCGGCGACAGGTACTCGACGAACACCTTGCCCACCAGGTGGTCCATCTCGTGCTGGATGCAGACGGCCAGCAGGCCGTCGGCTTCGACTTCGAAGGGCTGGCCCTTGACGTCGAAGGCGCGCACCTTGACGCGGGAGTGGCGTTCGACGCCGTCGTAGACGCCGGGCACCGACAGGCATCCCTCATCATAGACCTCCATCTCGTCGCTGGCCCAAATGATTTCGGGGTTGATGTAGGCGACCAGCGCGTCCTTGGTCTCGGACACGTCGATGATGACCAGTTGTTCGTGCACGTCGACCTGCGAGGCGGCCAGGCCGACGCCGGGGGCGTCGTACATGGTCTCGGCCATGTCGGCGACGAGTTTTTCCAGGCGCGCATCGAAGGCGGCGACGGGTTTGGCGATCTTGTGCAGGCGCGGATCGGGGTAGCGGAGAATATTGAGTATCGACATACGTATTTGCTGGTAATGAATAGGAATGGGGTGGAGCGGTGCGCGCTGCCGTCCCTGTGCACAATGCGGGCGCCGCGCCGTGTGCCGCAGCGCGTTTCGCTTGCTAGTTCAGGGTTTTATGGGCAGAATTTGATTCAGTTCGGCAAGCCTTATCATCCAAGAAGTCGATAGGGTAGCGTGTTCATGCTGTCTCTTGCTCTGTGGCGGGCGGGGCGTTTTGGCCCAGCCGTCGGGCGTTCGGCCTTCCGTCGTGCGGCACCTAACGGACATATTAATGAAAAATTTTAGCACAGTCGGCGCCCGCCTAGGGTTTGCGGCCTTGTTTTGCACGCTGACGGGCGGCGCGGCGCAGGCGCTGGAGTGCACCTTCCGGGCCGACGCGCCGGACCAGCACACGGTGCTGGCGGGCGACACGCTGTGGGGCATCGCCGGCAAGTTTCTCGACCGGCCCTGGTGCTGGCCCCAGGTGTGGGGCATGAACCGCGAGCAGATCCGCGACCCGCACTGGATCTATCCGGGCCAGGTGGTCTACCTGGACCGCGCCAGCGGCCAGCTGCGGCTGGGCCGCCGGCTCGGCGGCGCCGGCGAGCCGGCCGCGCTGCGCCTGTCGCCGCGGGTGCGCACGGAGGGGCTGGGGCAGGACGCGGTGCAGTCGATTCCGTCCGGCGTCATCGAACCCTTCCTGACCCAGCCGCTGATCGTCGAGGGCGACGAACTGGCCGCCGCGCCGCGCGTCGTCGCCACGCAGGAGGGCCACGTGTTCCTCGGCAAGGACGACAAGGCCTATGTGCGCGGCGACCTGAAGGGCGGCACCTCGTTCCAGGTGTTCCGTCCGGGCAAGCCGCTGAAGGATCCGGTCAGCCAGGCGGTGATCGGCACCGAGGCCTTCTATCTGGGCACGCTCAAGCTGCGCCAGGAGGCGCGCCCGGGCAGCGAGGTGCACACCTTCGTCGTCGCCAGCGCCAAGGAGGAGATGGGCGTGGGCGACCAGCTGATGGCGGCGCCGCCCACGCCGATGCGCAACTACGTGCCGCATCCGCCCGAGCAGAAGGTGACGGCGCGGGTGGTGGCGGTGTACGGCGGCGTCACCCACGCCGGGCAGAACCAGGTGGTCAGCATCAATCGCGGAAAGCTTGACGGGCTCGACATCGGCGCCGTGCTGCAGCTGTACCATGCGGGGAAGACGGTAGTCGATCCGGGCGCCAGCAAGGGCTGGCACGGCATGGGCAAGCCGCAGGTCAAGCTGCCGGACGAGGAAGTTGGCAGCTTGTTCATTTTCCGCGTGTTCAAGCATATCTCTTACGGCCTGATCATGCAGGTGACCGAGCCGGTCGAAGTGGGCGACGTCGCGCAATCACCGGAGTAGGCGCCACCGTGGCAGACACGGCACCCACCATCGCTAGCCAGCCCCTGTCGGACGTCCAGCGCGACTGGATACGGCTGGAGCGCGTGCCGGGCATCGGCCTGCTGACGGCCCGGCGCCTGCTCGAGCAGTTCGGCACGCCCGGCGCGGTGTTGCGCGCGCCGGCGGAGCGCCTGCGCGAGTTGCTGCGGCCGGCGCAGGCCGGGGCGCTGGCTCGCGCGTTGCAGCCGGACGCGGCGTTCGACGCGCACTGCGAGGCCATCGACGCCTGGCTGGCAACGCCGAACCGCCACCTGCTGGCGCTGGATGACCCGGCCTATCCCGCCGGCCTGCGCCAACTGGCCGATCCGCCCCTGCTGCTGTACGTGGTGGGCCGGCCGGCGCTGCTGGCCGGCCCGGCGCTGGCCGTGGTCGGCAGCCGCAACGCCAGCGCCCAGGGGCTGCGCAACGCCGAGCGCTTCGCCGAGGCGCTGTCGCACGCCGGCCTGGCTGTCGTCTCCGGGCTGGCGCTGGGCATCGACGCGGCGGCCCACCGGGGCGGCCTAAGCGGCGCCGGCTCGACCGTCGCGGTGGTCGGCACCGGCGCCGACCGCATCTATCCGGCGCGCAACGCCGCGCTGGCGCGGCAGATCGCCGAGCAGGGCTGCCTGCTCAGCGAGTATCCGCTGGGCACCACGCCGCGGCCGGAGAACTTTCCCAAACGCAACCGCCTGATCAGCGCCCTGGCGCGCGGCGTGCTGGTGGTCGAGGCGGCGGCCGGCTCCGGCTCGCTGATCACCGCCAGGCTGGCGCTGGACCTGGGGCGCGAGGTGTACGCCATCCCGGGCTCGATCCACTCGGCGCTGAGCAAGGGCTGCCACGCCCTGCTGCGCGACGGCGCCACCCTGGTCGAGTCGGCCGACGACATCCTCGGCCAGCTGGGCGGCGCCGTGGCGCCGGCGCCGGACGCGCGCTTCGTCGACGCGCTGCTCGAGGCCATCGGCTACGACCCGGCCACGGCCGACGTGCTGGCCGGCCGCCTCGGCGTCGGCGCGGCCGAGCTGCACGGCCAGCTGCTGGCGCTGGAGCTGGCCGGACTGCTCGAACGCTTGCCGGGCGGCATCTACCAGCGGGTGCCGGGCTGAGGCACAAAAAGTGCCGGCCGTATTGAAATTCGACAAGCTTGAGCGGAATGCATGTTTTCCGCCTCACCCCGCAGTTTTACGGGCTTGTGCCGGCGCGCTTTTAACTGATAGAGTAGAGCCATGTTCGACATCCTAGTTTATCTCTACGAGACGTATTACCGTCCCGATGCCTGCCCGGAACCGGCCGCATTGGCCAAGAAACTGTCGGCCGTCGGTTTTGACGATGTGGAGATCTCCGAGGCGCTGGTCTGGCTGACCGACCTGACCGCCATGGCCGGCGTCGAACAGACGCTGACGGCGGCCTCCACCGGCACCCGCTACTACGTCGAGGAAGAGCAGGACGTGCTCGGCACGGCGGCGATCGGCTTCATCCAGTTCCTCGAGAGCGCCAAGGTGTTGTCGCCGCTGCAACGCGAGATCGTCATCGAGCGGGCCCTGGCGCTCGACGAAGCGCCCGTCACCCTGGGCAAGCTGAAGGTGATCGTGCTGATGCTGCTGTGGAGCCAGGGCAAGGAGCCGGACGCGCTGATGTTCGACGACCTGTTCGGCTCGGACGAGGAGCAGGCGCCGCGCCTGCTGCATTAGCGCCACTGTCCACCCGGCGCCGGCCGCGCCGCCCGGTGCCCGCAGGCGCCGCCGGCGCCGCCGCGCAGTTCGCTTGCAGATTTCCCGGCAACCCGCTTATCATTGGCGCTTTGACAAGAATGTGTCCTTGTCCCGGGAGTGCAAATAATCAACGCCGCCCGCGATGCATGTATGATGCGCATGCTGAACCACCCCCATAGAGTAACCACGAGAACGTAAAACATGACCAAAACCCTCATCATCGCCGAGAAGCCATCTGTCGCGAACGATATCGCGAAGACGCTTGGCGGCTTCACCAAGCACGATGAGTACTTTGAATCCGACGAGTACGTGCTGTCCTCCGCCGTCGGCCACCTGCTGGAGATCGCCGTGCCGGAAGAGCACGACGTCAAACGCGGCAAGTGGAGTTTCGCCCATCTGCCGATGATCCCGCCGTATTTCGCGCTGAACCCGATCGCCAAGACCGAGGCCCGCCTTAAAGTCTTGAACAAGCTGATCAAGCGCAAGGACGTCACCACCCTGATCAACGCCTGCGATGCCGGGCGCGAGGGGGAGTTGATCTTCCGCCTGATCGCGCAAAACGCCAAGGCCAAGCAACCGGTCAAGCGCCTGTGGCTGCAGTCGATGACGCCCGGCGCGATCCGCGAGGGCTTCACCCAGCTGCGCACCGACGAGGAGATGATGCCGCTGGCCGACGCCGCCCGCTGCCGCTCCGAGGCCGACTGGCTGATCGGCATCAACGGCACCCGCGCCATGACCGCCTTCAACTCGAAGGAGGGCGGCTTCTACCTGACCACCGTCGGCCGGGTGCAGACGCCGACCCTGTCGATCGTCGTCGAGCGCGAGGAGAAGATCAAGAAGTTCGTCTCGCGCGACTTCTGGGAAGTGCGCGCCGAGTTCGTCTGCGCCGCCGGCATCTACGAGGGCCGCTGGCTCGACACCAAGTTCAAGAAGGACGAGACCGATCCGGAGAAGAAGGCCGAGCGCCTGTGGAGCAAGGCCGCCGCCGACTCGATCGCCACCGCCTGCCGTGGCCGCCAGGGCAACGTCACCGAGGAATCCAAACCGACCACCTCGATGGCGCCGGGCCTGTTCGACCTGACCAGCCTGCAGCGCGAGGCCAACTCGCGCTTCGGCTTCTCGGCCAAGAACACGCTGGGCCTGGCCCAGGCGCTGTACGAAAAACACAAGGTGCTGACCTACCCGCGTACCGACTCGCGCCACCTGCCGGAGGATTACATCCCGACCGTCAAGGAAGCGCTCGGCATGGTGATGGAGAACAACAACTACCACCAGTTCGCCAAGCAGATCCTCGACAAGGGCTGGGTCAAGCCGAACAAGCGCATCTTCGACAACACCAAGATCTCGGATCACTTCGCCATCATCCCGACCACGATCGCGCCGAAGAACCTGTCCGAGCCGGAACAGAAGCTGTACGACCTGGTCACCCGCCGCTTCATGGCGGTGTTCTTCCCGCCGGCCGAGTTCCAGGTCACCACCCGCTACACCGAGGTGACCGGCCACCAGTTCAAGACCGAGGGCAAGGTCATGACCAACCCCGGTTGGCTGGCGATCTACGGTAAGGAAGCCTCGACCGACGAGGACAAGCAGGACAACGCCGGCGGCAACCTGGTGCCGGTGGCCAAGGGCGAGAAGGTGCAGACCGAAGCGGTCAACGCCAACGGCCTGGTGACCAAGCCGCCCGCCCGCTACACCGAGGCGACCTTGCTGTCGGCCATGGAAGGCGCCGGCAAGCTGATCGACGACGACGAGCTGCGCGACGCCATGGCCGGCAAGGGCCTGGGCACGCCAGCGACGCGCGCCGCCACCATCGAGGGCCTGCTGACCGAACGCTACCTGATCCGCGAGGGCCGCGAGTTGATCCCGACCGCCAAGGCGTCGCAGCTGATGACGCTGCTGCGCGGCCTCGGCGTCAACGAGCTGACCGCGCCGGAACTGACCGGCGAGTGGGAATACAAGCTGTCGCAGATGGAGAAGGGCAAGATTTCGCGCGAGGAATTCATGCGCGAGATCGCCCAGATGACGCAGATCATCGTCAAGCGCGCCAAGGAATACGACAACGACACCATCCCCGGCGACTACCACACGATGACCACGCCGTGCCCGAACTGCGGCAGCGTGGTCAAAGAGAACTACCGCCGCTTCGCCTGCACCAAGTGCGACTTCTCGATGAGCAAGACGCCGGGCAGCCGCCAGTTCGAGATCGCCGAGGTCGAGGAGTTGTTGACCAAGCGCACCATCGGACCGCTGCAGGGCTTCCGCTCGAAGATGGGCCGGCCGTTCGCCGCCATCCTGCGCATCGTGCGCGACGAGGACATCAGCAACTTCAAGCTGGAGTTCGACTTCGGCCAGAACGACGACAACGAGGACGGCGAGGGTGTCGACTTCACCGGCCAGACCGCGCTGGGACCTTGTCCGAAGTGCGCCGCCGGCGTCTACGAGATGGGCCTGGCCTATGTGTGCGAACACAGCGTGGCGAAACCGAAGACTTGCGACTTCCGCAGCGGCCGCATCATCCTGCAACAGGAGATCCTGCCGGAACAAATGGTCAAGCTGCTCAACGACGGCAAGACCGACTTGATGCCGGGCTTCGTCTCGCAGCGCACGCGGCGGCCGTTCAAGGCCTTCCTGGTGCGCGGCAAGGACGGCAAGATCAGCTTCGAGTTCGAGGAGCGCAAGGCCAAAGCGCCCGCCAAGGGCAAGGCGGCGGCGATAGCCGACGACGGCGCGGAAGGCGCGGCGGAAGCGGCACCGGCCAAGAAGACAGCGGCCAAGGCGCCGGCTAAAAAAGCCGCCGCCAAAGCACCCGCCAAGACCACGGTCAAAAAGGCGGCGGTGAAGAAGGCGCCAGCCAAGAAAGCCCCGGCCAAGAAGGCGGCGGCGGCGGCGGAGTAAAACAGAACCGGGACCTAGCGTCCCGGTTTTTTATGGCCGCCGGAAAAGTGCTACGCTGGCGCTGGCCGGTTGCCGGCCTTGATACTTCCGGGAGGAATGAATGAACGACTACATCATCTTCATGCACGACGATGCGAAGGAGGAAACGGCCGCCGCGTGGGAGGCGTATTTGACGATGCTGAGGGCGAGCGGTCGCTTCTCCGGCGGCAGCGAAATCGGCCAGGGCGTTTGCGTGGCGGCGGGCGGCTCGCCCAAGCCGATCAGCGCGCATTTGTCCGGCTACCTGCTGGTCCAGGCGGAGAGTATCGAGGACGCGAAAAAGCTGTTGGTAGGAAATCCCACCCTGGACGGCGGCGGCACGGTCGAGATTCGCGAGTTGCCGCGCGGCTGAGCGGGCGCCGGAACCGGAGCCGGAGCCCCTTGGCGCGGCTTGGCGGAGCTCGATTCGACCACCCGCCAGCGCCGGTTAGACCTTGAGCGATGAAATCTGCGATTTTTCGAGGTCGTCTAGAGCATCCTTCGACCAGACTATTTTTCTAGCCATTTGCTCAGACGCCGTTCGACTTCTTCCTGAGAAAGAGTGCCTTCAGTCAGCGCGCGTGCTTCGCTTTTCTTGATCTTGGTGATGATGTAGAGGTGGTACTGGATGTCTTCCAGGGAGCAATCATCAGGCAGGGTTTGAAGCAAGCTGATGACCTCTTGTTTTGCTGCTGACATGTTCCTTCTCCTGATCGATTCTACTGTTCGACTTTAGTATAGCGCGCAGTTCGGCGCTTGATCGAATCGACGTGGGATAGTCGATATGGCGACACGGCGGCAGGCGTCGCGCGCTCAGGCCTTTACCAGCAGCTTGCCGCGATGCTCGCCGGTGAACAGCGAGTTGAGCGCGGCCGGCAGTTGCGCGAAGCCGTCGACGACGGTCTCCTCGAAGACGATCTGGCCGGCCCGCACCCAGGGCGCGACGATGCGCACCATCTCGTCCATGCGGTGGACGTAGTCGCGCGCCAGCATGCCCTGGATGGTGGCGCGCTGGTACAGCATGTGGTGCAGCAGGCGCGGCCCCAGTTCCGGCGTGTCGAGGCCGCCGCTGTACTGGCTGATCTGGCCGCAGATGACGATGCGGGCACGTCGGTTGATGAGCGGAATGACGGCGTCCGTCACCATGCCGCCGACGTTGTCGAAATACACGTCGACGCCGCCGGTCGCGGCGCGGATCGCCGCGCCCAGCGAGTCGGCGCTGTCGTGGACCTTGTAGTCGATGGCCCAGTCGGCGCCCAGGGTGTCGCGCAGCCAGTCGCACTTGGCCCGGCCGCCGGCGATGCCCAGCACCCTGGCGCCGTGGCGCTTGGCGAACTGCAGCACCAGCGAGCCGACGGCGCCGGCCGCGCCGGACACCACCACCACCTCGCCGGCATGCGGCCGGCCCGATTCGGTCAGGCCGAACCAGGCGGTGCGGCCGGGCATGCCCAGCACGCCCAGCGCGGTGGTGACGGGCGCCTGCGCCGGGTCGAGCAGTTTGAGTCCGCTGGCGTGCACCTTGGCGTGCGTTTGCCAGCCGCTGTAGCTGTAGACCCAGTCGCCCTCGGCGTAGCCGGCGGCGTTGCTGGCCAGCACCTGGCCGACCACGCCGCCCTGTTGCACGGTGTTCAGCGGATGCGGCTCGGCGTCGTAGGTGGGCTTGCCCGACTGGCCGATGCGCATGTACGGGTCGACGCTGAAGTAGCGCGCCGCCAGCAGCACCTCGTCCGCGCCGAGGCCGGTGTCGAGTTGCCGCTCGACCAATTCATAGTGTTCCGTGGTGATCTGGGCCAGCGGTTGTTGGCGGTAAATCCATTGTTGTTGGCTCAGCGTGGTCATGGCGGCGGTGGGGACAATGGGGGAATGGGACGATGGTACGATGCTCTTCGCGTCGCGTAAAGCGACTTGCATTCCGCACGATATTTTGTTGAGGGCTAGATGACGACAATGAGCAAACATGTACTTTGTTATGGCGATTCCATGTCCTGGGGGATCGTGCCGGGGACCAGGCAGCGGCACCCGTATGAACAACGCTGGACCGGCGTGCTGCAGAGCCTGCTTGGCGCCGGCGTCCGGGTGGTCGAGGAATGCCTGAACGGCCGCACCACGGCGTGGGACGACCCGTTCCGCCCCCAGCGCAACGGTCGCGATCTGCTGCTGCCGATATTGCACTCGCACGCGCCGATCGACTTGGTCGTCCTGTTCCTGGGCACCAACGATTTGCAGAGCATGTACGGGGTGGGCGCCTACGAGTCCTCGCTGGGCGCCGGCGTGCTGGTCGACATCGTCCAGGGCTGCCGGTCCGAGCCGATGGAGGCGGCGCCGAAGGTGCTGCTGGTCGCGCCGCCGCGCATCGGTCGTCCCTGCGGCGCGATGGAGGAAAAATTCCGTGGCGCGGCGGAGAAGTCGGCGCAATTCTCGCGCTGCTACCGGCGCGTTGCCGACGAGCGCGGCTGCTTCTTCCTCGACGCCGCCGAGCTCATCCAAGCGAGCGAGGTCGATGGCGTCCATCTCGACGCGCCGCAGCACCGCCAGTTCGCCGTCGGCATACACCGGCCGGTGGCGCAGATCCTCGACCTGCCCCAGGCCCAAGCCGAGGGTTAGGGCGCGGCGATCTCCACCGCCACCATGTTGTCGTCCGGCTTGCGGTCGATCAGCTTGTTGTCCGGGTCGATGCCGGCCTTGGCCGGCCGGCCGCCGACGATCACGCTGAAGTTGTTGTCCTTGCGCTCGATGAACTTGCGCACGCGCAGCAGGTTGTTGCCGTCCTTGTCGTCGACGCCGATGTCGATCCAGTCGTGCAGCGGCATCTCGGTCTCCTCGCCCAGTTCGCCCGCCTTGACCTTGCCGGCCTGCACGGCGAAGCTGACCTCGTAGCGGCCGTCGCCCAGCTTGACGGCGCTGGCCGAGACGGCGCGGTTTTCGTACAGCACGATGGCGTTGAACAGGTCGTCGATCAGGTAGGCCTGCGCCGGCGGGGTGACCTTGCGCAGCGCCTCGAGCAGCGCCGTCACGCTCGGGTAGGGCGCGCCCTGGTTGGCGTGGGCGGCCAGCACCTGGCGCAGCGCCGCGTTGACCTTGCTCTCGCCGACCAGGTCCTGCAACTGGTACATGGCCAGGCTGCCCTTGCGGTAGTGGATGTAGTCCTGGTTCTCGTTGTCGGCCAGCGGCAACTCCTTGTCGCGCTCGACGGCCCGGCCCACCAGGTATTTCTCCAGGTCGTAGCGCAGGAAGCGGCGCATCTTGTCCGGGCCGTAGTTCTTCTTCATCACCATCAGCGCCGAATATTCGGCCAGCGTCTCGCTCAGCACGGTGGCGCCGCGCGTGTTGGCGCCGACCAGCTGGTGGCCCCACCACTGGTGCGCCACCTCGTGGGCCGTGACGTAGAAGGGGTAGTCGACGTCCTTCGGATTCTTGTCGTTGACCTTGGCGATGAAGCCGACGCCCTCGGAGAACGGAATGGTGTTCGGATACGCCTGGGCGAAGTTGGCGTAGCGGGGGAACTCGACCACCCGCAGCACCCGGTGCTGGTAGGGGCCGAAGTTCTTGCTGTTGTAGTCCAGTCCCTCCTTGATGCCCTTGACCATGCGGTCCAGATTGTATTCGTGGCCGGGCTGGTAGTAGATCTCGATGCCGACGTCCTGCCACCAGTCGTGGCGCACCTGGTAGCGCGCCGACTGGAAGGAGTAGAAGTTGAGGATGGGCTTGTCCATCTTGTAGTGGTAGTAGTGGCGGCCCTGGCTGATCCAGTCGCTCTCGAGCATGCCGGGGGCGATGGCGATCTGGTCGGCGCTGGTGCTGACGACGGCGTCGAAGCCGATCCAGTCGGCGTCGCTGCCCAGGTAGTTGTCGGCCAGGCCGGCGGCGGCGTCGCGCGGCAGCATGCGCTCGCGCTTGGGCAGCTGGTGCTTCTTGCGGTCGCGCGCGTCGCTCAGCTCGAGCTGTTGCTGGTAGCCGATGTGCGGCAGCACGCTGTTGTTGAAGAAGCTGCCGTTGGCCAGCACCGGCGTGTCGCGGCCGAGGCCGAGGATGCCGTTCGGCGCGTAGCCGATCTCGAACTCCAGCGGCAGTTGGGCGCCGGGCGCCAGCGGCGTGCTCAGCTTGTAGCTGTAGAAGCCCAGCCGCGCGTCCTTCAGGCCGGCGCGCACCTGTTGGCCGAAGCGCAGCGCGCGGATGGTCGAGTTGCTGTCCTGTTGCAACAGGATGTCGGTGATCGGCGTGCTGCCCTTGTTTTGCAGCAGATACGTGCCCTTCACCAGCAAGCTGCGCCGTTCCGGCATGATCTCCACGTTGAGCTTGACGTCGACGATGCGCGGCTGCGCCAGGCCGGCGTATTTCTTGTACTGGCGCTCGTAGTCGGCGCGCTCGGCGTCCTTGCGGTAGGCCGACTTGTAGTTGCCGGCCACTTCCATGTCGTAGAACAACACGGCGCCGGCGCCCAGCATCAGCGCGGCGCCCAGGCCCAGGGCGGTCAGCACCGGGCGGGTCAGCGCGTGGCGCGCCAGTTGCAGGCGCTGGCGCCATTCGTTGTTGGTGCCGCGCACCCAGAACAGCAGCGCCGTGACGATCAGCAGCAGGGCCGCGCCGCCCCAGTACAGCTCGAACCAGCGCTCGCGCGCCAGCTCGGCGCCGTAGCCGTTCATGGCCGAGTAGACCAGCGGCGTCGAGGCGGCGTACAACAGCATGGGATGGCCCAGGCCCAGCGCGCCCAGCGTCAGCGTCGCCAGGTAGTACAGGATCATCGCGAAGTGGGCCAGGTACTTGTGGTTGAGCAGCACCTGCAGCGCGATCGCCAGCACCGCCACCAGCGCGTAGTTGGGCAGTTGGATCAGGAACAGGGTCTGCAGGTAGAGGCCGGGTTCGAGCAGGAAATAGCCGTGGGCGATCTGGATGCCCATGCCGCACAGCATCACCAGCAGCAGCAGCAGGGCCTGCAGGGCGACCAGGGCGAGCAGCTTGGACAGCAGCGGCAGCCAGCTCGGCACTGGCAGGGCGTCGAGCATCTGGGCGACGCGGCCCTCGCGCTCGCGCCAGACCAGCTCGCCGGCGTAAAAGGTGGTGATGATCAGCATGAACAGGGCGAAGGTGTCGGACAACGCCTCCAGCACCTTGTAGGTGACCGGGTAGGTGTTGGTGCCGAACATCGAACCCATGTCGATGCCGCTGGCCAGCATCAGCAGCACGCCGGCCAGCACCAGCACCAGGAAGTAGACGTTCTTGGCGGTCTCGCGCAGGTTCAGCCAGCTGTTCTGCAACAGCAGCAGGCCCAGGCTGCGGCGCTGGAAGTCGGGCTCCTCGCGGGTGTTGGCCGAGACGGCGGCCAGGCGCAGCGGCGCCTCGCCCTCGCCGCGACTACCGCCGCCGTCGATGCTGGCGACGAAGTGGAAGCGCCAGTAGCCCAGCACCAGGCCGAGCAGGGCGAGGGCGGTCCAGATCAGCCGGTTCAGCAGGTAGACGCCCTCGGGCAGCAGCAGGCGGGTGTTGCGCTCGGCGATGGGCCAGTATTCGGTCAGGCGGATCACGGCGGTGGTGCCGAAGGGGTCGATCAGGGCGGCCAGGGTCTTGTAGTCGAGGTCGCGCGCCAGGCCGGGCGCGACCAGGTAGCCGACCAGCATCACCACGCTGCTGACGTAGACCGGCAGCATGCGCCGACTCAGCGCGGCGACGATGAAGAACACCGCGCCGAAGATGAAGATGTTGGGCAGGACGGTGCACAGGTAGGGGATCAGGTAGCCCAGCGCGCTGCCGTGGCCGATGCGCTCGGGGTCGATGCCGGGCACGTAGGTGCCCAGCCAGGCGCCCAGCGGCAGGCTGGTGAAGATCACCGCCAGGGTGGCGTAGGCGCCGAGGAAGCGGCCGAAGATGTACTGGCGCTTGCGGATCGGCGCGCTGAAGAAGAAGTGGTGCATGTCGTACTCGAAGTCCTGCTGCACCGAGCGGCCCATCATGGCGGCGATGACGATCACGCCGAGCGAGCCGAGGAAGCTGACGGTGAGCATCAGCGAGCGCGGCGCGTCGAGCAGCACGCGGCCGCCGAAGGTCACGCTGGCGCCCTTGAAGACGCCGCCGGCGGCGGCCATCCACAGCATCGCCAGCGCCAGGAACATGGCGAAGTAGACCCAGGTCGAGAGCAGCTTGAGCCGCTGCCGGGCTTCGAACAGTGCGATCGCGAGCATGGCGCCGCTCCTAGTCGCAGGCCGGCGCGGCCTGGTGGCGGCCGGCGATGGTGGCGAAGTACAGGTCCTCGAGGTCGCCGATGGCCTCCTCGAAGCCGTCGCCCGGGTCGTCCTCGCTGTAGACGTGGATCAGGGTGCGGCCCGACAGCAGGCGGGTCGAGATCACCGCGTGGCGCTGCTGGAACATGGCCAGCTCCTTCTTGTCGACGAAGCGGGCCCAGATCTTGTCGCTGACGGCGTCGATCAGCTGCTGGGTCTGGCCGCACAGCAGCAGGTGGCCCTTGTTGATGATGGCCATGTTGGCGCACAGGTCGGCCACGTCGCTGACGATGTGGGTCGACAAAATCACCGTCTTGTCCTCGCCGATGTCGGACAGCAGGTTGTGGAAGCGCACCCGCTCCTGCGGGTCGAGGCCGGCGGTGGGCTCGTCGACGATGATCAGCCCGGGGTCGCCGAGCAGGGCCTGGGCGATGCCGAAGCGCTGCCGCATGCCGCCGGAAAAGCCGCCCAGGCGCTGGTGGCGCACGTCGAACAGGTTGGTCTGCTGCAGCAGGCCGTCGACCACCTCGCGCCGCCGCGCCCGGTTCGACAGGCCCTTCAGCACGGCGAAGTGGTCGAGCATCTCGTAGGCCGTCACCTTCGGGTAGACGCCGAAGTCCTGCGGCAGGTAGCCGAGCAGGCGGCGGATCTCGTCCTTCTCGTCGAGCACGTCGAGCTCGCCGAAGAAGACCGAACCGGAGTCGCACTCCTGCAGGGTGGCGAGGGTGCGCATCAGCGTCGACTTGCCGGCGCCGTTGGGGCCGAGCAAGCCGAACATCCCGGCCGGGATGGTGAGCGAGATGTTGTCCAGCGCCACGACGCCGTTGCCGTAGGTCTTGGACAAGTTGCTGATGCGTAATTCCATACTGACTCCTGAACGGTTCCGGGCTGGCCCGGCGCGGCCGCGCGACGTTTCCGCACGGCCAAGCTTTTTTCACATGATGGCATTGTAGTGAGTTTGCGACAGATCCGGGGCGCCATTGCGACGGGCGGCGCATAGCGCGGCGCAGATTGCGCATTCCGGGGAGTGGCTGAGCGGTCGGGGCGGCCGGCGCGGCGGCGGCGGCAGGCGCCGCCCGCGCGGCCTTTTTGACAAGCTGCTCAATTGCGGAACAGCACCTGCTCGCGGTTGAACCACCAGCGGCACAGCAGCAGCAGGGCGGCGGCGATGACGCTGCTCGACAGCAGGATCACGGCGAACATGCGGTAGTCCATGGTGCCCTTGACCAGCTCCTTCATGGCCAGCGAGACGTTGGTCAGCGGCACCATCGCCCACATCCAGTTCAGCTCGACGCCGGGCAGCATCGCCACCAGCGTCGGCAGGATGGTGACGATGGCCAGCGGCGAGATCAGGCCGCTGGCCTCCTTGTAGCTCTTGGCGTAGATCGAGATCGACAGCAGGATGGCGGCGAAGATGGCCGCCGTTGGCAGCAGCATCAGCGCCACCATGGCCAGGTCGGCGGCGCCGATGGCGCGCACCATCAACGCCATGTCGCCCTCGATCATGGGGCCGAAGAAGAACAGCAGCGTGCCCATGCTGGCCACCATCAGCAGCGCCGAGGTCAGGCCGATGGTGAACAGCACGAAGAACTTGGCCAGCACGATGGCGCCGCGCGGCAGCGGCGCCAGCAGCAGCGTCTCGAGCGTGCCGCGCTCCTTCTCGCCGGCGCCGGTGTCGATCGCCGGATACATCGCCGCCATCAGGCAGACCATCAGCAGGATGTAGGGTAGGAAGCCGCCGACCAGGGCGCCGATCTGCTCGCGCTTGTCGGCCGTCGAATGGTCCTCCAGGCGGATCGGGTCGAGCGCGAAGCGCAGCTGCTGCTGGCTCAGCTTGAGTGTCGACAGGGCCTGTTCGCGCAGGCTGGCGTTCTGCGCCTCGATCACCGACATCACCCGCTTGCGCGTGACGTCGACCGTCACCGCGCTGTTGTAGTGCAGCGCGATGCTGCCCTGCTGCTGGGCGCCCAGCGCGGCGGCGAAGCCGGGCGGGATCACCAGGGCGAACTTGATGCGCTCGTCGCCGATGGCGTCGCGGATGGCGGCCGGCTCGGCCAGCGCCACCGCCTTGAAACCCTTGTCGGCGGCGAAGCGGGCGGCCAGTTCGGGCGCGTACTGGGCGCCGAAGATGGCGTAGGTCAACTCGGCCTGGCGGGCCTGCTTGAACAGGCTCGACGACAAATAGCCGAAGCCGGCGAAGATCAGCGGCATGGCGAAGATCGGGATGAAGACGGTGAAGATGAAGGTCTTGCGGTCGCGCGCCAGCTCCAGCATCTCCTTCAGGTAGATGGTCCACATGGCTCAGCCTCCTTGTTTGATGACGTCGACGAAGGCGTCGTACAGGTCGGCGCTGCCGCCCAGGTGGCGCAGTTCCTCGGTGCTGCCGTGGAAGGCCGTCTTGCCGTGGTTGATGATGCAGACCCGGTCGCACAGCTTGTCGACCTCGTGCAGGTGGTGGGTGGAGAAGATCAGCGGGATGCGCAGCGCCTTGTAGCTGGCGATGAAGTCGAGCAGGATCTTGGCCGACATCACGTCGAGCCCGGTGGTGGGCTCGTCGAGGATGACGATCTGCGGCTCGTGCACCACGGCGCGGGCGATGGCGCACTTCTGCTTCATGCCGGTCGACAGCTGGTCGGCCCGCTTGTCGACGAACTGGTGCATCTGCAGCAGCTCGAACAGCTCGTCGCAGCGGCGCCGCAGGTAGGGCGCGCTCATGCCGTGCAGGCGGCCGAAGTATTCGACGTTCTCGCGCGCCGTCAGGCGGCCGTACAGGCCGGTGGTGCCGGACAGGAAGCCGATGCGCTGGCGCGCCGCCAGCGGGTCGGCCAGCAAATCGACGCCGTTGGCGACGACGCTGCCGGCGTCGGCCTTGAGGGCGGTCGACAGCAGGCGCAAGGTGGTGGTCTTGCCGGCGCCGTTGGGGCCGAGCAGGCCGAGCACCTCGCCCGGCGCGCAGCGGAAGCTGACGTCGCGCACGGCGTGGAACCAACCGTCGTGGCCGCGCGGATCGTGCGACTGCGGGGGCTTGCCCTGGTGGGAGGGCAGGCGGAAGCGTTTTGCCAAGCCTCGAACTTCGATCATTGGGGCATCCAGGTTGTCAGGGATTTAAGATTAGCCGCAAAAAATCTTGCGTGCAAGGCACAAAGCGTAATTGTCTTGCTATAGTCGATGGAAGGCGCCCGCGCCGCCGCGCTCGGCGGCGCGGGCTAGCCGGATGCAAGTCGAACAGGAAAGTCTAGCGGGTGGCGAAATGAACGAAGAGCTGAAGAAGAAGGTGCTGGCGGTGACCCAGTGCGGCATGAACAAGGAGGAGGCGGTCGGCTTCTTCCGCGTCGCGCTGGGCTTGTACTACCTGGCCGGCCTGATGACCAAGGAGACGCTGGACTTCAAGCGCCTCGACCGCGATTTCAACCGCTTCATCTACCACGCCATCGGCAAGGGCCACAGCATCACCAGCGTGCTGCAGTTCATGAGCGGCGAGAAGGTGGTGCCGGTGGTCGAGTCGAAACGTTTCCTCAACGCCTACGCGGAGCACTGTCCCGAGGTGCCGCTGGAGAACATCCCCTTCCTGTTGGGGCTCAACCTGGGCGTCGCCAAGGACCTCTCCAAGATCGACGTGCGCGGCCCGGTGGCCGACTACATCGAGCGCCAGCGCCTGCTGCGCGAGGCCGCCGAGTCCTGACACCGGGCGCCGCCATGCCGGCCGGGCTGGCACGGCGGCGCGATCGTCCTATAATGGTGCTTTCCGACTGATTGCGACTGACGACCATGGCAGCGAACCGTTACCACCATCCCCTCGACCGTTTCATCTCCGGCGCCGACAAGGCCTTGCGCGTGATCGCCGGCGTCGCCTCGGCCTCGCGGCCGACGCCGGCCGCGCACGCCGCCGACGCCGCGCTCAGCGAGTCCGAGCAGCGCCACGCCGCCGGCTTGATGCGGGTCAACCACGTCGGCGAGGTCTGCGCCCAGGCGCTGTACAACTCGCAGGCCCGCTTCGCCAAGAGCGACGCGATGAAGCTGCAGTTCGAGCAGGCCGGGCGGGAGGAGGAGGATCACTTGGCCTGGACCGCGCAGCGGTTGGCCGAGCTGGGCTCGCGCACCAGCCTGCTCAACCCGCTGTTCTACGCCGGCGCCTACGCCGTCGGCACCGTGGCCGCCTATCTGGGCGACGCCCACAGCCTGGGCTTCGTGGTCGAGACCGAGCGCCAGGTCGAGGCCCATTTGGCCAGCCACCTGGACCGGCTGCCGCCGCAGGACGCCAAGTCGCGCGCCATCGTCGAGCAGATGCGGGTCGACGAGGTGGCCCACGGCGCCGCCGCCCAGGCCCTGGGCGCGGCGACCACGCCGCTGCCGGTGCGCGTGGTGATGCAGGGCATGGCCAAGGTCATGACCGGCAGCGCCTACTACATTTAGGGAAAGCGCCAGGGAATCGGCCAAGCAGGCGGCGCCGACCGAGGGTCGGACCCTGCGGGTCTGACCCTGGCATTGGCCTTGGGGTTGCTCAGGCCGCTTCGACGATCTCGAAGGAGTGGGTGATCTCGGCGGTCTTGCCCAGCATGATCGATGCGGAGCAATATTTATCGTGCGACAGGGTGATCGCCCGTTCCACGCTGGCCGGCTTCAGGTTCCTGCCGGTCACGACGAAGTGGAAGTTAATCTTGGTAAACACCTTCGGTTCCGTCTCGGCGCGCTCGGCGTTGAGCGTGCATTCGCAGCCGCGGATGTCCTCGCGGCCCTTTTTTAGGATCAGCACGACGTCGTAGGCGGTGCAGCCGCCGGTGCCGAGCAACACCATCTCCATCGGCCGGGGCGCCAGGTTGTGGCCGCCGCCCTCGGGCGCGCCGTCCATGTTGACCAGGTGGCCGGAGCCGGTCTGGGCCAAAAAACTCATGCCCGACGGGCCGTTCCAGCTAACTTTGCATTCCATTCGATTCTCCATAAGACTGTCCGTGGCCCTATTGTAAAGGAGCGGCGGGCGCGTCGCCGGGCGTGGCCGCCGGCCGTCGCCGGGCGGCGGCAAAGCGGGGCGGGGCTTGACTCGCGCTGCCAACGCCGCTTATAATTGCCGGCTTTCCGTTCGCTCAGGAAAAGTATTTATAAAAAGGCCGAGTCCGCTGAAGCAATGGCGGAACCACCATTTGAGCGTGTGTAATTCAATTAGGAAGTCAACATGAAAACATTTTCCGCTAAAGGGCATGAAGTCCAGCGCGATTGGTTCGTGGTTGACGCGACGGACAAAGTCCTCGGACGTGTTGCCAGCGAAGTGGCACTCCGACTGCGCGGCAAACACAAACCGGAATTTACTCCTCACGTCGATACGGGCGATTTCATCGTCGTCATCAACGCAGGCAAACTGCGCGTGACCGGTACCAAAGCTACCAACAAAACGTACTACCGTCACTCGGGCTACCCAGGCGGCATCTACGAAACCAACTTCCAGAAAATGCAACAGCGTTTTCCAGGTCGCGCGCTTGAGAAAGCGGTCAAGGGCATGTTGCCTAAAGGCCCACTCGGCTACGCAATGATCAAGAAGCTGAAAGTGTACGCGGAAGAAACTCATCCGCACGCAGCTCAGCAACCTAAAGCACTCGTTCTCTAAGGAACTGACATGATCGGTAACTACAATTACGGCACCGGCCGTCGCAAGAGTGCAGTAGCTCGCGTGTTCATCAAAGTTGGCACTGGCCAAATCATCGTTAACGGCAAGCCAGCGGCTGAGTACTTCTCGCGCGAAACCGGCCTGATGGTGATCCGTCAACCACTGGAACTGACCGGCAACGTCGAGCGTTTCGACATCAAGGTTAACGTTCACGGCGGCGGCGAGTCCGGCCAAGCTGGCGCAGTTCGCCACGGCATCACCCGCGCCCTGATCGACTACGACGCAGCGCTGAAACCGGATCTGGCCAAAGCCGGCTTCGTTACCCGCGATGCACGTGAAGTCGAGCGTAAAAAAGTTGGTCTGCGCAAAGCACGTCGCGCAAAGCAATTCTCGAAGCGTTAATTTATACGCTACAACACGCGGTTCGCCGCGTGTTGCTCGAAAAGCCGCCGGCCTGTTCCGGCGGCTTTTTTGCATTGAGGGGCCGTCATACGGCGGTCGCACAGGCCTGATAAAATGCGCCTTTCAGCATCACCCCGCAACTCCCCATACTACTTACCCAAGGAAAGAACATGATCAAAGTTGGCATCGTCGGCGGCACCGGTTACACCGGAGTGGAATTGCTGCGTCTGTTGGCAGTCCATCCCGATGTGCAGCTGACGGCGATCACCTCGCGCAAGGAAGACGGCCTGCCCGTCGCCGACATGTTCCCCTCGCTGCGCGGCCGCGTCGCGCTGGCCTTCTCGGCGCCTGAAAAAGCCGACCTGAGCCAATGTGACGTGGTGTTCTTCGCCACCCCGCACGGCGTCGCCATGGCGCAGGCGCCGGCCCTGCTGGCGGCCGGCGTCAAGGTGGTCGACCTGGCGGCCGACTTCCGCCTGAAGGACCAGGCCAGTTTCGAGCAGTGGTACAAGATCCCGCACACCTGCCCGGAGCTGCTGGAGCAGGCCGTGTATGGCTTGGCCGAGCTGAACCGTGAAGCGATCCAGGGCGCCTCGCTGATCGCCAACCCGGGTTGCTATCCGACCACCATGCAGCTGGGCTACTACCCGCTGCTGAAGGCCGGCCTGATCGACGCCGGCGCGCTGATCGCCGACTGCAAGTCCGGCGTCTCCGGCGCCGGCCGGAAGGCCGAGATCGGCACCCTGTTCTCCGAGTCCAGCGACAACTTCAAGGCCTACAGCGTGGCCGGCCACCGCCACACGCCGGAAACCGCCGCCCAGTTGCAGCGTTTCACCGAACAGAAGGTCGACTTGGTGTTTACGCCGCACCTGGTGCCGATGATCCGCGGCATGCATTCGACCCTGTACGCCCGCCTGACCAAGGAAGTCAGCAACGAGGAGCTGCAAAGCCTGTTCGAAGCGCAATACAAGGATGCGCCTTTCGTCGACGTGATGCCGTTCGGTTCGCATCCGGAAACCCGCTCGACGCGCGGTTCCAACATGTTGCGCATGGCGCTGCATCGTCCGGGCAACGGCAACACCGTGATCGTGCTGGTGGTGCAGGACAACCTGGTCAAGGGCGCCGCCGGCCAGGCAGTGCAGTGCATGAATTTGATGTTCGGCCTGGAGGAAACCACCGGCCTGACGCAGATCGCATTGATGCCATAAGTGTAGTTTCGGCGCGGATTAACGGGGTGCTGGCCTTACCCCAAAGGCAGAGGGGTCTGACCCCGTACGGGGTCAGACCCCGTGGCGTTGCGGGGTGCGGGGTAAGAGATACCGAGGCCGGCCCAGGCCGGTTTGGCGCGGCGGAGAAACGGCGAGCCAGATCAAGGCACGCCGGCCGCGCCGGAGTAGATTGAATGCTGGTCCCGGCGCCGCCGGGGCCGGCACAGCGAGGGCAGCGCATGTTCGGCCACAAAGCGAGAAGCAGCATGGACAGCCTGATCGGTCCGGCGACGCGGATCGACGGCGATCTGTTGTTTCGCGGCGGCCTGCGCATCGACGGCCGGGTGCGCGGCAACGTGGTCGCCGAGAACGAGCAGGACAGTTTTCTGGTGGTCTCCGAGCACGCCACCATCGAGGGGGCGGTGCGCTGCGCCCACCTGATCGTCAACGGCGCCATCCAGGGCGACGTGCACGCCAGCGAGTTGCTTGAAATCCAGCCGAAGGCCCGCATCTTGGGTGATATCAGTTACAAGGTGCTGGAAATCCACGCCGGCGCCCAGGTACAGGGGCGGCTTACCCATTTTGACTGTGTGGACAATGCCTTGCATTTGGCCGCAACGGGAGCATGACTTGCGCCAAAGGTCTATAATGATCCAAATGTTTTCACGTAGGAGTCTGAAATGAATGCTGTCGCCGAAGCGCAAGATGTAATCCCGTCGCCTATTATCTTCACCGATAGCGCTGCCCAAAAGGTAGCCCAGCTGATCGAAGAAGAGGGTAATCCTGATTTGAAACTGCGCGTCTTCGTGCAGGGTGGCGGCTGCTCCGGCTTCCAGTACGGCTTCACCTTTGACGAAATCGTCAACGAAGACGACACCACGATGATCAAAAACGGCGTCCAGCTGTTGATCGATTCGATGAGCTACCAGTACCTGGTCGGCGCGGAAATCGACTACAAGGACGACCTTGAAGGTGCCCAGTTCGTGATCAAGAATCCAACCGCGTCGTCGACTTGCGGTTGCGGTTCCTCGTTCTCGGTCTAAGCCACTTCGCAGCAACATCCCTCGCGGCGGCCAGTTGATCTGGCCGCCGTTGTCGTTTGTGCGGCAGTTTCGTTGCTACCGCGCCACATCGCCGCCGCCGCGCCTCAGCGCGGGTACAGCGCGCCCAACACCCTTGGCCCCGCCGCCCCCGTCACCGCCGGCAGATTGCCCGCCAGCCGCGCGTTGAAGCGGTAGCCCAGCCAGGCGAAGGCCAGCGCCTCGACCCGGTTCGGCGCCACGCCCAGCGCCTCGGTCGAGGCCACCGCCACCTTGCCGTCCAAGGCCGCCGCCAGGTCGCGCAGCAAGGTGCCGTTGTAGGCGCCGCCACCGCAGATGTAGAGCGCGTCCGCCCCGCCGCCGTACTGCGCCACCGCGCGCGCCAGCGTGACGGCGGTGAGCCGCGTCAGCGTGGCCTGCACGTCGGCCGGCGCCAACTGCGGGAAGGCGCTCAAACGGGCGTCCAGCCAGTCCATATGGAACAGGTCGCGGCCGGTGCTCTTGGGCGCCGGCAGGGCGAAGTAGGGCTCGGCCAGCAGCGCCGCCAGCAGCGCCGGTACGACCGTGCCGCTGGCGGCCCAGGCGCCGTCGGCGTCGTACTCGCGGCCCTGGTGGCGGGCGATCCAGCTGTCCATCAGCACGTTGCCGGGGCCGGTGTCGAAGCCGTCGACGCGGCCGTCGCCGTGCAGCACGCTGATGTTGGCGATGCCGCCGATGTTGGCCACCACGCGGCGCAGTCCGGCCACGCCGAACAGCGCCTGGTGGAAGGCCGGCACCAGCGGCGCGCCCTGGCCGCCGGCGGCCACGTCGCGGCTGCGGAAGTCGGCGACGACGTCGATGCCGCACAGCTCGGCCAGCAGCGCCGGATTGTTGGTCTGCCGCGTGAAGCCCAGTTCGGGCCG
Source organism: Rugamonas rubra (assembly GCF_900114705.1). Taxonomy (GTDB): domain Bacteria; phylum Pseudomonadota; class Gammaproteobacteria; order Burkholderiales; family Burkholderiaceae_D; genus Rugamonas; species Rugamonas rubra. The sequence goes on from NZ_FOTW01000023.1 coordinate 83,619, forward strand.
GTGGCGGATGGTCTGGCCGTGCGCCGCCACCGCGCTCACCGCGCCGGCCGCCACGCCGCCCTGGCGCAGCAGTTCCGCCACGCACTGGGCGTAGTGGATGGCGATCTGATTGGCCGCCAGCGCCTCGCGCTCCAGCTCGTTCGCGCCGGCCGCCTGCAGCGCCATCAGCTCGGCCCGCAGCGCCGTGGGGAAGGGCACGTAGGCCGCCGCCAGGGTGCGCGTGGCCGCGTCGCTGAAATCGGCGAGGGCGCCGTCGACACCGTCCAGGCTGGTGCCGGACATCAGACCGATATACAGGGCCATGAGCTTGTTCCTTCGTGCTTGAAAAGTGTATTTTGCCTCAGCGCCTCAGTCGGCGCGGGAATAATTGTGCGGTAATTGCGCGTGGCCGCCGCCATGCTGTTGTTGCCACCCACAATGCGCGCCAGCACACGGAAGCCTGCGGCGAAAAACCGCATCATGGTCTTACTTTCTGAGGGGAAAGGGAAGGGCGGCGTGTACCGGCATGGCCGCGCAAAAATGAAAACAGGCCATATGAGATGGCCTGTTTTTTACTACGCTGAAGGCGCTGCGCGCGCCGGGCTTACTTGGCGGCGACGCGGGTGTTGCTCGAACCGGCGGGGCGCAGCAGCGCGAAGCGGTGCGTCATGTCCGAGGCGAAGCTGCGGAAGCGGGCCATTTCGGCGGCCGTCAACGGCGCCTGGGCTTGCACGTTCAGGGTGTTCGGGTCCTTGGCTTCGCCGCCGACGCGGAACTCGTAGTGCAGGTGGGCGCCGGTCGACCAGCCGGTGCTGCCGACGTAGCCGATCACGTCGCCCTGGCTGACTTTCGTGCCCTTTTTCATGCCGGCCGCGAAGCGGCTCATGTGGGCGTAGGCGGTGGTGTAGTTGGCCCAGTGCTTGAGCACGACCACGTTGCCGTAGCCGCCCTGGGTGCCGGCGAAGTCGACCACGCCGTCGCCGGAGGCGCGGATCGGCGTGCCGGTCGCGGCGGCGAAGTCGACGCCCTTGTGCTGTTTCCAGTTGCCGGAAATCGGGTGCACGCGCATCGAGAAGCCGGAGGAGATACGGGAGAATTCGAGGGGGGATTTGAGGAAGGCTTTTTTGAGGGACTTGCCGTCGAAGCTGTAGTAACCGCCACCTTGCTTGCTGGCCGGATCTTCGAACCAGACCGACTGGTAGGTGTTGCCGCGGCTGGTGAACTCGCCGGCCAGGATGCGCCCGGCGCGGACGAACTCGCCGTCCTGCCAGAAGGTTTCGTAGACCACGTTGAAATGGTCGCCGCGCTTCAGGTCGGAGCGGAAGTCGATGTTGGTGGAGAACATCTCGACGATCTGGTGCACGATGGTGTCGGGCAGCTTGGCGCCGTCGCTGTTCGAGTCGGTCGCCGCGAACAGGGTCGAGGTGATGTTGCGCGCGTGCATTTCGACGCGGCGTTCCAGCTGGGCCGCCGTCTCGGTGGCGACGAAGCCGTCGCCCTTGCGGGTGATCGAAATATTCTTGACCGGAATGTCCTTGCCGTCGACCACGGAGGCGCGCAACCACTGCAGGTTGCCGTCCTCGTCGGTTTGCGCCTGGACCCGCTTGCCGGTCTTCAGTTGCATCACGCCGTGGGCGACCTTGTCCTTCTTGATGAAGTTCTCCGCCGCCTCGTCGTCCACGCCGAGGCGGGTCAACAGCGTGGCCAGCGTGTCGCCGGCGCGGATTTTTTCTTCGTGGACGTAGTGGTCGGTGGATTGTTGCTGCTGGAGGGAGTCGATCTGGGCGGCGATGTTCGGCATGGCGATCTCTTGCGAGACCGATTTGACTGGCAGGTCGGAGGCGTCTGGCGCGAGCGGCGCCACACCGGCGGCGCCGAAGGCGCAGACCGCCAGCAGCAGCGCCGACGTGCTAACGATGCGCGCCTTGCGGGTCGAACCTAGCAGTTGGAACAAGCGCGAGCTTGTGATTTTATTTGTAGGGTTCATGCAATCAGTTAAAATTTGCCGCTTGAACTATTCAGGAACGTTTTGTTTTTATAATTTTTGATTCGGTTCGTTTTCATACGGCAAGATTGATCGGACCGAACATTATAGCAAACTCCTGGAACCCCCTACCATTTCGAGAATTCAGGTAAGAAAAAACCTATGGACAACACCTCCACATCGCCCGCCAAGAAGGCGCCCGCTCCGCTGCTGCCACTGACCGACCGCGTCCAGGAAGCCCTCGCCATCACCAAGCGCGGTGTGGACGAACTGCTGATCGAAAGCGAGTTCGCGCAGAAGCTGGCGCGTTCCGAACAAAGCGGCGTGCCGCTGCGCGTCAAGCTGGGTCTGGACCCGACCGCGCCCGACCTGCACCTGGGCCACACCGTGGTGCTCAACAAGATGCGCCAGTTGCAGGACCTGGGCCACCAGGTCATTTTCCTGATCGGCGACTTCACCTCGATGATCGGCGACCCGTCCGGCCGCAACGTCACCCGCCCGCCGCTGACCAAGGAGCAGGTCGAGGACAACGCGATGACCTATTTCAAGCAGGCCTCGCTGGTGCTCGACGCCGGCAAGACCGAGATCCGCTACAACTCCGAATGGTGCGATCCGCTGGGCGCGCGCGGCATGATCCAGCTGGCCTCGCGCTACACGGTGGCGCGCATGATGGAGCGCGACGATTTCAGCAAACGCTTTAAGAGTGGGACACCGATCGCCGTCCATGAGTTCCTGTATCCGCTGATGCAGGGTTACGATTCGGTCGCCCTGAAGGCCGACCTGGAGCTGGGCGGCACCGACCAGAAGTTCAACCTGCTGGTCGGCCGCGAGCTGCAAAAGGACTACGGCCAGGAACAGCAGTGCGTGCTGACCATGCCGCTGCTCGAGGGCCTGGACGGCGTCGACAAGATGTCCAAGTCGAAGAACAACTACATCGGCATCACCGAGCCGGGCAACACCATGTTCGCCAAGCTGATGAGTATTTCCGACGTGATGATGTGGCGCTACTTCGAGCTGCTGTCGTTCCGCTCGCTCGCCGAGCTGGCCCAGCTCAAGGCCGAGATTGAAGGCGGCCGCAACCCGCGCGACGCCAAGGTGGCGCTGGCGCAGGAGATCGTCGCCCGCTTCCACTCCAAGCAGGCGGCCGACGACGCGCTGGCCGACTTCGTCAACCGCTCCAAGGGCGGCATTCCGGACGACGTGCCCGAGCTGACCCTGGCCGGCGCGCCGGCCGCCATCGCCCAACTGCTCAAGCAGAGCGGCCTGTGCGCCTCCGTCTCCGAGGCCACCCGCATGGTCGACCAAGGCGGCGTGCGGGTCGACGGCACGGTGGTCAGCGACAAGGCGCTGAAGATCGAGGCCGGCACCTTCGTGCTGCAAGTGGGCAAGCGCAAGTTCGCCCGCGTCACGCTGACGGCATGATCGCCCTGCTGCAAAGGGTCAGCGGCGCCAGCGTGGTGGTCGACGGCGCCAACATCGGCGCCATCGACGCCGGCCTGCTGGTGCTGCTGTGCGCCGAACGGGCCGACACGGAGAAGGAGGCCGACGCGCTGCTCAACAAGTTGCTCGGCTACCGCGTCTTCGCCGACGCCGCCGGCAAGATGAACCTGAGCGTGAGCGACGTCGCCGGCGGCCTGCTGCTGGTGCCCCAGTTCACGCTGGCGGCCGACACCAAGTCCGGCACGCGGCCCTCGTTCACGCCGGCCGCCAGCCCGCAGGACGGCCTGCGCCTGTTCGACTATTTTGTCGGCCAGGCGCGCGCCCGCCACCCCGTGGTGGCAACCGGCCGCTTCGGCGCCGACATGAAAGTGTCGCTGACCAACGACGGACCGGTGACCTTCTGGCTGCAAGTGAGCGCCAAATGAGCGCCCGATAGTATGATTTGATTGAGCTTCCTCAACGGGGCCGCCAAGACAAACAAGAAAATCATCTGACGGAGCGCAGACCATGAGACTTTGGAGTGATTCTTTCCGCGACGGCGGCTTCATCCCGCCCGCCTACGCGTTCGCGGAGATGGATCCGGCCAGCCGGGTGCGCCTGGCGGGCAACCGCAACCCCCACCTGGCCTGGGACGAGGTGCCCAACGGCACCGAGTCGCTGATCTTGTTCTGCATCGACGGCGACGCGCCGCAGGACGGCCGCGACGTCAACCAGGCCGGCCGCGAGCTGGCCATCGCCCTGCCGCGCGGCGACTTCTTCCATTGGACGCTGGCCGACCTGCCGCCGGCGTTGCGCGCCATCGGCGAGGGCAGCCTGTCGGACGGCGTCACGCCGCACGGCAAGCCGGGGCCGGCCGCGCTGCTCGGCGTCGGCAACGGCGGCGCCCGGCCGCTGCGCCAGGGCGTCAACGACTACAGCGCCTGGTTTTCCGCCGACCCGGCGATGGCCGGCGACTATTACGGGTATGATGGCCCCTGTCCGCCGTGGAACGATTTGCGCATCCACCACTACATCTTCCGCCTCTACGCGCTCGATGAGGCGCGCCTCGAGTTGCCGGAGCGCTTCACCGGCGCCGAGGCCTACGCCGCGCTGCGCGGCCACATTCTCGACGAAGCACAACTGATCGGCCGCTACACGCTGAACCCGGCGCTGGCGGCGGCCAAGAACTAGGATTGCATGAGTACCAAGATTTTACTGATCCGCCACGGCGAGACGGCGTGGAACGCCGTGCGCCGCCTGCAGGGCCACACCGACATCGCCCTCAACGACGAGGGCCTGCGCCAGGCCGAGGCGCTGGCCCGCGCCCTGGCCGACGAGCGCATCGACGCCGTCGTCGCCAGCGACCTGCAACGCGCCGTGCAGACGGCGCAGGCGGTCAGCGCGCTGCACGACTTGCCGCTGCACACAGACGCCGAACTGCGCGAGCGCTGCTACGGCGGCTTCGAGGGCTTGCTGTACAGCGACATCGAGCGGCGCTACCCGGCCGACTACGCGCTGTGGCAGGCGCGCGACATCGACGCCGTGATGCCCTCCGGCGAGCGCCAGGCCGAGAGCTTCCGCCAGTTCTATGACCGCAGCGTCGACGCCATCGTCGGCTGGGCCGAGCGCCACGCCGGCCGGACGGTGGTGGTGGTGGCGCACGGCGGCGTGCTCGAGTGCGCCTACCGCGCGGCGGTCGGCATGTCGCTCGACAGTCCGCGCGACTTCCAGGTCAAGAACGCCAGCATCAACCGCTTCACCTTGGTCGGCGGCAAGTTGTCGCTCGACAGCTGGGGCGAGGTCGAGCACCTGCAACTGGCCGCGCTGGACGACATCATTTAGTTTAAAGCAAGCTTTCCGCCGCCGCCGGCGCGCCGGTGGCGGGCGCACGCGCGTGCTAAAATTTTCACTGCGGCAACTGTCTTGGCGCCCTTCGCAACCATGCTTTCTGCGCGGCCATGAAAATAGTGCTTATTAATTGAGCAGTGCATCGGTTAAAATAGAAGGTTCCTCCCTCCCATTCAGGTAATGTCAGTGCAAATCGGCCCCTACTTACTGCGTAACAACGTCTTCGTCGCCCCCATGGCTGGCGTGACGGACCGGCCTTTCCGCCAACTGTGCAAGCAGCTCGGCGCCGGCTACGCGGTGTCGGAGATGGCCGCCTCGAATCCGCGCCTGTGGGCGACGGAAAAGAGTTCGCGCCGCACCGACCACACCGGCGAGATGGAGCCGAAGGCGGTGCAAATCGCCGGCGCCGACCCGCAGGACCTGGCCGACTGCGCCCGCTTCAACGTCGAACGGGGCGCCCAGATCATCGACATCAATATGGGTTGCCCGGTGAAAAAGGTTTGCAACAGCTGGTGCGGTTCGGCCCTGCTGCAGGACGAGGCGCTGGTGGAAAAGATTTTGCACGCGGTGGTCGGCGCGGTCGACGTGCCGGTCACCCTGAAGTTCCGTACCGGCTGGGACCGCCTGAACAAGAACGCCCTGAACATCGCCCGCATCGCCGAGGACGCCGGTATCGCCATGCTGACCTTGCATGGCCGCACCCGCGCCGACGGCTACAAGGGCGACGCCGAGTACGACACCATCGCGGCGGTCAAGCGCTCGGTTTCCATTCCGGTGGTGGCCAACGGCGACATCACCTCGCCGGAAAAGGCCAAGTATGTGCTGGAGCAAACCGGCGCCGACGCCATCATGGTCGGCCGCGCGGCGCAGGGCCGGCCGTGGATCTTCCGCGAGATCGAGCATTTCCTGCGCACCGGCAGCCACTTGCCGGCGCCCTATGTGGACGAGGTGCGCGCCCTGATGGACGAGCATCTGCGCGCCCACTACGCGTTTTATGGCGATTTCCTCGGCGTGCGCACGGCGCGCAAGCATATCGGTTGGTATGTGCGCGACCTGGCCGGCGGCGAGGAGTTCCGCCAGAAAATGAACCTGTTGGAGTCGATCGATGCGCAATTGCAGGCGGTCGACCAGTTTTTTGAATCGCAATGGAGTTTTGGTGAGCGGTTACAATACCGCCTCTCCGATGATTTGCAGCCCGCATAAGCAGGCTGCGGCAGCACCAAAAAAGTTATATAAAAAAAGGGCAAGTGCCCAGCGCCCGCAGCGGGCGCGGCACCGCGTCACGCAATATTAATTAGCCGAATGACATTAAAATGAGCAAAGAAAGCATCCAGGAAGTTGTCCAGAAGAGCCTTGAAGATTACTTCAACGACCTGGGCGAGCAGCAAGCTTCGAACATTTACGACATGGTCGTGTTGACCGTCGAAAAGCCGATCCTCGAAGTGGTCATGACCCGCGCCGACGGCAACCAGTCGCACGCCGCGCAAATGCTCGGCATCAACCGCAACACCTTGCGCAAGAAACTGCAAGAGCACGGCCTGCTGTAGCCCGTCGCCCGTTCCGCCCCGCTAGTGGCTGAGGACGGCCGCTGGTGGCGTGAATGTTGCGCCCAAGCAGCCTTGATTTGTACAGAATACTCAACCACCTAGCCACTGCCATGATCAAACAAGCTCTCATCTCCGTCTCCGACAAAACCGGCGTGCTCGACTTCGCGCGCGCGTTGGCCGCCATGGGCGTCAACATTCTGTCGACCGGCGGCACCGCCAAACTGCTGGCCGACAACGGCGTCGCCGTGACCGAGGTCGCCGACTACACCGGCTTCCCGGAGATGCTCGACGGCCGCGTCAAGACCCTGCATCCGATGGTGCACGGCGGCATCCTGGCGCGCCGCGATTTCCCCGAGCACATGGCCAAGCTGGAAGAGCACAAGATCCCGACCATCGACATGGTGGTGGTCAACCTGTACCCGTTCCAGGCCACCGTGGCCAAGGACAGCTGCACGCTGGAGGACGCGATCGAGAACATCGACATCGGCGGCCCGGCCATGCTGCGTTCGGCGGCCAAGAACCACAAGGACGTGGTGGTGATCTGCGACCCGGTCGACTACGCGGTGGTGCTGGACGAGATCAAGGCCGGCGCGGTCGGCTACGACACCCGTTTCAAGCTGGCCACCAAGGTCTACGCCCACACCGCGCAGTACGACGGCGCCATCGCCAACTACCTGACCAGCCTGGGCGCCGACAAGCAGCACGCCACCCGCGCCCAGTACCCGCAGACGCTGAACGTGGCGTTTGAAAAAGTCCAGGACATGCGCTACGGCGAGAACCCGCACCAGTCGGCCGCCTTCTACCGCGACCTGCAGGTCACCGAGGGCGCGCTGGGCAACTACCGCCAGCTGCAGGGCAAGGAACTGTCGTACAACAACATCGCCGACGCCGACGCCGCCTGGGAATGCGTCAAGAGCATGGGCGGCTTCGACCAGAGCGCCGCCTGCGTCATCGTCAAGCACGCCAACCCTTGCGGCGTGGCGCTGGGCGCCAACGCGGCGGACGCCTACAGCCGCGCGCTGAAGACGGACCCAACCTCGGCCTTCGGCGGCATCATCGCCTTCAACGTCGAAGTGGACGGCGCCGCCGCCACCGAGCTGGCCAAGCTGTTCGTCGAAGTGCTGATCGCGCCGTCGTTCTCGGCCGAAGCCAAGCAGATTCTGTCGGCGAAACAAAACGTGCGCCTGCTGGAAATCCCGCTGGGCAAGGGCGTCAACGCGATGGACTTCAAGCGCGTCGGCGGCGGCCTGCTGGTGCAGTCGGCCGACTCGAAGAACGTGCTGCTGGGCGACCTGAAAGTGGTGACCAAGCTGCAACCTACCCAACAGCAGTTGCAGGACCTGATGTTCGCCTGGCGCGTCGCCAAGTACGTCAAGTCGAACGCCATCGTCTTCTGTGGCGGCAACATGACGCTGGGTGTCGGCGCCGGCCAGATGAGCCGCATCGACTCGGCCCGCATCGCCTCGATCAAGGCGCAGAACGCCGGCCTGTCGCTGACCGGTTCGGTGGTCGCCTCGGACGCCTTCTTCCCCTTCCGCGACGGCCTCGACGTTGTCGTTGACGCGGGCGCCAACTGCGTCATCCAGCCGGGCGGCTCGATGCGCGACCAGGAAGTGATCGACGCCGCCGACGAGCGCGGTGTGGTCATGCTGTACACCGGCACCCGCCACTTCCGTCATTGATTTTTTGAGTCACCGCGCAGGGACCGTCCCGGGGCAGACCGCCCGGGGACGGTCCCTGTTTCTTTGTACCGGCCACGGCAGTCCGCCCTTGCTCCCACTTGCCTTAGTGCATACAATCTGACGATGATTATTCTCGGCATCGACCCTGGCTTGCGCACGACCGGCTTCGGCGTCATCGACAAGCAGGGCAACAAGCTGCGCTACATCGCGTCCGGCACCATCAAGAGCGGCGAGGGCGAGTTGCCGGCGCGCTTGAAGGTGATCCTGCGCAGCATCGCCGAGGTGGCCGCCACCTACCGGCCCGACTGCGCGGCGATCGAAAAAGTCTTCGTCAACGTCAATCCGCAGTCGACCCTGTTGCTCGGCCAGGCCCGTGGCGCCGCCATCTGCGCGCTGGTCGACGCCGAGCTCGAGGTGGCCGAATACACCGCGCTGCAGGTCAAGCAGGCCGTCACCGGCCACGGCAAGGCGGCCAAGGAGCAGGTGCAGGAGATGGTCGCGCGCCTGCTGGCGCTGCCCGGCCTGCCCGGCAGCGACGCCGCCGACGCGCTCGGCGTGGCGATCTGCCACGCCAACAGCCACGACACGCTGGCGCTGATCAGCGCCATCGGCCCCGGCCTGTCGGGCCTGCGCATGAAGCGCGGCCGCCTGGTCGGCTAGTTTCCCCCCCAAACATTCTTCAAAAAAGGTAACTCGATGATCGGTCGTCTCTCCGGTGTATTGCTCGAAAAAAATCCACCGCAACTGCTGGTCGACTGCCACGGCGTCGGCTACGAAGTCGACGTGCCGATGAGCACCTTCTACAACCTGCCCGGGGTCGGCGAGAAGGTGGTGCTGTTCACCCACCAGACCATCCGCGAGGACGCCCATTTGCTGTTCGGCTTCGGCCACGCCGAGGAGCGCGCCGTGTTCCGCCAGTTGATCAAGATCACCGGCGTGGGCGCGCGCATGGCCCTGTCTATCCTGTCCGGCATGACCATCGCCGACCTGGCCCAGGCCGTCACGCTGCAGGAGACCGGCCGCCTGGTCAAGGTGCCCGGCATCGGCAAGAAGACCGCCGAGCGCCTGCTGCTGGAACTCAAGGGCAAGCTGGGTGCCGACATCGGCGCCGGCGGCGGCGCGCACGCCGTGCCGGACTCGCAATCTGATATCCTGAACGCGCTGGTCGCGCTCGGCTATTCGGACAAGGAGGCGTTGCTGGCGCTGAAAGCCGTGCCGGCCGGCAGCGGCGTGTCCGATGGCATCAAGCTGGCGCTGAAGGCGCTGTCGAAAGGCTAATCAACAAGCAGTAAGCAGGATCAATGGCTAGACTGGGTTTGTGCGGGATGATGAAGCGATGCGTGTCGTTTCAATTGTTCAACGAACCGGGGGCGTGGCCATGGTCTTGCCATTGCGCTGTAGCTGGAACCATTTTCCAGAAGTGTTCATTCATGCGCCAGAAAGCGTGGTGAAACGTCATGTGGCGTATCTGCCGGCCAAAGCCGGAGATATCGATGCGGCGTTCGAACTAGTATTGAAGACGATGTCGAGCAGCGTAGTATCGACGATGCTGGAGGCATACGGGAAACATGCACCAACGTTGTTGGCTGTTCATGCGGAGGAGGCTGTCGGTGTGAATGCGATACCGGCAGAAATGGCGAACCTTTGCGCTCATTTTCTGAATTGGCCCGTGGAGCGCCGCATTGTGCAAGCGAACGTAGTGAATCACACGGGTGCGGACGGTTTTTCCAGAATGGCTCGCCAGGCCGAATTTATGGGGCCAGTAGTGGCGGGGAAAAAATACGTCATTGTTGATGATTTTGTCGGGCAGGGTGGGACAATAGCGAATCTGCGTGGATACATTCATGCGCATGGCGGCTATGTTGTCGGAGCAACGGCATTGACCGGCAAGACTTACTCGGCAAGATTGGTTCCTACTGTCGAGCAATTGATCGCGTTGAGGTGCAAACATGGACAAATTGAACATTGGTGGCGGCAACGTTTTGGATTCGGATTCGACTGCCTCACTGCTTCGGAGGCAAGATATCTCATTCAAACTCCAACAGCTGAGAGAATCATGGAGCGCATCGAAGCGCATCTTGGCGGGCACTAGCGAGGGGGAGCCCGTGGTGTTAACCTTGACCAGCTCGACAGTTCCCAAGGGAACCCCGCGCATGCTGACGCAAGCCGAGCTGGACGAGCTACGGCAAACACTGACGACGGCGGCCGAGCGGACTTCGTTTTTGCTCGACACCGATTTCTCAACATATCCTTCCAAATAGTAGGCTTCAAGAATCGATTGCATGAGTATCCAGACCGATAATTTCACCGAACAACGCATCATCGCGCCGACGCCGTCCTCGCCCAACGAGGAGGCGATCGAGCGGGCGCTGCGGCCCAAGCATCTGGACGAGTACGTCGGCCAGAGCAAGATCCGCGACCAGTTGGAGATCTTCATCGCGGCGGCGCGCAACCGGGGCGAGGCGCTCGACCACACCCTGCTGTTCGGTCCGCCCGGCCTGGGCAAGACCACCCTGGCCAACATCATCGCCCGCGAGATGGGCGTCAACCTGCGCCAGACCTCCGGCCCGGTGCTGGAGCGTCCCGGTGATTTGGCGGCCATCCTGACCAACCTGGAAGCCAACGACGTGCTGTTCATCGACGAGATCCACCGCCTGTCGCCGGTGGTCGAGGAGATTCTGTACCCGGCGCTGGAGGACTACCAGATCGACATCATGATCGGCGAGGGGCCGGCGGCCCGCTCGGTCAAGCTGGACCTGCAACCGTTCACCCTGGTCGGCGCCACCACCCGCGCCGGCATGCTGACCAACCCGCTGCGCGACCGCTTCGGCATCGTCGCCCGGCTGGAGTTCTACACCGCGCCCGAGCTGACCAAGATCGTCACGCGCAGCGCCGCGCTGCTGAAGGCCAACATCGAGCCGGACGGCGCCGTCGAGATCGCCCGCCGCGCGCGCGGCACGCCGCGCATCGCCAACCGCCTGCTGCGCCGCGTGCGCGACTATGCCGAGGTCAAGGGCAACGGCGACATCACCAAGGCCGTCGCCGACGCCGCCCTGGTGATGCTCGACGTCGACACGGTCGGCTTCGACGTGATGGACCGCAAGCTGCTCGAGGCGGTGCTGTTCAAGTTCGGCGGCGGCCCGGTCGGCGTCGGCAACCTGGCGGCGGCCATCGGCGAGGCGGCCGACACCATCGAGGACGTGCTCGAGCCGTATTTGATCCAGCAGGGTTTCCTGCAACGCACGCCGCGCGGCCGGGTGGCCACGCCGGCCGCCTACCTGCACTTCGGCGTCACGCCGCCCCGGGTCGGCCCGAACGGCGAGCTGTGGGAGTCATGATGCAGATCTGGGTGGACGCCGACGCCTGTCCGGCCGTGGTCAAGGAGATTTTGTACCGCGTCGCCGAGCGCACGCAGTTGCAGCTGACCCTGGTGGCCAACCAGTTGCTGCGCGTGCCGCCGTCGCGCTTCATCCGTTCGGTGCAGGTGCCGTCCGGCGCCGACGTGGCCGACCAGGAGATCGTGCGCCTGCTGACGGCCGGCGACCTGGTCGTCACCGGCGATATCCCGCTGGCCTCGGACGTGCTGAAGAAGGGCGGCTTCGCGCTCAACCCGCGCGGCGAGTTCTACACCAACGACAACATCGCGCAGATGCTGACCATGCGCGCCTTCATGGACGAGCTGCGCGGCAGCGGCGTCGACACCGGCGGCCCGGCCGCCTACAGCCAGTCCGACCGGCAGAGCTTCGCCAACAGCCTGGACCGTCACCTGCGCAAGCAGATCAAGTAAACGGCGATAAAAAACGCCGCCGGCAGCAAGCTGTCCGGCGGCGTTTTTCGTGGAGGAGGGTGGCGCTTATTCCTGCCGCACCCAGGTCTGCGATCGCCCCAGCATCGGAATGCCGATGTAGCCGCGCACGTTGAGTTTCTTGCCGCCGTCGGCCAGGTTCATCTTGCTCTTGTAGACCTTGCCGTTGTCCGGATCGAGGATCTCGCCGCCGGTGTACTCGCTGCCATCCTTCTTCAGCCCCGACATGATGACCAGGCCGAGCACCGGCGCGTCCTTGCGGGCGCCCTCGCACTTGTCGCACTTCGGATTTTGATCCTCGTTGGGGGCGCGGAACAGTTTTTCGATCTGGCCCTGCAGCGCACCGTTGCTCTCGGTGATGCGGATCAGCGCCTTCGGCTTGCCGGAGACGTCGTCGATGTTCTTCCACAGGCCGACCGGGCTGGCCTCGTCGGCCCACACCGGCGCCGCCAGCAGGGACGCGGCGATGGTGCCGGCGATGATTGCTACTTGTTTGATTGAGCGCATTTTGTTGTCTCCAAAGGTTTAGTTTTTATGCGAGGTCAAGTTTAGCAAACTGTCATCGCTTGTGAGCGTCCGCCGGCAAAATATTTGACCACTCGTGCTATTTCCTGTCCGGGACGTAAAAAAACCGGCCAGCGGCCGGTTTTTTGTTGCAAAGCAAAGACTTAGGCGACAGGCAGCTTGGCGAACTGCTCGCGCATCTTCTCCACCGTGGCGCCGAAGTTGGCGACCCGTTCCTTCTCCTGGGCCACCACCTCGACCGGCGCGCGGGCGACGAAGCTCTCGTTGGACAGCTTGCCGTTGGCCTTGGCGATCTCGCCTTCGAGGCGGGCGATCTCCTTGGACAGGCGCTCGCGCTCGGCCTTGACGTCGATCTCCACCTTCAGCATCAGCTTGGTGGTGCCGACGATGGAGACGGCGGCCGGCGATTCCGGCAGGGCGTCGACGATGTTGACCTCGGCCAGCTTGCCGAGCGACTGCACGTAGGGCGCGAACAGCTCCAACGCGGCGCGGTCGGCGGCGTCGCGCGCCTCGACGATCAGCGGCACGCGCAGCGACGGCGACAACTGCATCTCGCCGCGCAGGTTGCGGGTGGCGTCGGTCAGCGCCTTCAACTGCTGCATCCAGGCTTCGGCGGCCTCGTCGATCTTCGCGGTGTTGGCGATCGGGTAGGGCTGCATCATGATCGAATCGCCGGCCGGGTTCAGCGTCTTGCCGGCCAGCGGGGCGACGGTCTGCCACAGCGCTTCGGTGACGAAGGGAATGATCGGATGGGCCAGGCGCAGCACCACTTCCAGCACGCGCAGCAGGGTGTGGCGGGTGGCTTGTTGCTGGCCTTCCGTGCCGTGTTGCACTTGCACCTTGGCCACTTCCAGATACCAGTCGCAGTACTCGTCCCAGACGAACTTGTAGATGGTGCTGGCGATGTTGTCGAAGCGGAAGTCCTCGAAGCCCTTGGCGACGTCCAGCTCGGCCTTTTGCAGCAGCGAGATGATCCACTTGTCGGCCATCGACAGGTCCGCCTCGCTGGGCGAGCAGTCCTTGCCCTCGGTGTTCATCAGCACAAAGCGGGTGGCGTTCCACATCTTGTTGCAGAAGTTGCGGTAGCCTTCGCAGCGGCCCAGGTCGAAGTTGATGTTGCGGCCCAGCGAGGCGTAGCTGGCCATGGTGAAGCGCACCGCGTCGCTGCCATAGGCGGCGATACCGTTGGGGAATTCCTTGCGCGTCGCCTTGGCGATCTTCTCGGCGTCGCGCGGGTTCATCAGGCCGGTGGTGCGTTTGACGATCAGCCCCTCCAAGTCGATGCCGTCGATCAGGTCGATCGGGTCGAGCGTGTTGCCCTTCGACTTGGACATCTTCTGTCCCGTCGAATCGCGCACCAGGCCGTGCACATACACCGTGTTAAATGGCACTTTTCCCGTGAAGTGGGCGGTCATCATCACCATCCGGGCGACCCAGAAGAAGATGATGTCGAAGCCGGTGACCAGCACCGACGACGGCAGGAAGGCCTTGATGTCCGGCGTTTCCTCCGGCCAGCCCATGGTCGAGAAGGGGATCAGCGCCGACGAGAACCAGGTGTCGAGCACGTCGGCGTCGCGCCGCAGCATGCCGGTGCTGCCGGCGGCGTGGGCCTTGGCGCGCGCCTCTTCCTCGGTCTTGGCGACGAAGATGTTGCCCTTCTCGTCGTACCAGGCCGGGATCTGGTGGCCCCACCACAGTTGGCGCGAGATGCACCAGTCCTGGATGTTGTTGAGCCACTGGTTGTAGGTGGTGCTCCAGTTTTCCGGCACGAACTTGATCTCGCCGTTGGCGACCTTGTCGAGCGCCGTCTCGGCGATCGATTTGCCGGGGAAGAAGGTGCCTTCCGGCGCCGGCTTGCTCATCGCCACGAACCACTGGTCGGTCAGCATCGGCTCGATGACGACGCCGGTGCGGTCGCCGCGCGGCACCATCAGCTTGTGCGGCTTGACCTGCTCGAGCAGGCCGAGCGCGTCGAGGTCGGCGACGATCTGCTTGCGCGCGGCGAAGCGGTCCATGCCGCGGTAGGCGGCCGGCGCCTCGTCGCTGATCTTGGCGTCCAGCGTCAGGATGATCGGCATGTCGAGGTTGTGGCGCTGGCCGACGGCGTAGTCGTTCATGTCGTGGGCCGGGGTGATCTTCACGCAGCCGGTGCCGAATTCCTTGTCGACGTACTCGTCGGCGATGATCGGGATCTCGCGCTGCGACAGCGGCAGCTTGAGCATCTGGCCGACCAGCGACTGGTAGCGCTCGTCGGTCGGGTCGACCGCCACGGCGGTGTCGCCCAGCATGGTTTCCGGACGGGTGGTGGCCACCGTCAGGAAGCCGCTGCCGTCGGCCAGTGGGTACTTGATGTACCACATCGAGCCGTCTTCCTCTTCCGACACCACTTCCAGGTCGGAGACGGCGGTGCCCAGCACCGGGTCCCAGTTGACCAGGCGCTTGCCGCGGTAGATCAGGCCCTGCTCGTGCAGGCGCACGAAGACGTCGGTGACGACCTTCGAGCGGGTCTCGTCCATGGTGAAGTATTCGCGCTTCCAGTCCGGCGAGGTGCCCATGCGGCGCATCTGGCCGGTGATGGTGGAGCCGGATTTCTCTTTCCACTCCCAGACTTTTTCGACGAATTTTTCGCGGCCCAAATCATGGCGCGAGATCTTCTGCGCGTCCAGCTGGCGCTCGACGACGATCTGCGTGGCGATGCCGGCGTGGTCGGTGCCGGGAACCCAGGCGGTGTTGTGGCCGAGCATGCGGTGGTAGCGGGTCAGGCCGTCCATCACCGTCTGGTTGAAGGCGTGGCCCATGTGCAGCGTGCCGGTGACGTTCGGTGGCGGCAGCTGGATGCTGAAGGAAGGTTTGCCGGCGTCGAGGGTGGCGGCGAAGTAACCGCGCTGTTCCCACTCGCTGCGCCAGAATTGTTCAATGTCGGCAGGCTCGAAAGACTTGGCTAATTCCATGATTTGGCTTGTAAATTTGCGAAAACAATCATTATAGATGACGCGGCAAGCCGTGCGTGGCGGCGGAGCCGTCGACGCCGAATTTTCGCCGCTCCCGGGACACATTCCCCGACCGTCCGTGCGCCGCCGTCCGGCGGTGATCTTGTCGCATGTTAATAAAAGTATAAATTTACACCAATATACCTTTCCACTATGAAATAATGTTGTCTATTTTTTAAAATGGGAATTGACGTGGCAAATATAGACATCAAGTTATCGCAGAATGTGCTCAATACCGACAACCCGCTCAAGACCAACCCGGCCGGAAACAATGGCTCGCTTGGCGCGGTCTTTGACAGCATTGCCGTGGTCGGCCACAACGTCAACAACCAGCACACCTACTACTCCTCCTGGAGTTTCCTGGGATCCACGCTGCGCCTCAATTTTTCCGATGGCGCCTACCGCATCTACACCGGCGTGGTGCGGACCGATCCTTATGCGCAAAGCGGCACGGCGACGGTGACCGGAGCCGAGTTCCACCAGGATGGGCTGGTCAGCCTTGCCAGCTCGGGCCGCGTCACGCTGGACTACCAGATCGTCAACAACTCGTTGAGCATTTCTGGTGGACAGGGGACGACCAGCGCCGGCAAGCTCGCCACCTTGTTGCCGAGTTATTCGCCATCCTACGATGCGATCAGGGGTAATGTGAGCATCGGCTACGAGGGGGCGCTGTATCAAGATCGTGCAGGCAACACCAGCGGTAGTGTTGCCAAAGTGAGCGCGGCAGCGGACAAGTTCATCCTGTCGTCGGTCATCGAGGGCGACTTCCACTTGTCCGGCAACCTAGTCGATATCGGCAACGGCCTGGGCCACGCCAGCGTGACTGGCAATCTCAGCCGATACGCGACCGACTACCGGGATGGCAGCCATTTGTATATCAACGATATTTCAACCTATCTCGGCGCAGGCCAGGTACTCGACAGGAGCCTGCTATTGGATGCCAGCCGTTTCGGCGGCGACGACACCATCGCCCTCAACTTGCCTGGCAATTTGAGTGAGGACTTCACTATGGCAGCCGGCGCCGGCAGGGACCAGGTCACGCTCACGGGCGGCGGTGGCCGACTCAATCTGGACGCCGGTGCCGGCAACGACAGCGTTGCCATTGTGTCGGACCACCACCGTGTCGATGGCGGCAGCGGCGTCGACACGGTGCGCTACGCCGGCAGTCGGGCCCAATATCAGGTGGGGCAGGACAGCGCCCAGCTCAACGTGACGACCAATGGTGCCGCCGGCGTCGACCTGTTGACCAATGTGGAGCGTGTGCAGTTCGCCGACAAGGCTGTGGCTTTCGATATCGCGGGCAACAGCGGCCAAGCCTACCGCGCCTACCAGGCCGCCTTCGACCGCAAACCCGATACTGGAGGGTTGAGCTATTGGATCTCGGTGCTCGACGCCGGCCATACGCTGCGCGAGGTGGCCGACGCCTTCGTGCACTCCGGTGAGTTCAATTCCTTGTACGGCAGCAATGTCAACGACCGCGACTTCCTGCTCAAACTGTACAGCAATGTGTTGCACCGCGCGCCGGATCAGGGCGGCTTCGATTTCTGGTTAAGCACCTTCGGCCAGGGCAATACCCGCGCCGATGTCTTGGCCTTCTTCAGCGAAAGCCCGGAAAACCAAGCTCAGGTGATCGGCGCAATTCAACATGGCATCGAGTACACGCCGATCATCTAAACCGGGAGCGATCGGCCTACTTGTTCAAAAGCGTGATTTTTTCCTCTATTTGTCGATTTATGCAACTTTTTTGACTGGGGCGCGGCAACGGAATACTGTTGGCCGCCCGGAGTTCAATGGATGACAAGGAGATGGACATGACCCCACGCCTCATCGCCGTACTGCTGGCCGGCCTGTTGGCCGGCGCCGGCGGCCACGCCGCCGCGCAGTCGAACATGCAGTCAAACCTGCAGTCGAACACGCAGCCAAACCTGCAGTCGAACAAGATCTGGATCACCGTCGGCGACGCCGCCTACGGCCAGTTGCAAAAGATCGCGCCGCAGGCGATCGCCCGCGAGAGCCGCGCCACGCAGACCCAGGCGGCGCCCGGCCAGCGCGCCGGCGCCGAGCGCGTCCACCTGGTCGAGGTCGACGAGCGGCAGATGCTCGCCCTGTCGGCTGCTGTGCACAAGGAGCTGCGCCGCTGCGGCGGCTTCATGTACCACCCCAGCGAGGCGGCCGGCCTGTCCGCGCTGAGCCCGCCGTTGAAGACCTCCTTGCTGGCCACGCCCCGGCCGTCCTACGTGATCGACCAGCAGAGCGTGGTCAACCCGATGCTGGCGCAAATGCAGGCGAGCAACATCGGCCAGACCATCGTCGACCTGTCGGCCTTCGCCAACCGCTACTACACCACCAACAACGGCGTCAACGCCTCGGACTGGCTCAAGCAGCGCTGGAGCAGCATCGCCGCCGGCCGCAGCGACATCACGGTGAGCCAGTTCAGCCATGCCTCCTACCCGCAGAAATCGGTGATCCTGACCATCGCCGGCAGCGACAACGGCAGCGAAGTGGTGGTGCTGGGCGGCCACCTCGACTCGATCAACCAGAACGGCACCGGCGAGACCACGCGCGCGCCCGGCGCCGACGACGACGCCTCCGGCGTGGCCAGCCTGACCGAGGTGCTGCGCGCGATGGTGGCGGCCGGCTACCATCCGCGCCGCACCATCAAGCT
This sequence comes from Rugamonas rubra, assembly GCF_900114705.1. GTDB lineage: Bacteria > Pseudomonadota > Gammaproteobacteria > Burkholderiales > Burkholderiaceae_D > Rugamonas > Rugamonas rubra. The sequence goes on from NZ_FOTW01000023.1 coordinate 102,063, forward strand.
GATCGGCTACGCCGCCGAGGAGGTCGGCCTGCGCGGCTCGCAGGACATCGCCCTGAACCACAAGAACAACAACGTCAAGGTGGTCGGCGTGATGCAGCTCGACATGACCAACTACAAGGGTTCGCCCTACGACATCTACATGTTCACCGACTACACCGACAGCGCGCAGAACGACTTCGTCGTCAAGCTGATCGGCACCTACCTGCCGACCTTGAAGATAGGCTACGACCAGTGCGGCTACGCCTGCTCCGACCACGCCTCGTGGACGGCGCAGGGCTACTGGAGCTCGATGCCCTTCGAGACCACGCTGGGCCAGGACAACCCCTACATCCACACCGCCAACGACACCTACGCCAACTCCGGCAACCAGGCCGACCACGCCCTCAAGTTCGCCCGCATGGCGCTGGCCTACGCCGTCGAGCTGGGCAGCGACGGCGCCGGCGTGACGCCGCCGGGCGACCGCACGGAGACCTTCAGCGGCAGCCTGAGCAAGGGGCAGAAGAAGAACTACGGCCCGTTCAAGGTGGCGGCCGGCGGCAGCTTCGCCGCCAGCCTGAGCGGCAGCGGCGACACCGACCTGTACCTGCGCAAGGGCAGCGCGCCCACCACCAGCAGCTACGACTGCAAGTCGGACGGCCCGACCAGCAGCGAGAGTTGCACGCTCGCCGTCAACGCCAACGGCGACCTGTACGTGCTGCTCAACGGCTACAGCGCGTCGAGCTACACCTTGACCTTGACCTACCGGCCGCAATAGGCCGCCTCCCATCCAGGTCGGCAAGGAAATCTTGCCGGGACGGCCAAGATAGCGGCCGTCCTTTTTTCGCCTTCTTTCCCTCGCCCCGCACTTTCGCAAGCAAGGCTCGCCGCCCACCTGATTTCTTGGAGATGCCGGCCCCGGCTGCTATAATGTTGCCTGAAAACACTTTTTCGCGCAGGCACCCGCCATCCACGGCGGCCGGTCGGCGCGCGATTCCAGGCCCAGCCCTCCGCCCCGGCTCCTCCTGCTTGGCCCGACCACAGCGGCCATCCACACGAGAGAACAACATGAAACTCAGCACCCGTATACTTCTTCTTTGCGCCGCCACTTTGTTCGGCATTGTCTGCATCGCCACTGTCTCGCTGTTCAGCCTGCGCGCGACGATGATGCAGGAGCGCAGCGCGCAACTGGGCAACCTGGTCGAGCTGGCCAACGCCGCCGTCGAGAAGGCCTACGCGCAGGAACAGTCCGGCAAGATGAGCCGCGAGGACGCGCAACGCCTGGCGGTGCAGACCCTGAGCAGCTTCCACAAGGACGAGATGTACTACTTCGTGCGCGAGGCCACCTCCGAGGTGCTGATCGCCCACCCGGACGCCAAGCGCATCGGCAAGGTGCAGACCAAGGAAAGCGGCGACGGCTACCGCAACGCGCTGGCCCGCGGCCGCATCGGCATCGTCGAGCAGGAGGGCACCCGTCCCGGCGTCAAGGAGAAGGTCGCCAAGATGTACGCGGTGATCAAGTTCCCGGCGTGGAACTGGCTGATCGGCACCGGCACCTACATCGACGACATCAACGAGCGCTTCTGGAAGCAGGCCACCATCCTGCTCGGCCTGGGCCTGGCCCTGATGGTGGTGGTCGGCGGCCTGGCCTGGCACATGCTGCGCCGCATCCTCGGCCAGCTCGGCGGCGAGCCGGACTACGCCGTCGGCATCGTCGGCCAGATCGCCCAGGGCGACCTGACCACGCCGATCACGCTGGCGCCGGCCGACAAGTCCAGCCTGTTGTTCGCCATCCTGGCGATGCGCGACAAGCTGGCGCACATCGTCAGCCAGGTGCGCAGCGACGCCAACGCCATCTCCACCGCCTCCGGCGAGATCTCGGCCGGCAACCACGATCTGTCGGCGCGCACCGAGCAGCAGGCCGGCGCGCTGGAGGAGACCGCCTCGACCATGGAAGAGATGACCTCGACCGTGCGGCAGAACGCCGACAACGCGCGCCAGGCCAACCAGCTGGCGATCTCCGCCTCGGAGGTGGCGACCCAGGCCGGCCGTGCGGTCGGCCAGGTGGTCGAGACCATGGGCGCGATCAACGAGGCGTCCAAGCAGATCAGCGACATCATCAGCGTGATCGACGGCATCGCCTTCCAGACCAACATTCTGGCGCTCAACGCCGCCGTCGAGGCGGCCCGTGCCGGCGAGCAGGGCAGGGGCTTCGCCGTGGTCGCCTCCGAGGTGCGCAACCTGGCGCAGCGCTCGGCCGGCGCGGCCAAGGAGATCAAGGAACTGATCAACAGCTCGGCCGAGAAGGTCGCCGCCGGCGAGCGCCTGGTCGAGGCCACCGGCAGCACCATGGACAAGGTGGTCGACAGCGTGCGCCGGGTCACCGACATCGTCGCCGAGATCAGCTCGGCCAGCCAGGAGCAGAGTTCGGGCATCGACCAGATCAACGACGCCATCGCCGAGATGGACAACATGACGCAGCAGAACGCCGCGCTGGTGGAGGAGGCCGCCGCCGCCGCCCAGTCGATGAACGAGCAGGCCGCCGGCCTGGCGCAGATCGTCAGCCTGTTCAAGGTCTGACGGCGCGCGCCGCCTGCCTGTTGTATCGATGGCGCGAGGCGATCGAATCGTTGCGTGGACGGAAGGCGCGCACTAGACTGGATGGCGGGTCGGACTAGTCACATTCGGAGGCAATATGATGCGATCGACAATCAGCCGCGTCCTGGCGGGTGCCCTACTGTTGGGCGGCGTGGCGGGCCAGGCGGCGGCGCAGTTGGAGAACCTGCCCGGCGCCGTGGACGCCTTGCGCGGCCGCCATTGGCACGGCGGCGAGTGCTGCGGCTGGACCTGGGACTGGGTGCAACAGTCCGGCCCCACCTTCAGCGGCTCGTTCAGCAACCCCAACGGCGAAAAACTGCAGGAAGCGAACATTGTCATCAGCATCAATGGCGACAATGTGCGCATCACGCGCGGCAACGGCGCCTGCGTCTACACTGGCAAGATCCATGTGGGCGGCGCGAGCGGAACCTACACCTGCGGCGGCCGGCCGGCCGGACCCTGGGCCGCCACCATCTACCAGACCGCGCCGACGCGCTAGCCGCGCCGGGCCGGGCCGCCGCCGCGCCGAATTCGCACATGGCGCTTGGCGCCGGCGCCGCCCGATGTATAATTGCCACCGCTGCCGCAAGGCGGCACACGCTAGGGGTCCTGGCCGTCGCATCGCGGCGGCTGGGTGAGAAATACCCTCCGAACCTGATCTGGATAATGCCAGCGAAGGGAAGCTTAGGATTTTGCCGCCGGGTCATCCACGCCATTCGACCCCGCGCCGGCGCCGTCCAACCCTCCTTTGCTGGCTCCTGTAGCCAACCAAGGAGCCAAATGAACGCCAATCCGAAATTCCTCTCCGCCACCGCCGTGGTCGACCAAGCCGCCATCGCGCCGCTGCCCAACTCGCGCAAGATCTACGTGCAGGGCAGCCGTCCCGACATCCGCGTGCCGATGCGCGAAATCAGTCAGTCCGACACGCCGGCCTCATTCGGTTTCGAGGCCAACCCGCCGGTCTACGTCTACGACACCTCCGGCCCCTACACCGACCCGGACGCGGTGATCGACATCCGCTCCGGCCTGGCCGCCACGCCGCGCCTGCCGTGGATCCTGGAGCGCGGCGACACCGAGGAGCTGGCCGGCCCGAGCTCCGAATACGGCCAGGCCCGCCTGGCCGACCCGGCGCTGGCCGAGCTGCGCTTCAACCTGCACCGCCTGCCGCGCCGCGCCAAGGCGGGCGCCAACGTCACCCAGATGCACTACGCGCGCCGGGGCATCGTCACGCCGGAGATGGAGTTCGTCGCCATCCGCGAGAACATGCGCCGCAAGGAGTACCTGGAGAACCTGAAGGGCTCCGGGCCGATGGGCCAGCGCCTGGCCGACCTGATGGGCCGCCAGCACCCGGGCCAGAACTACGGCGCCAGCATCCCGGCCGAGATCACGCCGGAGTTCGTGCGCGAGGAGATCGCCCGTGGCCGCGCCATCATCCCGGCCAACATCAACCACCCGGAGATCGAGCCGATGATCATCGGCCGCAACTTCCTCGTCAAGATCAACGCCAACATCGGCAACTCGGCCGTCACCTCGTCGATCGGCGAGGAGGTCGAGAAGATGACTTGGGCGATCCGCTGGGGCGGCGACAACGTCATGGACCTGTCGACCGGCAAGCACATCCACGAAACGCGCGAATGGATCATCCGCAACAGCCCGGTGCCGATCGGCACCGTGCCGATCTACCAGGCGCTGGAGAAGGTCAACGGCAAGGCCGAGGACCTGACCTGGGAGATCTTCCGCGACACCCTGATCGAACAGGCCGAGCAGGGCGTCGACTACTTCACCATCCACGCCGGCGTGCTGCTGCGCTACGTGCCGATGACCGCCAAGCGGCTCACCGGCATCGTCTCGCGCGGCGGCTCGATCATGGCCAAGTGGTGCCTGGCGCACCACAAGGAATCCTTCCTGTACACGCACTTCAACGAGATCTGCGAAATCATGAAGGCCTACGACGTCTCCTTCTCGCTCGGCGACGGCCTGCGGCCCGGCTCGATCTACGACGCCAACGACGAGGCCCAGCTGGGCGAGCTGAAGACCCTGGGCGAGCTGACCCAGATCGCCTGGCAGCACGACGTGCAGGTGATGATCGAGGGCCCCGGCCACGTGCCGATGCAGCTGATCAAGGAGAACATGGACCTGCAGCTGGACCAGTGCGGCGAGGCGCCGTTCTACACCCTGGGACCTTTGACCACCGACATCGCGCCCGGCTACGACCACATCACCTCCGGCATCGGCGCTGCGCTGATCGGCTGGTACGGCACGGCCATGCTGTGTTACGTCACGCCGAAGGAGCACCTCGGCCTGCCGGACAAGAACGACGTCAAGGACGGCATCATCACCTACAAGATCGCGGCGCACGCGGCCGACCTGGCCAAGGGCCATCCGGGCGCGCAGATCCGCGACAACGCGCTGTCCAAGGCGCGCTTCGAGTTCCGCTGGGACGACCAGTTCAACCTCGGCCTGGACCCCGACAAGGCGCGCGAGTTCCACGACGAGACCCTGCCCAAGGACTCGGCCAAGGTGGCGCACTTCTGCTCGATGTGCGGGCCGCACTTCTGCTCGATGAAGATCACCCAAGAGGTGCGCGAGTACGCCGCCGCCAACGGCATGAGCGACGGCGCGGCGCTCGAGCAGGGCATGACGGTGAAGGCGATCGAGTTCGTCAAGAACGGCGCCGAGCTGTATCGGAAGTTGTGAGGCGGCGATGATTGCGATTGAACTCAACGGCGCGGCGCGCCAGGTGCCGGCACGGCACACGCTGGCCGCGCTGATCGACGAGCTTGAACTCAGTGGCCAGGCGCTGGCGCTGGCGGTCAACCGCAGCGTGGTGCCGCGCCAGCAATGGCCGCAGCGCGTGCTGCAGCCGCAGGACAAGGTCGAAATCGTGCGCGCCATCGGCGGCGGCTAAGCCCCAGGCCAAGGCAGGGGTCAGACCCCGTACGGGGTCTGACCCCTTAGTGCGGACGCCGGCGCTCCCGCAAACGCGCTGCGGGGTGCGCCGGCAAACCCATTCAGGAGAAACAACATGACACAAGCAAACCAAGACCTGCTGACCATCGCCGGCAAGAGCTACACCTCGCGCCTGCTGGTCGGCAGCGGCAAGTACAAGGACCTGGCGCAGACGCGCGAGGCGACCGACGCGGCCGGCGCCGAGATCATCACGGTGGCGATCCGCCGCGTCAACATCGGCCAGGACCCGAAGGCGCCCAGCCTGCTCGACGTGCTGCCGCCGTCGCAGTACACCATCCTGCCCAACACGGCCGGCTGCTACACCGCCAAGGACGCCGTCTACACCCTGCAGATGGCGCGCGAGCTGCTGGGCGGCCACAAGCTGGTCAAGCTGGAGGTGCTGGGCGACGAGAAGACCCTGTTCCCGCACATGCCGGAAACCCTGATCGCCGCCGAGGCGCTGGTGCGCGACGGCTTCGACGTGATGGTCTACTGCAGCGACGACCCGATCCAGGCCAAGCTGCTCGAGCAGATCGGCTGCGTCGCGGTGATGCCGCTGGCCTCGCTGATCGGCTCCGGCATGGGCATCCTCAACCCGTGGAACCTGTCGCTGATCATCGAGCAGGCCAAGGTGCCGGTGCTGGTCGACGCCGGCGTCGGCACCGCCTCGGACGCCGCCATCGCCATGGAGCTGGGCTGCGACGGCGTGCTGATGAACACCGCCATCGCCGGCGCGCGCGACCCGGTGCGCATGGCGCGCGCCATGCGCCTGGGCGTGCAGGCCGGCCGCGAGGCCTTCCTCGCCGGCCGCATCGACAAGCGCTTCGCCGCCTCGCCGTCGTCGCCGATGGCGGGCCGGCTGGCATGAGCATGGCCGACGGCGCCGGGCGCGGCGAACGGCGCGGCGGCGAGCGCCGCGCCGCCGTGCTGGTGTTCGCCGGCGTCGACCCGTCCGGCGGCGCCGGCCTGGCGGCCGACCTGCAGGCCGTCGCCGCCCAGGGCGCCCACGCGCTGACGGTGGTGACGGCGCTGACGGCGCAGGACAACGACCGCGTCCACGCCGTCGAGCCGGTGGCGGCGGAACTGCTGCTGCGCCAGGCCGAGGCGCTGATCGGCAAGATCGCCATCGCCGCCGTCAAGATCGGCATCCCCGGCAGCGCCGCCAACGCGCGCGCCATCGCCGGCCTGATCGAACGGCTGCGCCGCCTGCAGCCGCAACTGCCGGTGGTGCTCGACCCGGTGCTGGCCAGCGGCCACGGCGACCTGCTGTCGCGCGACGACGCCGTGCTGGCGCTGGCGCCGCTGCTGCCGCTGGCCACGCTGCTCACGCCCAACGGCCCGGAGGCGCGCGCGCTGACCGGGCAGACCACGCCGGGCGCGCAGGCGGCGGCGCTGCGCGCGCGCGGCTGCGGCCACGTGCTGCTCACCGGCGGCCACGACGACGACGGCGACGTCGTCGTCAACCGCTGGTACGGCGCCGGCCGCGAGCAGCTGTGGCGCTGGCCGCGCCTGGCCGGCCAGTTCCACGGCAGCGGCTGCACGCTGGCCTCGGCCTGCGCCGGCCTGCTGGCCCAGGGCCTGACCATGGAGCGCGCGCTGCAACGCGCCCAGCAATACTGCCAGCACGCCCTGGCCGACGCCTACGCCATCGCCGACGGCCAGCGCATGCCGCGCCGCTGAGCCGCCACCCGCCACCCGCCACCATCCATCCGATACGATTGAGAGCACCATGAAAGCGATTCAACAAGGACTGTATCTGGTCACCCCCAACTGGGACGACACCGACAAGCTGCTGGCCGCCACGGAGCGGGCGCTGGGCGCCGGCGTCGCCCTGCTGCAGTACCGCCATAAGGACGCTGGCCCGGCGCTGCGCGAGCGGCAGGCGCGGGCGTTGCTGGCGCTGTGCCGGCGCCACGGCGTGCCGCTGGTGATCAACGATTACACCGAGCTGTGCCAGCAGATCGGCGCCGACGGCGTCCACGTCGGCGGCACCGACGCCGGCGTGGCCGCCGTGCGCGCCGCGCTGGGGCCTGACAAGATCGTCGGCGCCTCCTGCTACGGCGACCTGCCGCGCGCCGTCGCCGCCCAGGCGGCCGGCGCCAGCTACGTCGCCTTCGGCGGCTTCTACCCGTCGCGCGTCAAGCAGTACGAGGTGACCACGGCGCCGGCCATCGTCGCCCGGGCGGCGGCCAGCATCGCCGTGCCGGCCGTGGTGATCGGCGGCATGACGCCGGCCAACGCGGCGCCGCTGGTGGCGCTGGGCGCCGACCTGGTGGCCGCCATCAGCAGCGTCTACCTGGCCGACGAGCCGGCGCTGGCGGTCGGCCAGTTCAACGCCCTGTTCGCGGCGCGCAACACGGGCCGATAAAAGCGCCATGGCGAGCGATTCGGTCCTATAATGGGCTGTTGATATTCATATAAGATTATCCTGCCATGAGCGCACGCGCCGACACCAAACGCCTGATCTTGATCGTCGACGACGATCTGTTGCTGCTCGAGTTCCTCAGCGCCGTGTTGAGCCACGCCGGCCACGACACGGTGACGGCCGCCTCGGCCGAGGAGGCGCTGGCGGTGATCGCCGTGCGCGAGCCCGACCTGGCCCTGCTCGACATCCACATGCCCGGCATGTCCGGCATGGAGCTGGCCAAGCAGTTGCAGGCGGCCACCTCGGTGCCGTTCATGTTCCTCTCCGGCCGCGGCGACGCCGACCTGAGCAGGCAGGCCGCCGAGTACGGCGCCGTCGGCTTCCTGGTCAAGCCGGTCGACGAGAAGCAGCTGATGCCGGCCTTCCAGGCCGGCCTGGCGCGCGCCGACGAGATCCGCCAACTGCGCCGCACCGAGCTCAACCTGAACGCCGCGCTGGCCGCCGGGCGCGAGACCAGCCTGGCCGTCGGCCTGCTGATGTGCAAGTTCCAGACCGACCGCAACACCGCCTTCGAGGTGCTGCGCGACCACGCCCGCTCCAGCCGGCGCAAGGTCAACGAGGTGGCCGAGCAGCTGCTGGCCGCCGAGGAGACCCTGAACAGCCTGCACGCCGCCTTCAGCGGCCGGCTGAAAAAATAGGCCGGGCCGGCCGGCGCGCCGGGCCGTTGATACCAGTTCGCAACAGCTCTTGCCGTGGCGCTTGTATTGTCGGCGCCATGTTGTACACTAGAAAAACCAACAGCGCCAACGGCGCCAACAACGCGCATGACACGGCCACGATGCCGGCGCCGCGTGTATCGTCCAGGCCGCCTTTCTCCTGCGGCCGTGGCAACATCGTTCGGCCCAACTCCGCCGGCACCCATCCATGAACCAGTCGGTCGGCCGCGCCCAGCGCGGACGGCGCCGGGTTCCTGTCGCCAGCGGAGAGCAGATGATCAACGACCACCTAGCCCTATTCACCGATTGCGCCGAGGCGGCGGCACCGTTCGGCAGCGGCGTGTTGCTGCCGCATGCCGCGCCGCGCGTGCTGCACGTCGACGGCGACGGCGACGCCGCCCTGGTGCTGGCCACCCTGCTGGTGCCGGAGACCCGCGTCACCCACGTCGCCACGCTGGCCGAGGCGCGCCGCGCCATCGCCGCCGGCGGCTACGCCCTGGTGGTGCTCGACCCCGACCTGCCCGACGGCGACGGCGCCAGCCTGCTGGCCGCGCTCAACGGCCGGGCGGACGCACCGCCGGTGCTGCTGTACTCGGCGCGCCAGCCGGCCCGCGGCGCCACCGGCGCGGCGGCCTTCCTGCCCAAGCCGTGGACCTCGCCGCGCGAGTTGTGGCGCGCCGTCGCCGGGCTGCTGGCCGAGACCGCCCCGGCCGCCTGAACGAAAACTGTTTTCCTTGCCGGCGTCGCCTTGATATCATGGCGCTGCGCCGGCACGGGCGTCGTCCGCGCCGTACCGGTCCCCACCCACACACCGACAGGAAAACACATGAAAACCAAAGCAGCCATCGCCTGGAAGGCGGGCCAGCCGCTGACCATCGAGGAAGTCGAACTGGGCGGCCCGCGCGAGGGCGAGGTGCTGGTCGAGATCAAGGCCACCGGCATCTGCCACACCGACTACTACACCCTGTCCGGCGCCGACCCCGAGGGCATCTTCCCGGCCATCCTGGGCCACGAGGGCGCCGGCGTGGTGGTCGACGTCGGCCCCGGCGTCAAGTCGCTGAAGAAGGACGACCACGTCATCCCGCTGTACACGCCGGAATGCCGCCAGTGCAAATTCTGCCTGTCGCAAAAGACCAACCTGTGCCAGTCGATCCGCTCGACCCAGGGGCGCGGCCTGATGCCCGACGCCACCAGCCGCTTCTCCATCGACGGCAAGCCGATCTACCACTACATGGGCACCTCGACCTTCTCCAACTACATCGTGGTGCCGGAGATCGCGCTGGCCAAGATCCGCCAGGACGCGCCCTTCGACAAGGTTTGCTACATCGGCTGCGGCGTCACCACCGGCGTCGGCGCGGTGCTGTTTACCGCCAAGGTCGAGGCCGGCGCCAACGTGGTGGTGTTCGGTTTGGGCGGCATCGGCCTGAACGTGATCCAGGCCGCCAAGATGGTCGGCGCCGACAAGATCATCGGCGTCGACATCAATCCGGCGCGCCAGGCCATGGCGCGCAAGTTCGGCATGACCCATTTCGTCAACCCGAACGAGGTGGAGAACGTGGTCGACGCCATCGTCCAGCTGACCGACGGCGGCGCCGACTACAGCTTCGAGTGCATCGGCAACACCACCACCATGCGCCAGGCGCTCGAGTGCTGCCACAAGGGCTGGGGCCAGTCGATCGTCATCGGCGTGGCGGCGGCCGGGCAGGAGATCTCGACGCGGCCGTTCCAGCTGGTCACCGGCCGGGTCTGGAAGGGCTCGGCCTTCGGCGGCGCGCGCGGCCGCACCGACGTGCCGAAGATCGTCGACTGGTACATGGAAGGCAAGCTCAACATCGACGACCTGATCACCCACCGCCTGCCGCTCGAGCGCATCAACGAGGGCTTCGACCTGATGAAGAGCGGCGAATCGATCCGCTCCGTGGTCATCTACTAAGCCCCAAGCAGCCCCAACACTCGGGGTCAGTGCCGACATTCGGACATTTTTTCCTGGAAATGTCCGAATGTCGGCACTGACCCCGCTTTTGTTCGGCGGACTGTATAGAAGCACAGCGGTTTGACGCCGGGCCGGTATAATCACGGCATGCACAATCTCCTCCACAACCTCAATCCCGAACAACTCGCCGCCGTCACCCTGCCGGCCCAGAGCGCGCTGATCCTGGCCGGCGCCGGCTCCGGCAAGACCCGCGTGCTGACCACCCGCATCGCCTGGCTGATCCAGACCGGGCAGGTGTCGCCGGCCGGCGTGCTGGCGGTGACCTTCACCAACAAGGCCGCCAAGGAGATGATGACGCGTTTGTCGGCGATGTTGCCGATCAATACGCGCGGCATGTGGATCGGCACCTTCCACGGCCTGTGCAACCGCCTGCTGCGCACCCACTACCGCGACGCGGCGCTGCCGCAGACCTTCCAGATCCTCGATTCGCAGGACCAGTTGTCGGTGGTCAAGCGCCTGCTCAAGGCCAACAACATCGACGACGAGAAGTATCCGCCGAAGACGGTGGTGTACTTCATCAACAACGCCAAGGACCAGGGCCTGCGCGCCGACAAGGTCGAGGCCTACGACCCGATCGAACGCAAGATGGTCGAGCTGTACCAGCTGTACGACGACCAGTGCCAGCGCGAGGGCGTGGTCGACTTCGCCGAGCTGCTGCTGCGCACCTTCGAGCTGCTCAGCCGCAACCAGCCGCTGCGCGAGCACTACCAGCAGCGCTTCAAGCACATCCTGGTCGACGAGTTCCAGGACACCAACAACCTGCAGTACAACTGGCTCAAGCTGATGGCCGGCCACGGCGAGCGCCACGGCGGCGTGCTGTTCGCCGTCGGCGACGACGACCAGAGCATCTACGCCTTCCGGGGCGCCAACGTCGGCAACATGAGCGCCTTCGAGCGCGAGTTCCAGGTGCAGAACCTGATCAAGCTGGAGCAGAACTACCGCTCGCACGGCCACATCCTGGACTGCGCCAACCAGCTGATCGCCAACAACAGCAAGCGCCTAGGCAAGAACCTGCGCACCGACGCCGGCCACGGCGAGCCGGTGCGCATCTACGAGGCCAGCTCCGATTTGGCCGAGGCGCAGTGGATCATCGAGGAATCGAAGAGCCTCATCGCCGAGGGCGCCTCGCGCAGCGAGATCGCCGTGCTGTACCGCTCCAACGCGCAGTCGCGCGTGATCGAGCACGCGCTGTTTTCGGCCGGCATCCCCTACCACGTCTACGGTGGCCTGCGTTACTTCCAGCGCGCCGAGGTCAAGCACGCCATCGCCTATCTGCAGCTGATGGACAACCCGCACAACGACTCGGCCTTCCTGCGCGTGGTCAACTTTCCCACCCGCGGCATCGGCCTGCGCTCGATCGAGGCCTTGCAGGCGGCGGCCGACCAGTACGGCATTTCGCTGTACGCGGCGGTGCCGTATGTGGCCGGCAAGGCCGGCTCCTCGCTGGGCAACTTCGTCAAGCTGGTCGAGGGCGCCCGCTTCGAGACCCAGCAGATGCCGCTGCCGGAACTGGTGCGCGTGGTGCTCGAGGCCAGCGGCCTGCTGACCCACTACCAGACCGAAAAAGAGGGCGCCGACCGCATCGAGAACTTGGAACAGATGGTCAGCGCGGCCAGCCAGTTCGTCTCCGAGGAGGGCTTCGGCCAGGCCGCGCCGGCCCACCTGGGGCCACAGGCCCAGGCCCAGGCCGGCGCGGCCATCGTCAACGAGGACGGCATCGAGATCATCGACGCCGACGCCGCGCTGCCGACCGTGATGTCGCCGCTGTCGGCCTTCCTGTCGCACGCCTCGCTCGAGGCCGGCGACAACCAGGCCACCGTCGGCCAGGAGGCCGTGCAGATGATGACGGTGCACTCGGCCAAGGGGCTGGAGTTCAACAACGTCTTCATCACCGGCCTGGAGGAGGGCTTGTTCCCGCACGAGAGCAGCTCGCGCGAGGAGGGCGGCGTGGAGGAGGAGCGGCGCTTGATGTACGTGGCCATCACGCGGGCGCGCCAGCGCCTGTATATGTGCTTCGCCCAGACCCGCATGTTGCACGGCCAGACCCGCTACAACATGAAGTCGCGCTTCTTCGACGAGCTGCCGGAGGAGTCGCTGAAGTGGTTGTCGCCCAAGGTGCAGTCGCACTGGTCGGCCACCAGCCGCAAGTCGGCCTGGGACGAGGCGCCGCTGGTCGGCTCGGACAACGCCATCGCCCAGAAGCTGGCGCAGAAGTCGGTCAGCACCGGCGCCGGCTGGCGCATCGGCGAGTCGGTCGCGCACGGCAAGTTCGGCGAGGGGGTGATCGTCAACCTGGAGGGCAGCGGCAGCAACGCGCGGGCGCAGATCAACTTCGGCAGCCACGGCATGAAGGTGCTCGACCTGAGCATCGCCAAGTTGGACCGGCTGGGACGTTAGATTTTTTTTGGGGGGGGGGCTGTGCGCCCTCAATCGAGGCGCGGTGACGCAGAGAGTACCCCAGTGCAAACCCGGGGTCAGACCCCGTACGGGGTCTGACCCCATTTACGCCTGGGGTTTTGTTTGATGGCCCAGGGACGGCGCCGTGCCTACGGTTTGTCGGCCGGCACGGGCGCCGGCACGGCGTCCGCCTGCGGCGCGCCGAAGATCTGCCGGTAGCTGGCGTAGAAGGAGCAGTGCAGCATCACCGTCAGCATCACCGACATCGGCAGCATCACCATCATCGCCGCGTCGCTGCGGCCGAACACGATGATGACGATCTGGCTCAGCAGCACGCTGATGCCGAACCAACCCATGATGAACACGATGAAGGCCTTCAGCGCGCGCAGCACGGCGAAGAAGCTGAAGAAGATCGCCTTGCCCAGGCTCATCTTCTGCCAGTAGATCAGCGGCGCGGCGAAGCAGAAGGCCATCGCGCCGGGAATGTAGACCAGCATCGCCAGCAACACCGCGCCGGCCAGGTTGCTGTTCTTGGCGGCGGCCGGCTCGATCTGGCCGGTCAGCAGCTTGAAGAACACGCCGCCGTCGGCCAGCGCGGACACGCCCAGCGCCAGCGCGGCCATCGCCAGGTACAACAATCCCAGCGTGAACAGAACGGCGAACACCGGCTTGTGGAAGCCGATCAGCAGGCGCTTGGGCGAGATGCGCTTGCCCTGCTCGATGTCGTTGCAGGCCTGCATGAAGGCGATCGAGAACACCGGCACCAGGATCACCGGCAGCAGCTGGCCCAGCAGCGGCACGCTGCCGATCAGCAGCATGATGAACATATAGCCGAGGAACAGCGTCGACAGGCCGCCGGGTTGTTGGCGGAACAGGGCGAAACCCTGTTTGACCCAGTGCCAGCCGGTGTTGGCGGGGAGCTTGTCCATCAGAACAGCCCCGGCGCGGGCGTGGCGATGCGTTCGCGCAGGATGCGCTCGAAGTGCGCCGGATCGTGCGGCGTCAACATCTCGGCCTCGCGCGGCAGGTGCAGGTCGTACAGCCGCGACAGCCAGAAGCGCAGCGCGGCGGCGCGCAGCATCGGCTGCCAAGCGGTCTGCTCGGCGGCCGTGAACGGCCGCACGGCGTGGTAGGCGTCGAGCATGGCGCGCACGCGGCCGGTGTCGAGCACGCCGCTGGCCAGGTCGACGCACCAGTCGTTGACGGTGACGGCGACGTCGAACAGCCAGGTGTCGCAGCCGGCGAAGTAGAAGTCGAAGAAGCCGGTCAGGCGCTCGCCGTCGAACATCACGTTGTTGCGGAACAGGTCGGCGTGCACCGGGCCGCGTTGCAGCGCACGGTAGGTGTCGCAGCCGGCGAAGGCGTCCTGGAAGTGCATTTCGGCGCGCAACAGGTGGGCGTTGTCGTCCGACAGGAAGGGCAGCACCTGCGGCGTCGTCTCGTTCCACCAGTCCAGGCCGCGCAGATTGGGCTGCTGCAGCGGGAAGTCGCTGGCGGCCAGGTGCATTTTGGCCAGCATGGCGCCGACGGCGGCGCAATGGACCGGCTGCGGCGCCATCTGCGAGCTGCCTTCCAGCTTGCTGACGATGGACGCCGGCTTGCCGTGCAGCGCGACGATCAGCTCGCCGCGCTCGTTGGCCACCGGCGCCGGCACCAGCACGCCGCGCTCGGCCAGGTGGCGCATCAGGTTCAGGTAGAAGGGCAGCTGCTCGAAAGACAGGTTCTCGAAGATCGTCAGCACGTACTCGCCGTGCTCGGTGCTCAGGAAGAAGTTGCTGTTTTCAATGCCGGAGGCGATGCCTTTGAGGGCCAGCGCCTTGCCGAGGGGGAATTGCTTGATCCACTGGCTGACGTCATCCAGGTTGACCGGTGTAAAAACTGCCATGGGGAAGCGATTTTATAGGTTCGGTAAAAGGGCGCGCCGCAAGTTGCGGCGCGGCGGGGCAGGGGGGAGGGGGCTTACTTGGCCGCCGGCGGTGCCGACTCGTCGGCCGCGCCTTCCTCTTCCTTGGAGGTCTTCTTTTTCTTGCCGAGGTCAAACTCTTTCACGGTCCACATCGGGCCGCGATTGGCGCTGCCGGTGGCGTCGCCCGGCAGCGCGCTGCCGGCCGGATTGTTGGGCTTCAGCGTGTAGCTGCTTTTGCCGCTTTTGACCTTGACTTCGGTCACCCGGCCGCCCTCGCGTTTTTCGGTGATTTTCTTCTCCGGCGCCGGTTTGGCGTTGACCGTGATCGGGTCGTCGGCCACTTCTTCGATCTTCTCCAGCTTAGGCGGCGCGGCGCTCGGCGACTGGGCGTTGGCCGAGGCGGCCAGCGCGCTCAGGGACAGAAGGAGGACTTGCCAGAGTTTGGAGTTGCGCGTCATGGTGAGGAATCGCCTAAGTAAGAGCACTGCGGATATCTTGGTAGGGGCCATTGTAACAAACTGACACGCCGAGCTGTTTTAAATGCTCGTTTTTGGCCGCCGCATGGGGCCGCCTGCGACACTTGTTTGCCATTGTGTCAATTTTTATTGTTTTGGCATGACATGGGCGGGCCGTCCCGTTTGTGGTGACGCAAGCGGACGCACCGTTTTCTTGCCATCGGTCTCAATTAGCCTAGACTGATAGCTTGAATGAGACAGCCGAGGAGGGCCGCGTGAAAATCGTCGACGACAACGTTTATCTGATGAATGCGGCGGACCGCATCGAGCTGATCCGGCGCGGCGTGCCGGCGGCGCACTTGGCCGTGTTGTCCGTCAAAATGGGCATGCCAGAGGGGCGCTTGCTGGCGCTGCTGGGCATGTCGCGCGCCACGGTCAACCGCAAGGTGCGGGAAAATCAGCCTCTGGCACCGGATGAATCCGAGCGCGTGTTAGGGGTGGAATCACTGATCGGGCAGGTCGACGCCATGGTGCGGGAATCGGGCGAGCCGGCGGGTTTCGATCCTGCGAGATGGGTTGCCGGTTGGCTTGCCACGCCCGTGCCCGCGCTCAACGGGCGCACCCCGGCCAGCTACCTGGACACCATGGAGGGGCAGAAACTGCTTTCCGATCTGTTGGCAATGGCGCAAAGCGGCGCCTACGCATGACGGTCAGCGCATGGCGCATCGGGGGCGAGGCGCCGGGCTATTCGGCCAGCGACCTGAGCGGTGTCGGGGCGAAGCGTAGCGGCGGCAGGTGGAATGGCCGCCGCACGGCGATGGCCTACTGTTCTTCCAATATCGCGCTGGCCATGGTGGAAACCCTGAGCTTTGCACGTACGGGATCCATGCCATTCAACCGCTTCCTCGTAAGAATCGACATTCCCGACCTCGTTTGGGGCCGGCGTGAAGTCCTCGCACAGGTGCCGGGCGGCTGGGATGCGGTGCCGGCGGGCCGGGCTAGCATGGCGGCGGGAGATACCTGGGTATCCAGCCGGCGCTCGGCGCTGTTGCTGGTGCCGTCGGTCATCGTGCCGGAGGAGTTTAATATCTTGCTGAACCCAAGCCATGCCGATGCCGCCGCGATTGCGGCGACGACGGTGAGGCGCTGGGTGTACGATCCTCGATTCTTTTGATGCGTCCTACCCATCGGCCGTTTCTGTTTTTGTACAAAGGTTTTTGAACGATGAAAGTCATCCGCAGCAAGGAATTCACCGCCGGGCGCGCCTGGGGCGCCCTCGACATCGCCAACATGGACGGCACCACCGTGCGCCTGCACTGGACCGACCAGCCCTACAAATGGCATGTCAACGACGGCGAGGAAGTGTTCGCGGTGCTCGACGGCGTGGTCGACATGCATTACCGCGAGGCCGGCGTCGAGCGGGTGGTGGCGCTCTACACGGGCGACGTGTTTTTCGCCGGCGTCGGCTGCGAGCATGTCGCCCATCCGCGCGGCGCGGCGCGCATTCTGGTGGTCGAGCGCGAGGGCAGCGTCTAAGCCCGCTGCCGCCGGCAGCATCGCCGCAAACTCTGCGATAATGGCAGACACGCTATATTGCACGACACACCCGATTCCCCAGCGCCCGCCGCCCCTGCGCGCGGCCGGCCACACTCCATTGGCATTATGCATAAGACCCTGCTGTTAGTTGACGGTTCCAGTTACCTCTATCGCGCCTTCCACGCGCTGCCCGACCTGCGCAGCCCGGACGGCCACCCCACCGGCGCCATGCACGGCATGGTCAACATGCTGCGCCGCCTGCGCGCCGACTATCCTGCCGCCTTCATCGCCTGCGTGTTCGACGCCAAGGGCAAGACCTTCCGCGACGACATGTACCCGGAATACAAGGCCACGCGCGCCTCGATGCCGGACGACCTGCGCCTGCAGATCGAACCGATCCACCTGGCCGTCAAGGCGATGGGCTGGCCGATCCTGATGGTCGAGGGCGTCGAGGCGGACGACGTCATCGGCACCCTGGCCGTGCAGGCGGCGCAGGCCGACATGGACGTGGTCGTCTCGACCGGCGACAAGGACCTGGCCCAGCTGGTCAACCAGCGCGTCACCTTGATCAACACGATGAGCAACGAGAAGCTCGACGAGGCCGGCGTGCTGGCCAAGTTCGGCGTGCCGCCGAACCGCATCATCGACTACCTGACCCTGATCGGCGACACCGTCGACAACGTGCCCGGCGTCTCCAAGTGCGGACCGAAGACGGCGCTCAAGTGGCTCGGCCTGTACGACAGCCTGGAGGGCGTGATCGCCAACGCCGCCAACGTCGGCGGCGCGGTCGGCGAGAACCTGCGCAAGGCGCTCGACTGGCTGCCGCAGGGCCGCGCCCTGATCACCGTCAAGACCGACTGCGACCTGTCCGGCCACATGACGACGATCGCCGAGTCGCTGCAGGCGCGCACCGAGGACGCCCCGACGCTGCTCGAGTTCTTCGCCAAATACGGCTTCAAGACCCTGCTGCGCGAGCTGGGCGGCGCGGCCGCCGCGCCGGCCGCCGGCAAGGCATCGAGCGGCACCGCCGCCGCCGCCCCGGCGGCCAACGGCGGCCCGATCACCGCCGCCGCCTCGCTCAACGGCGACCTGTTCGCCGCGCCGCCGGCCGAGTTGAAGTACCAGACCGTGTTCACCGACGCCGAGTTGGACCACTGGATCGCCCTGATCGACACGGCCGCGCTGACCGCCGTCGACACCGAGACCACCTCGCTCGAGCCGATGACGGCGCAGCTGGTCGGCATCTCGCTGTCGGTCGAACCGGGCGTGGCCGCCTACATCCCGCTGGCGCACGCCTACGCCGGTGTGCCCGAGCAGCTCACGCGCGAGCACGTGCTGGCGCGCCTGAAGCCCTGGCTGGAGGACGCCAACAAGCCGAAGGTCGGCCAGAACCTGAAGTACGACAGCCACATCTTCGCCAACCACGGCGTGACGCTGCGCGGCATCGTCCACGACACGCTGCTGCAGTCCTATGTGTTCGAGTCGCACCGCAGCCACGACATGGACAGCCTGGCGCTGCGCCACCTGAACGTCACCACCATCCCCTTCGTCGACGTGTGCGGCAAGGGCGTCAACCAGATCACCTTCGACCAGGTGGAGATCGCCCGCGCCACCGAGTACGCGGCGGAGGACGCCGACATCACCCTGCGCCTGCACCAGGCGATGATCGGCCAGGTCGAGTGCGACGCCAAGCTGAACTACATCTACCGCGAGATCGAGCTGCCCACCGCCGTGGTGCTGCAAAAGATCGAGCGCAACGGCGTGATGATCGACGCCGGCCTGCTGGAGATCCAGTCGAACGAGCTGGCCACGCGCATCAAGGAGCTCGAGCTGAAGGCCCACGAGCTGGCCGAGCAGCCGTTCAACCTCGGCTCGCCCAAGCAGATCGGCGAGATCTTCTTCGAGAAGCTCAAGCTGCCGGTGGTGAAGAAGACGCCGAGCGGCGCGCCGTCGACCGACGAGGAGGTGCTGCAAAAGCTGGCCGAGGACTTCCCGCTGCCGAAGGTGCTGCTGGAGTACCGCGGCCTGGCCAAGCTGAAGTCGACCTACACCGACAAGCTGCCGAAGATGATCAACGCGAGCACCGGCCGGGTCCACACCAACTACGCGCAGGCGGTGGCGGTGACCGGCCGGCTGGCCTCGAACGACCCGAACCTGCAGAACATCCCGATCCGCACCAAGGAGGGCCGGCGCATCCGCGAAGCCTTCATCGCCGCGCCGGGCAGCCACATCGTCTCGGCCGACTATTCGCAGATCGAGCTGCGCATCATGGCGCACATCTCGGGCGACGAGAACATGCTGCGCGCCTTCGCCGAGGGCGTCGACATCCACCGCGCCACCGCCGCCGAGATCTTCGGCGTGGCGGCCGAGGACGTCGACAGCGAGCAGCGCCGCTACGCCAAGGTGATCAACTTCGGCCTGATCTACGGCATGAGCGCCTTCGGCCTGGCCGGCAACCTGGGCGTCGAACGGGCCGCCGCGCAAAGCTATATCGACCGCTACTTCGCCCGCTTCTCCGGCGTGCGCCAGTACATGGAGGACACCCGGCAGCAGGCCAAGGCGCGCGGCTACGTCGAGACGGTGTTCGGCCGCCGCCTGTGGCTGCCCGAGATCAACTCGCCGAACGGCCCGCGCCGCCAAGGCGCCGAACGGGCCGCCATCAACGCGCCGATGCAGGGCACGGCGGCCGACCTGATCAAGTTGGCGATGATCGCCGTGCAGGGCTGGCTGGAGCGCGACGGCCTGCACACGCGCATGATCATGCAGGTGCACGACGAGCTGGTGCTGGAGGTGCCGGACGCCGAGCTGGCGCTGGTGCGCACCAAATTGCCGGAGCTGATGGCCGGCGTGGCCGCGCTGAAGGTGCCGCTGACGGCCGAGGTGGGCGTCGGCAAGAACTGGGACGAGGCGCACTAAAAACCAGGGGCGGCCGGCCGAATTTCCCGCAATTTCGCGCTAAATTCGGCAAGAACCCGTTCCTGGCGGTAAAATGTCGCCCCGGACCCCGTCCAGGCAGGCACAACAAGAGGTAAGCAAAATCGATCCCGTACTCATCTCCATTCTGCTGGCGACCACCGTCGCCGGCGTCGTCAGCATTTCGGCCGCTGCGGTATTTTCGTTCGCCCTGCTGTCGAAGATGGTCGAGCGCATGGTCAGCCTGTCGGTCGGCATCATGCTGTCGACCTCGCTGTTGCACGCGCTGCCCGAGGCCTTCGAGTCGCAGGCCGACCCGCGCAGCCTGTTCGCCACCCTGCTGGCCGGCCTGCTGGCCTTCTTCATGCTGGAAAAGCTGGCCATCCTGCGCCACTCGCACCACCACGAGGGCGACGGCCACCACCACCACCACGGCCACGACAAGCGCGAGGCCGGCAAGGCCGGCTGGATGATCCTGGTGGGCGACGGCATGCACAACTTCACCGACGGCATCTTGATCGCCGCCGCCTTCCTGGCCAATCCGGAACTGGGCCTGGTGACCGGCCTGGCCATCATCGCCCACGAGATCCCGCAGGAGATCGGCGACTTCATCGTGCTGCTCAACGCCGGCTTCTCGCGCGTGCGCGCCTACGTCTTCAACCTGCTGTGCAGCCTGATGGCGGTGGCCGGCGGCGTGCTCGGCTACTTCACCCTGGACCGCGCCAGCAACCTGATCCCCTACGTGCTGGTGTTCGCCTCGTCGGGTTTCATCTACATCGCCGTCAGCGACCTGATGCCGCAGATGCAGCGCCGCGCCACCCTGCGCGAGACCATCCCGCAGGTGCTGCTGATCGCGCTCGGCGTGGTCATCGTGTTGTTCCTCACGCACGGCCACTGAGGCGATCGCCCCTTGCGGCGGCTCAAGGCGGTCGCTGCGGGATGGCTTGACCCGCGCGCCGCAGGGAGTATGATTTCAGTTCGCAGCCCATGTCGGAGCGACGCCCCGTGTCTACCAAACAGAAACAATTGCAGGATGAATTGGCGAACCTGTCCACCGAGGACAGGACGCGCCTGCAGGCGCTTGCCGTGCTGGCGGGAGCGTCAGCGGAGGAGTTGTTGCCGTTCGTCTTGCGGGACGGTTTTGCTGAATGCGAAGAGAGTCTGCGGGCCAGCCTGGAGGCGGAAGCCTATTTCAACACCCGTCGCGGCGTGGACGGTGCGGACGTGATGGCATCCGTTGAATGTCTTATCGATACCTATGCCAAACGGCAACGGCGAGCCGGCTAAGCTGGTCGTGCGCTGGTTGCCCCGAGCGCAAGAATCGTTCATCCAAACCATAGACCATATCGCCCGGCAAGACGCGGGGAGCGCCGCGTTGATCGTTGAGCGCGTGCGAAAAGCGGTGGCCATCCTGGCCCACCAGCCCGGTATCGGCACGCCCACTGTCAGGGCGGGAACCTGGCGCTTTCCAGTTCCCCGCACCGGTCATGTCATTGCGTACCAGGTGGAAAAGGGCGAACTCAGGATTGTTCGCTGGTCACGCCAGCGCCGTCGGCGGCCGGCTTAGCTCAATCCCCCGTCGCCACCGGCCGCGCCGGGTCGGCGCACCACTCGCTCCACGAGCCGGGGTAGAGCGCGGCGCCGGGCAGCTTGGCCAGCTCCAGCGCCAGCAGGTTGTGGCAGGCGGTCACGCCGGAGCCGCACTGCATCACCGCGTAGGGCGCCGAGTCGAACAGGGCGGCGAAGTCGTGGCGCAGCTCGCGCTCGCTCTTGAAGCGGCCGTCGCCCTTCAGGTTGTCCTTGAAGAAGCGGTTCTTGGCGCCGGGGATGTGGCCGCCGACCGGGTCGATGGTCTCGTTCTCGCCGCGGTAGCGGTCCGGCGCGCGGGCGTCGACCACGCTCAGCTCGCCGCCGTGCAGGTTGTCGACCAGCTCGGCCGCCGTGACGGTCTTGGCCAGCGTCGGCTTTTCGGCGATGTGGCCGCGCGGGCGCGCCGCCAGCGGCGTCACCAGCGGCAGGCCGGCGCTCTGCCAGGCGGCCAGGCCGCCGTCGAGCACCGCCACGGCCGGGTGGCCGATCCAGCGCAGCAGCCACCAGAGGCGGGCGGCGTACATGCCGCCGTGGGCGTCGTAGGCCACCACCTGGGTGTTGTCGTTGACGCCCCAGGCGCGCAGCGTCTCGATCAGCGCGGCGCGGTCGGGCAAGGGATGGCGGCCACGGAACATGCCGTCGGCGCCCAGCTTGGCGCCGGACAGCTGGCTTTCCATGTCGGCGAACTGGGCGTTCTGGATGTGGCCGATGGCGAAGCCGTCGCGGCCCGCGCTCAGGTTCATCAGGTCGTGGCGGCAGTCGAGCACGACCCAGTCGGGGTCGGTCAGGTGCTGGGCCAGGGTGGCGCTGTCGATCAGGGTGGTGTGCATGGGGGAACGCTCCTTAAACTTCGCTGGCGATGGGATCGGAGGCGGCGATGCTTTTGCCGCTGTTGCGGTTATTGTAGAACGTTGCGGCGACACCGGACGCAAGAATGATCAGGATGCCGGCCCAGCTGTGCCAGTCGAACACGTCGCCGAACACCAGCACGCCCCAAACGCTGGAGAAGACGATGCCGGTGTATTGCAGGTTGGCCACCACCAGCGTCTTGCCGAGGCGGTAGGCGCGTGTCATGGCCATTTGCGCGGCGGTGGCGCAGATGCCGATGCCGAACAGCAGCAGGGCGCCGTGCGCGCTGGTGATCGGGTGCCACACCGCCGGGCCGGGGCCGGCGAAGAGGAGGTTGCCGGCCACGCCGGCGGCCAGGTTGACCACCGAGAAGTAGAACACCACGCGGTATTCCGGCTCGCCGGCCAGGCCCAGCTTGCGCACCTGCATGTAGGCCAGCGCCGACAGCACGCTCGAGCCGAGCGCGATCAGCGCCGGGGTCAGCAGATTGGCGGCGAAGGCCGGCTGCAGCAGCAGCGTGACGCCGGCGAAGCTGGCGGCGACGGCGGCCATCAGCGGCCATTCGACGCGGTTCTTGCCGTGCCACCAGCCGGCGGCGAAGAGGAACACGGCGATCCAGATCGGCGCCATGTAGTTGAGGGTCATCGCCGTGGCCAGCGGCAGCTTGGCGATCGAGTAGAACCACAGCCACAGCGAGACCACGCCGACCACGCCGCGCCACAGGTGGGCGTAGGGCATGCGGGTGCGGAAGCTGCCGCCGTGCAGGCGGATCATGCAGAACATCACGGTCACGCCGACGATGCCGCGGTACATCACGATTTCCGAGGTGGAGAACTGGTCGGAGGCGAGCTTGACGCAAACTCCCATGGCAGCGAACAAGAAGCTGGCTAACAACATCCAAAGCGAGTGCATCGACATCCCGATTCTGCCGGCGAGCGGCGGGTTACTTTTTACCCCGCCCCGGAGAGGGGCGACGCCCACATCAAGAAACCGCAGGCGCGAGTCGAGGGTCAGACCCTAGGGTCTGACCCTGGCTTAGGCTGGCATTTCGCGCAAGCGGACGTATGGCTAGCGTCCCGGGTCTTACAACTCAATATTGTTGCGATACCACTCGTGGAAGTGCTGCATGCCGTCTTCCATCGGCGACTGGTAGGGGCCGGCGTCGCTGCTGCCGCGCCGCAGCAGGGCCTTGCGGCCGGCGTCCATGCGCAGGGCGATCTCGTCGTCCTCGAGCACGGTCTCCATGTAGGCGGCCCGCTCGGCCTCGATGAACTCGCGCTCGAACAGCACAATCTCCTCGGGGTAGTAGAACTCGACCACGTTCTTGGTGCGCTGCGGGCCGTCCGGCCACAGGGTCGAGACGATCAGCACGTGCGGATACCACTCGACCATGATGTTCGGGTACAGCGTCAGCCAGATGGCGCCGTAGGGCGGCGCCTCGCCGCCACGGAACTTGAGCACCTGCTCCTGCCAGCGCTGGTAGATCTCGGAGCCGGACTTGAGCAGGCCCTTGTTGACGCCCACCGTCTGCACGCTGTAGTCCTGGCCGAATTCCCAGCGCAGGTCGTCGCAGCTGACAAAGCTGCCCAGGCCCGGATGGAAGGGCTCGACGTGGTAGTCCTCCAGGTAGACCTCGATGAAGGTCTTCCAGTTGTAGTTGCAGGTCTGCACCTCGACGTGGTCGAACATGTAGCCGGAGAAGTCGAGGTCCTTGGTGACCGACAGCTGCGACAGTTTCTCCATCACGTTGTAGCCGTTTTGCTCGAACAGCAGGCCGTTCCAGCTTTGCAGCCCGGTTTTCGGCAGGTTCAGGCAGGGCGTTTCGGCGAAGTGGGGCGCGCCGATCAGCTCGCCCTTGAGGTCGTAGGTCCAGCGGTGCAGCGGGCAGACGATGTTGTTGGCGTTGCCCCGGCCGTTGAACATCAACGCCTGGCGGTGGCGGCAGACGTTGGAGAGCAGCTCCAGGCCGTTTGCGTTGCGCACCAGCATGCGTCCCTCGTTTTCGGAAACGAGGGTGGCGAAGTCGCCGACGTTCGGCACCATCAGCTCGTGCCCGATATAGCGCGGGCCGGCCTGGAAAAGTTGCTGCATTTCGCGCTGCAGAAGCGCATCGTCAAAATAGACGCTTACCGGAAGTTGCGCGTTTGAACGCGCGAGCTTGGCGTGGGTACCCAGATCGGACATCCCAACCCCCCTTAATATGTACATCAAACCAAAGAGAGACAGACTCCGTAAAGACCTGAATTCAAGTTTTTGAAATGGTATTTCGGACAGAACCGGCGATTATACCGCTTTCCGGCGCTCAAAGCGGCCCGAGGCGCCACTTTGTCCTCGAATTAATTGTAATAAACGTATGTTCGCCGCAGATATGGGGCCGATTGCGCTAAAATCTAGCGATATTTCGTCGATTCGCCTGTATATGCCCATATAAGTGCGCCGCTCGCGCGTGCCGGACTTGCCTTTAGTTCCACCCGATCAGGTGGTTTGTTCTAAAATAACGGGCTACACTGCGCTCGCAGCCCTTGCTGCCGCTATTGCCTTGAAGATTTGAAAACCCTTATGTCCAAGAAATTAACAGCCGATACAGCCGCTGCGCCCGCCTCGTTCGAAGAGGCGATGGCCGAACTGGCGCAACTGGTGTCGCAAATGGAGGCCGGCCAGCTGCCGCTGGAGGCCTCGGTGGCGGCCTACCAGCGCGGTTCGGCGCTGGTGAAGTTCTGCGCCGGCCAGCTCGACAAGGTCGAATCCCAGGTCAAGGTGCTCGAGGGCGACATGCTCAAGCCCTTCGCCGACGCCGACGAGGCGGCGCAATGACGGCCGCCTTCGACGACTGGATGAAGACCGTGCAGGCGGCGTCGGAGACCGACATGGCGGCCCTGCTGCCGGCCGCCGACCTGGTGCCGGCCAAGCTGCACGAAGCCATGCGCTACGCCCTGCTGGGCGGCGGCAAGCGGGTGCGCCCGCTGCTGGTGTACGCCGCCGGCGCCTTGTTCGGCGCCGATGCCGACACCCTGCGCCGCGCGGCGGCGGCGGTGGAGATGATCCACGCCTACTCGCTGGTGCACGACGACATGCCCTGCATGGACGACGACGCGCTGCGCCGTGGCAAGCCGACGGTCCACATCGCCTACGACGAGGCCACCGCGCTGCTGGTCGGCGACGCGCTGCAGTCGCAGGCCTTCCTGGTGCTGGCCGAGGCCGACCTGAACATGGTGCCGGCGGCCCGGCTGGCCGCCATGCTGCGCCTGCTGGCGCATGCCTCCGGCTCGGCCGGCATGTGCGGCGGCCAGGCGATCGATTTGGACAGCGTGGGCCTGAGCCTGACGCTGGCGCAGCTCGAGCAGATGCACCAGCTGAAGACCGGCGCGCTGCTGCGCGCCTCGGTGCTGCTGGGCGCCACCGCCGGCAAGGACCTGGACGCGGCCGAGACGGCCGCGCTGCACGCCTACGCGCGCGCCATCGGCCTGGCCTTCCAGGTGGTCGACGACGTGCTCGACGCGACGGCCGACTCGGCCACGCTGGGCAAGACCGCCGGCAAGGACGCCGCCGACAACAAACCGACCTATGTCTCGATCCTGGGTTTGGAAGCGTCGCGCGCGTTGGCAGAACAATTGCGGCTCGAGGCGCACGCAGCGCTCGCGCCGTTTGGAGAAAAAGCTCTGCGGTTACGCGAACTCGCGGATTTGATCGTGCAGCGGAAGGCATAAATGAACTTGCTCGAAAACATAGACTCACCGGCCGACGTGCGCAAGCTGGCACGCCACCAACTGACGCCGCTGGCGCACGAGCTGCGCCACTATTTGCTCGACTCGGTCTCCAAGACCGGCGGCCACCTGTCGTCCAACCTCGGCACGGTCGAGCTGACCGTGGCGCTGCACTACGTCTTCAACACGCCGCACGACCGCATCGTCTGGGACGTCGGCCACCAGACCTACTCGCACAAGATCCTCACCGGCCGGCGCGAGCGCATGGGCACGCTGCGCCAGCTGGGCGGCATCTCCGGCTTCCCCAAGCGTGACGAGAGCGAATACGACACCTTCGGCACGGCCCACTCGTCGACCTCGATCTCGGCCGCGCTGGGCATGGCACAGGCGGCCAAGATCAAGGGCGAGCATCGGCACGCCATCGCCGTCATCGGCGACGGCTCGATGACCGCCGGCATGGCCTTCGAGGCGCTCAACAACGCCGGCGTGCAGGAGGACGTCAACCTGCTGGTGATCCTGAACGACAACGACATGTCGATCTCGCCGCCGGTCGGCGCGCTCAACCGCTACCTGGCGCGGCTGATGTCCGGCCAGTTCTACGCCGCCGCCAAGAACGTCGGCAAGCAGGTGCTGCCCGGCCCCGTGCTGGAGCTGGCCAAGCGCTTCGAGGAGCACGCCAAGGGCATGGTGGTGCCGGCCACCATGTTCGAGGAGTTCGGCTTCAATTACATCGGCCCGATCGACGGCCACGACCTCGACTCGCTGATCCCGACTCTGCAGAACATCAAGCACCTGAAGGGTCCGCAGTTCCTCCACGTGGTGACCAAGAAGGGCCAGGGCTACAAGCTGGCCGAGGCCGAGCCGACCTTGTACCACGGCCCCGGCAAGTTCAACCCGGCCGAGGGCATCAAGCCGGCCACCGCGCCCGGCAAGATGACCTACACCGACGTGTTCGGCAACTGGCTGTGCGACATGGCGGCGCAGGACAAGCGCCTGGTCGGCATCACGCCGGCCATGCGCGAGGGCTCCGGCATGGTGAGCTTCGAGCAGAAGTACCCGGACCGCTACTTCGACGTCGGCATCGCCGAGCAGCACGCGGTGACCTTCGGCGCCGGCCTGGCCTGCGAGGGGCTGAAACCCGTCGTGGCGATCTACTCGACCTTCCTGCAGCGCGGCTACGACCAGCTGATCCACGACGTCGCCCTGCAAAACCTGGACGTGACCTTCGCGCTGGACCGCGCCGGCCTGGTCGGCGCCGACGGCGCCACCCACGCCGGCAACTACGACATGGCCTACCTGCGCTGCATTCCGAACATGGTGGTCATGGCCGCCTCGGACGAGAACGAGTGCCGCCAGATGCTCACCACCGGCTACCACTATCCCGGTCCGGCGGCGGTGCGCTATCCGCGCGGCGCCGGCATCGGCGCGGCCATCGTGCAGCAGCTCGACGCTATCGAGATCGGCAAGGGCGAGATCAAGCGCCAGGGCCAGAAGATCGCCATCCTGGCCTTCGGCTCGATGGTGGCGCCCAGCGTCGCCGCCGGCGCCGCGCTGGACGCGACGGTGGCCAATATGCGTTTCGTCAAGCCGCTCGACGTGGAGCTGGTCAAGCGGCTGGCCGCCGAGCACGACTACCTGGTGACGGTGGAGGAGGGCAGCATCATGGGCGGCGCCGGTTCGGCCGTGGCCGAGGCGCTGGCCGCCGAGGGCGTCGTCAAGCCGCTGCTGATGATCGGCCTGCCGGACAAGTTCATCGACCACGGCGACCCGGCCAAGCTGCTCGCCAGCGTGGGCCTGGACAGCGCCGGCATCACCGCTTCGATCAAGCGCCGCTTCGGCGGCGAGGAACCGCGCCTGGTGGTCAACAACGCCTAAGCCCTGGCGGCTGGCGGGACAAAAGCGACGCTGCGGCGTCGCTTTTTTTGGGCCCTCAAGGCGCCAGAGTGCCGGCGATCCAGTCGGCGTCGAGACAGGGTCAGACCCTCAGGGTCTGACCCTAGGGTTGCGCCGGCACAAACCGACTGCAGGGTTTCCTTGCCTTGCGCCCGCTTCAGTCCTATATTGATATAAATCGTTTATATCAGATCGCGGCGCATCGCACGCCGCGTCCATCGGCGCACCGGGTGGGGGAGAACATGAAGCGCAGCGCACTCGCAGTGGTCGGGCTGTCTATGTTGTGCCGCGTGGGGTCGGCCCAGGTGCCGGAGTCGGGCCGTTGGCAGGAGCTGAGCTTCGGCGCCGCCGAGGTGGCCGAGCGGATGGAGGACCGCTACCTCGACCAGGTGGTCGACCTGGCGGCCGGCGGCCGGCTCGACGACGACCGCGTGCTGCTGGCGCGGCTGCAGCGCATCGGCGCCGGCCTGGTGCGCGCCGCCGCCGCGCTCAAGCCCGAGACGGCCGTTTGGCGGTGGGAGTTCCACACCACCAGCGACGCCGGGGTCGACGCCCAGTGCATGGCCGGCGGCAAGATCCTGGTCGGCAGCGCCTTCGTGCGCAAGCTGGCGCTGGACGACGGCGAGCTGGCCACCCTGCTGGCGCACGAGGTGGCGCACGCGGTGGCCGAGCACGACCGCGAAACCCTGTCCGAGGCGCTGTACTTCAACCGCCAGCCGAAGCCGCCGCTGGAGGTGCTGATGGAACGGCTGGCGACGGACTTGTCGTTGCAGATCCGCCTGTCGGCCCTGTCCAACCTGCAGGAGAGCGAGGCCGACCAACTGGGCATGGTGCTGGCGCACCGCGCCGGCTGGCCGGCGGCGGCCATGGTCGGCTTCTACCGCAAGCTGGCGGCCGACGACGCCGCCTCGATGCTGTCCGGCGGCCATCCGGCGCCGGCCTCGCGGCTCAGCATGGCCAAGGGCATGGCGCTGCTGTTCGGCGCGCCGCTTGGCGGCGCGGCGGTGGCGCAGGCGCAGCCCTGAGCGGCCCGGCCTCGCGCGCCAACTCCGGCTGATCCGCGCGGTGCCGCTGCGGTCAGTGAGCCGGTGCGCGGGGCTGCCCGCGCGCCGGGTTGGCCGGCGCGTGCTGGATTTGCCGCGCTGGGCTTGGCCTTGCCCTTAGCCGCGCTTGCGCTCGTGCTGCCACAGCACGTCGCTGCCGCCGGCGAAGCGGTTGAGCACGCGCGACAGCACGAACATCAGGTCCGACAGGCGGTTGACGTACTGGCGCGGCATGTCGTTGATGGTCTCGGCCTTGCCCAGGGTGACGATGCTGCGCTCGGCGCGGCGGCACACGGTGCGGCAGATGTGGGCGAGGGCGGCGGCGCGCGAGCCGGCCGGCAGGATGAACTCGGTCAGCGCCGGCAGGTCGGCGTTGTACCTGGCCAGCAGGTCGTCGAGCCGCGCCACGTGGGTCTCGGTGATCATCTGGTAGCCGGGGATGCACAGCTCGCCGCCCAGGTCGAACAGGTCGTGCTGGATGGTGATCAGCTCCTCGCGCAGCGCGTCGGGCATGGCCTCGCACAGCAGCAGGCCGAGGTTCGAGTTGAGCTCGTCCACGTCGCCCATGGCGTGCACGCGCACGCTGTCCTTGTCGGTGCGGCTGCCGTCGCCCAGTCCGGTGGTGCCATTGTCGCCGGTGCGGGTGGCGATTTTCGAGAGTCGGTTGCCCATGATGCTTCCTGATCGGTGAAAGCTGTGAGGATACGCCAAATCGGCCCGCCAATGCACTAGTCTTGTCCAGCTTACGCTGCGCTGACGCGGCCGCCGGCCTGAGCGGAAAACGACAGCAAGGGGCGAAGCCGCCGGGTTTTATACCGAAAAGCGTAGAATTGGACGCAACAAGGCGCTATTCGCCACTTTTTGTGCTTACAATCGACGCTTGTCCAAGCGTTTTCCGGTATCCGCCCCCATGAATATTGCTACATCCGCCCCGGCCGACCCGGCCGTGCTGGCCGCCCGCCAGCGCGAGGTCGCCGCCGCCCTGGGCGCCGTGCTGCCGCCGCACTGCGTGCTGTCCGCCCTGGAGGACACCCGCCCCTACGAATGCGACGGCCTGGCCGCCTACCGCCAGCTGCCGATGATCGTCACGCTGCCGGAGAGCGAGGCGCAGGTGGTCGCCATCCTCAACGTCTGCCGCCAGTTGAAGGTGCCGATCGTGCCGCGCGGCGCCGGCACCGGCCTGTCCGGCGGCGCCATGCCGATCGTCGACGGCGTGGTGCTGTCGACGGCACGGCTGAACCAGATCGTCCGGCTCGACCCGTACTCGCGCACGGCGGTGGTGCAGCCCGGCGTGCGCAACCTGGCCATCTCCGACGCGGCGGCGCAGCACGCGTTGTACTACGCGCCCGACCCCTCGTCGCAGATCGCCTGCACCATCGGCGGCAACGTGGCGGAGAACTCGGGCGGCGTGCACTGCCTCAAATACGGCCTGACCGTGCACAACGTGCTGCGCGTGCGCATGGTCACCATCGACGGCGATGTGCTCGAACTGGGCGGCGAGGCGCTCGACGCGCCCGGCCTCGACCTGCTGGCGGTGTTCGTCGGCTCGGAGGGCATGCTCGGCATCGTCACCGAGGTGACCGTCAAGCTGATCCCCAAGCCGGCCACGGCGCGCGTCATCATGGCCTCGTTCGACCAGGTGGGCGCCGGCTGCAACGCGGTGGCCGACCTGATCGCCGCCGGCATCATCCCGGCCGGGCTGGAGATGATGGACCAGACCTCGTCGCGCATGGTCGAGCCCTTCGTCAAGGCCGGCTACGACACCGAGGCCGCCGCCATCCTGCTGTGCGAGGCCGACGGCACCGCCGAGGAGGTCGAGGAGGACATCGCGCGCATGTCGGCCGTGCTGCAACAGGCCGGCGCCAGCGCCATCGCCGTGTCGCAGAGCGAGGCCGAGCGCATGCGCTTCTGGTCCGGCCGCAAGAACGCCTTCCCGGCGGCGGGCCGCATCTCGCCCGACTACTACTGCATGGACGGCACCATCCCGCGCAAACGCCTGGCCGAGGTGTTGGCCGGGATCGCCGCGATGGAGATCAAGCACGGCCTGCGCTGCGCCAACGTGTTCCACGCCGGCGACGGCAACCTGCACCCGCTGATCCTGTTCAACGCCAACGCGCCCGGCGAGTTCGACCGCGCCGAGGCCTTCGGCGCCGAGATCCTGGCGCTGTGCGTGGCGGTTGGCGGCACCATCACCGGCGAGCACGGCGTCGGCATCGAGAAGATAGCCTCGATGTGCGTGCAGTTCGCCCCGGCCGAACTGGCCGCCTTCCACGCCGTCAAGCGCGCCTTCGACCCGGCGCGCCTGCTCAACCCCGACAAGGCGATCCCGACGCTGAACCGCTGCGCCGAATTCGGCAAGATGCGTGTCACCGGCGGCCTGATGCCGTTCGCCCATTTGCCGCGTTTTTAACGGAGTCCCCTTGCAAGCGATCGTAGAACAATTCCAAACCCAGGTGCGTGGCGCCACGACGGCCAAGACAGCGCTGCGCATACGCGGCGGCGGCACCAAGGACTGGTACGGCAACGCCCCCGTCGGCGCCGTGCTCGACACCCGCGCCTACAGCGGCGTGGTGGCCTACGAGCCGACCGAGCTGGTGGTCACGGCGCGCTGCGGCACGCCGCTGGCCGAGATCGAGGCGCTGCTGGCACAGCAGCAGCAAATGCTGGCCTTCGAGCCGCCGCGCTACGGCGCCGGCTCGACCATCGGCGGCGTGGTCGCCAGCGCCCTGTCCGGCCCGCGCCGCGCCAGCGCCGGCGCCGTGCGCGACTTCATGCTCGGCGCCGTGCTGATGGACGGCCAGGGCGAGGTGCTGCGCTTCGGCGGCCAGGTGATGAAGAACGTCGCCGGCTACGACGTCTCGCGCCTGCTGGCCGGCTCGCTCGGCACGCTGGGACTGATCATGGAGGTGTCGCTGAAGGTGCTGCCGCTGCCGGTGCGCGAGGCCAGCCTGCGCTTCGAGATGGGCGAGATCGAGGCGCTGGCCAAGTTGAACGACTGGGCCGGCCAACCGCTGCCGATCTCGGCCAGCTGCTGGCACCGTGGCGTGCTGTCGCTGCGCCTGTCCGGCGCCGGCGCCGCCGTCGAGGCGGCGCAGCGCAAGCTGGGCGGCGCCGCGCTGCCCGAGGCCGAGGCCTTCTGGACCAGCCTGCGCGACCAGCGCCACGGCTTCTTCGACTGCGCCAGCCTGTGGCGCCTGTCGTTGCCGCCGCAGGCCAGCGCCATGGTGCTCAACGGCGAGCAGCTGATCGAGTGGGGCGGCGCGCAGCGCTGGCTGGCCGCCGATGCTGGCGCCGCGCCGCAGATCCGCGCCAACGCCGCCGCCGCCGGCGGCCACGCCACCTTGTTCCGCGCCGCCGACAAGAGCGTCGGCGCCTTCCACCCGATGGCGCCGGCGGTGGCGCGCGTCAACCAGCGGCTGTGCCAGGAGTTCGACCCGGCCGGCATCTTCAACCCCGGGCGCATGTACTGATCCCCCAGCTTCCCAGCCGCCGACCGAATTATTGATTGAGTCCTCAAGTACCCATGCAAACCAATCTCGCCGATTTCATCAAGAACACGCCGGAAGGCGACGAGGCCGAGGCCATCCTGCGCGCCTGCGTGCACTGCGGCTTCTGCACCGCCACCTGCCCGACCTACCAGCTGCTCGGCGACGAGCTGGACGGCCCGCGCGGCCGCATCTACCTGATCAAGCAGGTGCTCGAAGGGGCGCCGGTGACGGCCAAGACGCAGCTGCACCTGGACCGCTGCCTGACCTGCCGCAACTGCGAAAGCACCTGTCCGTCCGGCGTGCAGTACGGCCGCCTGGCCGACATCGGCCGCAAGGTGGTCGAGCAGCGCGTCGAACGGCCGCTGGGCGAGCGCTTCAAGCGCCTGCTGCTGAAGGAGACGCTGACACGGCCCTGGATCTTCAAGCCGGCGCTGCGCGCCGGCCAGCTGTTCCGGCCGCTGCTGTCGCAGCCGCTGCAGGACAAGATCCCGCGCCGGCAGGGCGGCGGCCGGCGGCCGGACGGCGCGCGGGCGCGCCGCATGCTGGTGCTGGAGGGCTGCGTCCAGCCGGCCATGGCGCCCAACATCAACGGCGCCGCCGCGCGCGTGCTCGACGCGCTGGGCGTGCAGCTGATCGCCGCGCCCAAGGCCGGCTGCTGCGGCGCGCTGCGCTACCATTTGAACGACCAGGACGGCGCGCTCGACGACATGCGCCGCAACATCGACGCCTGGTGGCCCTACGTCAGCGGCGAGGGCGAGGGCGCGGTCGAGGCGATCGTGATGACGGCGTCAGGCTGCGGCGCCAGCGTCAAGGAATACGGCCACCTGCTGGCGCACGACGACGCCTACGCCGCCAAGGCGGCGCGCGTCTCGGCGCTGACGCGGGACTTGAGCGAGGTGATGCCGCAGTTCGAGGCCGAACTGGCGCGCCGCATCGGCGGGCGCATAGTCCAGCGGGTCGCCTACCACCCGCCGTGCACGCTGCAGCACGGCCAGCAGATCCGTGGCAAGGTCGAGGGCGTGCTGCGCGCCGTCGGCGTCGACGTCAAGCTGTGCGCCGACAGCCACCTGTGCTGCGGCTCGGCCGGCACCTACTCGATCCTGCAGCCGCGGCTGTCGCTGCAGCTGCGCGACCGCAAGCTGGCCAACCTGGCCGCCACCGGCGCCGCGACCATCGTCTCGGCCAACGTCGGCTGCCAGGCCCACCTGCAGTCCGGCACCGAGACGCCGGTGCAGCACTGGATCGAGCTGATCGACCGCGCCTTGGCGAGCGCCTAGTTGGCGGCGGCATCGCCTGAAATGTCCGAATGTCGGCACTGACCCCGATTTAAAACCGGGGTCAGTGCCTAATGCCGTTGACTTAAGCAATCGATAGCGGTTGTAAACGCG
>NZ_FOTW01000030.1 GCF_900114705.1 Rugamonas rubra
TCTTGTCCGACGGGCTGCTGGGTTTCGAAGTGCTCGAAAAGCTGGGCTATACGCATAAGGTGGTGCTGGCGCCGCGCGGTAAGGCGGGCACGGAGATCGAGCCGTTCAAATGGCTCAACGTCTTGTTGGGGAACCTGAAAACGGCCCTGTCCGGGACGCACCACGCGTTTAAATTCCCGAAGTATGCCAGGCGATACCTCGCCGAGGTCCAGTATCGCTTCAACCGCCGCGCCGACATGGCCGCCATGGTGCCGCGACTGGCGGTCGCGCTGGCGCAGACGAGGCCGTGCCCGAAATGGATGGTGCTGGGAAAGGCTGACGTAAGAACATAATCAGGCATCCCCAAGTGGCGCCCTGCAATCCGCAAGTTCGCCTTTACTCCCGGACCTCAATTCAGCAAGGGCGCCGCCATTCGTTCAGAGTGCATCTAAATCAGTCTGCTTCTACCACGCCCTCGCCTTTCATCAAGGTGGCTGCGAGATCAACCGCATTGCGTTCCGCAGCACCGAATCTATCCTCCGGTGCATGCCGCTCTTCGTGTTCAGTGCTCATGTGCTCAATGACATTCAATATCAACACTAGGTGCAGAGCAAAGGCGCGGCGCGCCAGATTCTTGTCGAATGCCGGAAAGTAGCGCGCACCAGCCGTAAATTCCGGCAAATCCAAACCGCTGACATCCAGTCTGGTCACACTTCGCACGACATCGTGCTTCGAGACATGGGCAGCAGCAGACAGATCGCCGTGAATTCTTCTCAACGACGCTTCCAAAACCTTAACGTTCGCGGCTTCGCCGTCCTTGCGTTTGCCTTGCGAAATTAGCGTTAGTTGTGCCACGGTCTCCGATTCCTGCCGAAGGAGTGTCAAGGCCTGCAAATACCGCCCGTCCGCGATGGCGTCCTCACAAAGACCCATGCCGATCACGAACGACGCGAAGAGCGCAGTACGTTCCTCCCCCACTTGCGACGCTTCCACCATCTTTCCATCCACCCGCAAAATTGCATCAGCTAGTACACCCGTCAGCAGCATATGAGCTTCCGTAAGACGCCCGTAGGCCTGCATAGACTGCTCCCGCACGCGCGCTCCGTAAACTTGCTGCACCGCACGGATGGTAGCGAAGGGTTCAAGCAGCTGCTGTGCGCATGCCGCCAGTCGTTGCTCAAAGTCAGACTGCGCATCAATTGGGTCTGCGGCTCCCTTTGGTTCCGGCATGGTCTCTCCGATTAGATTAGGGGTAGAACACTCGACAATCAACATACGAAATGGGTTGCTTCAGCGCTGCGCACTCCGGTCATCTCCATAGCGACGGCATAGTTGACGGCATACCACCGTAACACAACCTACCCGGCCGGCAGCCGCACCTTGCCCCGCCATCTAGGGCAGCTCGACCACCTCGGCGTAGTCGGGCACGTGGCAGTCCCAGTGCAGCTGTTCCTCGATGCGGTGGCGCAAGGCGTCGGCCGCCGCCGGCTCGCCGTGGGTGATGAAGACGCGCTTGGGCGCCAGGCCGGCGCCGCCCAGCCATTCGAGCATCTCGTCGGCGTCGGCATGGGCCGACAGGTTGTCGATCTGGCGCACCTCGGCGCGCACCTGCACGTACTCGCCGTGGATCTTGATCTCGCCGGCGCCGCCTATCATCGCCGCGCCGCGCGTGCCGCCGGCCTGGAAGCCGGCGAACAGGATGGTGTTGCGGTGGTCGCCGGCGAAGGCCTTCAGGTGGTGCAGCACGCGCCCGCCGGTGGCCATGCCGCTGGCGGCGATGATCACCATCGGCATCTGGCGCCGGTTCAGCGCGATCGACTCCTCGACGCTGTTGACGATCTTGGCGGCGTGGCACATCGCCTCGCACCCGGCGCGCGACAGGCGGTGGTCGGCGCGGTGCTTCTGGTACAGCGCGGTGGCGTCGACCGCCATCGGGCTGTTCAGGTAGACCGGCAGCAGGCCGGGGATCTCGCCGCGCCGCTTCAACTGGTCGATCAGGTACAGCAGGGTCTGGGCGCGGCCGACGGCGAACGAGGGGATCACCGTCACGCCGCCGCGCGCCGCCGTGTCGCGCACCACCTGGCCGAGCAGCACAAGCGGGTCGGCCGGGTCGTGGCGGCGGTCGCCGTAGGTCGATTCGAGCACCAGGTAGTCGCTCGGCCGCAGCGGGGTCGGCGCCACCATGATCGGATCGCGCAGCCGGCCGACGTCGCCGGAGAAGCTGATGCTGCTGGTCGGCCCCTGCACGCGCAGCGAGGCGGCGCCGAGGATGTGGCCGGCCAGCGCCAGCTCGCAGCGCAGCTCGCCGATCTCGAACGGCGCGCCGAAGGGCTGCGGCGCGAAGAAGTCGAGGGCGCGCTCGGCGTCGCGCTCGCCGTACAGCGGCAGCGCCGGCTTGTGCTTCGAGTAGTTGTGGCGGTTGGCGTACTCGGCCTCCTCCTCGAGCAGGCGGCCGCTGTCGGGCAGCAGGATCTTGCACAGGTCGAAGGTCGCCTCGCTGCAGTAGATCTTGCCACGGAAGCCGTCGCGCACCAGCAGCGGCAGGTAGCCGCTGTGGTCGAGGTGGGCGTGGGTCAGCACCACGGCGTCGATCTCGGCCGGCGCCACCGGCAGCTCGGCCCAGTTGCGCAGGCGCAGCTGCTTGTAGCCCTGGAACAGGCCGCAGTCGACCAGGATCTTCACCGCGCCCGAGCGCAGCAGGTATTTGGAGCCGGTCACCGTGCCGGTGGCGCCGAGGAAGGTCAGGTTCATGGCGGAGTCTTTCGATGCACAGGCGGCCGCGACCCTGCCGGAACGGCGGCGCGCGCCAGCCTGTCCTAGGCAATATGCGTGTTTTGCCTAATGAAAACTTTGCGCTAGATCAAATTCGCCGCGCGGCGCGGCCCGGGCCGGCTGCCCGGCGCGGCCGGGCCGGCTCAGCCGTCGGCGCGCATGCGCGCGCTGACGTCCATGCCGATGCCGCGATAGCCGACGAAGCGGCTGCTGGCGTCGAACATCGGCTCGCCGCTGACCTGCAGATGGCGCACGCGGCCGTCGGCGCCGGTGCGGCGGTAGACGAAGTCGAGGAAGGGCCGCCGCTCGGCCAGGTTGGCGGCCAGTTGGGCGCGCTCGGCCGGGTCCCAGCCGGCCTCGGCCAGCGCGGCGGCGCCGGCGCCGTCGTCCGGGCCGGCCAGGCCGAGCATCTCGGCGGCCGGGCCGGAGCAGCGCGTCAGGCGGCCCTCGGCGTCCTGCTCCCAGTACCAGTCGGAGGACAGCTCGGTGAAGCGCTGGAAGCGCGCCTCGCTCTCGCGCAGCTCGGCGGTGCGCTCCAGCACCGTGGCCTCCAACTGCTGGTTGTAGCGCTCCAGCTTCTGGTACAGCAGGCGCACCTCGAGCAGGTTGCGGATGCGCGTCTCGACCTCGACCAGCTCGAAGGGCTTGCCGACGAAGTCCTTGGCGCCGGCCTGCAGCGCGCGCAGCTTGTGGCCCGGCTGGGCGGTGATCACCAGCACCGGCACGTAGCCGTCCGGCTCGATGTCCTTCAAGGCGGCCAGCACCTCGAAGCCGTCCATGCCCGGCATTTGCAGGTCGAGCAGGATCAGGTCGTAGTGCTGCTCGCGGTGCAGCCCGGCGACGCTGAACGGGTCCATCGTCGTGGTGACGCGGCGGTAGCCGCCGTTGCGCAGCATCTGCTCGAGCAGCATGACGTTGGCCTCCTGGTCGTCGACCACCAGGATGTTGGCGTTGAGTAGTTCGCTTGCGTTGATCATGGCCGTGCTTCCTAAATTACGTGTGCCGCCGGCGTCGCCGCCGCCGGGTTGGCGCTGTGCGCGCCGTTCAATGCTCTTCCTCGAGCATGCCGTTGGCGGCGGCGTGGTGCAGCGCCAGGTCGAGCGCGTCCATGAACTCCTGCACCTTGATCGGCTTGGTCAGGTAGCGGAAGAAGCCGGCCTCGATGCCCTTCTCGATGTCGCGCGGCACCGCGTTGGCCGACAGCGCCAGCACCGGGATGTGCTTGGTGTTCGGGTCGTCCTGCAGGATCTTCAGGCAGCCGTAGCCGCTGATGCCGGGCAGGTTGATGTCCATCAGGATCACGTCCGGGTGGTAGGTGCGCGCCAGCTGGATGCCCAGGTGGCCGTCGATGGCGGTGAGCAGGCGCAGGTCGGCGCGGCGGGCGATCAGCTGCTCGACCAGGCTCAGGTTGGCCGGGTTGTCCTCCACGTACAGCAGGGTGCGCGGCGCCGTCTCGGCCTGCGCCAGGGCCGCCTCGGCGGCGTGGCCGTGGCCGCCGATCAGCGCCGGCGCCTCGGTCGCCTCCAGCTCGATCCAGAAGGTGGTGCCGACGCCGATCGCGCTGTCGACGCCGATCGCGCCGCCCATCAGCTCGACGAGCTGCTTGGTCACCACCAGGCCGATGCCGGTGCCCTCCTCGGCGCTGTCCTCCTGGCCCAGGCGGTTGAAGGGCTGGAACAGCTGGCCCAGTTGCTCGGCGCTGAGGCCGGCGCCGGTGTCGCGCACGCTGACGCGCAGCCGACCGTTGGCGGCGGCGGCGCAGTCCACCGTCACGGTGCCGCCGCTGCGGTTGTACTTGATGGCGTTCGACAGCAGGTTGATCATCACCTGCTTGACCCGGGTGCGGTCGGCGTGCACGTGCATCGCCCGGGCGAAATGCGGGAACACCATCTGGATGCCGCGCTTGTGCGCCTGCGGCTCGATCATCGCCTTGCAGTCGGCCATCACCTCGCTGAGCGACATCGACTCCTGCGACATGGTGATCTTGCCCGACTCGATCATCGCCAGGTCGAGGATCTCGTTGATCAGGCGCAGCAGATACCAGCCGCCCTTGAGGATCTGGTCGAGCGAGCGCTGTTGCGGCAGGCTGGGCGCCGGCTTCTCCGAGGCCATCAGCTGGGCGAAACCGAGCACCGCGTTGAGCGGCGTGCGCAGCTCGTGGCTCATGCTCGAGAGGAACTCGGACTTGGCCAGGTTGGCCTTCTCGGCGGCGGCGCGGGCGCCCTCGAGCTCGACGTTGGTCTCCTGCAGCGCGTGCTCGAACTGCTTGCGCTCGGTGACGTCGCGCGCGGCGGCGAACACGCCCTGCAGGTTGCGGTTGCGGTCGTGGAAGGTGGTGGCGTTGTACGACACCACGGTCTGCTTGCCGTCGCGCGCCTGCGCGGTCAGCTCGTAGTTGGTCACCTTGCCCTCGCGCAGCACGCGGGTGATCGCCGCCTCGGCCCGTTGCGGCTCGGTGAAGTAGTCCTTGAACGGGGCGCCGATCAACTCGTCGCGGCTGCAGCCGGTCAGCGCCTCCATCTGCTGGTTGACGTCGCTGATGATGCCGCGCGGGTCGGTCGTCATCAAGGCGTCGATGTTCGACTCGATCAGCGAGCGGGTGTAGAACTGCTGGTCGCGCAGGCGCTGGTCGAGCAGGGCCTGCTCGGCCTCGACCTGCTTGCGCGCCGTGTTGTCGGTGCCGATCAGCAGGTAGCCGATGACCTTGTCGTCGGCGTCGCGCAGCGCGCTGACCGAGACGATGGCCGGGAAGCGGGTGCCGTCCTTGCGGATGTAGGTCAGCTCGTAGATGTCCTCGATGCCGCGCGAGGCCTTGAACACCAGCGCCTCGAAGCCGGGCGTGATCGGCGTGTTGAACTCGGCGCTGAGCGCGGCGGCGCGGGCGATCAGCTCCTCCGAGTCGGAGATGCCGGCCGGCGTCACCAGGTTGAGCACCTCGGCCGCCAGGTAGCCCAGCATGCGCTCGGCGCCGACGTTGAAGATCTGGATCACGCCCTGGGCGTCGGTGGCGATGCTGGAGAAGTTGGCGCTGTTGAAGATGGCGCGCTGCAGCGCGTCGGCCTTGAGCAGCGGCTGCTGGCCGAACAGCACCGCGCCGCGGCGGCGTATCATCCAGCGCACCCGGGCGTACAGGGCGAGCAGGCCGAGCACCAGCACCAGCGCCGTGCCGGCCGCCACGCGCAACGCCGTCTCCGGCGCCAGCGCGCCGCCCACGCCCATCGCGCCGACCAGCAGGGCCACCAGCACCAGCGTCGCCAGGGTGGCGCCGAAACCGGTCAGCAGCAACCGTTCGGCCGGGGTTTTCTGTTCCACATACATAGATTCTTACCTTGCGCAATCGTACTCAGAGCGTCAACCTCGGCCCAGACAAGGTGCGGCAGCGCCGCCGTACAAAAATCCGCCGTTACAAGGGGCTGCCGGCGCCCAGCGCCGCCGGCCCGCCGCGCTGGCGCACGTCCGACAGCAGGCGGGCGAACTCCTTGCGCACCACCTGGTAGCATTCGCACACGTCGGCCTCGAGGCCGGCGCGGTCGATCACGCTGATGTGGCCGCGCCGGTAGCTGATGTAGCCGTAGCCCTGCAGCCGGCCGGCCGCCTCGGTGACGCCCTCGCGGCGCACGCCGAGCATGCTGGCGATCAGTTCCTGGGTCATGGTCAGCTCGCCGGCCGGCAGCCGGTCCAGCGTCAACAGCAGCCAACGGCACAGCTGCTGCTCGACGCTGTGGTGGCGGTTGCACACGGCGGTCTGCGCCGTCTGCGTCAACAGCGCCTGGGTGTAGCGCAGCAGCAGGCGCATCACCGGGCCGGCGCGGTTGAACTCCTCGACCAGGATATGCGCCTTCATGCGGTAGCCGTGGCCGCCGGTCTGCACCACGGCGCGGCTCGGCGTGCTCTCGCCGCCCATGAACAGCGACACGCCCAGCACGCCCTCGTTGCCGACGCCGGCGATCTCCGACGAGCTGCCGTTCTCCAGCACATAGTGCAGCGAGACGATGGCGGTGGTGGGGAAGTAGACATGGCTGAGCTTGCCGCCGGACTCGTACAGCACGTCGCCCAGGCGCATCGCCACCGGCTCCAGATGGGGCGCCAGACGGTCGAAGTCGGCGTCGAGCAGGGCCGAGAGCAGGTGGTTTTGGTTGGGGTCGCTGGGACTGGCCATGGCGGAGCTTCCTGGTTCCAGTCGTCAGCTAGGCGGGTGTCGGGGATGGCCGAACGATGGCCACCCGTACAGGGTAACACAGGCCCACGGCGCACGCCGCACGCCAGGATGACGCCGCCTGCGCCGCCCTCGCCGCCTCAGCCGGCGCCCGGCGGCGGCCCGGGCGGCGGCGGCCGCTGCCGGTGGTGCTTGCCCGGCCCCACCCGCTGGGCGTGGTAGATGCC
The DNA here is from genome assembly GCF_900114705.1 of Rugamonas rubra. Taxonomy (GTDB): domain Bacteria; phylum Pseudomonadota; class Gammaproteobacteria; order Burkholderiales; family Burkholderiaceae_D; genus Rugamonas; species Rugamonas rubra. Next base: position 7,135 of record NZ_FOTW01000030.1, read on the forward strand.
GCTATGGCCGGAAAACAGGTAGGCCACCACGCAGGCCAGCGCCGCGAACGGCCCGATCTGCGGCCCGAACAGCTCGATGGCCATGATGGTCGAGGCCAGCGGCGTGTTGGCGGCGCCGGCGAACACGGCGACAAAGCCCAGCCCGGCCAGCAGCGCGAACGGCAGGTGCAGCAGCGGCGCCAGCGCGTTGCCCAGGGTGGCGCCGAGGTAGAACAGCGGCGTCACCTCGCCGCCCTTGAAGCCGCTGCCCAGCGAGGCGACGGTGAAGACGAACTTGCCGGCCCAGTCCCACGGCGCCAGCGGCCGGGCGAAGGCCTCGACGATCACCGGAATGCCCAGGCCGATGTAGCGCGTGCCGAGCAGCCAGACCGCCAGCGCGATCACACAACCGCCCAGCAGCGGGCGCAGCGGCGCGTAGGCGATGCGCCGCTTCATGAAGGCCGAGGCGGCGTGGGTGCTCCGGGCGAAGGCCATGCCGGCCAGGCCGAACAGCGCGCCGGCCGCCAGCACCGCCGCCACGTTGAGCAGCGTCAGCGGCGGCGCCGCCTGCAGCGCGTAATGGGTGTGGCGCACGCCCCAGGCCATGCCGACCTGGTCGGCGGCGATGGCCGCCACCATGCAAGGAAAGATGGCGTCGTAGCGCAGCCGGCCGATGGCCAGCACCTCCAGGCCGAAGATGGCGCCGGCCAGCGGCGTGCCGAACACCGAGGCGAAGCCGGCGCTGATGCCGGCCATCAGCAGAATGCGGCGGTCCTCGTGGCGAAGGCCGAACACGTGGGTCAGCTGGTCGGCCAGCGCGCCACCCATCTGCACGGCGGTGCCCTCGCGGCCCACCGAGGCGCCGAACAGGTGCGACACCACGGTGCCGGCCAGGACCAGCGGCGCCAGGCGCAGCGGCACCACGCGCTTCGGGTCGTGGATCTCGTCGATCAGCAGGTTGTTGCCGGCCTCGACCGAGCGGCCCAGCTTCAAATACACCCAGCCGACGGCGAAACCGGCCAGCGGCAGCAGCCAGATCAGCCAGGCGTGCGCCTCGCGGTAGCGCGTCGCCTGGTCGAGGGCGAACAGGAAGAAGGCCGAGGCGCTGCCGCTGAGCGCGGCGACCAGGCCGGCGATGAGGCACCACTTGCCCACATAGGGCAGCAGGGCGAGCGGTTCGGGCAGTCGGGGAAGGTTCATGGCGCCGGTGGTGAGCGGGGGTGAGCGTGAAGAGGCCTGCACAACGGGCGATGCGCGCGGACGGACAGTGGCTGCCATGCTAGCAAAAAAGTGCACCGGCGGCAATTGAGCGGGCGCCGTGGCGCTGTTCAGCGCCGCCGCCGTCCGCTATGCTACGCTGTGGCCAGCGCCCGCCTCCACATCACCACGAGAACCAGCACACATGCAATTCGACGACCTGCACGACGACCCCGAAGACAGCCTGCACAGCGCCGAGGAACGCGCCAGCGCGGCCAACCGCAGCACCTGGGTCAGCGTCGCCGTCAACCTGGTGCTGAGCACCATCCAGATCGCCGTCGGCGTGTTCGCCCGCTCGCAGGGTTTGATCGCCGACGGCATCCACTCTCTGTCCGACCTGGTGGCCGACTTCGTCGTGCTGTTCGCCGGCCACCACGCCCGCAAGGACGCCGACCAGAACCACCCCTACGGCCACCAGCGCTTCGAGACCGCCGCCTCGCTGGCGCTCGGCCTGCTGCTGCTGGCCGTCGGCGTCGGCATGCTGTGGTCGGCCGTGCTCAAGCTGCAACACCCGGCCAGCGTGCCCGAGGTGCACGCCGTCGCCCTGTGGGTGGCCGGCGCCGCCCTGCTGGCCAAGGAGACGCTGTTCCGCTACATGCTGGCGGTGGCCAAGCGCATCAAGTCGAGCATGTTGGTGGCCAACGCCTGGCACGCCCGCTCGGACGCCGCCTCCTCGCTGGTGGTCGGCCTGGGCATTGTCGGCAACCTGGCCGGCTATCCGATCTTCGACCCGATCGCCGCGCTCATCGTCGGCTGCATGATCGCCCGCATGGGCTGGCAGTTCAGCTGGGACGCGCTGCACGACCTGATGGACCGCGCCGTCGACGATGAGGAGGTCGAGGCGATCCGTCGCACCCTGGTCGACACGCCGGGAGTGAGCGGCGTGCACGACGTGCGCACCCGCAAAATGGGCGACATGATCGTGGTCGACGCCCACATCGAGGTCGACGCCCTGCTGACCGTGGAGGCCGGCCACGACATCGCCGTCGAGGCGCGCCAGCGCGTGCTGCAGCGCCACCGCGTGCTCAACCTGATGACCCACGTCGACCCGTGGCGCCGGCCCGACCTGGACCATGGCGGCGCGGCCGGCGCCGCCAACGAGACGAGCGGCGGCGGCGGCGGCGGCGGCGGCGGCGGCGGCGGCGGCGTGGCCGCTGCTGCGGCACCAACGCCGCTCATCTGACCGGAAGGCTGCCATGCCGCCCGACGCCACCGACCAACAAGGCCTGAGCCCGGCCGAGGCGGCGCGCCGTTTGGCGGCCGACGGCCCCAACGAACTGCCGCAGTCGCGCCCGCGCAGCGCCCTGCGCCAGCTGCGCGGCGTGCTCGCCGAGCCGATGTTCCTGCTGCTGGTGGCCTGCGGCGGGATCTACATGGTGCTGGGCGACCGCGCCGAGGCGCTGATGCTGCTCGGCTTCGTCTTCATCGTCATGGCCATCAGCTTCGTCCAGCAGCGCCGCAGCGAACGCTCGCTCGACGCGCTGCGCGACCTGTCCAGCCCGCGCGCGCTGGTGCTGCGCGACGGCGTGGCGCAGCGCATCGCCGGCCGCGAGCTGGTCGAGGGCGACATCGTGCTGCTGGCCGAGGGCGACCGCGTGCCGGCCGACATGGCCCTGCTCGACGCCTCCAACCTGACCATCGACGAATCGATGCTGACCGGCGAATCGCTGCCGGTGGCCAAACAACTCCCCCTCGCCGACGACAACACCGCCCTGCCCGCCACGGCCGCCATGGTGGCATCGCCCGCCGTCTACGCCTACGCCGGCACGCTGGTCACGCAGGGCATGGCGCGCGGCCGCGTCAGCGCCACCGGCGAGCGCAGCGCGCTGGGCCAGATCGGCAAGTCGCTGGCCGCGCTGGGCGGCGAGCAAACCCCGACCCAGCTGCAAACGGCGCAGATCGTGCGCCGCGTCGCCGCCATCGGCCTGGCGCTGGCCGCAGCGCTGGCGCTGGGCTGGTGGGCACTGCTGGGCGACTGGCTCAACGGCCTGCTGGCCGGCCTGACGTTGGCCATGGCCATCCTGCCGGAGGAGCTGCCGGTGGTGCTGACGCTGTTCCTCGGCCTGGGCGCCTGGCGCCTGTCGCGTGAAAAAGTCCTGGCCCGCAGCATCCCGGCGGTCGAGCTGCTCGGCGCCACCACCGTGCTGTGCGTCGACAAGACCGGCACGCTGACCGCCAACCGCATGGCGGTGCGCCGCCTGTGCTCCGAGCAGGCCGCCTACGATTGCGCCGCCGACGCCGCCGCGCCGCTGCAGGAGGAGCTGCACGGCGTGCTGGAATACGCCGTGCTGGCCAGCCACCGCCGCGCCTACGACCCGATGGAGTCGGCCATCGGCGACGCCGGCCAACGCCTGCTGGCCAACACCGAACACCTGCACGCCGACTGGACGCTGGTCAACGACTACCCGCTGTCGCGCGAGATGCTGGCCATGTCGCGCGTCTGGCAGTCGCCCGACCGGCGCGAGCTGATGATCGCCGCCAAGGGCGCGCCCGAGGCCGTGGTCGACCTGTGCCACATGGACGAGGCCCGCGCCGCCGCCATCGCCGCCCAGGTGGAGGCGCTGGCGCGCGACGGCCTGCGCGTGCTCGGCGTGGCCTGCGCCACCTTCAGCGCCAGCGAGCTGCCCGGCAACCAGCACGACTTCGACTTCGACTTCCTCGGCCTGGTCGCGCTGGAGGATCCGATCCGCCCCGATGTGCCGCGCGCCATCGCCGAATGCCGCGCCGCCGGCATCCGCGTGGTGATGATCACCGGCGACCACCCCGCCACCGCGCTGTCGATCGCCCGCCAGGCCGGCCTGCCGGTCGACGGCGCGGCCATGACCGGCGCCGAGCTGGCCGGCCTCGACGACGCCACCCTGCGCGCCCGCCTGCCCAACACGCAGGTGTTCTGCCGCGTCCAGCCGGAGCAGAAGTTGCGCCTGGTGCAGGCCTTCCGCGCCGCCGGCGAGGTGGTGGCGATGACCGGCGACGGCGTCAACGACGCCCCGGCGCTGAAAGCCGCGCATATCGGCGTGGCCATGGGCGCGCACGGCACCGACGTGGCGCGCGAGGCCGCCGCGCTGGTGCTGCTCAACGACGACTTCTCCTCGCTGGTGACGGCGGTGCGCTACGGCCGCCGCGTCTTCGCCAACCTGCGCAAGGCCATCGTCTTCGTGGTGGCGGTGCACGTGCCGATCGTCGGCCTGTCGCTGCTGCCGCTGCTGTTGGGCTGGCCGATGCTGCTGATGCCGGTGCACATACTGTTCCTGCAGCTGATCATCGACCCGGCCTGCTCGGTGGTGTTCGAGGCCGAGGAGATCGAGGCCGGCGCCATGGCGGCGCCGCCGCGCCCGCCCGAGGCGCGCCTGTTCGACCGCGCCGTGCTGGTGCGCGGGCTGTGGCAGGGCGGCGGCCTGCTGGCCACCTTGGTCGGGGTGTACGCGCTGGCGCGCTGGGACAGCGGCAGCGACCAGGTGGCGCGCGCGCTGGCCTTTAGCGTGCTGGTGTTGTCGAACCTTGGACTGATCCAGGCCAACCGCGTGTGGGGACGCGGCGCCGGTTGGGGCCGTGGCGGCCAGGCCGGCCGCTACTTCGGCGCCATCGCGCTGGCCACCTGCGCGCTGCTGGCGGCCGCGCTGGGCCTGCCGGCGCTGGGCCAGTTGTTCGGTTTCGTGCGTCCCGATGCCGCGCTGCTGCTGGCCGGCGCCGCCGTGGTCGGCCTCAACCTGCTGTGGTTCGAGGCCGTCAAACGGGTCTTAACACGTGCGGCAACGTAGCGCCCAATGCGTCGACGCAACGAGGAACACGCCGGCGACAACGAGTCGCATGTTTCTTACCCCGCACGTCGATACGCCACGGGGTCAGACCCCGTACGGGGTCTGACCCCTTTGCTTGCGGGGTAAGGCCGGCGTCGCAGATAAGCTTGACGAACCCTAGTTGATGCGCTTCAGGCGCTGGCCGTGGATACCCCACAAGCAATCCTCGCCTTCATAGTTGGCGGAGATGGCCCAGCCCGTGCCGACCTTCTGCACGCCGGTCTCGCACTCGATTTCCTTGGCCAGTTTCTGGCCCCAGCCCTCGGCGGCGCCGCGGCCTTTGAACAGTTCTTTGTCGTTGAAGATAACGGTGGCGTCGAAGACGGGTACGGCGAATATGGTCATGATGCTAATTCCTGATGATTGGTGAAAGCGACGGCCCGGGCCGTCAGCGCCGCATTGTGCCACAAGGCAGGCGAGCGGACGCGGCTCGGCGCCCCGGACTGGCGGCGCCATCGCGTATTATAAATTGAGCTCGCGGTTGCAGGCAGGCTTGGTGGCGGCGTGGCGCAGCATGATCAGCCCCATGCTGGCGGCGACAAAGCCGCCGAAGATCAGGATGGTGGTGTTGAGGCCGATGTTCATGCGCAGCATCATCGCGTACAAGGCCATCACCGCCAGGATCGACAGGTTCTCGTTGAAGTTCTGCACCGCCACCGAGTGGCCGGCGCTCATCAGCTTGTAGCCGCGATGCTGCAACAGCGCGTTCATCGGCACCACGAAGAAGCCGGCCAGGCCGCCGATGACGATCAACAGCGGCGCCGCCATCCAGGCCGTGTGCACCACCGTCATCAACATCACCACGCCGCCCATCAGCATGCCCAGCCACAGCACCGACAGCGAACGGCGCAGCGTGACGTAACGCGCCGCCAGCACCGCGCCGCCGGCCACGCCGAAGGCGAACACGCCCTGCAGCAGCGCCGCCTTGTCCAGCCCCAGGCCCAGCGTCTCCTGGCCCCAGCGCAGCAGAATGTATTGCAGCGCCGTGCCGGCGCCCCAGAACAAGGTCGTCACCGCCAGCGACAACTGGCCCAGCTTGTCGCGCCACAGCACGCCGCTGCAACGCCAAAAGTCGGCGATCAACTGGCCGGCGCGGGTCGACTGCTTGGCGTAGCGCACCTCGGTGTCGGCGATGCCCAGATTAAACAACGCGGCCAGACAGTAGACACCGACGATCACGCACAGCGCCGCCTCGCCCGGCGTATCGATGCTGGTGGTAATGAAGGGGAAGTCGAAACTCAGCAGGAAGGACGACACCGCCGCGTTGGCCGACAGCGCGCCGCCCAACACCACGCCGAAAATGGTCGAGCTGATCGTCAGGCCCTCGATCCAGCCGTTGGCCGCCACCAGTTGCTCGGGCGGCAGCAGCTCGGTCAAAATGCCGTACTTGGCCGGCGAATACGCCGCCGCGCCCAGCCCGACAATGCCGTAGGCCAGCACCGGATGCAATTGGAAGAAGATGGTGGCGCAACCGCCGATCTTAATCAGGTTGGTCATGAACATGACCTTGCCCTTTGGGAAGGAATCGGCGAAGGCGCCGACAAAGGCGCCCAGCAACACATAAGACAAGACGAAGGACCACTTCAACATCGGCGTCATCCATTCAGGCGCCTTGAGCAGCGTTAGAAAGCCGACACAGGCGATGAACAAGGCGTTGTCGGCCAGCGAGGAAAAGAACTGCGCCGCCATGATGGTGTAAAAGCCTTTTTTCAAACCAGGTCTCCGAATCTCTTTTGAGATTGCATTTATATCATAAGAGTTGCTCAGAACGATAGAATTTGCCCAGCCGGCGACGGCCAAAGCCTCTGCCGCCGTATAAAATTTTGCCTGAAAAACAAGACTCGCCGTCGTGGAAATTTTTCCTGTGCAATAATTGGTCTTCCAAAACGAGCAATATTGCACATGATGAAATCACACGCGCAGCAAACCCTCCGCCGCCTCCGCGCCGCCGCCCTGGGCATCGGCCTGACCATCGGCCTGGCTGCCGCTCCGCTGGCGCTGGCGCAATCGCTCGCCTTCACCTTCGACGACGGTCCCAACCTGGCCGACACCCCGCGCCTGACGCCGCAGCAGCGCAACGACGCCATGCTCGCCGCCTTGGCCAAGCACAAGGTGCAGGCCGCACTGTTCGTCACCGCCGGTTTCGGCGCCGACAAGCCGGCCGGCTACGCCCTGGCCAAGGCCTGGGGCCAGGCCGGCCACGCCATCGGCAACCACACGATGAGCCATCCGGACCTGCACAACGCCAAGCTCAGCCTGGCGCAGTACCAGCAAGAAATCCTCGACTGCGACGCCATCATCAAGACCCTGCCCGGCTACCAGAAATGGTATCGCTACACCTTCCTGCGCGAGGGCAACACCCCGGAGAAGCGCGACGGCATGCGCGCCTTCCTACAACAGCAAGGCTACCGCAACGCCTACGTCAGCCTGGACACCAGCGACTGGCGCCTCGACGAGAAGCTGCAGGAGGTGCTGACAAAAAATCCGCAAGCCGACCTGGCGCCGATCAAGCAAGCCTACCTGGCCCACGTGCGCCAGCGCGCCCTCGCCTACCGCGCCCTGTCGCAGCAATTGCAGGGCCGCGACATCGCCCAGGTGATGCTGATGCACCACAACCTGATCAACGCCCTGTGGCTGGACGACGTGATCGCCCAGTTCAAGCAGATGGGCTGGACCATCACCACCCCGGCGGCGGCCTTCGCCGACCCGGTCTACCAGTTGGTGCCCGAGCGCACCGCCCCGGGACAGAGTTTGCTGCTGTCGATGGGCCGCACCCTCGGCCTGGGCAAGTTCCCCGGCGGCGAACGCTTGGTCGATGATGGCGACGCGGAGATTGAGGCCCTGAAGGCACAGGGGCTGTGAATACAGGGGGGGGGGCGGCAAACCGATGTCTCCCCAATTTACTCAACGGAGAAATGAAAATACATGAGTAAATATTCTAATGTGCGCAGTATTTTTGCGCTCATCCTGCTTTCTTCTTTTTTAACCATTTCATCAGCATCTAACACGCAGGATCTCGAAAAACGGTTATCCATTTCCCTTTCATTAAAAAAAGGCACAACCGAAAGAGTTGGAGATTCAAGAGAAACCATTCGATCATACATGAAGGAAGGTTTCGTCAATAGGAAGCCAAATCAAAGAGCCGACTATACGGACTATTACATCTTGAAAAAGCCTGCAATGTTCATGGGGCACGAACTGATTGTGATCGAAGAAGAATATATTTCAAGGTATATCGGGTGCTGTGTTAGCCCTGGGATGGGTGTGACTGTAAAGATATCTAGCAGCTCGAAAAAATTTGAGAATTTCGCAGCCAGAAATAAATGCACGTTCACAAATAACGTAAATATTCAGGCGGAATTGGAAAGCGTCAACATCAAAACCAAATTTCCTCGCGCCCAATATGCATCGTTAAGTTGCCGCGAGCGTGATGCCAGCCGGCAAGTACAGCTCAGTCGTTAAATTGGATCGAAAAGGGCCCAACCTAGGGAACGTTGGCAAACATCGCCAGATACACCGCCAAGTCACGTTCGCTTATCGCCAGCTCTCCCATGTGGGAAAAACCAATGACCGCATAATAGAGAAATCGGGCGAGTGCCGCCGCGTCTGCCAGTATGACTGGCCTCAGTTCAGCAGATTTGCAAACGTTAGGGATACGATGCCCCCACCTGCCACCGGACATTTCGCGCTTCATCGGCGACGCCATCCCGCAACGTCATGCGGCCGCCGAGTTTCCTTGTTCAGGTCATAGATTTCATCGAGGAAACGAGTATTTCTCCTCAAGACTTCCGCGACGCCCTACTCGTCCACGAGCTATAGCATAACGTGCGAGGCCGATGTACTGCGCTGGCTTTCGCCGCCGATTTTGACTGACGCGGGAAGCAGAATAAGTTAAAGTTCTACGACCGACCGGGTCCGGGAAGTTGCAACCAGACACGCATCATGTCCAAAGCCGGAGTGGGCGTCAAAACCAAGTACCAAAAAATTTTAATTCAACCCAATTTTGAAACGAGGAGCTCGATACCCATGGCCGATAGCGAAAAATTAAAAGGACCAGCTTCGTACTTTCCTTCAATTGAAAAAACGTATGGATACGCAGTCACACATTGGCTGAGTCTTCTAGAAACAATGAGTGGAAAGAAGCACATGGAAATGGTCGCTTGGCTCAAAAACGACCACAAAATTGGGCATGGGCACGCTAACGCACTTGTCGCCTATTACTTGAGTCAACAGTCATAAATCGATCAGGAACGGCCATTTTATACTCCGTGCATTTTGTGCCAGCATAAATTTTTTACCAAATAAAAAATATAGGCGAACCACAAATTTATTTGGAAAATATGACTGAGGCGCTCGAGCGTTTAAACGCTGGCGAAGAGTATTTATCCGTCCACCTGGAAGACTTAAATCGATTTGCCCTAGCTGTTTAGTTGCCGAGAGCGCGACGCCAACCGATAACTATAGCTCGGTCGTTGGTTTTGAGCGGTAGAAACAACAAGATACGTTTGTATTTGATCGAATTAGCAAATCCGCAATCCATAGGGGACGCGATGCCATTCCACCTGCCACCGGAGATCTCCCGCTTCATCGGCGACGCGCCCCTACGACGTGATGCGGTCGGCGAATCCCCTTGTCCGGTCAATAGATTTCAGCGCGGAAACGATGTGTTTTTCCTCAAGACTTCCGCGCCGCAATACGCGCCCACCAGCTACAGCGTGGCGCGCGAGGCCGACGTATTGCGCTGGCTTTCCGGGCGGCTGAGAGTGCCGGAGCTCGTCTGCGTCGCGCGGCACGAGGGCTATGAACACATGATTACCCGTACCGTGCCCGGTGTTCCCCTGTCCTTGCTCGTGGCGAATGACCGCGCTGTGAGCGACCTCTTCCTTGAGGCCGTGCGCCTGGTGCAGTCCGTCCCTGTCGCCGACTGCCCTTTCGACTCCAGCACGTCGGTGCGCCTGCGCGAGTTGGATTATCTGCTGGGTAAAGACCTCGTCGCGGACGACTACGATCTGCTGCAATGGCCGGGACTGGCCACGCCCCCAGACCTCCAGGCGCGCCTGAAGGCCACGGTTCCGCCCGAGGACTTGGTGTTCTCCCATGGCGATCTGGGCGACATCAATGTGTTTGTCGATGCCCGCGAGGAGCTGTATTTTATCGACCTTGGGCGTGGCGGACGTGCCGACCGCTGGTTGGACATCACTTTCATCCACCGCAACCTTCGCGAGGAAGTATCGGCAAGCGCCGCTGCGGATTTTCTTGCTAGGCTAGGGCTGCCCGACGCTCCGGCGAAACGCGAGTTCTTTGAGCAGCTGGACGAGTTATTCTAATCGGGGTTTCGCGTCGCCTCCCGCAGCCCGGACCATGCGCTACCGGCGCTTGGACGAGCCGGTGAGACCGGCCTAGGGAACCTTAAGCAACATCGCCAGATACAGCGCCACGTCCCGTTCGCTAGTGGCCTGCCGTCCCGTGTGGGAATACCCAATGACCGCATAATATAAAAATTGGGCGAGTGCCGCCGCGTCGTCCACCGGCCAGCCTATCTCGTGCAGCAGCTCCGTTACATAGGAAAGCCGGCCCTGGTCCACGCGATTCTGCACCTGCGCGACATGCTCGTCAGTCAGCGCCCAAGCCCGGATCGCACAGCCCAAATCCGATCTCTGCCCAAACGTCGTTCCCAGCAAAAATTGCAATCTCGTCCGCGCATCGGTACCGACGCCGTTCGCCTGCTGCATCACGTCGAGCGTGTATTTCCCCTCCCACGCTCGCAGGACCTCCGTTTTATATGCCTGCAAATCTGAAAAATGCCAGTAAAAACTCCCCTTCGTCACACCCAGGTGCTGCGCTATGCCCATCACTTTGAGAGACTGCGGCCCTTCCTCGGCTAGCTTGCCAAGGCCCGCGTCGATCCATGCTTGTCGGTTCAATCGTTCATCCATGGCACAACCATACCTCAAGGTATTGACAAAATCAATAGCGCGCGACTACCATAGCTCCATACTCTAGGGTATGGATAGGTGGGTTCGACAAATCCAGCACGCCGCACCCTCGGTCCATGCGCTAGTCCGTGTTGCCTACTGTGGAGAATGAAATGGAATGGAATTGGAAAACAATGGTCCCGTGGGGAATAACCATTCTTGGGATTCTTCATATAGGAATGGGAGTCGTCCGCTTCTGGCAGCCGTTTGCCGCCGCGCTGCAGGACGGTTTTATTGGTGCCTTTTCCACCAATGACACACGTCGCGTCGCGGCATGGTTCACCTTGTTCGGACCTGGCATCATCGTATGCGGGCATCTGGCGATACGCGCCGCTGCGGTATCGGATCTCGAGACACTAAGAATCATCGGTTTTTACTTATCCGCCACCGCCTTGTTTGGCGTGGCGGTCTTTCCCTACTCGCCGATCTGGGCGCTGCTGATATTATCATCCGCACTCGTTGCGATTGGATATGGTCGGCTCGCATGAGCATGGCGTAGTCAGGGAATTCATTCCAAACACTACGATGCCAGCTGCGTCAACATCAATCCAACGGGCATACGCGGATAACGTGGCCGTCGGGGTCTTCGGCGAGGAAGGTCAGACCGAAGACTTCCGTGTATGGCTCGCGGGTGATGTTAATGTCCGGGTTCTGCCGCCATACCTCGAAGAGGCTCTGCACGTCTTTTCCGGTTGGCAGCATTATGCCGATCTCGGAAAACCTCGGCGCGTTGACATCGGGGCTTGCGCCGCCAGTCCAAATGCCAAATAGGGCCTCGCCCCCCGCCGAAAACGCCACGTAGCGGGGGCTGGCGAATATGGGCTCCGCGTCAAAGATGGTCTTGTAAAAGGCTGTCGAACGTTCGATATCAGATACGTAGACCAGCTGAAGATTTGGTTTTGGTGACAGTGCCATTGTGCAACTCCTATGTGGTTTTACCGAATATGCGGATCAGCTATGCGAAGTATGTGACCCGGCGTATTTTGATAATGCCATATGATTGTATTTTAGTAAATCATGCAATGCTTACAATTTCGATTTTGTCAGATCGCCGGCTTCATCAGCCCCTTTTTGGTTGGCTCGATCAAGGACAAGAACGGCAGCACCGACCTGGCACTGTATATACTCTCCGCTGTGCTGTTCCTCGGCGCCGTGCTGGTGATGCGCATGCCGGACAAGATCGGCGACCGCCAGCACGCCGCTGGCGTACGCCAGCCGAGTAACCTGGGCAGCCCCCCCCCCAAGACCTAGGGGTCTGACCCCATCCGGGGTCAGACCCCGACCGTGGCGGATCGGCGTGCGGGGTAGTTGGGTAATCGTTTAACCGCAACACGTTGAGAGTCGCAAACATGTCCACTCCCCCCCCGCCGCGCCAACTGCTGCAGGCGATGTTCCACGCCGCCATCGAGGCGGCGCAGCCGGCCCATTGCGTGCCGCCCCACCTGCCGGCGCCGCCGCGCGGCCGCCTGGTCGTCATCGGCGCCGGCAAGGCCTCGGCGGCGATGGCGCGCGCCGTCGAGGACAACTGGCCCGGCCCGCTGTCCGGCCTGGTGGTGACCCGCTACGGCTACAAGGTGCCGTGCCAGCGCATCACCATCGTCGAGGCGGCCCATCCGGTGCCGGACGCCGCCGGCATGGACGCGGCGCAGCGCATCCTCGCCCTGGTCGGCGGCCTGAGCGCCGACGACACCGTGCTCTGCCTGATCTCCGGCGGCGGCTCGGCCCTGCTGGCCCTGCCGCTGCCCGGCGTCACGCTGGAGGACAAGCAGGCGCTCAACCGCGCGCTGCTCAAGTCCGGCGCCAGCATCGGCGAGATGAACTGCGTGCGGCGCCACCTGTCCGCCGTCAAGGGCGGCCGGCTGGCCGCCGCCTGCCATCCTGCCAAGGTGGTCACGCTGTTGATTTCCGACGTGCCGGGCGACCGGCCGGGCGACATCGCCTCCGGTCCCACCGTGGGCGACGCCAGCACCTGCGACGACGCGCTGGCCATCGTGCGGCGCTACGGCATCGCGCTGCCGGAGCGCATCCGCGCCGTGCTCGAGAGCGGACGCGGCGAGTCCGTCAAGCCGGGCGACGCCCGCCTGGCCAACACCACCACGCAGCTGATCGCCACGCCGCAGATGGCGCTGGAGGCGGCGGCGCAGGTGGCGCGCGCGGCCGGCGTCACGCCACACATCCTCGGCGACAGCATCGAAGGGGAGGCGCGCGACGTCGGCAAGGTCATGGCCGGCATCGCGCTCCAGGTGGCGCAGCGCGGCCAGCCGTTCGCGCCGCCGTGCGTGCTGCTGTCCGGCGGCGAGACCACGGTGACGGTGCGCGGCGACGGCCGGGGCGGCCGCAATGTCGAGTTCCTGCTCGCGCTGGGCGTGGCGCTCGACGGCCAAGCGGCCATCCACGCGCTGGCCGGCGACACCGACGGCGTCGACGGCCTGGAGGAGATCGCCGGCGCCTACCTGGCGCCGGACACGCTGCAACGCGCCTGGGCGCAGGGACTGCGGCCCAAGGACAGCCTGGACAACAACGACGGCCACGGCTTCTTCCAGGCGCTCGGCGATTCGATCGTCACCGGGCCGACGCTGACCAACGTCAACGACTTCCGCGCCATTTTCATTAGCGATACGGCCAGCGGCAGCGCGCCGACATAGAGCTCGGCGGCGGCAGCGGCGGCGGCGTCAGCCGTTCATCAGTTGCAGCACCACGGCGGCGCACAGCGCCACCCACATCAGCGCACCGCCGGCGAAGACCTCGGCGGCGATCGCCTGCGCCTCCAGCTCCTCGCCGGTGCGCAGGAAGCTGTCGCAACCACGGAACAGCAGGCAGCCGCCCAGCACCATGCCGAGGCAGAGGATGGCGATACTCGGCCACAAGCTGGGAATGGCCAAGCCGAAGGCGGACAGCCACATCGGGATCGCCGTCACGGCTGCCAGCAGGAAGGTGTCGCGGAAGCCGACCTTGATCTGGTGCGCCGACGCCACCTGCTTGATCAGCCATGCCACCAGCGGCACCGTCAACAACTCCATGACGAAGAAGACGATGGCCACCTCCTGCCAGCGCGCCGCCGACGCGGTGACCGGGTAGATGGCGCCGTGGTGGGCGCCGGCGTAGATCAGCATGGCCGGCGGTATCAATGAAAACGGCATGGTCAGGAAGAAGAAGGTTTCCAGCACCGAGGGGTGGGATTGGCGCAGGCTGACCCAACCGTCCAAGGAGGAGAACGGTAGCTTGAGGATGTGTAGCGGACTCATTTGGCTGATCCCTTATCGAAAGACTGGCTGTCCGATTTCGGCTGGAAAAGCATGCGGCCACACCGGCATATCCGGCCAGTTGCCACCGGGCGCGGGCGGAATGCCCGCTTAAAGTGGTATTTAAACTATATCATAAAGTTAAGGCAACACCACATCGGCGTTGGCTCAAGCGAACGGCCGCACGCCGATCAGCACGCCATGCAACCAGAAGGCGAACACGACAAAGGCGAGCAGGCCGACGGCGAGCGTCGCCAGGGTGCCGCCCAGCGTGCCGGCCGGATAGGTGGTGCCGGCGGCGCGGTCGCGCTGGCGCGCGGCGCGGAAGTCCAGCACCGCCCACAACAGGAAGGCGCCGAACAGCACCACGTCGGCCAGCATGCCGTTGGCCAGCAGGTGGCCGAAGGCCCACAGCTTGGTGCCCAGCACCATCAGATGGTGGACGGCGGCCTTGATGCGGTTGCGCGGCACGTAGGCGGCGGCCAGCAGCACGAAGAAGGCCAGCATGAACAGCGCGCTCAGGTGGCGCAGGAACACCGGCGGCTGCCACAGCTGCACCGGCTCCTGGCGCGCCAGGCCGAAGCCCCAGATGATCAGGCCGAAGCCGAGCAGCGACAGCAGGCTGATCACGCCCTTCCAGGCGGCCTCGCCCTGCCGGGCCAGTTGGCGCTGGCGCCAAGGCTCGGCGACAATGCGCACCGAGTGCGTGCCGAGGAAAAGAATCAAACCGAGTAGCAATATCGTCATCGAGCTGCCTTGCGAAGTGGATGGGGGCTGGGCTTGCGGACCCGGCGCGACGCGGACGCGGCGCCGGGGGGATGGCGTATGGTGGCACGGAAATGTTGTCAAAGCAATCTCGCGAGGGAAATCGCCCGGGCGGGGGCGGCACGGCCGGCCATGCGCGGCCGGGCCGGCCGTGCCACGTGTCAGGCCAGCCGCACCAGCGGATTGGCGATGATGTTGTCGATCTGGCGGATCGCCTCGTCGCAGGCGGCGGCGACGGCGTCGTCCTCGCTGTCGCGGATGAACTGCATGGTGGCGCCCTCGAACACGTCGACGCCGTCCGGCCCGGCGCGCTCGATGTCGCAGCTGGCGGTCCATTTGTCACCGCTGGTGGGCGCGGCGAACGGCACGATTTCCCAGCCCTTGTAGTGAATTTTCGATCCTTGATCCATCTGCTTCTCCTTGGCGGTGGCTAGTCAACTGCTGCCTTCGATGATACAGGATGCGGCGCCGTTTCCGCGCCCGCCTTGCCCGGGCCGGGTCACGAAAGCGCGGCAACGCCGGCCGAGTGCCGCCGGCCGCCAGGTTCGGCCCTAGTCCTGCTTGGGCGCGCGGCCGATCGGCTCGTCCATGTTGGCCAGATACCAGGTCAGCGAGGACAGCACCGCCACGTGCCGCTTCAGGTTCTGCGGGTCGACCTTGTCGAGCGTGTCGGCGGCCGTGTGGTGGTAGTGGAAGTAGCTGTGGCTGTCGACCAGCGGCTCGAAGCTGGGCACGCCGCCGGTCTCCAGCGCGTGCAGGTCGCCGGCGCCGAGCACGTCGCGGCGGGTGAAGGCGCTGGCGCCGATCGGCTGCAACGCCGCCTGCAAGGGCGCGAACAGCTTCTCCACGCGCGGGCCGACGCTGGCCAACACGCCGAACGGGCGGCCGGCGCCGGAGTCGCTCTCGATGGCGGCGAACTGCTTGTCCAGCCTGGCCTGGTGGGCGTCGAAATAGGCGGCGCCGCCACGGCCGCCGTTCTCCTCGTTCATCCAGGCGATCATGCGGATGGTGCGGCGCGGCTGCAGCTTGAGTTTTTTCAGCGTCTCGATGACGCCCATCGCGCCCATCACGCCGGCGCCGTCGTCGTTGGCGCCGGTGGCCAGGTCCCACGAGTCCAGGTGGCCGGAGACGATCACCACCTCGTCGGCCTTGTCGCTGCCCGGCAGGTCGGCGATGACGTTGAAGCTGTCGGCGTCGGCCAGGGTCTGCGGCGTCAAGGTCAGGTGCATGCTCAGCGGGCCGCGCGCGGCCAGTCGGCTCATCAGCATGGCGTCCTCGCTGGTGACGGCGGCGGCCGGGATGCGCGCGCCGTCGACCAAGCCGGTGGCGCCGGTGTGGGGAATGCGGAAGTCGGCGCCGCCGACCGAGCGCACCAGCGCGGCGGCCGCGCCCATCTGCGCCGCCAGCTTCGGTCCGTTGAAGCGGTAGTTCGAGCCGCGTCCGTAGGCCGGGCCGGCCAGGCCGCGTTCGGCCATTTCCTGGTCGAAGGCGACGTCGAACAGCACGATGCGGCCCTTGACCTCGGCGGCGCGCGCCTTCAGCTCGTCGAAGTCGCGCACCACCAGCACCGGCGCGGTCAGGCCGGCGGCCGGCGTGGCACCGGAACCGCCCAGCGCCGTCAGCACGACGCGCTGGCTGACACCGGCCGGACGGCCGCTGTAGTCGACCAACTCGGCCGTCTCGGCGCCGCGCACCCAGTGCGGCACCTTGACCGGTTGCAGGGTGACGGTCGCGCCCAGCTTGCGCAACGCCGCCGCCACCTGCTCGACCGCCGCCGCCGCGCCGGCCGAGCCGGACAGGCGCGGGCCGACCAGGTCGGTCAGGTCGGCCAGGCGCTGGTAGGCCCAGTCGCTCTGCATCGCCGTGTCGCGGATGCTGCCCAGGGTGGCGGCGTCGTTGGCCGGCGCGGCGGCGTGGGCGCCGGCGTTCAGCAGGCAGGTGATCAGGGCGGCCAGCACGGGCTGGCGCAACAGCGGCTTGTTCAACACAGGTTTCATGCGGATCCTTGACAAGAATGCGGGCGGGCGAAGTAGTTCGCCGGCGGTTTTTCCACCGACGAGGATGGTGCCGGATTGTTACGATAGCGCATTTGGCTATCTTGTGCAGAAACTTCTAAAAACGCAGGCACCGGCGCGTTTGATTTGTCGCCGCGACTGCATTACCATGGGTTTCCCTCCGCAGAAAGGAAGCGCATATGCTCAAGGGACCACTGTGCACCGTCCGCCACTTGCTGACCGCCGACCTGAACACCTTCATCGCCCTGGTCAACGACCTGCCCTCGCGCGGCGACCACTTCTCCAGCCACTTCAAGTCGCCCGAGCAGATGCGCAAGGAGTTCCTGCAGACCGGCTTCGTCACCGAGGACAGCGAATTGTTCGTCATCGAGGACCGCGCCCACCACATCGTCGGCGTCATCACCCACTTCAAGAGCCGCACGCCGATCTGCCGCGAGATCGGCTACCGCCTGTTCGACGCGGCGCTGGCCGGGCGCGGCTACGTCAGCGAGGCGACCCGGCTGCTGGTCGACCACCTGTTCCGCGTCTACCAGTACCACCGGCTCGAACTGCTGACCGCGCCGGAGAACATCGCCTCGGTGCGCGTCGCCGAAAAATGCGGCTTCCAGCCCGAGGGCCTGCTGCGCCAGGCCTTCTTCATCAACGGCCACTATTGCGACGTCAGCGTGCACAGCCTGCTGCGGCCCGAGTGGGAGCGCCTGCACGCACCGCTCAGCATGCTCGCCCGAATGTAAGAATATGTATATGGCGTGGCGATTTCCCGGCCGGGCGATATAGTGACACTCATATCAGGGCCGCGCGGATCATTCCGATCCGGGGCCGAGCAGGAGACAACGCCATGTTGAACAAAATGAGCAAAAAAATCCTGGCCGTGGTGATGCTGGCCGCAGCCGCCGTGTCGACCAGCGCGCAGGCAAGCGACCGCGACTTCAACACCGCCGCCGGCGCCATCGTCGGCGCGGCCATCGGCCATAACAGCGGCGGCCGCGACGGCGCCATCGTCGGCGGCCTGATCGGCGCCGCCGTTGGCAACAGCATCAACAGCGACGACCGCTCCTACCGCCGCGACAACCGCCGCGACAGCCGCTATGTCGAAACCCGCGTCTACCAGTCGGCGCCGACCTACTACGAACCGGCGCCGGTCTACTATGCGCCGCCGCCGCGCTACTACGCGCCGCCACAGGTGGTCTACGTCGAGCCGGCCCGCCCCTACTACCGCGAATACCGCGAGGTGCGCGAGTACCGTGGCCGCGACAACTACTATTACGAGGGCGGCCGCCACCACCACCATCGCCGCCACGATCGCTAAGCCCCCGACCGGGAGCGCCAACTAAAAGAGCCTGACGCGTCGCCGCGTCAGGCTCTTTTTCATTGCCCCCCAACCCGGGACGCCGAAGCCGGGGTCTGACCCCGTAAGGGGGTCAGACCCCTAAGTTGTCGGGGTTGAAGCCGCCGCCTAGTCCTTGCTGCCGGCTGCCCAGCGCAGGCCGAAGCTGTATTTGCGGTCCATCAGCTCGTGCAGGGTCGTGCGCCCCTGCGGCACGATGTAGTCGACCAGCTTGGTCACCTGCAGCTTGCCGCCGACGTTCTCCAACATGGCGATGGCGCACATCATCTGGTCGCCGCCCTGGTCCAGGCGCACCTCGATGGGCGGCTGGTCGGGCACGTTGACGGTGACCACGCCGTCGGTGGCGGCCCAGTTCGCCACGCCCTCGTAGATGAAGGCGAAGATCAGCGCCCGCTTGATCTCGCCGAAATGGGCGCCGTTGATGCTCAGGTTCTCGCCGTCCACCGAGGCACCGGTGCGGTCGTCGGCGGCCAATTGGATGTAGGGCCTGCCGGCGAAGTCGCCGAAGCTACCGCCCAGCGCCTGTACCACGCCGGGCGTGCCGTCGGCCATCTCGAACATGCAGCCCAGGTCCAGGTCGATGCCGCGCGGCGCGCCCGCGCCCGCGCCGGTCAGGCGGGCGAAGAAGCCCGGCTTTTCCGCCGCCACCGGCGCGGCGCCGGCCGCGCGGTTCCAGTTCAGGTTGACGTGGATGCGGCCGAAGCCGGCCGCCGAGGTCTTCTCCAGCGAGATCTTGTCGCCGCGCTTCTCCAGCGTGACCTTCGACAGCGACACCTTCGGCGCGGCCGCCGGGGCCGGGGCCGCAGCGGGGGCCGCAGCCGGGGACGCAGCGGGGACGGCGGCCGGCGCCGGCGCGGTGGCGCCGCTCTCGCTGCCGCCGAAATGCGCCAGCAGCGCCGCCAGGCCGCCGTTGAAGCCCTGCCCCACCGCGCCGAAGCGCCACACGCCGTCCTTGCGGTACACCTCGGCGAGGATGACCGCCTTCTCGTCCTGGAAGTCGCCGCCGGCCAGGGCGAACTGCGCCACGCCGCCCAGCGTCACGCTGCCGCCGCTGATGGCGCGCATGCTGGCGCCGCCGTCGATGGCGGCGGTGAACACCAGCTTGCAGATCGACTCGGGCAGCGCCGCCAGATTCACGGCGAAGCTGACCCGCTCGCCGCCGAGGCGCAGCGTGACCGCA
The DNA here is from genome assembly GCF_900114705.1 of Rugamonas rubra. Lineage (GTDB taxonomy): Bacteria > Pseudomonadota > Gammaproteobacteria > Burkholderiales > Burkholderiaceae_D > Rugamonas > Rugamonas rubra. The sequence continues at coordinate 26,693 of NZ_FOTW01000030.1, forward strand.
TCGCCCGGACTGGCCAGCTGGTTGTAGAACACCATGTAGCGGTCGTCGGACAGGCGCTCGGCGCTGTCGAGGCCGAAGCAGGACACGTCGGCCAGCGCGCCGCCGATGCGCAGGTCGACGTCGACGTTGAAGGACAGGCCGCAATCGAGGTCGCTGAGCTTGCTCTTTTGTCCGCGCGAGAATTGTTTCATACGAAGGTTCCTATCGAAGTTGGGGGGACCGTCCGCAGCGCCGCTCAGTGCGGGCTGTTCAGGACGGTGGGGGGAAGCTGGTTTTGCTCCGGATGGGAACCGAACAGGCGCGAGCGCGCCAGCGTGCTCTCGGCCCAGGCGCGGTGGGTCGCCACCTCGCACATCGACTGGTCCATGGCGAACACCGCCGGGCTGTCCGGATGCAGGATGGCGGCGGCGGCGCGCAGGTCGCCGGCCGAGACGCGGTAGTGGCTCTCGATGGCGGCGATCTGGCTGGGGTGGATGGCGGTCTTGCCGACCATGCCGTAGGCCAGGTCCTCGGCCACCTCCTCGCTGAGCAGCTCGGGCAGATCCAGATGCTCGAACACCGGCGCCGTCAAGGCGAAGCCGTGCGGCCGGAAGGTGGTCACCAGGCGGGCGATCACCGGGCCGAGCGGCGTGCGGTACAGCGTCATGTTGCGCGGCCGGCGCAGGCCCAGCAGCGACAGCAGGTCGTTGCCGCCGATACGCAGCGCCAGCACCCGTTCGCGGATGCCGGGCGCCTCGATCAGCCGGCGCAGCGCGCGCATCTCGTCGTCGTCGAACACCTCGGCCGTCTCCAGCGTCGGCATCAGCACGTGGCGGGTGTCGCGCACCAGCTTGCAGTAGGCGGCCAGGTTGTACTGGGTCGCCTTGGGGATGACGAAGCCGGTCAGCTTGTCGGCGCCGGGCATGGCCAGCACGCGCGCCATCACCTCCTGGTTGCGCACGCGGACGAAGCGCTCGGCCGTGCTGGCCGCCGGCATATGCGCCAGCACCAGCGACAGGTTGAACATGGCGTAGCTCAGCTCGCGCTCGGCGACGGCGTCCTCGGTGCACATGATGAGCGAACGCACATGGGCCAGCCGGGTGCCGCTGGCCACCTCCATCAAATGCTTGTGGGTGGCCGGCACGTAGAGCGAGGCCCCGATTGGTTTAACCATCTGAGACATTCCTGATGATGGAGACCGCCTGGTAAGGCAGCTCGGGGTCGATATGCACCGGCACGTTCTTTTCACGTGCCAGCACCAGCAGGTGGGCGACGTCGGCGCTGGCCGCGTCGCGCACGATCAGGCGTTCCGGCGTGCGCCGCAGCAGCACGCGGGTGGCCTCGCCCAGGCCGGGCTTGATCAGGTTGCGGTCGGCGATGGCGTGCTCGCGCATGGCCTCGGCCATGTAGCGGCGCGACACCCGCGCCGCCTCGTCGCGCGCCGCCAAGGTGGCCGCCAGGGCAGCCGCCTCGCCTGCCGCGCCACGGCTCGCGCCGTGGGTCGCGCCAAAAGGCGCGCCAACTGCCGCAGCGCTTGTCGCCTCGCCCGCCGCCAGCGCCAGCGCACGCTCGACCAGACTGTCGGCGAACGCGCGCGACTGGTCCTGCGGTTCGAACTCGGCGTAGTAGACGCAGCCGTGGAAGTCGGCCGGGCCGATGGACTGGTTCAGGATCGAGCGGCTGACCAGGCCCGAGACGGTGGCGTTGAGGATGCTCGAGGGGATCAGGTAGTCGTCGTGGGCGGCGGCGCAGGCGGCCACCCCGGCCAGGTCGGACAGGACGTACAGGCCGCTGTCGATGGCGCAGCCGTGGCTGGCGTTGAAGTCGGCCATGCTGGCCTGCAGTTCGCCGCTGATGACGCCCTTGCCGGTCCAGCCGTCGACGAAGACGATGGACTCGGCGGCGTGGCCGCGCGCCAGGATGTACTCCAGCGCCACCTGGTCGATGCCACGGTCGCGGATGATGGACAGCGAATAGTGCGCCGTCTCGCGGCCGAACACCCCGCCCAGCAAACGCTTGAGCACCACGCCGACCGGCGTGCCGGCGCGCGCCAGCGACACCAGCGTCACCGGGCCGCTGCGGCGTTGGGCGATCAGGCCGGCCAGCGCCAGGCAGTCGCCGGCCATGCGCTCCAGGTTGGCGGCGCAGGCGGCGCGGAACACCTCCAGATAGCGCGCCGACGGCAGCGACTCGCGCGACAGCATCTCGCTGTAATGGCGCCGGCCGGACTGGATCAGCCGCTCCTTGTCCGGCACGTCGACGAAGGAGGCCAGCGCCAGCGGCTTGAGCAGGAACTGCACGTCGTCGCCGTGGTAGCTGCCGCTGAAGTTCATCGCGGCGTTCATAGCGGCTCCAGGGCCAGCCCGGCCAGCTGGCTGCCGCGCGGCACGATGGCGTAGTCGCAGGCGGCCATGAAGCGGGCGTCGGAGCGGCTGTCGCCCATGCCGAAGGTGAGCAGCGCGCCGTGCTCGGCGCGCAGGCGCTCGGTTACGTAGGCCACCGCGTGCGACTTGTTGAGCGCGTTGGGCAGCACCGCCAGGTTGTTGCCGTTGCGGTGGATGAAGTAGTCGTGGCCGCGCGCCTCCAGCCACGGCCGCACCACCTCGCGCTCGATCGGCTCGAGCCGTTCGGCGATCTTGTCGGCGTCCTTGAACACCAGGTAGAACGGGATGGAGAAGTCCTCGATGACGCGGGCGCGGCCGCGCTGGCCGGCCGCCGCCACGTAGGCGTCGACCAGGCCGGCCAGCTCGGCCAGGCCCTCCTGCGCCGCCAACATCAGCGGACGCATGCGTTCCAGCCAGTCGCGGTCGGCGCTGCCGTCGGGCAACAGCACCACGCCGCCGTAGTTGATCACGGCGTAGCTGTGGAAGTCCAGCCGCACGCGGCGGAAGGCGTCCAGGTTGCGCGCCGTGGCCGGGATCACCGTCATACCGTCTTGCATGAAGTCGAACAGGGCGCGCTGGCCGGCCGTGCTGAAGGAGCAGGCGACGCCGTCCTTGAGCACGGCGGCCGTTTGCAGGTCGTCGCGGTCGACACACTTCTCCAGCGATTGGAACAGCGTGTCGTCGAGATCAGCGAACAGGAATTTCTTCAACCAGGGCCTCACTAATAAAATGGAAAAGACGCGCGTCGAGCAGCGCGGCAAGCTCGAACAACGCCGCGTTGGGCGGCGTCTCGTGGCAGATGAAAACGTGGTCGTACTGGCCGGGGCTGACGTTGTAGAGGAAGTTGGGCACGCCCTCGCCGTAGTTGTCGGCGAACTCCAGCACCTGCCCCACCGCGCCCCAGCGCAAAATGGGCGAGCGGGTGGTCGACTGGATCGCCAGGTCGACGCCGTCGCGCGCCAGCGCGGCGCCCAGCACATAGGCGGCGTGCATGAACTCGCCGGTGCCCAGCACCAGCACACTCTGGCCGGCGCCAATGTCGGCCGCCAGGCGCTCCACCAGCGCGTCCGGCAGGCGCAGCGGCGCGCTGCGGCCGCGCCGGCCGAAGCTGGCGCTGGCGCCGCGCTCGGCGTCGGCGTCGAAGCGCTGCGCTGGCGCCGCGCTCGAGGCCACCGCGCCCGGCGCGAACTGGTAGCCGCCGCGCAGGCAGGCGCCCAGGGTGAGCGGCAGGCCGCAGCGCTGCGCCAGCGCGGCGCCGCCCTGCTCGCCCATGAAATTGGTGATCACCGCCAGATGCAAATGGGCGATGTCCGGCTGCACCTGGCGGCAGGCGTTGAGCAGGTTGACGAAGGTGTTGCCGGTGCTGGCCTCGTCGTCGATCAACACCAGCGAGCGCATGCCGGTGAACAGCGCGCGCTGGGCCTCGTCCTCCGGCCAATGCAGGAACTGGCGCGGCGCGTGGCTGTGCGCCTCCTCGAACTCGATCAGCGGCGCGGCGCCGACGCGGTAGCGGGTGGTGTGCAGGAACAGCGCCGGCTGGCCCGGATGGTCGCGCTGCCAGGCCTCGAACACGCCCTGGCCCAGGCCGATGCCGGTCTCGGCCAGCGAGATGAACACCACCGGACCGGGCAGCTCGGGCACGCCGGCGGCCAGGCTGGCGTGGATCTGCGCCATGCGCTGCGGCGTCACCGGCCAGTGCTTGCCCAGCACCTTGCTGAGGAAGAGGAAGCCGCGCTTGGCGTTGTCGCGCGCGGCGTAGCCGAGCAGGCTGTCGGGCGCGAACTCGCTGCTGTCGACGCGCAGTTGCAGCGTGCCGGTCGGCAGCTCCACCTGCCAGCTGCCGGCGTGCGGCGCGGCAGCGCTCGCGGCGCCGTCCACGGCGCCGCTCATGCCAGCTCCAGGGCGCAGCCCTGTTCACCGACGCGCATGCCGTCGCGCACCGCCGCCGGCACCAGCCCGGCGTGGCCGTCGACGAAGCCGCGCAGCGCGATGTAGGGCAGGTTCGGCCCGGCCAGGCAGGCCATGCCGATGCCGCCCGACATGCGCGGATTGATCTCCAGCAGGCGCAGGCCGTCGCGGCCCTCGCGGAACTGGACGTTGAACATGCCGTTCAGGCCGAAGTCGGCGGCCAGCTTGGCGCAGGCGGCGACGATGTCGGGCCGCATGTCGATCAGCTGGCCGTGGCCGGGCTGCGGCAGCTTTTTGCGCGCCACCATGCAGGCCAGGCGCCCTTCGTCGCCGACGCAGTCGACGCTGTATTCGGGACCGTCGAGGTACTCCATCAGCAACATGCTGCGGAACTGGCCCAGTTCGGCCAGGCCGCGGCGCAGGTCGGCCAGGCCGATGCGGTAGCTGGCGCCGGCCAGCAGCAGCGCGGCGCTGCTGCGCTGCTCGTCGAGCACGGCAAAGCCCAGGCCGTAGACCGAACGCGAGGGCTTGACACACAGCGTGTCGTGGCGGGCGCGCAGCTCGGCGTGGGCGGCGTCGAACTGGGCGATGTCGCTGAACTCGCGGAACTGCGGCGCCGGCGCCTGCGGCAACTCGACCGCCGCGTAGAAGGCGGCCTTGTCGTCGATCAGGTCGAGTTGCGCCGGCAGGGCCGCGCTGAGCAGGCGCGTGCCCTGCTCGAGGAAGCGGCCGCGCGCCGCGCTCAGCACGGCGGCGTGCTTGCTCGGCATGAACACGTCGACCCGCTGCTCGCGGCAGAAGGCCAGGCACCAGTCGACATACTCGGCCGCCGCCAGCCCGCTCGGCTCGACGTGGAAGGCGTCGGCCGCCCCGGCCGCCGCCGAATGGGCGTGGGGGTGGCTGTAAATGGTATGGAAACGGCCCTCGAGGTCGCCCTCGCGGATCAACTTGAGTGCCGTCGCCACCGACGAAAAAGCACTATTCAACCAAACTCGCCAAACTTGCATCGATATCCTTACAGGTGCGGGGTGATCTGCGGCAGCAGGTCGTTGAAGGTACGGCCGCTGCCGGCCTCGCCGATGGCGTGCATCTTCCACTCGCCGTTGTGGCGGTAGACCTTGGCCATGATCTGCGCGGTGTGGCCGCCGGTCATGGTCAGGTTGAAGCGCGCCACCTCCTTGTTGTTGGAGGCGTCGACCAGGCGGCAGGTGGCGTTCTCGATCTGCGAGAAGTCCTGGCCGGTGAAGCTGTTGACGGTGAACACCAGGCTCTTGACGTTGGCCGGCACGCGCCCCAGGTCGACGGCGATCTGCTCGTCGTCGCCGTCGCCGGCGCCGGTGCGGTTGTCGCCGGTGTGGACGATCGAGCCGTCGCGCGAGCCGAGCTGGCGGAACCAGACGGTGTCGAGCAGGCTGCCCTGCTCGTCGAACAGCAGGCAGGAGGCGTCCAGGTCAATCTCCGGCGCCGAGCGGCCGAAGCCAAGGAAACCCTTCGACTTCACGGCGTCCCAGCCGAGGCCCATGATGATCTTGCCCAAGCCGGTGCCGGCTTCCTTGTCCAACGAGATTTTCTGACCCTTGCTCAAATTAACGCTCATGCCATCCTCCTGTGATCCAACGTGAAAAATTCTGTCGCGCCGCGCCCGTCGCCGGGCCGGCGCCCATGATACTCGTGCGCCGGCCTAGCCGGCGCCGCCCTTGCCCTTGGCGACCCAGGCCAGGAAGGCGTCGCGGTTGCGCGAGCAAACATGCACCGAGCCGCTGCCGGTGAAGCGCAGCACGACGCCCTCGCCGCTGGTGACGCTATTGACCAGGTTGCCGATCATGCCGCCCAGGCCGCCACCGCCGCCCGAGGTCGTCACCGACACCTCGTAGGACAGGCTCTTGTCCCAGCAGACCACGTGCGAATTGTCGATCACCACGTCCTTGCCGGGGCTGACGTCGAGCTTGAACATCGAGCCGAAGCCGGACACGGCGATCTGGCCCTGGCCGGTGGTCTCCATGATGAAGAAGCCGCCCGACTGCGCGAACAGGGCGTTGGAAATGCTTTGCGTGCGCGTCTTCATCTCGACGCCATCGCTGGCGGCGACGAAGGTGCCGTCGTTGAGCAGGTATTGGCGCGCGCCGACGTCGACGATCTGCACCGCGCCGGGCAGCGTTGGCGACAGCAGGCAGTCGCCAGCGCCGCGCACGGCGCTGATGTGCTGCTGGAAGAAGGACTCGCCGTTGGCCATGCGGCGCATGATGGAACCCATCACGCCGCCGGTCATCTTGCCCTTCAGGTCGAGCGTAGACTCCATCATCACCATGGCATCCGACTCGCAATAGATCTTCTCGCCCTGGCGCAGGCTGACGTGCAGGAAGGGATCGACGTCCCCGGTTACGGTAAATTCAGGCATCGCTGCCCTCCCTCAAAAAGTGTGGTCCAGGCCCGCTCAATCGAGCAGGCCGTTCTGCCGGGCCAGCTTGAGCCAGCCCGGGTACTCCGTCATCAACAGGTCGTAGAGCTCGTCGTCGGCGTGCTCGTCGGGCGAGGCGACGGAAAAATAATTCGCGTTGTCGATCAGGCGCCCGTCCAGCTCGTCGAGCTTTTCCAGGAAGGGAAAATCGGAGTCGGCGAAGGCGGCCAGGCGCTTGCTGCGCGACTTGCGGCCCTTGCCGATGCCCATGAACTGCCAGAAGATCGGTTCGCGGCTGGCCCAGCGCAGCTGCTTCTCGCTCAGCGCCTGGTCGGAGGTGCCGCCGTCGGTGACGAACATCACATACACCGGCAACGCCGCCTTTACCGGACGGCTGCGCTCGCCGCCGTCGGCGTCGGGGAAGTAGTGGCGGCGCACCCCCGCCATCGCCCGGCCGTAGCGCGTGTCGCCCTCCAGCGGATGGGCCGCCAGCACACCCTGCACATAGTTGCTGGCGTTGCCCAGGCCCATCGGCACAGGCTGGTGCACCTGGGCGCCGAACAGGAAGACGTCAATGGCGCCGTCGTCGTCGAACTGACAGCCGAGCGCCAGGATGCGCTCGGCGAAACGCTGCACCAGCCCCTGGCGGTACAGGCCGGACATCGAGCCGGAAATGTCCAGCACCAGCGCCACCCGGGCACGGTGCTGCTGCAAACCGACCTTGCGCAAGGAGACGCCGGCGTGCTTGAGCAAACTGACCAGTTGCGGCGCTTCGCGCGCCACCCGCTTCTCCAGCGACACGGCGGCCGGCGGCGCGGCGGCGGGCACGGCGGCAGGCGCATCGGCCGCGACGGCGGCGCCAAAGTGCGCCACCAGCGCCGGCAGGCCGCCGGCAAAGCCTTGGCCGATGGCCATCAGCCGCCATGTCCCGTCCTTGCGATACAGCCGCGCCAGCATCAGCGCGCGCTCAACGGTAAAATCCGCCCCTTTGAAGGCGAAATTGGCCACCTCGCCGGCCGCGCCGCGCAGGTACAACTCGCCGCTGTCTAGGCCGGCCATGCCGCCCTCGCCGTCCACGCTGGCGGTCAGGACCAGCTGATCGACGCCGGCCGGCAGGCGCGCTAGGTCGAAGGCGAAGGCCGCGACGGCGCCCGCCTCCGCACTCAGCCGCACCGCGCCGCAAGGGCTGAGCGGCTGGTTGAAGAAGGTCATGTAGCGCTCGTCACTGAGGACGCCTGCGCCGTCCAGGCCGAAGCAGGCCACGTCCAGCCTCAGGCCGCACGCGCGCACACCGATGCAAAACGGTCCGTCGAGCAATTGGGCGAGCGGCAGGCGCTGACCGCTGGTCAGCTGCATCATGGCCGCACCGCGCGCTTCAGGCCGGTGCTGAGGCCGAGGGCTGAGGCACCGGCAATCGGGATTCTCTTACTGTCCGACAATCTCTCGACGGCGGCGCGGCCGCTTGGTGTCTCTGCCATGGTGTGCTTTCATTGGCGGTAAAGTGAGAACCGGGAGGCGCAGGCCTCCCGGTTGGTGAACCGGCCGCCCTGCGGCGGCCGGCGCGGTGCTGCCGCCGGAACGATCAGGCGTTGACGCCGAAGGAACGGGCCAGGGGGCCGAGGCCGCCCTTGAAGCCCTGGCCGATGGCCTTGAACTTCCACTCGGCGCCGGCGCGGTACAGCTCGCCGAAGATCATCGCCGTCTCCACCGAGCCGTCCTCGGACAGGTCGTAGCGGGCCAGCTCGGCGTTGCCGTTGCCGTTCAGGCAGCGGATGAAGGCCTTGGCCACCATGCCGAAGTTTTGCTTGCGCTGCTCGGCCTCGTGGATGGTGACGCAGAAGGCGATGCGCTCGACCTCGGCCGGCACCAGGGCCAGGTCGATGGTCAGCTGCTCGTCGTCGCCGTCGCCGCCGCCGGTGGTGTTGTCGCCGGCGTGGGTCAGCGAGCCGTCGCTCGACTTCAGGTTGTTGTAGAAGATGAAGTCGGCGTCGCCGCGCACCTTGCCGTCGGCCTTCAGCATGAAGGCGCTGCCGTCGAGGTCGAAACCGGCGCCGTCGGTGGCGCGCGGGTCCCAGCCCAGGCCGATCACGACCTTGCTCAGGCCCGGTGCTTCCTTGCTGAGGTTGACGTTGCCGCCTTTTTGCAAACTAATCGCCATACTGAACTCCCGTTAAAAGTTTTTAAAAGAATTAATGCTTGCCGGCGGGAATATCACCTTGCCGCATTCCAAAAGCGCGGAACTAGGCGACGTCCACGCCATATTGGATCGCCAGCGCGGCCAGTCCGCCGGAATAACCCTGGCCGACGGCCTTGAATTTCCACTCGCCATTATGTTGGTATACTTCCGCGAAAATCAATGCCGTTTCGGTGGAATAATCTTCCGACAGGTCGAAACGGACGATTTCCACGCCGCTCACACTGTTCACCACGCGCACGAAGGCCTCGCGCACCATGCCGAAATTCTGTCCACGGGCGGCGGCGTCGTGGATGGTGACGGCCACCACCAGGCGCTGGATCTCGGCCGGCACCATGGCCAGCGTGACCTGCAGGCTCTCGTCGTCGCCCTCGCCGGCGCCGGTCCGGTTGTCGCCGGTGTGCTGGACGGCGCCGCAGGTCGAACTCAACTGGTTATAAAAAATGAAATCGTGGTCGCCGCGCACCTTGCCGCTGGCCTGCACCATGAACAGACTGGCGTCGAGGTCGAAATCGGCACCGTTGGTCGAGCGCGCCTCCCAGCCCAGGCCGATCTGGATCTTTTCGACCGACGGGTCGGTCTTCGACAAGCTGACGTTGCCACCCTTGCTCAAACTAATTGCCATACCATGCTCCTCTTTTTTCCCGCCCCGGCGCGCACAGGCCGCGGACGGGCGACGACGGAGAATAGCTTAAAATACCAGTGCAATCAAATCCAAAAAAATACTAGCGAAGAACACTTGCAAAACACAAGTTAATCCCCATGTGGGCGCTCGGAAGCGTGGGCAAAAATATTTTGCAACACGGAAACTTTCCAGTAATATATGTCAATCCCGCTTGCCTGTACATAGCCGGCAAGCGAGTAAATGGAACAACCGTCTTGCGCCGATTCTTATAATATGCAGCAGCAATTCAATACCGCTTCATGACAGCGCTTAAACAATTGGAGAAACGATGAGAAGGCTACCCGTATACTTACTGCTCGACACGTCCGGCTCGATGAGCGGCGAACCGATCGAGGCAGTGCGCAATGGCATGCAAACGCTGGTGTCGGCCCTGCGGCAAGACCCGCACGCGCTGGAATCGGCGTTTTTGTCGGTCATCACCTTCAACGAGACGGCCCAGCAAGTGGTGCCGCTGACCGAGCTGGGCCAGTTCCAGATCCCCGTGCTGGCCGCCAGCGGCACCACCTCGATGGGCGCCGCGCTCGACCTGCTGTGCGTGCGCGCCGCCGCCGAGGTGGCCAAAACCACCGCCGAGCAAAAAGGCGACTGGAAGCCGATCGTCTTCATGATGACCGACGGCGTCGCCACCGACGAGTTGGACGCCGGCATCGCCGCCCTCAAGGCGGCCAAGCTGGGCGCCTTTATCGCCTGCGCCGCCGGCCCGGCCGCCAACGTCACCGACCTGCAGCGCATCACTGACTCCGTGGTGCGCCTGGACACGGCCGACAGCAACACCATCAAGGCCTTCTTCAAGTGGGTCAGCGCCTCGATCGCTACCACCAGCCAAAAGGTCGACCTGGCCAAGAAGGAAGCGGCCGGCCTGGACGACCTGCCGCCGCCACCGCCGGAAGTGAACGTGGTGCTCTAAACCGCTGCCACAGTTGTCGCGGCCGGCGCCAGCGCCGCCGCCATCCGCCCCCGGCGCCGCCTTGGCGCGCCGGGGCGCAGCTCCATCCCATGCCAGTTTCCATCCAGGGGGCACCATGACCGTACGCCGTTTACCCGTTTATCTCGCGCTCGACACCTCGGGTTCCATGCGCGGCGAGCCGATCCAGGCCGTCAACGTGGGCCTGCAAGCCTTTCTCGCCTCTCTGCGGCAAAACCCGTTCGCGCTGGAAAGCGTGCACCTGTGCATCGTCACCTTCGACGGCAAGGTCAACCAGGTCTTGCCGCTGACCCCGCTCGACGCCGTCAACCTGCCCGAGATCACCTGCCCCGAGTCCGGCCCCACCTTCCTCGGCGAAGCCCTGCACGCCATCTGCGACATGGTGGCGCGCGACATCCGCGTCACCAGCGCCGAGCAAAAGGGCGACTGGCGGCCGCTGCTGTTCATCATGACCGACGGCAAGCCGTCCGACACCGAGGCCTACAACCAGGCCATCGGGCGCGTCCAGCAGGCCCGCTTCGGCACCGTGGTGGCCTGCGCCGCCGGGCCGAAGAGCACGCCCGACCAGCTCAAGCAGCTGACCGAGCACGTGGTCAGCCTGGACCAGATGGACAGCACCGGCTTCTCCAAGTTCTTCCAGTGGGTCACCGTGGCCGTCACCGCCAGCACCACCAGCGCCGGCACCCAGGCCTCCACCGAGCTGCCGCCGCCGCCGCCGGAAGTGCAGATCGTCCTATGAGCCGTCCATCTCACACCGCGCCGGGGAGTTGATATGCGCCGCCTGCCGATTTACCTCTTGCTCGACGTTTCCGAATCCATGGTCGGCGCCAACCTGCGCCACCTGCAACAGGGCCTGGCCCGGCTGATCGCCACCCTGCGCACCGACCCGCACGCGCTGGAGAGCGTGTTCCTGTCGACCATCGTGTTCGCCGGCAAGGCGCGCACGCTGACCCCGCTCACCGAGCTGGCCCTGTTCTACCCGCCGCGCCTGCCGGCCGGCTCGGGCACCTCGCTGGGCGCCGCCCTCGAGCACCTGATGGACGAGCTGGACCGCAACATCGTCGCCGGCAGCGCCGAGCGCAAGGGCGACTGGCGGCCGGTGGTCTACCTGATGACCGACGGCAAGCCGACCGACGACATCGAGCCGGCGCTCAAGCGCTGGCATGCCAAGTACGCGCAACGGGTCACGCTGGTGGCCATCGGCATCGGCGCCCACGCCGCCCTGCCGGTGCTGCACCGGCTCACCGAGAACGTGCTGTCGCTCGACGTCAACGGCGAGGAGGACTTCAAGCGCTTCGTCGACTGGGTCTCGCGCTCGGTGGCGGCGCAGAGCCGCAGCGTGGCGACGGCCGGCGGCGGCGTCAACCTGGCCAAGCTCGACGACGGCATCATGCGCAAGATCGGCGCGCTGGAGAACGCCGGCACGGTCGACGAGGACCTGGTGGTGCTCACCGGGCGCTGCCAGACCAACGCCCTGCCCTACCTGATGAAGTACGAGCGCAACCTGCACCACCTCGGCCAGGGCGGCCTGGACATGAAGGTCGACCTGTACAAGCTGACCGGCGTGTTCGCCATGGAGCAGGACTACGACGAGTTGTCGGACGCGCGCGCGCTGCTGCGCACCGTCAACACCGACGCCCTGGTCGGCTCGCCCGGCTGCCCGCACTGCGGCAACCCGATCGGCTTCGCCATGTGCGGCTGCGGCCAGATCATGTGCATCCGTGGCGAGGGGCCGGCCACCTGCCCCGGCTGCGGCAAGGCCTGCAATTTCACCGCCGGCGACGGCGAGGGTTTCGATGTCGCCCGCTCGCGCGGCTAGGAGGTGCAATCGATGTCCGGCAATGAGCAACTGAAACTCGCCGTGCGGCTCCACCTGATTGGCGAAGCCAGGGTGGCCGACGACTTCCACGTGGTCGACGCTTTTTTGCAAAGCGACGACTGCATGAATTTGATCCGCGTCTTCGACGACAAGCTGCGCAAGCAACTGGCCAGCTTCCGCCATTCGCGCCCCGCCGCCGCGCCGACGGTGCGGCCGATGACGCTGGACGAGCTGAGCCCGGGGATCGCGCCCAAGCCGCCGGCCACGGCGGCAGCGACGGCAGCAGCTGCGCCAACGGCAACGGTAGCGCCTTCGACCACGACCGCGCCTCCGCAGCCAGCAATGGCGGCCGCGCCCGCGCCAGCATCCCCAGCTACGGCGACGGCAACGGCGACGGCGCCAGTACCGGCGCCGGCCCTCCCGCCTGCCGCAATGGCGGCAACGAGCGCCTCGGCAGCATCGGCTAACGTCGATTCGCCGTCGCCGGCCACCACCAGCACAACCACGTCCGCAGCCATGACCGCAAACACACCAGCCCAACCACCAGCCCCATCACCGGCGGCAACGCCCGCAGCCGTACCCGTCGACGTATCGGCGCCAGCAGCGACGCCGGCTGCCACCGCCGCGCCGGCGCCGGCGCCAGTTCAAGCAGCGCCGGCCCAAGCGCTGCCGCCGCCGGCCGCCGAACCGCCCGCCCTCACCTTCCGGCTGCGCAACGCGCGCGCCGGCGAGGCCTACGCACACTCGCTGGAAGTCCTGCCCGCCGGCGCCCCGCCGATCCGCTACACCAGGATCACCGTGCCGACCACGCTGGACCTGCACGCCGACCTGGCCAGCGGCGCCATCAGCGGCACGCCGGCCCTGCCGGGCGACTACGACATCGAGCTGGCCTACCGCCTGGACGGCCCGCCCGGCGGCGCCGAGCGGCGCGCCAGCGTCAAGCTGCTGGTCAACGCCGACCCGCGCAGCATGTGGCAGAACCTGCCGTCCAAACGCGACGACGTCTATTGGAAGCCCGACGAGGACAGCGGTTTCATCGACGCCGGCGCCCTCAAGCTGGTCGCCGCCAGCAAGCGTGGCCGCTCGCACGCCCACGTCGGCAGCTTCCGCGACGACGACTTCAGCCTGGCCCACCTGCCGCAATCCGGCTGGCACGTCGCCGTGGTCGCCGACGGCGCCGGCAGCGCCAAGTTCTCCCGCCGTGGCGCCCAACTGATCTGCGCCGAGGCGCTGCAGCACCTGCAGCGCACGCTCGACGGCGCCGAGGGCCAGGCCATCGACCAGGCGGCGCAAGCCTACGGCGCCCTGCTGGCGCAGGCGCCGGACGACGCCACCAAGGAGCTGGCCCGCCAAACCCTGCACGGCAAACTGTTCGTCACGGTCGGCCACGCCGCCTATTACGCCGTCAAGGCCATCGTGCGAGAAGTGGCGGCGCAGGGCGACCCGCAAACCAGCTACAAGGACTACTCCAGCACGGCGCTGATCGCCGCCTGCAAGCGCTACCCCTTCGGCACGCTGCACGTCGCCTACTGGGTCGGCGACGGCGCCGTCGGCGTCTACAGCAAGCGCGACGGCGTCACCCTGCTGGGCGAGGTCGACAGCGGCGAATACTCCGGCCAGACCCGCTTCCTCGACCCGGGCGAGGTCAGCCAGGAGGCGCTGCTGCGCCGCACCCGCTTCGCCCTGACCGACACCGACAGCGCGCTGGTGCTGATGAGCGACGGCGTCTCCGACCCCAAGTTCGAAACCGACGCCCGCCTGGCCCGGGCCGCCGTGTGGGACGAGCTGTGGCAGGAGCTGGAGCAGACCGGCGCGCTGGCGGCCGACGCCGCCGCGCCGCAACAACAGCTGCTCGACTGGCTGGACTTTTGGTCAGCCGGCAACCACGACGATCGCACGATCGCCATCATCCATTAAGGAGTTACAGGCATGACGAAGATAGTCAGCGTCACGGCGGCCGACGGCTCCACCATCGAGTTCTACGACGAGGTGAAAGCCTCGGGCGGCATGAAGGACGTCTACTTCTCCCCCACCGGCAAGTACGTGGTGGCCTTCTTCCGTGGCCCAGCCGATCCCGCGTTGCGCGAGCGCCTAGCCATGATCACCGGCTCCTACCGCGAGCGCATCCTCAACCAGCCCGGCGGCGAGTACTGGAAAAAGCTGTTCTGCTGGCCCACCACCATGCTCGAACACGAGGGCCGCGTCGGCGTCGTCGCCCCGTTCTACGAGGACGACTTCTTCTTCAAGCACGGCTCGCGCAACAACGACATGCTCGGCATCAAGGGCCGCGAGAAGGAAGGCAAGTGGTTCGCCTCGCCGTCCAACCGCAACAAGTTCCTCGACCCGCGCGAGCTGGGCGACTGGATGCGCCAGATCAAGCTGTGCCTGATGATCGCCCGCGCCGTGCGGCGCATGCACGCGGCCGGCCTGGCCCACTCCGACCTGAGCTACAAGAACGTGCTGATCGACCCGACCACCGGGCGCGCCTGCCTGATCGACATCGACGGCCTGGTGGTGCCCGGCAAATTCCCGCCCGAGGTGGTCGGCACGCCCGACTTCATCGCGCCCGAGTGCGTGATGACGGCCCACCTGGAACGCAACGACCCGCAGCGCAAGCTGCCCTCGATCAGCACCGACCGCCACGCCCTGGCCGTGCTGATCTATATGTACCTGCTGTTCCGCCACCCGCTGCGCGGCGACAAGGTGCACGACGTCAACGACCCGCACAAGGACGAGGAGCTGTCGATGGGCGCCAACGCGCTGTTCGTCGAACACCCGACCGACATCTCCAACCGCATCAAGACGGCCAACCTGAAGGCCTTCGAGCTGCCCTGGAAGGACACCGCGCGGCTGCCCTACCACGTCGTCGGCCCCTACCTGTCGGAGCTGTTCACGCGCGCCTTCACCAGCGGCCTGGCCGACCCGGCGCAGCGGCCCACCGCCGACGAGTGGGAAAACGCCCTGGTCAAGACGGTCGACCTGCTGCAACCCTGCGCCAACCCCGCCTGCGAGCAGAAGTGGTTCGTCTTCGACAACAAGACCAAGCCGGTCTGCCCGTTCTGCCAGACCCCGTTCGTCGGCCCGCTGCCGGTGCTCAACCTGTACTCCTCGCGCAAGGAGGGCGCCTTCCGCCCCGAGGGACACCGGCTGATGGTCTACACCAACCAGTCGCTGTTCCAATGGCATATCGACCGCGACATCGCCCCCAACGAGCGCCTGAGCGAGGAGCAGAAGCGCCGCGTCGGCTACTTCGTCTTCCACCAGAACGTCTGGTATCTGGTCAACGAGGGCATGCCCGATTTGATCGAGGTGCAGACCAAGACGCCGATCCCGGTCGGCGGCAAGGTCGCGCTGACCGACGGCGCCCAGCTGCTGACGTCGAAGAAGCCGAGCGGCCGCCTGTTCGTCGTCCAGCTGGTCAACCAGTAGAGCGGCGGCGCCGGGCCGGCGCCGCCATCGCATAGCGCCGGCCGCCGCCGGCGCGCTTTCCCCATCCCCCCGCTAGCCCGCCGCGACAGAACAGCGCCACCGGGGGCCGCATGACGACAGCAGACGCAATCATCACTTTGGAGCTGGGCCATTACCGCCTGCGCGAGCAGATCGCCGGCTCGGCCTACGGCGTGATCTGGCGCGCCAGCGGGCCGCGCGCCACGCCAGACGTGGCCATCAAGCTGATCAACCGCGAGCAGATGACGCGCGCCCTGCCGGCCCAGCGCGCCCGCTGGATCGACAGCGCCAGCAACGAGATCGCCTTCCTGCAGTCGCTCGAACCGTGGGACGAGCGCCACATCGTGCGCCTGCTCGACAGCGGCTGGCACGACGGCCTGCCGGTGCTGGCGCTGGAACTGATGGCCACCGACCTGGGCAAACACGTCGCCGCGCTCAAGGCCAGCGGCGCCGGCCTGCCCTTCGGCCGCGCGCTGGCCTGGATCGGCCAGCTCAACCAGGCGCTGGCCAAGGTGCACCAGTACGGCTGGCGCTACCTCGACCTGAAGCCGGCCAACGTGCTGCTCGATCCGCTGCTGGGCAGCGTCAAGCTGGCCGACTTCGGCACCAACCGCGAGTTGGGCGGCGCCACGCTGCACTCCTACGCCGGCACCGCCAACTGGCAGGCGCCGGAGCAGTTCTTCCCCGGCGCCGACGGCAGCTACGCCAGCGGCGCCGGCAGCGACTACTTCTCGCTCGGCGCGCTGTTCTACTTCCTGGTCACCGGCGGCGTGCCGCTGCGCTTCTGCGCCGACTGCGGCTCGGCCTACCGCGCCCACCACACGGCCGGCGCCGCCGTGCTGCGCGAGGCCCACGGCGGCGCCATCCCGGCTGCGCTGCAGCCGGACGAGGAGCGCCACTTCGCCGAGCGCATCGGCCAAACGCATCCGCAGGCGCGCCTGCCGGCGCTGGCCCTGTTGCGCGCCCTGCTGCAGCCCGACCCGGCGCATCGGCCGCGCCACGCCATCCAGATCAGCCGCATGCTGGCCGCCATCCAGGGCAGCCTGCCGGCGCGCGGCGCCTCGCCGGTGCAGGAGCTGATCCACGGCATGGGCCGGCCCACCGCCGGCAACGCCTGGCGCAGCATCCAGGGGGCATGATGGCGGCGCCGATCCGCTCCACGCCGCGCGCATCCAAACCGACGCGCCACCCGCTCACCTCGCCGGATCGGCTGGCTGCGCTGGGCCGACTGGCCACACAGAGCATTCTGGCCGCATTGGGCCGACTGCTTGCGCTGGTCCGGCTGCCGCTGCCGGCCGGCGCGCCGGCCCCAGCATCGGCGCGGATCGGCGGACGGCTACCACTATCCTGGCTGTCTGGCGCTTTGGGCGGCATGGCCACCTTGGCGCGGCGCCACGCCGCCATAGCGGCCACCGTCGCCCTGCTCCTGCTGCTCTGCGCCCTGCAAGGCTTGGCCTTGTGGCGCGCGCCGCCGGCCTGGCATCCCGCCGCCGTGACGGTGCGCCTGGCGCCGGGCGAATCGATCACGCTGGGCCAGCGCGAACTGGCCGCGCCGCAGGCCGACAAGGCGCATCTGACCCTGCGGCGCGACCCGCGCGACGGCTGGATGCTGCGCAACCTCAGCGCCGCCAAGCAGGTGGTGCTACAGGGCGAGGCCGGCGAGCAGCGCATGGGCAGCGTGGCGCTGCGCGGCGGCCAGCGCTTCCAGGTCGGCCACCACCGCTTCGACGTGCTGTCGGCCAGCGCCGACGAGGTGGCCTTCAGCCGCGACGGCGTGCAATGGCGCTACGACGGCGCCGTGCTGTACCGCGACGGCCACGCCCTGCCCGCCTGCGCCGACGCCCACCTGGCCGCGCGCGCGCTGGCGCTATGGAACCGTTGGCTGCCACGGCCGCTGAGCATCGCCCGCGCCCTCGCCTTCGGCGGCAACGTCCACTGCGACAACCGGCTCGGGCTGGCCGGCGTCACGTCCGGCGCCGCCCTGCTGGCGCGCGCCGGCGCGGACGGCCCGCTGCGCGGCCAGCTGCAACTGTCGGCCGGCAGCCCGGACGGCGAGCGCGGCGCCGTGCTGCTGCTTGACGGCGCGCGGCAAACCGACCTGCGCCAGCAGGAGCTGCCGCTGGCCGGCGTGCACGCCATCATCGCCGGCCACAGCCGCTTGCTGCTCAGCCAGCAGGAGGAACAACTGAACCTGCAACCGACCCGCCGCGTCACGCTGTTCAACGTGGCCGAGCTCAAGTTGCCGGCACAGGTGGACTGGCAATGGCGCCCGCGCGCGCTGTGGCACAACCCGGCGTCCAGCGCCTTGTGGGCCGGCTTGGCGCTGTGCTTGGCGCTGCTGGCCGCGACGGCCCTGCTGGCGGCGCGCGGCGTGTCGACGTCCAAGCTGGCGCCGTCCGTTCGCCTGGCGCCAAGCACAGCGCAAGGCCGGACCGGCGCCGACGACGCCATCCCGCCGGCCAGACAGGCCAGCGGCCAAGGCCAGATCCACGCCGGCCCCTGGCGCACCCGCCTCACCTGGTTCGGCACCATCGTCCTGCTGCTGTGCGGCCTGGCAGCGCTGTTGCTGCAACGCGCCGGCAGCACGCCGAGCGCGGCCTGCTCGCTGCTGCTGGCCAGCGGCGCCCTGCTCTGGTGGCTGGCCCTGCCCGGCCGCCTGACGCTGGCCAGCGCCGCCGCCGTGATCCTGCTGGCGGCCGGCCTGCTGTCCCAACTCGACCTCGGCCTGGGCGCCAACGAGGTCTCCTGGCTGCGCTACTACCAAAAAAGCTGCGCCCTGCTGGCCATCGGCGCCGGCCTGGGCGGCCTATGGCGCCTGTGGGCGGCGCAGCGCGGCGCCCTGCTGCCGCAGCGCGCCACCGAATGGGCGCTGGCGGTGTTCGCCGCCGTGGCGCTGGCCGGCCTGGCCGCCGAGGTGCTGTGGGGCGACGAGACCGGCGTGTTCGACCTGCAGCCGGTGGAGCTGGCCAAGCTGGCCCTGACCTGCCTCACCGCCCACTGCCTGGCGCTGCGGCTGGGCTGGCAGAGCGGCCCGCGCCGGCTGGCCGAACACGGCGCCCGCTGGCTGCGCCTGATCGCGCCGGCGCTGCTGTTCCTCGCCCTGCTCGGCCTGGCGCTGGTGCAGGTGGACGACTACTCGCCGCTGATCCTGCTCCTGCTGTGGAGCGCGGCGATGATGCTGGCCTACGGCCTGGCCAGCGGCAACCGCCTGCTGGTGGCGCTGCCGCTGCTGGCGGCGCTGCTGGCGGCGGCCGCCATCGCCTGGCTGCGCCTGGCCAGCATCGATGTCGACGCCGACTCGGCCGGGCAATGGCCGCAAAACGGCGGCTTCTACGCCGACCGCTTCCAGGTCTGGCTGGCGCCGGCGCGCCATCCGCACACCGGCCAACAGCTGCTGCTGGGCGCCCGCGCCATCGCCGAGGGCGGCTGGTGGGGCGGCGACGGCCTGCTCGGCCTGCGCTCGCTGGGCCAGGGCGCCGGCGCCGCGCTGCGCATCCCGGCGGTGCAGGACGACTTCGCGCCGGCCTTCTTCCTCAACCGCCACGGCCTGCTCGGCGCGCTGCTGCTGTGGACCGCCCAGGCGGCGCTGCTGGCCGGCCTGCTGTGGACCGCCGCGCGCAGCCACGCCGCCGGCGCGGCGCCGCGCGGCTTCCGCCAGGCCTGGGCCGGCCGCTTCCGCTACTTCACCCTGTGCGGCGGCGCCGCGCTGCTGTTCGGCCACCTGCTGCT
The DNA here is from genome assembly GCF_900114705.1 of Rugamonas rubra. Taxonomy (GTDB): domain Bacteria; phylum Pseudomonadota; class Gammaproteobacteria; order Burkholderiales; family Burkholderiaceae_D; genus Rugamonas; species Rugamonas rubra. The sequence continues at coordinate 46,161 of NZ_FOTW01000030.1, forward strand.
GTCCTGGGGCACCAACCTGGCGATCTTCCCCATCATGGGCCAACCGATGAGCTTCCTCTCGGCCGGCGGCAGCCACCTGCTGTTTTTCCTGCTCCCCCTGCTCTCGTTCGCTGCGATCAGCGCGCAATCTTTAGAGGAGAATGAACCATGCCGATCTATGTCCAACACGAAGTGCTAGGGCGCATCCCGGACGTCTTCAACGCCGAGGCGATCTGGCAGGCGCCCGGGCTGGCGCTGTTCTCGCGCCGCCCGCTGCTGCGCGACCTGCTCGAACGCAGCCCGCGCGAGCACAAGGGCCGCGCCGCCACGCGCTGCTTCTCCCACGTCACGCTGATGCTGCCGCAAGAAGAGGTCGACGACGACTACCACCTGACGCGCGGCGCCCGCGCCCGCGACCTGGCGCAGACCCTGACCGCGCTGCACCAGAAGGACTTCGGCGACCTGCTCGGCGCCGACCAGGTGCGCTACGACGTGGTCGGCGCCGAAGCCGTCGAGCCGGGCCAGATCGAGGTCAAGTTCGGCCACGCCGTCTACCTGCCGGCGGCCGACGAAAAAATCCTCTACAACGTCAGCGTCTCGCGCGACAGCGCGGTGTGGCACCCGGTCTGCCCGATCTACCCCAACCAGCGCCTGGCCCTGATCGGCGGCGACGACGGCGAGGCCAGCTTCGCCGCCGCCGGCTGGCCCTTCGGCGCCGACGGTGCAGTCCTCATCATCAACGACGGCCCGGACAGCCCGCCGGCCGTGCAGATGCGGCCCAAGGACGCCTTCGACTGCCGCTACGACCCGCGCGGCGGCCACTACACCATCAAGTCCAAACACGGCGGCGACGCCCGCCTGCTGCTCAAGATCGGCCGCGTCGGCACGGCCGCCGACGCCGGCGGCGCCGAACAGTTCCAGTCCATTCCAGCGCTGGCGGCTGGCGCCACCCAGGCCGGCACAATGCTTGGCGCATCGCTAGGCACATCAATTGGTGCATCGAGCGGCGCATCGATCAACGCCGCTATCAACGCCGCCTTCCCGGCCTCCACCGGCGCCAACGCCAAGCGCGCCACCATCGGCGGCGCTCCCGCAGCGCCGCAGCTCGCGCCGAACGCCGCGATGGTGATGCCGGCGCCGCACGCCGCCAAGGCCGGCGCCGGCCCCGCCGTGTGGCACAGTCGCAGCGGCGGGCCGGCCCCGTTCGACCAGACCGCCGTGCCGGCCAGCCACCGCCCGCTCAACCAGCCGGGCGAGAGCGACGCCACCTACGCCCCGCTGGCGCAGCAGCGCGTCAGCCTGGTGGCGCTGGCGCTGCCGCGCCTGAGCCGTTACCGCGACACCGGCGCCCGCGCGCTGGAGCTGCCGTTCAACCAGGCGCTGACCCTGGGCGGCGCCGGCGCGCCGGCCATCAGCTTCGTCGTCGACGCCGCCGACCAGCTGCACGCCTGCACCGCCGCCGGCCGCCAGCGCATCGCCGCGCCGGCCAGCTTCACCCCGGTCGACGGCCGCGCCATCGCCCTGCTGGCCGCCGCCCCCGCCATGGCCGAGCGCTACTGCGCCCTACTCAGCCTGCCGCAGCCGGTGTGCGCCGCCGTCGCCAGCGGCGCGCGCTTCAACTTCGGCCGCGGCAGCGCCATGCTGGCCGCGCTGCGCGTGCTCGACTCGCCCCGCTTCCTGCAACGCGAGGACGGCAATGGCGACGCGGCCGGCGCCAGCGCCGACCGCATCGGCCTGTCGCGCAACGCCTTCAGCTTCGAGGCCTCGGCGCAGGGCTTCAAGATCGGCCGGCTGGCCGCCACCCAGGCGCTGTACCACCTCGACGAGCAGCTGGCCTTCGTCGCCACCATCGGCGAAGCCAGCGCCGACGCGCCCTACCTGCTGCCGCCCGGCCACCACATGGTCGCCGGCCACTACGTGTTGCGCTTCGATGCCTGAACCGGGAACCCACCATGCCCACCGCCCTGCCCATCGACTGGTCCTACGAACGGCTCTACAGCGCCGGCGCCTTCGCGCTCGGCCTGCTGTTGACGCTGTTCCTGGCGGCCTACCTGACGCCACGGCGCTGGTGGCAACGCCCCAACGCGCGCGCCCTGCTGATCCTCGTCGTCGGCGCCTGGGGTTTCGGCAGCCTGATCCTGCTCGCCACGCGCGGCGGCGCCAGCACGCCGGCGCTTGCCGCCGCGACCAGCACACCGACGCCGTCCCCCTCATCGACGACGCGGGTCGCGGCCACCGCGCCGCCCACTACCACCCCGGCCGGCGGGCCGATCGCCGGCCGGCCCTTCCAGGTGCACCGCGACCTGAACCTGCGCCAGGCGGCCGGCGTGCAGACGGCGCGCCTGCTGACGGTGCCGGCCGGCGCCAGCGTCACGCCGACCGGCCGGCGCGACGGCGACTGGTGGCAGGTGCGCGCCCGCGTCGGCGGCGAGGATAGAGTCGGCTGGGCCAACAGCCTGTGGCTGCGGAGTAGCGGTGAATGAAAAAACATACTCCAGCGCGATGGCCGCGCTGCGCGGTTTTTCGGCTAAGCTGTGGCCATCCGCCACGACAGGACGCGCGCCGCCCACGATGACCTCACTGACCGACACCCTGGCCTTCGGCCCCGGCCTCGACATCGCCGCCCGCAGCGACGCCAGCATCAGCAAGCTGCAGGTGCCCGAGAACCAGGACAACATCCTGCTGATCGACGGGCGCGGCCGCGCCGTCTTCCTGCGCGACCAGGCCGAGTGCAGCGCGCAGCTGGCCGACTGGCCGGCCGGCCACGTGCGCCTGGCCGTGATGGACGGCATGGGCGGCCACGGCAACGGCCGCCAGGCCGCCGAGGCGGTGGCCCACGGCCTGCTCGGCGTGCCCGCCTGCGCCACGCTCGAACAACTGGCCACCCGCCTCGACGCGCTGCACGGCGCGCTGCAAAGCCACTTCCGCAGCGCCACCGACCACGACGACTTCCGCCGCCCCGGCACCACGCTGACCTTGATCGAGATCCCCCCCGGCCAGGCGCCGCTGCTCTACCACGTCGGCGACTCGCGGCTCTACGAGATCACCCCCGAGGCCGCCGAGCCGCTGACGGTGGACCACGTGCCGGCCACCGCCTTCGCCCTGCACGGCCTGCTCGGCGCGCAGGAATGGTGGCAGCAGGTGCACGGCGAGCACCGCGCGCAGATCTCGCAGGCCTTCATCCTCGGCAACGCCTTCGCCAATCCGCAGGTGCTCGACGACGGCCTGTGCGCCTTGACTTCGGCGCGCCTGCCGACCTTCCTGCGCCACCTGGCCGACCGCCGCGCGCTGGTGCCGCGCCCCGGCGCCGTCTACCTGCTGGCCACCGACGGCTTTTGGGCCTGCGCCAAGCCGCAGGCCTGGACCGAGCGCTGGCCCGAACTGCTGGCGCGGCGCGGGCAAGACGCCAGCGCCGTGCTCGGCCAATTGTTCGACGAGTTCGCCCAGCGGCCGCCGCCTGGCTTGCATATCGATAACGTCAGCGCCATCGTCCTGCGTTTCGCCGCGCCGCCGAATGTTGACGAAACGGCACTACCGAACGCCCGTTTCCAGCCACTTTCATCATGACAGATGTTGCGCGGGCGGCCGGAATGCTGTCATTGCGAAAATATATGCAGTCCGATTGAGCGGCGGATTGCCAAAGACCGGCAAAAACGCATAAACTCTTGTTTATCTCGTCGGTCAGAACGTCATGAAAAAATGCAGTAACCCGGATCACCCGCACTGCACGTACTGGGTCATGCCTGGGGAGCCCGCCTGCGCGGGCGGCCACGACCAGCCAGCGGCACGCACCGCCCCGGTCACCAGCTACGATCTGCTCAGCGCATTGCGCTCCGCCCGCGCCGGCAACCCGGTCGCGGCGCGCCCGGCCGTCCCGACCACATTGACCGAAGCAAGCGCCGCCGCTCCCTCCCCCGCCGGCTACGCCCGACCCATGCAGCGCGCCCAGTCCGAGCGCCCGCAGCTGCACATCAGCGGCTTCGACCCGCGCGCCGCCGGCGGCCGCCAGACCTTGAAAATGGAGTTGCGCGGCATGCCCGAAGGCTGCGCGCCACAACTGACGCTGCAACTGCAGTCCGAATTGATCCCCGAAGGCGCCGCCCGCCAGCAGTTCGTCCGCTCCACCAGCGGCGACTGGCGCCCCGTCTTCGTCGAATTCTCCTCGCGCGGCAAGGAGCACGGCCAGTACCAGATCAGCATGGAGCTGCTCAGCCGCCACGCCGCGCTGGCCGCGCGCACCTGGGTCTGCACCTTCGTCATCCTGGTGCCCCGGCTTGACGCCACCCTGACCGAAATCCACCGCATCTTCCTCAGCACGCACAAGAACGTGCGCGTGATGGCCGACGACGCCTCGATCGCCCGCGTCAACGCCCAGGGCGGCGCCAGCATGGACATCGACGTCACCGCCCGCAACGCCGGCATCGCCCACCTCGACCTGGGCGCGCCGCAGGGCAAGGTCGACATGGGCTTTTCCACCATCGCCTGGGACGAGGACCTGATCGAGATCGACATGCCGGCCTCGGCCGCGCTACACCCCCACCCCAGCCGCGCCGCCAGCCTGGTCAACGCCGCGCCGGAGGCCGGCGCGCAGCGCCAGATCCGCCTGTTCGCGCTCGACGAGTGCGTGTTCGGCCGCTTCGAGCTGGTCGACCCAGAGGCCGACGTTCTGCTCAGCCACTACGGCGACGCCGGCCAGGACAACAACGGCCTGACGCGCCGCCTGTCCGGCCGCCACGCCGTGATCCGCCGCACCGGCCACGGCTTCGAGATCGAGGACGTGTCGCGCTACGGCATCTTGTTGGACGGCGTGTGGCCAGGCAAGCACAAGCCGACCGCGCTGCGGCTCGGCATGCGCATCGAACTGAGCGCCAGCATCAAGGGCATCGTCGTGCTGTCGGTGTCGGCCATCATGCCGCACGGCGTGGTCCTACACCGCATCGACCAGGGCGCGCAGGCCGAATGCTTCTACCTGCTGGCGCCGGAGACCCACCCCGGCTACCCGATGGCGCCCTTCGCCACCACGCCCAATGCCGCCGGCCTGCCGCTGCTGCTGCACCGCGACGGCGGCTTCTGGCACCTCGACCAGCTCAGCGGCAAGGAGACCGCGCTGGCGCCCGCCACCGCCCTCACCCAGCTCAGCCGCATGGCCAAGCACAAGCGCTTCGCCAGCGAGCCGTATCCCGAGCACTGGATCATCCGCACCGGCGCCAGCGATCTCTACAGCACCGTCGGCGCGCACGACCTGTCGACCGCCTAGCAGGTCGCGGCATCCCCACTTGACCACGTTCGCCCGCCGTTGCTGGTATGGGTGTGGCAGCGCTTTGCAATCCATCTACCGCAGTGTCGGCCTTCGGCCAAGTGCCGCCGTTCAGTGTGCGTCAAACGGCTGAACGTATGGGTTGGCGAACATACGCCCGAGGTCTGGGCGGGGGTCTTCTTTCCGGGTAATCGGTCTAATTCGGTCGAAACCGCTCGACGTCGGTCTAATAGAGTCGAGAATCGCCGAGGCGCCAAATTTTATAGACCGAATTCGCCTTCGCGAAGAAATCTTGGGACCGGATTAGACTTTCCGCCTTTCTGAATTAGACCGTTTTGTACATTTCGGGGCTTTTTTTAGACCGCATTCGCAGCTGATCATCAATGCGAGCCCTGCAATTGGCGGCGCGAACCCAGTAACCGTCGCCAGGAAAACGCAGCCAGACGAAGCGCCACGCGTTGCGCCCGTTCGTGTGGCGGTTGGCGAATAGCGACGGAGTCAACGCTGTGCCATCGTCGGAAACGATGTGGTCGCCAACCACTTTGGCGAATTCGATGGTATCGCGATAGCTGGTTCATAGGCTGGTTCCGTCGGGCAGGAAGACTTTCTTCCATTGAAAGCCGCGCAAAGCCGTGCCATTCTTGCGCAGCGCGAGCCGCTCCATTTCAACCGCCAGCCAGCGTTGCACGAGTTCCGTCACAAAGGCTTCAGGCTTCACGCCGGGACGTGTATCCATCAAATGGAGTTCCAGCTCAAGGAAATCGCATGTGGGCAGGTAGACAGCTTGCTTCGGTTCGTATTCCATGATTCAATCCTTCCGATAAGAGTCTAAAAATTAGACTGAGCAATGAAAACTTAGTTCGTTTTAGATTTTCGCCTCGGGGAACGGGACCGTATTAGACTTGCCTTGTGAATTTATAGACCGTTATCGACAAGCGCCCACGAATTTCAGACTGAATTCGCCTCGGATAGCTTCAAATAGACTGGATTAGACCAATTTCTGATTTGAAGTACCCCGCCCAAGGACGAGGCGTGGCCACTCGCGAATTTCTGCTAGGGGTGGCCTCCGTCTAAAGTGAGAATGTGTGAGTTTTGCAGGAAGGCAAGATGCTATCCTGAACGCCATCGGCCGGCTTCGGCCAACAGCAGTCATCGCCGCAGGCCATCTTTTTCTATTTTTGTCCGCACTAATCATAACAACTCATCTACAGCTCCTTAATGAAACCGAATATTTTCAGAAAAAAAGCTGCCACATCAGTATTGGGAATGGCCATATTTTTGTGCGCCAGTGTATCAGTTAGCGCGGAACCAGACGTGCGCCCAATAGCAAACTTCAATACCTGTCAGAAGCCTGAATGGCCTAAGGAAGCTTTGCGCAAGGAGCAAACCGGCACCGTAATGTTGTCTTTCCTGATTAGCGAGGACGGGAAAGTTAAGGACTCGGTCATCGTTAAAACTAGCGGCTACCATCTATTAGACGAAGCAGCACAACACGGCATTGAGAAATGCCAATTTCACCCTGCAACCATTAACGGCATAAAAATTGGTGCTTGGGCTCCCATACAGTACGTGTGGACTATCGAAACGCTTGAACAGCAGCAAAAAGCCTTAGTCTTGGCAGATGCTTATCGTGCGAATGCGCTTAAAGGAGAAATTACTGCCCTATACAAATTGGGGATGCTCTATCGAGGCCAAGAAGGGTTACCTATGGACCTTGAATATGCAACCAAGATGTTTCGTCTTGCAGCTGAACGCGGTCAACCTGATGCCCAATACGAACTGGGAAACAGCCTAACTTATGGGGCTGGAGTATCTAAAAATCCCGAGCAAGCGTTGGTCTATTATCAAAAGGCAGCAGAACAAGGGAACGTCAATGCCCAGTTGAAGTTAGGGCGCTTCTATGAAGCAGGCTCAGGCGTTGCTCGCAATCCCATCCTCGCGGCGGAATGGTACGCTAAGGCCGCCAACCAGGGTGACCATGTCGCTGAAGATAAGTTAGGAAGTTTTTATGAAGGTGGACTTGGTGTTGAGCATAACGATACCAAGGCCGTGACTCTTTACCGCAAGGGTGCGGACGCTGAGATTCCAGCGGCTCAATTGCATCTGGGCTTAATGTACTTGCGCGGAAAAGGGGTGCCAAAAGACTTGCCGCAGGCGGCACTCTGGATAAGCAAAGCAGCCCAACAGCGCCATCCCGATGCCGAAGAGACGCTTGGCGAGTTATATATTTCAGGCAAGGGTGTACTTCAAAGCGAGTCGGATGGATGGAACTTCTTACAGCGTGCGGCGGCTGGTGGAAATATCCACGCGATGGCAGTGATGGGATACATGCTCACGAATGGTATCCATGCGACTCCAGATACCACGCAGGGTCGGATATGGCTGCGCAAAGCATCCGCTCTTGGTAGCTTGCTAGCAGCTCAATGGCTCGATAACAGTAGCTTGCCGAACTACGTATTCGGCGACTAACATTGGCATCTGACGGCCAGTACCAGACCTTCGATTAGATATGAGTACGATTTTATGAGTTTTGAAACTGAAATCCAAGGCTGCAAATGGCTGTTTATGAACAGCATAAGCGAACCGTCCGATAATGAATTGCGCTTGCAAATTTTTGAAGCATTCACGTTACCTGCATCTCCTGATGCATTGCGGTCATTGAGTGAGGCACTGGACTAAAACTTACCTTTAGGCAGTCCAATTGAACATGTGACTGGCTGCAAGATATTCACCTTACAGTGGCCTAGCTATGTAGCGTATTCGGTTCGGAACGAAAGCTATACAACTGTGGATAATTACGAAATTTTCGAAGGAAGAAATTTCGTCAAATATTTGAAGTCAAGATATCTTGATTTTGTCAGAGATGCGACTTTTTCCGATGATAGCTTCCCCGGTCCAATGACACACTGGGGAATTTTTTGCCTTAATCATATTATTGACGTTGTTTCTTGCCATCAGCCAGAAGTAAGCATCTCGGTAGAAAAATAAGCATCCCCTGGGAAATTCCACTGGCGGCTTTGGGGCGTTTGCCGCCGATCGTTCATGTAGGCGACAATTGGCTCAGTCTCCGGCTTCTTTCTGGTGACGCACAGCCAAAACGATGACGGCATGGGGCGCAGCGCGGTAGCGCACCACATAGCCGCTGTCGCCAAAGTCGATCTGCCATTCCCGGTAGACCTCCGCCATGTCATCAATGGGGCGGCCAATCTGCGGCTGATGCCCCAACACCCTCACCCCTTCCCGGACGGCTTGAACGGCACGCTTTGCGGCGCCAGGATTCTTGCCAGCTAAGAAGCGATAGATGCGCTGCACGTCGCGCAACGCGAGCGGCGACCAGATCAGACGTGGCATTCAGGCGGTTCGATATCGTTGCCTTCCGCAAGCTGCGCAAGCCACGCGTCGGCCTCGTCAGCCGTGACATGCAGCCCGGTGGTCCGATACTCCTCCCATGCCTTGAGCGTATCGTGGCGGAAAGATTCACGCTTTTCCTCGCGTTCGAGGTACTGCGCGACGGCCTCGCGCAGCATCCAGTGCGGGGTTCGGCGGCGGGACTCCGCCAAGTGCTCTAGACGGGTGCGCGTGTCCGGGTCAAGCTTGACCGACATGGGGCGGGCAACGGCGGCAGTCATGGTGCTTCTCCTGTCGGTGAATGATAGGTATTACCTTATCATACTTTGCAATGGCAAACCCCTTTGGAGGCGGCCGTTGCCGTCGAATGGACATAGATCTATATATCGAATGCCGGTGGATGCCAGACCAAAAAGGTCAAGATTGTCCATGTGAATGCGAACCGAGATCACTGGCAGCAGACGCGACGGCGAAGCATGCCCAGTGAAAGCGCGGCCGGCGCCACCCACGCAGGCGGCGGCCACGTCGACATTTTCCTGCCGATTGCGCCACCCGGTCCAGTTGCGCTAAAATGAGAATAATTCTTATTCCCATCTAGATCAACATGACGATTGCGCAGCATCCGCCCCAGCAAGACATGGCCTCGCTGTACGGCGAGCACCATGCATGGCTGCTGGGCTGGCTGCGCCGGCGCCTGGGTTGCGCCCACCACGCGGCCGATGTGGCGCAAGACACCTTCCTGCGGCTGCTCGCCGCCAGCGACAAATTGCCCCAGCTGGCCGAGCCGCGCGCCTTCCTCACCACCACCGCCAAGCGCCTGCTGGTGGACCGCAGCCGCCGCCACGCCATCGAGCAGGCCTACATGCTGGAGCTGGAGGCGCTGGCCGCGCAACTGCCCTGCTACCCGTCTCCCGAGGAGATCCTGCTGGCCGTGCAGTCGCTCGAGCGCATCGCCGGCGCGTTGGAACAGCTGTCGACGCGCGCCCGAGACGCCTTCCTCATGCACTACCTGGACGGCGCCAGCCACGCCGCCATCGCCGAACGGCTGGGCGTATCGACCCGCATGGTGCACAAATATTTGGTGCAGGCGCTGCTGCGCTGCGACACGGCGCTCGGCCAGCCATGCCTTTGAATACCGAACAAGGCCGCGTCGCCGAGCAGGCGGCGGCATGGATCATTTCCCTGACCGGCGACGAGGCGGCCGGCCGCGCCGAGGCGCGCGCCGGCTTCGAGGCGTGGCAGCAGGCCGATCCACGCCATGCCGCCGCCGCGCTGCGCATGCAAGCCCTGCTGGGCCAACTCGACGCCTTCGACGGCCGTCCCGCGCGCGCCGCGCTGGCGGCCTCCCGCCGGCCGGCCGGCAAAGGATCGACCGCCAGCGCCACATGGACAGCGGCGGCCATCAGCGCGCTCGCCGTCGCCCTGCTGGTCGGCGCCGTCGCGCTGGGCCTGCCTGCTTGGAAACCCGCCGTCCTGCTCGCCGACGTGCGCACCGGCGTCGGCGAATGGCAGACCCGCGTGCTGGCGGACGGCAGCAGCATCACGCTCAGCGGCGGCAGCGCCGTCGACCAGCAATTCACCGCCAACCGGCGCGTGCTCAAGCTGTTGCAAGGCGCGGTGCTGGTCGACGTGGCGCGCGACCCCGACCGGCCCTTCCTGGTGCAAACCGAGGAAGGCAGCATCCGCGCGCTCGGCACCCGCTTCGTGGTGGAGCGCGGCGCCGGCGGCACCGACCTGGCGATGCTGGAATCGAAAACCGAGGCGCGCGCGGCCGACAGCCTGGCCCCAGCCACCGTGGTGGCGGCCGGCGAGAAGGTGCGCATCACGGCGGGCGGCGTCGGCCGCATCTCGGCCGTCGACCCGCACAGCGTGGCCGATGCCTGGCGCGACCATCAATTGGTGGTGCAAAACCGTCCGCTGGCCGAGGTGCTGGACGCGCTGGCGCGCCAGCGCGGTGGCGTGATCAAGTACGACAAGCGCCAGATCGCCGCCATGCGGGTCAGCGCCGTGCTGCCGCTGGACGACTCCGAGCGGGCCTTGCAGCTGCTGCTCGACAGCTTCCCGACGCTGCGCATCCGCAGCTACACGCGGTATGTGGTCGTGGTCGACGCGCCGCCGCCCTGAGAATATTTTGTAGAGGCTGGTTCCGTTTCGCGGTTTTCGCCCGTCAAGGTCTATGTAAGCAAGTTCATTCAGACCATCAGGAAGCCGAAACCCATGTCCAAGCAACAATCCATGCAACACCACACACCTAGCCGCCGCGCCGCGCTGGCCCCCTTGACCCTCGCCCTGCGGCTCGCCTTCGGCGGCGCGCTGGTGCTGGGCGCAAGCGGCGGCGCCTTCGCGCAGAGCGCCAACGCCCAGTACGACATTCCGGCCGGTCCGCTGGCCGACGCCCTGAACCGTTTTGCCCAACTGGCCGGCGTGGCCGTCGCGCTCGACGCCGACAAGGTGCAAGGTCTGCGCAGTCCCGGCCTGAAGGGCAGCTACAGCACGGAAGACGGCTTCAACACCCTGCTGCGCGACAGCCCCTACGCAATCGGCAAAACCAGCGCCGGCTATCTGTTGCAGGGCAGGCCGGCCGTCGCGCCGGCCGCGCAGCGCAAGGAGCAGGCGCTGGCGCAGGTCACCGTGACCTCCACCCTGCTGGCCGACGAGCTGCCTGGCGTGTACGCCGGCGGCCAGGTGGCGCGCGGCGCCCAGCTCGGCATACTGGGCAGCACCAGCACCATGGACGCGCCCTTCAACCTGAGCGCCTACACCGCCGGCCTGATCGAGGACCAGCAAGCCTCCACCGTGGCCGCCGTGCTGCAGAACGATCCATCGGTGCGCTTCACCACCTCCGAAGGCCACATCTACGAGAACTTCAGCATTCGCGGTTTCGAGATCACCGGCGAGGACCTGGCCTTCAACGGCCTGTACGGCCTGTCGCCCTACGGCCACGCGCCGACCGAGTTCGTCGAACGGGTGGAAGTACTGAAGGGACCGGGCGCGCTGTTGGGCGGCATGTCGCCACAGGGCGGCGTGGGCGGCGTCATCAACCTGGTCCCCAAGCGCGCCGGCGACAAGCCGCTGCTGCGCCTGAGCACCGACTTCAGCTCCGCCGCGCAATTCGGCGCCCACCTGGACGCCGGCCGGCGCTTCGGCGACAACGGCCGCTACGGCGTGCGCTTCAACGGCGGCTACCGCGACGGCAAGGTCGGCGTCGACGAGCAGAAGAAGGAGCGCCTGCTGGCGGCCATCGCGCTGGACTATCGCGGCGCGCAGCTGAACCTGGCGCTGGACGCCTACAGCAACCGTGAGAACATCGACAACGGCAGCTCCTGGATGGCGTCCTTTCCCAGCACCGGCGTGATCGCGCCGCCCAAGACCGGCACCAACCTGCTGCGCGGCATCTACGGCAAGCTGGAAAACGACGCCGTGGCCGTGCGCGCCAGCTACGAGTTCAGCGACGCGCTCAGCGCCTACGCCGCGATCGGCAAGCTGCGCTACCGCTACTCGGGCTACATCAACGGCACCCGCGCGGCGATCCGCAACGCCGCCGGCGACTACCTCGGCACCACCTTCCACCAACGCGGCTCGACCGACACCACCTCGGCCGAGGTGGGCCTGCGCGCCCGCTTCACCACCGGATCGGTGCGCCACCAGATGGTGCTCAGCGCCACCTCGCTGGAGTTCGACACCGGCCGCGCCACGCCGGGCTTCAGCGCCGACTACAAGTCGAACATCTACCGGCCGGGCACGCCGGCGCTGGGCGCCGACCCCGGCCCGGCGCCCAAGGTCGGCGACGCCGCGCTGCGCAGCCTGGCGCTGGCCGACACGCTGGCCTTCGCCGGCGACAAGGTGCTGTTGACCCTCGGCGCGCGCGAGCAGCAGGTCAAGACCCGCGCGCTGCACCCGGTCAGCGGCGCCGTCACCTCCAACTACGACAAGCGGGCGCTGACGCCGGCGCTCGGCCTGGTGGTCAAGCCGTGGACGCCGGCGCTGTCGCTGTACGCCAACTACATCGAGGGCCTGAGCCAGGGCGGCAGCGTGACCGACGCCACGGCGAAGAACTTCGGCGAGGTGTTCGCGCCCTACCAGAGCAAGCAGGTCGAAGGCGGCGTGAAGTGGGACCAGGGCGAGTACGGCAACACCCTCAGCGTGTTCCAGATCAAGCGCCCGAGCATGCTCAAGGATACGGCCAGCAACACCTACAACGCCGACGGCCGCCAGCGCAACCGCGGCGTGGAGTGGAATGTGTTCGGCCAGCTCGGCGGCCAGCTGCGCGTACTGGGCGGCGCCACCTACACCGACGGCAAGATGACGCACGCCTCCAGCGCCGCCCTGACCGGCAAGACCATCTACGGCACGCCGAAGTGGAAGGCCAACCTCGGCGGCGACTGGAGCGTGCCCGGCGCCAACGGCCTGAGCCTGAACGCCCGCCTGGTCTACACCGGCAGCCAGTACGTCAACAGCAGCAACACGCAGCAGATCGGCAGCTGGACCCGCGTCGACCTGGGCGCGCGCCACAGCGTGCGCTGGCTGGCGCACACGCTGCAACTGCGCGCCAACGTCGAGAACGTCGCCAACAGGAGCTACTGGGCCGGCTCCTTCAACGACGGCTATGTGACGCAGGGCGCGGGCCGCATCTATAAACTGTCGGCCTCGGTGGACCTGTGATGCGCCGCCTGGCTCTCGGCGGCGCGGCCGCCCTGCTGGCCTGCGCCTGGCTGCCCGCCTGCGCCACGTCGGCCACGGGCGCGACGGCGACGGTGGCGACGGCGGCGGCGGTGACGCCCGCCGTCGTCTGGCGGGCGGCCGGCTTGCCGCAGGCGCGGCAGCTGGACCTGACGTCGGCGCGCACCGGCCAGCACTACCGCATATTCCTCAGCGTGCCGGACACGGCGCCACCGCCGGCCGGCCATCCGGTCATCTACGTCCTCGACGGCAACGCCGCCTTCCCCAGCGCGGCCCTGATGGCGCGCACGGTGGCGCGCCGCAGCAAGGTGACCGGACTGCATGCGCCGGTGGTGGTCGGCATCGGCTACGCCGGCGCCGAGGACTACGACGAGCCCGCCCGCGCCCGCGACTACACGCCGCCGGCGGCCGGCAAGGCCGGCGCGGGTGAGGGTGGCGCCGATCTCTTCCTCGACTTCATCGAACAGGAACTGAAGCCCTTGATACAGGCCAGCACGCCCATCGATACGCAACGGCAGGCCCTGTTCGGCCATTCGTATGGCGGCCTGTTCACACTGCACACCTTGTTCACCCGGCCGGCGGCGTTCCAGACCTATGTCGCCGCCAGCCCGTCGATCTGGTTCGCCGAACGCCACGTGCTGAGCGAGGTGCCGGGCCTGGCGGGGTCGCGCCAACACCAGCCGCAACTGTTGCTCACCGTGGGCGAGCTGGAGCAAGCGACCGCGCCGCCGTCCGCCAAGGCCGGCGAGCGCGGCACCGTGCTGGCGCAAAAGCGGATGGTGGACGAGGCGCGCGATCTAGCCACCCAGCTGGAGGCGCGGAAGCAGGCGCTGGGCCTGGAGCGTGTGCGCTTTATCGAGCTGCCGCGCGAGAACCATGGTTCCGCGCTGTTCCCGGCCCTGTCGCGCGGGCTGGAGTTCTTTCTAGATTGAGCATGGACGGGCGGTGGTGAATGATTCGGCGCCAAGTAGCGGAATTGGTCTCAGGAAGATGTGATACAGTCAAAATTAAGTGTTCGGCATCAAGAAAATGTCACGAATACTCGCCCCGCAGTCACACATTGGTCTACCTGAGGACGATTCATGCATCGATTCTTGACTTTTTTCATCGCAGCGCTGCTGCCCTTTTCCGCCTTTGCCGACAGCCCGTCCGACCGCCAAGCGGTGGAACGGGCCGTGCTCGATTACATTGAATCGCAGCACAAAGCCGATCCGGAAATGATGCGGCGCGGCTTGGACAAGGAACTCGCCAAACGCACCTACTGGCAGGCGGAGGACGGCTCGGAATTCATCATGAAGACCGACTACGAGACGATGGTGAAGGTGGCCAGGACGTACAACAAGGACGGCAACAAGTTCCCGCCATCCCCCCGGGTCGAGATCAAGATCTTGGATATCGACAACCGGGTGGCGTCGGTCAAGTTGACGGCGGACGAGTGGATCGACCATATGCACCTGTACAAGACCGCCGGCAACGAATGGAAAATCCTCAACGTGCTGTGGCAGTACCATGACGCAAAAAGGCAGGTGAGCAAACCCAAGAAATAAGCGGGCGGTCGTTCGTCGAGCGTATCCCCTGCTCCTGCCGCGTGCAAGGCGGCGGGACCGCAGCTATTTCACCGGCACCAACCGCGAGCAGCAAGTTGGCCCGCATCGTGGAACAAGAATTGGCCGCTGGGAGATGTGATACAGTCGCCTGGCCGCGACCGAAAAAACGTGATCGACCTGGAGCGCGCAGTAACTAACAGAGAGAAACCATGGCTAAGAGGCTCGTCGTATTCAACCATAAGGGGGGCGTAAGCAAGACGACCACCGTTTTCAACCTCGGCTGGATGCTTTCCAAAGGGCACAAAGTTCTGCTGGTCGATGCCGACAGCCAGTGCAATCTTTCGAGCCTCGTGCTGGGCGACGATTTCGAGAAGTACTATCTCGATGACGGAACCAGGCTCCAAAACATCAAGGACGGGGTCGCTCCGGCATTCCAAGGGAAGCCGGTACCCATCAGTGCGGTCAACTGCTTCAGCCCGCAGCGGGCACCCTCAATGTACCTCCTCGCCGGCCATGCCAACCTGTCGGAGTACGACGCCGCGCTCACGTTCGCGCAGACGTCGAACAATGCCATTTCCACGCTACAGAATCTTCCCGGCGCCTTTTCCGAGTTGCTACGTCTGACGGAGGAAAAGTACTCCATCGACTACACGATTATCGATCTCAATCCGAGCCTGAGCTCGGTGAACCAAAACCTGTTCCTGTCCGCCCACGCGTTCCTTGTCCCCACCAACCCCGACCCGTTCTCGATCATGGCGCTGAATACGCTCCAAGTGGCGCTCCCGCGCTGGGTGGACTGGAAGAAAAACGCCGTGTCCCTTTTTGCCGATTCCGCTTACCCCTTGCTCGAAGGGGTTCCAAAATTCTGCGGCAGCATTATCCAGCGCTTCAACATCCGCAACGGAAAAGCGGCAAGACCGTATCGCGACAACATCGTCGAAATCAAGGAAAAACTCAGCGGCGACTTCTTTTCAGCAATGGCCAAGAGCGGGATGGTCTATACGGCAGAACAATACCGGCCTGATTTTATCGCGGCACAATACTGTTTGGCTGAGGTCCCGGATTTCCAGGGGCTGCTGCCAAAGTCGCAGCAGGCAGGCGTGCCGGTGTTCGAACTGACCGACCGTGAGATAGGAGAAACGGGACCTGTTCTAGCCGACATGCAAGAAAAGAGGCGTCTGTTCGCGGAGCAGTTTCTCGGTATGGCAGAAAAAATTACATCCCTGATGGAAAATGCGTAATTCGCTGACCCTATTTAATTCAAACATAGCGCAGGCGCGGGAAATTTCCGTGCTCTACGACTACCTAGTCGCCACAGTCGCGATCCCGCAGCAATTCGACGACCTGCTACGTTCGCAGCTCGTCTACGCGGTCAGCGCGTTCGACAAGTTGATGCATGATCTCGTGCGGATTGGTATGGTCCAGTCCTTTATGGGTGTCCGCCCTCGGACAGGAAAATACCTGTCGGAACCCATCTCGATGCAGGTACATACCGAAATGGTCCAGGCCACCATTCCTCCCAAGGAACACGTGTTCGAACAGGCCCTTTTTCGAAAGTTCAAGGTCGTTTCCTTTCAGGACCCCGCCAAGATAGCAGACGGCCTCAGCTACATTTGGGACGAATCGCAGAAATGGCAAAAGATCGCCGCGTCACTTGGCATGCCAGACGCAGCAGTAAGAACGAGGCTGAAACTTATCGCCGACCGCAGAAATGCCATTGTCCACGAAGCCGACATAGATCCGTCAACCAATACGAAATTCCCGATTGGCAAAGTTGAGTCGGAAGGTAGCCTGGATTTCCTCGGGGCCTGTGGCAACGCAATCGCCAATCTAGTTGCCTAATTATCCAGTCTCGTCTACCACACCGTACTAGGCCTTTGTCGCCAGGAATTCACCATTCCCGACCGGGACCAGACTCGTCGAGAAGCTTGGTTTACTTGCCGACCTTCGGCGGCAGCGGTATCCACTCGGTCTCGCCCGGCACGGCGGCGAAGCGCTGCGCGGTCCAGTCCTCGCCGGCCTGCACCACGCGCTCCTTGCGCGAGGAGACGAAGTTCCAGAACAGGAAGCGGTGGCCGTCGAGCGGCTCGCCGCCGATCACCATGAACTGCGCGGCGCTGGCGGCGCGCACCAGCTGCGCGCTGCGCGTGTCGAGCAGCGCCATGGTGTGCAGCGCCAGCGGCACGCCGTCGATCTCCAGCTCGCCGCTGATCGGGTAGATCGCCGCCTCCTCGGGCAGGCTGGCCAGGCCCAGCTCCTGGCCGGCCTGCAGCGTCACGTCCAGATACAGGGTCTGGCTGTAGGTGGCCACCGGCGAGGTCTTGCCGAAGGCGGTGCCGATCAACACCTTGACGCGCGCGCCGTCGACGCTGAAGACGGGGATGTCGGCCGCCGGCGTGTGGACGAAGTTCGGCTCGTCCTCCTCGTGCGCGGCGGGCAGCGCGGCCCACAGCTGCAGGCCGTGGGTGCGGTGCGGCACGCCGACCAGATCCTTGGGCGTGCGCTCGGAGTGGACGATGCCGCGCCCGGCGGTCATCCAGTTGATCGCGCCCGGTTCGATGCGCTGCACCGAGCCGATGCTGTCGCGGTGGTCGATCGCGCCTTCGAACAGATAGGTCACGGTAGCCAGGCCGATGTGCGGGTGCGGCCGCACGTCGTGGTTGGCGTCGGCCGGCACGTCGACCGGGCCGAAGTGGTCGAAGAAGATGAAGGGGCCGACCGCCTGCTTGAGCGCCGACGGCAAATAGCGCCGCACGACGAAGCCGCCGCCGAGGTCCTTGTCGTGGCCCTTCAACACGCTGGCGATGCTCATTTCGGCTCTCCCAGCACGGTGCTCACTTCGGTGGTCACGCTGGTCATCAGTTTGTGGACCGGGCATTTGTCGGCCACGGCCAGCAGCTCCTGGCGCTGGGCGTCGGTCAGCGGGCCGCCCAGGTGCAGGGTGGCGGCCAGGCGGTAGGTGCCGTGGCGCTCCTCGCTGGCGTCGCGCTCCATGCTCACTTCGACGTCTTCGAGCGGGATGCCTTTGCGCTTGGCGTACCAGACCAGGGTCAGCGCCTTGCAGGCGCTCAGCGCGGCGTCGTACAGGTCGTGCGGGGTCGGGCCTGCCTCGCTGCCGCCGACGTCCACGCCTTCGTCAACGGAAATCAGGTGGTTGCGGATATGTGCGACGTGGCGCATGGGCAGAGACTGGTCGCGGATGACTTTGATCGACATGGTATTCCTTGCGTGCAATATAAGTGAATCGTCAATTTACACCGTTTCGCGCCACTTCGCCAATCTCCCATTGTGCCGAGGCGCGGCTTGGCCGTGGCGCGCGCGCGGACGGCGCGGCCTAAAACGGTGCGGGCGGACTCAGCATTTTGGTGCGGCGCGCCGCGATGACTGCCGCAGTTGCCCCCGCCCGCCCGGCGGCAGGCAAGCTTGTCGGATGGCAAACGGGTGGCATGCATATTGCGTCGGCTGTGGCAGGCGCGGGCCGCACGGCGGCGCGCGTCTATTTGCCGCCACCATTTTTCCAACCGAAGAGGACCCACACGATGCGAGCTTTCCCCGAATTCTTCAGCCTCCAGCAATGCAAACGCGGCCTGACGCTGGGCCTGGGTCTGGCCCTGCTACACGCCGCACCGTCCGCGCAGGCGGAGGAGATCAAGCGCACCGGCATCCCCGGCTCGAGCTTCCCGATCTCGACAACGGTGAGCGTGCCGGCCGGCAGTCGGCTGGTCTTCTTCAGCGGCAATCTGGCCGACGTGGCCAATCCGGACGCGCCCAAGGGCAGCATCGAAGCCTACGGCAACACCAACACGCAGACGCTGTCGATCCTGAAGAAGTTCGAGAAGCTGCTGGCGGCCGAGGGCTTGACCCTGGCCGACGTGGTCAAGGTCAACGTCTTCATGGCGGGCGACCCGGCGCTGGACGGCAAGATGGATTTCGCCGGCCTGAACGCGGCGTATGGGCAGTACTTCGGCAGCGCGGCGCAGCCGAACAAGCCGGTGCGCACGGCCTTGCAGGTGGCCGCGCTGCCGATGCCGGGCGGCCTGGTGGAGATCGAGATGACGGCGGCCAAGGCGCCGGCGGTGGCACGCGCCAAGAAGTAGGATGGTTGGCTGCGTCCAGACGCAGCCGTTCACCCCGCTCCCATCGGGTCTGGCCCCGCCGGGGTCTGCCCCGAATGCAGCTAAGTTCAGAAAACCCACCGCCGAAAATCGAGGGTCAGACCCTAAGGGTCTGACCCTGGCTCTCTGCCTGTGGTTTGCTAGCCGCTGGCGCGCCGGCTAGACCAGCTTGCGGGCGACGCGGAAGCCGACGATGTCGTTGGCCAGCACGGCCGAGAAGCCGTTGCGCACCGCCGAGCGCAGATAGCGCGGGTTGTACAGCCAGGCGCCGCCGCGCAGCGCGCGCCGCACGCTGTCGCCGCCCTCCTCCCAAGGGCGGCCGTCGAGCGGCGCGCCCTGGTAGTTCTCGTGCACCACGTCCTGCACCCACTCCCACACGTTGCCGTGCATGTCGAACAGGCCCCAGGGGTTGGGCGCGTAGCTGCCCACCTTGCTGGTGCCCTGCACGTACTGGCCGCGCGGGCTGCCGTTGTAGGTGTAGTGGCCGTCGTAGTTGGCGCGCTCGGTGCTGATCTCGTCGCCGAAGCTGAAGGCGGTGCGGGTGCCGGCGCGGCAGGCGTACTCCCACTCGGCCTCGCTGGGCAGGCGGTACAGCTGGCCGGTGCGCTCGGACAGCCAGCGCAGGTACAGCTGGGCGTCGTTCCAGCTGACGCCGACCACCGGATGCTCGTCGCTCTGCGCGAAGCCGGGCGCGCGCCAGTCGGTGTCCGACAGCGACTCCCAGCCGGTGGCGCGGACGAACTGCTTCCACTGCCCCACCGTGACCGGGTGGCGGCCCAGCGCGAACGGCTGTTCGATGCCGACCCAGTGCTGCGGCGTTTCGCGCTCCAGCCAGCTCTTCTGCGCGCCGGCCTTGATGGCGACGGCCTGCTCGTGCTCCGGCGAGCCCATTTGGAAGCGCCCGGTGGGGATCAGCACCAGCTCGGGGCCGCTGCCGGCGCCGTCGAGGAAGCGGTCGCGCAGCACGCCGCTGGGGTCGGCGACGGGGCTGGCCGAGGTGGGCATCAGCGCCGCCAGTTCGGCGGCGTTGCGCGCGGCCAGCTGCTTGCGGTGGCGCTCCTGCTCGGTGCGGTAGGCCGCCTCCGCCTTCAACTGGTTGATCTTGCGCTGCTGCTCCTCCTTGGCCTCGCGCGCCTCCTTGGCGTCGGCCTCGCGGCGCGCCTGCAACTGCTCGCGCAGCTGCTGCTTGCGGATCTTGGCTGACTCCTCGGCCTCGGCGCGCTGCCTGGCCTCGAGCTCGCGGCGCTGCTTGTCGAGCTTGACCTTTTCGATCGCCGCCGCCTGCGCCGCCGCCTGGGCGGCGGCCTGCGCCTCGGCCAGCTTGCGCGCGTTCAGTTCGGCCTGGCGCTTCTGCTCGACGGCGCGGGCCTGTTCGGCCAGCGCGGCCTGCTCCGCTTCTTCCTTCCTGCGCTGCTGTTCGGCCAGGCGCGCGCGCTCGGCCTCGGCGGCCTGCTCGGCCAGCTCCTGCTCGTTCGGCCCGGCGGCGCGGCGCAGGCCGTCCAACAGCTCGGCCACGGTGGCGGGCCGGCGCTCCTGGGCGTAGGCGAAGCCGCTTTGCAGCACCTGCCACTGGCGCAGGTTCAGCGAGGCCGGCGCCGAGGGGTGGATGTCGGCCGTGCGCACGTCGTCGAAGGGCAGGCGGCCCTCCAGCATCTGGTAGACCATCACGGCGACGGCGTACACGTCGAGCCGTGGGCTGGGCTGGCGCGCGTGGGTGCCGGCCTCCGGCGCGCGGTAGCCGGCGGTGCCGGCGTTGGGCGTCTGCAGCCCGAGGCTGCTGCCGGCGCTGCGCGCGCGCGAGGCGATGCCGAAATCGAGCAGCTTGATCTCGCCGCGCTTGGTCAGGAAGACGTTGCCCGGCTTGATGTCGCGGTGCACCAGCTTGTGCTTGTCCCAAGCGTATTGCAGCGCGTGCGCCACCGGCTCGACCAACTCGCAGATGCGTTCGAGCGGCAGCACGCCCTCGCGGGCGAGGAAGGCGTCCAGGTCCTCGCCCTCCAGGTATTCCATGATGATGAAGTAGCTGGCCGTGGCCGGGTCCTGCGCCCATTCGTAGACGCGGACGATGTTCTCGTGCGCCAGCTTGCGCGCCTGGGTCGCCTCCTCGATCAGCAGCTTGGCGTGGGTGGCGCTTTGCGTCAGCTGCGGCGGCAGGATCTTCAAGGCCACCATGTCGCTGTGGCCCAGCTCGGCGTGGGTGGCCAGGTCGGTGGCCTGCCACACCTGGCCCATGCCGCCCATGCCGATCAGGCGTTCGAGCCGGTAGCGGCGGTTCTGCGGGCCGATCTCCTGGCCCGACATCAGCCCCAGCTCGGTGCCCTGGCGCGCGGCCGGCGGCGCCGAGGCGCCGGCAGTGGCCGCAGCGGCGCCGCCCGGCGGCGAATACTCGGCGTCGAGGATGGCGTTTTTGCGGCGGTCGAACTCTTGCAAGCTCAGCAGGCCGTCGTCGTGCAAGGCGCGCAGTTCGCGGATCTTGTCTCTTGCTGTTTGCATCATCTAATCGTGTCGGGCCGATTCCATCAGGGTTGTAGCGGCACGCCGCATTCGGCGCAGAATTTGTCGAAGGGGTGGCCGGGCCGCGTCGGGTGGCCGTTGCTGCAATACTTGGGCAGCTCGGGCACCAGGTGCGCCGCCAGTGCCGGTGCTTGCACGGCGTGGTGGTGGTGGATCGCGCCGCCGCCCTGCGCCTGCGCCACGCCGATGCCCAGCTGGCTCTGCGTGTTCAGCGCGTTGGCGCCGGCGCTGATCTGCAGATTGAGCAGGTCGAGCTGGTGGCGGCGGTCCTTGTCCATGTCGGCCTCGCGCAGGGCGCGCTCCTCCAGCACCCGCTCCTGCGCCTGGCGGGCCGCCTCCTGCGGCGTGACGCCGTGTTCGGCGGCGACCACCTGGGCCAGCGCCTGGATCTGCTCGGCGCTCATGCCGCCCTGGATCTGCAGCTTCATGATCTGCGTCAGCGCGGCGGCGTTGGGCGCGGCGGCGGTGGCCACCTTGCCGCTGTCGCTCAGCGCGCCGATGGCGCCGATGCGCTGAATCTCGTGCTGCTGCTGGGCCAGCAGCAGGTCGTAGTCGCCCTTCCAGCGGGCGAAGCGCTCGTCGCGCTCGTGCTCGCGCGCCTTCAGCTCGCGCTGCCACTGCGCCTCGTGCTCCTTCTGCGCCAACATCTGGCGCTGCTCGTCGACGGCCAGCTGGTCGAGCATGGCCTGCTTGGCGTTGGCCTGGATCTGCCGCGCGTGGATGCCGTCGGCCTCGATGGTGCGCAGCAGCTTCTCGTACTGGGCGACGGCGTCGGCCTGGGCGCCGCTGCGGCGCAGCTGCTCGATCTTGTCGTTGATCTCGGCCACCTGCACGGTGTTGGCGGCGTCCTTGACGGCGTCGCCGCGCAACAGCTCGCGTTGGCGCGCCAGGGCCAGCTGGTCCTCCCACTCCTGCACCCGCTCGGCCTCGCGGCGGCGCGCGGCGTTGGCCAGCGCCAGGCCCTGGAAGTGGGCGACGTGCTGTTCGGCCTCCATCTGCGCCTGGCGCTTGCCCTCCTCGTCCTCGCGCTGGCGCAGGCGCGCCAGTTCGGCGCGGCGGCGCGACTCGTCCTCGATCAGCAGGGCCTGGGCGATCTGGTTCTGGATCGCCTGCTGGCGCAGCTGCTGGCTGAAGTTCTGCTGCGCCAGTTGGCGCTCCTGGGCGGCGGCCTGCTGGGTCACTTCCAGCTCGGTGCGCATCTTGATCTGCGCCAGCTGGCGCACGTGCTCCCAGTCGGCCGTGTCGCCGACGCGGTGCGCCTTGTTGCGCGCCAGCTCGTGTTCCAGCTCGGCCAGCGTGGTGCCGGCGCCGCGCTCCAGCGCCACCTTGCGCGTCTTCGATTCGATGATGCGGCCGTACAGGTCCACCTCGCGCGCGCGCAGCGCCTGCACCCGCTCGGCCTCCTGCAGCGCCAGTTCGGCCTTCCGCACGCTGGCGTCCTGGCGCAGCTCGGCGCGGCGCAACTCGCTGCGCTGCTTCTGCTCCTCGCGCCAGATGGCCTGCCACTCCTCCTCGTCGTAGATCTGGTCGAGCTGTTTAACGTGCTCCAGCTGGACGTGGCGCTCGTCGGCCACCAGCCACAAGGTGCCGATGCGCTCGCGGTTGTGGTCGAACTTGTCGTGGCGCAGCGCCGCCGTCTCCACCTGGCTCACCGCCAGGCCGTATTCGGCCAGGCGCAGCTTGAGGGCGTTTTGCAGGCGCTCGTCGAGCTGGGCGCGCAGTTCGGCGTTGTGGGCCATGTCGCGCATCGAGCGGGCACCGACGAATTCCGACGCCAGCTGGCGCACCGACGGCGCCAGCAGGTCGTGCAGGTGCCGCGTGGTGACCGAGCCGGGCACGGTCATGAAGTGCTGGGCGAAGGCGGCCACGTTCTCCACCTTGAGGCCGACGCTGAAGCGCGCCGAGATCTTCAGGTGTTCGGCGGTCTGCAGGTCGTCGAAGGCGAACTCGGCCGGCAGCGGCGTGCTGCGGGTGATCAGGATTTCGGCGTGCTGGCTGCGCAGCAAGTGGTTCAGGCGGGTGAAGAAGCCCTCGATCTCGTACTCGCCCTGCGGCACCTCGGTGGCCTTGTCGGCCTGCAGGATGTAGGCGCGGGCGGTGGCCGGCACGCGCAGCGTTTTGGTGAAGATGCCGGACAGCTCGCGCACGCCGAAGTAGACGGCCAGCTCGTCGTCGGCGGGAATCCAGCGGTTGTCGCGCAGCACCGGCTCGTTGCGCGTGGCGCCCAAGGTGAGACCGCAGTGATTGCAGTAGCCCGACTGGTCGTCGTTCTTGTGCTCGCAACGCGGGCATTTAACGCCGCCAAAACCAAACATTTGGAACATGTCAGACTCCTAACTTGATTCATCCACTGGCCGCGCCCCGCCAGACACCGATTTTAGCAGGGGCGTGCCGCATTCATTCTTGCGCACGATTCAGATCACGCCGATTCGTTCGATACAGGCGACGCTGGCGCCGCGTCCCTTGACGGCGGCGGCGAAGCCGGCCGGCAAGCCGGCCTGCCATTCCTTGGGCAGCAACACCCGGTCGCCCTCCACCACCTGGCGCAGAATCAGCGCCGTCTTGGCCTCCAGTCCTTCCACCGTCTCGACCCGGCCGGCGTGCCAAGCGCTGGAGCAGCCGCTGGCAATCAGCCGGCCGCGCGGCACGAACTCGCGGCCGCGCGCCAGGCGGTCGGCCATGACCAGCGCCAGTTGGTAGGAGTTGCCCTCGAAGCGGGGCTGGCCGAAGCGCACCACGGTGCGCCAGCGGCCCAGGCCACGGCCGTCGAAGTGGCGCGCGCCGACCAGCGCCTGGCGCAGCGCCAGCTGGCTGCTGGCGTCGAGCCCCGGCGCGGCGATTGTATCCTCTTCGTCGCCGCCGCTGGCGACTATCGGGTAGACGCTGACGTCGACCCAGCCCAAGGCGTCGTTGACGCCGCCGCTGTGCAGCGGGAACCAGGCGCGCGCGGTGGAGACGGCCGAGGCGGGGTCGCTGTGGCCGCTCAAGGCGCCGAGGTGGTCGATGCGCAGCACGGCGGGCAGCGCAGCGATGGCGTCGGTTTCGGCGGCGCCGTCGCTGTCGCCGTCGCCGCCGGCGATGATGCCGATGCTGGCTGGTTCGCCTGCGGCGGCTGTAGGGGAGCCAGTTGCCGCAGCCGGCGCGGCGACCGCCTGTGCGGCGAGATGGCGGCGCAGCGAGGCGATGGCCAACGACGAGCGGCCGCTCACCCGGCCCAAATGCCAGGCGTCCGACCAGCCTTGCGCGTACAGCTCGTTGGCGCCGCTGCGGTACTCGCCGCGCACCATGCGGTCGGCCAGCACGGCGGCCAACTCCCAACCGCGCTCGCCGGCGGCGGGCAGCAGGTCCATGCTCAGCACGACCTGGTCGCGGCTGTCGAAGCGGGCCTCGGTGTGGCGCGCCAGGCGCACCACTTCCTGCACCCGTTCGGCCAGCGCCGGCGCGCCGTGCAGCGCGCACTTGACGTCGGCCCGGTTGGCGCGCGGGCGGCGGCTGGCGGTGATGGTCAACACGCGGCCGTCGGCCAGCATGCAGCGGCAGTCGGCGCTGACCGGCACGCTGGGGCGGGCGCTCATTTGCGCGACGTCGGGCGCGAAGGTGTGGTTGGCCTTGGCGGCGTCGGCCGGGGTGCTTGGCTGGTGCGTCATAACGATGGTTCCTTGCGTGCAGCGGGAGCGACCGTTGCGTCGCGCGGGTGCGCGGGCGCCTCGTCGCACTCCTGTTCGGTTGGCGCGAACGGGGCGCGGCGCAGCGCGAGGTGGTGGTCGAGATTGGCGACGATGCGGTCGGCCTCGTCGAGCATCGCGGGAAGTTGATCCGCTGTGGAGAGGTGCAGGCGGGCCAGCAAGGCCCAGGCCTCGTCGAGCGCACGCACGGCGGCGACGGCGTGGTTGACGCGGCGGCGCTGCTGCGCCAGGTCCAGCGGGCGGTCGGGCGCGGCCCAAGCCAGCGAGGGCATGGTGGAGACCGACAGGCTGCTCAACGCAAGGCGCTGCAACAGCTGCTGGTGCGCCTGGAACAGCGCTTGGCCGGGCGGCAGCGCAAGCAGGCGCAGCGCTCTGGTGGCGGGCGGCAGTTCGAGGAAGAGGCGGCGCAGGGCTTTGGCGTCGTCGCTTGCCGCGTGGTCGTTCGAGGAACCCCAAGGCGAAGGGCTGGGGTCAGACCCGCGAGGGTCTGCCCCCTGTTCGGCGCTGCGGGCTTCGGTTGGGCTGACGGCGTTCGTGCCGCTGCTCGGCGGCGTTATGGCTGCCGCTGCAGCGACTGGCGCGCGCTCGGCCAGGCGCTCGGCGCGCGCGCGCAGGGTGGCGGCGAAGTCGATCCGCTCGCCCAGGTCGACCGGGAAGCAGTCGTCCACCGTCACGCCGAAGCGGGTGTAGAGCAGTTGGTTGAGGCCGGCGCGGAAACCGTGCCACTCCTCGAGCGCGGTGCAGGGCGGCAGGTCCAGCCCGCCCTGGCGCAGCGCCAGTTGCAGCGCCTGCTCGATGGATGCGCCGAACTCGGCCAGGCCCAGTTGCGGCCCGGCCTCGCTGTGCAGCAGCAGGTCGAAGCGCTGCTGCGCCACGCGCGGGTCGGCCGCGTCGACGACGAATTGCAGCCGCAGGCCCAGTTCGGGCGCGGCGGCGAACGGCGTCAGCTCGACGTGGTAGGGGCCGGGATGGTAGCAATACACGGTCTCGCCGTCGCCGCGCGCGACGCGGCCGGCGGGCAGGCGGCGGGCGTAGCCGGCGGCGTTGAAGGCCACCACGCGGCAGTCGGCCGGCGCGACATCGCCGTCCTCCAGGCGCATGGCGATGACGACGCCGCCCAGGCCGGCGGTGTCGGTGGCTGCGCGGCGGCGTCGTTTGAACAAGGCCATGACTTAGGGCGCCGCCGGTTCGACCACGAAGCCGGCGCCGTGCTGGTGGAAGTGCGGCGCCGGCGCGGCGGCGAAGGGCCAGGCGCATTCGCACTCGCCGTCGGCGTCGAGCACGCCTTGCAGCACGATGGCGCCGGCGCCGTCGAGCACCCGCAGCAGCGGCCGCTCGCGCAGCAGTTGCGGCGCGAACGGCGCTTCGGCGGCCAGCTTGAGGACCACCTGCCAGCCCTGCCCTGCGCCGTTGGGCAGGAAGTGCAGCGTCCAATATTGGTCGTCGGTGGACATGTGCTCCAGCGCGGCCACGCCTGCGGCGGCGCGCAGCATGCCGCCGCTGCCGCGCCACGAGGCGTCGTTGGCCGCCGCCGGGGCGGGCCAGCCGCCCGGGGTGGTGCCTCCGGCAGGCTCATCCGTTGTTGCGGATGCCCCGGCCATGGCGTGCTGTTCGACCATGCCGCGCGGTTCGACCATGGCATGTTTTCCGGCCGTGGGGCGATTCCCCGCCGGCGCGCCCATTGCCGAGGCGCGCCGCTCCAGCGCCAGCTGTTTGAAGCGCCGCAGCGTCAGCGGCGACTGCTGCAGCGCGGCGCGCTCGGCCGGCGTCAACGCGCGGCCGCCGTCGAGCGCGGCCAGCAGCGTGGCGTCGGCCAGGATCAGGCGGTCGCCGGGGACGGCGCGCGCCAGCAGCAGCCGTTCGCGCAGCTTGGCGTCCATCGATGTCGCATCCACTTGGTTCTCCTTCATTGCGCCTCCGCGCGGGGGGCCGCTTGGTGGCTTACATCATGGCCCGCGTTGTGGTTCAGGTTATGGCTCACATCGTGGGCCGCATGCAGCCGGTCTATCGCTTCATTGCGCCGCTTGCGCAGCGTCGGCATTGAGATCTGGTCCAGCGCCGCCAGTTGTTGCAAGGTCGGCAGCGCGCCGGTGGCCGGGTCCAACCACTCGTCCGGGTAGGTCGCGTCGTCCGGTCCCAGCAGCTTATGATAGACCGCCAGCCGGATCGGCAGCGAGTCCTGGCTCAATATCCGCAGGGTCCAGCTGCCGCCGTCCTGTGCCAACCGCGCCTGTTCCAAGTAGCGGGGGGGCAGGGAAAGACCGTCTGCCACCAGCTGCTCGCGCACCAGCAAGGCCGCATCATCGGCGTCGGCGTTATCAGCTGTATCGGTATCGGTATCGGCGTCGGTGTCCGTGTCGGTGTCGGCGGCCAGTTCGTCGTCCGTCGGCGGCAGGATGCGGTCCGGCGTGTCGGCGAAGGCGCCGCCGGCATGCTCGGCGGCCTCGGACTCGCCGACCACGCGCCAGTAGTCCTCCAGCCACAGCGCGGCGGCGCCGGAGTCGCCGTTGCCCTGCCAGGCGTCGGCGCTGTCCATGTTCGACGACAGCTCCTCGTAGTCGCCGATCTCGGCCAGCATGGCGGCGATCTTCTCCGGGCTGTTCTTCAGGCTGGCGAAGCGCTTCGAGCGGGTGTGCAGCGGGCCGGGCGCGCCGTCGTAGCGCTCCAGCGTTTCGCTCCAGCGGATGATCCACTCGGCCTTGCAGCCGGCGATGGACTTCATCTGCCGCGCCTCGATGGGCGCGCCGGCCAGCGGCCGGCCGAGGATCTCGCCGACCTGCTGCTGGTGCTGCTGCCAGCCGGCGAACAGGCGCTCGACCTCGCGGTAGGCGGTGTCGAGCATGCGGTAGGTGTAGATCTTGTTCGGCGAGCAGGGCCGGCCGGTGCTGACGCTGTAGTTGTCGGCGTCGACCTTGTCGCGCAGGCCGGCGTACATGTCGTTGAATTTTTTGCGCAGGATGCCGTCGGCCGCCGCCTCGTGCCAGAAGGCGCCGCCGCGTCCATGCTCGGCGGCGATGGCGGCCAGCAGCGCGGCCCAAAAGCCGGCCTGCGCCTGCAGCTCGAACAGCAGGCTGAGGGCCAGCTCGCTGACGCTGTCGCCGTAGCTGTTGCCGTGCGCCTCGGCGCGCGCCGTCTTGTCGGCCGCGCGCAGCGCCGCCGCCACCGCCTCGGTGTAGCGCTCCAGTAGCGTGCCCTGCGCTCCCGGCGGGCAGAGAACCTGCTCCGCGCTGAACTGCCGGAAGGCCTGCACCGAGCAGCGTCCGAGCAGCTTGCGCACTTGTTCCCAGCCGTGCTCCTGGTAGCGGGTTCCTGGCAAACGCATAAGGTCCTGTCGTTCTAGGCGCGCCGGGTCGTTACGGGACGAACAACCACCGACGGACGCCTCAAAATCATGCCACAAATCTTCTCTCTTCATTACGTCCTTAACAAGGCTATTTCACTCTCTGTTCTTGGCTCTGTGCTTGGCTCTGTGCTTGGCTCCGCGCTTGGATCTGCATCGGCCTCGGTTTGACCAGCGTCGTCAACAGCGCCGCCAGCATCGGCGCGGCGTGCTCGCCGCCGCTGGCCTCCGAATGGCTGACGAAGGCGGCCAGCGCCAGCCGGTGGGTTTGGCCGGGCAGGCTGCCCGGCTCCAGCCAGCCGGTGAACCACACCGTGGCGGTGCCCTCGCCGGTGGGCGCGGTGCCGGTCTTGCCGTACAAGCCATGGCGCAGCTCGGCCAGCGCCGGGCCGGCAAAGGCGCCGGCGCCGGTGCCGACGTCGACCACGCCCTTCATGCCGGCGCGGATGCGGTCGAGGCGGATGCCCAGCGGCGCCATCAACGGCGCCTTGCTGGCGCGGCCGTCGAGCGCCAGCAGCAGGCGCGGCGCCACCACCCTGCCCTGGCCGACGGCGCCGGCCGCCAGCGCCATTTGCAGCGGCGTGGCCTGCATGCGCAGGCCGATGGCCATCTGGCGCAGCTCGTGGCGGCTGTGGATCGGGTCGATGTGGGCCGGCGTGGTTTGCAGCGCGTCCCAGGCCGACCAGCGGTAGTCGGCCGGCAGCAGGCCGCCGTCCAGGCGCAGCGCCTGCTCGAAGCCGAGCCGGTGCGCCGCCGCCAGGATCGGCCGCACGCTGTCGAGGGCGCCGGCGTCGAGCGCCTGCAGGTCGGGCGCGCCGCCGTCGGGCCGGCCGAACAGGCTGCGGTCGCTCAACTCGCTGGACCAGGCGAACCAGGTGTTGAGGCTGTAGGTCAGCGCCTGCGCCAGGCCCAGCTTGCCGTCCTGGGCGCGCCGGTCCAGGCTCTGCTCCTTGTAGTTGGTGATGTGGGCCAGTTGCAGGCGGCGCGGGTCGAGCGGATAGGTGGCGGCGTCGGTCTGGAAGGCGAAGCCGCGCTGCTGCGCGATGCGGTTGATGGCCGCCAGCGGCAGGCCGCCGAGCAGGCCGTCGAGCTGCGGGTCGCCGACGGCGGCCAGCTCCAGGCCCAGCGCGCTGACCACCTTGAAGGTCGAGCCGGGGCTCTGGTGGGCGCCGCCGTCGTGCTGCAGCGCCGGCAGACGCAGCGGGCTGCGCGCCGGGTTGCTGCGGTCGAAGTCGCGCACCTCGGCCCAGTTGGCGCCGGTGACGGCGCCGGTGCCGGCGCCGGCCGCCGCCAGCACGTCGCCGGTCTCGGTGTCGAGGATGACCAGGCCGGCGTGGCGCCGCTCCGGCGCGGCCTGGCCGCCGACGCAGGCGGCGCCGTCCCAGCGGCCGCGCCGCATGCCGACGCAGTCGAGCACGCGCTGGCTCAGCGTTTGCAGCGGCAGGTCCAGCGTCAGGCGGCCGGCCAGCGGGCCACCCGAGGCGGACGGCAACCGCGCCAGCATGCCGGCCACGCCGCTGGCGTGCTCCGGGCCGACGCCAAGCAGCGTGGCCAGGCCGGCGTCCAACGCCGGCTGGGTCGGCGCGCCGTCGGCCCACAGCAGCGTGCCGTTGCGGTCCTGCAGCAGCACTGTGGACGGCGCCAGGGCGGCCGGGCCGGCGGCGGTCGCGCTGTCGGGCAGCTGCTGCCAGAGCAGGCGGCCGGCGGCGAGGCGCAGATGGCGGTACTTTTGGTCCTGCGGCGTATCGACGGCCAGCGCCTCGACGTCCAGCTGCACGCTGCGCGCGCCGGGCAGCAGAGTCAGGGTCAGCTCCTGGGCGTCGTCGGCGGCGGCGCAGGCGCGGCCGGAGCACGCGGCCAGCGCCTGCATGCGCGCGCCCGTCGCGGCGCGGGCGCGGCCGAGCAGCAACAGGCGCTGCTGCTCGCCGCCGGCCGCCGGGCCGGCCAGCTCCAGCGTCAGGCGCACGGCCGGATGCGACGGCGCCTGCGGCCAGCGCGCCACCCGCGTCCACGGCTGCCAGCCCTGCGGCAACTGGGCGAACACCCGCGTCGCCGCGCCGGGCATCTGCGCGCTGGCCGGCAAGGGGCTGTCGACGCCGCCGCTGACCACGCTGGCGCGCCAGCCGGACACGGCGCCGTCGCGGCCGCGCCAGGCCAGCAGGCGCCGCTCGCCGTTGAAGATGTCGACCTGCTGGCGCACGTACTCGCCGTCGGCCTGGTGGTACAGGCGCTTGATCAGTTTGCGGGTGGCGGCGTCGACCGGCACCGCGCGCCAGGCCGCCAGGTCGCCGGCGCGGTCGGCGGCGCCGGCGGCGCTCCACTGCAGCAGGTCGCGCGGCGCCAGCTCGACGGCGCCGCCGGGCGCCAGGCGCACCAGGCCGCGCTGCTGCAAGGACTGGAACAGCGACTGGTCCTCCAGTTCCGCGCGCGGCGCGGCCGGCACGCGGTACTGGCCCGCAGTCAGATAGGTGCTGACGGCCTGGCCGCGCGCCGGGAACGCCGTCACCAAGGCGCTGGCGGGGAGCGCCGACACGGCGCCGGCGCCGGCATCGGGCAGCTGATACATCTGCAGCACCAGCTCGCCGGCCTGCGGACACAGCGCGCTGGCGCGCCGCTCGATGCGCAGCGCGTTGCTGTTGTTGACACCGTCGCCGCCCCACAGTAGCCAACCCTGCTGGCGCAGGCCGACACGGGCGCTGGTGCCCTGCTCGGGCTGGCCCAGGCTGGCGTCGCCCAGCCAGCGGGTGCTGGCCGGGCCGTTGCGCCAGTTCAGTTGCAGCGGCGTGGCTAGCGGATCGGCGAAGTCGGCCATGGCCCTGCCGCTGATCTCCACCTCCGGCATGGCCGGCTGGCCCGACCCGGCGGCGCGTTCGCGCACCAGCAGCACGTTGCGCAGCGCCAGCGGCGCGCGGCTCTGCTCGTTGCGGGCGACCCAACGGCGCACGTCGTCGAAGCGGTAGCCCAGGCGCAGCGGCAGCAGCGCGCCGTTGCCGCCATTGCGCAGTTGGCCGCACAGGTCCAGCCGCACGGCCGGCGCGGCCTGCATGCCGGCGGCGACCAGCACGGCGCCGGCCGGCTGCAGGCCGAGGCTGATGCCGGCGCGCTGCGGCACGGCGAACTCGGCGCCCGGCAGCGCCGCCTGGAAGTGCTCGGCCACGCGCTGCTGCTGGGCGGCGGCCGGCGTGTTGACGGTGGCCGCGCCCAGATGGCGGGCGTGGCCGGCGATCAGCGCGGCGCCGGCCAGCGCCGCCGCGACGGCGCCCAGGCCGGCCAGCCGGGCCGGCGTCCACAGCCGGGCCTTTGGCGCGCGGGCGCGTGCCGCGTACGCGCCAGAGCCGCCTCGCCCCGTGCCCGTGCCAATGTCTGCGCCCTTGCTCGCGGCCGGCACCGCGCGCAGTGTCGCGCCGCGCGCGCGCGCCGCGCCGAAGCGCAAATTGGCCAGGCGGCGACGGGCGCGGCGGCGTTCCGCCATCGCTTGTAAAACCTTAGAGAGGAAAGACGCCATACAAGCCCCGCGCAGCTGTGATCGATGTGCCGGGCATTGCGGGGGGAGGCGCAAAGGCATGGTCGAGCTGTCATCGTTTGATCGGCGAAAAATGCAGTTCGTCCCGTCAAAGCGGCGTCTCGTCGCAATCCGATGGCCGCACCAAGTGGCTTTGGCTACAGTGCATACATCGCAACACCACGACCACCACCACCGCCGCTAGGAGCCGCAAAATGAACGTCCTGAAAAATTTCGAAGCCCTGTTCGTCGTCACCCTGGGCCTGGCATGCGCCGCCAACTACGCGCTCGACAGCGCGCCACAGCCACAGCAGCAAGCCAAGGTCGCCACCGTCGCCATGGCCGCGCCGGCCAATATGCAAGTGGTGGTGGTCAGCGCCAAGCGCCTGAGCACCGAGCAGAAGCTGCAATCGCTGGCCGATGAACAAAAGGCCGCGCTGAACACCGCCGGCACCGCGAGCAAGATGTGATGGGCAGCCGCCGCCTTCGCCTGCACCCGCCGTGCGCCGCGCGCGCCGCGCAGTGACAGGCGAAGCCCCACAGCCCCCCCCCGCAGCACGCCATGCGCAGTAAGCAGTAAGCAGTAAGCAGTAAGCAGTAAGCAGTAAGCACCACCCTCCGCCGCCGCCTCGCCACCCGCCTCGCTAGCAGCCTCCGCCGAAGTCTGTGCGCCAACGTACACAGTTCATCGCAGAGAATGTGTCAGATGTAAGCACTTGAATCAGTCGTCCCGCCGCCGCGCGCCGCTTGCTATATTTGTCGCAAGCGTGAACACCACGCAGCCACCGGAGAACCCTATGATCAAGCCCACCTTTTATGCCGCTGCCATGATCGCGCTCAGCGCAGCAGCCTTCCTGCCCGCCGTCGCATCCGCCGAGGTCGGGCTGAGCATCGTCGTGCGCGACGCGCCGCCGCCGGCCCGTTTCGAAAGCATCCCCGTGGCCCGGCGCGGCCAGGTCTGGGCGCCCGGCTACTGGAATTGGGACGGCCGCCGCCACGTCTGGCTGGCCGGCCACTGGGAATCGGAACGCCGCGGCGAGCAGTACCGCCACGCCGAATGGCGCCAGGAGCGCGACGGCTGGCGCCTGCAGCCGGCCGGCTGGATCGGCGTCAGCACGCCGGGCTACGACTACGCCAACGTCGCCCCGCCGCCGCCGCGCTACGAGAACGTGCCGCGTCCGCGTCCCGGCTACAACTGGGCGCCCGGTAGCTGGGAATGGCGCCACGGCCGCCACGAATGGCGCGGCGGCAGCTGGATCGCCGTGCGGCCCGGCTACGTCTACAACCAGCCGCAGTGGCGCGAACGCGAAGGCCGCTGGTATCGCGACGAGGCGCGCTGGGAGCGCCATGGCGGCGGCGACCGCGACCACGACGGCGTACCCAACCGCTATGACCGCGACCGCGACGGCGACGGCGTGCCGAACCGCCACGACCGCCGGCCGGACAATCCGCGCCGCGACTAGCATTCCGCGTGGCTAGTTGCTCGACAACGGCCGCGCACTAGGTGGGGCGGCGCCAGATCGGTTATGC
The DNA here is from genome assembly GCF_900114705.1 of Rugamonas rubra. GTDB lineage: Bacteria > Pseudomonadota > Gammaproteobacteria > Burkholderiales > Burkholderiaceae_D > Rugamonas > Rugamonas rubra. The sequence continues at coordinate 79,659 of NZ_FOTW01000030.1, forward strand.
TGGCGCCTGCCACCACATCAACAAGGGGACGGCGCCGCGCGCCGGGCTGTGGACCGGCCTGGCGCGCGGCGCCGTTCCCCGTTTACTATGCCGACAGAAGAATTCGACCGTCTCGCCGCCGCCGCGTACAAGGGCGAGCGCACCAGCGGCCGCCGCCTGGCGGCGCGCAGCGGCGTGTCCGAGCTGGACGCGCTGCGCCAGACGCTGACCCTGGCCGCCGGCGGCGCCGGGCTGGACCAGCTGTTGACCGCCCGCGCGCGGCTGCGCCAATGCGAGCGGCAACGCCGCGCCGCCAAGCTGGAGGTCAAGGCCGCCGCGCTGGCGCAGAAGCGGGCGCGCGCCCAGCCGGCGCCGGGCGCCTGGCAGGCCTGGTTCGACGGCTCGGCCCATCCCAACCCGGGCCGCCTGGGCATCGGCGCGCTGCTGTGCGGGCCGCAGGGCCAGCGCGTCGAGATCAGCCGGCGCGCCGGCCACGGCAACAGCGGCGAGGCCGAGTACCTGGCCCTGATCGCGCTGCTGGAGGCGGCGCAGGCGCTGCGGCCGGCGCAGTTGCTGGTGTACGGCGACAGCCAGGTGGTGATCAACGACGTCAACCAACCGGCCGCGCCGGCCGCCAAGGGCTTGGAGCCGCACCGCGCCCGCGTCGCCGAGCTGCTGGCCGGCCTGGGCGAGGTCAGCCTGCGCTGGATTCCGCGCCACCGCAACGGCGCCGCCGACGGCCTGTCGCAGCAGGCCATCGCCTCCTGGCCGGCGGCGCTGCCCGGGGAACCGGCCGACTGGCCGACATCGTCCACGTCGTAGCGGGTGGCCGCGAAACGTACTCCTACTCCGGGGTCAGTGCCGACATTCGGACACGAGCTGAGCCATAAATGGTTTCCGGCCTTGCAAGCTATTCTCTACCGCTGAGACCGTGTCCAAATGTCGGCACTGACCCTGCCCTACTACCGCTGAGACCGTGTCCGAATGTCGGCACTGACCCTAATGCCGTTGACTTAAGCAATCGATAGCGGTTGTAAACGCGTTTTCGTTGTGTTAACTTCTCGGCATG
>NZ_FOTW01000033.1 GCF_900114705.1 Rugamonas rubra
GGGCCCTGGCCTTGTTCATGGTGGTGGCTTGGCGTGTCACGTATTTGATGCGCATGGGCAGAACGTGCCCGGATCTCGATGCCGCGCTGTTCTTCGATCCCGACGAAATTCGCGGCGCCCATTTGCTGACTAAAAAGAAAATGCCGGCCACGCCGCCAACGTTGAACGAAATCGTGCGCCTCATTGCCCAAGTCGGTGGGTTCTTGGGCCGTAAAAGTGACGGTGAACCCGGTGCCAAGACACTGTGGCGGGGCTTGGAACAAGTTCATGCGGCAGCCGAAACCTTACGTGCACTGCGCGACGGGCTTGGCTGATTTATGTATAACGATATGGCTTAAACCATCGTCTCAAATTCGGGATCCACTATAGGTGCCCCGCTCTCCACAATTATCAATAAGACCGGTGAGGCAGGAACGATGGGCACCTTTGCCATGCAGCACATTGAAAGCGTGCTCAGGCGCTTGCAGTCCGGGGAGAGCGTGGCGCAGTACCACATCGACATGATCGACGATCCTTTCGTTATAAAGTACATCCGCAATATGCAAATAAGTAGGGGCTAGCCATGCTCATCAATATCGCCGACGTGTGGAACGATGCCGAGTCGGAGCACAAGACCTATGTGAACAATATCATTGCGCATTTTTTGGAAAAGGATGCCAGAAAATACAAACACCTAACTAGCGCCGATTTCGGAAGTTTTTTGGAAGCCAACTCGACCCAGTTCGCGCTTGGTAGGCCAGCCGCCCTGGAATTGATCATCGCCTCTGCCACTGTCACCCAGCAAAGTCTGAGCAATTCCGAAAAGGCGGCCTTTCTGACGGACGCCAAGCTGGTGTTCGACTATGCCACGTTCAGCGCAAAGAATTCAGCCACTTGGAACGCCTACAAGCTCTGCGCGAAGGCGAGGTACAGCATCTGCCCGTACTGCCAGCAATCATTTTCGTTCACGGTACAGAAGCCAAAAGGCAAAGGCGGTGCCTTCCGACCAACGCTCGACCACTACTATCCGAAGGGAAAGTATCCTTACTTGGCGCTATCGTTGTATAACCTTGTACCGTCTTGCTACTCCTGCAACAGCTCATTAAAAACCACCAAGGACTTCTATACAAAGAAACACTTGCACCCGCTTTCCGACACAGAGGAAATCAAATTTTCTTGGGATATCGACTCCTACTTGCAGCAGCGGGGTACTGGAAAATCCAATTTCGAACTCACACTGCAGTTCGACAAGAAAAACACCGCCGCCAAGAATTCGGCCAACACTTTCTTGCTCCATGAGCGTTTCGTCGGTCACAAAGGCATGCTCGAACTGTTTGTGCAAACCATTCAGTACTGGAACGAGAATCCAATTCTCAATCCACAAGTGTCGAAGAGAGAATTTCGATTCAACTTCACCGAGCAGCACGCCCTGGGTTTCGACAAGGCGAACTACAAGAACGAGATGCTCGGCAAGATCAAGTTGGATCTGTACGACGCCCTGATCCAGTGGAACAAGGCCTGGAAGCCCTGAGGCGGCACCGGTCTCGAGGGACCGGCCTCAAATGCCGCTGACGGCGGCGGCCTTTTCCTTGTCCGTGCGGATCGGGCAGACCAGCGGCAGGAACTGCTGCTGGCGCGCCGAATAGGCCATCAGCGCGCCGCTCTCGATGTCGAAGTACCAGCCGTGCAGCTTGAGCAGGCCCTGCTCGACGCGGCGCTTGATCCACGGGTAGGTCAGCAGGTTGTCGAGCGACAGCAGGATGCTGGCCAGCTCGCAGGCCTTGTGCTGCTGCTCCGAGCTGCGGTGCGCCAGGTCGCGCCGCACGCGCGCCGCCACCGGTTCGGCGATGCGCATCCACTGGCCGACGAAGTCGGTCTCGGCGACCGGCTGGCGCGGCGCCATCAGCGCGCGGATGCCGCCGCAGCGGGCGTGGCCCAGCACGATGATCCGCTCCACCTCCAGACTGCAGACGGCGAACTCGATGGCCGAGCTGACGCCGGCCGAGGCGGTCGGCGTGCACTCCGGCACTAGGTTGGCGATGTTGCGCACGACGAACAAGTCGCCCGGGTCGCCGCCCATCAGCAGCATGGGGTCGACGCGCGAGTCGCAGCAGCCGATCAGCAGGGTTCCGGGGCGTTGGCCGGCGCGCAGATTGTCGTACAGCGTCTGCGATTCGCTGAAATACTGTTGTTGAAAACGGCTGAAGCCGTGGACGAATTTTTCGATGTCTTCCATGATGGTTCCTCGCTAGTCACTCGGCGTTAGGTGTCGCGCCTGGCGGCGTCGGCGTCGTGGCGGCGCGGCATGCGCGCCGTCGCGTCGGCAACATCGGCGTCGGCGTCGGCGCAGCCGGCGGCGGCCTGCGCCCGGCTGCGCCGGCGCGCCCGCGCCGTGTCCATCGCCAGCACGGTGGCGCCGGCTTCCGGCGCCGCGTAGCCGCCTGGTGTGGCGGCCGGTATGTCGATCTCGTTGATGGCGCCGACCAAATGGCCGATGCGCGCCAGGCTGTGGTTCATGTCGTCGAGCGAGGCGCGCAGGCGGCGCGCCTCGGCGTCGGCGCGTTCGCCGCGCGCGCCGCCGGCCTGGCGCAAAGCCTGCTCGAGCGGCCGCACGATGGTCCGCTGCAGCAGCAGGCCGGCGGCGATCGACAGCAGCACGCCGACGGCGACGGCGGCCAGGCAGGCGATGCGCACGCCGGCGCCGACCTCCACACCGCCGGCCAGCACGATCAGGCCGACGGCGCCGAAGGCCACCAGCAGCACGGCCAACAGGCCGGTGGCGAACAATAGCCGCATGCGGGTGGTCAACTGCTTGAACATAGGGTACTCCAAAAAGAGGCCGGCACAGTGGCCGGCCCGGATTAACGTTGGCGCCCTCGCCCGCTCAACCGGCGCACAGGCGCAGTTTGTCGGCGTCGAGGATGGTGACGCGGCGGCCCTTGAAGGCGATCAGCTGCTGGTTGCTCAAGTCGGCCATGATGCGCGAGAAGTGCTCGGGCGTCAGGTTCAACCGCGAGGCCAGCACCGACTTGGCCACCGGCAGGGTGATCTCGTCGACGCAGTCCTCGGCGCGGTCCTTGAGCAGGTAGCCGACCACGCGCTGGGTGCCCGAGCGCAGCGAGTACGACTCCATGTCGCACATCAGGCTGTGCATGCGCTGGCTCAGGCCGGCCAGCATCTTGCAGGCGAAGCCGCAGTCGGCCTCGATCTCGCGGAAGATGGCCGGCTTGGACACGTGCAGCAGCAGCGTGTCCGTCATGGCCTGGGCCGAGACGATGTAGGGGCTGCCCATGAACATCAGCGCCTCGCCGAAGCTGTGGCCGGGGCCGATCAGCTCGATCACCTTCTCGGCGCCCTGGGCCGAGATGAACGACAGTTTGACCTGGCCGTACAGCACCACGTGGAAGCCGACGCAGGGATCGCCGCGCTGGAAAATGGCCTGGCCGCGCTCGACCCGCACCTCGGTGGTGCCGAGGGCGATACGGTCGAGCTCCTCCGGGCGCATCGAGTTGAACAGCGGCACGCGCGAGAGGAAGGTCTGCACCTTGATTTTGGTCTTGTCCATAGTGGCTCTCAGATGGTCTTGGAGTAGCGCGTCGGGCTCGGACCTTCCGGTCGCGGCGCGTGCAGATAATGGTCGAACACCATGCAGATATTACGGATCAACAGGCGGCCGCGCATGCTCACGGTCAAACGCAGGCCATCTATGCTGAGCAAACCCTGCTCGGCCAGCGGCAGCAGGCGTTCCAGCTCGGCGGCGAAGTAGACGTCGGCGGGCACGCCGCCGGGCAGCGCCAGCGCGCCTAGGTCCAGCTCGAAGTCGCACATCAGCTGGCCGATGACGCTGCGGCGCAACAGGTCGTCGTCGCTCAGGGCGATGCCGCGCGCCACCGGCAGTTCGCCCTTGTCGAGCCGTTCGTAGTAGTGGCTCAGCACCTTCTCGTTCTGGCTGTAGCTGCGCCCGACGGCGCTGATGGCCGACACGCCCAGCGCCACCATGGGCGCGTCCGCGTGGGTCGAATAGCCCTGGAAGTTGCGGTGCAGCTCGCCCTCGCGCTGGCTGCGCGCCAGGTCGTCCTCGGGCAGCGCGAAGTGGTCCATGCCGATGTAGACGTAGCCGGCCTCGGTCAGCCGGGCGATGCACAGGCCGAGCATCTGCAGCTTGGTCTCGGCGTCGGGCAGGTCCTCGGCGACGATCAGGCGCTGCGCCTTAAACAGGTGCGGCAGGTGGGCGTAGTTGTACAGGGCGATGCGGTCGGGCCGCGCGGCGATCACCTTGTCCATGGTCGGCGCGATGCTGGCCAGGGTCTGCTTGGGCAGGCCGTAGATCAAGTCGACGCTGATCGAGCGGAAGCCGCTGGCGCGCGCCGCCAGCAGCACCTCCATGGTTTGTTCGTAGGGCTGCACGCGGTTGACCGCCTGTTGCACCACCGGGTCGAAGTCCTGGATGCCCAGGCTGATGCGGTTGAAGCCCTGCGCGCGCAGGCGGGCGATGCGCGCCGGCGAAACGGTGCGCGGGTCCACCTCGATGGAGAACTCGCCCTCCTCGTCCGAGGCGAAGTCGAACCACTCGCGCAGGTCGGCCAGCAGGCCGTCCATCTGCTCGTCGCTCAAATAGGTCGGCGTGCCGCCGCCGAAGTGCAGCTGCTCGACCCGGTTCATGCCGGCGAACAGCTGGCCCTGCATGGCGATCTCGCGGCGCAGGTAGTCCAGGTACTCCACCGCCTTGCCGTGGTCCTGGGTGATGATCTTGTTGCAGGCGCAGTAGTAGCACAGCGACTCGCAGAACGGGATGTGGATGTACAGCGACAGGTCGGCCAACTGGCCGGCCGCGCGCACCTGCCCGACCGCGTGCTGGTACTGCTCCGCGCCGAAGTCGCCGGCGAATCGGTCGGCCGTCGGGTAGGAGGTGTAGCGCGGTCCCATCTGGTTCAGCTTCCGCACCAGGGCGGCGTCGAACTCGACGGATGGCGTGATCTTGATCACGCTGGCAGGCTTGTTCATACTGTTTCTCCGATCAGCAAGGCATGGCCGCGTTTTTACGGGCGTAGCACCACCAGGTGATGGCGATGCAGCTGATGTAGAAGCCGACGAAGCCCCACAGCGCCGCGTCCGGACCGCCGGTCAGGGCGATCGAGGTGCCGTAGCTCTTCGGAATGAAGAAGGCGCCATAGGCGGCCACGGCCGAGGTGAAGCCCAGCACGGCGGCGCCCTCTTTGTTGGCGTCGACGATGGCCTGCTCCTGCACGGCCTTCGGCTTGCCGGCGGCGGCGCGTTGGCGCTCGGTCAGGAAGATCACCGGGATCATGCGGAAGGTCGAGGCGTTGCCGACGCCGGTGCCGGCGAACAGCAGCATGAACATCCAGAAGAAACCGGTGAAGTTGCCGGCCACGCCGCCGTGCGGCAAGAACTGCACCACGCCGTAGACGGCCAGGCACATGACGACGAAGGTCCAGACGGTGACCTTGGCGCCGCCCAGCTTGTCGGCGATGATGCCGCCGACAACGCGGGCCAGGGCGCCGACCAATGGGCCGAGGAAGGCGTATTGCAGCGGGTTGACGTCGGGGAACTGGGTCTTGATCAGCAGCGGGAAGCCGGCCGAGTAGCCGATGAAGGAGCCGAAGGTGCCGGTGTAGAGCCAGCACATCAGCCAGTTATGCTTGCGCTTGAAGATCACCGCCTGTTCGGCGAAGGAGGCCTTGGCCGAGGCCAGGTCGTTCATGCCGAACCAGGCCAGGACGGCGCTGACGGTGATGAAGGGCACCCAGATGAAGCCGGCGTTCTGCAACCACATGCTGCTTTGATGGCCCAGCTTGGTGACGGTCTGTGCTTCGCCGCCCAGGCTGCCGAACACGCCGGCGGTGATCACCAGCGGCACGATGAACTGCACGGCCGACACGCCCAGGTTGCCCAGGCCGGCGTTCATGCCCAGCGCGTAGCCCTTCTGCGCCTTGGGGAAGAAGAAGCTGATGTTGGCCATCGACGAGGCGAAGTTGCCGCCGCCGAAGCCGCACAGCAGCGCCAGAATCAACATGGTCGGGTAGCCGGTGCTGGTGTCCTGCACCGCCATGCCGATGCCGATCGCCGGGATCAGCAGCGAGGCGGTGGAGATGGTGGTCCACTTGCGGCCGCCGAAGATCGGCACCATGAAGGAGTAGAAGATGCGCAGCGTGGCGCCGGACAGGCCGGGCAAGGCGGTCAGCCAGAACAGCTGGTTGGTGCTGTACTTGAAGCCGATGGTCGGCAGGTTGACCACCACCACGCTCCACACCATCCACACGGCGAAGGCCAGCGCCAGCGCGGGGATGGACAGCCACAGGTTGCGGTTGGCGGTGCCGCGCCCTTCGCTCTTCCAGAATGCGGGTGCCTCTGGCTCCCACGTGTTGATCAAATATTTGCTCATTTCAATCTCCTGATTCGTCTTGCGCGATGTGCGCTAAATAGTGTTTGCTCGTCGACTGCGGTACAGCCGCCCCCCACGAAACCCGTTCCCGGCAACCGGTGCCGGCGCCGTTGGGGGTCAGACCCCGTACGGGGTCTGACCCCGCCTTGCCGGGGTTCGGCGAGGCTTTTACATCTACGCGGCCTGTCAGGCTGCTACAGCGGTGGCCGCCGGCGCCTTTTCGGCCGGAGGGAAGGAGTAATGCATCCAGATCAGCGAAACACAGACCGTGCCGTACAACAGCATGAAGGCGCTCGACCGTACACCGGTCAAATCGACCAGGGCGCCGAACATGATCGGCAGGATGAAGCCACCCAGGCCGCCGGCCAGGCCGACCACGCCGGAGACGGCGCCGATGTTGTCGGTGAACTCGTCGCCGATGAACTTGAACACCGAGGCCTTGCCGATCGCCATGGCGGTGCCGACCACGAACAGCAGCACGGTGAACATCCACGGCGTCAGGCCCAGGTTCATCACCATGTCGCCCTTGACGGTCTTGATGATCATGCTGGTCTGCGGATACGACAGCAGGAAGAAGCAGACCCAGCACACCCACATCACCCACCAGGTCACCTTGTAGGCGCCGTAGCGGTCCGAGATCCAGCCGCCCATGGCGCGCAGCACGCCGCCCGGCAGCGAAAAGCAGGCCGCCAGCAGGGCCGCCAGGCGCAGGTCGAAGCCGTATTCGGCGACGTAGTATTTGGTCATCCACAGCGCCAGGCCGACGTAGCCGCCGAACACCACCGAGTAGTACTGGCAGTAGCGCCAGACGCGGCGGTCCTTCAGCACCTTCATCTGTTCGGCGAAGGTCACCGTGCCCGACACCAGGTGCGACGGGTCGCTGGCCGAGAAGGCCCAGAACGCCAACGCGGTCACCAGCATGGCGACGGCGTAGACGGTGGGCAGGCTCTGCCAACCCCAGGCGGCGATGATGGCCGGCGCGACGAACTTGGTCAGCGCGGAACCGGAGTTACCGGCGCCGAAGATGCCCATCGCCAGACCACGGCGCTCCTTGGGGAACCAGCGCGCCACGTAGGGCGTGCCGACCGAGAAGGAGCCGCCGGCCAGGCCGACGAACAGGCCCAGCACCAGGAACTGCCAGTAGGCCGTCGCCAGGCCGATCAGGTAGATCGGCACCACGGTGGCCAGCATCAGCAGGAAGAACACGATGCGGCCGCCGAACTTGTCGCACCAGATGCCCAGCGGCACCCGCACCAGCGAGCCGCTGAGCACAGGCATGGCGGCCAACAGGCCGAATTCGGTCTCGTTGAGACCGAGTTGCTTCTTGATGGGGATGCCGAGCACGGCGAACATCATCCAGATGGCGAAACAGATCGTGAAGGCAAAGGTGCTGCTCACCAGCACCTGAACCGCCTTGTTGTTGCTTTTTACAGTAGTTGCCACTTTCCTTCTCCCGACAGACACAATCCGATGACGTCAGGGTACGCGGTGGTGCTCAAAGACACTATTGGCCGGAGGGATAATTCAACAAGGCAATTTGCCTAGCGTCCTCCGCCAAAGTGACTAGTCCCGGGCAGCATGCGCTGCCACGGCTGCTGGGTGAGCTCGCCGGAGGCCAGTTGCGGCGGCGCCAGCAGGTCGGCCAGGCTGGCCGCGTCGAGCACCGCCAGGTAGGCGGCGGTGGCGCGGCCCAGCAGGCCCTTCAGGCCGCAACACTCGGCGTAGGGGCAGGCCTCGCGGCCGGCGTCGAAGCAGGCGGCCATGAAGAAGTCGGTCTCGGTGCCGCGCACCACGGCGCCTATATTGATGGCCTCGGGTTCGCGCGCCAGGCGCAGGCCGCCGTTGCGGCCGCGCACCGTCTGGATCAGGCCGCTCAGGCCCAGCTGGTAGATCACCTTGGTCAGGTGGTTCTTGGAAATGCCGTGCTGGTCGGCGATGTCCTGGATCTTGACCAGGCGCTCGCGGTTGCCGGCCAGGAAGATCAGGGCGCGCAAGGTGTAGTCGGTGTATGCGGTCAGCCTCATGCTTGCATCCGTTCAAAAAATAGGGGGTGGCCAGCACCATACTGGCCAGACCGTATTATTGATGCATTTCAAATGTATGTTCATAACCTGGATCAAGAAAAACAGGCATTGAATATACATCTTTAAAAAACTTGCCTAGAATCGACGCCAGACGATCCGGTTAGTGCCGGTTCGCAAAGTTTTTCAACTACAACAAAGAGGAACCAAGCCATGCACGCTACGCGCAAACTCTGGACCTGGCTCGCGGTTATCTGCGTATTCTCCTTCGCCGTTCTCGGCTGGGTGGGTGCGGAGATCTATCTGACCGCGCCGCCGATTCCCAAACAAGTGGTCAGCATCGAAGGTAAGGTGCTGTTCTCCGAAGGCCAGGTCACCCGCGGCCAAGAAGCCTGGCTGTCGGCCGGCGGTCAGCAGCTCGGCAGCGTCTGGGGCCACGGCAGCTACGTGGCGCCGGACTGGTCGGCCGACTGGCTGCACCGCGAAGCCGTCGCCCTGCGCGAGATCTGGGCCCAGCGTGAATTTGGCGCTCCTTTCGAGCAGCTCGACGTGTCCAAGAAAGGCGCGCTGAACGCCCGCCTGAAGGAAGAGATGCGGCGCAACAGCTACGACGCCAACAGCGCCACCATCACGCTGTCGGCCGACCGCGCCGAAGCCGTGCGCCAAGTCGCCAAGCACTATATGGGCTTGTTCGGCGACGCCCGCGAACTCGACGCCCTGCGCAGCCAGTACGCCATGAACAGCAACTCGCTGACCGACCAGGACGACCTGCAAGCCCTGCCGGCCTTCGTCTTCTGGTCCGCCTGGGCCGCCGCCACCGACCGTCCCAACGAGGTCGACCTGAGCTACACCAGCAACTGGCCGCACGAACCGCTGGTCGACAACCGTCCCAGCGCCGGCGCCGGCATCTGGTCGATCGCCAGTATCATCCTGATGATCGGCGCCATCGCCGGCATGGTGATGCTGCACTCGACCGCCAAGGAAGAGGCCGACCCGGTCGCGCCCAAGGCCGACCCGCTGTTCAACCTGAAGCCAACGCCGTCCATGCTGGCCACCAAGAAATACTTCTTCGTCGTCATCGGCCTGATCCTGGCCCAGGTCGGCATGGGCGTGATCACCGCCCACTACGCCGTCGAGGGTCAAAGCTTCTTCGGCTACCCGCTGGCCGAGATCCTGCCGTTCGTCGTCAGCCGCACCATCCACACCCAGTTCGCCGTGCTGTGGATCGCCACCGCCTGGCTGGCCACCGGCCTGTACATCGCCCCCGCCATCTCCGGCCACGAGCCGAAGTTCCAAAAGCTGGGCGTCAACCTGCTGTTCTACGCGCTGCTGTTCATCGTGGTCGGCTCGACCGCCTTCGGCTGGATCGGCTCGCTGCAACACAAGGGTACCGCCTTCGCCTTCTGGATCGGTAACCAGGGCCTGGAGTTCACCAGCATGGGCCGCATTTGGCAGATCCTGCTGTTCGTCGGCCTGCTGTTCTGGGTCACCCTGCTCGGCCGCGCCCTCTGGCCCGCGCTGAAAACCCCATCGGAAAGCCGTGGCCTGATCGTCATGGTGTTCCTCGCCGCGCTGTGCATCGGCGGCTTCTACGCCACCTCGCTGACCTGGGGCCGTCAAACCCACTACTCGATGATCGAATACTGGCGCTGGTGGTTGGTCCACCTGTGGGTCGAGGGCTTCTTCGAGGTCTTCGCCACCGCCGTCATCGCCCTGCTGTTCACCCGTCTGGGCCTGATCCGTGCCGCCACCGCCAACAGCGCCATCGTGCTCGAGACCATCGTCTTCCTGTTCGGCGGCATCCTCGGCACCCTGCACCACCTGTACTTCACCGGCACGCCGACCTTCGTGATCGCCATCGGCGCCATGTTCTCGGCCCTGGAAGTGGTGCCGCTGTCGCTGATCGGCATCGAAGCCTATCGCAACTACCAGCGTTCGAAAGTGGCACCGTGGGTCGCCACCTACAAATGGTCGATCCTGTGCTTCATCGCCGTCGGCTTCTGGAACACCATCGGCGCCGGCCTGCTCGGCTTCGCGATCAACACGCCGATCGCCCTGTACTACATGCAAGGTCTGAACCTGACCGCCGCCCACGGCCACGCCGCCCTGTTCGGTGTCTACGGCATGCTCGGCATCGGCCTGCTGTTGTTCTGCCTGCGTGGCCTGAGCGACCGCGCCGCCTGGTCCGACCGCCTGTTGGCACCGATGTTCTGGATGATCAACATCGGCCTGGGCATGATGGTGTTCATCTCGCTGGTCCCGGCCGGTATCTACCAGGCCTATGCCAGCGTCACCACCGGCATGTGGTTCGCCCGTTCGCCTGAGCTGATCCACTCGAAAGTGATGGAAACGCTGGTCTGGATGCGCGTCCCCGGCGACGTGGTGTTCTCCATCGGCACGGTGTTCCTGGCGCTGTTCGCCTGGCGCCTGATGACCGGCGGCAAGAAAGCCAGCGCCACGCAAACCGTGGCCGGCAGCAACCGCGCCTAAGGTCTGAACTGAAGTAAGCAGCACCACCCCGGGGAGGCGCGCCGATCGGCCGCCTCCCCGCTTTGACTAAATTGCCAGGAGTTTATAAAATGTCACACGATTGCTCGCGTCCCACCGGTCCCGAAGGCATCTATCCATTCGACGCGCGCGGTGTCGCCAAGCGCTTCCGCCACGCCGCCATCTTTGGCGCGCTCGATTCCCTCAACCCTGGAGAAGTCATGCGGTTCTGCAACGACCACGACCCGATCCCGCTGCTCCAGCAGATCAACAATTTCTTCGGCTCCAAGGTGAAGATCGCCTATTTGTCGCGCCAACCCGGCGAGATCATCATCGACTTCCTGGTCACCGAATCGCTGGACTAAGCTTTTTATGGATTACTACGCGCTGAAGTACCTGCACATGAGCTGCGCCGCCCTCAGCGGCGGCCTGTTCCTGTTGCGGGGATGCTGGATGCTGTTCCAGCCGGCCCGGCTGCAACAACGCTGGGTGCGCGTGGCCCCGCATATCATCGACACGGCGCTGCTGGCCAGCGCCGTCACCCTGGCCGTGCTCAGCGGCCAGTACCCGTTGGCGCAGGGCTGGCTGAGCGCCAAGGTGCTCGCCCTGCTGCTCTACATCGTGCTGGGCACGGTGGCCCTCAAGCGCGGCAAGACCCGCGCCGTGCGCGCCGGCGCCTTCACCGCCGCCCTCGCCTGCTTCGGCTACATCGTCGCCGTCGCCGTCAGCAAGCAGGCGCTGCCGTTCTAAGACGGCGCGCCGCGTCGCCGGCCCGAGCCGCACCGCAGCCGCCGGGCGAGAACTGGTGGCCGCTTCCCATCCTCATGCAATCTTGGGTTTTCTGCGGCCGCGAACGGGCTGCGGGGAGGCCATGGGTTTCGTCGCTGGCGCAGGCTGCTCGGCTGGCGCCGCTTGTCGCGTCGGGCCATTGCGCCGGGTCTCTGGAATATCGATCTTGCTTCGGCCAAACGTTGCAACGATCTGGCTGAAGGCGACGCCAGGTCCGTTGAGGGAGACACGCCACGGCCCAGGCACTTGATTGGCAGCTATCTCCGCTAGACTCAGCCCGGCGGCAACCTTCTTGCGCCGGGCAAGCGCCGCCACCTTGTACCACTCCGGCGGCCCCTGAGGGGGGTTCTTTGCATCATTCATTTGGCATCTCCTGCCAATGTAGCGAATAGATATTCTAGCAAAACACGCCAGGACCGACTGCCGGCCGTCAAATCGAAACACATGTCGCATGGCCATCCTCGATTCGGCCACCAAGCCGGATCGCGTTGACGGACATCCTGTTCGGGTAAAAATGGCCCTATGGATTGAATCGCGATGCCAGCCGGAATAGGGCCTCTTTCGTGCCTTCGTAAATTGGAAACCACGTACTGGTCTGGAATCATGCAGAGGCGCCCCAACGCTTTGGCATCCAGCGTTGTCATGCGTCCATTGGGACGCTCAATGTCCATCCCAGGAAAAGGCACATCCACAGCAATTGCCAGATAGAGATGCCCTTGAAAGAATTGCTGAGTTAGGTAATGTCCCTCCAACAGCCGTTCAATTGGCTGAACTATTCCTTCCTCAAATTCTCGAATGAATGGCATGGATGAGCACGACCGCTGTTTTGAAACAGTCTAGCAGTGCTTGCTACACGCCGAAGTCGCCGGCGACGGACGTAGATCAAACGAGTCCTAATCGCCGCCTCAGCAAGCATACACCTGATGAAGCGGAGAACCGCGTTGCGGGGCGGCCTGGACAACGTCCCCGAGGTATTACTTCTGTGGCGCCGGCTTGACTTGCGCGTTGAAGGACTTGTTGACGATCTTCCATTCGCCGTCGATCTTCAGCAGCGTCATGTAATCGACAAACTTGATGCTCGGATAGTCCAGCACCACCTTGCCGACGGCGGCGTCCTGCGTCAGGTCGACGATTTCAAAGCTGCGCTTGCGTTGCGCCTCGTCGTTCGCCGCCTTGCCGTTGAAGCGGCCGGCATATTGCTCCACGCTCCAGGAAATCAGCTTGCCGCCCATGTAGCCGGAGACTCTCGCATCGCTGGCGAAGGCCTTGCGCACGAAGTCGGCGTTGCCGGTCTCGTGGGCGCGGATGTAGTTTTGCAGCGGCACCGTTGCGGCGGCCATTTCCGCGTCCTGCGCAAAGACGCCGGAGGTCATGCAAATCGTTGCAAAAAAGACGGCTGCGAGTTTCATCGTGGGGGACTCATTCAGTGAACATGCTTGCGGGGTGGCGGCGGCTAGTGAAGGATCGCCCTCCCCGGTCCGCCTCGTTTGTTCCAAGTGTTTGCAACGGAAAGCTGCGGCATTGAGCGTGACACCAACATTGGCAATGTTACATTAGAATGGAATTGCCTCCACGCATTTCTCTGCACTCGTCCCATGGTTCTCTCCGCTCTGTCCGCCTGCGCCGGCAAATCGACCGCAACGAAGCCGTGTTTCAGCATGAGGGCCTGCATATGGATCCAGCTGACTCGCAAAAACAAAGGCACTGGCAGAGTGATAAATTAGCAATATATATTGATTTGAAATGTTATTATTAAGTCACTTAACATGAAAATCACTCGATAAAGGCAAGCATGCATTTCAAATCACGTCGCAATTTTCTCAAATCGATAGGCGCCGCGTCCGTCGTCTCCACACTGGGCGAGGCGGCATTCATGTCGCACGCTTACGCGAATAGTTTCGCCGGCGCAAGCGCAGCCAGCCAAGGGGGCCTACCCGCCGATGCTCGGCCCACGCTGGGCATCGTCGGCGATCAAGTCACGTCGAAATTCTATTACGTGTCGCCCAGCAAATTGACCGTCGCCTACCAGGCGAACGGCTACCTCACCTGGGCCCTGGCGCTGTCCGGCCAGCGGCTGCGTATCGTCTTCGACGACACCATCGATCGCGACAAGCCCGACAAGCCGGTCAATTCCATCTTCGCGACGCCAGGAGCGACCGTATCCGGCGATTTCCTGAAGCAGGTCCAGGCTTGCATCGACATGGGCGTGAGCGACATCATTTGCATGGGGGGCCAGAACGACCTTGTCGGCGGCACATCCCTGGCTAGATTGCAAGAGGCATGGACGGCGGCGATTCAACTGGCCGTCAGCAACAACAAGCGCGTCTGGTGGCTGACGCAAACCCCGCTCGACAAGGAGAAGCTAGCCGTCCGGGCGGATATCATCAAGCTGAACCAGTGGATACTGGCGCAGGGTACGGCCTACTCAGGGGTGCACATCATCGACGTCGCCAGCAGGGTCTGCGGATCGGTGGCGGGCGCCGGCGCGCCGGGCGATCCGAGCGCATGGTGCAAGGGCTACAGCAAAGACGGGGCCACACCGATCAACGTCGGCGCCTATTACATGGGCAAGGCGATCGCCGAAGTGTGGCGGCAAGAACTGCCAAACGACTTCTCCCTGGCGCACGATCCGCTCGACGACATCCAAGGCGATCCGCGGTCCTGCAACATCGTACACAACAGCCTGTTCACCGAAACAGGAATCACCGGCTTCAACATGGCCGACCCCGGTGTCGGCTACACCAAGAATTTCGAGCTCGTCTTCACCGACGGCATCGGCAGTGGCGCCGTGGGCGTGGCCGAAGTCAAGGATGGCAAGGTGGTGTCGCTCATCGTGGAAAACTCCGGCGTGTACAGCGTCGCGCCGAAGGTCAGCTTCGAAAAAGGCGACGGCCACGGCGCCGTGGCAGAGGCAACTTTGGGCATCGCCGGTTTTGTCGGCTTCGCCGAGCGCGACGCGAAAACCACCGTGACCAGCATCGCCCCGCTGGGCGACGGCGCCAACGAGGCGGCGGTGACTGTGAACTATCCGGCCTGGCAAGCCATCGGCGGACTCGCCTATGGCTACACGATGACGAGCGCCATGGCCAACCATATTGGGCCGCAAGACAAGTTCTCCATCCGTTGCGTTGTGACGCGCAACGAAGCACTCCCTACGACCGACCGCTTGGCGGCGATCGGACCGGTGGTCAAATGCTTCCTCGGCCAGGACATGCCCGAGTACAGCTTCGTCAGTTGCCGATACTCCGCCGACGACAGCCGTTTGCCCGAGGGCTTTACCGCCGTGTTCCTGACCCCGCCAGCCAAATCTGGGTTGGTCAGCAATATCACCTTGTATCTCCAGGCCGCAAACGACAACACCAATACGAGAGACACCACCGCCAGCTTCAAGCTGAGCCGCTTCAGCTGCATCGTCGAACCGTCGAAGCAATTCGCTGCCGTGGAGAAAAGCCAAGTCAAATTCAACCCGGGACACTACTGCACCGTCTACCCCAATTGGGAGCCCTTCAGGTTCATCACCGAGCAGGACAGCTTCAACCAAGACGTCCGAAATGGCTCAAATGGTCTGTTGGAAACCACTGCGGCATGGCGCGGCATCGAACTGCCCTGCTATTGGCGCGAACTGGAGCCGAACGAGGGGGAATACCAGTATAAAAAAATCGAGGATTGGCTGGAGGCGTTGGGCGAATACGTCAACAAGAACGGTGTCAACGTGAAGAAACACCTGATCGTCTATCTCTTGTCCGACAGCTACAACCGGCAGGCGAAAGATTCCTTCCCCGACTACATCCTCGCCGAAGGCTATGCTGACGGCGGAAAATATGGCGGAGTGTATCCGCACAACTTTAGCGGGAGTACACCACGGGGCTTCAAGGCAAGGTACTTCCATCCCAAGATCCAGGAGCGCTTGATAGCGCTGGGGAAGGCACTGGCCGCAAAGTTCGACGACCACGAACTGTTCGAAGCCTTCCGCATGGATGAAACTTCGCCGGGCGAAACCTTCGCCCACGATTTCCCCAAGGAGCGCACCAATTACGTCGAGGGCCAGATCAACATCGCGCACCAGATCAACAAAGCGTTCAAAAAGACCATGTTTATCATGGGATTCAATTACGTCGCAGACCAGAAGTTCTCGCGCGCAGCCCGCATGTTCATCCAGGCCGGCGTGGGGATGGGCGGCGTCGACTTGGTGATGAGCGACAGGGCATTGGCTGGACGCTACCAATCCTACGACATCATCAAGGCCGCCTCGCCTTATGTGCCGAGCGTGATCCACTTCGACGGCGGCAACTATATGAGCAACGCCAATACCCCGCAGGACATCACCAAGCTGGTCGACTACGCCAAGGACCGCCTACATGCAAGCCATATCTGCTGGAATCGGAAGTATGATCATAATACTCCCAACGCGATTTGCGACTATCGCCATCTGACGTCCTATTTGAACACCTTGCACACGCAGGAGGAATGGGAAAGTGCCGCCGGCCGCACCGGCGGATTGATCACCGAACGCCCCTCGTCGATCGCCTAGTTTCAAGTAGCGCTAGCTTGCGCCCGGCATGTCAGGGCCGCGCCAGCGACGGGCGCAGCTGGGCATGGTCGTCGCGCCAGCGCAGGGCGAACAGCGCCGCCATCGCGATCTCGACCACGACGGCGCTGCCGATTCCGGCGCCGGCGTGGCCGCTGGCGAATTCAAACACGCCCAGCGCCGCCAGAATCGCGCTGCCCAGCGCGAAGCCGGCACACACGCTGGCCCGGGCCACCCCGGCCGGCGCCTCCCGCACCAGGTAAAGCGTCAGCGCCAGCGCCGCGAAGAGCGCGGCATTGCGGCGCGCCACGATTCCGGCCGAGTCGGCATATGCTACGTCCCACGTATGCAGCAAGGTGGCGGGTGCGAACATCCAAGCACAAAAGAGCACGGCGCAGAGGGCGCTGGAGAGCTGCGCCAAGGTCTTGAATCGGATCATCATTGAATTCCTTTGCTTATGGGTGGAGGGACGGCCGGCGCCGCCCGCGTGGCGGCGCCGTGTAGAAACAGTTGGATCATTTCCGCGTAGTGCGGCGCGAGCGGCGCGGCGGGCGTGGCCAGCCAGCGCGTCAGCACGGCCAGGCGCAGGAACACCAGGTATTCGGCCATCCGCTCGGCGCTGGCGTCGGCGCCGACCTCGCCTTCGCGCTGGCCTTGGCGTATCAGGTCGACGATCAGGCATTCAAAATCGTCGCGCTCGGGCGAATTTTGGCTAAGCTGCTGGCGGCCCAAGCGGTAGTAGAGGTAGGGAGCGACATAGGCGCGCATGCTTTCGGCGTAGGCAGCCTCTATCTCGAACACATGGAGGAAGCGCGCGGCGATACCAGGCAGGCCCGGCGCCACCGCGCGCGCGTCGGCGCGGCGCAACTGCAAGTCGTCTTGGAAACGTTGCTGGATAAGGGCTTCCTTGGCCGGAAAATGCTTGTACAGGGTGCCGCGCGCGACATCGGCGGCATGGGCGATGGCCTCCATCGTCACCGCCTCGTAGCCCAGCTCCTCGAACAATGCCCAGGCGCAACGCAGCAAGTGCTCCTTGGACTGTTGCAGTTTGCGCGCGCGGCGGCCGGGCGGCGCCGGGTCGGCGCGGGAGGTGTCGGCGGTCGTCATGTCGGGCCTTATTGTTGAACAATGATTATAACTATACATTGTTCAGCAATATTCCGCCACAAGCTACATGGAAAACCAAGCAACCCTGGGCCGGGCCATCTAGACTCAGATCAAGCCCGCTACATTTGAGCAAGACTACCCGTCTTAGTTATCCAAAATCACAACTTACATCAAGGAAAGTGTTCTCCCCTACGCTTAGCATGGCTACGACATCGAGATTTTGAGCGATGTCATGACCCCATAAAAAAACAAGGTGAACCACATGAAGAAGACCCACAAACTTGCCGCCTCCTGGCTCGCCGGCGTAACCGCCGCCCTCTGCATGTCCCCAGTCGGCAGCGCCCCTGTCGCCAAGCTGGCGGCCGACGGCCTGCCCATTGTGGTGCAGGAGCTGGTGGCGCCGCCATCGCTGCCGCCGCGCATCACCCGCAAGACCGCCGCCCACGTGGTGGTCAACCTGACGGTCGAGGAAATCGAGCGCGAGATCGCGCCGGGCACCCGTTACACCTTCTGGACCTTCGGCGGCACCGTGCCGGGCAAGATGATCCGCGTGCGCGAGGGCGACACCGTCGAACTTCACCTGCTGAACCTGCCTGACAACAAACTGCCGCACAATATCGACCTGCACGCCGTAACCGGCCCAGGCGGCGGCGCCGGCCAGACCCTGATCGCCCCGGGCAACGAAGCCAGCTTCACCTTCAAGGCGCTGGCACCCGGCCTGTACGTCTACCACTGCGCCACCGCGCCGGTCGGCATGCACGTCGCCAACGGCATGTATGGCATGATCCTGGTCGAGCCCAAGGAGGGCATGACCCCGGTCGACAAGGAATACTACGTGATGCAGGGCGACTTCTACACCACCGGCGGCTACCGCGCGCCCGGCCTGCAAGCCTTCGACATGCAAAAGGCCATCGACGAGAAGCCGACCTACGTGCTGTTCAACGGCGCCGACGGCGCGCTGACCGGCGCCGGCTCGCTGACCGCCAAGACCAACGAGTCGGTCCGCATGTACTTCGGCGTCGGCGGCCCGAACACCACCTCCAGCTTCCACATCATCGGCGCGATCTTCGACAAGGTCTACACCGAGGGCGGCAAGCACTTCCAGGAAAACGTGCAGACCACCATGGTGCCGGCCGGCGGTTCGACCATCGTCGAGTTCACCCCGCGCGTGCCGGGCAACCTGACCATCGTCGACCACTCGCTGACGCGCGCCTTCAACAAGGGCGCCATCGGCCTGCTGTCGGTCAGCGGCCCGGACAACTTCGCCATCTACGGCAAGGGCGTCAAGACCCCGCTGCCAGGCGCCAAGCCGGCCGCCAAGCCAGCCGCCAAGCCGGCCGTGGCCGTCACGCCGGCGCAGAAGGTGCGCGGCAAGGAAGTCTACGAGGCCAATTGCGCCGCCTGCCACCAGTCCGACGGCAAGGGCGTCGCCGGGGTCTTCCCGCCGCTGGCCAACTCGGACTTCTTCCAGGAGCGCCCTTACGAGATGGGCCACATCGTCATCAACGGCCGCAGCGGCGAGCTGGTGGTCAACGGTGAGCACTACAACGGCGTGATGCCGCCGCAGGATCTGAGCGATGAGGATGTCGCCGCTGTCATCAACTATGTCAGCACCGACTTCAACAAGGGCAAACCTGTGCTGACGCCGGCCCAAGTGCGCGATATGCGCAAGGTGAAGTAATGCGCCCGGGCCTGCCTCGCCGCGCCACACTGGCGGCGCGGGCGGCCCTGGTCGGCCTGCTGTATGCCGGCAGCGCCGCCAGTGCCCTCTGCGCGGACGGCGCTCCGATCACTCCAGTCAATCAGCCAAGCGCGGCGCCGGCGGTGCTGGCCGCCCGCGCCGGCATGGGCGGCGACTACCGCCCGGTGCGCGGCGGCCTGCTGCGCAGCGTGCTGCCCGGCGACGGCGTCGACTCGCCGGCGCTGGTGGCGCCGTTCCAACTGCGCACGCGGCCGGTCAGCAACGCCGAGTTCCGCGCCTTTATCCAACAACATCCCGAGTGGCGCCGCGGCGACGTGGCCGCGCTGTTCGCCGGCTCCACCTATTTACGCGGCTGGAGCGGCGCCGACGATCCGGCGCCGCTGGCCGACAACGCTCCCGTCGTCAACGTCAGCTGGTACGCCGCCCAGGCCTATTGCGCCAGCGAGCAGGCGCGCCTGCCGCGCTGGCACGAGTGGGAATTCGCCGGCGCCGCCGACGACAGCCGCGCCGACGCACGCGACGATCCGGCCTGGCTGGCACGCATCCTCAACTGGTACTCCCGTCCCGGCAACACGCCGCCCGGCGCCATCGGCCAGGGCACGCCCAACTACTACGGCATGCAGGACATGCACGGCCTGGTGTGGGAGTGGGTGGAGGACTACAACGGCCTGTTCGTCAACGCCGACAGCCGCGCCAAGGGCGAGCAGAAGCAGCTCGACTACTGCGGCGGCGCCGCCGTCACCCTGGCCGACCGGCGCAACTACGCGGTGCTGATGCGCCTGGCCCTGCTGGCCGCGATGGAGAGCAACCAGGACGGCGCCAACCTGGGCTTCCGCTGCGCCCGCGACGCCGTCCCCACAATCAAAGAAAGCACACCATGAAACGCCGCACCTTCCTGCAATGCGCCGCGCTGGCGGCGGCCGTCGCCCCGCTGAGCGGCTTGCACGCCGCCGCCCTGCCCGGCGATTCCCTGTACCGCCTCAACACCGCGCTGGTGGACACGCAGAACCAGCGCTTCACCCTGGCCGACCTGGCCGGCAAGCCGCTGCTGGTCACCATGTTCTACGGCGACTGCAACACCGCCTGCCCGATCGTCATCGAGAACCTCAAGCAGACCGTGACGGCGCTCGGCGCCAGCGGCAAGAAGCTCACCGTGCTGATGGTCAGCCTCGATCCCTTCCACGACACGCCCGGCTCGCTGAGCCAGCTGATGACCACCCACAAGCTCGACCCGCGCCAGTTCCGCATCGCCGTGGCCAAGGACGAGAGCCAGACCCGCATGCTGGCCTCGGCGCTCAACATCAAGTACCGCGTGCTGGGCGGCGGCGAGATCAACCACACCACCCGCATCACCCTGCTCGACGGCGCCGGCAGCGTGCTGGCGTCCAGCAGCAAGCTCGACGTGACGCCCGATCCGGCCTTCGTCAAACAACTGCTGGCGGCGCTGAAGCCGGTCTGATAGCGGCGGCAATCACCCCGCAACCCGCGACGCCACGGGGTCAGACCCCATACGGGGTCTGACCCCTTCGCTTGTGGGGGGGCGGCCCCGCGCGCTCTCGAAGAACCTTAAAAACGGGCCGGACGGCCACGGAATTAACTTGAATCAAGAACCCGCGAAATTGCCGCGACTTTGGTTGACCATACCATAGCTAGTGATTAACCTACTCGTATCAACTACATCTAGTGACGAGGAGTGATCGTGGCAGCAGTTAATTTCCATAGCAACATCATCAAACGCGACGGCAGCACGCAGGCGTTCGACATCGCCAAGATCGTCTCGGCGCTGCAGCGCGCCGGCGAGGCCAGCGGCGAATACGACGCCCACACGGCCGGCAACCTGGCGCAAACGGTGGTGCTGCGACGCAGCGCCGTCGACCATCACAGCATGCTCACCGTCGAGGTATTGCAGGACATCGTCGAGAACGTGCTGTACGACGCCGGCTACCGCAAAACCCTGCGCGCCTACGTCATCTACCGTTCGCAGCACCAGGCGCTGCGGCAAGACCGCAAGTCGCTGATCGACGTCGAGTCCTCGATCAACGAATACCTCAACCAGCAGGACTGGCGCGTCAACGCCAACGCCAACCAGGGCTACTCGCTGGGCGGCCTGATCCTCAACGTGTCGGGCAAGGTGATCGCCAACTACTGGCTCAACCACGTCTATCCACCGGAAGTGGGCCAGGCCCACCGCGAGGCCGACCTGCACATCCACGACCTCGACATGTTGGCCGGCTACTGCGCCGGCTGGTCGCTGCGCACCCTGCTCAACGAGGGCTTGAACGGCGTGCCGGGCAAGGTCGAATCGGGCCCACCGAAGCACATGTCGAGCGCCATCGGCCAGATCGTCAACTTCCTCGGCACGCTGCAAAACGAGTGGGCCGGCGCGCAGGCCTTCAGCTCCTTCGACACCTACATGGCGCCTTACGTGCGCAAGGACAGCCTGAGCTACGCCGACGTCAAGCAGTACATCCAGGAGCTGATCTACAACCTCAACGTGCCGTCGCGCTGGGGCACCCAGACACCGTTCACCAACCTGACCTTCGACTGGGTCTGCCCCGAGGATCTGCGCGAGCAGGTGCCGCTGATCGCCGGCCAGGAGATGGACTTCTGCTACGGCGAGCTGCAAGACGAGATGGACATGATCAACCGCGCCTATATCGAGATCATGATGACCGGCGACGCCAAGGGCCGCGCCTTCACCTTCCCCATCCCGACCTACAACATCACCGAGGACTTCGCCTGGCACAGCCCGAACGCCGAGCTGCTGTTCGAGATGACGGCGCGCTACGGCCTGCCCTACTTCCAGAACTTCATCAACTCGGAGCTCAAGCCGAACATGATCCGCTCGATGTGCTGCCGCCTGCAGCTCGACCTGCGCGAACTGCTCAAGCGCGGCAACGGCCTGTTCGGCTCGGCCGAGCAAACCGGCTCGCTCGGCGTGGTGACGATCAACTGCGCCCGCCTCGGCCACCTGCACCAGGGCGACGAGGACGGCCTGCTGGCCGCGCTGGACCGCCTGATGGAGCTGGGTAAACAGAGCCTGGATATCAAGCGCAAGGTGATCCAGCGGCATATGGACAACGGCCTGTTCCCCTACACCAAACGCTATCTGGGCACGCTGCGCAACCACTTCTCCACCCTGGGTGTGAACGGCATCAACGAGATGGTGCGCAACTTCAGCGGCGACGAGCACGACATCACCAGCACCTGGGGCCGCGCCTTCGCCCTGCGCCTGCTCGACCACGTGCGCGCCCGCATGCTCGAGTTCCAGGAAGAGACCGGCCATATGTACAACCTGGAGGCCACGCCGGCCGAAGGCACCACCTACCGTTTCGCCAAGGAGGACCGCAAGCGCTTCCCGGCGATCCTGCAGGCCGGCACCGACGACATGCCCTACTACACCAACTCCTCGCAGCTGCCGGTCGGCTACACCGACGACCCGTTCGAGGCGCTGGAACAGCAGGACGAGCTGCAGCGCAAGTACACCGGCGGCACCGTGCTGCACTTGTACATGACCGAGGCGCTGTCGAGCGCGGACGCGTGCCGCACGCTGGTCAAGCGCTCGCTGAGCCGCTTCGGCCTGCCCTACATCACGATCACGCCGACCTTCTCGATCTGTCCGAAGCACGGCTATTTGAACGGCAGCCACAAGTTCTGCCCGAAATGCGATGCCGATCTGATCGCGAAAAAGCAGCTGGCCGTCGCCTGACCGACGCTGCGCACCCCAACCACAATGACCTAGGAATCACCATGACCGATCTGAGCCTGACCCTGCACGCCGCCAACCAAACCGTGATGCTGGACGACAGCGAGCGCCAACCGTGCGAAATTTGGACCCGCGTGATGGGCTACCACCGTCCCGTCTCGTCCTTCAACACCGGCAAAAAAGGCGAGTTCTACGAGCGTAAATACTTCCAGGAGCCGTGCGCGGCTACCTGCCACTAAGATGGAAGCGCGCCTGGTGAGGATGGACGGCGGCGCCGCAGCGGCGACGCGCCAGTTGAAGGTGGGCGGCGTCACGCCGTTCAGCGCCACCGACTACCCCGGCCAGTTGTCGGCCGTGGTGTTCGTGCAGGGCTGCCCGTGGCGCTGCGGCTACTGCCACAATCCCCATCTACAGGCGCGCCCGAGCAACAGCCCGATGCCGTGGCAGCACGTGATGGCGCTGTTGGAGCGCCGCGTCGGCCTGATCGACGCGGTGGTGTTCAGCGGCGGCGAGCCGACCATCGACCCGGCGCTGGCCGGCGCCATGCGGCAGGCGCGCGCGCTCGGCTTCAAGGTCGGGCTGCACACCGCCTGCATCTACCCCGAACGGCTGGCCGAGGTGCTGCCGCTGATCGACTGGGTCGGCTTCGACGTCAAGGCGCCGTTCGCGCAGTACGCCGGCATCACCGGCGCGCCCGACAGCGGCGAGCAGGCGCAGGCCTGCGCCCGCCTGATCGTCGACAGCGGCGTCGACTACGAGTGCCGCACCACCATCCATCCGACCTTGCTGCGGCCGCGCGACATCGTCGCGCTGGCCGGCACGCTGGCCGGCATGGGCGTGACCAACTACGTGCTGCAGGAATTCCGCCCGCAGGGCTGCAACGACGCGGCGCTCAAGGCCCACGCCCAGCCGGGCTACCCCGGCCAGGACGTGGTCGCCCAGGTCGAGGCGCTGTTCCCCCGCTTCACGCTGCGCCGGCCGCATTGACCCGGGACAGAATCTAGGGTCAGACCCTTGGGTCTGACCCTGGCTCTTCGCCGTTGGGGTTCAGCATTCCCCTAAGCCGCCAACTCCCGCAGCTCGCTCATCAAATGGCATACCAGCGCGCTGGAGCAGCCCGAGCAGGCATACACCAGAGGCAGTGACACATTCGTGACAGCCATAGCTGATCCTTCGTATTTGGGGTAGAACAACTGTAACGCGCGGGCATCGGTCGAATCCTTGATTTGTATCAAAGAAACCGACCTTGGCCGAGTGTGACAATGGGCTCAACAACAACGCGAAAGCAAAAGGAAATCGAATGAGCACCATTGGCAATTACCTGGAACAGGACCACCACAGCTGCGACGCGCGCTACGACAAGGCGGAGGCGCTGGTCAACCAAGGTGACTGGGACGGCGCCGGCGCCGAATTCGCCATTTTCCGCCGCCAGCTGGAAGGCCACCTGGCGATGGAGGAGCAGGTGATGTTCCCGGCGCTGGAGCAGGCCATGGGCAGCGCCAACGGCCCCACCGCCGTCATGCGTAGCGAACACAGCCATATGCGCGCCATCCTGCAGGACATGCACGTGGCCATTTCGCAGCTCGAGCAGGACGACTTCTTCGACCACGCCGACACCCTGCGCATGCTGATGCGCCAGCATAATCTGAAGGAGGAAGGCATCCTCTACCCGATGGCCGACCGGCTGCTGGAACAGGCCCAGGCCGCCGCCGTGCTGACGGCGATGGCGGAGATGGCCAAGTCCAGCCACCACGGCGCACCGGCCGAGCACACGCAATTGGAAGGAGTCGCATCATGAACGCGCCCTACGACGACAACCACAACGGCGAGTGGGAAGAAACCATACTCGACGTCGGCGGCTTGGCGCCACCGGAGCCGATGGTGCGCGTGCTCGACGCGCTCGACCACCTCGGCCCGAACCAGCGTCTGTGCGTGCTGATCGACCGCGAGCCGCATCCGCTGTACGGCATCCTGGAGAAGAACGGCTACGCCCACCGCACCACGGCGCGCGCCGACTACCGCTATGAAGTGCGCATCTGGGAGCCGGTGCGCGGCACCCTTCCGGGACAGGCGGAACGACCACTTTGAGCTCCGCGCCTGCCACGCCATCCGTACGACGCGTGCTGGCGTTCGACCGTAATCCGCCGCTGTCGGCGCCGCTGCGCTACTTCCTCAGCGCGCCGCTGTTCGCCGCCCTGGCCGCCGCACTGCTGCTGTGGCAGGGCGGCGACGCACTGGCCTCGCGCTGGTCGCCGGCCACGCTGGCCCTGACCCATCTGCTGACACTGGGCTGCCTGAGCATGACCATGGTCGGCGCCCTGCTGCAAATTTTACCGGTGGTGGCCGGCGTGGCCCTGCCGCGCGCCGCCTTGACCACCGGGGTGGCCCATGTCGGCCTGTGCGCCGGCAGCCTGCTGCTGGCGGCCGGCTTCTGGCTGCAACGCCCAGCGCTGTTCCAACTGGCCATGGCGACACTGCTGCCGGCGCTGCTGATGTTGCTGTCGGCCTGCGCGCTGGGGCTGTGGCGCCACGCCGGCGAACTCAAACAACAGGCGCGCGGCGGCGCCAGCGCCACCGTCACCGGCATCCGCCTGGCGCTGGCCGCGCTGGCCGTCACCGTCACGCTGGGCGGCCTGCTGGCCGCCGCCTTCGCCTGGCCGGCCGGCTTCGCCCGCGGCGCGGCCGGCGTGGCGCAAGCCGCCGCCGCTTGGAGCGCCGCCCTCTTCCCCGGTCCGGCGGACGCCCCGCCGCTGCTCGCCCAATTCTCCGTGCTCGACCTGCTCGACCTGCACGTTGCCTGGGGGCTGCTGGGCTGGGTCGGCGTGCTGGTGGCCGGTGTCGCCTTCCAGGTGATTCCGATGTTCCAGGTCACCGAGCCATATCCGCATCAGCTGACACGTTGGTTCGGCACGGCGGCCTTCGCCCTGCTGGCGGCCTTGAGCCTGATGTATGGTCTGGGCGACGGCCTGCCACGGCAGACTGTCGCGCTGCTGCTGGCGGCCGTGTTCGCGCTGTTCGCGTTGACCACGGTGTGGCTGCTGGCGCGGCGCAAGCGGCCGCGCGCCGAACCGACCACCATCTTCTGGCGCTGCGCCATGGCCAGCCTGCTGGCGGCGCTGCTGGTCTGGTTGCTGCCCTACGCGCCGACGGCGCGGCCGCTGGCGCTGGGCGTGTTGATGATCGTCGGCTTCGGCCTGTCGTCGATCAACGGCATGCTGTACAAGATCGTGCCCTTCCTGGTCTGGTACCACCTGCAGGCGACGCCGGCGCGGGCCGCCGGCCAGGTGCCGGGCGTCAACCGCGTCATCCCCGAGCGCCACGCGCGCTGGCAACTGGGCCTGCATCTGCTGGCGCTGGCGCTGCTGCTGGCCGCCTGCTACCAGCCGGCGCTGTTGGCGCGGCCGGCGGCGGCGCTGCTGTGCGCCTCGTGTTTGGCCTTGTGGTGGAATCTGTTCGCGGCGGTGCGCTTGTACGGGCGCCTGAACGCGGTGGCGCCGAAGGGGGCCGCGCAGGCCAGCGCATAAGCCGCTAGTCGCGGCAGCGCAGCACGGCGGCGCCGTCGAAGTCGCCGGCGCGCAGCGCGTCCAGCGCCTTCTGCGCGTCGCGCAGGGCGAACGCGGTGGTGCGGGTGCGCAGCGGCAGCTCGGCGGCGATGCGGAAGAAGGCCTCGCCGTCGGCGCGCGTCAGGTTGGCGACCGAGCGCACGCTGCGCTCGCCCCACAACAAGGCATAAGGAAAAGCGGGAATATCGCTCATGTGGATGCCGGCGCAGACCACACTGCCGCCCTTGGCCACGTCGCCCAGCGCCTTAGGCAGCAGCGCGCCGTTGGCGGCGAAGATGATGGCGGCGTCCAGATCGTCCGGCGCCATCTCGTCCGAGCCACCGGCCCAGACGGCGCCCAGTTCGCGGGCGAAGTTCTGCGAGCGCACATCGCCCGGACGGGTGAAGGCGTACACCTCGCGGCCCTGGTGGCGCGCCAGCTGGGCGATGATATGGGCGGCCGCGCCGAAGCCGTACAGGCCGAGGCGCTTGCCCGGCCCCGCCATGGCGTAGGCGCGGTAGCCGATCAGGCCGGCGCACAACAACGGCGCCGCCTGTTCGTCGTCGTAACGCTCGGGCAGCCGGAACACGTAGCGCGCATCGGCCACCATGTATTCGGCATAGCCGCCGTCGCGGTCGTAGCCGGTGAAGCTGGCGTTGTCGCACAGGTTCTCGTGCGCGTCGCCGCAATAGGCGCAATGGCCGCAGCTGCCGCCCAACCAGGCGACGCCGACCCGCTCGCCGACGGCGAAGCCGGACGTCTCGCGTCCGGCCTGCACCACGTGGCCGACCACCTCGTGCCCCGGAATCAGCGGCAGGCGGTGGAGCGGCAGCTCGCCGTCGACCAGATGCAGGTCGGTGCGGCAGACGCCGCATACGCTGACCCGCAACAGCAGCTCGTGCGCGGCCGGCTGGGGGATCGCCACCCGCCGCAAGGCCAGGCCCAGCCCGGGCTGTTCCAACCGCAGCGCGGTCATGCTGCG
The DNA here is from genome assembly GCF_900114705.1 of Rugamonas rubra. Lineage (GTDB taxonomy): Bacteria > Pseudomonadota > Gammaproteobacteria > Burkholderiales > Burkholderiaceae_D > Rugamonas > Rugamonas rubra. Next base: position 27,247 of record NZ_FOTW01000033.1, read on the forward strand.
GTCCGACGGCAGGCTGAGCTGGCTATGCATGTGCGTGCCTGTGTGGCCGATCAGAGCATCTGGTCGACTTTGAGGAAGTACTTGCGGGCGTATTTGAGCAACTGGCCGTCGGTCGGATGGTCGACCGTCTCGACACCCATCACGCACTTGGCGACGCCGTGGTGGTGCTGCTCCAGGTGCTTCATGAAAGCCTGCTTTTCCAAGCCTGGGCCGACCAGCAGAATCTCGCGGGCACCGTCCAAGGCGCTGGCGACGGCGTTGAAGTAGTGGGTACTCTCGGCGGTGTTGGCGTTGGATTTGTTGTGCGGGTGGCTGGAATGGGTCTTGATGACTTCGGTTTCGGCCGCTTCGGGATTGAAGTGGATGACGTGGGCTTGTGCGTGGTCGATCCAGGCAACAACATGGTTTGATAACATTAACAATCTCCGTGGTAGCGCCAGCAACTCTGGCCATTCAATGTAACGTGCGCCACCCGGTAAGTCACCGGGTTCGTTTGATGCAGATCAAAATTTCCGGGAAAATGCCCGCAGGAACATTGCGCTAGCGCAGGATCAACACCGGCACCGTGCTGTGCGCCAGCACCTTGCTGCATTCGCTGCCCAGCAGCAGCGCCTTGACGCCGCGATAGCCGTGCGAGGCCATCGCGATCAGGTCGCACTGGCGCTGGGCGGCTTGTTTGAGGATGCACTCCCAGGGCTGGTCGCCGCTCAGGTACACGGTGTCGCAGGGCACGCCGGCGGCGCTGGCGGCCTGCTCGACCTCGGCCAGGAAGCGCCGCGCGCGCTGCTCGCACTCGCTCTCGTAGCGCAGGCGCACGTCCTCCAGCTTGTCCGGCTGGTAGGCGAAGACGTGGAACTCGGGCAGCACGTGCAGCCCGGTGATGCGGGCGCCGATGCCGGCGGCCAGCTCGACGCCCTGTTTGAGCGCCCGCGCCGAGGCCGGCGAGCCATCCACCGGCAGCAGGATGTGGCGGAACGCCGGACTCTGTGGCTTTGTTTGCTTCGCTTCCATGGCATTCTCCTAAGCGACCGACTGCGGCGCTGGCGCCGCAGTCGGCGCGTTCATTTCGGCCTGCACCAGGCGGCGCAGGATCTTGCCCACCGCCGACTTGGGCAGCGGTTGTTCGCGGAACACCACGTATTTCGGCACCTTGTAGCCGGTCAGGTTGCGTTTGCAGTGGGCCAGCAGGGTGTCGGCGTCGAGCGTGGCGTCCTGGCGCAGCACGACCAGCTTGACCACCTCGCCGGAGCGCTCGTCGGCGGCGCCGACGGCCACCGCCTCGAGCACGCCGGGACAGGCGACGGCGACGTCCTCGACCTCGTTGGGGAAGACCTTGAAGCCGGAGACGATGATGACGTCCTTTTTGCGGTCGAGCAGCTTGACGTAGCCGCGCGGGTCCATCACGCCGATGTCGCCGGTGCGCAGCCAGCCGTCGGCGGTCAGCACGGCGGCGCTGTCGTCGGGACGCTTCCAGTAGCCGCGCATCACCTGCGGGCCGCGCACGGCGATCTCGCCGACCTCGCCCTGCGCCAGCGCGCTGCCGTCGTCGTCGAGGATGGCCACCTCGGTCGACGGCAGCGGCAGGCCGATGCTGCCGGTGTACTCGGCCAGGTCGAGCCGGTTGGCGGTGGCGATCGGCGAGGACTCGGTCAAGCCGTAGCCCTCGACGATGGGCGCGCCGAACACGTCCTGCCACTTGTCCGCCACCACGCGCTGCACCGCCATGCCGCCGGCGATGGTCAGCTTGAGGCGGTGCGCCGCCGCCTGCGCGATGCCGGGCGCGTTGAGCAGCGCCTTGAACAGCGTGTTGACGCCGATGATGGCGCTGGCCTTGGTGTAGCGCAGCAGGTGGACCAGGCCGGCCGTGTCGCGCGGGTCGGTCACCAGCACGCTGTTGGCACCCAGGTGGAGGAAGGTGAGCATGCCCATCAGCGCGAAGACGTGGTACAGCGGCAGCGGCAGGATCGCCGTCTCCTCGCCGTCCTGCATCACGTTGCCGATCCAGGCGGAGGTTTGCAGCACGTTGGCCACCAGGTTGGCGTGGCTCAGCATGGCGCCCTTGGGCGTGCCGGTGGTGCCGCCGGTGTACTGCAGGAAGGCCAGGTCGTCCGGCGCCAGCGCCACCGGCCGCAGGGCGATGTGCTCGCCCTCGTGCAGCGCCTTGGGCAGCGGCCGCGCCTCGGCCATGTGCCAGTCGGGCACCATGTGGCGCACGTGGCGCAGCACGAAGTTGGTCAACTGGGCACGCGGGAAGTTCAGCAGGTCGCCGACCTGGCTGGTGATCACGCTGCGCAGCGCGCTGCTGTGCACCACCTGCTCGAGCGTGTGGGCGAAGTTCTCCAGCACCACGATGCAGCTGGCGCCGGAGTCGTTCAGCTGGTACAGCAGCTCGCGCTCGGTGTACAAGGGATTGGTGTTGACCACCACGCCGCCGGCGCGCAGCACGCCGAACAGCACCACCGGGTACTGCAGCAGGTTGGGCAGCATGATGGCGACCCGCTCGCCCTTGAGCAGGCCGACGTCGTGCTGCAGGTAGCCGGCGAAGCGGCGCGACAACGTGTCGAGCTCGGCGTAGGTGATGCTGCTGCCCTGGTTGCTGAAGGCGACATGCTGCGGGAAGCGGGCGCAGGCGGCGTCCAGCATGTCGATGAGGTTGGCGAAGCGGTGCACATCGACCTCGAACGGTATGCCGGCGGGGTAGCTGTCCAGCCAAAGCTTGTCGTTTGCTTGCTTCCTTGCTTGCTTCCTTGTTTGTTCCATGGCGCGCTCCATTGTTATTGTTTTGTCTCGTTCTCCACTATGCGACGGTAGGTGAGAATATTTAATGATCCAGATCAAATTACGGTATAAATCGTTTCCCTGTTGCGCAGGGCGCTCGGGGAGCCATTTTTTGGGTTCGAATTGCTGACGGGCGTTTTGATCTATGTCAAAGTAGCGGGGATTGCACCCGCCTATAGTGGGTCACTCCCCCACAAAAGGTTCCCATGACGAGCGACGACAACAGCGCCAGCCCCTCGGCCCCTGTGCCGCTGTCGCTGGTCGACCGCGCCTGGCTGCGCATGGACCGGCCCAGCAACCTGATGATGATCTGCGGCGTGATGATGTTCGCCGCGCCCTTGTCGCTGGCGCGGCTCAAGCAGACCATCGCCGAGCGCCTGCTGTGCTTCCACCGCTTCCGCCAGCGCGTCGTCAAGATCGACAGCGTGCCCTGCTGGCAGACCGACGCCGCCTTCGCGCTGGACTGGCACGTGCGCCGCGTCGCCCTGCCGGCGCCGGGCGGCGGCGCCGAGCTGGCCGACGTGGCCAGCGACTTGATCAGCACCGCGCTCGACCCGGACAAGCCGATGTGGCAGTTCCATCTGCTCGACGGCGCCGACGGCTGTTGCGCGCTGGTGCTGCGCATCCACCACTGCTACGGCGACGGCTTCGCGCTCAGCCATGTGATGGCCTGCCTGACCGACCTCGATCCGGCCCACCCGGCGCTGCCGGCGGCCGACCCCGACGCCGACGCCGGAAGGCGGCCGCACAGTGCCCTCGAACGCATCCTCGGCCAGGCCGGCGAGAGCGCCGGCGACGCCGTGCGCCTGGCCGGCGCCCTGCTCGACGCCGGCCTGGACTGGGCCGGCAACCCGGCGCGCGCACGCGGCCAGCTGGCGGCGGGGTTGGACTACGCGCGCCAGCTGGCGGCGATCGCCGCCATGACGCAGGACGCGCCGACCCGCCTCAAGGGGCCGCTGGGCGGCATGAAGCGGGTCGCCTGGGCCGCGCCGCTGGCGCTGGCCGAGGTGAAGGCGGTGGCGGCGGCGCACGGCTGCTCGGTCAACGACGTGCTGGTGGCCTGCGTGGCCGGCGCGCTGCGCGGCTATCTGCTGCAGCAGGGCGACGCGGTGGCCGGCGTCGAGGTGCGCGCGCTGGTGCCGGTCAACCTGCGTCCGCCCGGCCCGCTGACCGAGCTGGGCAACCACTTCGGCCTGGTGTTCCTGCCGCTGGCGCTCGGCATCGACGATCCGGTGGCGCGGCTGCGCGCGGTGGGCGCGGCGATGCTCGGCTTGAAGGGCTCGCGCCAGGCGCCGGCCGCGCTGGGCATCCTGTATGGGCTGGGATTGGCGCCGGAGGCGATCAAGGAGGGCACGGTGCGCGCGCTGGCGGCCAACGCCAGCCTGGTCGTCACCAATGTGCACGGCACGCCGGAGGCGCGCTACCTGGCCGGCCAGCGCATCGCCCGCCAGCTGTTCTGGGTGCCGCAGTCGGGCGGCATCGGCCTGGGCGTGAGCATTTTGAGCTACGCCGGCCAGGTCGACTTCGGCATCGTCAGCGACCTGGCCCGCGTGCCCGATCCGGACGCGCTGGCGCAGCGCTGCGTCGACGAGTTCCACACCCTGCTGCTGAGCACCTTGATGGGGCCGGCGGCCAGGAAAACCCCTCGCTCCGCAACAATGGGATGAGCGCGCCGGCGCCGGTCCGACCAGTGTGCCGGGCGACGGCGCCGATTTGATCGAGCGAGATCGAGCGTCCGCCAATGCCAACGGCCCCGGCCGCCGCGCCGCCGGGGTGGCGTGCACAGCGGCCGGGGCCGCGGGGTCGGCTAAATTGATCCGCTCACATGGCCGGATCGACGGCTCAGTTGAGCGCGCTGGCCGGGCCGAAGAACTCGTAATAGGTCTGCGCCTCGGGCACGCCGAGCTCCTTCAGATGGCGCTTGACGGCGCGCATGAACGGCAGCGGGCCGAGGAAGTAGGCGTCGACGTCGCGCGTGGCCGGCAGCCAGGCGGCCAGTTGCTCGCGGCCGAGCAGGCCGACCGCGTCCGGCTGGACGCCGCCCTCGCTGGCCTCGGCGTAGCAGTAGTGGCGCGTCAGCTGGGCGTGGCGCTGCACCAGGCGGTCGATCTGGCCACGGAAGGCGTGCACGCCGGCGTGGCGGGCGGCGTGGATGAAGTGCACCGGCCGGCCCGTCTTCAGCGCCGCGCCCAGCATGGCGATGGTCGGTGTGATGCCGACGCCGCCGCTGATCAGCACCAGCGGCCGCTCGCTGTCGCGCAGCGTGAAGTCGCCCGACGGCGGGAACAGCTCGACGGTGTCGCCCAACGCCAGCGCGTGCAGGTGGTTGGAGACCTTGCCGCCCTCCTCGCGCTTGACGCTGATGCGGTAGTCGCGGCCGTTGCTGACATCGGACAGCGAATACTGGCGGCGCATCTCGGCGCCGTCGACCAGCACGCGCAGGCCGATGTACTGGCCGGGCGCGAAGTCGAGCACCGCGCCGCCGTCGGCCGGCTTGAGCACGAAGGAGGTGATCTCGCTGCTCTCCTCGGTCTTCTCGGCGACCACGAAGCGGCGCGCACCGCGCCAGCCGCCGGCCGCCGCTTCCTGGCGCGCGTAGACGCCGGCCTCCTGGCCGATCAGCAGATCGGCCAGCTGGCCGTAGGCGGCGCCCCAGGCCTCGATCACCGCGTCGCTCGCCACCTCGGCGCCGAGCACCTCGCGGATCGCCTTGAGCAGGCTGGCGCCGACCATCGGATAGTGCTCCGGCAGGATCTGCAGCGCGACGTGCTTGTTGACGATGGCCGAGGCCAGCGGTCCGAGTTCCTCCAGGCGGTCGATGTTCTTGGCGTACATCAGGATGCCGTTGGCCAGCGCGCGCTGCTGGGCGCCGTTCTGCTGGTGGGCCTGGTTGAACAGCGGCGCCACCTGGGGGAAGTCGGCGAACAGTTTCAGGTAGAAGTGGCGGGTCAGCGCCTCGCCGCCCTGCTCCAGGATGGGAACGGTGGCGGTGACGATGGCGCGGTGTTCGGTCGACAGCATGGTGTGTTTCCTTTCATGTGGGGAGGCACACATCTTAACATGTATTTCACATGTATGTTAACGGCCGCGCAATTTGCGTGCGGATGCGGCCGTTTCGGATTGACTTTGTGCGGTCAAACACATACATTCACGGTGTTTTCATTTTATGGAGCCCCGTCATGGGCAGTTGTTCAGGTGATTGTAGTGGCCAGCGCCTAGCTGGCACCGCCGGAACAAGATAAACGCAGAACCCTTCTTCTGCCGTCATCTTGCTCCACGCGGATGATGGCGTCCCCCCGGGCCGGAGCACCTCCGCCCCGCCGATGCTGCAAGCTTCTCAGTCCTAGTTTCGCCCCACGTGCCTGGCGCGCCGGCTTTCCCGTGCGCCTACGCCATGTGGACGCACGCCTTGTCACCAAGGCGTCGCGGCGGGCTGTCGGGATGCGAGGCCTAGCGTCGTTCGTCAGTATCACTACGCCACAAGTCAAACACGTCGTGCCCGCCCCCACCGGCGGGCGCTTGATCACGACCGGATGCGCCTCGGCCATCCCTTGTAGCGAGAATTTGTATGCAAAAATCGTTCTTCCCCTTCGCCGGCTTCGTCGCCGCCCTCCCCCTGCGCAGCTGGGCGAAAAAACTCGGCCCCGGCCTGATCACCGGCGCCGCCGACGACGACCCGAGCGGCATCGCCACCTATTCGCAGGCCGGCGCCCAGTTCGGCCTGAACCTGTTGTGGACCATGTTCTTCACCTACCCGCTGATGGTCGGCATCCAGATCATCAGCGCGCGCATCGGCCGCGTCACCGGCAAGGGACTGGCGGGCAACATCCGCCTGCACTACCCGCGCGCGCTGCTGTACGCCATCGTCGGCCTGCTGTTGGTGGCCAACACCATCAACATCGCCGCCGACGTCGCCGCCATGGGCGACGCGCTGGCCCTGCTGGCCGGCGGCCCGGCCCATTTGTACGCCGCCGGCTTCGGCCTCGTCTCGCTGCTGCTGCAGGTGTTCGTGCCCTACAGCCGCTACGTGCGCCTGCTCAAATGGCTGACCCTCGGCCTGCTGGCCTATGTCGGCGTGGTGTTCGCCGTGCAGATCTCCTGGCCGCAGGTGGGCCTGGCCATCCTCGCGCCCAAGCTGGAGTGGAACGCCGCCACCATCACCACCGTGGTGGCCGTGTTCGGCACCACCATCAGCCCCTACCTGTTCTTCTGGCAGGCCTCGCAGGAGGTCGAGGAGCTCGAGGCCGCGCCCGGCCGGCTGCCGCTGATCGTCGCGCCCGAGCAGGCGCGGGCCGGCTTCCGCCGCATCCGCATCGACACCGCGCTCGGCATGGGCTTCTCCAACCTGGTGGCCTTCTTCATCATCCTGACCACCGCCGTGACCTTGCACGCCCACGGCGTCGACACCATCCAGACCTCGGCCGACGCCGCCATGGCGCTGCGCCCGATCGCCGGCGAGTTCGCCTTCCTGCTGTTCGCCGCCGGCATCATCGGCACCGGCCTGCTGGCCGTGCCGGTGCTGGCCGGCTCGGCCGCCTACGCCATGGCCGGCGCCTTCGACTGGAAAAAGGGCCTGGAACACAAGCCGCACGTGGCCAAGCGCTTCTACGCCATCATCGCCTTCTCCACCCTGGCCGGCGTGGCGCTCGGCTTCATGCCGATCGACCCGATCAAGGCGCTGTACTGGAGCGCCGTGGTCAACGGCGTGATCTCGGTGCCGATCATGGCCGTGATGATGTTGATGAGCGCGCGCGTCGCCGTCATGGGCCGCTTCGTCATCACCCGCCGGCTGAAGTGGCTGGGCTGGCTGACCACCGGCGCCATGGCGCTCGCCGTGCTGGCCATGTTCGCCACGCTGGGCCAGGGCTAACATGTAGAGTGGCGCTGGTGCTGGTGCCGGCGCCGGTCCGCAAGCTCCCGCGCGGTTTGCCGTCGCATGGCGCGGCGCGCGGGCGCGACGTGTGCGATTGCCGCCCACAAGCTGGCGGCAAGGCTGGCAAAATTGACAAGAGCGCCTTAAAATGGACAGCTCCCCCAGCACCCGCCACAGCAACGCCGCGCCGCAGACAGTAAGCCGCCGCCCCGACTTGCAGAAGGATCGACAATGAGCTTGGCCGATGCTATCGCCGTCCTGACCGTGATCGTGCTGATCGGCCTTGGCCTGGCGCTGTGGCGCTTCCAGCGCCAGTGCCTGACGCTGTCGGCCCAACAGGCTGCCGCCCTGCACACGCTGCATACGCAACTTGCCCAACAATTCGCGCAGCTGAGCGAACAATTCGTGCAGCACACAGCCCGTCAGAGCGACTTCAACGCGGCGCAACTGGCCGCCGACGACGCGCTGCGCGCCGACTTCATCGCCCTCGGCCAGCAGCTGCGCCAACAAAGCCTAGACAAGTTGGCCGCCGCGCTCGGCGACGTCATCGCCGACTTCAACCAACGCATCGTCGAGCAGTTCAATCTCCAGCTGCGCACCTTGTCCGACATGGTGGCCGTCAACCTGGACCTGCACGACAAGCAGCGCAACGAGCAGATGGAGACCATGCACCACACCCGCCGCCTGGCCGAGCAGGTCGAGCGCGGCACCCAGTCCTTCCGCGAGCTGCTGGCCGACAGCGCGGCGCTGGCCGGTATCGGCGAACAACTGCGGCAGGGTTTGGAGATGATCACGCCGCGCCAAGAGGGGCTGGAGACGGCGGCGCAGCGGCAGGAGCTGGCCTTGCAGCAGTCCGCCGAGGCGCTGGCGGCGCTGCGCCAACAACTGGGCGACTTCGAGGCCCAGTTGTTGGCGCAGGGCAAGCGCGCGCTCGACCAAAGCGGCGCCCGCGCCGTGCAGAACAGCGCGCTGCAAAGGGAGATGAGCGACAACCTGAACAAGTCGCTGGCCGCGCTCGGCAAGCAGCTGGCCGCCGTGCAAACGAAGCTCAGCGCCGACATGGCGCCGATCGGCGAACTACAGCGCCGCGTCGCCGAACTCGCCAAGCGCAAGTAGCGGCGTCAGATCGTGGCCTCCAGCCGGGGTCAGCAGCCGGGGTCAGCAGCCGGGGTCAGTGCCGACATTCAGACACGACCTCAACCATTGCCCCTGCCGCTTAGCCCAGTACGGCTGAGTCTGTGTCCGAATGTCGGCACTGACCCCGGTGGTGCGCTGGGGCAAATGGCGGCGTCAGATCTTGCGGTAGAAGTCGCCCGGCGCCTGCCGGCCGGCCGGCGCGCCGGGTACGTTGGCGGCGCGCAGCACGTCGCTGGCGAAGGTGGTGCACTGGCGCGATTGCGCGCTGAAGCTGTAGTGGCGCGTGCGGTACTCGTCGATCTTGGCCAGCGCGGCCTTGGCCTGGGCCGGGCTGAGCGCGTAGCTGCGCGTCTTCACGCCCGGCTTGGCAAAGGCCTGGTCGTCGCGGTGCACCACGCCGGGCACGCCGGCGCGCAGCTTGCCCAAATCCTTGCGCGGGTCGTAGCGGCTGTAGTTCTCGGGCGAGAAGCCCCATGTCTGGCGGCCGCCGGCCGGCCCCTGCAAGGAGACGAAGGCGTGACCCGCCAGGTCGGGCGGCGCGCCGGCGCCGGCCGCGCCCTGGTGCATATAGGCGCCGACCACCAGCCGATGCCCGGCCTGGCGCGCCTGCAGCGCCACCGCCTGCTGGGCGCGCTGCGGCAGGCCGGGCGGCGCCAGCTTGGCCTGCACGTGGGCCGGCCGGAACGCCGCCGCGCGGCTGCCCATGCGGTCGGCCTCGGCCTCCAGCGCGTGGTCGTTGACCACCACCGTGCCGCCGCCCTGCGGCGCGCGCACCCGGCCGGCGCGCTGCTGCAGCACGTGGGTCAGCTCGTGGCCGAGCAGCTGCTGGCCGCGCGCCGTGTCCGGCGAATATTGGCCTGGCGCGAAGTAGATGCTCGACCCCATGGTGAAGGCGTGCGCACCGATCGACTGGGCCTGCGGCCCCTGGTAGATGCGCACGTCGGAAAAGTCGGCCTTGAAGAAGGCCTCCATCTTGCGCTGCACCGATTCCGGCAGGGCGCGGCCGACGGCGCCGGCCAGCTGCAACTGGCCGGCGGCGAGCGGGATGATGTTGGCGTCGGCGCGGCGCTGCACGGCGCCGGGCAGCCCGCCGCGACCGGGCTCGGGCACAGGCACAGGCACGATGCCGTGGACGAAATGCGCTTGAATCAACATACCACTGGAACTGGCCATGTCACTCTCCTTCGTTGAGCGCGATGCCGGCGCCCTTGATCTTGCCCGACGCCTGGGCCTGCGGCGCCGGCGCCGGCGAGGTAGCGGCCGACGCCGGCAAGGCGTGTGGCCGCGCCGTTGCCTGCTGGCCGCGATATTGCCCCAGCACCAGTCCGATGGCGAAGCACAGCGCCAACAGCAGCAACTGGGCCACGCCCAGCCAGACCAGCATGCGCTGGTTGAATGAAAATCGATATTCCATTTTTCCGCTCCTAGCCTTCGATCAAGCGCGCCAGCAGCGAACGGCGCGGCGCATCGCCGCCCGCCGCCGCGCCGACAGGCTCGCCCTGTTCGTTGTAGAGGACCGGCTCGCCGTCCGGCTTGCCGTCCTTGAAATGGACCACCTCCTGGCGCGCGCCGTTCAGGTGGAAGCGCGTCTGCGCGCCGTGGCGCTTGCCGTTGACGAACAGCGTCGACATCAGCAGCTGGCCGGCCGGGCTGTAGTCGCGCTGCTCGCCGTGCGCCAGGCCGTTGGCGAACTGCGCGCTGCGCGCCAGGGCGCCGTCGGGATAGTAGTAGCTGGCGGCGCCGTGCTGGCGGCCGGCGACATACTGCACCTTGCTGCTGAGTTGTTCGGCCTCGTCGTAGGTGCAGCTCAGGCCCTCGCGCAGGCCGTCGCAATACTGGATCTCGGCCAGCAGGCGGCCGTCGCCGAACAACTGCGTCCTGCCGTGCTGCAGGCCGCGCCGGTACAGCGCCCGCTGGCTGGGCCGCTGCGACTCGTCATACAGCAGCAGCACGCCGTCCAGCAGGCCACCGGCAAAATGGGCGCGGCAGCTCAGCGCGCCCTGCGGCGTGTGGCTGTCCACCTGGCCGTTGAGCGGACCGGAGACGGGGGCGGGAGCGAACGGCGCGATGCCGGCCGGGCTCGATGGCGGTGGCGCGGTGCTCATGTCAGTTGATCTTGACGATCCCTCCCTTCAAGGTCAGCATGCCGCCGCCGTCCACCGTCTGCGAGGCGGAGCCCTTGTTGGTCAGCGACACGCCGGCCTCGTTGAGCATCGTCGTGCCGGCCTTGTTCTCCAGCGAGGTGCCGGCCTTGTTGGCGAAGCTGGTGCCGGCCTCGTTGGCGAAGCTGGTCCCGGCCTTGTTGGTGAAGCCGCTGCCGGCCTCGTTGGCGAAGGTGCTGCCGGCCTTGTTGCTGAGCGAAGTGCCGGCCTCGCAGCTGAAGCTGCCGTCGGCCTTGATGCTGATGTTCCCGGCAACCGTGATGGTCAAATTGCCGTCGACCTTCAACTCGTAGTTGCCGGTCACCTTGTGCGTGTAGTTGGCCTGGTTGACGTGGTTCTCGTCGCCCTTGACGTTGACGCTGCGCTCGCCCTTCTCCACCGCCAGGCTGTCCTTGCCCTCCACCACGCGGGTGCTGCGGTCGTTCTCGACCACCGTGTTCATGTCCTTCTGCGCGTGCAGGAACAACTCCTCGGCGTCGAGCTTGTCCTCGAAGCGCAGCTCGTTGCCGGCCGAGCCGTCCTTGCTGGAGCGGCTGCGCATGGTGCTGCGCGTCTGGTTGGCCGGCAGCGGCTCGGGCACGGTCTGCTCGGCGTTGTAGACGGCGCCGGTGACCAGCGGCCGGTCCGGGTCGCCGTCGAGGAAGCTGACGATCACCTCCTGGCCCATGCGCGGCAGGAAGAAGCTGCCCCAGCCCTTGCCGGCCCAGCTCTGCGCCACGCGGATCCAGCAGGAGCTGTTCTCGTCCTTCTTGCCGCGCTGGTCCCAGTGGAACTGCACCTTGATGCGGCCGTAGCTGTCGGTCCAGATCTCCTCGCCGGCCTTGCCGACCACGGTGGCGGTCTGCGTGCCGAGGATGCGCGCGCGCGGCGTGCGCAGCGGCGAGCGGAACGGCAGGGTCTTCGGGAAGGCGTCGAAGCTGTTGCTGTAGCTGTCGTGGTTCAGGTTGTGCAGCACGCGCTGCAGCACGTAGTCGGTGTTCAGGTCGGCGCGGTAGTGGCCGGCCAGCGTGAAGGCGTGGCCGGCGGTGAAGGCGCGGCAGCTGCTGTCGCCACGGATCGCCTGGCGGCCCTGCGCCAGCGCCTGCATGCGCAGCTTGGCCAGCGCCGCGCCGTCGGCCGCCACGGTGTAACCGCCGGGGTAGTCGTAGACGCGCATGCGGCCGCCCTTGCCCTCGGCGTCGGCGCTGACCGAGGCGGCCGGCGTTTCGAAGTTGAAGTCGCCGCTGGCGAACTTGGCCGGCACGGCGCGCTGCTCGGCCTCGCAGCGGAACACCAGGTCGAAGGCGTCGCGGCTGATGCCGGTGTCCTGGTAGCGCACGCTGTCCAGGCCGGCGCAGGCCGGGTACTCCTGGCCGCCGTCGAGCAGCACCAGCGTGTGGCTGCCGGCGGCGTGCTCGAAGTAGTAGTAGATGCCCTCCTCCTCCATCAGCCGCGAGACGAAGTCGAAGGCGCTTTCGTTGTACTGCACGCAGTAGTCGCGCTTGCTGTGGCTGCCGGTGGTGCCGTCGCGGTAGTCGGTGAAACCGAGTTCGCCGAACAGCGCCAGGATGATCTCCACGGCGCTCTGCTGCTGGAAGATGCGGGCGTCGAACTCCAGCGTCAGCCACCACAGCCAGGGCCGCAGCTCGGCGCGGTAGCTGGCGCCGCCGGGCGTGCCGCCGGCCTGCACGAAACGGGTGACCACGCCGCTGAAGTAGCGCAGCGCGCCGTCGGCCAACGTCACGCTGGCGGTGGCGTTCTGGCCGACCACGCTGGAGAAGTCGATCGCCGCGTCGGCCGAGGACAGCTCCAGGTGGTAGACGAACAGCTCGCCCATGGCCTCCTCGCCGTGCAGGCTTTGCAGATTCAGCGTGCCGCCGGGACCGCTGAAGCCGAGGGCCAGGCCTTCGGCGCTCACGGCGCGCCCCGCTCGGCGGCCCAGCGCGGCAGCGCGAAGCTGGCGCGGTGCAGCGGCGGCGACACCGGCGCTGCGGCCCGGCGCTCGCGCAGCCAGGTGGTCCAGCCCAGCTGGCCGCTGTTCAGTTTCGCGGCGCGGTCGAGCTCGGCGTCGCTGGCCGCCAGCACCAGCGTGATCTCGACGTCGAGGTCTTGGCGCAGGTAGAAGCGCACCAGGAAGGTCAGCACGTCGTGCGCCGCGCCGCCCGGCAGGAAGGAGCGGAAGCGGTCCAGCGGCATCGGGCCGAGGGCCAGGCCGATGGCGCCGTCCGGCTCCCAGGCGCGGGCGCCGAGCACCGTGTCCATGCCCAGCGCGCGGTTGCGGCCGTGGTGCGGCCCGAGGGCGCTCTGGAAGCGAGGTTCGATGGCGAGCCAGCGGCCACGGTGCTCGCTGCCCTCGACCGGCACGGCGAAGGCGTCCGACAGCATGGCCAGCAGACCGGCCATCGAGCGGCTTTGGCAGGCCAGCAGGCCGGCGTAGCGCAGCAGAATCCGGCTCGACACCGGCTCGGCGTTGGCGGCGGCGTTGGCGGCGGCCTTGGCAGCGGCGTTGGCAGCGGGGTTGGCGGCGGCGTTGGCCGCCGGGCCGCTTTCCATGCTGTTTTCCGTGCCACTTGCCGAGCCGTTTTCCATGGCGCCTGCCGAGCCGCCTGCCGCGCCGCTTGAGAGCGATGCCGCCGCGCCCGTGATGACGCTCGCCGAGGCGCCTGCCGCCAGCGGCGCCAGGCCGGGCCGGCGCAGCCACGGCCGGTTCAGTCCCTCGCCGAAGCCGATCAGGCGGAACAGCATGCGCTCGAGCGGCGCCTCGCCGGAGGCGCCCAGCGCCAGCCGGTGCTTCTTGCGCGCCCGGTAGAAGAACGACAACAGGCGGTGGTTGAAGATGTCGAGGAAGTCGCGGGCATCGTCGTTCGGGCCGTAGCGCGGCGGCGCGTCGATGCCGGCCACGCCGCCGTCGGCGCGGGCGCACTGCTGCACCAGCTCCGTGTAGGGCGCCGGCAGCGGGCCGTCGGCGCCGGCCAGGCCCATGAAGGCCACCTCCAGCACGGTGCGCTCGTAGGCGTCCGGGCCGTGCGCGCGCACCAGGTCGGCCACCGGGAACTCGAAGCCGATGCTGGAGCGGAAGGCCACCGCCTCGCGCAGCGGCTCGCTGCCGCTGCCCAGCGCCACCGTCTCCGGGCGCGCCTCCTCCAGCAGGTGCACCGCTTGGAAGAAGTCGAAGTCGGCCGGCTGGCGCAGCAGCTGCGCCGCCGGGCCGCTCAGCAGGCGGCGGTCGCGGGGGGCCATTCTTTGACTTTCTGTTCGCCGTGCATGGCGGTGACGCAGGCGAAGGAGTTGATCGGGGTGTACAGGCAGAAGAAGCGTTGCAGCACCGCCGCCAGCATCAGCGGCGTGCCGTCGCCGTGGTTGCCGTCGGCCAGATCGAGGACGATCTCGAAGCCACGGCGGAAGCCCGGCGCCGGCCCGCCGCGCACCGGCCGCACCGCCGGCCGGCACTGCACCCGCTTGAGCGCGCGGATATGCCGCGCGCCGCCGGGCGCGCCGACGCTGGCGCACAGCTCGAGCAGTTGGCGCAGGGTGGCCAGGCTGGCCGCCTCCGGCTCGACCGACAGCCGCTCCAGGGTCAGCTGGTTCAGGTTGAGCAGCGAGACCAGGCGCCACAGCTGGCCGCCGTCGAGCGGCGGGCTTTGCTGCCGGCTCGGCTGGTACAGGCAGCGCACCGGCAGCACGCCGGCCGCCGGCGCGGCGAGGAAGGTGGCGCCGCCGGGCGGATCGGGGCGGATCTGCGCCGCCAGGTCGCGGTTGGTGCACAGCGTGCGCGCCGCCACCAGCGGCGCGGCGGGCAGGCCGGGCCGGTGGTCCAGCTCGGCGAAGGACAGCTGGATGTCGGTGCCGCCCATGCCGGGCGCGCCGGCCGGCACGCGGCGCGCCATCCACAGCGCGGTGTTGGCGGCCACGCCGGCCGCCCCCGCCACGGCGAGCTCGTCGGGGCGGGCCTGGCCGAAGCCGTAGTACGGCGCCAGCGCCATGGCCGGCTGGCCGTCGGCGTAGCTGGCCTCGACGGCCAGGATGGTGTGGATCTCGGTGCTGGTCTCGCGCCGCGCGTCCGGGCTGAGGCGGTATTCGACGCTGCGCCGGTCCAGCCGCAGCGTCTCGCTGGTGCGCGGGAACAGGTTGATGGCCGGCGTGCAGCCGAGCAGGAAGTCGCCTGCCGCCACGCGCAGACCGGACGGCGCCAGGCCCTCCAACAGAAACAGCAGGTCGACGCTGGTGCAGGCCAGCGGCGCGATGCTGGCGCTGAGCGCCTTCAGCCGCGCCGCCATCCCGTCCGCCTCGAAGAACAGGAACTTGCGCGGGAAGGCGAAGAACTCCTGCAGCAGGCGGTAGGCCGGGTGGGCCTGGCCGGCGGCCGGCAGCACGGCGTCGGCGGCGTCGAAGCCGACCTCGCGCCAGGCCAGGGGCGCGCCGGCGGCCAGGCCGTCGGCGCAGTCGCCGTCCGGCGCCACCATCAGCAGCTCGGCCACCTGGCACAACAGCAGCTCGTACAAGGGACCGGCGCGGTCCCAGTCGCCGTGCAAATGGAAGCGCAGGCGCTCCGGCGCGATGGCGCCCTCGCCCGCGCCGAAGCTGGTGCCGGCGCCGCAGCGCAAGCGCAGGCGCAGCACGCTGGCCACCCCGGGCCGGTCGGCCAGGCCGCGGTGCAGGTGCGGCGCCTCCAGCCCGGCGTACTCCACCTGCAGCGGCCACACCGTCAGCGGATAGCAGGTGCGGAACTGGCAGCTGACCTCCTCGCCGCCGCCCTGGGCGCGCCGCGCCGCCGCGTGCAGCGGCGTGCCGGCCTCGATCAGGCGGCCGGCGGCGGCCAGGCCCTGCTTGTGGTCCGGCGCCAGCTGGACGATGGTCATCGACGGCAGCGGCGCCGTCACGTTGGGCAGCAGGGCCTCGAGCAGGGCGTTGGCGATCTCGGGGAACTCGCTGTCGAGCTCGCGCCGCACCCGTCCGCTGAGGAAGGCGAAGCCCTCCAGCAGGCGTTCGACGTGCGGGTCGGGCGACTCGTGGCCGCCCAGCTCCAGCCGCGCCGCCGCGTGCGGATGGCGCCGCGCGAATTCGGCGCCGGCGTGGCGCAGGTAGTCCAGCTCGCGCTGGTAGTAGTCGAGCAGTTCGTCGCCGCCCCGGCCGCCGCCGCTCATGGCGCCCCCCCGCCCTCGGCCAGCGCCGCCACCTGGAAGGCGACCGGTTCGAGCCGGCCCTCCAGCAGCACCTTGGCGCGGATCGCCACGTCGAGCGCGTGCCGGCTGTGGCCCGGCAGCGCCAGCTCCACCTCCACCTCGCGCAGGCGCGGCTCGAAGGCCTGCACGGTGGACTGCACCAGCGCGGTCAGCTTGCGCCGGTCGTCCAGGCTGCCGGTGTAGTAGGCCGAATAGTCGGGCAGGCCGTAGTCGAGCACCGTGCGCTGGCGCCCGGCCAGCTGCGCCAGCGAGGCGGCGCAGCGGGTGTTGAGCAGGCGCGCCAGCTCGGCGCCGATGGAGCGCTCCAGCGCCGACAGCGCCAGCTCCTGGCCGTCGCGGCGCGCCGCGCGCCACGGCAGGAAGCCCGCCTCGGCGGCGCTGCCGCCGAAGCGTTCGAACAGCGGCGCGCGGGCGCCGTGCATCAGGTCCAGGTGGGCCATGCGCTAGCCCGCGTTGTTGGTCTTCATGTCCCACTTGCCGCCGGCGTTGCCCTCTTTCGTCGAGTCGGGCTTTTGCGCCGTGTAGTCCCACTGGATGGCGGTGAAGTTCAGGGTCAAGGTCTCGGCCGGCTTGTCGCCGCCGGACGAGGCCGCGCTGACGCTGGAGATCATCGCGTCCTTCAGCGTGTAGACCATCATCGGCATCACCAGCCCGCTCTCGTTGCGGCCGATGGTGACCTTGCAGTCGCCGATCTTGCGGCCCTCGCAGCAGGCCTGGTTGAGCACCGGCGAGGACTTGTCCATGTACTTCGACAGCGTGAAGTCCTGCACGTTCGGCTTGCCCGAGGTGCGCTCCTTGTTGCTGACGTCGCTGGTCATCTGCATCGCCACCGCGTGACTGAAGGACAGGCACTCGATCTTGCTCACATAGTCTTTCAACAGGCATTCGCCATCGACGCCCGGCATTTCCAAAATAATCACATCCACGTCAGTTCTCCCCAAGTTTGAATGTCGGACGCGGCGGCGCCGCGCCCGGCCTGGTCAATCGACGACCGCGCTAGCCGCCCACCGGCGCCGGCAGCGAGGCCACCATGCGGATCGAGGCGGTCAGCTCCTCGAGCTGGAAGTGCGGCCGCAGGAACACCGTCGCCTTGTACACGCCGGGCTTGGCCGGGTCCTCGGTGACGTCGATGCGCGCCTCGCGCAGCGGGAACTGCGCCTTCAGCGACTGCGAGGCGTTGTCGTTGACCAGCACGTAGTCGGCGATCCAGTTGTTGAGGAAGGTCTCGACGTTGTCGCGCGAGGCGAAGCTGCCGATCTTGTCGCGCATGATCACCTTGATGTAGTGGGCGAAGCGCGAGGCGGCCAGCATGCACGGCAGCTTGGACGACAACGCGGCGTTGGCGTTGGCCAGCGCCAGGTTGTAGCTGATCGGCTTGTTGACGGTCTGGCCGCCGAAGAAGGCGGCGACGTTCTCGTTCTTCTTGTGCACCACGGCGATGAAGCCCAGGTCGTTGAGCTCCTTCTCGCGGCGGTCGGTGATGGTCACCTCGGTCGGACATTTCATCACCAGGTCGCCCTCGCCGGTGTTGAAGGTGTGCACCGGCAGGTCCTCCACCGCGCCGCCGCCCTCGACGCCGCGGATCGCCGCCGACCAGCCGTAGCGGGCGAAGGCGGCGGTGACGCGCTGCGCCAGCAGGTAGGCCGAATTGCCCCACAGGTAGGCGTCGTGCCGCTTGGTCTGGTCCGGGTCGCTCGGCGCCACCGCCTCGCCGTCGTCGTCGACGCGCCAGTTGAAGGCGCCGAACTCCTCGAAGGTGAACTGGGTCACCTTGCGGGTTTTTTCGCCATAGGGCAGGCGCAGCAGGTAGCGCGGCAGGGTCAGCGCGACGTAGCGCGAGTCCTCGCTGTTGCGGAAGGCGCGCCATTCGGCCGCGTCGACCGCCTCGAAGGTCTTCGACAGGTCGCGCGGCTTGCCCAGGTCGGTGAAGCTGGCCAGGTCGAACAGCGCCGGGTCGGCCGCCGCGATCAGCGGCGCGTGGGCCATCGCCGCCACCCGCGCCAGCTCCTTCACCAGGATCATGTCGGACGGGTTGCGGCCGATGCTCAGGTCGGCCACCAGCATGCTGTAGGGCGCGCCGCCGTAGGTGCCGTACTCCTCCTCGTAGATCTTCTTGAACAACTGGCTCTGGTCGACGTCGACCGCCTTGGTCAGGTCGTCGAACAGGTCGCCCTTGTTGGTGTTGAGCAGGCGCAGCTTGAGCCGCTCGCCCGTCTCGCTGTTCTTGACCAGGCCGTGCAGGCCGCGCCAGGTGCTCTCCAGCCGTTGGAACTCGGGCGCGTGCATCAACTCGTTGAGGCCGCGGGTGAGCTCCTCGTCGAGCCTGGCGACGGCGTCGCCCAGCGCCTTCAGGATGCCCTTCTTCTCGTCGGCCTTGATCTTGTTGGCCGCCGCCTGCTGGGCGAATTCGCGCAGCATGTGGGCGGCGGCGTCCATCGCCTCGCTGTTGTTCGGGTCCAGCACCATCTTGCTGTCCTTGATGATCTTGTCCAGCACGGCCTTGCTGGCCGCGCTGATGGTGCCGGTCTTGTTGTCTACCACTTCGTCTGCCATCTCAATTCTCCTCGCGGACGCCACGGCGTCCTGTATGTGCGGTGGGGGCTGCCGGCCTAGCCGAGCAGCGTCCGTTGTTCATCGCTCAAGGCGGCCTTCTGCGCCTCGGTCAGGGCGGCCTTCTGCTCCGTGCTGAGCGCCTTGAGCTGCTCGTCGCTGGCGGCCTTCAGGGCCTCCGGCGCCAGCGCGGCCAGCGCCTCCGGCGTCAGGCCGGCGGGATCTGTCGCGCCGCCCGCGGCATCCTTGTCGCCCGGCTTGGCCGCCTCGACCCAGCCGCCGAACTGGCCGGACGTCTTGTCCAGTTCGGAGGTCAGGGCGTCGTGCAGGTCGCGGTTGCCGTCGATCTTGGCCATCAGGTCGCGCAGGCGCTGGCGTTGGCCGTACAGCTCCTTGAGGCCGTCGACGTGCTCGACCAGGTAACCGGGCTCGAAGTGGTCGAGTTTGGTGAAGGCGATCTTGCCGGTGGCGATGCCGGGGCGGGTCTTGAACTCGCCAAAGACCAGCTCCGGCTGCACCTTCTCCATCACGCCGTCGAAGTTGTCGCGGTCGATTTCGATGAAGCGCTGATCGGCCAGCTTGCGCACCAGGCTGTCGTCGCGCCCCTCCAGGTTGGCCAATATGCCGACCACCAGCGGCAATTCGCGCTTCTTCAGCGCGCCGCCGGTCTCGACCTCGTAGCAGATCTGCACGCGCGGCGGGCGGTTCCGTTCTAACCACTTTTGACTGCTTTCGCTAGACATCGCAAACTCCTTTTAGACAGGTGGACAGGAGCGTCGGAACAGGCGCCGGCGCCGGATACGAAGGCACAACAGGTACGCAAACCAAACCAGTACGACAACAGCACCAACCACAAACGGCCGCCGGCGGCGCCGCCCTCACTTGCCCCGCGCCGGCGCCGGCCGGGCGCCGCGCCGCACCACGTCGTCCCAGCTGCGGAACAGCGCCATCGGCAAGCCGGCCTGCGGCGCGTGCTGCGGGTCGGGCCGGTAGTGGCCCGAGGCGTTGCTCCACCAACGCAGCGCGCCGCTCTCGAAATACGCCTCGCCGGCATAGCGCACCGGCTCGCCCTGCGCCAAGGCCGGATGGCGCAGGCGCGGATGCAGCAAGGTCTCGCCGCCCTGCGTGCGCACGAACACGTAGCGCGCGTTGGGCACATACAGGCCGCGGCCGCCGCCGCCGCGCATGCCGTAGCTGCCATACCACTCGTGCAGCGAAAAAGCCTGCTCCCGCGCGCCCGGGTCCAGCCCGACCGGCCGCAGGTTCGGATACAGGCGCTGCTGCAGCGGCCGCGCCGGCCGGGCGGCGGCGGCGCCGGCACCACCACCGCCCGGCCCCTGCCCTTGTGTCGGCGCCGCGGTCGCCTCGCGGCGTTGCAGCAGCGCCGCCGCCGGCGCGAATATGCTCGGCGCTCTAGCGACCATGGGTGCCCAGCAGCCGGTAGATCTGCTTCAAATCGCTCTCGTTGTCCATCAGCTCCTGCAACAGCTCGGCCAGCGGCATGCCGCCCCAGCCCACCGCGCGCTTGACCAGGTAGGGCACCGGACTGTGCGGCTCGGTGCGCAGCAGATAGTCGGCCGCTTCCTCCAGCCGCTGGTAGGCCTCGTCGCGGCTGCGCGGCGCGCCGGCGTTGGCGCGGCCGCGCGCCTGGCGCCGGTCGGCCTCGTGCGCCAACCTGCGCTCCATGCCCTGGCCGCCGTCCTCGCCGGGCCAGGCGGCGTCGTCCTCGTCCGGCTCCGGCGCCGTCTCCCAGGACAGGCCGGCCAGCTCCTGCAAGGCTTGGCAGCACTCCGCCAGGCGGCCCTCGATGGCGGCCAGCCGTGGCGCCTGCTGGTCCAGCCGCGCCGCCAGCGCCTGGGTCAGCGCCTCCAAGGCCGCCGCCGTGGCCAGCAGCTGCTGTTGCAGCACCTGGTAGAAGTGCGCCGGCGTCATCGCCACCGCCGTGTTGAAGTGCTGCCGGGTCAACTCCTTGCCGTCGCCCGGCGCCGGCGTGGCGCCGCGCCGCGCGCCGGCCGCCTGGGCGCCCTGGCGTTCGTGGCGCAGCACCAGCGCCCACTCGGCCAACGTGAACAGGCGCCCGGCCGGCGAGGCGCCGGCGGCGATCTGCACGCCGCCCAGCGCCTGCGCCATGTGGCGGTCGAACCATTCGAGCGCGGCCAGCCGGGCGTCGAGGTCGCCGTCCTCCGCCAGCGGGTACAGGCCGTCCCAGTACTGCTCCAGCGTCGCCTGCAGCAGGCGGGCGCCGTCGACCAGGCCCTCCAGGCCGCGCTGGCGCAGCCAGGCCTCGGCCAGCCAGGCGACGATGCGCAGGTCCTTGACGTTGTGCGCCAGCGTGTCGGCGCACAGCTGCTCGACCAGGCTCCAGTCGGCCCGCTTGTGCGGCTGCTCCCAGATGCCCTGCGGCAGGTTGGCGTCGTCCTCGCGGGCCGCCTCGGCGATCTTTTGGAAGATGCCGTCGCCGGGCTTGGGCACGCCGCAGGGCGCCTGCGGCGAAATGGGCAGCAGCAGCGCGGCCAGGCCGTCGGGCATCAGGGCGGCGCTCATCGCGCACCGCCGGTGGGGAGAGTGTTCATCATGGCCTCGCGAATCTGCACACTGCGAACCTGTTCAGGGTTGTCGGACGCCGGCGCGTCGACCGGCAACTGGGAATACGCCAGGGTCTCCTTCTTGCCCGCCGGGCTCAGCGCCAGGCGCATGAAGACGCGCGCCCGCGCCGCCGCCACGGTGGCGCCGGCCGCCTGCGGCGCGGTCGGGATCTCGAAGCGCAGCGTCTCGTAGCGCGGCGCGGTGCCGGCCGGCGGCGCCACGCGATAGCCCGCCAGCAGGCGCAGCAGCGACCACGGCTCGTTGAAGCGGTACACCACGTCGCGCCCCTGCACGTTCATGCGCAGGTCGCGGCCGTCGCGGTAGGGCAAGGTCGGCGTGTTCTCGGCCCAGCGCAGGGTCAGCACCAACGGCATGCCCAGACGCCAGGGCAGCGTTTGCGCCGCGCCGGCCGTGCCGCTGTGCCAGGCCACGCTGCGCTCGCCGCTCTGCAGCGTCCAGTCGACGATGCGGTTGCCCTCCAACTCGCCGCGCAGCTGGTTGTTGCCGTCGCTTTCGCCGCGCTCGTTGACACGGAAGCGCACGCTCAGCTCGTAGCCGGGGGCGTCGCCGCCGTCGGCCGGCGCCAGCAGCGGCGCCAGCAGGGTGCGCGCCCGCTCGGCGGCGCCGACGAAGTCGCGCGCCCGCGCGTCGGGCGGCTGGCGCGCGGCGGCGGCGGCGTAGCGGTCGACGCTGCGCAAGAAGGTGGCGACGTCGTCGATGTCGGCCGTCTCGCCCTCGTGGCCGACGTCGGCGAAGGGGAAGCGGCCGGCCAGGTTCTGGCGGAACGCCGCGCTCAGGCTCTGGTAGGCGGTGATGGCGCCGCCGCGCACCAGCTCCTGGCAGCGCACCGCCATCTGGCTGGCCAGCATGCGCCCGCGCAGCGCGAAGAAGTCGTTGGCGCCGCTGGCGAACACCGCGCCGCTGCGGCCGCTGCAGTTCTGCAGGTCGGTCTCGGCCAGCTCGCCACGGATGTAGTTGTCGAGCTGGGTGATGCGCGAGTTCGGATGCTTCGACTGGAAGCGCGCCAGTTCGGCCGCCAGGCCGCGCCAGTAGTCGGCGATGCCGCCGTGGCCGCTGGCGGTGGCGGCCGCCTCGGCGGCGCCGGCGTCGGCCGATTCGAGCAGGCGCAGCAGCGGTTGCGCCAGCTTGACGCTGTTCTCCAGCTGGGCGTGCTGGTTGATGAAGTACTCCTCCAGCGCGGCGGCCTGGCCGCCGGCGAAGCCCTGGGCGGCCGGGTTCGGGCTGCCCTGCCACCAGTTGAAGCCGCCCTCGCGCGGCCGGTACGGCGCGCCGGCCTGGAAGTCGCCCTGCAGCCAGCGCAGGCCGGCGGCGGCCTGCTGCGCCAGCTTGTCGGCCATGCCGCGGTATTGCGCCGGGCTGCCCTGGCTGCGCACCGCGTCGAGCAGCGCGGTGAGCAGTTTTTGCGACTGGCCCAGGCGCTGCCAAGCCTCCTGCGGGTCGCTGGTGCGCGAACGCGCCAGCGCCACGCCGGCCAGCAGGTTGGCGGCCAGGCGCTGGTCGGCCACGCTTTGCAGCTCGGCCTGGAACTGGAAGGGGAAGCTGGCCAGCACCCGGCCCATGTAGGCGCGCTGCTCGCCGACCATCAGCAGGGTGCGGTTGAGCACGTTCATGTCCCAGGTCACCAGGCCCGCGCCGCCGTCGCCGGCCGCGCCCTCGGCCGCCGCGCCCGCCACCGCGCCGGGCGACAGCTGCATGAAGGGTTGCTTGAGCAGCGCGCCCAGGCCGGCCTCCATGTGCGCCACCTCGGGCACCAGCACCAACTTGCCGCCGTCGCTGCCGCGCTGCAGCACCGGACTGTCGCCGCCGGCCGCCAGCAGGCGCTGCTGGAGCGCCAGCACCCGCTTCTGCGTCTCCTCGCGCAGCGCGTGCGCCGCCTGCGGCCCCAGCATGGCCGACTTGCCGACCTGCTCGAGCAGCGCGGCGTAGGGTTTGCCGAAGTCGCCCTCCTGGCCGGACAGCCAGCGCGTGCCGGGCGCGCCCAGCCAGCGGCCCAGCTCGTGCAGTTGGCGTTGCAGCTGGTCGAAGCGGTGGCCGTCGGCCTGGCCGATGCCGCTGCGCAGCTCCTGGTCGACCGCCACGGCCAGCTGCAACGCGCGGTGCTCGTCCAGCGTCTGCGCCAGGAAGCGCTCGCTGTTGAGGCGGAAGGCGCACACCATGCTGGCCTCGTAGGCGCCGCGCGGCGCCAGCTTCTGCTCCATGCCGGCGCCGCGCAGCGCCTCGCGCAGGTAGCGGTGGTGCTCGGGACGCTGCTCCGGCCGCAGCGTGTAGGCCTTGGTGTAGGCGCCAAGTTTGCCCAGGTCCTCGATGGTGCCCTCGTCCTTGTTCTGCAGGCGGTCGAAGCGGGCCTGCCACTGCTCGAACGTCACCGTGCCGTCGACGAGGCGGTGCAGCGCGGCGAAGGACGGGCTGTCGCTGAGCAGCACGGTGGCGGCGCCGCCGGACGCCAACGGCGCCAGCTCGCAGGACGGCGTGCCGGTCAGCTCGGTGGAGACGGCGTCGTGGCCGACCCCGCTCAGCGCCACCGCCTGCAGGTTCAGCCCCTTGGCCAGCGTGCGCAGCACGATGTTTTCCAAGCCCTCGGTGAAGCGCTGGTCGATGCGCTGGTCCAGCCCCTGCCGGCCGGGCCAGTGCCAGGAGGCCGGGATGGCCAGGTAGACCAGGCTGTCGTCGTGGCCCAGCATCGAGTCCATCAGGCCCTGCGCCGCCGACTGGTACCAGGTGAACGGCAGCGCGCCGTACTTGGCCACGCCGTCGCTGCGGATGCGCTGCTCGTGCTCGATGCGGCCCAGCGTGGCCAGCAGCGCGTCGGCGCGGCCGCGCAGGTCGAGCGCCGCCCACAGCAGCGCGCCGCCCCACAGCAGGGCCAGGGCGGCGCTGGCGGCGACCCAGCGGCGCACCCGCTTGTCGCGCGACAGGTGCTGGCCGCGCAGCGGCCGCGCCAGCGCGCGTTCGGGGAAGACCTTGAAGGCCAGCAGGTCGCGGATGAACAGCGGCTCGGCGCGGCCGGGCGCGGCGGCCGGGTCGCCGCACAGGTAGACGCCGCGCAGCAGCGGCGCCTCGCCGTGCGCCGAGACGCCCATCAGCCGCGCCAGGTAGGCGCCGACCGGCGCGCCCAGCCGGTCGACCTGGCCGGGCAGTTGGAAGAAGCTGTCGCTGTCGGCCGGCGGCCGGCCCGCCGCCAGCAGCTCGGCCTGCAGCGCGCAGACCTGCCGGCGCAGCGCGACGAAGGCGTCGCGGCCCCAGTCGGGGCTGAAGGCGGCCTCCAGCTGCTGCGGGTTGGACCAGCCCAGCATGGCCTGGCGCAGGCCCGGCGGCAGCGACTCGGCGAAGGCGCCGAAGCCGGTCAGCGCGTCGGCGCGGGTGATCAGCAGGTAAACCGGCAGGCGCAGGCCGAGCAGGCTTTGCATCTCGGCCAGGCTTTGCTGCACCAGCGCGGCGCGCCGCTCCACCTCGGCCAACGGCCAGGCGTCCTGGCCCAGCAGGGAGTCGGCCGGCAGGGTCAGCAGCACGGCGTCGAGCGGCCGGCGCGGCCGGTTGCGCCGCAGCTTCTCGGCCAGCGCGCGCCAGCCGGGCGCGCCGGCCCTGTCGTCCAGGCCCAGGAAGCTGGCGTCGGTCTCCAGCACCCAGCCCTGCGGCAGGCGGTGCCAGCTGAGCACGCCCTGGCCGGCGTCGTCGCCGCCGTCGGCCATGCGCAGCAACGAGGACTTGCCGGAGCCGGCTTCGCCGGCCAGCCAGACCAGCGGCACCTCCTCGTTCGAGCGGCCGCTGCTGACCCATTCGCGCGCCGAGGCGAAGGCGGCGTCGAGCGCCTGGTCGAGCCGCGCCGCCAGCGTGTCGGCCGCGGCCGCCGGGGCGGCCATTGCGGCCGTTGCGGCCGCGCCGGCCGCCGCGCCGGCAGCGGTGTCGGCGGGCGCGGCGGCGGCGCGCCGGCGCGCCGTCCGCAGCACGTAAAAGAACAGCCCCAGGCACAGCGCCAGCAGCAGCACCAGCAGCACGCCGGCCACCAGCAGCGCGCTGCCGTCCCTGGCGGCGGCCGGCGTCATGGCGCGCTCCGCAGCGCCGTCGAGCGCTCGAAATGCTCGCTCAGCGGCGCCGTGCCGGCATGCCAGATCCACTGCGAGGCCAGCAGCAGCGCCAACGCCAGCAGCACGAACACGATCATCCAGCGGCGCGGACTGGGCAGGCGCTGCAAGGGCGCGTCGCTGGCGGTGTGGGCGTAGGCCTGCGGCATCAGGCGCCGGCCCAGGTCGTGGAAGTCCTCCTCGCGGCCGGGCAGCATGGCCTCGTCCGGCGGGCCGCCGGCGATGAAGCGGTACAGGTCGAGGCGCCACTTTTGCAGCACCTCCTGCGGCCGGCCGCCGCCCCGGTAGCGGCCCTGGAAGCCCATCGACAGGGCCAGCAGGTACTGCTGCGCCATGTCGCGCCGCGCCGGCTGGGCCTCGCGCAGCAAGCGCTCGATGCGGTCGAAGACGCGCTCGCCGGCGCTGCGCGTGCCGAACAGCTGCTGCTCGAGCGGACAGGCGACCCACTCGTCGCGCAGCGGCCAGTCGGTCAGGCCGATCAGCATCTCGTCGGCCAGCGCCACCTTCAAATAGCGCGCCTCCAGTTCGTACTCGTGGACGAAGCGGCCGCCCTGGCCGAGCGCCTGCGCGCTCTGCCAGTCCAGCTGGCCGCGCAGAAGCTCGCTCAGCTTGGCCAGCGCCAGGCCCTGATCGCCCGGTTCGAGCTGCTCCGACAACTGCCGGCGCAGCGCCACCAGCTCGGTGTGGAAGGCCAGCAGCTGCTCGCTGAGCAGGCTGTCGCTGGGCGGCATCGGGCTGTCGGCAGCCATCACGTCCGGCCCGAATGGGAAGCGGCGGTGGCGGCGCCATCCTCGCGCGCCACCAGCAGCATGATCTCGCTCGGCCCCGACTCGACCGGCCCCTGCAACACCAGCGCCTGGCCGGCCTGCACCAGCTCGGGATCGATCTGCAAGGCCAGCAGGCAGCTGTTGGACGAGCGCAGCCCCTGCGCCTCGATGCTGGCCTGCGGCGGCGGCACGATGCCGCCCTCCTCCACCAGCGCGTGCAGCAGGCCGTCGTCGGCGACGCGGTAGCGCCGCGTGCCCAGGCCGCGCCGCTCGCGCACGCCGCGCAGCGGCTGGGCCGAGGCGATCACCGCCGAGGCCAGCCAGCGCTGCGCCTGGGCGCCGCTCAGGCCGCGCAGGCGCAGCAGCAACACCGGCGCGCTGGCCTCGCCGCCGCTCAGCGGCGTGCTGGGCCAGCCCTCCAACTCGGCCACGCCCAGCGGACGGCGGAAGGATACGCCGTCGTGCTCGAACAACAGCGTGCTGTAGCGCTGCGCCAGCAGGTCGAGCAGGCCGCCGATCTGCCGCAGCAGCTCGACGAAGGTGCTCTCGGGATCGTCGTGGCGGTAGTCGGCCAATTCCTGCGAGGCCTGGTTCAACTCGCCCGCCTCGTCGAGCTCCTCCAGTTCGCGCAGCATGCCCAGCGGGCCGAGCATGCCGCCCAGCGTCAGATACAGCTGGGCCGGCGCCACCACGCCCAGCCCCAGCAGGGCGCGCAGCTGCGCCAGCGCGCTGCTGACGTTGCGCAGCCGCTCGCGCCGCTCGACGCGCTCGTCGCTCTGGCCGGCCGCCTCGCGCACCATGGCCACCAGCCGGCTCTCGGTGCCGGCCAGGCGCTCGCGCAGCGCCTCGGCGCGGGCGCGCAGCGAGGCGTGGCCGTCCGGCGCCGCCACCGCGATGTCGAGCAGCGGCGGGATGAACGGCGCCACCTTCAGTTGTTGGCTCTCGCTGACCAGGTGGGCCAGCGGCAGATAGATCTCCTGGCCCGGCCGCAGCTCGCTCTCCAGGGCCAGCTGGACGAAGGGCGCGACGAACTGCGCGGCCGGTTCGTCGCGCCCGCTGCCGGGCGCCGGCTGGTCGACGGCGGCGCCCAGCACCACGCAGACCACGTGGCGCGCCACGCCGCCCTCGCGCAGCGCGCGCAACTGCTCGGCGCCGACGTTCAGGGTCAGCGCGGTCTGGCCGCCGGCCGCCGCGCCGCGTCCGCCCTCGGCCGGCTTGCCGCGGTAGCTGACCAGGCGGCCGTCCGGCATGATCGCCTCCAGCTCGAGCACCGACAGCGCGCCCTCGGCGATGCGGTCGCGTTTGAACTTGAGGCTGCGCACGCCCCAGGCGTAGGGCGCGGCGGCGCGCACGTGGTAGGCCACCAGCTCCTCGTGGCGCTGCGCCAGCTTCTCGAAATGCACCGGCGCCAGCAGCAGCCCGTCGTGCCATTTGATGGCGTCAATCGGAATCGACACAGCCTCGTTGGTGCTCAATTTCATGGATTCCCGTCCTGCCGAAGTAAGCCTGGGTGACGTTGCGGTGTGCTGCTCGTTGCGGCCGGCGCCGTCCGGCGCAGCCGCTCAGCTGTCGCAGCGCATGGGCGGCGGCGGCTGCGGCGCCGGCGTCTTCTTGTCGCGCGGCGTCAGGCTCCAGCCGGTGCGGGCGAAGCTGATCGCACCGCCCTCGCCCCAGCCCTCGATGCGGCCGCGCCGCTCGCCGTCGGCCAGGTCGGCGAAGACGAACACGGCGTAGGCGCGCTGGCCCTCGAACAAGCGCGACGGCAGGCCCAGCTCCTGGCCGGGCGTCACCTCGCAGTGGTAGACGCGCAGGGTTTGCGGATAGCTGGCGGCCAGGTCGGCGCCGGCGCCGAACCATTTTTCGGCCGGGTTCATCAGGCGCTGCTCGAGCGCCGGGTCGGACACCAGGGCCAGCTCGAACACCACCGCGCTGTTGCGGTTGGCGTCTGGCGCGGCCAGCACGCGCACCTCGCCCAGCTTGAGCTTGGGGGCGCCGGGCGACAGCACGCCGCAGCCGACCAGGGACAGGGGGAGAAGCAGGAGCGACAGGTGGAGCAACGCAGGCGCGACTAGGCGCGGGCGTTGGCCGCGCGGCAAGATGGGAAGACTGAAGGATGACAGCGAAACAGGGTGCATGGGGGCTGGCCTGGTAACGGACTGACAAAACAGCATCGCCAAACAATTGCAGTAATGAAAACTCTATGAGTCGTATTGTGCTTCAGTTTTCCATGCAGATTCTCACCGAATGTCACCAGCGAAGAATAATCTTCCCATAACAAAAAACGGCGCAACAGCGCCGCAATCACTATCGAATCGGGAGCGATGAGCCGGTCGGCAACGACGGCCAGGCCGGGTCCGCCGGCCGCTACTTGACGCGCTGCTTCTCCAGCTTGCGCGCCAAGGTGCGGCGGTGCAGGCCGAGCCGGCGCGCCGCCTCCGAGATGTTGAAGTCGGTCTCGGCCAGCACGGCGTGGATGCGCTCCCACTCCAGCGTCTTGATCGAGGTCGAGCGGTTGGTCATCTCCAGCTCGACGGCGCCGGCGACGTGGCCGAAGGCGGCTTCGATGTCGTCGGTGTTGGACGGCTTGGCCAGGTATTGGCAGGCGCCCAGCTTGATCGCCTCGACCGCCGTGTTGATGCTGGCGAAGCCGGTCAGCACCACGATCAGCATCGCCGCGTCGTGCTGGTGCAACATCTGCACGCAGGCCAGGCCGGACGAGGTGCCCTTCAGCTTCAGGTCGACCACGGCGTAGCCCGGCGCGTGGTCGACCAGCATGGCGCTGGCCTCGTCGACGTTGGCCGCCAGCAGCACGCGGTAGCCGCGCCGCTCGAACGAGCGGCCCAGCGTGCGGGCGAAGGCCTCGTCGTCCTCGACCAGCAACAGCATGCGCGGTTCGGCGTTCTCGTACAGCTCACTCATCGACGCGCTCCTCCTGCGGCGGCAGGGCGATGGCGGCCAGCGGCAGACTCAGCTGCACGGCGGCGCCGCCCTCGGCGCGGTTGCGCGCCGTCACCGAACCGCCCAGGGTGCGCGCCACGTTGACCACCAGGAACAGGCCGAGGCCGCCGCCGGGCCGCCCCTTGGTCGACTGGTAGGGCTTGCCCAGCTGGGCCAGCATGCCGGGCGCGAAGCCGGGGCCGGCGTCGCTGACCAGCACGTTGAGGGTGTCGCCGTCGCGCGTCGCCTCCAGGCTCAGCCATTGCGGCGAGGCCTCCAGCGCATTGTCCAGCAGGTTGCAGATGGTTTGCTTGAGGGCCGAGTCGAACACCACCGGCAGGTCGTGGACGATGCGGTTCTGGTAGGCGAAGGTCTGCACCGGGCGGCTGGCCAGCCACTCGGCCGCCAACTCGTCGAGGAAATGCTTGATGGTCGTCTTGGCCGACAGCTCGCCGCGCGCCTCGCCGGCCGACAGCAAAATGCCGCTGACGATGGACTTGCAGCGCAACAGCTGGGTCTGCATCTCGCCGATCTCCTCGATCAGCTCGGCGTTCTTGCTGAATTCGGGCATGCGCTTCCAGTCGCCCAGGATCACCGACAAGGTGGCCAGCGGCGTGCCCAGCTCGTGCGCGGCGCCCGAGGCCAACAGGCCCATGCGGACGATGTGCTCCTCCTCGGCGGCGCGCTGGCGCAGGTCGGCCAGCTGGGCGTCGCCGGCGCGCAGGTTGCGCATGATGCGGCTGATGAACACCACCAGCAGCGCGGCGATCAGCGCGAAGCACAGCAGCATGCCCTGCACGTACAGGCTGCCGATGCCACGGGCATGGTCGAGCGGCAGCGCCAGCGGCTTGGCGAACAGCGCCAGTCCGTCCAGGCAGGTGATGGTGATGGCGACGATGGTCCAGGTCGACCAAGCCTCGAGCAGCACGGCGCTGAGGATCACCTGCAACAGGTAGACGAAGGCGAAGGGATTGGTGGTGCCGCCGCTCAGGTAGAGTTGGGCGGTGAGGCTGGCGACGTCGACCAGCAGCGCCAGGAACAGCTCGCCGTTGGTCACTTCGCGGTGTTCGTGCCAGCGCAGCTGGCTGGCGATGTTGAAGGCGATCAGGCAGGCCAGCACCTCGAGCATCGGCACGGTCGGCAGCTTGACGTCGAAGCCGAGGATGACGGTGCCGATGGCGATAATCTGGCCGACCACGGCGATCCAGCGCAGCTGGATCAGCTGGGCCATGTTCTTGTGGCCGGCCGCGTACTCCACGTTGGCGGCGGCCTTGGTGTGCGTGATGCCCGTCTGTTGTTTTGTTGCTTCCATTTTCACCGGCATGTACACTTTTTACAATGAATCAGTCGCGCCGCCGCCGCGCGCCTCCACGCAGCAACCACCACAGCATCGCCGCCGACATCGCCGCCAACGCGAACCAGGTCAGCGCGTACACCAAATGGCTGTCCGGGAAGGCGATCACGGTCAGGCCGCCGACCGGACGCTGGCCATCGGCGGCGTCGCTCGGCTCTTGGCCGGCGGCGGCGTCGACGAAGTACGGCGCCACCCGCTGCAAGCCCTGCGCGGCGGCGATCGCCCGCACATCGCGCGAGTACCAGCGCTGCTTGGACGGATCGTTTTTGCGCAGGAACCCACCGTTCGGCTCGCTGACGCGCAGCAAGCCCGTCATGGTAACACGGGGCACTGTTCCGGGTGGGCAGGCAAGCGCCGGCGTGGCCGTGGCGGGCGCCGGCGCGGCGGCTTCGACAAAGCCACGGTTGACCAGCACCACCGTGCCGTCCTGCTGGCACAACGGCGTCAGCAGCCAGTAGCCACTGCCCAGGGCGGTGACCGCCTGGCTGCGCACGCTGGCCTCAAAAAGCAAAATACCGGCCACGCGAACGTGCCGGTATTCGTCTGTCGCCGCCGTGACGCCGTTCCAGCGCGCCGCGCCGGGCGCCGCAGCAGGCGCCGCGTGGACGCGCTGCTCGACGCGCTCGATCAGCGCCCGCTTCCAGAACAGGCGCTGCACCTGCCAGCTGCCGAGCGCGAGGAAGCCCGCGATCAGCAGCACGGCGCCGGCCAGCAACGCCAGCCGCAGCGCGCCGGAACGGGCGGCGCCTGGCGCCCCCCCTTCGTTTACGTGCGGCTGTTTACTCATGGCATGTTGCGCATATCATGTTCCATCATGCCCGGCATCATGTTGTGGTTCAGGTGGTACATGACCCAGATCGAACCGGCCAGCATAATCACCAGCACCATCACCGTGAACAGCAGGGCCAGCATCGACCAGCCGCCCTCGGCCTTGGCGTTCATGTGCAGGAAGTAGATCATGTGCACGACCACTTGCACGGCGGCGAAGCCGAGCAGTACCAGCCCCATGGTGCTCGACTTGTCGATCACCTTGGCCATCACCAGCCAGAACGGGATGGCGGTCAGGATCACCGACAGCAGGAAACCGATGGCGTAGCTTTTCAGGCTGCCGTGGTCGGCGTGGTCTTCGTGACCATCATGACCGTGGCCGTGGCCGTGGTCGTCGTTGTTGTGATGCTCACTCATGGCAGCACTCCCATCAGGTAGACAAAGGTGAAGACGCCGATCCAGATCACGTCCAGGAAGTGCCAGAACATCGACAGGCACATCATGCGGCGCTGGTTTTCCACCGTCAGACCGTGGCGGCCCAGTTGGAACATCAGCGTGACCAACCAAACGATGCCGAAGGTGACGTGCAGGCCGTGGGTGCCGACCAGCGCGAAGAACGCGGTCAGGAAGCCACTGCGCTGCGGACCGGCGCCTTCGTGGATCAGGTGGAAGAACTCGTACATTTCCAGCGACAGGAAGGCGGCGCCGAACAGGCCGGTGATGCCCAGCCAGACCAGCGCGGCGCGCAGGCGTTTGCGCTGCGATTCCAGCATGGCGAAGCCGTAGGTGATCGACGACAGCAGCAGGAAGGCCGTGTTCAGGGCCACCAGCGGCAGGTCGAACAGCTCGGCGCCCGAAGGACCGCCGGCGTAGTTGCGACCCAGTACGGCATAGGTCGCGAACAGGCAGGCGAAGATCAGGCAATCGCTCATCAGGTAGATCCAGAAACCCAGCAGAGTGCCGTTTTCCGGATGGTGCTCGCGCACGAAGAAGCGCGCGCTAGGGTCGGCGCCCAGGGCGCCGGAGTTGCTTACTTTGATATCAGACATGGCTTTCCAACAAGCGGGTGCGGGCATTTTCGGTGCGGACAACTTCGTCCACCGGAATGTAGTAATCGCGTTTGTAGTTAAAGGTATGCACAATGATCGCCGCCATGGTCGCCACGAAGCCGACCACCGCCAGCAGCCACATTTGCCAGATCAAGGCGAAGCCGACCGCCGCGCTCAGGGCGGAGATGACGAAACCGGCCCAGGTGTTCTTCGGCATGTGGATCGCCACGAAGTCTTTCACCGGACGCTTGTAGCCGCTCTTCTTCATGTCGGCGAAGGTGTCGTTGTCATGCACTTGCGGCGTGAAGGCGAAGTTGTAGTCCGGCGGTGGCGACGAGGTCGACCATTCCAGGGTACGGCCGTCCCACGGGTCGCCGGTGAAGTCGCGCAGCTGTTCGCGGCGCAGGTAGCTGACGAAGAACTGCACCAGCATGGCGGCGATACCCAGCGCGATCAGCACGGCGCCGAAGGCGGCGATCTGGAACCAGATCTGCAGCGACGGGTCTTCGAAGTGGCTCATGCGGCGGGTCACGCCCATCAGGCCCAGCACGTACAGCGGCATGAAGGCGAAGTAGAAGCCGATCACCCACAGCCAGAACGACCATTTGCCCCAGTAGCTGTCGAGCTTGTAGCCGAAGGCCTTAGGGAACCAGTAGTTGATACCCGCGAACAGACCGAACAACACGCCGCCGATGATGACGTTGTGGAAGTGGGCGATCAGGAACAGGCTGTTGTGCAGCACGAAGTCGGCTGGCGGCACGGCCAGCAGCACGCCGGTCATGCCACCGATGACGAAGGTGATCATGAAGGCGATCGACCACATCATCGGCAGCTCGAAGCGGATGCGGCCACGGTACATGGTGAACAGCCAGTTGAAGATCTTGGCGCCGGTCGGGATCGAGATGATCATCGTGGTGATGCCGAAGAAGGAGTTGACGCTGGCGCCGGAACCCATGGTGAAGAAGTGGTGCAGCCAAACCAGGTAGGACAGGATGGTGATGACCACGGTGGCGTAGACCATCGAGGTGTAACCAAACAGACGCTTGCTGGAGAAGGTCGAAACAACTTCCGAGAAGATGCCGAACACCGGCAGCACCAGAATGTAGACCTCGGGGTGGCCCCAGATCCAGATCAGGTTCACGTACATCATGGCGTTGCCGCCCATGTCGTTGGTGAAGAAGTTGGTGCCGAACATGCGGTCGAGCGACAGCATGGCCAGGACTGCGGTCAGCACCGGGAAGGCGGCGACGATCAGCACGTTGGTGCACAGCGAGGTCCAGGTGAAGACCGGCATTTTCATCAGGGTCATGCCCGGCGCGCGCATCTTGACGATGGTGACGATCAGGTTGACGCCGGACAGCAAGGTGCCGACCCCGGCGATCTGTAGCGACCAGATGTAGTAGTCCACCCCGACGTCTGGGCTGGCCAGGATGCCGGACAGCGGCGGATAGGCCAACCAGCCGGTGCGGGCGAATTCGCCGACGAACAGCGAGACCATGGTCAGCACGGCGCCGAAGGTGGTCATCCAGAAGCTGAAGTTGTTCAGGAAGGGGAAGGCGACGTCGCGCGCGCCGATCTGCAGCGGCACCACGTAGTTCATGAAGCCGGTCACCAAGGGCATGGCGACGAAGAAGATCATGATCACGCCGTGGGCGGTGAAGACCTGGTCGTAGTGGTGCGGCGGCAGGAAGCCGGCTTGGTCGCCGAAGGCCAGCGCCTGTTGGGCGCGCATCATCAGCGCGTCGGTGAAGCCGCGCAGCAGCATGACCAGACCGAGGATCATGTACATGATGCCGATCTTCTTGTGGTCGATGCTGGTGATCCAGTCGCGCCACAGGGTGCCCCAGACGCGGAAGTAGGTCATGGCGCCAAGCAGCGCCAGGCCGCCGAGGGCGACCATGCAGAAGGTCGCCAGCAGGATAGGTTCGTGGTAGGGAATCGCATCCCAGCTCAACCGGCCGAAGATGAGCTTCGTCAAATTAATTTCGTCGTGCATCATTGTTCTTCATCGAAAGTGTTGGCGCGGGCGTCTCGCAGTTGTCTTGCTGCTTGGCGCGTTTGGCATCGGCTGCCATCATCTTGTTCATGCAGACGGCGCCTTCGCCGACGCAGCGGTTCAGGATGGCGTCGTACAGCGCGGGATCGATGGCGC
This sequence comes from Rugamonas rubra, assembly GCF_900114705.1. GTDB lineage: Bacteria > Pseudomonadota > Gammaproteobacteria > Burkholderiales > Burkholderiaceae_D > Rugamonas > Rugamonas rubra. The sequence continues at coordinate 61,625 of NZ_FOTW01000033.1, forward strand.
CGTAGCGGCGTACCGGATCGCGTTCGCTCGGCTTTTCCAGCGTCAAGTAGTTGGCGCGGTCGAGCGAGCCGCCGGCCGCCTTGGTGTCTTTGACCCAGGCGTCGAAATCGCTTTGGCTGACGCCGTGGTACTGGAAGCGCATGTGCGAGAAACCGGCGCCGCTGTAGTTGGCGGAGAAGCCCTCGTAGTTGCCCGGCTTGTTGATGACCGCGTTCAGCGTCGTCTGCATGCCCGGCATGGCGTAGATCTGGCCGGCCAGCGCTGGGATGTAGAACGAGTTCATCACGGTCGAAGCGGTGATCTTGTAGCGTACCGGCACGTCGACCGGGGTCACCAGCTCGTTGACGGTGGCGATGCCCTGCTCCGGATAGATGAACAACCACTTCCAGTCCAGCGCGACCACTTGCACTTCCAGCACCTTGACGTCGGCAGCCAGCGGCCGCTTGGCGTCCAGACGTGTCAGCGGACGGTAGGGGTCGAGCAGGTGGGTGCTGATCCAGGTCAGCAGGCCGAGGGCGATGATGATCAACAGGGGCGCGCCCCAGATCACCAGTTCCAATTTGGTCGAGTGATCCCAGTCGGGTTCATATTTGGCGGCAGTATTACTTTTCCGATAACGCCAGGCGAAAAATATCGTCAGGGCGATCACGGGAACAATAATCAACAGCATCAACAGCGTAGAGACGACGATTAAGTGTCCCTGCTGAGCGGCAATATCGCCGGATGGATTCATCACCACAGTGTTGCAGCCCGCGAGCCACAGCAATGGGAGGAGGAATAGTCCGCGACGGGCTATCAAAGGAATCATGCGGTAATGTGCTTACAGAGGATTGAGAACATGCTACTGTAATGCCAACGGCGCAGACTGGCGATTGGACACTTTGTCCTACCTACGGGCTAGCGCCGACTATAAGAAACTTTTGAGACGAAGCGAGACGATACTATGTCAACAACAACGACAGGCTACGGCAGCACCCCCACCCCATCCTCTTCCACTTCCTCCAACCGTTCCAACAGTAGCAGCGGCGCGCGCAACATCAACGCCCGCGACGGCCATATCGCCCCCGGCGAGATCGCCATCGGCGTGGTCATCGGCCGCGCCTCCGAGTATTTCGACTTCTTTGTATACGCCATCGCCTCGGTGCTGGTGTTCCCTTTGGTGTTCTTCCCGCACGAAAGCCGACTCGACGGCACCCTGTATTCCTTCGCCATCTTCGCCCTCGCCTTCCTGGCCCGGCCGTTCGGCACCATCGCCTTCATGCAAATCCAACAACGCTTCGGCCGCGAGGCCAAGCTGACCCTGGCGCTGTTCCTGCTCGGCGTGTCCACCGCCGGCATTGCCTTCCTGCCAAGCTACGCCACCCTCGGCGGCGCCGCCATCGTGCTGCTGTCGGTGCTGCGCGTCGGCCAGGGCGTGGCGCTGGGCGGCTCCTGGGACGGTTTGCCCTCGCTGCTGGCGCTCAACGCGCCGCAGAACAAGCGCGGCTGGTACGCCATGCTGGGCCAGTTGGGCGCGCCGGTCGGCTTCATCATCGCCGCCGGCCTGTTCGCCTACCTGCTGCAGGGCCTGTCGGCGGTCGACTTCCTCGACTGGGGCTGGCGCTATCCCTTCTACGTCGCCTTCGCCATCAACGTGGTCGCGCTGTTCGCCCGGCTGCGCCTGGTGTCGACGCCGGAATACTCGCACCTGCTCGACGAGCGCGAGCTGGAGCCGGTCAGCGTGAGCGAAATGGGCCATACGCAGGGCCGCAACATCGTCATCGGCGCGCTGGCCGCGCTGGCCAGCTACGCCCTGTTCCACCTGGTGACGGTGTTCCCGCTGTCCTGGATCAACCTGTATTCGAGCCGCTCGATCGGCGACTTCCTGCACCTGCAGATGCTCGGCGCGGTGATCGCCGCAGGCGGCATCGTCGCCTCCGGCCTGATCGCAGACCGCTTCGGCCGCCGCCGCACCCTGGGCACGCTGGCCATGATGATCGCCGTGTTCAGCGGCTTCGTGCCGATGCTGATGGACGGCGGAGAAATGGGCCAGAACATCTTCATCCTGGCCGGCTTCCTGCTGCTGGGCTTGTCGTATGGACAAGCCGCCGGCGCCGTCACCGCCAACTTCGCCGCCAAGTACCGCTACACCGGCGCGGCCTTGACCTCGGACCTGGCCTGGCTGGTCGGCGCCGGCTTCGCCCCGCTGGTGGCGCTGGGGCTGTCGGCCAACTTCGGCTTGGGCTATGTCAGCCTGTACCTGCTGTCGGGCGCGGTCGGCTCGCTGGCGGCGCTGAGCCTGAACCGGGCGCTGGAGATTCGCGACTAGGCGGCGGCACTACTATATAGAAGGCGGCTGCGGCCGCCCTCCCCGCCCGGCCGGAGCCGGCATGCTAAAAGAATAGGAAATTGCTATCTTTAGTGTGCCGGATTCTTGCTTTTTGGAACTATAATTGCTTGCTGAGGTGGAGCTCTGCTCAATGCCGAAAAGCGGTAAATCCGAACTTAGTCACCGACTGAGTTCGGCCAAGAGCGGGGCGCCACCGTGGTGTATTGTCAAATACTGTCCCCTCTCCAATCAGAACAATGCGAACGAAAAAACTGCTACTTGCCTCTCTCGTCGCCATCACCATCGCCCTTGGATTCATTTATGACTACTCCTTTTCTGGGAAAGGTGTAACGTTTATCGTAAAGAATGTTGGCACGGAGTCGATTCGGTCCATGGTTGTACACATCACTGGACATTCACTTGCAATTGGCGATATTGAACCTGGAACCAGCAAGTGGGTGGTACTGAATCCCACCTCCGAATCGCACGTAGAGCTTACTTTCTCCGGTCATCCCCGACTAATGATAGATTGCTACTTTGAGCATGGCTACAGCGGAACTCTTGCCGCCGAGATTACAGTCGAAAAAGTCGTCACTATTAAAGACTCCACGGTTTTTTGATGGCCGCTGAGGGCCGTAAGCGGACCGGCCTGATCGCCGACCGCTACGGTCACCGCCCACTTCACCGCCAAGTACCGCCACATGGGCGCGGCGTCGACGTCGAAGCTGTCCTGGCTGGTACGTGCCGGTTTCGCCCCGACAGCGGCGCTGAGCCTGAACCGGATGCTACAGACTGGCGACGAGGCGGCACCACAACGTAGAAGGCGGCTGTGGCCGCCCTTCCCGTCCGGCAGGAGCTGGCACGCCAATAATATTAGGAAGTTGACAATCTTGGTGTGCCAGGTTCTTACTTTTGCAACTATAATTGATTCACGAGGCGGAGCGCGGCAGCATGCTGGGCTTGAGTCACAGGGAGGCTCGACCGATTGAATCCGCAGCCACAAGCCGCCGTTGGCCATAGATGACTACGTTTTATCACTAAATAAAATACATCCATTGATGTTACAAGAGACATGATATTGATTCAATTAGCGGTGCTTGTGTTTGTGATTCTATTTGGAATCCCGAGTCAGATCATCGATTTCAAGCATCGAAGGAAGGGTGCATATCTGCCCGGAAACGAATGGGACTACTACTCAACACTGAGCAAGACGGGTAGCCTCGAAGGTAAGTTTATGATGTGGTCTGCCTACGGTGGGATTAGCCTAATCATTGCTACGGTTAGTTACCTCGGCTATAGGCTCTTCACTACTTAGCGGATGCGCCGCTTTCGGCTGCGGATTCACTCGGTCGACGCAAGAATTTAGTGTTAAAACCTCCATCCTAAGAAACATTGACCCAATGAACCTCAGTACAAAAATTTCCTTAATTGCGTCCCTGATGCTGTCTTCGATAACGGCAACCGCTGGGCCAGAAAATTCTCGGTTGATAGGAAAGTGGGTAATGCAGAGCGCGTCTATGCAATTTCCGGCTTCTTGCAAATCCATGACTTTTCAGTTCTTGGCGGACGGAACCTATGTAGGGGATGATGGAAGCATGGTGTTGACGATGAAATACGCGATGGCTGAGGTTGGTAACGGGTTGGTGCTAACTTTTTCTCCTCCACTTTCAGATAACGGGCAGCCCAACTGCCAAGGGCTATCACCACAATTCGTACGTGAACATCCTCCTCGAAAATCATTAGTACGATTCGTTGAAAACACAGAAAGCTTGCGGTTGTATTTTGGTCCGACAGAGCAGTCACCGTATGCGGTCCTGCGGAGACAAGATCGAGACTGATATCGGCCAAAGGACTAAACCGCCCGCGCGGTAGGACTTCGATGAACGGTGACTTATAGTTGACTGAGTGGCTCCGGTTTCTATCGTGAAACAGAGGTAATTCGCCTCGTTTCCGACAGGAGCCAAGCCATGGAAGCGCAAATCAATGCCACCAGCCCGCTGCGTCAGCGGATGATCGACGACATGCGCATGCGCAAGTTCGCGCCCAAGACGCAGCAGCACTATGTCCGTGCCGTGCGTCGGTTCGCAGATAGCTGTCACGCTTATTGCCGCTGGCATGATTTTTTGCATTGCCGCTGTTTTTTTAGATTGTTCGTGTCTCGCCCACCCTGCACGTTGTTTCAACATCTCGAATGTTCGGGATTTTCGCCATGCTGTACACTTTCCTTCCAATTGCAAAAACACTATCCATTTTCGTAAAAATGAAACGACTAATTTCATACATTATTGTTATATTGGGAATTTTCCCATTAATTGGGTGCTCGACTCCCCGAATTTCTTCGGTCAATGCTTCATCGCCGACATTACTTCACGAAAACGAAAACATCAACGGAGAATGGGAGGGTTTGCTCACATTTCAAGAAGGCATTCTCTCTGTTAAGGATCCCGCCTTTAGGACGCTGCAATATCGATTAGTGCTGGGTAGTTCTGAAGCACAGGTGTTCGCCAAAAACACCATCAGTGGCGTTTGGGAAGAGGCTATGCCCCAACTTTTTCGAGTTTCACGTACCGGAAGCAATGCTGTTCTTCAAGCAACTGATTCTGGGAAGGACGAAGATGGCACTTGGGTCGAGACATGGATTTTCGTTTTAACGAACAGATCAACAGAAGAGCTACAAGTTGAGTTTGTCAGAATGGTAAACAATATTGATCTACCGATTTCGGTTCCTGGCAAAGTCTTTTCCTATGGTGGTAGTGGAAAGTTTGTAAAATTAAGAGGGCGTTAATATTTCGTCGATCCAAATCCGCCGAATGTGGCACAGTTCATCAGTTGATTAACGAGCGGCATACCACTCAGCGCTGCGTTGATTTTGAACGGCGGCTATTGGGCTGAAGTTGCCGGTTACTGCAGCGTTAGCGATCCGCCTCTCTTTGATGGTGAATTCTGAAGATGGTGACGGTGTCATCAGCATAGCGGTAGCGCGCGATGTACCCGTTGTTTCCAAAGGTGATAGGCAACCCACAATATGCCGAGTCCAAGCCCCCCCGCGAACGCCCTTGCTTTACCTCGCAGAGTTCGGCGCACAGAATGCTGAACATCAGACGACGCAATATTTCTGTATCCATATATAATTCTTAAGATGAATAATTTATCCTTTCTTTCAAATGATTTTTGGAAATTAATTTTTATAGTGAGCACACTGCTGCCTTATTCTGAATTTGCTTTTTCTCAGTCATCTATCACAGAACCACTACATTTAGTGGTGCGTCCAAAGCCTCGTGCCGGCGGTTGCGAAAAGCCGCACTGGCCTACTCGCGCATTAGCTAAAGGACAAGAGGGCGTGGTTCAAATTGCAGTCTTGGTCGGGCTTGATGGCAAGCCAACTCGCCCATTTATCCAGCACTCCACTGGATTCCCGATGTTGGATACCGCAGCCGAAACGGCGCTGATGAAATGTTCCTGGCAGCCCGGGACAATAGATGACAAGCCTATTCCGATGTTAATGACAATGACGTATTATTGGTTTAGCGTTCCAAGTGGCTATCTTGGAGAAACTTGGAGGGAATTATTACACTCCGCGAAAGAGGGCAATGCTTCAGCATTATATTCCATCGCAAAAATGCAAGCGGCGGACTCCGAGATGCAGTCTGCGGGAATAAGGTTGCTTAAGAGTCTTGCCGAAGCAGGCCACCCATTGGCTCAATACGACATAGCTGCACGTTATGAGGAAGGTGACGGTATGGAAAAAAACATCGAACAGGCGGAAATATGGTACGCCAAGGCGGCGCTGCAAGGTGATATGCTCGCTGTCGAACGTTCACAACTAATAAAAGAGCGTAACACTCAGCAATCTTAAGGCCGCCTATAGAGACCTAGCCAACAACTATTTTTAGGCATCCCCGGCGAAACAATGAGCTGCGAAAAATGTATCGGCCTGACCAATATGAAATCCATAAAATCAATCGCTGAGCTTAAAGCGAAGATAGCGAGGTGTCAGGAAGAAACTTAAGGCCACCTCATTCCCTCAGTCCCCGGCTTCTTTCTGGTGACGCACTATAGTGGATCCCGAATTTGAGACGATGGTTTAAGCTGTGGTCCGTGAAAGGATGACAGCAAATGAGTGAAGGTAAAAAGCGGCGAGTGCACAC
>NZ_FOTW01000037.1 GCF_900114705.1 Rugamonas rubra
GCCGTCGTGGTCGGCCCCGCCGGCGAGCAGGTCCATTGCGACGCCCAGGGCCGGGTCAAGGTGCGCTTCGGCGCCATGCGCGAGCAGGAGCACGCCCACGCCGAGGGCGCCGGCGCCTCCGGCACCGACCGCGACTCGGCCTGGGTGCGCGTGGCCAGCAACTGGGCCGGCAACGGCGACGGCAGGCACTTCGGCGCGCTGGCGCTGCCGCGCCCCGGCACCGAGGTGCTGCTCGCCTTCCTCGGCGGCGACCCGGACAAGCCCGTCATCGTCGGCCAGCTGTACAACATGGTGGCGCGCCCGCCCCAGCTCGGCCTCGGCGATTTGCCGGGCAACAAATACTTGTCCGGCACGCGGAGCCTGGAGATCGGCGGATCGCGCGGCAACCAGCTGCGCCTCGACGACACGCCCGGCCAAATCAGCGCGCAACTGGCCAGCGACCACGCCCGCAGCGAGCTGAACCTCGGCTGGCTGACCCAGCCGCGCGACCAGGGCATCGGCCAGCCGCGCGGCGAAGGCGCCGAGCTGGGCACCGACGCGCAACTGGCCCTGCGCGCCGGCAAGGGCATGCTGCTGAGCGCCTGGAAGCGGCTCGGCGGCGGCGGCAAGCAACTCGACCGCGCCGACTACCTGGCACTGATGCAGGACTGCGTCGACCTGTTCCGCTCGCTGGGCGACTACGCCGCCGCGCAGCAGGGCCTGCCGGTGGACGACAAGGCGCAGGACGAGTTGCAATCGGCCATCAAGCAATGGGACAACGGCAGCAACACCGCGCCCCGGGGCGCCGGCGGCGGCGGCGCCGTGGTCGGCGTCACGGCGCCGGACGGCATCAGCTTCGCCAGCTCGAAGGCCATCGTCAGCTACGCCGCCAGCAACATCGACACGGTGGCCCAGCAACACCTGCAGATGACCGCCGGCCAGCGCTGCAACGTCAACGCCGGCAAGGGCATCTCGCTGTTCGCCCAACAAGACGGACTGGCGGCGATCGCCAACCACGGCAAGGTGCTGCTGCAAAGCCAGCACGACAGCACGCAGATCGACTCGGCCAAGGACGTCAAGATCAGCGCGAGGGGCCGCGTGATCGTCATGGCCGAGGAGATTTTGCTCGTGAATTCGGGCGGCGCCTACATCAGCCTCAAGGGCGGCGCGCCCGAAATCGGCGGACCGGGCGAGCTGACCATCAAGACGGCCGGCCACAACTGGAACGGCCCGGCCAGCCGCAGCACCGAGCTGCCCACCTTCGGCGAGGGCGACTTCGGCCGCACACCGCAACTGAGGCGGCCCTCCGACGGCCAGCCCATCAAGGACGTGGACATTCACGTCGAACGTGACGGCGATGCCGTGCTGTCCGGTAAAAGCGACGGCAACGGGGAGGGCGGCAAGGTCGAAGGCAACCGCATCGAGCAGTTGGACGTGGGTTTCTACCAACCGGACTCGTGACCAAACCGCGTTACCGCCGCTCGGGCACGAACAGAACCATGTTGACTAGCCAGATCTGGAGATGCGATGAAAAAAACCACACCAAGGAAGGCGGCTGCGGACGGAGTCCCAGCCGCCGCGCCGAACCCGCTCGACGACCCGAAAAACATCGTCTTCGCCAGAACCTCGGCGATCACACTGCTGAACCACGACAAGCTGGTCATGTACGCGCAGCTGCCGCTACCGGGCATCGTCATCTTCGTCCATGGCGTCAACTCCGACGGCGAGTGGTACAAGGAGACCGAAAAAGGCCTGTGCGCGGGACTCAACGCGCGCCTCAAGCGCTGCGACGAGCACATGGTCTGCCCGACGGTGGAGGGCGGCCAGTTGACGCCTGCCACCTACATGCAGGAACTGACGCCTGACGGTTACATCAATCCAAAGATGAAATTCGATACGTTCATGGGGAACGACGACTATTTCACGCCGGCCGTCCATTTCCGCTGGGGCTACAAGGCCAGCCTCAAAGAGCTGCAGGAGTATGGCGACTCGGTTTATCTCAACGAGAAAAACTACTGGGGCGGCGGCCCCTTTGCCAACGGCTGCACGGCCCTGCCCGACCTGTGGGGCGATGGACTGTCCGACAATCTGTTCCTGTGGATGCACGTCCAGCATTTGAATCCGACCAACAACCGCAACGTCTATTCCTGCCCGCCCCGGCCCTACTACGTGCTGGCCGCGTTGCGGCTGGCCAGGCTGGTCGAGTCCATCCGGCGCAAGCATGCCGACGTGCCCATCACCATCGTCTGCCACAGCCAGGGCAACATGATCGGCATGGCAGCCGCCTTCCTTGGCGACCGGTTGGCGCCGGTCACCGACGTCAGGGGCGTCGAGGGCCGCTGCGTGGCGGATAACTACGTGTTGTGCAACGCCCCCTACCGCCTGGTGAACTCGAATTTCACCGAGGACTGGACCGAGGGGCACATGAAGGACAAGCACGGCGGCACCGGCCGCCAGACCGTGGCCGCCCGCACCGCCACCCTGCGCGCCTTCTTCGACATCGTCCGCCAGCCCGCCTCCAGGCAACAGAAGGTCGCGGACATCAACAAATTCTTGGAAAACGAAAACCATCCCTTCAAGGCCGAGGACGACCGGCTGCGGTATGGCTACGGCATCGCCCCCTCCACCTGCCAACGGGTGACGCTGTACTGCAATCCGCACGACCAGGTGATCTCGTCGATGACCGTGCAGGGCATAGGCTGGCGCGGCATGAGCGAGTTGGAGGTCAAGGAAACCGGAGGCAATGTCTTTCTCTGCCAACGGGTGTTTGCCGAAGGTCATAAGGTGGGCGAAATCGGCAAATACCATTTCTGGAAAAACCACTACAGGAAACCCGAGGCGGGCAGCGCCGGGTACTGGTTCCCGGAGTCGCCCAAGGCGGAGTATTCCTTGTCCAAGGGGATGGAAGCGAGTCGCGGGAAATTCGTCGGATCGGTGCTGACCATCTTCTCGGCGCCGTTCATGATCGTGGCCACCGCGCTGGCCGGGACGCGCATCAACGCATTGCCGGACGAGAACTGGGTGATCAAAGTCGAGGCGCCCGAGCTTCCCCATCCTTTCACGCCGGAAGCGCGACGCTTCGGTGCGGTGGAAAAGAAATTCGACCAGGCCTACGACGCCCCGGGGCAGTCGCGCGATGTCAAGCGCGATCGCGGGGCCGACGACCCGTATGCCGGCGACCGGCCGATCAAACAGCGGGAGGGCGAGGACGAGCGCGAGGCCAACGACGCGGCCAAGGGCAACCAGGCCAGCGAGGCCACCATGCGCTACGAGGACCATGCCCGCCTGCGCATGCAGGCCAGGCGCGAAGGCTGGGCGAAGAACGACCAGCAGGTCGTCGGGGAGGACAAGCCCGAGGAAGCCAGCACGAAATACAAGGAGTGGCGTGAAAAGAAGATCAAGACCTATCTTGCCGAAAACATCGACACCCACGCCACCAACCATTCGACCATCATGACCAACCCCATGCACGCGCAGGAGGCGCTGGCCTATGACGTGGCCGTTGGCCTGTGCCATATCCGCCAAAAGGACTTGCATGCGCTGAGGATGGCCGCAGATTGGCGTTTCCTGGATGGACTCGCGAAAGACGATTCCAACAAGCGCTTTGATGAGTACTTCATATATGGAGTTGTCAAAGGCGTTTCTCCTTACGAGTGGACGCGCGCCGGAAACAGCGAGGGGAGCATGCCGGACAAGATCGTCGACCAGCGCGAACATCCCGCAAGAACAGCTTCGCAGCGTCGGGGAGGACATCCATGAAGGCCTTGATTTCGACTATTCCCCGGAGAATGGGATGGTCCGCGCTTGTTTACATACTCACGGTCGGCGCCGCGATCGCGCTCAAATGGATTGCCACTGCCGACTCACCACGCGTGCTAACCGACGGAGAAATCATGTCCATGTTCCTGACCATGCCAACATTTGCCGCCATCGCCGCCTTCTCGTTCCTCACCGCCGCCTGCGCGGGCAGGCCCGTACCTGTCGTCGCGGAAACGCACACAGCACCCGTTGTCGCGGAGCCCGCGAAACCCTTCAAGGCCCAGGTCGTCGGCCTGCAATGGCTCAATCCCCTGCAACGCCGCGACTATTCGACCGAATGGCAATTGCTGTGGACTTTGGGCCTTGCGCAGCCCAACAAGAATGACGACATGGTGAGGACCGAGCCGGAAAAGTTTTCCACGCTACAAATGGTGGGGTCGATAGCGGCCGGAAATGACGGAGAAGAAACCTTTGAGGGCTATCATGAAAAGTATGTAAATCAACTCACCGTGCTTTTCCACGACATCTATTTCTCCAGTTCCAACTACTTCTACAACGCCCATTCGCTCAAAGACAAGACGACTTGGCGCGAGCTGGCCGGCATCCATGTGGAATATGCGCTACCTGAGGGAAAACTTGATCCAGTCGAGGCGGCGAAATTCACGCGAAACAATATAATCGCCTGCTTTAGCATTGGAAGCAGTCACTTTCCCACCGCTTGGACCCGCAGCACCCCGCCCGACGTGCGCGTCACAATGGGCGGTCCCAACGCCGGCTTCACCTCGCTGTCGGCGGCGCTGCGCCACCTCGAATCGCACCCGGATGAAACCGTCTGGGCCATGAACTGGGACGCCCCCAGCCGCCCCAAGGACAAGCAGATCAACGAGAACATGGTCCTGCTGGTGCTGGCCGGCCCCAACTACAAGACCGAGCGCGACGCGCTGGCCTGGATCGGCTATCCCGCCACCAAGTCCGCCGCCGACTTCGACAGCAAGAAGGGACTGCCGCCCCGCGCGGTGCAGGCGTCGCAGGCGGCCTTGGACGCCGCCGTCGCCAACGCCGGCAAGCAGAGCACCGACATCGGCTACGTGGTCCACGACGCCAACGTCGCCCACCCGGACTCGCCGGACCGCCTGCGCATCCTGGCGCACACCCTCTCGACCGAGGCGCCCGAGATCGACTTCATGAAGCACGCCTTTAACACCCCGGCGCTGCTGGGCGAGATGGGCGCCGGAACGGCGCTGACCAACGTCGCGCTGGGCATCGCCTACGCCAACCACTTCGGCAAGAACGTGCTGGTGGCCGGCACCACCGACGCCGAGCACCCCACCGCCGTGCTGGTTCTGCCGCCGGCCAAGGTGCGTCCCATCGACCCGGACAAGCCATGGTTCCGCGCACGCGGAGAAAACAACGCCTACCTGATGTGGTGGGGCATCCGCCATGACGCCGAAGGAGGCATGCAGGGCTATTCCAAATGACGGCCAATCAACCGCAACAGATTGAACCACAACCTATCCGGGAGGAAGCGCCATGCGCGGAGTCGTACGTTTGAACGACCCCACCAGCCATGGTGGCAAGGTGGTATCGGCCGCTCCAAAGAGCAAAGTGATGGGCGTGGCCGTCGCCCGCAAAGGGGACAGGTGCCTGTGCCCCCTGCCGGGCCATGGCCTCTGCACCATCATGGAGGGCGACCCCAAGGTGCTGATCGACGGCGTCCCGGTGGCCTTCAACGGACATAAAACCAGCTGCGGCGCGGCACTGATTTCCACCGTGTCAAACAGCGGTCGCGGCTAGCCAGAACCATTCGCCAGCGCTGTATTGCGGCCGCGCAAACAGCAGCGACATGGCGCCGGCCACGTTGCGGACGTGTCTATGCCTGCGCAGAAAATGCCGGCCCATGAGCGGCGTCAATGGCGGCGGCGGATTTGGCTGCATGCTAGGGAACTCGGCTTGCATGCCACCAACCCGGAAGGAGTGCGCGATGAGTTTGCCATCAAAGGTCTTATGGTCTCCGGGCTTGTGCCTGGGGCCCCAACAATTCCAGCAATTGGACCTCTACCACGAGTCGCGGCTGCAAAAAATCGCCTCGGCGATCAATCCGGATATTTGGGGTGTGCGCTCGGTGGGCTGGAACATCGACCAGCTGAGCAACAACCAGCTGGCCAGCTACAAGATGTCGCTGATTTTCCAGGACGGCGACATCTACGAGGCGCCCGGCCCGGACGAGTTGCCGGCGGTGGTGGATCTCAGCAAGCTGCCGTTGAGCGAGCAGAGCGTCACCTTCTATGCCGCCTTGCCGGCGGTGAAGGACCATGGCGGGAATCTGCTGGACCCGGCCACGCGGCACAATGGTGCGCGCTATTCGCCGGTGGCCACGGAAACGGCGGACCTGTTCGGCGATTGCCCCGGCGTCGATGTCATGTTCCTGAGAAAGCGCGTGCGATTGCTGTCCCATTTGGAGCCGCGCGACGACCACATCAGCTTCCCCGTGGTCCGGGTACGGCGGATGGAGGGCGGCGGCTTCGAAATCGATCCCACCTTCATGCCGCCCGGTTTGTCGGTCGGCGCGATTGTCGGCCTGCAGTTCTTGCTGAACAGTCTGCTGGGGAAACTACAATCGAAAATCGAGTCGCTCTACGCGCGCCTGCGCCAGCCGCGCAAGGACGTGATCGAGGTGTATGGCGGCGACATCATCCCGTTCTGGATGCTCAACACCATCAACACGGCGGCCGCGTCGCTGAACCACAGCGCCAAATATCACCAACACCATCCGGAAGTCCTGTTCGACAAGTTGAGCGTGCTGGCCGGCGGCATGATGACATTCTCGACCAAGTACGCGCTGACCGACCTGCCGACCTACCAGCACGAGGACCCCGCGCCCGGCTTCGCCGTACTCGACGCGCTGATCCGCGATCTGGTCGACGTCATCATTTCGTCGCGCTACTTCGCTATCCCGCTGGTGGCCAATAAGCGGTGCTATCGCCAAGGCAAGCTGGACGCGGGGAAAGTCGACGGAGAAACAGTGCTGGGCCTGTCGGTCATCGCCGACATGCCGGCCGTTGAGCTGGTAGCGGCGGTGCCGAACCTCTTCAAGGTCGGTTCGCCCGACCAGGTCGAGCGGATGGTCATGTCGTCAGTGAGTGGGATCAAACTTCACTACATGCCACAGGTTCCGCCCGAGGTGCCGGTCCGCCCGAACACCCACTACTTTTTGATCGACAGGAACGACCCCAACTATGACGGGATGATCAAGGCCCAGGCGATCACCATTTACTTTCCCGACGTCTTCGGTAGCATGACAATGGAAATGTTCGGCATAACGCCCTAAGCCGGCTCTGCTGGAGCCACCTTGCGCGCCGAAATGCAGCAGGGAGGCGCGCGGCCTCCCTGCTGTTGACTACGCCGGCTGGCCGGCGTTACGGCTTCACGAACTTCAAGGTCATGCGGTCGCTCTCGCCGATCGCCGTGTACTTGGCGCGGTCCTCGTCCTTGTTGGCGTAGGTCGGCGGCAGCGCCCACACGCCGCTCTTGTGGTCGGCCTTGTCCTTCGGATTGGCGTTGATCTCCGACTTGGCCGCCAGCTTGAAGCCGGCCGCCTCGGCCAGGCCGATCACGTAGCGCTCCGACATGTAGCCGGTGCTGGCCTGGGCATCCTGGGTCTGGCCGGCCGGCAGGCGGTGCTCGACCACGCCGAACACGCCGCCCGGTTTGAGGCTGGTGTAGACGCTGGCGAACAGGGCCTTCAAATTGTCCGGCCCGCTCGGAATCCAGTTGTGGATGTTGCGGAAGGTGAGCACCATGTCGGCGCTGCCGGCCGGCGCGAACTCGTATTTGCGCGGCGGCTCGAACACGCCCAGCTGCACCTTGTTGAACACGGTCGGCCGCGCGTTCAGGCGGGTCATGAAGCGCTCGGCGCCGCGGCGCGCGTCGGCGTTCGGCGAGGCCAGCTCGTTGCCGGCGGCGATCAGCTTGCCGCGCTCGCGCAGGTAGGGCGCCAGGATCTCGGTGTACCAGCCGCCGCCCGGCGCCAGCTCGACCACCGTCATGGTCGGCTTGATGCCGAAGAAGCTCAGCGTCTCGTAGGGATGGCGGGCGCCGTCGCGCAGCGCGTTGGCCGGCGTGCGGTTGTCGCCGGAAATGGCCGCCTTCAGCGCGTCGTCGGCCTGGGCCGTGCCGGCCATGCCGCACAATAGGGCGCTGGCCAGTAGTAGTCGTTTCATGCAAAGTCTCCTCGTGGTGGGTGGGATGCTGCGATGGACGGGCGACACGGCGGCGGTCGCCCTGCGCGATCATCGGCCAACTGCGCAGGCCGGTCAAGCGAATCCGCAGCGTCGTCACGCCGCCGTCCGGCCGGCGCCGCCGGCACTGTCCGCCTTCCGTACGCGGACACTCGGCGGACAGTCTGCGGACACTCAACGGACAGCGCGCGGACAGCCGGCCGGCGCGCTTGTCCGCCTCCCTGCCAGCATGCAAGCCGCTACCGCCGTGCCGCCTACCCCGGCCGGCCGCCGCCGCCCAGTGGCACAAATATTGCCTATCTCGTTTCTTATTTTGCTGGTAATGTTGCCGCTCATTACGCGATAGCGGGCCCCGACGTAATTGCAAAAGTATCAAGTAGTGGCGACACCCGCCAGTAGCACAAGCCGTGGCGTACAAGACCCGGCGCAACCGAGCAAGACCCCGCGTGCGGCCCGTCCGCAACCCGATGCGTGAGTGTTTTTTTGGAGATACTATGGAACGACGTGCATTTCTCAACATCAGTAGTCTGGCCCTGGGCAGCATGTTGCTGCCCGCCTTCGGACGCGCCATCGCGGCCGAGGAGCTGCTCAAGCCGGTGGCCCTGCAGTTCAAGAAAATGTTGGCCGACACCGCGCTGACGGCGGCCACCCAGGCCGGCGCCAGCTATTGCGACGTGCGCGTCGGCCGCTACCTGAACCAGTTCATCACCACCCGCGACCTGAACATCGAAAACGTCACCAACACCGAGTCGGCCGGGGTCGGCGTGCGCGTCATCGCCAACGGCGCCTACGGCTTCGCCGCCACCAACGACATGTCGCCCGACGGCGTGGCCGGCGCGGCGCGCCAGGCGGTGGCCATCGCCAAGGCCAACGCCAAGCTGGGCGGCGAGCCGGTGCGGCTGGCGCCGCAGAAGGGCGTCGGCGAGGTGGCCTGGGCCACGCCGTACAAGAAGGATTGGCGCACCGTGCCGATCCAGCAGAAGGCCGAGCTGCTGATCGCCGCCAACAAGGCCGGCATGGAGGGCGGCGCCAGCTTCATGCAGTCGCTGCTGTTCCAGGTCAACCAGCAGAAGTACTTCGCCTCCACCGACGGCTCCTACATCGACCAGGACCTGCACCGCCTGTGGATGCCGGTGTTCGCCACCGCCGTCGACAAGACCAGCAACAAGTTCCGCTCGCGCCAGGGCCTGTCCTCGCCGGTCGGCATGGGCTACGAGTACCTGGACGCGCGGCCGGAGGACAAGGTCAAGGCGGCCGGCGGCATCTGCACCCTGTACAAGAACTCCTACGACCTGATCGAGGACGCCCGCGCCTGCGGCCAGCAGGCCAAGGCCAAGCTGAGCGCCAAGTCGGTCGAGCCGGGCAAGTACGACCTGGTGCTCAGCCCCGAGCACCTGTGGTTGACCATCCACGAGTCGGTCGGCCACCCGACCGAGTTGGACCGCGTGCTCGGCTACGAGGCCAACTTCGCCGGCACCAGCTTCGCCACGCTGGACAAGTGGCAGAGCAAGAAATTCAAGTACGGCTCGGAGCTGGTCAACATCGTCGCCGACAAGACCACCCCCGGCTCGCTGGCCAACGTCGGCTACGACGACGAGGGCGTGCCCTGCAAGCGCTGGGACATCATCAAGGACGGCATCCTGGTCAACTACCAGGCCACCCGCGACCAGGCCCACATCATCGGCGAGACCGCCTCGCACGGCTGCTCCTACGCCGACAATTGGAGCAGCGTGCAGTTCCAGCGCATGCCCAACGTGTCGCTCCAGGCCGGCAAGAAGAAGCTGACCCCGGACGAGATGATCAAGGACGTCAAGAAGGGCATCTACATCGTCGGCGACGGCTCCTTCTCGATCGACCAGCAGCGCTACAACTTCCAGTTCGGCGGCCAGCTGTTCTACGAGATCAAGGACGGCAAGATCGGCGCCCAGCTGGAGGACGTGGCCTACCAGTCCAACACCCAGGAGTTCTGGAACGCCTGCACGGCCATCTGCGACGAGCGCGACTGGCGCATGGGCGGCTCCTTCTTCGACGGCAAGGGCCAGCCCAGCCAGTCGAGCGTGGTGTCGCACGGCGCGTCCACCACCCGCTTCAACGGCATCAACGTCATCAACACCGCCCGCAAGATCGGCTAAGCCCTGGAGAGTTCCGCGATGAAGAATCTGAATCAAGAAGAAGCGCAGCGCATCTGCGCCAAGGTGCTGGCCTATTCCAAGGGCGACGAGTGCGAGGTCAAGCTGAGCGGCAGCCGCAAGGGCAACATCCGCTACGCCCGCAACACCGTCTCCACCGCCGGCCTGGTGGAGGACACCCAGTTGTCGGTCGCCGTCGCCTTCGGCAAGAAGCAGGGCGTGGCCACCATCAACGAGTTCGACGACAAGTCGCTGGAGAAGGCGGTGCGGCGCGCCGAGGACCTGGCCCGCCTGGCGCCGGACAACCCGGAGTTCATGTCGACACCGGCCAAGCAGGCCTTCAAGGCCAGCGCCACCTTCAGCGCCAGCACGGCCGCCATCGACCCCGAGTTCCGCGCCCAGGTGGCCGCCTACAGCATCGAGAACAGCCGCAAGAACCAGCTGGTGGCGGCCGGCTTCTTCGCCGACACCACCTCCTTCGAGGCGATCGCCAACTCCAACGGCGTGTTCGGCTACCAGCAGGACACCGCCGTCGACTTCACCGTCACCGTGCGCACCGAGGACGGCCGGGGCTCCGGCTGGGCCAAGCGCAACGCCGGCGACGTCGCCAGGTTCGACGCCCGCGAGGCCTCCAACGTGGCCATCGAGAAGGCGCTGCGCTCGGTCGAGGCGAAGGCGCTGGAACCGGGCCGCTACACCGTGATCCTCGAACCGGCCGCCACCTCCGACCTGCTCGGCTACATGTTCAACGGCTTCGACGCGCGCCAGGCCGACGAGGGCCGCAGCTTCCTGTCGAAGAAGGGCGGCGGCAACCGCCTGGGCGAGAAGCTGTTCGACCAGCAGGTCAACGTGTGGGCCGACCCGTGGGACAAGGACGTCGCCGTGCTGCCCTGGGACGGCAACAGCATGCTGGCGCGCGAGCGCATGGACATCATCAAGAACGGCCGCGTCAGCGCGCTGGACTACTCGCTGTTCTGGGCCAAGAAGCAGGGCAAGCGCGCCGTCGGCCAGCCGGGCAACATCATCATGGCCGGCACCAACAAGTCGACCGCCGAGCTGATCGCCAACACCAAGAAGGGTGTGCTGGTCACCCGCACCTGGTACATCCGCATGGTCGACCCGCAGTCGGTGCTGCTGACCGGCCTCACGCGCGACGGCACCTTCTACATCGAGAACGGCAAGATCAAGCACCCGATCAAGAACTTCCGCTTCAACGAGAGCCCGGTGTCCATGCTCAACAACATCGACGAGCTGGGCCGGCCGGAGATAGTCGCCGGCGACGAGTCGCAGTACCAGTTGCTGATCCCGGCGATGAAGGTGCGCGACTTCAACTTCACCTCGCTGTCGGACGCGGTGTAACGGGCGCGGCGCTGAAGGTCGAGAGCCACGACGCAAATCTAGGGTCAGACCCTAGGGTCTGACCCTGGCTCTCCGCCTCTGGCTAGCATAGCAGCCGCCGGCACCAAGCTGGCGACGAAGCATCTGAGTACCGCAGTGAAGGTTGTGCCGTACTTCGCACCGTCACACGGCGGCGCGTTTCAAATTGTATGCATTAGGAGTCACAGTGGAACGACGTTCATTTCTCAAAATCGGCGCGGCGGCGGGCGGCGCCATGCTGGTGCCGGTGTTCGGCAACGCCATCGCCGCCGACGAGCTGCTCAAGCCGCAGGAGGTGCGCTTCAAGAAGGCCTTGGCCGACGCCGCGCTGAACGCCGCCACCCGGGCCGGCGCCAGCTACTGCGACGTGCGCATCGGCCGCTACCTGAACCAGTTCATCACCACGCGCGAGCTGAACGTGGAGAACATCGTCAACACCGAATCGTCCGGCGTCGGCGTGCGCGTCATCGCCAACGGCGCCTACGGCTTCGCCGCCACCAACGACATGTCGCCCGACGGCGTGGCCGGCGCGGCGCGCCTGGCCGTGTCCATCGCCAAGGCCAACGCCAAGCTGGGCGGCGAGCCGGTGCGCCTGGCGCCCGTGCAGGGCGTCGGCGAGGTGGCCTGGGCCACGCCGTACAAGAAGGATTGGCGCATGGTGCCGATCAAGGACAAGGCCGAGCTGCTGATCGCCGCCAACAAGGCCGGCATGGACGCCGGCGCCAGCTTCATGCAGTCGATGCTGTTCCAGGTCAACCAGCAGAAGTACTTCGCCTCCACCGACGGCTCCTACATCGACCAGGACATCCACCGCCTGTGGGCGCCGTTCACCGCCACCGCCGTCGACAAGGCCAGCAACCGCTTCCGCACCCGCGAGGGCCTGTCCTCGCCGGCCAGCATGGGCTACGAGTTCTTCGACGCGCGGCCGGAGCACAAGCTGCGTGCCGCCGGCGGCGTCACCACCTTGTACCGTGGCGGCTACGACCTGGTGGAGGACGCCCGCGCCGCCGGCCGCCAGGCGCGCGAGAAGCTGGGCGCCAAGTCTGTCGAGCCGGGCAAGTACGACCTGGTGCTCAGCCCCGAGCACCTGTTCCTGACCATCCACGAGTCGGTCGGCCACGCCACCGAGTTGGACCGTGTGCTCGGCTACGAGGCCAACTACGCCGGCACCAGCTTCGCCACGCTGGACAAGTGGCAGAGCAAAAAATTCAAGTACGGCTCCGAGCTGGTCAACGTGGTCGCCGACAAGACCACGCCCGGTTCGCTCGGCCACGTCGGCTACGACGACGAGGGCGTCGCCGCCAAGCGCTGGGACCTGATCAAGGACGGCATCCTGGTCAACTACCAGGCCACGCGCGACCAGGCCCACATCATCGGCGAGACCGCCTCGCACGGCTGCTCCTACGCCGACAGCTGGAGCAGCGTGCAGTTCCAGCGCATGCCCAACGTGTCGCTGGCTGCCGGCAAAAAACCGCTGACGCCGGACGAGATGGTCAAGGACGTCAAGAAGGGCATCTACATCCTGGGACGCGGCTCGTTCTCGATCGACCAGCAGCGCTACAACTTCCAGTTCGGCGGCCAGCTGTACTACGAGATCAAGGACGGCAAGATAGTCGCGCCGCTGGAGGACGTGGCCTACCAGTCGAACACCCAGGAGTTCTGGAACGCCTGCTCGGCGCTGTGCGACGAGCGCGACTGGCGCATGGGCGGCTCCTTCTTCGACGGCAAGGGCCAGCCGAGCCAGGTCAGCGCCGTCTCGCACGGCTCGAGCACCACGCGCTTCAACGGCATCAACGTGATCAACACCGCTCGCAAGATCGGCTAAGGGACAACATGAAACAGCTGAACCAGGAAGAAGCCAAACGCATCAGCGACAAGGTGATCGCCCTGTCGCGCGCCGACGAGTGCCGCGTGTCGATCAGCGGCAGCCGCAACGGCAATATCCGCTACGCCCGCAACAGCGTCTCCACCTCCGGCGTGGTCGACAACACCCAGCTCAACGTCAGCGTCGCCTTCGGCAAGCGCCAGGGCAGCGCCTCGGTCAACGAGTTCGACGACAAGTCGCTGGAGAAGGCGGTGCGCCGCGCCGAGGACGTGGCGCGGCTGGCGCCGGAGAACCCGGAGTTCCAGCCGGCCATCAAGCAGCAGCAGTACAAGGCCTCGGCCACCTACAGCGCGGCCACCGCCGCCATCGACCCGGACTTCCGCGCCGAGGTGGCTGCGCACAGCATCAACGCCGCGCGCAAGCACAATCTGGTGGCCGCCGGCTTCTTCTCCGACACCACCGGCTTCGAGGTGGTGGCCAACTCGAACGGCCTGTTCGGCTACCAGGAGCTGAGCAACCTGGGCTTCACCGTCACCACCCGCACCGAGGACGGCCGTGGCTCCGGCTGGGTCACCCGTTCGGCCAACGACGCCGCCAAGTTCGACGTGCGCGAGGCCTCGGCCATCGCCATCGACAAGGCGCTGCGCTCGGTCGAGGCGAAGGCGCTCGAACCCGGCCGCTACACCGTGATCCTGGAGCCGGCCGCCACCTCGGAACTGATCGGCCGCATGTTCGGCGCCTTCGACGCGCGCCAGGCCGACGAGGGCCGCAGCTTCCTGTCGAAGAAGGGCGGCGGCAACCGCCTGGGCGAGAAGCTGTTCGATCAACAGGTCAACTTGTGGGCCGACCCGTGGGACAAGGACGTGCCGGTGCTGGCCTGGGACGGCAGGTCGATGCTGCCGCGCGAGCGCACCAGCGTGATCAAGGACGGCCGCATCGAGGCGCTCGACTACAGCCTGTTCTGGGCCGCCAAGCAGGGCAAGCGCGCCAGCGGCCGGCACGGCAACATGATCATGTCGGGCGGCGGCAAGTCGACCGAGGAGCTGATCGCCTCGACCAAGAAGGGCATCCTGGTCACCCGCACCTGGTACATCCGCGAGGTCGACCCGCAGTCGCTGCTGCTGACCGGCTTGACGCGCGACGGCACCTTCTACATCGAGAACGGCAAGATCAAGCACCCGGTGAAGAACTTCCGCTTCAACGAGAGCCCGGTGTCCATGCTCAACAACATCGAGGAGCTGGGCAAGCCGGTGGTGATCGGCGGCGACGAGGTGCGCTACCAGATGTTGATCCCGCCGATGAAGGTGCGCGACTTCAACTTCACCTCGCTGTCGGACGCGGTGTAGCGCGCGCATGGCCAGCTACGACTTCTACTTCACGCGCCTGAGCTACGAGTCGGGCGACTGGGACGTCGATATCCGGATGCCGAGCAATGTGCTCAATTCCCTGGTCGAATACACCACCCTGCGCGTCGATCCGGTGGAGCGGATCGTCGCGCTGTCGGACCCGAAGATGCTGGAGGCGCCGTTCTGCTACTTCGCCGGCCACAAGCTGGTGCAGTTCAGCGCCGCCGAACGCAAGAACCTGGAACGCTATGTCAAGGGCGGCGGCTTCCTCTTCGTCGACGACTGCAACCACGACATCGACGGCCTGTTCGCCAAGTCCTTCGAGGCCGAACTGGCGCGCATCTTCGGCGCCAAGGCGCTGCGCAAGATCGCCAACAACCATCCGCTGTATTCGAGCTTCTTCCATTTCGACGGCCCGCCCAACACCAGCGTGGAGTTGAACGGCTGGGGCGACGATCTGGTGCACGACTACTTGAAGGCGATCGAGGTGGGCGGCCGCGTGCGGCTTTTGTACAGCAACAAGGACTACGGTTGCGAGTGGGACTACGACTTCCGCAACAAGCGCTGGCTGGTCATCGATAACACCCGCTTCGCCGTCAACATCATTCAATACGCATTGGGAGCCTGATAGTGTCTGCATTGTCGAACATGTCGCACAGCGCGAGCATCGCCTGGAGCGAGGACGAGATCGGCGCGCTGTGCGCCAAGGTGGCCGGCCTCAAGGCCAGCATGGCCAAGGTCATCATCGGCCAGGAGGAAGTGATCGACTCGCTGATCATTTGCCTGCTGGCCGGCGGCCACGCGCTGGTCGAGGGCGTGCCGGGGCTGGGCAAAACGCTGTTGGTCAAGTCGCTGGCGCAGGCCACCGACATGCAGTTCCGCCGCGTCCAGTTCACGCCCGACCTGATGCCGTCCGATATCGTCGGCACCGAGATTTTGGAGGAGGATACGGCGACCCGCAAGCGCGAGTTCCGCTTCCAGCGCGGCCCCGTGTTCACCCAGGTGCTGCTGGCCGACGAGATCAACCGCGCGCCGCCGAAGACCCAGTCGGCCCTGCTCGAGGCGATGCAGGAGTGCAGCGTCACCTTCGCCGGCCAGACGCACATGCTGCCGCGTCCCTTCTTCGTGCTGGCGACACAGAACCCGATCGAGCAGGCCGGCACCTATCCGCTGCCGGAGGCGCAGCTGGACCGCTTCCTGCTGCGCATCGACGTGGTCTACCCGAGCGAGGAGGAGGAGATCGCCATGGTCTCGGCCACCACCCACGCCGGCCTGGCCGACGCCGAGCCGGTGATGGACGTGGCCACCCTGCTGCGCCTGCAACAACTGGTGCGCGACATCCAAATCGGCGAGCACCTGCTGCGCTACGCCACCCGCCTGGTGCGCGCCACCCGGCCGGCCGACAGCGAAGTGGCCAGCGTGAAGAAGCACGTCGGCTGGGGCGCCGGTCCGCGCGCCGGCCAGGCGCTGGTGCTGGCCTCGAAGGCGCGCGCGCTGATGCACGGCCGTTTGGCCGTGACGCGCGACGACATCGCGGCGATGCTGCTGCCGGTGCTGGCGCACCGCGTGCTGCGCAACTTCGAGGCCGAGGCCGACGGCGTCGCCATCGCCGAGATCCTGCAGGCGCTGCGCGACCACGTGCGGCCGGAGTAGGGCCGCGCATGCTGCAAACGTCGGCCCTGGTGGCGCACTCCACCGATTTGAACCTGATCATCCGCCACGTGCTGGCCGGTCTCGGCCACGGCATGCACGCCGGCCGCGAGCGCGGCGCCGGCGTCGAGTTCTCCGAGTACCGCGCCTACGCGCCGGGCGACGAGTGGCGCCGGGTCGACTGGAAGCTGCTGGCGCGGGCCGACCGCTACTACGTGCGCGAGGCCGAGCGCGACAGCCACGTCGCCGTCTGGCTGTGGCTGGACGCCAGCGCCTCGATGGCCGAGCCCAGCCGCGAGGTGGCGGGACTGGACAAGCTGTGGTTCGCCCGCACTATGCTGGCCTGCCTGGCCGCCGTGGCGCAGCGCCAGGGCGACGCCTTCGGCCTGGTGATGTGCGGTGGCGGCCGCGTCGAGTTCACCCCGGCCGGGCGCGGCCCGCGCCAGTTGCAGCGCGTGCTGGCGCAGCTGTCCCGCGTCAAGGCGCAGGGCGCGCTGCCGGACGAGGCGACGCTGCGCGCCAACCTGCACTTCGCCCGCGCGCCCAGTTTGATCTTCGCTGTCAGCGATTTCTTGGAGTGGCCGTCGCCGCTGAGCGAGGCGCTGCTGCGCCTGCGCCGTCTACAGCACGACGTGCGCATCCTGGCGTTGCGCACCCAGGCCGAGGTGGACGCCAGCTTCAAGGCCGGCGCCGGCTACCGCGATCCCGAGCAGCCGGACGGCCTGCACCGCATGGGCCAGGCCGAGCGCGAGGCCTACCGCCAGGCGTTAACCGAGCATTTCGATGCGCTGGCCACCAGCTGCCGCCAGCACGACATCGTGCGCTGCGAGGCGCGCATCGAGCAGCCGCTGGCGTTGGTGCTGCGCAGCTGGCTGCAACTGGCGGGGGCGCGCGCAAGATGTTGAGTACTCAAGCATTGTGGTGGCTGGCGCTGCCCGTCCTGCTGCTGCCGATCTGGTGGCACCGGCAGAAGCGCCAACGCCTGAAGGCCGAGCCGCTGGCCACCGCGCGCTTCCTGCCGGCCGCCGCGCCGGAACAATTGCGCGTGTGGCGCTGGCGCGACCTGCTCCTGCTGTTGTTGCGCTGCCTGCTGCTGCTGGCGTTGATCGCCTGGCTGGCCGCCACCGTGCTGCCGTGGCGCGGCGACACCGTGCTGCTGGCGCGCGGCGTCGACCAGGCCTGGGCCGGCCAGCGCATCGCCGCCTCCGGCTTCGGCGCCGCCCGCCGTGAGGAGATCGCCGCCGAGGCGCTGCCGCATTTGCTGCCCTGGCTGCGCCAGCACGAGTACCAGTGGCGCGGCGACGCCCGCGTGTTGGTGCTGGCCGACGCCGGCCAAGTCGCCATGCCGGCGCGCTTGCCGCGTTTCGCCCACGCGGTCCGGCTGGAGTTGAGGCCAGCGCCTGCTGTCGCCACCGCCGCGCCAGCCGCCACCGTGGCCGAACACCGCGTCGCGCTGGCCACCACGGCGGCGCGCGCGCCTGCCTGGCAGGCGCTGTTCGCCGCCTTCAACGCCGGCGCCGACGACCGCTACGTCTTGACCGACGAGCCCGACGCCGCCACCGAACTGATCGTCTGGGACCGGCCGCAATTGCCGCCGCATGGTTGGCACGCGCCGCTGTGGTGGTTCGGTGGCGGCGCAACGCCGCCCGAGCTGGCCGGCGCGCCCACGCTGGACATCAATGGCATCAAGCTGCGCTACGCCGACAGCGCGCGCGGGCGGCTGTGGGCCTCGGACGCCTGGCCGGCGCATGACGCCGAGACGGCACGCGCCATCTTCGCCACCCTGAACGCGCTGGACCGAGCGGCGCCGGACTACCCGGCGCCGGCGCAGGCGTTCGCCGCCGAACGCGGCGTCGGCGTGCCGGTCGAGGCCAGCCCGGCCTCCTGGATCGGCTGGCTGCTGCTGGCGCTGTTTTCACTGGAACGGATACTCACCCATGCGCGACGCCGCTGACCTCCTGCGCGGCCAGTTGCGCCGCGCCGTGCTGCGCCGCCGCGCGCCGCTTTGGCTGGCCACGCTGCTGCCGCTGCTGGCCTGCGCGCTGTGGCTGCCCGCCGCGCGCCCCTACACCCTGGCCGCGCCGCTGCTGTGGGCCGCCTGGCTGTTGTGGGACTTGGCACGCTGGCGCCGCCGCGTCGGCGCGCAGTGGGCCGCATGGCTGGACGCCGCCGTGCCCGCGCTGGAGGACAGCAGCGCCTTGCTGGCCGGCGCCGTCGACAGCCCGATCGCCCGTCTACAGCAAGAGCGCCTGCGCGTCCGCCTGGCCAGCGCGCTGGGGCCAGACGACTTCCGCGCCATCGCCCGCGTGCGCGCGCCGGTCGCCTCCGTGGAAGCACTGCTGCCGTTGTTGTTGGCGCTGGCCGTGGCCGGCGCCGCCTGGGGTTGGCAGCAGCGCCACCAGGCCGGCGCCGCAGCTGGCCACGCCGCCGCCGCCGCCGCGCGCGCCATCGTCGACGGCGATGTTTACCTGCGCGTGGCGCCGCCGGCCTACACCGGCGTGGCCGCCTTCGAGACGGCCGCGCGCGATATCGAGGTGCCGCAGTATTCCGCGGTGCGCTGGTGCGTCAAGAACGCCGTCGGCGCGCAGCCGGTGGTGGAGCTGAGCGACGGCCAGGCGCTGCCCGTCACGGCCGACTGCGCGCAGTGGCGCGCCGGCGAGTCGATCTTCTGGCGCGCCCGTGGCAAGGCCGGCACGCGCTACAACGTGCGGGTGCGGCCCGACCAGGCGCCGCAGGTCAACGTGGTCGCGCCGAACGAGTTGATCACCGTGCTGCCGGCCGACGCCGGCGGCGTGCAGTTGGAGCTGAGCGCGCGCGACGACTACGCCATCGTGCGCGCCAGCCTGCACATGACGCTGGCGCGCGGCAGCGGCGAGAACGTCCGCTTCAGCGACCGCGAGGTGCCGCTGCCCGAGTCGGCCGACCGCAAGGTGCGCAACTGGCAGAAGCGCTGGACGCTGGCGGTGCTGGGCATGGAGCCGGGCGACGAGTTGTACTTCTTCGTGCGCGCCACCGACAACGCGCCCGAGCACGCCCACACCACGCAGTCGCCCACCTACACGCTGCGCCTGCCCGGCCCGGCCGCCGAGAGCCTGGACGCGACGGCGCTGCCGTCGATGGTCAAGCCGGAGAACCTGCGCAGCCAGCGCCAGATCATCATGGACACCGAGCAGCTGCTGGCCGACCTGCAGGCCAAGCCCAACATGCCGCGCGCCACGCTGCGCGAGCGCAGCGAGTCCATCGCCACCGACCAGGCGCAGCTGCGGCGGCGCTACGGCATGTTCCTCGGCGAGGAGTCCAGCCTGTTCGGCGAAGAGCACGAGCACGAGCACGAACAAGAACAAGAACACGGCGGCGGGCATGGCGGCGAACCCGGCGCGCCCAAGCGCGGCGCCGAGGCGGCCATCATCGCCGAGTTCGGCCACGCCCACGACCAGGAGGACAACGCCACCATCTTCGACCCGGCCACCAAGGCGCTGCTCAAGCGCGCGCTGGCGGCCATGTGGGACGCCGAGAAGTCGCTGCGCGCCATCACGCCGAAGTCGGCCCTGCCACCCGAGTACAAGGCGCTGGCGGCGATCAAGGAGTTGCAGCAGGCCGAGCGCGTCTACCTGCACCGCACCGCCTTCGTGCCGCCGGCGCTGAAGGAGGAGAAGCGCATGAGCGGCGACATGGTCGGCGCGCTCAGCTACAAGCGCGCCCAGGGCGGCGCCGTCGACGCCGCGCCGGCCGAGGTGCGCGAGCTGGTGCTGGCGCTTGCCGGCGACGGCACGCTGCCGGCGCTGTGGAGCAAGTCGGCGCGCGAGATCATCGCCGCCCGCATCACCGACCAGGAGCAGAAGCTGGCGGCGCAGCGCGCCGTGCAGGACGTGGCCGACGGCTGCGTCCCCTGCCGCGCCGTGCTGCGCGCCTGGCTGCGCGGCACGCTGGCCGAGGCGCCTGTGCGCCTGCAGGCGCAGCCGCAGGCCGACACCCCATTCCGCCGCGCCTGGCGCGGCAAGGAGCAGCCATGACGGCCAGCATCACCAGTCTGGCCGTGCTGGCCGTCGGCGCGCTCAGCGCGCTGTTCTACGCGCGCCGGCGCCAGTGGATCGAGCTGGCGCTGGTCGTCCTGGCCGCACTGGCGCTGGCCGCCATGTTCGCCGACCTGCGCCAGTCCGGCAGCGTGGCCGCCAACATCACATTGAGCACCGACGCCGCCGGCAACGCCAGCGAGGCGGCGCTGCTGGCCGTACCGCAGGCCGGCGCCATCCTGTTGCGCGGCGACGGCCTGCGCGAGGCGCAGTGGCGCGACTTGCCGGCCCGTCCGCTGCAGTGGAAGCCGGCGGCAGACGCCGACCTGCTGTGGCTGGACTTCCCGCGCCGCGTGGCGCTGGGCCGCATGTTCCAGTTCAGCGTCCGGCGCGGCCAGGCGCAGGCCGGCTGGCGTTTGCAACTGCTGGCCGAGAACGGCCAACTGCTGGCCGAGGCGCGCGCCGCCGCCGCCACCGACAAGCTCTCGCTGCAATGGCTGCCGCCGCTGGCCGAGGCCATGCTGCTACAGGCGCGCCTGCTCGACGCCGCCGGCAAGACCATCGCCGCCGGACCGCTGCCGCTGCAGGTGGTGGCCGCCGCGCCGCTGCAGGTGCTGGGCCGTTTCGACGCGCCGTCCTTCGACGCCCGCGCGCTGAACCAGTTGCTGGCCGAGGGCGACGCCGTGCTGGACTGGCAGCTCACGCTGGGCAAGGCCATCGCCCGCAGCGAGACGGCGCGGGTGCCGTTGACGCAGCCGAACCTGCTGCTGGTCGACGCCGCCTATGTCGAGCATCTGAACCCGGCCGCGCGCGCCGCGCTGCTGGCTCAGGTGGCGCAGGGCGCGCCCCTGCTTGTGCTGGGCGCGAACGCGGCCGACGCCGCCCTGTGGCAGCGCGAATTCGGCCTGCGTCTGCGGCCGCAGTCGGCCACCACGGAGAAGGAGGACATGCGCCAGTTCAGCATCAACGGCGCCGCGCTGGCGCTGACGCCGGCCGGCCTGAACCCGGACGCGCCTGCCGGCGCCGCCTGGACGGCGGCGGCGCGCGACGACAAACAGCAAGCCTGGTTGTGGCAGCGCGACTGGCAGCGTGGCCGCGTGCTGTGGCTGGGCGTGGCCGACTGGCACCGCTACGTCATCAGCGCGCCGCAGCCGCTGTCGCTGTGGTGGCAGCAGCTGCTCGACCGGGCGGCGCTGCCGGCCACGCAAAAGAGCGCCTGGCGCCTGCCCGACCCGATGCCGGTGCCGGGCCTGCGCAGCGAATTGTGCGGGCAAGGATTCAAGCCGGGGGAAGAGGTGCGACTGGACGGCATGGCGGCGGCCAGATGGCAGGCGCGCGCCGAGCAGGCCGACGCCGTCTGCGTGGCGCTGTGGCCGCGCGCGCCCGGCTGGCAGAAGTTCGCCAGCGCCGGCCAGGAGGGCATGGAATACATCTACGCCGCCGGCGACTGGCCGGCCTGGCAGCGCGCGCTGCGGCGCGACGCCACCGCGCGCTATGCCGCGCGCAGCGAGGCGAAGCCGGCGTTGGTCGTTGCCGGCGCTGCGGGGGCTGTGGCCACCGGCGCCGCCAACGCCCCCGTCAACCCCAGGCTAGGCCCGGAGGCCACCGCTGCCGCGAACGGCGCACCCATGCCGGCGGCGCCGTTCGCACTGCTGTTCGCGCTGTGCATGCTGACGTTGTGGTGGCGCGAGCAGCGTTAGGCGAAGGGCAGGCCCTTGCTTATCGCCTCAGAGTAGGGCGTTGCCCAGCTCTCTGCGCAGCAACGAAAAGTGCGCCACGGAAATGTACCGGCCATCCCGATGTTCGCATTCCCGATGGATGCC
The DNA here is from genome assembly GCF_900114705.1 of Rugamonas rubra. Classification (GTDB taxonomy): domain Bacteria; phylum Pseudomonadota; class Gammaproteobacteria; order Burkholderiales; family Burkholderiaceae_D; genus Rugamonas; species Rugamonas rubra. The sequence goes on from NZ_FOTW01000037.1 coordinate 22,140, forward strand.
CTCCTCGGTGAAGCGAAGTGATCGCAGCAATTCGAGCGAGGCGATGTTCTCGGTTTCGACTTCGGCCCAGAGGCGATTGATGCGGTAATGCGCAAACACATATGGCACAAAGGCTTGTAGCGCCGCGCGCATTGCGCCTCGTCCCCAATGAGCCGGCAACAACCAGTAGCCGAGCTGCGCGTGGTGATCCGTCTCGCAAAGGTCGCTAAAACCCAGCGCGCCGAGAAATGCTCCGTTAGACGCGTCGACCACCGCCAGCCACAGGCCGCTGCCTGTCTTTTGGATGGATCGATACCAGTCCATTTGAACCTCGAAGGCATCCGGCGCATCGAAGCGCATGCCGTAGTAGCGCAGCACTGCGGCATCGGAAAGGCCGGCCTGGATGTACGGGCGATCCGTCGCTGCGATCGGGCGCAGTTGGATTGAATCGTTTTCGATGAGCACCATACTACACCCCCGGAAAGTCGACGTTTTTCGAACGCGATAAACCCTGCTGCGCGGAGCGTGGGCGCTCCAATGCTAGGGGTGGCGACGCAAGATGAAATCCGGCGATTTTTTCTCCCCACGGGGCCAGTCCCTCGGCGCGAAAACCGACGGACTCATACAGACGATGGGCCGCCAGATTGTCGACGTGATAGCCAACCATCAGCTTCGGGGCTGCGGGAGTCCCTTTCGCCAGGGTCTTGATGATCTCCTGCAAAGCGATCCGGGCATGGCCTTGTCGCTGCTGGGCTTTGTCGATCATCAGTCGATACAACCAATAATTGCCGTCATCCGGATCGATTCCATACAAGGCAAAACCGATCATCTCTTGCTTGAGGTAAATGCCAGTCGCTTTGAAACCGGGCAGGAACTGGGCTTCGGCGATGGAGTAGAGATTGGCGGCGATGAATTTTTTTTGCTCGCGCGAGACGCGCAGGGCGACGCAATCTTCCCAGTTGTTTTTGTTGATACGTTTGAGTCTTAACATGTGTTTTTTACGATATGGGTACTGCCTGATCAGTGAACAAGAAATCGATTTTTCTCATCGATTCTTTCCGTACAATTTCGGTCGTTTTTTGGTCGTCGCTCATAGCACATTTCCTTTACTAAAATAGCTTGTTGCCCATGCTTGGCTGGGATGGGATTATGTATTGCTGCAAAGTGGGGCCGGCGTCGTCGAATGCAAGCCCGCGCCAGGCAGACGGCGCGTCCGCCGCTGGCGCGGGTTCAACTCAGGCCCTTATTGCGCGCCCTCGCTCCAGCGTTGCACGTAGTCGGGCACCGCCAGCGCGCAGGCCGGGTCGGTCTGCGGCGCCAGGCGGCTGCGCTCGAACGGCAGCACGCCGGCCCAGACCGGCCAGGCCATGTCCTCGGCGTCGTCGGTCGGCGCGCCGGCGCGCACCTTGCAGGCCGCCTCGGCCAGCGCGATGCGCAGCACCGTGGTGGCGGCGTATTCCTTGTCGTTGCCGGCGCGGACCTCGGCCTGGCGGCCCGGCACCAGCCGGTCCATGAAGCTCTCCATGGTGCGCCGCTTGTGCGCCTCGTCGGTGACTTTTTCAAAACGGCCGTAGATCATCACCGAGCGGTAGTTCATCGAGTGGTTGAAGGCCGAGCGCGCCATCACCAGGCCGTCGAGGTGGGTGATGGTGACGCAGATGTCCGACTCGACCAGGCGGCGCAGCATGCGGCTGCCGTTCGAGCCGTGGATGTACAGGTGCTCGCCGTCGCGCCAGCAGGCGGTGGGGATGCAGTGGCTGCCCTTGTCGTCGCTGAAGGCGATGTGGCACAGGTAGGCGTCGTCGACGATGGCGCGCACGGTGGCTGCGTCGTAGCGGGCGTTCTCGGCGACGCGGCGCACGCGGGTGCGCTCGCTCGGCGCGCCGGCGAAGGTGGTGGTGTCTGCGGATGCTGCGGTGTCGGCTGCGACGGTGTCGGTCATGGTGGTGTCCAGATGGGTGGCTACAAAGGGTGAAGTAGGCAATATAATGGCCCGCTGGCTCTGTCGACAGATCCAGCGTTGTGTCATTTTTTGGAGCCATGAATGGAGCACACCCCGTGGATTACGCCCTATTGATCGCCGCCTTCACCGAGCAGCACCGCGCGCGCGGCTGGCCGCGCCAGCGCCTGCTGCACGAATGCCTGCGCGCGGCGATCCGCAACGGCACGCTGGGCGCCGGCAGCCGCCTGGTGGCCACCCGGGTTCTGGCCGCCGAGCTGGGCGTGGCGCGCAACACCGTGCTGTATGCCTACGAGCAGCTGGCCTGCGAGGGCTATGTCAGCACCGGCCGCGGCGGCACCATCGTCGCCGCGCTGGCGCCGGAGTTCGCCGCGCCGGCGGTGGCGGCGCCGCACGCCGGCCTGTCGTCGCGCGCCCGCGAGCTGCGCCCGATGTCCGGCATCAGCGACAGCATGGCCGCCTTCATGCCGGGCGTGCCGGCGCTCGAGCAGTTTCCGCTGGCGCTGTGGCGGCGCATGCTGGAGCGGGCCTGGCGCGGCCTGACGGTGGCGCAGCTGAACTACGGCGAGCCGTGCGGCGAGGCGGCGCTGCGCGAGGCCATCGCCGACCACCTGCGCGCCTCGCGCGGCGTGGTGTGCGAGGCCGGCCAGGTGTTCATCACCGACGGCACCCAGAGCAGCCTGGACCTGTGCGCCCGCGCCTTCGCCGACCACGGCGACACCGCCTGGCTGGAGTGCCCCGGCTACGCCGGCGCGCTGGCCGCCTTCCGCGCCGCCGGCCTGCGCGTCGAGCCGGTCGCCGTCGACCAGGACGGCATCGCGCCGCAGCCGCAGGACTGGGCGGCCCGTCCGCCGCGCCTGATCTACACCACGCCGTCGCACCAGTACCCGACCGGCAGCGTGCTCAGCCTGCGGCGCCGGCTGGCGCTGATCGAACAGGCGCGCGCCGCCGGCGCCTTGATCATCGAGGACGACTACGACAGCGAGTTCCGCCACGACGGTCCGCCGCTGGCGGCCATGCAGGGGCTGGCGGCGGACGCGCCGGTGCTCTACCTGGGCACCTTCAGCAAGACCATGTTCCCCTCGCTGCGCATCGGCTTCGTGGTGGTGCCCAGGGGCCTGGCGCCGGCGCTGGCGGCGATGCGCGCGCAGTCGGCCGCGCGCGGCCGCGTCGCCGAGCAGCTGGCGCTGGCCGAGTTCCTGCGCAGCGGCCAGTTCGCCCTGCACCTGCGGCGCATGCGGCGGCTGTACCGGCAGCGGCGCGACGCGTTGGCGGCGGCGCTGGGCGAGCATGTGGGGACGGTGGCGCTGGTGCATGGCGGCTCGGCCGGCATGCACCTGGCCTTGCGTTTCACCGACGCGGCGCTGTGCGACACGAGCATCGCCGCGCAGGCGCTGGAGCTGGGCATCGTGACGCACGCGCTGAGCGCGCACTGCGACCATGCGGGGGAGGGCGGTTCGGACTGGCGGGGCTTGATGCTCGGCTACGCGCAGGTGCCGGCGGAGCGGATGGATGGACTGGTCAGGCGGTTGGCGGCGCTGTTGCACCTGGCGGCCTACAGCGCCAACCGGCCGCGCCGCAGCGGTTGACGCTGCGGCGCGGAGGCACTACGGAACTACGGCACGACGGAACTAGCTTAGAACGCCGTGTCGGCGCGGATGTACATCGAGCGGCCGTTCACGCCGATCGGGCAGGTTTCCCAGCAGCGGGTGAAGCCGATCTTCGGGAAGTCGCCGCCGTTGGTCCATTCCGACGGCAATGTGTTGAACACGTTGTTGGCGCCGACGCTGAGGAAGGTGCGCTTGCTGAAGGCGTAGCGCACCGAGGCGTCGACCAGCCACTTGGCGTCCCAGGTGTGCAGCGGGCTGAAGTTCGAGGCCTGCACTTCGCCGTAGTAGTTGGCGCGCGTGTTCAGGTTCCACGGGCCGCTGGTGTAGTCGGCCGCCACCACGTGGTGCTTGCGTGGCTGGCCGCGTTCGATCAGCGTCACCTGCGACTGGTCGAACAGCTGCTCGCCGGTCAGCACCGACGACGTCGAGTGGCGCTTGGTGACCTCGGTCTTGTTGAAGCCCAGCTGGCCCGACAGCACCAGCGTCGACGCCGGCAGGCGGGTGGTGTGCTCGGCGACGATGTCCAGGCCGCGTGTCTTGGTGTCGACCGCGTTGGTGAAGAACTGCGCCTGGCCGACGCCGAGCGGTTTCAGGATGTTGGCGATCGGGCCGCTGCCGCTCGCCTCGGGCGCCACCTCGCTGGAGAACACGATGCGGTCCTTGATCTTGATCTGGTAGGCGTCGGCGGTGATCGAGAAGTTCTTCACCGGGCGCAGCACCATGCCGATGCTGCCACCGGTCGAGGTCTCCTCCTTCAGCGGGGCGATGCCGAAGGCCTGGGTCACGGCGCTGCCCTGGCGCGCGGTCAGCGTCTCGGTCAGCACGCCGTTGTTCAGGTTGGTCGAGACCGAGCTGTAGAACGCCTGCTGCACGCTGGGGGCGCGGAAGCCGGTCGAGACGCTGCCGCGGAAGCCGATCTGCTTGCTCGGGTCGAAGCGGGCGCTGAACTTGCCCGTCACGGTGCTGCCGAAGTCGGAGTACTTCTCGTAGCGCACGGCGCCGGCGACGGTCAGCTGGTCGACCGGCTTGTGTTCGAGGTCGAGGAACAGGGCGATGTTGTGGCGGCCGGCGTCGACGGCGGTGCCCGGCGTGTAGCCGGGGAAGCCCTGGATGCCGGAGGCGGCGGTCTTGCCGTTCTGGCCCTTGATGACGATGGCCGGGTTGTTGGTGCGGCCGTACTGGTAGGAGACCGGGTCGCCCGCCTCGATCTGGTAGTTGTCGCTGCGGTACTCGAAGCCGGTGGCGACGAACACGGTGCCGTCGCCGAACTTGACCGGACCCTTGACGTCGGCGTTGAAGGTGGTCTGGGTGAACTTGAGCTTGCCGGTGTCGGCCTCGCGCGGCGACTCGCCGTAGATCTGGCCCGGCGCGCCGCCCGGTTTCGGCTCGTACCAGTAGCTGACGTTGATGCTGTTCGACTCGTGGAAGTCGAGTTCGCTCTCGCCGTGGTTGATGCTGATGTCGGCCTTCCAGTCGTTGGCCAGGTCGCGCCGGTAGCCGAAGGCGAAGGAGGCGTCCTTGACGGTGGTGTGGATGTTGGGCAGGTAGCCGTCGGCGTGGGTCTCGGACGGCACGGTGCGGTCGTCGCCCTGCGAGCGGTAGAAGCCGTAGGCGTCGCCCTTGCGGCGCGACAGGCCGCCGAAGGCGTAGAACTCGCTGGCCTTGTCGATCGGCAGCGCGGCGTTCCACCACAGGTAGGCGTCCTTGGCGTTGCTGTCGCCGATGTGTTGGGTCACCCGTGGCGCGCCTTGCACGCGCAGCGAGTCGGGGCCGGCGCGGTTGGTCTCGCCGCGCTTGCGCGCCTCGACGGTCAGGTTGATGAAGCCGCCGTCCTGGCCCAGGGCGAAGCCGGTGTTGGCGCTGCCGGAATAGGTGTCGCCGTCGCCCTCGGAGGTGGTGCCGACGGTGCCGCTCAGGGTGGTCTCCTTGACCTGCGACTTGAGCACGATGTTGATCACGCCGGCGATCGCGTCGGAGCCGTACTGGGCGGCGGCGCCGTCGCGCAGCACCTCGATGTGGTGGATCGCGCCAAGCGGGATGGCGTTGATGTCGGTGCCGGCCGAGCCGCGGCCGATGGTCTGCTGCACGTTGACCAGGGCCTGCTGGTGACGGCGCTTGCCGTTGACCAGCACCAGCACCTGGTCGGGGCCGAGCGAGCGCAGCGTGGCCGGGCGGATGATGTCCGAGCCGTCGCTGATGAAGGTGGTCGAGAAGTTGAACGACGGGTCCAGCGTCTGCAGCAGCTTGCCCAGTTCCAGCGGTCCGGCGGTTTGCATGTCCTTCAGGCTGATCAGGCCGACCGGGGCCGAGGTGTCGAGCGCGGTCTTGGCCACCGAGCGCGAGCCCAGCACGACGACGGTTTGTTCGGCTGCCGGCGCGCTGTCGGCGGCGCTTTGCGCCCAGCTATGGCCGGCGGCGAGCAGCAGGGCGGAGGCGATCAGGGTGCGGCGGAAGGGGAGGCGTTGCGGGGCGGCGGTGCTGCGGTGTGCTGTAGTCATGTGTCATTCTCTCGTATGGTTTTTATCTGAACATGCAGCCAATGGGTGACCGGCTTTGACGCTGAACGGGCGAGGGTGACTCGCCGCCGAGAAAATACTACAGTGTGCGATTGCTGCCGGCCAAGGGGTTTGCGGCGCGGTGTTGTGTTATGTGCACCAGTTGCAATATTGCGTGCGTTATACGGGGAAATCCCTTACCCTGATCGACCGCCGGCCGGAAAGTCGAGTCCGCCAGGGGGCGGCGGGTGGATGCCTTTATGCTAGTCTTGCCGGGGCGGCAACGACTGTTGCCGCCGCCGGCGCCGCCTATTGCTGGTCGAGCATCCAGCCCTTGAGGCCGTTGACCCAGGACTTGGCGGGCAGGTTGAAGCGCGTCTTGATGGCGCCGGCGCGCTCGTAGAGCAGGCTGAAGTCGAGCAGCGGCGAGCGCTTGAAGGCGATCACGACGATGTTGGCGTCGTGCACCTCGGGCAGCCAGACGACGGCGTCGAACACCTGCTCCATGGCTTGCAGGTTCTTGTCGTAGTTGGGGAAGTCGCCGAACACGTTGGTGGTCATGATGCCGTCGGCGCTCAGGCAGTCGTGGCAGGCCTGGTAGAACTCGGGCGAGTCGAGCACCGGGCCGCGCGCCTCCTCGTCGTACAGGTCGACCTGCAGCACGTCGACCGTGCCGTGGTTGGCCGGGTCGAGCACGAAGTCCATGGCGTCCATCTCGCGCACCGCCAGGCGCTCGTCGTCGGGCGGCAGGCCGAACTGGGCGCGGCAGATGGCGATGACGTTGGGGTTGAGCTCGACGGCGGTGACGCGCGCCTCGGCCAGGCGGTGGTAGCAGAACTTGGTCAGCGCGGCGCTGCCCAGGCCGAGCTGGACGACGTGGCGCGGGCGTTCCTGGAACAGCAGCCACATCATCATCATCTGCACGTATTCGAGCTCGATGGCGTCCGGTTTGGACAGGCGCATCGCGCCCTGCACCCACGAGGTGCCCAGGTGGAGGAAGCGCACGCCCTGGAACTGGGTGGTGGTGGCCGGCGGGTGGCCGGGCTGGTCGTAGCGCGCGGCGCTGGCCGGCGCGGCGGCGGTGGGGGAGGCGGTTTTCTTGGACATGGGCGTAGTTTACCAGCCGCCCCGGCGGCGCAAAAAAAAAGACGCCGCAGCGTCTTTTAAGCTGGGCGCCGGGTTGCGCTCAGGACGACTTGCGGCGCCGCGCCAGGAAGGCCAGCACGCCCAGGCCGCCGAGCATCATGCCGTAGGTTTCCGGCTCGGGCACGGCGGTCACGTTGATGGTGCCGGCGTACGAGGCGGTGATCGGCGTGTCCTTGTGCATCATCATGTCGCCGGCCCAGCCGTGCACGGTCAACACCAGCGAACCGGAGGCGGGCGCCGGGAACATGCCGCCGAATTCAAAGAAGCCCGGACCGGACAGTATCAAGGGGTTGCCGTTCAGCGTGGCACCGAGGAAGTCGATGTTGTTGACGGCGCTGAAGCCGATCGTGACCAGGCTGGCGTCGACCATCGACGGGCCGACCGCCGGGGTGAAGGTGATGGTATCCCAGAACTCGCCCGAGAACATGTGCGTCAGGCCGAAGCCGGCGCTCTGCATCGGTGGCACGCCGACCAAAGGCACGCTTGGCGTGAGGTCTTCCGCCATGACGGCGGTGAAAGGTGCGGCCAGCATGGCGGCCAAAAGTAATGATTTTAGTTTCATTTTTCTTCCCCGTGAAAGTGTTACCCGGCACCGAAAGGTCAGTGCCGGATTCCAAGTTACGCCAGTGGAAAAGTCATGTCAATTCGCTATTTTCAAATCGATAGTCACCGCGAAATAGCTTGTCCCTAACACAAGGGCGGGCGCCTCGGAAACTTATCAAAGAGGCACTGATCAATGTCAAAATTTACATCCAAATATTGTCAGCCCGAGCACAATTTTAGTTGCAGGAAACCGACAGTGGCAGGATCAGCGCCACCGTCAGGCCACCGCCGGCGCGGTTGGCCAGGGTGATGCGGCCGCCGTGGGCCTCGGCGATCTCGCGCGCCAGCGCCAGGCCCAGGCCGGTGCCGCTGCGCTTGGTCGAGTAGAACGGCACCAGCGCGTTGGTCAGCACCGTCTCGCTCATGCCCGGGCCGCGGTCGTGCACCTCGATGCGCAGGCCGTCCTGCAGGCGGCGCACGGCGAGGCGCACGGCGCCGGCCGGCGAGCCGGACTCGTGGGCGTTCTTGAGCAGGTTGAGCAGGGCCTGTTCGAGCTGGGCGGCGTCGAAGGCGGCCGGCTCGGCCGGCAGGGCGCCGGCCAGGGCGAACTCGACCTGGGCCGCCAGGTGGCCGACGAAGGCGCCCCAGTCCTGCCATTCCGGGCGCGGCGCCGGCAGCTTGGCGAAGCGGGCGTAGCCGAGGATGAAGCTCTCCAGGTGGCGGCTGCGCTCCTCGATGGTGGCGAGGATCTGCGGCAGGCGCGCGGTCTGGCCGCGCCGCACCAGCTCGGCGCCGGAGTGGGCCAGCGAGGTGAGCGGGGCGAGCGAGTTGTTGAGCTCGTGGCTGATGACGCGGATCACCTTCTTCCAGGTCTGCACCTCCTGCCGGCGCAGCTCCAGGGTCAGTTGGCGCAGCAGCAAGAGCTCGTGTTTGCGGCCGTTCAGGTTGAAGCTGCGCCGCGCCAGGTGGAACACCTCCTCCTCGGCGCCCGCCTCGGTGCCGAGCCCGGCGCCGTTGGTGAACAGGCCGTCGCCGCCGCGCGCCAGCGCCTCGTTGAGGGCCGGCGCGGCCTGCGCCAGCACGGCGGCCAGGCGGTGGCCCTCGAGCTTGCGGCCCTGGTTGAGCAGCTGGCGGGCGGCCACGTTGGCGTACACCACCGGCCCGCCCTCGCTCACCAGCAGCATCGCCACCGGCGTGTTCTGCACCATGGTGTCGAGCAGCAGCTCGCGCTGCACCAGCTCGAGGCGCTGTTGGCGCAGCACGGCGCCGAGCGCGTTGTGGGCCGCCACCAGGTCGCTCAGCTCGTCGTTCTGCGGCCAGTGCAGGCTGAACGAGAAGTCGCCGTCCTGGTAGCTGGTGACGGTGCCGGTGAGGGCGCGGAACAGCGACAGGATGGGCGCCAGCTGGGCACGGATGGTGATGACGGCGAGCGGCAGCACGCACAGCAGGCACAGCGCCAGCACCAGGCCGGGCCGTTGCGGCAGCAGGCGGGTCAGCGCCAGCGCGACCAGGATGCCCACGGTCAGCAGGGTGCCGACCAGGGCCGACCAGCGCGTCAGCAGCGAGAGGCGGATGCCCTTCGAGGCGCCGCCCTTGGCCCCGGCGGCCGGCCGGGGCTGCTGCTGCTGCTCGGCGCCGGCCATCAGGGACGGGCGATGCCGAGCCGCTCCATGCGGCGGTACAGCGCCTGGCGCGACAGGCCCAGCTCGGCGGCGGCCTGCGCCACCACGCCGCCGGCGCGGCGCAGCGCCAGGCCGATGGCGTCGCGGTCCGGCTCGGCCTCGGCGGCGGCGGCCGCCGCCATGGCCGGCGAGGGCGGCAGGCCGAGGTCGGCGGCGCCGATCGACTCGCCGGCGGCCAGCAGGCCGGCGCGCGCCATCACGTTCTTCAGCTCGCGCACGTTGCCCGGCCACGGGTGGGCCAGCAGGGCCGCCTCGGCGCCGGCCTGCAGGCGCTTGCCGGCGCCGAGGAAGTGGGCCGCCAGCGGCAGGATGTCGGCCGGGCGCGCCGCCAGCGGCGGCAGGCGCAGCTCGATGACGTTGAGGCGGTAGAACAGGTCCTCGCGGAAGCTGCCGGCGCGTATCATCGCCGGCAGGTCGGCGTTGGTGGCGCTGACCACGCGCACCTTGACCTGGCGCTCCCTGTTCGAGCCGAGCCGCTCGAAGCGGCCCGTCTCGAGCACGCGCAGCAGCTTCATCTGGCCGGCCAGCGGCAGGTTGCCGATCTCGTCGAGGAACAGGGTGCCGCCGTCGGCCGCCTCGAACTTGCCCTCGCGCGCGCGCGAGGCGCCGGTGTAGGCGCCGGCCTCGGCGCCGAACAGCTCGGCCTCGACCAGCTCGGCCGGCAGGGCGCCGCAGTTGAGCACGACGAAGGGGCCGTCGCGCACCGCCGAGTTGGCCTGGATGATGGCGGCGATGCCCTCCTTGCCGCTGCCGTTCGGCCCGGAAATGAGCACCGGGACGTCGGCCCGCGCCACCTGGCAGGCCAGGTGGATGACGCGCTCGGTGGCGGCGTCGCGCCAGACCATGCCGCGCAGGTCGAAGTCGCGTTCCAGGTCGTGGCGCTGGCGCGCCTCGCTGCGCAGGCGCGCGCCGAGGGCGCGCTTGGCCTGGCCCAGCTCGACCAGGTTGCGCACGGTGGCGATCAGGCGGTGGTCGTCCCAGGGCTTGGCCAGGTAGTCGGCGGCGCCCGAGCGCACCAGCTCGACGGCGGCGTCGAGCTGGGTCCAGGCGGTCAGCAGGATCACCGGCAGCTCGGGGTGGCGCGCGCGGATGGCGTGGAACAGGGCGCGGCCCTCGTCGCCCGAGGTGGTGTCGGCCGAGAAGTTCATGTCCTGGATCACCAGGTCGACCTGGTGGCGCTCCAGCAGGGCCAGGCCCTCGTCGGGCGCGGCGGCGCGCAGCGCCTCGATGTCGTGCAGCGAAAACAGCACCTCGAGGGCGATGGCGACGGCGCTGTTGTCGTCGATAATGAGTACGGTAGGCATGCGCTAAGAATAACATTGCCGGACCGCGCGCGGTCCGTTGATTTCCCCCCCGGGGTCAGTGCCGACATTCGGACATTCACGCGGTGAATGTCCGAATGTCGGCACTGACCCCGCAGGCTGACCCCGCGGGGGTGGTGGCTCAGGCGCTGCGGGTGGCCAGCGCGGGCGAGGTGGAGGCGGCGCGCCAGGCCGGGCCGTAGACGGCGCCCAGGCCGAGCAGCCAGAACACGCCGGCGCCGGCCGCCAGGTAGGGCGCCGGCAGCCGCGTCATCTCCAGCTGGCTCACCAGCAGCGCGTTCAGCGCCAGCCCGAGCAGCACGCCGGCGGCCACGCCGACGCTGGTGATCATCACGTTCTCGACCAGGAAGTAGCGCAGGATGTCGACGCGGCGCGCGCCCAGCGCGCGGCGCACGCCGATCTGCTTGCGCCGCTGCGTCACCCACAGGCTGGCCATGCCGACGATGCCGCTGGCCGTCACCAGCAGCAGCAGCGCGCTGACGGCGACCAGCATGCCGGACAGGCCGCGGTCGGCGCGGTAGCGGTCGGCGCGCACCTCGGCCAGGCTCTTCAGGCGCACGATCACCGGCGCCGCCGCCGCCGCCCGCGCCGCCGCCTCGGCGTCGCGCATGGTGCGCTCGAGCCGGCCCGGCTCGGCGCGCAGGGTGAAGTTGCTGTCGCTGCCGCCGGTGTAGCGGATCGGCACGATGACCGAGAGCTCGCCGTCGCCCTTGAGCTGGGCGCCCGGCGTTTGCAGCCGCTCGACCACGCCGACCACCACGCTGGCGTTGGCCTTGTCACCGGTGCCGAAGTACAGCGTCTGGCCCAGCGCGCTGGCGCTGTCGGGCCACAGCCGCTGCGCCAGCGCGCGCGTGACGATGACCGTCTTGGCGAACTCCTCGCTGGTGTCCTGGTCGACCTCGAGCACCTCCTGCGGCGCGAAGTCGCGCCCCTCGCGCAGCTGCAGGCCCCAGGTCTTGAGCAGGCCGTCGGGCGTGCTGTACAGCGCCGCCGAGCCGCTGTCCTGCGCCTGCGCGCGGCTGGCGGCGACGCCGCTGTAGCTGCCCGAGCGCGTCATCGGCAACTGGCTGACGTTGGCCACCGACAGCACGCCGGGCACGCCGCGCAGCGTGGCCGCCTCGGCCTTTTGCTCGGCCAGCTGCTGCTGGTGGCTGCCGGCCTTCAGGTGGCGGATCTGCAGCGAGAAGACGTCGGCCTCGGCGGCCACGCCGCTGGGCCGCGCCGCCACCGCCTGGCGCACGGCGACGATGTGCAGGGCGTTGGCCAGGATGGCCAGGCTGAGCGCGACCTGCACGGCGACCAGCACGGCACCGGTTTTGCTGCGCAGCAGCGCCGACAGGATGGGGCGGATTTCCATGGTCTTGTCCTCTTTTCTAGGGGCTTATTGGGATTTGAGCTGCAGCGCCGGGGTCACCTGGCAGGCGCGCCAGGTCGGCAGCAGGCCGGCCAGCACGGCCGCCGCCACCGCCAGCGCGAAGGTGGCCGCCAACATGGCCCAGTCCATGTGGGCCACCACCGTCAGCTCCTTCGACTGGCGGGCGATCAGGGCCAGCGCGCCGAAGGCCAGCAGCAGGCCGAGCGCGCCGCCGGCCAGGCCGACCACGCCGGTCTCGACGAGGAACTGGCGGAAGATCTCGCGGCGCGAGGCGCCCAGGGCGCGGCGGATGCCGACCTCGGCGGCGCGCACGGAGAACTTGGCCAGCAGCAGGCCGATGGCGTTGACCAGGCACAGCAGCAGGAAGCCGAAGGCCAGCCAGGCGCTCAGCCGGTTGTCGTTGCCGACCACCTTGAGGAATTCGAGCCATTCCATCACGTTGTACAGGCGGTTCGGCGCGTGGCGCGGCAGCCGGCCCAGGCGGCGCTGTTCGTCGGCGTAGTTGTCCAGATAGGCCTGCAGCGCGGCCCGTCCGCCCGGCGCGCTCTCGAACCAGAACTGGATCCAGGTGCATTCGGAGTCGAGCAGGCCCTGGTAGCCGGGCGTCGGCGGGCCGTTGCAGTTGGTGCTGCCGTAGTGCTCGCTTTGGTGGCGCACCATGCTGGCGAAGGGGATGAAGAAGTCCTCCTCCTCGCCGAAGGCGCCACGGCCGCCGACGATGCGGTGGAAGCGCGGCACCACCTGCCAGGGCGCCAGCACGCCGCTGACCTGGTAGGCGAAGCCCATGATGGACAGGCGTTGGCCGACCGGGTTGGCGGTGCCGTACAGCTTCTCGGCCAGCGCGGCGCTGAGCACGACGACGTCGGCGCCGGCGGCGTCGTCGGCCGGGCTCCAGCCCTGGCCGTGGCGGAACGGCGCCTCGAACATGGCGAAGAAGTCGCTGGTCGGCGCCACGCCGTAGGCGGCGAAGGGGGCCAGGTCGGGCCGCGCCGGCGCCACCGCCGCCGCCACGCCGATGATGGCGGTGCGCCGCTCGCCCTGGCCGCCGCGCAGCAGGTTGCTGGCGTCGCGGTAGCTCAGCTGGCGGTCGCGCTGGCGCGGGTCGCCGCCCGGCGTGTAGCCCTGCAGCGGGCCGTTGTCGAGCAGCGGCACGAACAGGCGCGCGCTCTTGTGCGGCATCGGGTCGCCGCCCATCACGTGCAGCACGGTCAGGGTGGCGACGCTGGCGGCCACGCCGACGGCCAGCGTCAACACCATCAGCGCGGTCAGCGCCGGGTTGCGCCGCAGGCTGCGCAGGCCGAGTTGGAAGTAGTAGAGCCACATGGCCGCCCCCTTATGCCGCGTGGACGGCCGACTGGCCGTCGAACAGCGAGGCGCCGCGCCGCGCCAGGTCGGACACCTGGCCGTCGACGATGTGCACGTTGCGCTGCGAGCGCACGGCCAGCTCGGCATCGTGGGTGACCATCAGGATGGTGGTGCCCTGGGCGTTGATCTCCTCGAGCAGTTGCATGACGCCGCGCGCCATCTGGGTGTCGAGGTTGCCGGTCGGCTCGTCGGCCAGCAGCAGCTTGGGCGAGCCGGCCAGCGCGCGGGCGATCGCCACGCGCTGCTGCTGGCCGCCCGACAGCTCGGCCGGGTAGTGGCGCATGCGCGAGGCCAGGCCGACCTTGGCCAGCGCGTCCTCGATGCGTTCGCGCCGCTCGGCGCGGTTGAAGCCGCGGTAGCGCAGCGGCACGTCGACGTTGTCGAACAGCGACAGGTCGGGGATCAGGTTGAAGCCCTGGAAGATGAAGCCGAGCTTCTCGTTGCGCAGGCGCGAGCGGGCGTTGTCGTCCATGCCCTGGACGTTGACGCCGTCGAGGATGTACTCGCCGTCGCTGAACTCCTCGAGCAGGCCGGCGATGTTGAGGAAGCTGGTCTTGCCCGAGCCGGAGGGCCCGGTGACGGTGACGAATTCGCCGGCCTTCACCTCGATCTCGAAGCCGCGCAGGGCGTGCGTCTCGATCATGTGGGTGCGGTAGACTTTGCTCAGGTTGTGCATGCGCAGCATGGCGTGCCTTTCGGGTCGGGTGGAATGGGTTGACTTGTTTCTGCTTATTGGTGGATGGTGACGCGGGCGGCGTTGTCGAAGGCCTCGCTGCCGGCGATCACCACCTGGTCGCCCAGGCGCAGGCCGCCGGCGATCTCCACCGCCGCCACGCTGGTGGCGCCCAGCTTGACCGCCGTGCGCACGGCCACGCCGTCGCGCACCAGGTAGACGAAGCGGCCGCCGTCGGCCTCGACGAAGGGGCCGCGCGGCAGCAGCAGCACGCCGGGCTTCTCGTCGATCAGCAGGCGCGCGCTGACGCGCTGGTTCTGCCGCAGGCCGGTCGGCTGGGCGCCGTTGAAGCGCAGCCGCGCCAGCACCTGGTTCTTCACCACCTCGGGCGACAGCGCCGACAGGGTGCCGACGGCCTGGATGGCGCCGGCCGTGATCTCGCCGCGCATGCCCAGGCCGATGTCGGCCACGTAGGTCTCCGGCACCTCCAGCTCGACCTCCAGCTTGGACAGGTCGACCAGCGTCATCAAGGCGGCGTTGGCCTGCACCACGCTGCGGTTGGCCACCGACAGCGTGCCGATGAAGCCGTCGACCGGCGCGCGCACGGTCAGCTCGTCGACCCGGCGCTGGGCGTTGGCCAGGGTCAGGCGCTGGCGCTCGAGCTGCTGCACCTTGGTGGTCAGCTCGAGCGCCACGTTGTCGCCCTCCAGCGCGGCGGCCTGCTCGGCGTGCCTGGCGCGGATCTCGGCCGAGTTGAGCGCGTCCTTGGCCTTCTGGAAGTCGATCTTGGCGATGATGCCGTCGTTGGCCACCGCCTGGTAGCGCTCCAGCACGCGCTGGGCCGACAGGCGCTCGATCTCGGCGGTGTCGGCCTCGCGCCGCGCCAGCAGCTTCTGCTTGCGCGCCAGGATGTGCTGGCGCGCCACCTCGGCCTCGAGCTGGGCGTAGCTCGACTGCTCGCGCTTGAGCGCGTCCGACAGGTCGGCCGACTCCAGCACGGCCAGCACGTCGCCCTTCTTGACGGTGTCGCCGGCCGAGGCCTTCAAGGTCACCGTGGCCGGCGTGGTGGCGTACAGCGTCGGGCTGACGGCGGCCACCACGCGGCCGTTGACGGCGGCGTCGCGCAGCAGCGTGCCACGGCTGACGGCGGCGATGCGCAGCCGCGCCGCGCTGACCGAGTGTTCGTTGCCGCGCCAGGCGGCCAGCAGCAGCACGCTGGCGCCGGCCAGGGCGATGGCGGCGCCGGCCCACAGCAGGCGGCGCTTGTAGCGTTGTGCCGGCGGCGCGTTCAGCACGGTGTCTTGATGGGAGGTGTCGCGGATCATTTGCTTGCCGGTGGACGAAGGATGCGTCTATCTATGCAGCTTCCGTGCCAGCGCCGCGCGGCGCGCCCAAGTGCTTGATTCAGCTGGCTTTCCCCGCCGCCGCCGGGGCCGCGCAGGGCGCTGCGGTGTCCGCCGCCGTGTCCGTTGCGGTGTCCGCCGGGCGGCGCCGGACGGCCAGCGTCAGCAGGGCGGCGCACAGCGCGGCGCCGGCCATCACGCCGACGCCGGCGCGCAGCGACCAGTTGGCGGCCACCGCGCCGATCAGCGGCGGTCCGGCCAGCAGGCCGGCGTAGCCGATGCTGGCCACCATGGCGATGCCGGCGGCGGCCGAGCTGCCGGTCCGCCCGGCGGCGCTGAAGATGGCCGGCACCACGTTCGACAGGCCCAGTCCGGCCATCGCGTAGCCGGCCAGGATGGTGCCGGTGGCCGGCAGCGCGCCGGCCAGGCCCAGGCCCAGCGCGGCCAGCGCGGCGCCGCCGACGATCACCTGGCGGCTGCCGCAGTGGCGCACCACGCGGTCGCCCAGCAGGCGGCCCAGCACCATCGTGCAGGAGAAGGCGGCGAAGCCGGCGGCGGCGGCGGCCGCCGTGGCGCCGGTGCTGGTCAGGTACAGGCCGCTCCAGTCGACCATCGCGCCCTCGACCAGGAAGCACAGCAGGGCGATCGCCGCCAGGCCGGCCACGGCCAGCCGGGCGCTGCGCGCCGCCGTCGGCGAGGGCGCCGGCGTGCCATGTGCGGTGGTCGCAGCCGCAGCGGCGCTCGCCGCGTGGTTGCTATCCGCCGCCGCGCCGATGCCGGCGCCCGAAGGCGGCGCCACGGCGGCATCCGCGTCCAGCCGTCCGGCCGCCGTCAGCACCAGCGCCAGGGCGAGCAGCGCCGTCGGCAGCAGCAGCCAGGCGGTCGGCGTGTCGAAGTACAGCAGGGCGGCGCCGATGCCGGTGCCGGCCAGGCCGCCCAGGCTGAAGGCGGCGTGGAACGACGACATGATGGCCGCGCCCCAGCGCCGCTCCACCGTGCTGGCGTGGGCGTTCATGGCGACGTCGAGCAGGCCGTTGGCGCCGCCCAGCAGCAGCGTGGCCAGCATCAGCAGCGGCAGGCTGTCGACCCACAGCGGCAGCGGCAGCAGCGCGGCGAAGGCCAGCCCGGCCAGCTTGGTGGCGGCGGCCGTGCCGCCGACGCGCGGCACCAGCCGGCCGCTCAGCGGCATGCAGCACACCGCGCCGGCGGCCAGGGCCAGCAGCGCCAGACTGAGGCTGGCGTCGGACAGGGCCAGCGCCTGCTTCAGCGGCGGGATCGCCGTGGCCCAGGCGCCGATGCCCAGGCCGTTGGCGAAGAAGACCATCAGCGTGGCCCAGCGGGCCTGTTTGACTGCGGCGGTGTGCATGCGTGCTTTCGGTTGGTGGGCGCGGGGGCCGGGATCAGGCGGCGTCGGCCACCCGCACCTGGGTCGCCTCGCCGTAGAAGCTGGCCAGGCGCGCCGGGTCGGCGTCGTGTTCGACCAGCAGGTAGGCGATCTGGCGCATCGCCGCCACGCCGTAGGGCGCGCCGGTGCCGATCTTCTCGTTGGTGACGGCCACCGCGACGGCGTCGCTGGCGGCCACGGCGGCCTGCTTGAACTCGGCCTCCTCGAAGCTGAAGCCGCCAATGCCGCGCCGCGCGTCGACCGAGCAGGCGCCGAGGAAGCACAGGTCGGCGCGCAGGGCGGCGACGTCGCGCACGGCGCGCGCGCCCAGGCTGGCGCCGGAACGCCAGTCGACCTGGCCGCCGATGACGATCAGCTCGATGCCGCGCCGTGGCGCCAGCAGCGCGGCGATGGCCGGCGAGTTGGTCGCCACGCTCAGGCCCAGGTTGTCCGGCAGCAGTTCGGCGATGGCGCCGTTGGTCGAGCCGGCGTCGATCAGCAGCAGCTGGCCCTGGCGCAGCAGGGGCAGGGCGGCGGCGGCCAGCGCCAGTTTGCGCGGGCGCGCCTGCTCCAGCCGCTGCACCAGCGGGCCGGAGGCCGGCGACAGCGGCAGCACGCCGCCGTAGACGCGCTCGCACAGGCCGGCGGCGGCCAGCTCGCGCATGTCGCGCCGCACGGTGTCCTCGGAGATGCCGAATTCGCGCGCCAGCTCGGCGGCCAGTACGCGGCCGCCGCCGGCCAGGCGTTCGACGATCAGGCGTTGGCGTTCCTCGGGCAGGCGAACGGCGGAAATAGATGTGATGGAGGCTGACATGGCAAAAAAAAACGTGCAAATGAATGAGGTAAATTGTGCACCAACGTGCATAAACATGCAAGCGTGCATGGCGTGCCCTGGGGATTGGGCCGGGCGCCGTCCTGCGGCGGCACGCGGGCGGGATGATTTGTTTCTTCGTCGCACTTGTTAATTTTGCAAGCGGTGTCATCTTGGCTCGACCGCATCACCATGGAACCCCGCATGAATCCTTTGCCACGCTGGCGCCTCTCCCTGAGCACCGCCCTCGGCCGCCTGATCGCGCTGCTGACGCCGGAACGCCCGCCGCTGGCCGACTACCCGTTCACCGCCCACGACGTTGGCCTGTACCACCGCACCGCCTCGGCGACGGCCGTCGGCGTGGTCGACGAGCAGACCTGGCAGGAGATGCTGCTCGAGCCGTACAGCGCGCGTCTGGCACCGGCCACCAGCATCATCGGCCAGCAGATCCTGCACCAGCGCCTGCGCGGCGCGGCCGGTGCGGAGGACGGGTCAAACGACGCGGACGGGACGGGCGGGGCAGGCGCGGCGCGCGTGCGCGCGCTGAGCCTGGACGCGCCGCGCCAAGCCCGCCTGCAGCAGTGCTGCGAGGGCTTGCGGCAAACAGATGTTGAGATCAGCGAACAATTGTTTGACGCGCCCCACCGAACGGCGCCGCGTTGGAGCGCCATGCTGCCTTGGCTGCCGCTGGGTTTCCTGCTGCTGGTGGCCGGCGGCCTGGCCAGCGGCTGGATGCTGTTGTGGCTGGGCGCCGTGCTGGTGTGGCTGGCGCTGCTCGGCGTGCAGATGTGCTTCAGCGACGCGGTCGATCAGTGGGAGCGCAAGCTGCGCACCATGCAGCAGCTGTTGCGCAGCCATGTGCTGCTGGCGCGGCTGGACGATCCGTTCACGGCGGCCTTGCGTGGCGGCGCCGCGCGCGCCGGCAAGATCAACCGCGCCATCACCCGCTCGCCGCTCGACATGCTGCCCGGCGTGCGCGAGTACAGCGACTGGCTGCTGCTGAAGAACGTGCGCCACTACTTCGCCAGCCGCGACACGGTGCTGCTGCATCTGGACTTGCTGCGCTCCAGCTTCCTGCTGGTGGGGCGGCTGGAGGCCGACCTGGCCTTGGCGCGCCATCTGGCCGCCACGCCGCAGCACTGCTGGGTCGAGCCCGAGTCGGCGGCGTGTGGGTTCGCGTCGTCGTCGTCGCCGGCGCCGGCGCCGGCAAGCGTATCCGAGGGGGCGCCGCCAGCCGTTGCGCCGGCCGCCGCAGCTGTCGCCGCGAGTCCGTCTGCGGCGGCCGTCCCGGCGCCGCCGCGCCTGCGCTTCGAGCAGGTGGTGCATCCCTTATTAGAGCGCGCCGCGCCGCTCGACTTCGCGCTGGACGGCCGGGGCGCCTTCATCTCCGGCCAGAACGGCATCGGCAAGAGCACGCTGCTGCGCACCGTCGGCTTGAACTTGATCGTCGCGCGCGCCTTCGGCTTCTGCTACGCGCGCTCGGCCAGCGCGCCTGCGCTGCCGGTGTATTCGAGCATGCAGGGCGAGGACGCGCTGAGCAGCGGCGAGAGCCTGTACATCGCCGAGCTGCGCCGCGCCCGCGAGTTGCTGGCGCTGGCCGAGCGCGGCCCCGGCCTGTTCATCATCGACGAGATCTTCCGTGGCACCAACCACATCGAATCGATCTCGGCGGCGGCGGCCGTGCTGCACTCGCTGGCCGCCTCCGGCCTGGTGATCGTCTCCTCGCACAACCTGGTGCTGGCGCCGCTGCTGGCCGACTGCCTGACGCCGCTGTGCGTCAGCGCGCCCGACGGCGACCAGTCGCGCCTGCGCATCGCGCCCGGCGTGCTGGCCGAGACCAACGGCATCGCCCTGCTCAGCGCGCGCGGCTTCGGCGCCGACATCGACGCCAAGGCCAGGCGCGTGTTCGACTGGCTCAGCGAGTATCTGGCCGAGCCGCAGGACTGCGGCCAGGTGCTGCTGCAGAAGGCCGCCTAGCGTGCTGGCGAACCCCGGCGCGACGCCAGGGTCAGACCCTGAGGGTCTGACCCTCATGTGGCCGCGCCTGCCCGCCACTGAGTGTTTGGCGGGGTGGCCTCACTTCTCCTGCTTGAGCGGCTTGCTCTTGTCGATCACCTCGCGGCAGTCGCCCTTGATGGTGGCGTTGTCGTAGTTGGTCCAGCCGTAGCTGTCGACGTAGCGCTTGTGCTGCTTGAACTGCTTGTTGATGAAGCTCCATTCCGGCCGCTCGCCGTCGTAGTCGATGTCGCCCAGGTCGAGCAGGGTGTGGAACACGTTCTCCGTCGCCAGCCTGGCCTTGCGGTGGCGCAGCAGCTGCTTGACCTTGTCCGGATAGCGGGCGCGGTACTGGTCGGAATACCAGACCAGTGCCGGCACGTGGAACTCGAACTGCGTGTTGTGGCCGTGGAAGGCCAGGTTGCAGGTGCCGTCGTACAGCGTCTGGCCGTGGTCGGCCACGTACATCATCGAGGCCAGCTGGCCACCGTCCTTCAACTGGCCGATCACCTGCGACAGGAACCAGTCGGTGTAGAGGATCGAGCTGTCGTAGCTGTTGTTCAGCTGCGGCTTGATCTTGGTGTCGGTGTAGACCGGCCTGTCGACGCCGTACAGCGAGGGCTGCCACTTGTCGAAGGCCTTTGGATAGCGCTGGCTGTAGTTCCAGTGGCTGCCCAGCGAGTGCAGCACGATCAGCTTCTTCGGCGCCGGATCGGCCAGCGCGTTCTTCAGCGGGTCGAGCAGGATCTGGTCGAAGTTGGAGTTGTTGGTGAAGCCGCCCAGGTTGAGGAACTGGATCACGTCGGCCTCCTTGGCGAACACCGACACCGGTGTGTCGAACTGGCCGAAGGAGATCTGGTTCGACAACCAGTAGGTCTTGAAGCCGGCCTCCTTGTAGGCGGTCAGGAAGGACTTCTCCGAGAAGCCGTCCTTCAGGCTCTGCATCGACGGCTTGCGCGAGATCATCACCGGCACCGACAGGCGCGTCGCCGACACCGCCGTGATCACGTCCGGCAGCGTCACCAGGTTGGCCTCGCGCTTGAGCAGGGGATTGGTCTCGCGCTCGTAGCCGTTCAGGCTCCAGCGGTCGTAGCGCGACGATTCGCCGATCACCATCACCACCAGCTCGGGATCGCGGTTGGGCGTCGGCTGGTGCGCCTTGAAGGTGAAGCTGCTGCTGCGCTGGCCCAGCTCGGCCAGGTAGTGGCGCTCCTTATAGAAGTCGATGCCGCGCACCATCAGGCCGAACGGCCAGGCGCCGCCGATCGCCTCGAACTCGATCGGCGAGCGCGCCCACCACGGCAGCGGCGCCAGCTTCCAGCCGGTGCGGTGCGCCGCCGCGATGGCGACGTGTTGCGGGCTGCTGTCCTCGACGGCGTCCTCCTCGCCTTCGTCGGACTCGTCGTCGGCGTCGTCGCCGAAGCCGGAGGCGGCCACGCTGGCGGTCGAAGCCGAAGCCGAAGCCGAAGCCGAAGCCGAAGGCAAAGCAGATGCCGGGCTCGAAGCCGTTGCCGTGCCGCTGCCCACGCCGCCGGCAGCCACGCCGCTGCCCGGGTTCGTCTTGGCGGCCGGGGTGGCGCCGCTGGCCGGGGCCGCGCCGGACGCCGCCAGGCCGGCAGCGTGCGCCGCGCCGGCGCCGTGGCCGCCGCCGGCCGGCTTGGCGCTGATGCCGAACTCCCAGCCGTAGGCCCAGCCGCCGGCCAGCAGTAGTAGCGCCGCCAGCGCGGCCCAGCGGCTGCGGCCGCGCCAGTCCAGCGCGCGGGTGCGGCTGGCGGCCCAGCCGGCCAGCAGCCACCAGACACAGACGCCGAGCATCACGCCGCCCATCAGCCACACCTTCTGGCCGAGGAACTCCAGCGCCTCCTTCGGGCTGGTCTCGGCGATGATGCCGAGGTGGTGGGTGGAGATGCCCTGGCCGTAGAATACATATAGATACAGCTCGGTCGGCGCGGCCAGGAAGGCCGGCAACAACAAGCAGTGGAACCAGGCCGGACGCTGCAACACGGCCCACACGGCCAGCCAGGCGATCAGCTCGACGGCGGCGATCTGGCCGCCGCGCTCGACCGCGCGGCCGAGCAGCAGCGGCACCCAGGGCAGGAGGCTGAGCAGCAGGTAGCTGGCGAGCAGGAACAGGGGAGCGGGACGCAACAGCGGCCGGAGGGAAACGCGCATAGAATCCGGAGGTGGCAAAAATGTCTGCTATTATCTGTGCTTTCCCGGGGCGACAGTTAGCTTTTGCGCACCCCGCGCAACACTCCTCGGCCGTGGCGCCAGCCGCCGTCCGCCGCGAATTAGATTGACTGCAAGCTAGTCCACGTCTATACTCGCGAGTTCTCAATTTATTCTGCACATCGTATACGCTCTTTGTGGCCGCTCCAACGTGAGTGGCTGTTCGCGCCTCTACCGTGCATAGGAAATCGAGACTAGGTTTTAGTCCCCGGACATCCGTCCGGGTTATCAACGTTGTAATTTTGTTGGATTTAGAACGATGCCAACCATCAATCAACTGATTCGCAATCCACGCGTCGCTTTGACCGTGAAGAGCAAATCGCCGGCGCTGGAAAACAGCCCGCAAAAACGTGGCGTTTGCACCCGTGTTTACACCACCACCCCTAAAAAGCCTAACTCGGCGCTGCGTAAAGTAGCCAAGGTTCGCCTGACCAACGGTTTCGAAGTCATTTCGTACATCGGCGGCGAAGGCCACAACCTGCAAGAGCACAGCGTTGTTCTGCTGCGCGGCGGTCGTGTTAAGGATTTGCCGGGTGTGCGTTACCACATGGTTCGCGGTGCACTGGATACCCAGGGCGTCAAAGACCGTAAGCAAGCTCGCTCGAAATACGGTACCAAGCGCGCTAAGGCTGGTAAGAAGTAATCGAGTTGTAAACCAAGTTTCGCTCAGTGGCAGTAGGCTAAGTGAATGTAGTCGACCGCATCTGGTCGAGTAAGTGGGGGGCTATGATGGCCGTCCGCGAGTGTGCGATAAAGCGCACCTCAACTGAAGATTGAAAGGAATTGATATGCCACGTCGTCGTGAAGTACCCAAGCGCGAAATTTTGCCAGATCCAAAATTCGGCAACACTGATGTCGCCAAGTTTGTAAACGTGCTGATGCTGTCCGGTAAAAAATCGGTCGCAGAAAACATCATCTACGGTGCCTTCGAGCACATCGCTGCTAAATCGGGCAAGGATCCGCTCGAAGTGTTCGCTACCGCGATCAGCAACGCCAAGCCGCTGGTTGAGGTGAAATCCCGTCGCGTCGGTGGTGCAAACTACCAGGTGCCGGTCGAAGTTCGCCCAGTCCGTCGTATGGCTCTGTCGATGCGTTGGTTGCGCGAAGCCGCGAACAAGCGTAGCGAAAAATCCATGCCACAGCGTCTCGGTGGCGAGCTGATGGAAGCGGCCGAAGGCCGTGGCGGCGCAATGAAAAAGCGTGATGAAGTGCACCGCATGGCTGAAGCGAACAAGGCGTTCTCGCACTTCCGCTTCTAATAAAATCGGCCGGGTCTTTCGGGACTTGGCTGTTATCTGTTGTTCGAGGCCGGGCTCATTTTGTCAAAAAATGGTGCTCGGTTTTGTCCATTAAAAGATTTAGGATTAATTATGGCCCGCAAGACCCCCATTGAGCGCTACCGCAATATCGGTATTTCCGCTCACATCGATGCAGGTAAGACGACCACCACCGAGCGCGTTCTGTTCTACACGGGCGTGAACCACAAGATCGGTGAAGTCCACGATGGCGCCGCCACGATGGACTGGATGGAGCAGGAACAAGAGCGCGGTATCACGATCACCTCCGCGGCGACCACCTGCTTCTGGAAAGGGATGGCTAACAACTTCCCAGAGCACCACATCAACATCATCGACACCCCGGGCCACGTCGACTTCACCATTGAAGTCGAACGCTCGATGCGCGTGCTCGACGGCGCTTGCATGGTTTACTGCGCAGTGGGCGGTGTTCAGCCACAGTCGGAAACCGTATGGCGTCAGGCTAACAAGTACAAAGTGCCACGTCTGGCCTTCGTCAACAAGATGGACCGTACCGGCGCGAACTTCTTCAAAGTTTACGAGCAGATGCGTGCCCGCCTGAAGGCGAACCCGATTCCTCTGCAGATCCCGATCGGCGCCGAAGAGAACTTCCTCGGCGTGGTCGACCTGGTCAAGATGAAGGCGATCTATTGGGACGACGCGTCCCAGGGCATGAAGTTCGACTACCGCGAAATCCCGGCCGAGCTGGCCGAGCAGGCCGCCGAGTGGCGCCTGAAGATGGTCGAAGCCGCCGCCGAGTCCAGCGACGAACTGATGAACAAGTACCTGGAAGAGGGCGACCTGAACGAAGCCGAGATCAAGGCCGCCATCCGCGCCCGTACCCTCGCTTCGGAAATCGTTCCAATGATGTGCGGCACCGCCTTCAAGAACAAGGGCGTGCAAGCCATGCTGGACGGCGTGATCGAGTACCTGCCATCGCCGGTCGACATCAAGCCGGTTCAAGGTATGGACGAGGACGACCAGCCGACCAGCCGCAAGGCTGAAGACACCGAGAAGTTCTCGGCGCTGGCCTTCAAGATCATGACCGACCCGTTCGTCGGCCAGCTGATCTTCTTCCGCGTCTACTCGGGCACCATCAAGTCGGGCGACACCGTCTACAATCCGATCAAGAACAAGAAGGAACGTCTTGGCCGTATTCTGCAGATGCACGCCAACCAACGCGAAGAGATCAAAGAAGTGCACGCCGGCGACATCGCCGCTGCAGTTGGTCTGAAAGACGCGACCACGGGCGAAACCCTGTGCGATCCATCGTCGATCATCACGCTGGAAAAAATGGTCTTCCCTGAGCCGGTGATTCAACAGGCCGTGGAACCTAAGACCAAGGTCGACCAGGAAAAAATGGGCTTGGCGCTGAACCGCCTGGCACAGGAAGATCCTTCGTTCCGCGTCAAGACCGATGAAGAATCGGGCCAGACCATCATCGGTGGTATGGGCGAGCTTCACCTGGAAATTATCGTTGACCGCATGAAGCGCGAATTCGGCGTCGAAGCGACCGTCGGCAAGCCACAAGTGGCCTACCGCGAAACGATCCGCAAGACCTGCGAAGAGTCCGAAGGCAAGTTCGTCAAGCAATCGGGTGGTCGTGGTCAATACGGTCACGTGGTTCTGAAGATCGAGCCGCAAGAACCGGGCAAGGGCTTCGAGTTCGTTGACGCCATCAAGGGCGGCACCGTGCCACGCGAATACATCCCTGCGGTTGAAAAGGGTGTGCGCGGCACGCTGAACACCGGCGTGTTGGCCGGCTACCCAGTGGTCGACGTCAAGGTCACGCTGTTCTTCGGTTCGTACCACGACGTGGACTCGAACGAAAACGCGTTCCAGATGGCCGCTTCGATGGCCTTCAAAGACGGTTGCCGCAAAGCGTCGCCAGTCATTCTGGAGCCAATGATGGCTGTGGAAGTGGAAACGCCGGAAGACTACGCCGGTACCGTGATGGGCGATCTGTCGTCCCGCCGCGGTATGGTGCAGGGCATGGACGAGATCCCAGGCGGTGGTGGCAAGATCATCAAAGCCGAAGTGCCGCTGTCCGAAATGTTCGGTTACTCGACCTCGCTGCGTTCCGCAACGCAGGGTCGCGCTACCTACACGATGGAATTCAAGCACTACTCGGAAGCGCCTAAGCACGTTACCGACGCAATCGTTACCGCGAAAGCCAAGTAATTTTTGTATTTTTTGCGGCCGGGGGGATCCCCCGGGCCGCATATCTAAAACAATGTTCTAAGGAAGAATAAAATGGCAAAAGAGAAATTCGAACGGACCAAGCCGCACGTCAACGTCGGCACCATCGGCCACGTCGACCACGGTAAAACCACCCTGACCGCTGCAATCGCAACCGTTCTGTCGAAGAAATTCGGCGGCGAAGCTAAAGCATACGACCAGATCGATGCAGCTCCGGAAGAAAAAGCACGCGGCATCACCATCAACACCGCCCACGTCGAGTACGAAACCGCAGCGCGCCACTACGCTCACGTTGACTGCCCAGGCCACGCCGATTACATCAAAAACATGATCACCGGCGCAGCGCAGATGGACGGCGCGATCCTGGTGTGCTCCGCAGCTGACGGCCCAATGCCACAGACCCGCGAACACATCCTGCTGGCCCGCCAAGTTGGCGTTCCATACATCATCGTGTTCCTGAACAAGTGCGACCTGGTCGACGACGCGGAACTGCTGGAACTGGTCGAAATGGAAGTGCGCGAGCTGTTGTCGAAGTACGATTTCCCAGGCGACGACCTGCCAATCGTTAAAGGTTCGGCACGTATGGCACTGGACGGCGACACCGGCCCAATGGGCGAGCAAGCCATCATGCAACTGGCCGAAGCACTCGATTCGTACATCCCTACGCCAGAGCGCGCTGTTGACGGCGCCTTCCTGATGCCAGTGGAAGACGTGTTCTCGATCTCGGGTCGCGGCACCGTTGTGACCGGCCGTATCGAGCGCGGTATCATCAAAGTCGGCGAAGAAATCGAAATCGTCGGCATCACCGACACCGTCAAAACCATCTGCACCGGCGTGGAAATGTTCCGCAAGCTGCTGGACCAGGGTATGGCTGGCGACAACGTCGGTCTGCTGCTGCGCGGCACCAAGCGTGAAGATGTCCAGCGTGGTCAAGTTCTGGCCAAGCCAGGCTCGATCAAGCCGCACAACCACTTCACCGGCGAGATCTATGTGCTGTCGAAAGACGAAGGCGGTCGCCACACCCCGTTCTTCAACAACTATCGTCCACAGTTCTACTTCCGTACCACCGACGTGACCGGTTCGATCGAACTGCCAGCGGACAAAGAAATGGTCATGCCAGGCGACAACGTGTCGATCACCGTCAAGCTGATCAACCCGATCGCCATGGAAGAAGGCCTGCGCTTCGCTATCCGTGAAGGCGGTCGTACCGTCGGCGCCGG
>NZ_FOTW01000043.1 GCF_900114705.1 Rugamonas rubra
CACGGTAAGGGGAGCAATCGACCCCAGCGTCCTCATCCCACGTCGGGACGATATGCAGGTGTGCGGGTTGGCGCGGCAGCACGTGCGGCGTCACGACAATCCGCTTGATCAGCTTCCCGAGCATCTCGCGTTTCTTCGACAGTGGCAACGAGTTCCACTCTTCCAACAGGCCGCGAGCGATCTCGGTGGGCTGTGCGACCGGCTCCGCGGCTTTCGTCTGCTCGGCCCTGGCGAGCTTCGCGGCGATGCTGTCTCGCTCGGCGATCAGCTCAGCGCGGGTCTGGTCGTACTCGTCTTCGCTCATGCGCTCGGCGACCAGCTGCCGCCGCAGCACGCCGAGCTGCTTCTCGATCCCGTCGAGCTCTGCCTGCAGCGTGTCCGCAGACATCCTGGCTTTGAGCGCGGTTCGCTGTGCTGCTCGCGCGGATTCCGCGGCGGCGCCGATGTCGTCGGCGAGCTGGCCCAGCCATTCCTTCACGAACTGTTCGAGCCGGTTCTCTTGAACGTAGGTCGCGCGCCGCTCGTCCTTCCCTGTGACCTCCTTGGACTGGCAGAGCCAACCGAATCCGGTGCCGCGGCTGTTCTTCTTCCTCCGCATGTTCAGCGTGCAGTCGCCGCAGCCAACAAGGCCCGTCCACGGGTTGGTGGGGTTGATCCGCCGGGGTGGTGTGTTGGCGCGGCCGAGCCTGATCTCGCGGTACCGCTCGAACAGGTCCGGGTCGATGATCGGCTCGTGTGCGCCCTGTTCCCAGGTGTATTCGCTGAACGGTGCGTAGATCTGTCGTTCGCCGTCGTACCGGGCGGCGGTGTTGACCAGGAGGCCGGCCGCGAAACCGCTGTCGAGCACCGTGGCAATGCCGTGTTGGGTCCAGGGCTTGCCCTGGTTGTTGGTGATGTCGAGCCTGTTGAGCTCGCGCATCAGGCCGGGTCTGCCGGTTCCGGCGATGTATTCCTTGTACATCCACTCGACCACTTCGCCCTGCTCGGGGTCGATCTCGTAGCGCTCCTGGGTGTCCCCCTCTGGAAGCCAGAGATAGCCGCCATCCACCGGCGCGCTGAACACGACCCCCTGACTCGCCAGTGCAGGGAGGGGCCGCAGCCAGACGTAGCCGTACCGCGAGCGGCCGTTCGATGGCAGCCCGAGGCGGCGGCGGCGCTCGTGGGCATCCTTCCACTGCTCGCCGATCATGTCCGACTGGAACGCGGCGAACTCGCCGAGCATCCCGCGCTGGAATCGGCCGGCGGCCGTGTCGAGGTCGATCGGTTCCGCGGAGGATTCGATGCGCCCGCCGAGCTTTTCGACGGTGTCGTTGGCGACGGCGAAATGCAGTCGGTGGCGAGCGAGGCGGGACCATCGCCACAGCACGATCACGTCGGCTTGCTTGTCGTGGATCGCGCCTAGAGCCCGCTGGACGCCTTTCCTGCGGTGCCAGGCGCGGCCGGAGACTCCGGGGTCGGCGATGACGTCGACGATCCGGTATCCCTTGCGCGCGCAGTACTCGCGCGCCGAGTTCTCCTGGAGTTCGAGGCTGATCGACTCTTCTCGGTAGGAGGATTGCCGTAGGTAGATCACCACCCGCGATGGGGCTTTCGGCACAGCGCGCAGGCTTTCTATGCGCGCGGTCGTGGCCATAGGTGCGTTCACCTCCATGTGTTGGTTTCCCCGTACTCCATGAGGTCGCCCGCGGAGTTGAGTGCGCGGGCCATCGCCCGAACTTGGGCGAGGGTCAGTTCGACGGGGTCGGCTGTGCCGTCGTGTTGCAGGCGCGCGACAGTGGCGACGCTGTTGATTCGTCCGCTTTCGATCAGGCGCTCGACTTGCACTTCGAGCATGGTGTCGGTGCGGGCGGTTGGCGTCTTCGTGACCAGGACGGCGCAGCGTTGCATCTCGGCGTCGTCCTGGTGGTCCGCTCGACATCCGGGGAGGTGTCCGGCGGTGTTGCATGTCTCCGTTCGAGTCGACGGTTTGTCGCGTGCTGTCACGTGGTGCTCCTGCTGTACGTTGTGTCGGCTCTGTCCTTCAAGTCGAACACTTGTTCGCAGGCAAATCCAGCAGGAAACACTAGGCCATTCGGTTGATTGTTGTACGGGTGTACAAGTCTGAGCCGGTGGCGTTACAGCAGGCCAAGATCAACATGCGAAATTTCTTCGCAAACCGGCGGCCGGCGCCTACGTACGCGAGGCGAGCCGCCGAGCGAGCTCGTCGACGAGCTCCTCGTCGGTCAGATCCGCGACGTGCAACCGCCGCGGCTTGGCCGCCTGCGAACCTTCGGCGAGTCCGGATTCCTCTCGCGTCAGGTAGCCGGCGGCGATGAGCCCTTCGCGGACATCCATACCGAAGAACTCCGCGACCTCCTTGGAGTGCGGCACGGAGGCGTTGACACCTTCGCGCCACCGGCTGACACGCGCGTGATAGAAAGAGCAGCGCTTGACCATGTCGGCTGCGAGCAGGTTGTGATCGTCGAGGTGTTTTTGGACCCAGTCCCACCAGGGACGCTTGGAAGTGCTCACGGGCAGCAGAGTACTTGCCTTCCAGCAAGCAAGCGAGCCCGCCTGATCGTTTCACCCGGACGCCGGAGATAACAGAACCATAACTAGACTGCCCGAGGGAAGCTCACTGCTACAGTTGCCTACGGGCAAGCAGTCGCCTTCCCGCAAGCAACTATCCGCGAGGTTTCCGATGGCCACCACCACAATCCAGATCCGCTCCGATGCGCTGAAGCGGCACAGGATCGCCGCCGGGCTGACTTCCAACTACGCCCTCGCACGGGCGATGGGGCTCGAACAGTCCACGCTCAGCCGCACGTTGGGGACGGGTCGCGCTCCAAGCTCGCTGTTCGTCGCTGGCCTCCTGCGCGCACTCCAGCCCGCGACGTTCGAGGAGCTTTTCGAGCTCGTCGACCTGGCACCGACCGAGGACGCAGCGTGACCCGCGAGGAAGCCATCGCCGCCGCCGGTGCGGTATTGGCCCGCGCCCGCGTCGAGCGCGATGCGCTGCCGCCCCGGGAAGCCGCCGAACTCGCCTACTACCCCGGCGGCCCGTCGCTCGACCAGATCGAGCAGGAAATCCGCGCCATGCGCCGCCTCCCAGCTGCCGCATGACCAGCGCAAAGCAAAACCCCCGCGCCAGCCGAGTACGGCAGCGCGGGGGCTACAGAGCCGAACACCCCCCACCACAGGAGGCGAACGTGACAACACCGTACCCCGTAGCCCTGTCTCAGGCGCTCGATCACCCCGACGTGAAGGTCGAGACGACGACGGACAGCCCCGATGGCCAGTGCGAGTGGTGCCAGATGGTCGGCGCGCTGTGCGCGGTGTCCGTCGAATGGCGGCCCCGTTCGGACGTGCTCTCCGACGGGAGTGTCGAGACGTGCCTCGACTGCGCGGCGTCGCGGGTCCGCTGGGCTGTCGACAACGCCCTCGACGGCTCAGCCGTGCGCGTCGAGATCTCCACGGAGGTGATCGCGTGAGTGCCGCGACGGTCCTGCGCTGTGACGCCGAGGCGTGCACGGCCTCCGTTGAAGGCGGGGCTGGTGAAGCCTGGTGGGTCAACCTCCGCGCCGAATCCGAGGGCTGGGTCACCGGGGATGCCGGGGACTTCTGCCCCGCACACCTGCGAGGCGGTGTCGCGTGAATCTGAAGGACACCGCCGCGATGGCCGCGGCGCTGCGCGTGCTCGACGAACGCGTCAAGGCAGCGCGCACGGCCGCTAACGCCGACATGCTGGCCGCCGCTGACCCCGGCGACCGGATCACCGCCACCCACGACGGTCAGGCGCTCGGGTCGGTGTCGGTCACCACCGGCCGCACCACGGCTCGCGTCACCGATCCGGCCGCGTTCGCGGCCTGGTGCGCCGAGCACTACCCCACCGAGGTCGAACACCGGCCCGTCGTCCGCGAATCGTTCGTGCGCGCCGTGCTCGACGCCTCCAAGCACGCCGGACAGGCCGCGATGCCCGACGGGACGCTCGACGTCCCCGGCATCGACGTCGCCGAGGGCGACCCGTACGTGACCGTCCGCCTTGCCCCCAACGCCGCCGAGGTCGTCGCCGACATGGTGCGCACCGGCGCGATCCGCCTCGACGGCACCCGCCCCGCGATCGAAGGAGCCCAGCAGTGATGACCTTCCAGCCCGCGACCCGCTCGGCCGCCAAGGCCCGCATCGCGCTCGCCGGGCCGTCCGGCTCCGGCAAGACCTACACCGCCCTGTCACTGGCCACAACGCTGTCGGAGACGGTCGCGGTGATCGACACCGAGCGCGGGTCGGCGTCGAAGTACGCCGGGATCAACGGCTGGCAGTTCGCCACCGTCTCCCCGCACTCGTTCTCGCCCGCATCGCTTGTGGAACTGCTGGCCGTGGCCAGTGGCGAGGGCTTCGGGTGCGTGGTGATCGACTCGCTGTCGCACTACTGGATGGGCGTAGACGGCATGATCGAGCAGGCCGACCGCCGCGCCAAGGGCGGCAACTCCTTCTCCGGCTGGAAGGAAGCCAAGCCCGACGAGCGCCGCATGATCGACGCGCTCGTGTCCTACCCCGGCCACGTCATCGCCACGCTGCGGGTCAAGACCGAGTACGTCATCGAGGACAACGAGCGCGGCAAGAAAGCGCCGCGCAAGGTCGGGATGAAGCCCGAGCAGCGCGAAGGCATCGAGTACGAATTCGACGTCGTCGGCGAGCTGGACTACGACAACACCCTGACGGTGTCGAAGTCGCGGATTCCCATTCTGTCGCGCGCCGTGGTGCCCGAACCCGGTGCAGAGCTGGCGGCAACGATCCGCGACTGGCTTGCCGACGGCGACGCCGCGCCGGGCGCGCTGGACTACCGGGCGCGGGCGCTGGGCATGGCCTCGGCCGATGACCTGCTCGCCCTGTGGTACGAGGCCGAGCGCGCCGGGCTCCGGCACGCGCCGATCACCGACGACCAGGGCCAGCCGACCACCCTCGGCGAACTGATCAAGGCGCGCGGCACCGCAGCGAAGGCGAACGCCGCATGAGCGCCGGACAGCTCCCGCTCGGCCTGGCCGACCGGCACCACGGGCAGGCCGCCGCACTCGCGGCGGCCACCGCCGGGCACCTCACCTACCGGGAGCGCTGCGAGGCCGCCCTCGCCGAGCTGGTCGCCCGCGGCGAGCCCTTCGGTGCCGACGACGTCCGCGCGTTGGCCGGGGACGACGAGGGGGCCGGGTGCAACGTGCTGCCGAGCGTGATCGGCGTTGCTGCGCACCCGTCCGCCCCCGACCGGATCGCGATCATGCCGACCTCGCAGTACTACCGCAGCGCCCGCCGCACCCGCCGCGCCAGCCGTAACCGGGTCTGGATCGCCCGCACCGCCGCCAGACCGGCCGCATGACCGCCCACCTCGCCCGATAGCTCACCGGGCCGCGCCCCGCCTCCCAGGGGCGCGGCCCGCCTCACAAGGACACCTCACCGATGCCTCGCCCGATCACCGCGCCCGCCTCGACCAGGCGCAGCAGCTCGGCCCGGCGGCGGCACTGCGCCGCCGGGCACTGGCCCGCCGAAGCCCTCACCCCCGCAGAGCGGGAACGGCTCGTCGCCGAGCTCCACGACCGCGGCCTCACCGACCGCGAGATCGCCGACCACTGCCGCATGAGCACCTTCACCGCCGGCCGAATCCTCGACCGCCTCGGCCTCGCCCCCAACCCCAGCAAGGACACCGCCTGATGCGCATCCGCTCGATCAAGCCCGAGTTCTGGCGCTCCCCCGCCGTCGCCGAGCTGCCCCGCGAGTTCCGTCTGCTGTGGATCGGGCTGTGGTCCTATGTCGACGACAACGGTGTCGGCATCGACGACTACCGGCTCATTGCCGCCGACTTGTTCGCCCTCGACGACCCCGTCGAGGCCCGCGAATTCGTTCGCGAGGGTCTCGCGACACTCTCGCGAGGATTGCAGATCACTCGCTACACCCTCGACGGCCGCTCGTACCTGTACGTCAACGGCTGGGACAAGCATCAGCGCATCGACCGGCCCGGCAAACCGCGGTACCCGCTGCCGCCAACCGACCTGCAGCCCACGCCAACCGATAAAACCCCAGGTAGTGACCAGTCTGGTCCAGTCGCTGAACGTGGCCTCGCGGAACCCTCGCGACAGTCTCGCGAGACCCTCGCGCCTGGAACAGAGGAACAGGGGAACAGGGGAACAGGGCAAAAAGAGTCGTCGTCACGCGCGAGCGCGCGCAGGCGAGGCACCACGACCCTGGTGCAGCTCGCCGACTCCGCGGTCAAGCCCGACGCACGCCGGATCGTCGACGCCTGGCGCAACGCCCAGCCCGACGCAGCGAAGTACCGGCCGCAGACCATCCGGGAAATCGGCAAGGTCATCGACGGGCTACTGCGCGACGGCGCCGACCCGGAACTCGTCCGCGCCGCCCTCGACGAATGGGACCGCCGCCCAGAAATTCACCGGCCCGGCGCTCTGCCCTACGTCTACGACGACGTGATCAAAGCCGCCAGGGCAGCCCAGAAACCCGCCCAGCCAGCCCGTAGCGCACGCGGCGACAAGGTCCGCGGATACCTCGGCATCGACCGCGACCGCAGCCCGCAGGAAGCCGCACAGGCCGTCGCGAACATCGGCGACGTCATCGCCCCGGACTTCGACGCCATTTTCGGCGGCCCCCAGCTGAAGGAGATCACCGCATGAACGCCGACGACGTCCGCTCGGTGATGGCCGTCGCTGCCGCCATCGACCCCTACATGCCCGCCGCCGACGACGACGTCATCGCCGTATGGGTCGCCATGCTCCACGACGTCCCGGCCAAGGTCGGCGCACCCGCCGTGCACTGGTACTACCGCAGCGACGCCTACCGCGACCACCGCCGCACCATCACCCCCGGCGACATCTTCGGGTACTACAAGAACGCGGCCAAGGACTGGCGACAGCGACGTACGGCAAAGGAGATCACCGCCGCGCGCGCCGCGATCGAAGCCGCACCGCGCGAAATCCCTTCGCTGTCTGTGCTTTTCGCGCGCTACAACGCCGAACGCAAGGGCGCCGACCCCGACATCGCCGAGGGCGAGGCAGCAGCCCGACGGCTCTACATGGGCGTGGCGTGCCCGCACCCCACCTGCCGCGCACAACCCGGCCAGCAATGCACCGGCTACACCGGGCGCCCGCTGCGTAAAAACCCAGCTCACCCGGCCCGCATGGACGCCGCCCAAATTCAGCATGCCTAAAGAACTGCTTGCCAGCAGGCAAGTGCTAAGCTTCCAGCAGGCAACTACAGAGCCGAATCACCACACCACAGCCCAGGAGGGCAAACCACAATGACCGCAACGGAAACCGCCAGGCCCACCCCGACGCTGCCACTACTCGGCAACGCCTGCGCCATCTGCGCCCACCCCGCCCGCTGGGTCGACAGCACCCGCCACGTCGTCCACGTCGACCTGCGGCTGCGGCCCTGCCCGCTCCCCCCGAACCCCGCGGCCCCCACCAAGGCCGCCGCCGCATGACCGGCCCGCAGCACAGCGACCCCACCACCGGAGGCGACAGCGAGTACGCCGCAGCAGTCCGACGCCTCACCTCCGACGCACCGCTCACCCGCGACGAACGCGAGGCCCTGCTCGGCCTGCTCCGCGCCCTCGACAAGCACCTGCGCGAGTTCCTCGCCCCGGTCGCCGTGATCGCCACCCACCACCGCGCCCTGCGACAGCTCGCCCAACACCAGGAGCCCACACCGTGACCGCCACGCTCGCCAACCCCGAAACCGCACCGCCCGACAAATGGGTCGACCACATCGCCGTCGAACGCATCCTGCTCGGCCGCGACCCCGTCGGCCGCCCCCTCACCCCCGCCGAACGCGCCGCAGCCTTCCCCCAACTCGTCGACGCCGGGCACACCTCCACCGAAATCTGCGCCCGCCTCGGCATCTCCGGCAGCGTCTACGCCCGCATGAAACGCGCCTACCTGGCCGAACGCGACGGCGAAACCGAACAGTGAACCCCACCCGGTCGCGACCACCCGACCACGGTGGTCGCGACCGGACGGCCCGCCGCTACGCGCGCACGCGCGAAACCCGAGAGGTAACCCGATGGCACTGCCCAACCTGCACGGCGTCGCCCGCCTGACCGCCGATCCCGAGCTCAAGTTCGCCGCGTCCGGCACCGCGGTCTGCACGCTCACGCTCGCGTTCAACTCCCGCCGCCAGAACCGGCAGACCGGCGAGTGGGAGGACGCCGGGGTGCACTTCCAGCGTGCGAAGGCGTTCGGCCAGGTCGCCGAGAACATCGCCGAGAGCTTGACCAAGGGCACCGAGGTCGCCGTGTCCGGCCGTCTCGAGACCGAGCAGTGGACCAACGAGCAGGGCGAGAAGCGTTCGGCCGCCGTGCTGCTGCTCGACTCCATCGGCCCGGAGCTGCGCCGCGCGACCGCCCGCGTGCACAAGGTCGAGCGCTCCACAGCCGGGCAGTCCGGTGATTCGTGGGGCAGCACGCCCACCAACTCCACCGACGAACCCCCGTTCTGACCCCGATTCCCGGCTCCAGATTCCCCCTACAGCCCCGAAAACCGGTTCGGAATACCGATGGACACCCGAAATGCTCAAGGAGCGACCGTGACCAACTCCCGCAAGCCGACCACGCTCGACCCGATCCAGCCCGCCGGCCAGCGCCCCAACCGCGACCAGCTCGCCGTCCTCGACTGGCTCGTGGGAGACCTGCGCGCCTTCGCCGCGCACCACGCTCCCGCCCCTGACCTGCTCGGTCCCGACGAGATCACCGCCGCCGACACCGCCGCCGCCGACGCGATCCGCGACTACGCCGACCGGCTCGCCGCCCGCATCGCCAAGACCCGCCACGAACAGCGCCAGGAGACCAAGCCGTGAACGACCCCCGCGAACCGCTCGACAACCTCATGACCGACGAAGCATGGTCCGCAGTCGAGCGAGCGGCCTATGGCCCCGGCACGTTCGGCGACTGCATGCGCCGCGCAGTCCAAGCAGCCGCCCCCTTCATCACCGCCGCGGCCGTTCGCCCCGTGCTCGACCTGACCCCGCCGCCCATGCACCCCGGCGACGACCCCGAGCTGCACGCCATCCTCACCGACGGCTGGACGACGTGCATGGAAACCGTCCGCCGCACCATCGCCGACAAGCTCGGCGGCGCCCGATGACCACCGCGACCACGTACCGGCTCGACCTGCCGTATCAGCGCCCGCCGCTCACCGCCAACCAGCGCATGCACCACCACGCCCGCGCCCGCGTCACCAAACAGGTACGAGGCGACGCCGCGAAACTCGCCCGCGTTGAGCAGATTCCCGCGCTCGACCGCTGCACGGTCCGTCTGGTGTGGACCGTCACCGACCGGCGCCGCCGCGACGCCGACAACCTCGTGCCCACGCTGAAAGCCTGCTGCGACGGGCTTGTGGACGCCGGAGTGGTCGCCGACGACACCCCCGAGCTCATGACCAAGCACATGCCCGAGATCGTGCTCGGCCAGCGCGCTGCCCTGGTGCTGATCGTTGCTCGGCCTATCAGCCTCGACGACATCGCCGGAATCCTCGGCCCCGATTGGACCGGTGGGCTCGACCCGGTCGAGTGGGTCCGCCAACAACGCGACCGAGACGAAACGGAGGACTCCGCGTGACCACCACCAACCCGCTGGCTGCGAGCATCGCAGCGTGGAGCGAGGGACGCCGCCGAGCCGAAGTGGTCGGCGAGCTCGACGCCGCGTGCGCCCGGCGTCACGAGGCGTTGAACGAGCAGATCGAGAATCTGCGCGGTGTGGTCGTCAGCATCGAGAGCCAGATCGAGCAGCTGCGACAGGATCTTGCGATCGACACCCATGCCGAGCAGGTCGCCGAAAAGGGTGGGCAGATTGTGCACACCCCTGGCGGTGACCAGTTCGAAGGCCCCTCCGCCGACCCGATCGGCACAGTCCGCGTGCACCCCGACGACGCCCCAGACGACCCGAACGCACGCCGAGTCATCCGGCTCGACGGTGCACGGTTCGACGATCCGGACGCCAGTTGGTTCGAGCTTTCCGCTGCGGAGAACGGCGGCGGCGACGGGTACGGCAGTAGCCAGGTTGCCAGCTGGCCGCGGCAGCCACTCGCCGACGTGGGCCGCGTGATGGGGCACCCGGCCGTTCGTGAAGCCGACGCCGCAGACCTCGCCGAGCTGGCCCGACAGCAAGGCGTCAGGCCGGTGCACGACATCGGCGAGTTCGCCACGATCACCGACCTCGCCGACACCGAACACGAGCAGTTCACCGCCGCCGCCCTGTCCGCCCGCGGCACCCGCAGCTGAACCGCCCGCCCGGCCAGCAATCCGCCCCTGCTGGCCGGGCCCCGCCCCGGAGGTGACACCGTGCACGACCACACCACCCCCTGCATCGTCGACCGCTGCCCACGTGCCGCCGAGCCCGGCCGCTACACCTGCGAGCCCTGCGCCGAGCGGATGCGCTGCTGGCTCCGCGAGATCGACGACTACGCCGCCACCCTCACCGCCGCACCGGGCCGCGGCGGTGACGGCGGTCGGCGCTCCCGTGGCTACGGCAGCCGGCCACCGGCCCGGCTCGACGTGATCGCCGCACTCGACCCGCGCAGCGTCGGCCACGTGATCGGACCCGACGACGTCGACGACGCCACCCGCTCCATCCTCGGCACCGTGAACCGCTTGTGCGGCTGGGTGCATTCCGAGCTGCTGCGGCTCGACGCGAACCACCACGCGCCGCCCCGGGACCTGACGATCACCAGGGGCACCGGGTGGCTGCGCGGATACATCGACTGGTGCACCCGGCAGGTCTGGGCCGATGACCTCGCCGATGACCTCCGCGAGCTTCACGCCCAGCTACGGCGGCTCGCCGGTGACTCCACTCGGCCGCTCGCCCCCTGCCCGGACTGCATCGGCTCGCTGTGGCCAGTCGGCGACGCCGACACCATCGCGGTCCGCTGCGGTGTCTGTGGCACTTCCTACGATGGCCTTGCATTGCTCGACCTCGGGCAGCAGTTCGCATGCCAGTTGACGGGAGCAGCATGACCAACAACGAGGACAACAACCGGAACTACCAGCGCGCCGACCCCAGCAGCTTCCCGGAAGACACCGAGCAGCAGAGCGACGCCGCCAGGCAGCGTGCCGAAGAGATCGGGTACGAGGTTGTGCCCCCAGAGGTAGAGCTCCGCCAGGCCGCCGCGACCCTGCGCGAACTGGCCGCCAAGGCGACTCCCGGACCGTGGCGGTACAACCCCGAAAAGTACTACCGCGAACCGGAGACGCTTCGGTTCGAAGAGGCTGTATTCGCCGGGCCCGCCGGGAAGACAGCTACAACCGTCGCCCTGACTGGCGAGGTCGATGATCCCCAGAGCATGACCGATGCCCGCTGGATCGCCACCATGTCCCCCACCCTCGCGGAGCCGTTGGCCGCGTGGTTGGAATGGGAAGCGCAGGCGATGCGGCTGCCGTACGCGCTCGACATCGCACGCCGCATCAACCGGAGCCGGGGGGATCAGTGACCCGCCCGCCAATCGTCCGCTACCGCGACGGCCTGGACCTGCTCGACCTCGGACAGCGCGCCGCGTTCGAGATGACCGGGGCCGCATGATCGAGCGACCTCACCCGTGCGCCCGCCGTGTCGCGCTGGAGCAGCACCGCCAACAGCAGCATGATCCGGCCCATGATCACTCCCGACGTTGACCAGCTGCGCGCGAGCATGAAGACCGCCAAGGCCGCCGAAGCCCAGTTCTGGACCCGCATGGCCGAGCTCGGTATCCCTGACGGTCTGGCGTGGGAAGCTCTGCGCGTAGTCATCGCAGAAATTCAGGACGGCGCCAGCCACACCAACCCGTGGACCGTCGCCGCCGATCGTCTCGCCCGCGAACACACCGACAAACCGGAGGAACAGGCACGATGATCGACAGTCGCGAGGAATACCTGACCCTGGTCATCGTCGACCAGATCGAGGCGAGCTCGAAGGCAATCCGGGACCTGGGCGGTTTCGAACTGAGCAAGCAGGTAAGCGAGTTCGCCCGAGACGTCCGGCACAAGGTCGGACACGGCCAAAGCCTCTTCGAGGACAACGCGGAATGAGTCGCCCGCCGATCGTCCGCCGCGTCAACGGCCGCACCCTGGTCGACCGGTCGAGCCTCGCCCGGCTCACCGGCCGCTCCGTGCACACCATCCGCGGCGCCTGCCCCGTCGCCGACCGCGACCGCACCGGTCGGCCGCTCTACGACGCCCAGCAGTGCGCGCAGATCCTCGCCACCACCACCCGCCGAAGTGGCAGCCGACGCCATTTGACAGCCTCTGCCACTTCTGCTTAGATCACCTTTCAGCGGGTAGAAGTGTGTCCGCAATCAGCCCTCGGCCGCATCGGCTCGGGGGCTTTTCGCATGTCAGGGGTAGGTGATGCGCACATGCCTCGCGCCTCTGACCCGATCACCGACGCAGATCGGGCTCGCGTTCGCGAGCTGCACGAGCAGGGCAAGACCCGCAACGACATCGCGAAAACACTGGGTCGCTCGCCCTCGACCGTGTCCAAGCTCGCCCGCGAGCTCGGTCTGTCCTTCGACCGCACCAAGACCGCCGCCGCCTCGGCCGCCAAGGCCATCGACAACCGCGCCCGCCGCGTCGCGCTGGAAGGCCGCGCCCTGGCCCGCGCCGAAGCCCTGTACGACCGCCTCGAAGCCGACCGGTACCGGTTCACCGCCACCACCGTCAACGGCATCGAAACCCGCACCCTCGACCACGTGCCCGCCCAAGATGAACGGCACCTCTCCGGCGCTGCCGCGGCGCACATCGCCACCGCGGCGAAGCTGGCCGAGGCCAACGCATCCGGCCAGGCCGAGGCCGCTCGCTCGATGCTCGGCAACCTTGCCGAAGCCCTCGGCATCAAGGCGCCGGCCAACGGCGATGGGTAGCCCCGAGCTCCCGCTGTCCGGCCGTCAGGTCGAGTCGCTGCGCGAGTCCGCGGCGCGCGTGAACATCTGGTCGGGCGCGATCCGCTCCGGCAAGACCATCGCGTCGCTGCTTCGCTGGCTGGTGTACGTCTCGACGGCCCCGTTCGGCGGGCAGTTGGTCGTCGTCGGGCGAACCCGAGACAGCGCGGCGCGCAACGTGTTCGCGCCGCTGCAAGACCCGTCGCTGTTCGGGCCGCTGGCCGACCAGGTGCGCTACACCAGCGGGGCGCCGACGGCGTCGATCCTCGGCCGCACCGTCTACGTGCTCGGTGCCTCGGACGCGAAGGCCGAGAAGGTGCTGCGCGGGTTGACGTGCGCTGGCGCGTACGTGGACGAGGTGACCGTCGTCGACGAGCAGTTCTTCGTGCAGCTGCTCGGCCGCATGTCTGTGCCCGGTGCGCAGCTGTTCGGCACCACGAACCCCGACAGCCCCGCGCACTGGTTGAAACGGAAGTACCTCGACCGGCTGGCCGAGCTGCCGGACTGGCGCGGGTTCTTCTTCCAGCTCGACGACAACCCCGCCCTGTCCGGTGACTACAAGGCTGCGATTCGCCGCGAGTACACCGGGTTGTGGTTCCGCCGCTTCATCTTGGGCGAGTGGGTCGCCGCTGAAGGCGCGATCTACGACATGTGGAACCCCGACGAGCACGTCGTCGCCTGGTCCGAGCTGCCGGAGATGGCGCGGGTGCTGGCGGTCGGGATCGACTACGGCACCACCAACGCCACGTCGGCGATCATGCTCGGCCAGGGTGTCGACCAGCGGCTCTACCTGCTCGACGAGTGGCGCCACGACCCCGCCCACGCGCAGAACCGGCTCACCGACGCCCAGCTGTCCGCGCAGATCCGCGCGTGGCTGGATGGCGAGCACCACCCGACGCAGCAGGGGTTGCGTCCGCAGTGGATTGTGGCCGACCCGGCCGCCGCATCGTTCCGGGTGCAGCTGCACCAGGACGGCACCGTCACGCAGGCCGCCGACAACGACGTCGCCTACGGCATCCGCACCGTCGCGACCCTGCTGGGTGCTGGCCGGTTGCGGGTGTCCGATCGCTGCCGCGGCTGGATCACCGAAGCGCCCGGCTACAGCTGGGACGACACCGCCACCGACAAGGGCGAGGACAAGCCCGTCAAGACCGCCGACCACTCGTTGGACGCCGGGCGCTACGCCATCGTCACGACCGAAAGCCTGTGGCGCCGCACCATCCCCGTCTGATCATCAGGAGGTGACCCTGTGCCCACCGCCTGGCCCCCGGCCCCGTTCGACGTCGCGCAGCGCCGCATGGACGAGTGGGACGCCTGGTACGTCGGCAACCCCGACGGCCTCGCCCAGCTCTACGGCTCCAGCGTGCCGCGTACCCGCCCGTCGCAGTACCGCGGTGGACTGGTCGGCGCGCTCGGCCGGTTCTTCTGGGGAAGGCCGACACCGGCGGCGACACGTCCGGCGCGGCTGCATGTGCCGCTGGCCTCCGACATCGCCACCGCCAGCGCTGACCTGTTGTTCGCCGAGCCGCCGCGCCTCACCGTCACCAACCCGGCCGCGCAGGACCGGCTCGACGCGATCCTGCACTCGCCGCTGGTCCACAGCGGCCTGCTGGAGGCTGCCGAGGTCGCCGCCGCGCTCGGCGGGGTGTACCTGCGCGTGGTGTGGGACGCCGACCTGGCCGCGCACCCGGTGATCGACACGGTGCACGCCGACGCCGCAGTACCGGAGTGGCGGTGGTCGCAGCTCACTGCCGTGACGTTCTGGTCGACCGTCCTCGAGGACGGGAACACGGTGTGGCGGCACCTGGAGCGCCACGAACCCGGCCGCATCGTCCACGCGCTGCATGCCGGGAGCACGACCGAGCTCGGCGAACAGCGCGACCTGCGCGAGCATCCGGCCACCGCGTGGGCCGCCGACGTCATCGACTCCACCGGCGCGATCGCCACCGGTACCCACCGGCTCACCGCCACGTACGTGCCCAACCTGCGCCCCAACCGGGCGTGGCGCGGCAAACCCGGCCTCGCCCCTCTCGGCCGCAGCGACTTCGACAGCGTGGAGCCGCTGTTCGACGCGATCGACGAGGCGTATTCGTCGTGGATGCGCGACATCCGGCTCGCGAAAGCCCGGCTGATCGTGCCGACCGGCTACCTCGACAACAACGGCCCCGGAGCAGGTGCGTCGTTCGATGATGAGCGCGAGCTGTTCACCGAGATCAACGCCGTGAGCCGCGGCAACTCCGGGCCGGAGATCACCCTGTCGCAGTTCGCGATCCGAGTGGCCGAGCATCGCGAGACCGTCGATGAACTGGTACGCGCCGCGCTGCGCTCCGCCGGCTACTCCCCCGCGACGTTCGGCGACCAGGACGGCGACACCTCGATCACCGCGACCGAGGTCAACGCCCGCGAACGGATCTCCGAGCGCACCCGGCACAAGAAGGCGCTTCACTGGTCGGCCGGGCTGTCGCAGATCACCGCCGCACTGCTCGACATTGACCGCGAAGTGTTCCGCGGCCCCGGCATCGCTGCAGGCGACGTGCCCGCGGTGGAGTTTCCGCCGCGGTCACAGCCGGACCCCGAAGCCCTCGCCCGCACCGCCGAAACGCTGTACCGGGCCGAGACGGCGAGCACTGAGGTCCGGGTGCGCATGGTGCACCCGGACTGGGACGAGACCGACGTCGCTGCCGAGGTCGCACGCATTCGTTCCGAAGCTGGAGCGGTCGAGCCCGATCCGGCCGAGATCCTGCGGCAAGCCGCGTCCGTCGAGCCGTAGCGGGGGTGGTGCGCGGTGGCGGTCGACCCGGAGTACCTCGACGAGATCGCCGCTACCGTCGCCCAGCTCTACCGCGAGGCCGAGACCGCGCTCGCCCAG
Organism: Rugamonas rubra; assembly: GCF_900114705.1. Classification (GTDB taxonomy): domain Bacteria; phylum Pseudomonadota; class Gammaproteobacteria; order Burkholderiales; family Burkholderiaceae_D; genus Rugamonas; species Rugamonas rubra. The sequence continues at coordinate 15,754 of NZ_FOTW01000043.1, forward strand.
CTGATCGCCAAGCACCTCGATGGCGACCTCGACGCGGACATGCCGGCCCCGGTGTGGGCTGAGCGGAAGCTCGCCGCGGTGCGGGCCCTGCGCGCCTCCGCGCAGGCCGTGCTCGCTGGGCTGCAGGCCGACAGCTCGGCCGCGACCCGCCAGGCCGCGGCCGAGGCGTTCCGCGCCGGATGGTCTTCGGCGCTGGCCGAGTTGCCCGCCCGCTGGTTCCCGCACTCCGGCCTGTCCGCTGCGGCGAAGCAGGCTGCCGAGGAAGTTCCGGGATTCGGCGCGGTGGAAGCCCTCGCAGCCGCGGTGCACGCCGATGTTGGCCAGCGGTCCCGCAACGTGCTGCGCGATGTCGTCGACGTCTACCGGGGTGTGATCGCCGCTGCGACCGCCCGCACGCTGACCGGCACGCAGACCCGCCGCCAGGCCGCGCAGGCCGCGTGGCAGCGGTTCGTCGATCGCGGTATCACCGGGTTCACCGACCGGGCTGGGCGCCGCTGGCGGCTGTCGTCCTATGTGGAGATGGCCACCCGCACCGTCGCTCAGCGCGCCGCCGTGCAGGGCCAGACCGACCGGCTGCACGCCGCCGGGGTGTCCCTGGTCTACGTGTCCAATGCGCCGCAGGAGTGCGTGTTGTGCCGCCCGTTCGAGGGCCGGGTGCTGCGGTTGGGCACCGGGCCGACCGGGCGCGTGCAGGTTCCGCACCAGCTCACCGACGCCCCGGTCGAGGTCGAGGTCGTCGACACGCTCGCCGGGGCGCAGCTGGCCGGGCTGTTCCACCCGAACTGCCGTCACAGCGTCTCGGCGTTCCTGCCCGGGGTCACCAAACCTCCGCCGCAGCCGACCGCCGACCCCGAGGGGGACAAGGCGCGGCAGCGTCAGCGGGCGATCGAACGGGAGATCCGTAAGCACAAGCAGCGCCAGGCCGTCGCCCTCGACGAGCCCGCCCGCAAGGCCGCCAGTCAGAAGGTCCGCGCTTGGCAGGCCGAGATGCGCGAGCACCTCGACGCCCACCCCGAGTTGAAGCGGTTGCGGTACCGGGAGCAGCTCGGCGCCGGGAACGTCGGCAAGCCCGGGACCCGCCCGGCCGGTGAGGTCGCGCCGCTGGTCGACGTGCCGCTCGATGGCGGCCCGCCGCAGCAGCGCAAGCCGCACCAGCACGACGCGGAACGGGACGTCGCGTCGGTGGTCAACGACCCCGGCCAGCTCGACCTACTCGGCCAGCGCAGAGCACACCGCGACGAGCAGCACGCCGAGCTGTCTCCGGAGCGCCGGGCCGAACCCGTGCCCGAGCTCGGCCCGGCCGCCGTTGCCGAGCCTGCTCCGCCGGAGCCGGGCGAGGCCGGGCTCGCCCGGCTGCTGGACGTCGACGACGAGCTGACCGCCGACGAGCTGCTCAACGTCGCGCTGACTGCCGAAGGTGAGGAGCGCCGCGAGGCGTTCGCCGCGCTCGCCCGGTTCGAGCAGCTGGCCGAGGAAGGCTCGACCGCACCGGGTTTCGCGTCGTTCGTCAAGCGCTTGGCCAAGCACGCCGACCCGGTCAAGTACGTCCGGCGGCGCCTCGGCCAGCAGCGCGACCCGGCCGCCCGTGCCGCCACGCTGCGCGCATTGTGGAGCGAGTTGGAAGCCCGCGCCCAGCCTGGCTGGGCGCTGCCCGGATCGTCTCCGGCATTGCCGGGGATGCGCGCCGGATTGCGCTTCGACGACAACGGCGAAGCCGTAAAATGGGCGATGAAGAACATGCCGCTACCAGGGGATTTGACGAAGCCCGAGAGGGAGTCGGTGAGCACCTACACGGGTTCGGCGTACCGGGAGATCAACAACGCGCTGCGCGGCTACCAGCCCGCGAACAGCAAGGCGTGGCTTGACCGAATCGTCGGCCACCTCGACAAGGCGTTCGCCAAGGCCGAGCTGGCCGAGTCGATCCTGGCGTTCCGCGGCTCGGGTCCGTCGATCCTGTCCACCCTCGGCGCCGACATCAACGACCCGAAGTCGATCGCCGCGCTGGTCGGCAGCGTGCACACCGATGGCGGCTACCTGTCCACGTCGATCGGCTCGCGCGCGGCGTTCGGCGGCGCGGTGGTGTTCGCCTTCCGCATCCCTACCGGTGCTCGGGCGATGAACGTCATGCCCATCAGCAAGTTCGGCACCAGTGAGCGCGAGATCCTGCTCAACCGCGGCACCCGCTACGTCATCCACGCCGCCTACCAACGCCGCGGCACCTGGTACATCGAATGCGAAGTCGTGCCCGACGGCTGGAACCCGCCGGCGAACTGGCAGCCCGATCCGTACAACGACGTCGACAAGGGGTACCGATGAGCGTGCTTCCACCACCGCCGCCGGGCAGCCGGTGGGATGACGACGGCATGGCCCCGCGCAAGGTCGGCGGCATCAACACCTACCCGACCAGCCCCGCGGGCCGGACCGTCGCGGCACCGGTGCTCGTCGCCGGGCACACGCTCGGCTGGATCTGGACCGACCGCGACCGCTGCGCGGGATGGTGGCCGGCCGAACCCTCCGCAGACGTGCCCGCGGGTCTGATCTCCCGCGTGCACGGGCACGTCGTCGCCCGCCTGGTGGAGCTGCACAGCCGCGGCGTCCCCGCCGCCGACGTGCTCGACCCCGAGCGCTGGCAGCCCTACACCCTCGGCGAACCGGGCCCCGAGCCCACGCCGTAGCAACGAATCCACTTCCCGACAGGAACCCCGGACATCTGATGTGTCCGGGGTTCCTGCGTTTCTGCCTGGCCAGGTGCCGGGCACCGTCAACCCCGCGCCCAGGAGGCCGCCCATGCTCGAGAACCTGCCCATCCACCCCGCGACCGGACTGCGCGCGCTCGGCTGGACCTCGCGCGGCCCGATCTGGCCTGTCCTTGGCGGCAACGGTGAAGGGGACGGGGACACCGGCGATCAACCGCCCACCCCCGATGAGGGCCAGCAGCAGCCGCCGCCCGGCGACAGCGGCAAGGACGGCAACGGCGGCCAGGACCAGGGCGACGGCGACGAGCTGGCCGCCCTCGAACCGGCGAAGCTGGCCGCGATGGTGCGCAAGCTGCGCTCCGAGAACGCCAGCGACCGCACCAACGCCAAGCAGCAGGCCGCCGACGAGGCGCGCACCGAGCTCGCGCAGACCATCGGGCGGGCGCTCGGCCTGATCGCCGACGACGAACCGGCCGACCCGGCCAAGCTCGCCGAGCAGCTCACCGCCGAGCGCGACGCCCAGACCACGGCCGCCCGCGAGGCCGCCGTCGAGCTGACCGTCTGGAAGAACGCCGCCAAGCACGGCGCCGACCCGACCGCGCTCACCGACTCCCGCGCCTTCCTGTCCAAGCTCGACAAGCTCGACCCCGCGGCCGAGGACTTCACCGCGAAGGTCGGCGAGGCCATCAAGAAGGCCGTCGCCGACAACCCCCGACTCAGCGCAGCAGGCCAGGCGCCCGCACGCAGCAGCAGCCAGCACACCGGCGGGACCGGTGGCACAGGCAAACCCGCATCCCTGACTGACGCAGTGGCCGCACGCTACGGCCGCGCCTGACCCGCAAGGAGAAACCGATGGCGATCACCCTCGCTGACGCCGCGAAGAACACCACCGACGACGTCGACCTGACGGTCATCGACGAGTTCCGCAAGAGCTCGGCCATTCTCGACGCTCTGTCGTTCGACCCGGCCGTCTCGCCGGTGGGTGGCGGTGCCACCCTGACCTACTCCTACACCCGGCACATCACCGAGCGCGGCGCCGACTTCCGCGCCTACAACACCGAGTACAGCAAGGCCGAGGCCAAGCGCGAGCGCTACAGCGTGGACCTGACCCCGCTGGGCGGGGCATTCGAGGTCGACCGGGTGCTCGGCAACCTCGGACCGTCGGCCACCAACGAGGTGTCCTACCAGATCAGCCAGCTGATCAAGGCCACCCGCGCGAAGTTCTCCGACAGCTTCATCAACGGCGACCAGGCCGTGGAGGCCAACGGATTCGACGGCCTCGACAAGGCCGTGACCGGCACGGTCACCGAGCGCACCGCGGCCACGTCCTGGGCCGATCTGGCCAGCGAGGACGCCCGGCACGATGCCCTCGACGAGCTCGACGAGTGGATCGACACCCTCGACGGGCTGCCGACGATGATCCTCGGCAGCGACAAGGGCATCGCGCGGCTGCGGTCGCTGGCCCGCCGCGCCGGCTACTACGACCGGTCGCCGAACGCCTTCGGTGTCGAAGTCGAGCGCTACCGCGGTATCCCGCTGGTCAACCCGCAGGAGAAGGCCGGTTCGGCTGAGCCGATCATCGGCACCGATGCCACCAGCGGCACCACGTCGCTGTACGCGGTGCGGTTCGGCCTGGACGGCGTGCACGCCGTGTCGACCCCCGGCGAGCTGGTCAAGACGTGGCTGCCCGACTTCGCCTCGGCCGGTGCGGTCAAGACGGGCGAGGTCGAGATGGGTCCGGTCGCGGTCGTGGTCAAGCGCACCCGCTCCGTCGGGGCGTTCCGCGTCACCGTCCAGACCCCGGCCGGCACCGGCAGCTGACCACCCCGGCGCGCAGGACACCCCAACCCGCTCCCGGGGTGTCCTGCGCCCCCGTTCTCACCTGGAGGCACCCCATGCCCACCGTGATCGCTCCCACCAACTACACCGGCACCGTCGTCGGCGTCGCCCTGATCGACGGCCGCGGCGAGACCACCGACCCCGCGGCGCTGGCCTACTTCCGCCGCCACGGCTACACCATCGGCGACGACCAGGCCCTCGACGAGCACCAGGCGCAGGACTCCCCGGACATCGAGCGACCGAGCCGGACTGCCCGGAAGGCCGACTGGGTCGCCTACGCCATCGCCCGCGGCATGCCGCAGGATGACGCCGAATCGCTGACGCGCGACGACCTCGCCCGGCTCTACCACGACGACGAGGGCTGACCGGTGCCGCGCGTGTACGCCACCCGCGACGACCTGACGGCCTACGCCCCGCCTGGCGTCGAGATACCGGCCGAGCCGGAAGCCTCCCGCCTACTCGCGCGCGCGTCCGAAGCCGTCGAGCTGCTGACGCTCACCGCGGTCTATCCCGTGCTCGACGACGGGATGCCCGCCGCCACCGAACACGCCACCGCCTTCCGGTCGGCGACGTGCGCGCTGGCGCTGCACTGGCTGGAAACCGGCGACGAGCACGGAGATGCTGGGCAGTGGTCGAGCGTGAGTATCGGCTCGATCAACCTCACCCGCGGCGCCGGCCACACCGCGGCGCCCGGTTCGACGAGCCCACCAGACTCCGTGGTGCGCCCGCTGCAGCTGGCCGGGCTGCTACCCGGTGTCGTCACCCGACCCTGACCGGGAGGTGGTGAACCGGTGGCCGGTATCCCCCGATGGCTGCTCGCCCAAGCCGGGCAGGCCGTCACGATCGAGCCGTACGAGGGCAGCGGCGCCTACGGCGATGTGTTCGGCCCGCCCGTCACCGTGCGCGCGGTCGTCGACGCCTCCCGCCGCCTGGTCCGCAACGAAGCGGGTGCGGAGGTGGTCAGCGAAACCACCCTCTACGCCCCGCTGTCCACAGTGGCTCCCGCGGGTTCGCGGGTGACGCTGGCCGACGGCACCCGGTCGACGGTGATCACCGCGAAGCGGCGCGACGGCCGCCGACTCCCCGTTCCCTCGCACCTGGAAGTGGTGTTGACCTGATGGCCATGCGCACCCGGCTCGACTGGAACGGGCCGACCGTGACCGCCCGCCAGCACTCCGGCGCCGTGGCCGGGCTCCGCCAGGCCGCCGAGCACATCCTCGGCGCCTCCCGGCAGCTCGTCCCGCTGGAAGAGGGCACCCTCGAACGCTCCGGCGTCGCCAGCGTCGACGAGAACGACCTGACCGCCGCGGTCTCCTACGACACCGTGTACGCGGTCCGCCAGCACGAAGAGCTCACGTGGAAGCACGACGCCGGGCGGTCCGCGAAGTACCTCGAACGCCCCATGACCTCCGAACGCGACACCGTCGCCGACCTGGTCGCCGCCGAGATCCGGCGGTCGCTGTCATGAGCTGGACCCGCGACCTCGCTCACGGCCTGGCCCAGTACCTCGCCGACCACGACGTCGGCACCTACCGCCCGTCCGGCATCTACCCCGAGCACGAGACAGGCATCGTCATCGGCGCGGTTCCGCAGTCCCCGTCCCGGATCGTGGCGCTCACCCCGTACCTGATGGTGGCCGACCCCAGCCAGGCCGACGACATCGTCGGCCTGCAGGTGCGTGCCCGCTCCGCCGGGCCGGACCCGCGCGACGCGCTCGACCTCACCGACGCCGCGTTCGACGCCCTGGTCGGTGCCGCGCACCTGCAGCTCGACGGCGTCGTCGTGCACCTGGTCGAGCTCACCGGATCGGCGCCGATGGGCCGTGACGAGTCCGGCCGGTACGAGCACGTCACCAACTACCAGCTCACCGCCCACCACCCGACCCCCAACCGCACTTAGGAGGCGCCGCCATGCGCTCACTGCTCGCGAAGGACTGGACGCTGGAAGTCGAGGACTCCAGCGGCACGACCCCGACGTGGGTGCCCGTCAAGGGCTTGACCTCGTTCTCGGAGACCAGCGACGACAACACCGAGGACGACGGCGATTTCGACTCCGATGGCTGGGGAAGCTCGGTCGTCACGCAGCGCACGTGGTCGCTGGAGTGCGAGGGCAAGCGCAAGCGCACCGACGACACCACGTTCACCCCGGACCCCGGGCAGGAGATCATCCGCAAGGCCGCCCGCATCGTCGGGTTTGACGCCAACATCCGGGTGCGGTGGTACCGGCGGGACGGCTCCCCGGATGCCTACGAAGGCACCGCGACCGTGTCGGAGTTCGAGAAGGGCGGCGGGGTGACCGACCTGGAGCCGTTCACCTTCACCCTGCTCGGCCAGGGTGCGCCGGTGGAGATCACCAACCCGGGTACGACTCCGCCCGCTGGTGGTGGTGCGTGATGGCGTTGCAGGATCTCGGGGAGTTCCTCGATCCGACCCTGTCGGTGCCGATCCGGGGCAAGACCTACAGGGTCGAGCCGCCGGACGCCGAGACCGGGCTGCGGCTGCAGCACCTCTCCGACTGGATGCTCGGCGCCGCCGCCGCAGTCCAGGCCGACGCCGACGCGCCAGCCCCGTCCGAGGAACTGCTGTCGGACGCCGCCGAGCTCGACATGTACCGCGCCGCGCTCGGTGCGGTCTACGACGAGCTGTTCGCCGATGCTGTGCCGTGGCCGTGGATCAAGCTCGCTGGGATGACGGCGTTTCTGCACTGGACCGTCGGCGCGGAACAGGCTGAGGCGTACTGGGCGGCGGGTGGCCGCCCGGAACCGCAGGCGGGGAATCGGGCGCAGCGGCGGGCGGCCCGATCGACCCCGCGACCGGGCTCGCCGAGTGGTACGAGCCGGAGCCGCAAGGCGGCCAGGGCCACAGCTGGCGGGAAGTCCTCGGCCACTGGCAGCTGATCGAGGCCGACCTGCACGAGTTCTACGGCATCGACGTCGAATCCGGTGTGCTGCGGGCCCGCTCGTGGCGGTGGCTGCGGTGCCGGATCGTCGGACTCCTGTCGTGCGAATCCCGCCTCGCCCGCGCTCTCTCACCCCCGGATGAGAAACCGGGACAACTGAAAACCAACTGAATAGCGGAGGTGCCCGGCATGGCGTTGACCGTTGGTGAACTGGTCGGGTACCTCCGCCTCGATTCCTCGCAGTGGACCCGCGCACTGGTCAAGGCCCGTAAGCAGCTCGGCGACACCGAGAGCGGTCTACGCCGCTTCGGGCGTCGCTCGGAAGTACTGGCCGCGGCTGCGGTGCGGATGGGCGCGTTCTCCGCCGCCTCATCGCTGGCGGGCTCCGCGGTGTCCGGGTTGGTCGCGGGCGTGGCCGCGGCGTCCGGCTCGCTGCTGCTGTTTCCCGCGCTCCTGACGGCCGGCGGGGTGGCCTTCGGCGCCGCCACGCTCGGCGCGCAGGGATTCGGCGACGCGCTGGCGAGCATGGACGATCCGGCGAAGTTCGCCGAAGCGCTCGAAGAACTCGCCCCCGCCGCACGCGAGACTGCCATCGCCGCACGGGACCTGGCGCCCGCCTGGGAAGAACTCCAGCAGGCCACGCAGCAAGAGCTGTTCGCCGGGACCGCCGACGTCGTTCGTGAGCTGGGCGCGAAGTACCTGCCGATCCTGCGGGCCGGATTGACCTCGACCGCCGCCGAGCTCAACGAGGCCGCCCGGTCAGCGGGCGCGTTCGCGCTGGAAGCCGACACGATCCGCGACGTCGAGGCCATCCTCGACAATTCCTCGGCAGCGGCCGGGAACCTCACCGCGACCACCCGGCCGCTGTTGCACGGTAAGGGGAGCAATCGACCCCAGCG
>NZ_FOTW01000074.1 GCF_900114705.1 Rugamonas rubra
TGATCGGCTTCTTCGTCAACACGCTGGCGCTGCGCCTCGAGCTGGGCGGCGAGCCGACGGTCGGCGACTGGCTGGCCACGGTGCGCCGGCGCGTGCTGGAGGCGCAGAGCCACCAGGACGTGCCGTTCGAGCAGGTGGTGGAGGTGCTCAAGCCCGAGCGTTCGCTGGCCCACCACCCGGTGTTCCAGCTGATGTTCGCCTGGCAGAACGCGGCCGGCGCCGCGCCGGCGCTGGACGGACTGATGCTGGAGGCGCTGCCGGACGACGGCGCGCACGGCACCCAGTTCGAGCTGACGCTGAGCCTGCGCGAGGAGCCCAACGGCGCCATCGCCGGCGTGCTTGGCTATGCCACCGCCTTGTATGAACGAGCCACGGTGGAGCGCCATCTGGCGGCCCTGCGCAGCATGCTGGCCGGCATGGGCCGCGACGACAGGCAGGCGATCGAGCGCATCGAGCTGCTCGACCAGGCGCAGCGCCAGCAACTGCTGGTGGCGTGGAACGACGCGCCGTGCGCGGCCGCACCGGCCGTCTGCGTCCACCAGCTGTTCGAGCGGCAGGCGCTGCGCACGCCGACGGCGGTGGCGGTGGAACAGGACGGCCGCCGTTTGACGTATCGACAAATGAACGCCCAGGCCAACCGCTTGGCGCATCGCCTGGCGGCGGACGGCGTGCGCCCCGGCGCGGCGGTGGCCGTGCTGCTGGCGCGCTCGATGCTGCTGGTGGTGGCGCAACTGGCCATCCTCAAGTGCGGCGCCTTCTACGTGCCGCTCGATCTGGAGGCTCCGGCGGAACGGCAGGCGGCGCTGATCGCCGATTGCGGCGCCGTCGTGGTGCTGACCAGCCGCCAGCGCAAGCTGCCGGAAGCGGCCGGCTGGCGGCGTCTCGATCTCGACGCGACACCAGGTGCGGGGCAGGGCGTGGCCGAGGTGGACGCGCCGAACTGGCACGCCGCCTGGCCAAGCCACAACCCGGACCTGAAGGCCGACCCCGAAGCGATCGCCTACGTGATGTATACCTCCGGCTCGACCGGCATGCCGAAGGGCGTGATGGTGCCGCACCGGGCGATAGCGCGGGTGGTCGTCGACAACGGCTACGCCGCCTTCGACGGCGGCGACCGGGTGGCCTTCGCCGCCAACCCGGCCTTCGACGCGGCGACCATGGACGTGTGGGCGCCGTTGCTCAACGGCGGGCGGCTGGTGGTGGTCGATGCGGCCACCCTGCTGGCGCCGGAACGGCTGGCGCGCCTGCTCAAGGAGCGCCGCATCACGGCGATGTTCCTGACCACGGCCCTGTTCAACCAGTACGCGCGGGCGATCCCCGAGGCGCTGGCCGGGCTGCGCTACCTGATGTGCGGCGGCGAACGGGCCGACCCGGCCGCCTTCGCGCGCCTGCTGGCGCAGGGCGGGCCGCAGCATTTGGTGCACTGCTACGGGCCGACCGAGACGACCACCTTCGCCACCACCTGCGAAATTTCCGCCGGCTTCGACCAGGCGGCGCCGCTGCCGATCGGCCGGCCGATCGCCGACACGCGGGTCTACCTGCTGGACCGCTTGGGCCAGCTGGTGCCGCCGGGCGCGGTGGGCGAAATCCACATCGGCGGAGCCGGCGTGGCCAGGGGCTACCTGAA
>NZ_FOTW01000035.1 GCF_900114705.1 Rugamonas rubra
CTGCTGAGCGCCTGGAAGCGGCTCGGCGGCGGCGGCAAGCAGCTCGACCGCGCCGACTACCTGGCCCTGATGCAGGACTGCGTCGACCTGTTCCGCTCGCTGGGCGAGTACGCCGCCGCGCAGCAGGGCCTGCCGGTGGACGACAAGGCGCAGGACGAGTTGCAATCGGCCATCAAGCAATGGGACAACGGCGGCAACACCGCGCCCCGGGGCGCCGGCGGCGGCGCCGCCGTGGTCGGCGTCACGGCGCCGGACGGCATCAGCTTCGCCAGCTCGAAGGCCATCGTCAGCTACGCCGCCAGCAACATCGACACGGTGGCCCAGCAACACCTGCAGATGACGGCCGGCCAGCGCTGCAACGTCAACGCCGGCAAGGGCATCTCGCTGTTTTCGCAACAGGACGGGCTGGCGGCGATCGCCAACCACGGCAAGGTGCTGCTGCAAAGCCAGCACGACAGCACGCAGATCGACTCGGCCAAGGACGTCAAGATCAGCGCGAGGGGCCGCGTGATCGTCATGGCCGAGGAGATTTTGCTCGTCAACTCGGGCGGCGCCTACATCAGCCTCAAGGGCGGCACGCCCGAAATCGGCGGACCGGGCGAGCTGACCATCAAGACGGCCGGCCACAACTGGAACGGCCCGGCCAGCCGCAGCGCCGAGCTGCCTACGTTCGGCGAGGGCGACTTCGGCCGGAAACCGTACCTGGAGCGCGGCATCGACGGACAGCCGGTGAAGGGCATGGAGTTGCACCTTGAGCGCGACGGCGATGCGCCGCTGACGGGAACCAGCGACGCCGCCGGGGAGGCCGGAAAGGTGGACACGAACCGTGTGCAGCAAATCGCGGCGACCTTCCACAAGCGCTCCTCATGACCTTGCATACCGACCGCCGGAAACAGGGCTGCGCCGAGCGGCAATCTTTACATTGAGTTAACGGAGGACAGACGATGAGCGATCCAAACCCAGACAACAGTGCCGGCGCCACGTCGTCCGCGCCGAATCCAATCGACGATCCGTGCACAATCATCGTCGGCAGGAAGGCCGGCGTCACGCTGCTCAATCACGACAAGCTCAGAGTGATCATGCGGGCGCCCCTGCCCGGTATCGTGATCTTCGTCCATGGCGTCAACTCCGACGGCGAATGGTACAAGGAAACCGAAGCGGGCCTGTGCGCCGGCCTCAACGATCGACTCAAGCGCTGCGACGACCACATGGCCCATCCGACGCCGGAGGGCGGGCAGCTGACCCCGGCCACCTATATGGCGGAGCTGACGCCCAAAGGTTACATCAATCCAAACATGACGCATAAGACGTTCTTGAAGGACGAGGACCACTTCACGCCGGTCATCCACTTCCGCTGGGGCTACAAGGCCGATTTACTTGAGCTCCAGAAGTACGGCGACGGGATCTATCTCAACGAGGAAAACTACTGGGGTGGCGGCCCTTTCGCCAACGGCTGCACGACGCTGCCCGACATGTGGGGCCAAGGCCTGTCGGAGAATCTATTTCTTTGGATGCACATTCAGCATCTCAATCCAGTCAACGACCGCAACGTCTTCGCTTGCCCGCCCAAACCGTATTTCGTCCTGGCTGCGCTGCGGCTGGCCAGGTTGGTCCAATCCATCAGAAAGAAGCAGGCCGACGTCCCCATCACCATCGTCTGCCACAGCCAGGGCAACATGATCGGCATGGCGGCGGCCTTTTTTGGCGACGCCTGGGCGCCGGCGCGGGACCCGGCCGGCAAGGAGGGGCGCTGCGTCGCCGACAGCTATGTGCTGTGCAACGCCCCTTACAGCCTGGCAAGCTCGAATTTCACCGAGGACTGGAGCCAGAGCGACATGAAGGACAAGCAAGGTGGCCGGGGTCGCCAAACCAGTGCCGCCCGCATCGGCACCCTGCGCGCCTTCTTCGACATCATTCGCCAGCCGGCCGCCAAGCGCCAGACGGTCGAGGACATCGACCAGGCCATGGCGAACATCCAGCACGGCTTCGACGCGGCCACCGACTGCAAGGCCTACGGCAACGGCGCCTCGACCTGTGGCCGGGTGACACTGTATTGCAATCCGCACGACCAGGTGATTTCATCGCTGTCCGTGCAGGGCATAGGTTGGCGCGGCATGCACAAGGACGAGATCAGGGACGCCAACGGCGCCGGCGTGTTCAGCCAGCGCGTGTTCGCGCAGGGCCATCCGGTCGGCGCGCAGGGCACCTACCACTATTGGAAGAATCACTATAACAAGCCTGCGGCGGGCAGCCAGGGATTCTGGGTGCCGGAGTCGCCCAGGCTCGAATACTCCGTGTCGAAGGGACTCGATGCGAGCAGGGGCAAGCCGCTGGCTTGGATATTCACGCTGGCCATGGCGCCATTCACCATTGTGGCGGTCAAACTGAGCAGCATGCGCATCAACGCGTTGCCGGACGACAACTGGGAGATTCCGATTGACGCCCCCAAGCTTCCAACGTTTGCCCCGGAGGCGCGCCGGTTCGGCGTGACGAGTGAACAATTCGACCAGGACTACGACGCGCCCGGCCAATGGCGCCACGCGGGTTGTGTGCGCGATGCCGGCGATGTGTACGCGGGTGACCGGACGATCCCCCAAAAAAAGGGAGAGAAGCGCGACGCCACCGATGCGGCCAAGGGTGACGCGGACAGCGAGGCCTCCCTGCGCTACGAGGACCACGCCCGGCTGCGCATGCAGGCCCGGCGAGAAGGAATGGTCAAGAAGAATGCCGAACACGTGGACGCCGAGGACGATCCCACAAAAGCCAGCGCGGACTACAAGGCCTGGCAAGAAGAAAAGATCAAAACCTACCTGGCCGACAACATTAATACATACGCCACCGACCACTCGACCATCGTGACCAACGGCATGCACGCGCAGAAGGCGCTGGCCTACGATGTCGCCATCGGGCTGTGCCATATCAGGGACGAGGATCTGCACACGTTCAGGATCGCGGCCGACTGGCGCTTCGGAAAAGGGCTGGATAGAGATGATCCGAATAGAAAATTTGAGAAATATTTCTTAACCGGGTACTTCACCGGCCTCCCTCTCGGCGAGTGGACGCGCGCGAAAAACAGTGAGGGACGCATGCCGGACAAGATCGTCGACCAGCGCGAGCATCGGCCTCTGTCACCTCGCATGCTAGAGCGCATGAGTCGGGGAGGCCACCCATGAAGTCTCTGATCTCGACCCGCACCCGGCGATTGGGCTGGGCGGTCCTTGTTCTTATCCTTGCCTTCGGCGCCGAGATCCCGCTCACCTGGCTCGCCTTCGCCGACCCTTCTCGCACTCTGACCGACGGAGATATCATGACCCGCTTCCTCGCCGTGCCCGCGCTCGCCGCCTTCGCCACCTTCTCATTCCTCACCGCCGCCTGCACGGGCAGGCCCGTACCTGTCGTCGCGGAAATTCGCGCGGCCACACCCGTTGTCGCGAAACCCGCGAAACCTTTCACCGCCCAGGTCGTCGGCGTGCAATGGCTCAACCCTCTGCAGCGGCGCGACTATCCGACTGAATGGCAACTGCTGTGGACTTTGGGAGTGGCCAAGCCCAACAAGGACGACGACATGGTGCAAACCGAGCCGAAAAAGTTTTCAACGCTACAAATGGTGGGATCGATAGCGGCCGGAAATAATGGGAGGGAGACGTTCCAAGGCTATCATGAAAAGTATATCGTCGAGTTGGTCTACAAGTTCCACGACGTCTATTTCTCCAGCTCCCGCTACTTCTACAACGCCCACTCGCTCACAGACAAGACGACTTGGCGGGAACTGGCAGGCATCCATGTCGAGTATGCACTGCCGATGGGCAGTCTCGATCCGGTCGAGGCCGCAACGTTTGCCAGGGACAACATTATTGAGAGTTTTGCCATCGGCAATATCCACTCTCCCACTGCTTGGACCCGCAACACCCCGCCGGACGTGCACGTGACGACGGGTGGCCCCAACGCCGGCTTCACCTCCCTCTCGGCGGCGCTGGATTACTTGCAGGCGCATCCAAACGAAACGGTCTGGGCCATGAACTGGGACGCCCCCAGCCGCCCCAAGGACGATCAGATCAACGAGAACATGGTGTTACTGGTGCTGGCCGGCCCCAACTACAAGACCGAGCGCGACGCGCTGGCCTGGATCGGCTATCCCGCCACCAAGTCCACCGCCGATTTTGAAAGCAAGAAGGGCCTGCCGCCCCGCGCGGTCCAGGCGTCGCAGGCGGCGCTGGACGCCGCCGTCGCCAACGCCGGCAAGCGGAGCACCGACATCGGCTACGTCGTCCACGACGCCAACGTCGCGCACGCGGAGTCGCCGGACCGGCTACGCGTTCTGGCGCACACCCTCTCGACCGAGGCGCCCGAGATCGACTTCATGAAGCACGCCTTCAACACCCCGGCCCTGCTGGGCGAGATGGGCGCCGGCACGGCGCTGACCAACGTCGCGCTGGGCATCGCCTACGCCAACCATTTCGGCAAGAACGTGCTGGTGGCCGGCACCACCGACGCCGAGCACCCCACCGCCGTGCTGGTGCTGCCGCCGGCCAAGGTGCGCCCCATCGACCCGGACAAGCCGTGGTTCCGCGCGCGCTCCGGCAACAACGCCTACCTGATGTGGTGGGGCATCCGCCACGACGCCGAGGGCGGCATGCAGGGCTATTCAAAATGAGTTTTGGAATGATGCGGTGGTCAAGTTATTTTGGACACAACAACGAGTCGATGCTGGCATTGACGTTGCAGCTGATCGCCAGAATTGCGCTGGGCGCCAAATGAGCACGCGACTCACGCGCAAACACGGCAGCCTACTCGCCAAACTCGTCGCCGCAACCTGCCTCGTCCTCGCTTGCATCGCGCTCACGCGCATGGCGCAGGCGGGATATCTCGACTACCAGGTGAAAAAAATGACCGTTGAACTGAAGGACCTTAAGATGAAAACCATCTGCGTCGGCCGGTTCCTGATCGACGTGCCGGCCGATGCGGAAGTGTCGTATCGGGGGGCGATGATCGCCGGCTGGAGCATCGCAACTTATGACGACGAAACGGACGCACAATTCGCCGCGAGGATACAGGCAAAGGAGAACGAACTCTCGGGAAAGAAAAACGAACAGGGGATGCCGATGCTTGAAAGCGTGTATAAAGTGGAAAAAAATGGCGTTCAAGGCAAGATTCAGGTGTTCGGCCGGGAATGGATTCGCGGCCTGCCCAATGAAAAACCCGCCGAGAACGTCAGAATCGAGGCGATGGTCCGCGCACAAAAGCACAGTTTTGATCTCACCATAAAATACGCCGACGACAACGATCTCAAAGAGCTCACCCAACTTGTGAGCCAGTTCAGATCACGCGCGGAGAATGAGATCCCAACGGCGGCCGGCTATTGTTTCGATGGCGGATTCATCGCGGAACCCATATCGGTCAAACAGACCGAACGCACCACGATGTTCGTCGGCCTGAAGGGGCACCCCGACGTGTCGATCGCGTTGGACATGACGGCTGGCATCACCACGCCGAAGACATTGCTTGAACGCGACCCCGTGCCGGCCATCCTAGACGAAAACAGTTCCCGCTTTCACACGTTCCGACGCGGCCCGCGCCCATTCAATGGCGCGCCCGGAGAGGAAGTCCTCGAACGAGCGCACGAGTACAACGGCACCTATAACCAATCGTTCATGTGGGAACTCGTCAATAATAAAATTGACAATGTTTTCACGCCCCTGATGTCATTCGAGATGAGCACCGGCCACGGGCAACCTGGCGCGACGGTCGAATCCAGCTTCACGGACGCGGAAGCGCTGGCGCTGTGGGACAAGTTGCTGTCCTCGCTGCGCGTGCGCCCCGTTGTGAAACCCTCACCCGTCGCGGTGATGCCCACGCAAGTTCCGCTCGGGACCTAGTCGCACGCCCACTAAACCTGCCCTCAAACCGGCTGGTGGGCCGTGGTGAGGGTTGAACCTGACTTTTGTCCCCGCTACTGACATCCTTTCCGCCAGAAAATGCAAAAAAGCTCCCCAAGGTGACACTCCAAGAGGGAGCCCGCAGGGGACTTTTTTCATTTTCGCAGCAACAATTCACGATCCTATTCCCTTCCCATTTCTCGCCGGTTTTGCGGTTTCGCCCGCCTGAAGGCATACTCTTGCCTATGAAACAAATTATTTGGCGCAAATGAAGGAATCATCGGTGGAATCGAACAACAAGCCAGGCCCGGCAACCCAGCCAGTTGGCGCAAACAAACTGAAGGCGCCGCTGCTGCGCCGCAAACGCTGGCTGGTCGGCGCGGCCGGCGCGCTGGCCACCTACACGGTGGGTGGCTTCTGGCTGCTGCCGCAAGTGGTGCAGAGCCAGCTGCCCAAGTTCGCCCATAGCGAGCTGGAGCGCAACGCCAGCATCGGCGCGGTGCGCTTCAACCCCTTCACGCTGTGCCTGGAGGCCGACGACTTCCGCCTGGACGAGGCCAACGGCGCGCCGCTGTTCGCGGTCGGCAAGCTGGCCGTCGAGCTGAACTGGTCGTCCATCGTGCGCCGCGCCTGGAGCGTGGCCGAGGTGCGCGTCGGCGCGCCTCGCCTGCACCTGGCGATCGCGCCGGACGGCACCTTCAACATCGCGCAGTTGCTCGACACGCTGAACCGCCGGCCCAAGGACCCGTCGAGCGGCATGCCGCGCCTGATCGTCGGCCACTTCGCGCTGGAGCGGGGCAAGGTCGAGGTGAGCGACCGCCGCGCCGGCTACGCCGACACCATCACCCCCATCGACTTCGCGCTGAACAACCTGAGCACGCTGCCCGACCGCAACGGCGACTACACGCTCAGCGCCGACGCCACCCACGGCGGCAAGCTGCACTGGCGCGGCACGGCCGCGCTCAACCCGATCGGCGGCGGCGGCGAGCTGACCCTGGACCAGCTGGCCCTGCCGGGCCTGGCCTCCTACCTGAAGGCCTACACGCGCGTCGGCGTGAGCAGCGGCAAGCTGTCGGCCAAGCTGCCGTACCGCTTCGCCTACGCCGACGGCAAGCTC
The DNA here is from genome assembly GCF_900114705.1 of Rugamonas rubra. Classification (GTDB taxonomy): domain Bacteria; phylum Pseudomonadota; class Gammaproteobacteria; order Burkholderiales; family Burkholderiaceae_D; genus Rugamonas; species Rugamonas rubra. Next base: position 6,994 of record NZ_FOTW01000035.1, read on the forward strand.
GACGCCAGCCTGAGCGGCGCCAGCCTGTCGCTGCGCGAGCTGGCGCTGGTGGGCGACAAGGCCGGCGCGCCCTTCGCCAGCGTCAACGCCTTCGACATCAGCGATGTCGGCGCCGACCTGGCCGCGCACAGCGTCACGATAGGCGGCGTGCGTTTGGCCGGCGCCAAGCTGGAGGCGCGGCGCAACGCCAAGGGCGAGCTCGACCTGGCGCAACTGATGATCGCCGCGCCAGCGGCATCGTCCATGCCCGCGTCAGCTGTGGCGGCGGCCCCGGCGGGCAAGCCTGCGGCCGGCGCCGCCGGCAACTGGAAGGTGCAGCTCAAACAGCTGGCCGTCGAGCAACTGGCGATGGGCCTGGTTGACGAGACCGTCAGCCCACCGTTGACGGTCAGTGCCGAGAATATCCAGTTGAAGCTGGCCTTGCACGCCGAACAGGCCGCCGCCGGCCTGAAGATGAGCGTCGCCGATGCCGCCTTCTCGCTGGCCGAGCTGAGCATGGTCAGCGGCAAGCAGGCGCCGCTCAAACTGGCGCAGCTGGGCTTCACCGGTGGCACGGTCGATCTGGCCGGACGCCAGCTCAGCGTCGACCGCGTCTACGCCGACGGCGGCCAATTGGATTTGACGCGCGACAGCAAGGGCAAGTTCATGTTCATGGGTCTGCTGCCCAAGTCCGGCCCGGCGCCGGCAACGCCGGCCGCCGCAGGTGCGGCGTCCAAGGCCTCGGCGGAGAGCGCCGCCGCGCCCTGGAGCAGCAAGATCGGCAGCGTCGAGCTGAGCAAGTTCGGCGCGCTGTACGACGACCAGGGCAGCGGCATCAAGGTCAATCTGCAGGACTTCAACCTCAAGCTCGACGGTGTCAGCAACGACTTGAAGCAGGCTCTGCCGTTCAAGCTCGCCGTCGGCCTGCGCGAGGGTGGCCACATGACGGGGCAGGGCAAGATCGTGCCGGCCACCGGCGCGCTGGAATCGGACCTGCTGCTCAAGGGCCTGGCGCTGGCGCCGGTGCAGCCGCTGTTGGCCAAGCACGTCAAGCTGAAAATCGCCGGCGGCGTCATCAACGGACAGGGGCACCTGAGCAGCGGTGGTGCCGGCACGGCGAAGAATCCCACGCTGCGCTACGCCGGCATGTTCGAGGTGGCCACCCTGCGCCTGAACGAGCAGGACAACGACCTGTTCGCCGCCTGGAAGAGCGTGCGCGCCGACAAGTTGACCTTGAACATCGGCCCCGATTCGCTCGACATCCCCGAGCTGCGCGTGGTCGAGCCGAACGCCAAACTGATCATCGAGGACGACCGCAGCCTCAACGCCCAGCGCCTGCTGGTGCGCTCGCCCGAAGAGGCCGCCACGGCGGCGGCATCCGCCTCGGCGGCCGCGACGGGCAAGGCCGCCGCGCCGGCGCCGACCGTGGCCACGGCGCCGACCCCGCTGAGCGCCAGCGCACAAACCGCCAAGGCGCCGGCCGCCAAGGTGCGGAACGCCAACGCGCAGGCCGCCATCGCGCCCGACGCCGACGCCGGCTTCCCCGTGCGCGTGCGCCGTTTGCGCCTGCAGAACGCCAAGCTCGACTTCACCGACCTGAGCCTGCGGCCCCAGTTCAGCGCCAAGATCTACGAGCTCAACGGCATCGTCAACGGCCTGTCGACGCGGCGCGACGCGCGCAGCCAGATCGAGCTCGACGGCCGCGTCGACGAGTTCGGCCTGGCCCGCGTGCGCGGCCAGCTGAACCCCTTCGTGCCGGCCGACAACACCGACCTGGACGTGGTGTTCAAGAACGTCGACATGGTCTCGGCCTCGCCGTACAGCATGAAGTTCGCCGGCTACAAGATCGCCGAGGGCAAGATCTCGCTCGACCTGCAGTACAAGGTGCGCGCCGGCGCGCTCGAGGGCAACAACCACATCGTGCTCGACAAGATGACCCTGGGCGAGCGCATCGACAGCCCGGACGCGCTCAAGCTGCCGCTCGAGCTGGCGCTGGCCATCCTCAAGGACAGCGACGGCCGCATCGACCTCGGCCTGCCGGTGGCGGGCAACTTGAACGATCCGCAGTTCAGCTACGGCGCGCTGGTGTGGAAGGCCGTCGGCAACGTGCTCGGCAAGGTGGTCACGGCGCCGTTCCGCGCCCTCGGCGCGCTGCTCGGCATCAACGGCGACAAGCTCGAGGCGGTCGACTTCGACGCCGGCAGCGCCCGCCTGCTGCCGCCCGAGCGCGAAAAGCTCAAGCAGGTGGCGCAGATCCTCGCCAAGCGCGCCCAGCTGTCGGTGACGGTGCCGGGCCAGTACAGCGAGGCCGTCGACGGCGCCGCGCTGCGCGAACAGGCGCTGCGCCGCAAGGCGACGGCGAAGGCCGGCATCAAGCTCGAGGCGGGCGAGGCGGCCGGTCCGCTCAACCTGGGCGAGCGCGCCATGCGCGGCGCGCTGCGCGACTTGTACGCCGAGCGCTTCGGCGCGGCCGAGCTGGACAAGCAGAAGAAGGCGGCCGAGGCCGCCGCCGTCGCCGTCCCGGCCGGCGAGCAGGGCGGCGCCGCCAAGGCGCCTGCCAAGCTGCCGGTGTGGCAGCGCGTGGGCAAGCTGATCCAGGGCGAGCCGCAGGTGGCCGACCCCGCCGCCTTCTACGGCAAGCTGCGCGAGCGGCTCGAGGCCAGCGAGGTGTTGCCGGCCGACGCGCTGGCCAAGCTGGGCGCGCAGCGCGCCGCCGCCATCGTCGCGGCGCTGGCCGAGGCCGGCGTCGACGCGGCCAGCGCGCGCGCCGGCGCGCCCGAGCCGGTCGGCGCCGAGGCCGGCAAGCAGGTCGCGCTCAAGCTGGGCTTGTCGGCCAAGTAGGGGGGGGCAAGCCAGCGGCGGAAACCCAGGGTCAGACCCTGGCGCCAAGGCGGGGAGTCTGCCCCTGGCTTGGTGCCTTTGGGTGGTTCTTAGGCCGCCGGCCTAGTCCAGGCCGTACTTGGCGGCGACGCGCTTCCAGGCCGGATCGGCGCGCATGGCGCCGACCACGGCGTCGAGCTCGCCGGCCAGCGCCGTGTCGCCGCTGGCCGAGAAGATGTAGCGCTCGAAGCGGGCGTGCGGCTTGCTCGACAAATACAGCGTGGTGCGCACCGGGCTTTGCTCGCCGAGCTGCTTGAGCAGGTAGCGGTAGGTCGACATCGGCATGATCGTCACGTCGGCCTTGCCGGAGGCCACCTTGCGCAGATTGGACAGCTCCTCGTTGGCGTTCTCGCGCTGGATGTCCTTGCCGAAACGGTCCTCGAAGCCGGCGTACTTGTTGCCCAGCACGCCGGCGAACTTCAGGCCCTTGAGCGAGTCGGTGTCGACGTACTCGATCTTTTTGCTGTTGAGCGAGACGACGGCGTTGGCGTCGTTCATCAGCCCCGGCGTCCAGTGGTATTTCTTCTTGTCCTTGTCGTCGACGAACAGCGGATTGAGGAACAGCACGATGCCCTTGAAGGCGGCGTCCTTGTCCAGCGTCTGGTTGAGTTTGTCGCGCGACAGGTTGGTGATCTGGAAGGCGTACTTGCCCTTGAGCTTCTCGTTCAGATAGGCCACCAGGTCGGCGCCCAGGCCGCCGCCCTCGACCACGAAGGGCACCGCCTGGTAGGAGTTGTAGGCCGGCAGCGTCTCGACCGCGACGGCCGGCCCGGCCGCCAGCGCCAGGGCGGCGGCGAGGCCGCCGGCGCCGCGGCGCAGATGGCGGAACAACGAGTGACTTGTATGCATGAGGTCTCCTATCGAAGGGGGGGGCGGCCGCGACGTGGTGGCGGCGCTGCGGGCGCTGCGGTGGCGCCTGTCCGATCATATCCGATGCCCAACGGCAAGACCATCGACGTGTGCCGGCTTGTGGGCGCGCCGCGACGGATGCTCAATCGGAGGTGGCGCGGCGCGCCGGGCTGGCTATAATTTCCAGGTTCATTGGCGTCGTCGCGGCGCCAAGCCTGTCCACGACAAGGCCTTCCAGCGATTTCCCACAACGCCGCGCGGCAGGGCGGCAAGTCCGAGGTGAGCCATGCGCAGCAGTCACATTGCCTTCCCGTTCAGCGCGCGCCGGCCCGCGTCGCCGGCCCTGCTGCTGGCCTGCGCCGCCGCCGCCATCGCCATCGCCGCCGCCAGCGCGCCGGCGGGCGCGGCGGCGGCGGCGGGCGGCGAGTTCGCCGACATGTCGCTCGAGCAGCTCGGCGAGGTCGTCATCACCTCGCTGTCGCGCCAGGAGGAACGGCTCGGCGAGGCGGCGGCGGCGGTGTTCGTCATCAGCGCCGAGGACATCCGCCGCAGCGGCGCGCGCTCGCTCCCCGAGGCGCTGCGGCTGGCGCCCAATCTGCAGGTGGCCAGGGTGGACGCGCGCAACTACGCGATCACCGCGCGCGGCTTCAACAGCCCGTTCGAGAACAAGCTGCTGATGCTGATCGACGGCCGCAGCGTGTATTCGCCGCTGTTCTCCGGCGTGTACTGGGACGTGCAGGACGTGGTGATGGAGGACGTCGCCCGCATCGAGGTCATCAGCGGGCCGGGCGCGACGATCTGGGGCGCCAACGCCGTCAACGGCGTCATCAACGTCATCACCCGGCCGGCCGGCGACAGCCAGGGCGGCCTGCTCGCCGCCAGCGCCGGCGGGCGCGAGCAGGACGGCGCGCTGCGCTACGGCGGCGCGCTGCCGGCCGAGGGCCACTACCGCCTCTACGCCAAGTACGCCCGCGCCGACGCCACCGAGACCACCCGCGGCGTCGACACGGTGACCGGCTGGCGGCGCGCCCAGGGCGGCTTCCGCGCCGACTGGGCGCTGGCGCGCGATGCCCTGACCCTGTCCGGCGACGCCTACGACGGCGCGCTGGGCCAGGCCCGCACGGTCGACATCCTGGTTTCCGGCGCCAACCTGCAGGCCAGCCTGAGGCGCAAACTGGACGGCGGCGCCGAGCTGCGCCTGCAGGCCATCCTCGACCACACCGAGCGCAACCAGCCGAACGCCTTTGTCGAGCGGCTCGACACGCTGACGCTGGAGGCGCAGCACAGCCTGCGCCTGGCCGGCGGCCACAACGTCACCTGGGGCGGTGGCTACCGCCAGTCCCGCGACAAGGTGGTCAACGGCGCGCTGTTCGCCTTCCTGCCGGGCGACAGCACGCTGCGCTGGGCCAACCTGTTCGCCCAGGACGAGCTGGCGCTGCACCCGGCGCTGCGCCTGACGGCCGGCCTGAAGCTCGAACGCAACAATTACACCGGCCTCGAGCTGCTGCCCAATCTGCGCCTGGCCTGGACGCCGGCCGCCGGCCAGCTCTGGTGGACCAGCCTGAGCCGCAGCGTGCGCGCGCCCTCGCGCATCGACCGCGACCTGTTCGCGCCGGGCAAGCCGGTGATCATCGCCGGCCAGCCGTTCTACGCCCTGGCCGGCGGTCCGCAGTTCGCCTCCGAGGTGGCCAAGGTGCTGGAACTGGGCTACCGCGCCCAGCCGCGCGCGCCATGGTCGTACTCGCTCACCGCCTACCTCGCCGACTACGACAAGCTGCGCACGCTGGAACCGCATCCGGGCGCCTCCGCGCTGCTCAGCAACATGGGCGAGGGCCGCTCGCGCGGGCTGGAGGCCTGGGGCCGCTGGCAGGTGGCGCCGAGCTGGCGCCTGAGCGGCGGCCTGGTGCTGCAGCACGTCGAGACCCGGCTCAAGCCCGGCAGCCACGACGCCAGCGGCGACACCGGCCTGGCCACCAACGACCCGAACCTGCACTGGAGCCTGCGCTCCTCGCACGAGCTGTCCGAGCACTGCCAGCTTGAGCTGAGCCTGCGCCACACCGGCAAGCTGCCGCGCCCGGCCGTGCCGGCCTACAACGAGCTGGACGCGCAATTGCTGTGGCGGCTACGGCCCGACCTCGACCTGGCCCTGCTGGGGCAGAACCTGCTGCACGCGCGCCACCACGAGTTCGGCGTCGAGGCCACCAGCAGCGTCTTCGAGCGCAGCGTGCTGCTCAGGCTGAGCAAGCGCTTCTGACCGCCCGGCGCAGCGGCGCGCCGCCGGGCGGCGCAAGCGGGTAAGCTGGCGTGGTGTCGGCGCGGCGGGCCGGACTCCGGCCGCCGCCGGCGCAAGCTTGCCACCGAACCGGGAGGAACCACGATGCCGAGTATTCATCCGCACCATCCGCACCATCCGCAACACGCGCCGGCCACGCCGCCAAACCGCGTGCCGCCGGCCGCGCCGCGCGCCCACAGCACGCCGGAGCCGGACCAGCCGAAGCCGCAACCGGACAAGGCGCCGCCGCCCGACGACATGCCGTTGCCGGAGCAGGCGCCGATCGAGGAGCCGCAGCCGCCCAAGCCGCCGATCAAGACCTGAGCGGCACCGCCGCCCCCGCGCCGGACTTCGGCAGCGGCGGGATGCGGCGGATTTGCTCCTCGGTGTCGCGCTCGCCCGGGGTTTTCTCGCCGCTGCCGATGTCCGGCTCGTCGAGAAGGTGGCCGCCGGCCGGGACCGGCCGCTGGTCGGGCGTCGGCGTGTCGACCGCTTGTTTGCTTGGTTTCATGTCGATCTCGCGTCTGGGGTTGTCGTCCCGACCATGCTAGCAGGTCGGCGCGACGGACGGCGCGCGTCACTTTTTGCGCATCGCTTTTTGTGCATCGCATTTTTCGCAAGGCAGTTTGCTACCGGGCTTGTGCCGAGCGCCATTGTTTTGCTGCGCACAGTGTTGCTTTGTGGATACATATTTTCGAAATTGTGTCGCCTGTCACACTACGGTCACTGAACAGTTTCTATAATTTAGACATGACAACTTCTAGTCGCCACGGAGGCCATGATGGGCAATTCACTACATAACAAAATCTACCTCGGCCGCCGCAGCGTCGCGCTGCTGCAGAACCGCCGCGTGCAAGCCTGGTTGTGCCTCGGCGCCTTCGCCAGCATCGGCCTGGTGTGGCTGGCGATCCGCAGTTTCAAGTGACATGTCCCGGCCGACGCGGCCGGCAGGGCGACGCATTACCTTGCCGTGACCGCGCCGGGCGCGTACCATGAGGGCCGCAGCAGTCTCCCATGGAAAAATACGGCAATGAAGAACGAGAAATTAACGCAAGACGAATACGACGCACTGAACGAAGTGGCGCGCGGCCTCAAAGGCGACCGCGTCAGCGCCTGCGTCGGACGCAACACCAAACGCCTGTCCGGTATCAAGCTGCTCAGCTTTGACAAGAAGGGCCGCCTGTCGCTGACCGACAAGGGCCAGCAGACCATTTTCGTGCGCCGCTGCATCATCGGCCTGCGCGCCGTGCTGGCCGATCCGCTCAGCCAGCTCGACGCCGACGTCGCCACCTTCCTCGGCAAGAAGGCGCACATCCTGCCGCGCGAAGACGGCAGCGGTTTTGACATCACCGACAAGGGCCGCGAATCGCTGGCCGACATCGCCAGCCAGGGCCTGTAAGCGCGTCCCGGCGGTGGCAACAAACGACAAAGGCGTTCATGCGAACGCCTTTTTTGCATCTGCGGCCGGTTACGGCCGGGGCGCGCCGGCTCAGCTGATCGCCGTGGCCTGCGACCACACCACCTGCCAAACGCCGTCGCGGCACTCGTAGGCGTCGGTGTGCCAGTACTGCGCCGGGGCGACGTGGTGGCCGCCGAACACCACCTCCAGCTGGGCCTGGTAGCGCAGCAGGGCGATGTGCGCGTGCACGCGGATCTCGATGGCGCCGGGTTCCCACTGCAGATATTTGATGTGGCCGGCGGCAATGGCGCCCAGGTACTCGTCCTTGGACAGCGCCTTGCCGATCGGCGTGATCAGCTGGAAGTCGGCGGCGTGCAGCGGCCGCGCCGTCGCCATGTCGGCCGCGACCAGGGCCTGCAGGCGGGTGCGCTCGGCCGTGCAGATGTGGTCGGCCAGCGAGCCGAGCTGTTCGTCGATGGGGAAGGTGGCGCTCATTGCGGCTTTCGAAAAGGGGCGGTGGGACGGTTGCTTCGGGCGAATCATAGCCGATGGCAACACTGTCAAAATACACACATTCCCACCAAGGCCGGCGACGCTGGACTTGGGCACGGCGCGATGGTAGAGTTATTTTTCTATTAATCTTGCCGAGGTCCATCGTGCCGAACACTCCGCTGCTTTCCCTGACCCTGGCACTGTGGCTATGCGCGCTGGACGCCAAGGCCCAGGTCAAGCCGCTCAGCGGCATGGCGGGGCAGGGCAAGGAGACCAGCGTCGCGGTCGACATCAACGCCCGCGGCCAGGTGGTCGGCGTGATCGAGGACGAGGACGGCAGGCAGCGCGCGGTGATGCTCGACAAGGTGCTGCGCGAGCTGGGCACGCTGGGCGGCAGCGACAGCTTCAGCAAGGGCATCAACGCCGACGGCGTGGTGGTCGGCTCGGCGCAGGACGGCGCCGGCCACTGGCGCGCCTTCCTCTACCGCCACGGCGAACCGATGCGCGACCTGGGCACCCTGGGTGGGCGCAGCAGCTACGGCACCGGCGTCAACGCGGCCGGCCAGGCGGTCGGCTTCGCCGACACCGCCGCCGACGACTTCCACGCCTTCCTGGTCGGCGTCGACGGCAAGATGGTCGACCTGGGCACGCTGGGCGGCAACATCAGCTACGCCGCCGGCATCAACGCGCGCGGCGAGGTGGTCGGCACGGCCGCGCTGGTCGACGGCTACCGGCGCGCCTTCCTGTACCGGCCCGGCGCCGGCATGCGCGAGCTGGGCACGCTGGGCGGGCGCTCCAGCGCCGCCAGCGCCGTCAACGACGCCGGCCAGGTGGTGGGCGCCTCGGAAATGCCCGACCGGCGCTGGCATGCCTTCCTGCACGACGGCGCCAGGATGGTCGACCTGGGCGCGCTGATCGGGTACGGCAACAGCTACGCCACCGGCATCAACGCCGCCGGCCACGTGGTCGGCACCATCCTGCTGGGCGAGGAGCGCCGCTCCTTCGTCTACCGCGACGGCAAGATGCTGGTGCACCAGGCGGGCAAGGGCTTGTATTTGACCAACGCCATCAACGACGACGAGCTGGTGATCGGCGCCACCTTCTTCAGCAAGCGCTACGCGGCGGCGACCATGCAGTCGAACGCCACGCCGGTGGTGCCCAAGGGCAGCCGCGACTTCATCGCCTTGATGGGTTTCGTGGTGACGATGGCGGTCGGCGCGGTGCTGCTGCGCCGGCGCTATCGCGGCATCGAGCTGAGCAAGGGGCGGATGTTGCACATGTGAGCGGAAGGCGGGTCTTAACGTAGATATGTTGCCAAGAGCAATACTGCGGTAACAATCACCCCGCCGACGATGCTGAATACGCCGATGAACGTGATGATACGTTGGCGACCTTCGCGATGCGAAATATACTCAAAGATTTTCTCCATGATTCACTCCATGTGTTGAGCCTGGCATCATGGTTTAACTAACCCAAATATGGACGGCGCTAAACGACGCGGCAGTGATGGCCGCCAGCCAAATCGATATTAGCATGATGGGTGGTGCCTTGCCTTCCGCCGCATGCGTCTCTTGGCTGGCTAGCCGAAATTGATGTTGGCATACTCCGCTGATGTTCCCGTCCAGGCATGCAGCCTGGGCGCTGGTTACAAGGTGCGCAGGTAGGCCAGCAGGTCGGCGCGCTGCTGCTCGTTGCCGATGCCCCAGAAGCGCATCTTGCTGTCGGGCACCACGTCGCCCGGCGCCTTGAGGAAGGCGGCCAAGGCGGCCTCGTTCCACACGATGTTGGATTTCTTCATCGCCGCCGAGTAGGCGTAGTTGGTGGCGGCGGCGCGGCGGCCGACGATGCCGTTGAGCTGCGGACCGAAGCCGCCGCGCGCCGACGGGCCGACCTGGTGGCAGGAGGCGCATTTGTTGAAGGCGGCTTTTCCGGCTACGGCGTCGCCGCTCGGATTGGCGCCGGCGGCCTGGCTCGGCGCCGCCAAGCCGCCCAGCGTCAGCGCCAGCAGCACGGGCAGGAAAGCCTGCGGGAACGGGGGCGGGAACGCGGGCAGAAACGCGGACAGCGGCGGGGCGGTTGGCGGCAGTGGCGCGCGGCCCAAGGTCGGGGCCGGCAGGGGAGGTCTATGCATGGTGGTTGGCGCGAATAATGTCCCCCCGGCGGCGGCCGGGGAGGACGGGGTCTGGTGTCGACCCGTATTATCGCGCAGCGGGGGCGAAGCCGTCGGCGCCGATCTCCAACTCGGTCACCTCGCCGTACTTGGCGGCGATAGCGCGGATCGCCTCGGCCTTGCCGACCAGCACGGTCTGCAGCTTGTCGCGCGGGAAGTGGCGCTCGACCAGCAGCTTGGCCTTGGCCGGCGTCAGGCTGTCGACGTCGCGCATGAAGTTGTCGATCTGCTCGCGGCCGACCTGGAAGGCGTACATGTCGCCCAGCAGGCCGGCGAGTTGCTCGCCGGTCTCGAAGCGCGGCGGGAACTGGCCCTTGACGTAGGCCTTGGCCGAGTCCAAGGTGGCCTGGTCGATGCCGCGCGTCCACAGCCGCTGGTAGGTCTGGTGCGCCAAGGCGAGCGCCGCCTCGGTCTTGGCCAGGGCGGTGAAGCTGGAGATGGCGAAGGTGCCGCTCTGGCCCAGAGTGGCGAATTCGCTGCGCGCGCCGTAGGTCAGGCCGGAGTTGACGCGCAGCTCGTCGTTGAGCCAGGACGTGAAGCGCCCGCCCAGGATGGTGTTGAGCACCTGCAACGGCACGTAGTCCGGGTCGTTGCGGGCGATGCCGGCGCCGCCGATGAGGAAGGTGGTCTCGATCGCGTCGGGCTTGTTGACCAGCCAGACGCGCGCCTTGTCGGCCCGCACCTTGCCGTTGTCCTGCGCCGCCGGCGGACTGCCGACCGCGCGCCAGGCGCCGAACAGCGACTCGATCTGGCGCCGCATTTCGGCCGCCTGGAAGTCGCCGACCACGACGATGGCGGCGTTGTCCGGCCGGTAGTAGCGCTGGTGGAAGCTTTTCACGTCGGCCTGTTGCAACGCGGCCACGCTGGCCACGGTGCCGCCGGCCGGGTTGGCGTAGGCGCCGGCGCCGAACAGCATGCTGCGGAAGTAGTTGCCAACGACGTTGCGCGGACTCTCCTTGGCCTGCTTGAGGCCGTTGACCTTGCGTTCGCGCAGCTTGGCCAGCTCGGCCGCGTCGAAGCCGGGCTGCTGCACCATCTCGGCGAACAACGGCAGCAGGGCGGCGGCGTCGGCCTTGGCGAAGTTGGCCTGCAGGGTGCTCTGCTCGCTGCCGGCGGCGCCGGCCAGGCGGGCGCCACGGAAGTCGAAGGCCTGGTCGATGGCGGCCTTGGGATGGGCCGCGCTGCCCAGCAACAGGGCGTCGCCGGTCAGGTTGGACAGGCCGGCTTGGGCGGCGTCGTTGACGGCGCCGGCCTTGACCACGGCGCGCACCGAGATCAGCGGCACCTCGTGGCGCTCCATCAGGTAGACGGTCAGGCCGTTGGCCAGGCGCGCCGTCTCGAAGGCGGGCAGGCGAAACTCGGCGGCGGCGGCGCCGGCGGCGGCGGTGGCCAGGCCGGCGCCGGCCAGCAGGCTAATGTGCAACAGGGTTTTCATCGCTCAGTCCTCCTTCGCGGCGAGCACGCCAACGGTGCGCTGCGATTTTTTCAAGTATTTGGCGGCGACCGCCTGGATGTCGGCCGGCGTCAGTTTTTCATACGCGGCCGGGGCCTCGAACAGCTTCTTGTAGCCGCCGAAGAAGACCTCGTAGTTGCCCAGCTGCTGGGCCTTGCCGTTGATGGTCTCCTGCGCGCGGTACAGGTTGAGCAGCTTCTGGTTCTTGACCTTCTGCAGCTCCTCGGCGCCGACGCCGTTGCGCACCACGTTGTCGAGTTCGGCCAGCAGGGCCTGCTCCAGCTTGGCCGGCTCGACCTTGGCGGCGGCCACCGCGTACAGGTAGAGCAGGCCGGGGTCGAAGCCGTCCAGGCTGTCGGAGCCGACCTGGGTCGCCAGCTGCTGCTCGACCAGGGCGCGGTAGAGGCGCGAGGTCTTGCCGTCGGTGAGCAGGCTCTGCAGCACGTCGAGGGCGTAGTGGTCGGCGTGGTGGATGGCCGGCACCTTGTAGGCCACCAGCAGGTTCGGCGCGCTGACCGACTCCTTGGCGACGAAGACGCGGCGCTCGCCCTTTTGTTCGGGCTCGACGGTGCGCACGGCCGGCGGCAGCGCGCGCTTGGGGATGGCGCCGAAGTACTTGGTGGCCAGCTGGCGCACCCGCTCGAACTGGACGTCGCCGACGATGACGGCGACGGCGTTGTTGGGCGAATAGTAGGTGTGGAAGTAGCGCACCAGGTCGTCCTGGGTCCAGGCCTTGATGTCGGACTCGTTGCCGATCACCGACCAGGAATACGGGTGGGCGCTGAAGGCGACGCTGTTGAGCTCCTCCTGCAGCAGGCGCACGTTGGAGTTCTCCAGCCCGGTGCTGCGCTCGGACAGCACCACGCCGCGCTCGCTGGCGACCATCTTCGGGTCGATGCTGAGGTGGGCGATGCGGTCGCTTTCCAAGGTGAACACGGTCTCCAGCGAGGCGGCCGGGAACCAGTCCTGGTAGACCGTCACGTCGTTGCTGGTGTAGGCGTTGTTGGAGCCGCCCTTGGCCTCCATGGTGCGGTCGAACATTTTCGGGCCGAAGTGCTTGGATCCGTTGAACATCATGTGCTCGAAGAAATGCGACAGGCCGGTGATGCCGGGCGCCTCGTTGCGCGAGCCGACCTTCCAGAAGGTGTACATATTGGCGTTCGGGATGGTGCTGCTTTCGAGCACGATGAACTTCATGCCGTTGGCCAGCGTGAACGATTTCACTTGCTCGGCGGCCAGCGCGTGCGCGGCGCCCGCCAGTCCGAACAGGACGCTGGCGGCCAGGACTTTCCACTTCATAAGGCTTCCTTTCGGGGGAGGGGACAGAAGGGGCCAAGGATACGATATTTTTCGGGGGAAAGTAGGCCTATTTGATAACTGTTTGCCAGCAATGGCGGGAGCGGCTAGCATGATGTGGATCAAGTCCCGCGAAAACTACTTCAAGCAGAAAGCCGATATGGAAAAACCGATGAGCTGGTCCGCCCACGAACTGTCGATGACGGTGCTGATGACCCCCGACATGGCCAACTTCTCCGGCAACGTGCACGGCGGCACCATCCTGAAATACCTCGACAGCGTCGCCTATGCCTGCGCCTGCCGCTACTCGGGCAGCTATGTGGTGACCCTGTCGGTCGACCAGGTGATGTTCCTGCAGCCGATCCACGTCGGCGAGCTGGTCACCTTCCTGGCCTCGGTCAACTACACCGGGCGCACCTCGATGGAGGTGGGCATCCGGGTGGTGACGGAGAACATCCAGCAGCGCCTGGTGCGCCACGCCAACAGCTGCTATTTCACGATGGTGGCGGTGGACGAGCAGCGCAAGCCGGTGCAGGTGCCCACGCTGGTGCCCGAGTCGGCCGAGCAGGTGCTGCGCCACCAGCAGGCCCAGCTGCGCAAGCAGGCGCGCCAGATGGTGCACGGCGCCAAGAAGGCCGGCGCGCCGGCCTAGCGCGGCGGGCGGGACGGACGACGGACGGCGGGCGCGGCGGCGGCCGGGCGCCTAGGCGAAGGCGGTCGACGGCGCCAGGTGCTTGCCGTCGCGCAGCATCTGTTCGAACTCGGCGGCCGGCACCGGCGGGCTGAAGTGGAAGCCCTGCATCTGGTCGCAGCCGTTGCGCCACAGATAGTCGAGCTGGCGCGCCGACTCCACCCCCTCGGCCACCACGCGCAGCTTCAGGTTGTGCGCCAGCGCGATGATCGACACGACGATGGCCGCCTCGTCGCCGTCGGCGCCGATGTCGCTGACGAAGGAGCGGTCGATCTTCAGCACGTCGATGGGGAAGCTGCGCAGGTAGGACAGGCTCGAGTAGCCGGTGCCGAAGTCGTCGATCGACAGTGTCAGTCCGAGCGCCTTCAACTGCTGTAGCAGCTCGACCGCCAGCGCGACGTCGCTCATCAGCAGGCTCTCGGTCAGCTCCAGCTCCAGGCAGGCCGGCGCCAGGCCGCTGGCGGCCAGCACGGCGGCGATGGCGGCCGGCAGCCCGGGCACGCCGAACTGGCGCGCCGACAAGTTCACCGCCACGCGCAGCGGCCCCAGGCCGGCGGCCAGCCAGGCCTGCGTCTGGGCGCAGGCGCTGGCCAGCACCCAGGCGCCGATCGGCACGATCAGGCCGGTCTCCTCGGCCAGGCCGATGAAGCGATCCGGCTGCACCATGCCCAGCTCCGGGTGGCGCCAGCGCAGCAGCGCCTCCATGCCGACGATGCGGCCGCTGTCGAGGTCGAGCTGGGGTTGGTAGTACAGCACCAGCTCGTCGCGTTCGAGCGCCTTGCGCAGCGCGCCCTCGATGCGCAGCCGTTCGAGCGCCGCCTCGTTCATCGACGGCTGGTAGAACTGGGTGTTGTTGCGGCCCAGCTTTTTTGCGCAGTACATGGCGATGTCGGCGTGCTCGATCAGGTGCTGGGCCGGCGCGCCGTCGGCCTGGTGGACGGCCACGCCGATGCTGCAGGTGACGAAGAACTCCTTGCCCTCGAGCAGCACCGGCTGCGCCACGGCGCGCATGATGCGCTCGGTCACCTGCGGCGTCAGCGCCTCGTCCGGGTGCTCGGTCAGCAGGGCGACGAACTCGTCGCCCGACAGGCGGGCCACGGTGTCGCTCTCGCGCACGCTGTCCTGCAGCCGGCCGGCGACGGTCTTGAGCAGCAGGTCGCCGGCCTTGTGGCCCAGGCTGTCGTTGACGAACTTGAAGCGGTCCAGGTCGATCAGCATCACCCATAGCGGGTGGCCGCTGCGGTTGGCGTAGGCCACCGCCTGGCCCAGCCGGTCGTGCAGCAGCACGCGGTTGGGCAGGCCGGTCAGCACATCGTGGTGGGCGATGTGCTGGATGCGCTGCTCGGTCAACTTGCGCGCGGTGATTTCGCTGCCGGTGCCACGGTAGCCCTGGAAGGCGCCGGCGGCGTCGAACACCGGCTCGCCGCTGGTGCTGAACCAGCGCGCCACGCCGTCCAGGCCGACCAGCGAGTATTCCAGGTCGTTGAAGGGCAGGTGGGCCTCGAGCCGGGCGATGTGCTCGCGGCCCCAGCCCGCCGCGCGCATCTCGGCGTTGTTGTCCCAGCGCGTCAGGCCGAGGAAACGCTCGCGCGGCAGGTGGCCCTTGTCGAAGAAGCCGTCGGTGATGTGGGTGAAGCGGAAGGCGGCGTCCTGCTCCCAGTACCAGTCCGACGACAGCGCCAGCAGGCGGCGGAAACGGTGCTCGCTGTGCTGCAGCGCCAGTTCGGTGGCCTTGCGGGCGGCGACGTCCTGGCTCAGCTTCTCGTTGCTCAGCTGCAGGTCGTGGGTGCGCGCCTCGACCTGCCGCTCGACGCCGCGCCGGCGCTGCGTCAGCGACTGCACCAAGGCGGCCGCCAAGGCGGACAACAGCAGGCCGCCGAGCAGGGTGGCGAGGGAGCCGAGGTGGCCGGCCGGCAGCGGGCGCGGCAGCGCCGTCACCTGCACGTGCCAGGCCTTGCCGGCGGCGTTGAAGCTGCGGGTGAGCACGCTGGCGCCGTCCGGCCAGGGCCGACGGCGCGTCTCGGCCGCCGGCCCGGGCGGCGCGGCGCCGCCGTCGGCGGGCGCGGCGGGGGCGGCGCGGGCGAGCAGGGCGGTCGACGCCGGGGCGGCCTCGGCCGGCGGGCCGTAGACCAGGTTGTCGGGCCGCGGCGCGTCGCCGGTGTAGACGCGCAGGCGCAGCCCGGCGTCGTCGAGCAGGCCGGCGCCGAGCAGGATCTTGTGCACCAGGTCGGTCGAGCGTATCACCGCGCCGGTGTTGCCGATCCAGGCGGCGCGGCGCTGCTGCGCCGTGGCGCTGGGCGCGCCAGCGCGGAACAGCGGCATCAGCAGCACGAAGCCTTGCTGCCCGCCGCGCTCCTGGGCCAGGCGCAGCAGCGGGCTGGCGGTGACCTGGCCGCTGGCCACCGCCTGCTCGATGGCGCCGCGCAGCGGCCCGTTGGGCGCCAGGTCGAGGCCGAGGGCGGCCTCGTTGCCCTGGTAGGGTTCGAGGTAGTCGACCACGATGTGCAGCGGGCGCGGCCGCACCGGCACCAGCGCGCCACGGTCGCCCTCGGCCCGCTCGCGCATGCGCTGGCCGGGCAGGCGGGCCGCCAGCGCCGCCTCGTAGGCCGGCCGCTCGGCCTCGCTCAGCGCGCGCTGGTAGTTGAAGGCCTGGATGAAGGGGTGGCGGCGCAGCAGCGGCAGGGTGAAGTCGCGGAACTGCTCGCGGCTGGGCTGGCCGAAGGTCTTGAACAGGTCGTTGGTGATGGTGAGCACTTCGACGGCGTCGTCCAGGCCGCGCCGTAGCGCCGCCACGCGCAGGTCGGCGCGCTGCTGGAAGCCCAGCTCGAAGGTCTCGACCTCGAGCGCGCCGACGGCGGCGCACAGCAGCGCCGTCGCGGCCAGGCCGGCGCCCAGCGTCAGCGCGGCGGCGGTCGAGAGGGCGGATCGCTTGCTGCGGTGCGGCATCGGGCTTCCTTGTCAAGTGAAAGTGTGCTACCGCCCAGTGTGTCACAAAAGCCCGCCGGTGGGGCGGCTTTGGCGCCGCCGTGGCCTCAGCCGGGTCCGCCGCGGCGCAGCCGCCACACCACCCAGTGCGCCAGCAGGCGGTTCAGCGGCGCCAGCCCCAAGCCCTGGCAGCGCGCCACCCGGCGCAGCGTGGCCAGCGCCGGCGACGGCGCGCCGCCCTTGACGGCGAACAGCAGGCGGTTGTTGCCGGCGATGCCGCGGAACTGGCACAGGCGGTCGGCGAAGGCCATGCGCAGGCGCCGCCGCATGGCCGGGAAGTGCGGGTCGTAGCTGAACATGTTGGCCACCAGCACGCCGCCGGGGCGTAGCGCGCGGCGGCAGTCGGCGTAGAAGCGGGCGCTGGCCAGCGCCGGCGGCAGGCCGTCGGCGTCGAAGCCGTCGACCAGCAGCACGTCGGCGCTGTCGGCCAGGGCGGCCATGTGGCGCGCCGCGTCGACGCAGACGATGCGCAGGCGGGCGTCGTCGGGCGGAATGGCGAACTGCTCGCGCAGGGCGATCACGTCGGCGCGCAGTTCGAGCACGGTGATGCGGCTGTGCGGCAGGTAGCGGTGGCAGAACTTGACCAGCGAGCCGCCGCCCAGGCCGACCATGACGATGTGCTGCGGGCGCGGCTGGAACAGGGTGAAGCACATCATGGCGCGGGCGTAGGCCAGCACCAGCTGGTCGGGGCGTGACAGGCGCATCTCGCTCTGGATCATGCCGGGCAGGAATTCGAGCGAGCGCAGGTCGCCGTCGGTGCGGACCAGCGGTGTGGCGGCGGGCGATTGGGGCTGCGGGTTCATGGCTTCACACATGCTAGCTTGTTGCCAAGCGTGGGTTTCTGATAAGCTGGGGCAATACGTCTTGGCGCCGGCGCTTCGATCTTAGCATGGCGCCGGCGACTGTTGCGGCGGCGCGCATGCTGCGGCGGGCCGCCGGATGGCATTTACAGACGGAAAATTTGTAGGTACATTGACAGCACAGCAGCCGCCGCGTCCGACGGCCCCCTTGGAGCGAAGAAGAGAGAGAGCGATGTTTTTAGACCACCCCACGATTACCGCCACCAACAGCTTCACCGAGCCGGACCGGATCGAGCGGCTGACCCGCGTCTACGGTTATGTGATGGCGCTGGCCGACTCGGCGGGCAACACCCATTTCGTCGAGAAGTTCAGCCAGATCCACGACCACAAGGGCACGCTCATCGTCTTCTGGCACGACGCCCCGACCGAGGACGAGAAGTCCTTCTTCGCCAAGGCCTGGGCCAGCAAGGTCGGCGACGGCAGCAGCAACGTCGAACACGAAGTCTGACCGGCGGCCGGCGCGCGCCGCCGGCCGCCCCCGCGCCGGCGCCATGGCGCCGGCCGAACCTGCCCCCTCCCATGGATATAAAAACACTGATTTTGGCGCTGGCGCTGGGCAATCTGAGCCTGTGCGCCGCGTTGTTCTTCTTCGAATACGAGCGCAGCAAGCGCTTCGGCCTGTCGACCTGGGCGCTGGCCAAGCAGTGCCAGGCGGCCGCCTGGCTGCTGCTGTACCTGCGCGGCAGCATCCCCGAGGTGCTCAGCGTGCCGGTCGCCAACGGCCTGTTGTTCGCCGGCGTCGCCCTCGACGCGGCGGCGCTGTGGGGCGCCGTCGGCCGGCCGGTCTGGCGCCGCTTCCTGCTGCCGGCCCTGCTGGTGGCC
Organism: Rugamonas rubra; assembly: GCF_900114705.1. Taxonomy (GTDB): domain Bacteria; phylum Pseudomonadota; class Gammaproteobacteria; order Burkholderiales; family Burkholderiaceae_D; genus Rugamonas; species Rugamonas rubra. The sequence continues at coordinate 25,142 of NZ_FOTW01000035.1, forward strand.
CAGGCCGCCTTCGTCGGCGCCTGGCTGTTCGACGCGCCGGCGCCGGTGCGGGTGGCCGCCGGCGCGCTGATCGTCGCCGGCTTCTTCCTGGCCGGCGCGCTGGCGCTGGCGCGGCGCTGGCGCCACAACAGCCTGCTGCAGCGCTTCCTCGCCGCCAGCATGCTGGCGCTGGGCCTGGCGCTGGCGCTGCGCGGCCTGCTGGCGGCCGGCCTGGCGCCCGGCGCCGGCCCGGACGGCGGCTTCGCCGCGGGCCTCGGCGCGGGTTTGGGTGAAACCCTGTTGCAGTGGCTCGGCTTCGGCGTGCTGTATATGATGATGCTGGTCAACGCCTTCGGCTATCTGTTGCTGTCGCGCCAACGCCTGCAGGACCAGCTCGACCTGCTCGAGGTGCAGGACGCGCTGACCGAGGTGCCCAACCGGCGCGGCTTCTACCAGGCGCTGGCGCCGTGGATGGCGCTGGCGCGCCGGCCCGGCATGCCGACCGCGCTGATCATCCTCAACCTCGACCATTTCAAGCGGGTCAACGACAACTACGGCCACCCGGTGGGCGACGCCGTGCTCAAGAGCATGGTCGAGGTGTGCAAGAAACAACTGCGCGACAGCGACCTGATGGGCCGCCTGGGCGGCGCCGAGTTCGCCGTCCAGCTGCCGCGCACCTCGTTGGCCGACGCCCTGATGGTGGCCGAGCGCATCCGCAACGCGGTGGCCGCCGTGCCGGTCAAGACCGAGCGCGCCGTCATCAACCTGACGGCCAGCCTGGGCGTGACCACCATCCGCGCCGAGGACAGCACGGTGAGCCTGTTCAAACGGGCCGACGAGGCCCTGCAGCAGGCCAAGCGCGACGGCCGCAACCGCGTCGCCGAGGCGCGCGCGGCCAGCCCGCTGGAGGCCTGAGGCGGGCCGCGCCGGGCGCTGTTGCGCGGCGCGCGGCGCACTGGACAAACGTCATCAAGCGGTCATAATCGACGCTTACTGTATAAGAATTTTTGTCGTCATGGACATCGCAAGCCTTTGTGGTCGTTCTTAGAGAGAGGCTGGTATGTACGCAGCAGTAGATTTGGGCTCCAATAGTTTCCGCCTGCACATCGGCCAGCACGACGGCGAGGCGATCCGCGTACTCAAAAGCATGCGCGAGCCGATCCGCCTGGCCGCCGGCCTCGACGCCGACGGCAACCTGACCGAGGCGGCCATGCAGGCCGCCCTCAGTTGTCTGAAGAATTTCCGCGCCACGCTGGCCGGCTACGAGCTCGAGGCGGTGCGCGTGGTGGCGACCTCGGCGATGCGGGTGGCGCGCAACTCGGCGGCCTTCCTGCCGGCGGCCGAACTGGCCATCGGCTACCCGATCGAGATCATCTCCGGCGAGGAGGAGGGCCGCCTGATCTACATGGGCGTGGCCAACGCCCTGGCCACGCCGGGCGAGCGGCGCCTGGTGATGGACATCGGCGGCGGCTCCACCGAGCTGATCCTTGGACGCGGCCAGGACATCGAGCGGGTCGAGTCGTTCAGCCTGGGCACCGTCAAGCAGAGCCTGTTGTTCTTCGTCGGCGGCCGCATCGACGCGCCGTCCTTCGAGGCGGCCATCCTGTCGGCGCGCAGCCACTTCGAGGACGCCGCGCCGCCCTACCATCCGCAGCACTGGAAGCAGGCCTACGGCTCGTCGGGCACGATCCGCACCATCGCCGACATCATCGCCAAGAACAAGCTGGGCAAGGGCGACCTGTCGGCCGCCAGCCTGGAGGCGCTGAAACAGCGCTTCATCGCCTTCGGCCACGTTGCCAAGATCGAGATGGCCGGGCTGCGGCCGGACCGCGCCTCGACCATCATCGGCGGCCTGGCGATCCTGATCGCCATGGTGCACGAGCTCGACATCCCGGCCATGCAGCCGATCGAGGCCGGCCTGCGCATGGGCGTGATGTGGGACCTGTACCTGCGTTCGACCAAGCGCGACCGGCGCGAGCAGTCGGTGCGCGGCCTGGCGCAGAAGTTCCACGCCGACGCCGGCCGCGCCGGCCGCGTCGCCGAGGACGCGGCGGCGCTGTACCTGCAGATGAAGCCGGCCTCGGACACCTACAGCCGCCTGCTGTACTGGAGCGCGCTGCTGCACGAGGTGGGCCTGGTGGTGGCGCAGACCGGCTACCACAAGCACGCCGCCTACCTGGTCGAGAACGCCGACCTGCCCGGCTTCACCACCCGCGAGCAGAAGGCCATGAGCCGCCTGGTCCTGGCGCAGAAGGGCAACCTGCGCAAGGTGGCCGACGCGCTGGCCGACCCCGACTTCGCCAAGGCGGTGGTGGCGCTGCGCCTGGCCATCCTGTTCATGCACTCGCGCATCGAGCTCGACTGCGCCGAGCTGAAGCTGCGCATGAAGAGCCGCATCGAGCTGGAGATCCGCCGCGACGTGGTCAGCGACCATCCGACCGTGTCGTACTGGATGGAGAAGGAGCAGGAGCTGTGGGACGAGGTGGGCGTCGACTTCAGCATCCGCGCCAACGGCTGAGTCGGCTGCGTGTGCGGCGCGGCGTTTGTCGCCGGATGGACTAGCCGCGCCGCCGACCCCGCCAATATTGTTGGGGCGGCATACTTTTCCCCCCGGGATTTGCTTACACTACACTAGGCATGCGCGCCGGCGTTTCGCCGGCGCTTGAGAACAGGGGGCATCGATGAGGGGCTGGCTGAATGCGCGCCGCGCGGCGGCGCTGGGCCTGGGCCTGCTGGCCGGGGCGGCCGGGGCGGCCAAGGCCGCCGCGCCGGCGCCGGTGGTCAGCCTGTGCTTCGAGCGGCAGGACGTGCCGCCGTGGCGCACCGAGGCCGGCGGCGGCCTCAATTTCGCCCTGCTCGGCATGGTGGCGCGCAGCCTCGACATCCGTTTCGACTTTCAAAGCATGCCGTGGAAGCGCTGCCTGGCGCAGCTGCAGGCCAACCAGGTCGACGGCGCCTTCGCCGTCAGCTACAAGCCGGACCGGCGCGCCATCGGCGAATACCCGGGCGGCGCCCAGGCCGACGCCAGCAAGCGCATGCACATCGACCGCTACGTCCTGCTGCGCCGCAAGGGCGGCGCCGCCGACTGGGACGGCAGGGCCTTCCACCACATCGACGGCGCCATCGGCTTCCAGCTCGGCTACTCGGTGGGCGACGTGCTGCGCGCGAGCAACGTCGAGGTCGACGAGGGCAGCCAGCGCGCCGACGAGCTGGCGCGCAAGCTGATCGCCGGCCGCCTGGCCGCCGCCGCCCTCGGCGGCAGCGACGCCGCCGGCATCATGCGCGGCCCGCTGGCGGCCCAGCTGGAGATGCTGCCGACGCCGCTGATCGAAAAACCCTATTTCCTGATCCTCTCGCACGCCCTGGTGGCGGCGCGGCCGCAGCTGGCCGAGCGCATCTGGCGCGGCGTCGAGCAGGCGCGCAACAGCGCCGAGTACCGGCGCCTCGAGCTGGCAGCGGGAGCCGGCCATTGATCCGACCCTAGCCGGCGGCGGCGACGAGCTCGGCGGCGAGACCGGCGGCGGCCCGCTGGCGCGCCTGGCGCGCGCCTGGCGCCAGGACATCCTGCTGCGCCTGGCGGTCGGCATCTTCCTCGCCGTCGCGCTGTCGACGGCGGTCTACACCACCTATGTGATGCAGGCCCTGCGCAGCGAGGCCGAGCAGCAGTTGCGCGAGCGCGCCGAGCGGCTGGCGGCGGTGCTGTCGCAGGCGCTGGCGCGGCCGCTGTTCGACATCAACAGCGCCGCCGTGGCCAGCGTGGTCGACGCCTCCGGCGCCACCCCCGAGGTGCTGACCCTGCGCGTGCTGGCGCCGGGCGGCGCCGAGCTGGCCAGCTACGTCGCGCCGCCGGGCGCGCCCGAGGCCGCGCTGCGCCTGCGCCGCGAGATCGAGTTCAGCGACGCGCGCCGGAGCTACCCGGTGGGCGCCATCGAGCTGGCCTTCTCGCGCCGCCAGATCGACGCCGAACTGCGCCGCCAGATCGTCGGCACGGTGCTGGCCAACCTGCTGCTGGCGCTGGCCATCGTGCTGTCGATCATCCTGGTCGGGCGCAAGGCGATGCGGCCGTTCGGCGACATCCAACGGGCCCTCGAGCGGCTCAGCCAGGGCCGCACCGACATCGAGCTGTCCGGCATCGGCCGGCAGGACCAGATCGGCCGCCTGTCCGGCGCCGTGCGCAGCTTCCGCGACACGCTGACCCGCCTGCGCCACGCCGAGGGCGCGCTGCGCCAGTTGAACGGCGAGCTGGAACAGCGCATCGCCGAGCGCACCCAGGAGCTGACCCGCTCGGTGCGGGCGGCGCAGGACAGCCAGGACAAGCTGCTGACCATCGTCGACACGGCGCTCGACGCGGTGGTGCGGATCGACCTGGACGGCCGCATCGTCGGCTGGAACCGCCAGGCCGAGGCGACCTTCGGTTGGCCGCGCGAGCAGGCGCTGGGGCGCGCCGTCGACACCACCATCATGCCGCCGCGCTTCCGCCCGGAGCACCGCCGCGTCATGCGGCGCTTCCTCGACGGCGGCAGCGGCAGGGTGCTCGACGGCCGCATCGAGGTCTACGGCCTGCACCGCGACGGCCACGAGTTCCCCATCGAGCTGGCGATCACCCACGTCAAGCTGGCCGAGCCTGGCAGCTTCGAGTTCTGCGCCTTCATCCGCGACATCAGCGAGCGGCGCGAGCGCGAGCACAAGCTGCTCAAGGCCAATGTGCTGGCCGAGGCGGCCAACGTCGCCAAGTCCGAGTTCCTAGCCAATATGAGCCACGAGATCCGCACGCCGATGAGCGCCATCATCGGCATGGCCTACCTGACCCTGCGCACCGAGCTCACGCCCAAGCAGCACGACTACGTCGGCAAGATCCACCGCGCCGCGCTGGCGTTGCTGGGCATCATCAACGACATCCTCGACTTCTCCAAGATCGAGGCCGGTCGGCTCGACCTCGAGCAGGTCGCCTTCAACCTCGACGAGGTGCTGGCCAACGTCGCCAGCGTGACCGCCCAGCGCGCCGCCGAGAAGCAGCTCGAATACCTGTTCGACGTGGCGCCGGCCGTGCCGCGCCACCTGCTGGGCGACCCGCTGCGCCTGGGCCAGGTGCTGATCAACCTGGTCAACAACGCCGTCAAATTCACCGCCAGCGGCGAGCTCGAACTGCGCTGCACGGTGCTGGCCAACGAGGGCGGCCGGGTCGCGCTGCGCTTCGCCGTGCGCGACACCGGCATCGGCATGGCGCCGCAGGACCAGGCCAAGCTGTTCCGCGCCTTCAGCCAGGCCAACGGCTCGACCAGCCGCGAGTACGGCGGCAGCGGCCTCGGGCTGTCGATCTCGCAGCGCCTGGTGCGCCTGATGGGCGGCGACATCACCGTGCACAGCACGCCCGGGCAGGGCTCGACCTTCCAGTTCGAGCTGGCCTTCGCGCTGTCCGGTGCGGCCGAGCCGCCCGCCGTGCTGCCGGCCGCGCTGAACGGCGCCCGCCTGCTGCTGGTCGACGACAGCCCGGTGGCGCTGCAGATCCTCGCCGAGGCGCTGGCCCCGCTGCCGCTGCGGCTCGACCGCGCCGGCGGCGGGCCCGAGGCGCTGGCCGCCATCGCCGCCGCCGAGCGCGCCGACGACCCCTACCTGCTGGTGCTGTGCGACTGGCTGATGCCCGGGCTGGACGGCATCGCGCTGGCGCGCCGGGTGCGCGCCGACGCCACGCTGCGGCGGCCGCCCGGCATGGTGCTGGTGACCGCCTTCGGCCGCGAGGAGGTGCAGCAGCAGGCCGACGACGCCGGCATCCTCGGCCTGCTGTTCAAACCGATCGGCCAGTCGGCCCTGGTCGACAGCCTGGTCGCGCTGGTGGCGCCGCCGCGCGCCACGCGGGCCGCCGGCGAGCCGGCCGTCGGCCCGCGCTACGGCGCCCGCGTGCTGCTGGTGGAGGACAACCCGATCAACCAGCAGATCGCCGCCGAGCTGATGGCGGTGCAGGGCATCAGCGTCGACGTCGCCGGCAACGGCCACGAGGCGCTCGAGCGCCTGCGCGGCGCCGGCCCGCAGGCCTACGCGCTGGTGCTGATGGACCTGGAGATGCCGCTGCTCGACGGCCACGCCGCCACCCGCCTGCTGCGCCAGGACCACCGCTTCGACGCCCTGCCGGTGATCGCCATGACGGCGCACGCGCTGGCCGACGTGCGCGAACGCTGTTTGGAGGAGGGCATGCAGGACTACATCAGCAAGCCGGTCGACCCGGAACAGCTGTTCGCCACGCTGTCGCGCTGGCTGGGCGGCGACTTCCGGCCGCCGGCCGCCGCATCATCCTGATCGTCGACGACACACCCGACAACATCACGCTGCTATCGGCCTTGTTGAAGGACCGTTACCACGCCAAGGTGGCCAACAGCGGCGCCGCCGCCCTGCACATCCTGCGCACGCTCGGCACGGTCGACCTGATTTTGCTCGGTTCGATGCGGAGGGGGAATAGACGGTGGTTTTATGATATTGTTCAAACACATTTTTGATAAATAGTATATATTGTTTATATTGTTGAAAAATGGAGTGAGTATGAACAAGCCTGTCGCCGCCAAAACCACCGCCAGCAGCGCCAACGGCATGGACGCGCCGTTGCCCGTGGTCGCCACGATTGAAACCATCGACACCGCCGCCGCCACGCCGCCGGCCCGCAAGGCGCCGGTGCGCAAAGCCGCCGTGAAAGCGGCACCGGCCAAGGCCGCCGCCAAGCCGGTCGCCGCCCAAGCCGCCGTCAAGGTTGCCGCCAAGCCGGCCGCCAAAGCCGCCGCCAAGCCGGCCGCCAAGGCCGCCGTGAAGCCGGCGGCGAAGGCAGCTGTCAAAACGGTCGCCGCCAAACCGGCCGCCAAGGCGGCCACCAAGGCGGTCGCCAAACCTGCGGCGAAGAGCGCCAAGCCGGCCGCCAAACCGGCCGCAAAAACCGCCGCCAAGTCGGCAGTGAAGGCCGCGCCGGCCAAGACCGCCGCCAAGGTCGCCGCCAAGCCGGTCGACGCCGCCAAGGACAAACCGCACAAGGAAAAACTGGTGCGCGACAGCTTCACCATGCCGGAGCAGGAATACGCCGTGCTGGGCCTGGTCAAGAAAGCCTGCCTGAAGGCCGGCTTCGAGATCAAAAAGAGCGAATTGTTGCGCATTGGCGTCGCGCTGATCAGCCAGATCGACCTGGCCACGCTGCAGAATGTGTTGGCAGCCTTGCCACAGTTGAAAACCGGCCGGCCGAAGAAAAACTGAGTGTGTACATGTCACGGAGATGACATATTGTTGTCATTTCCTTGAAGTATTAGGCCGTTACGCTTGCTTCGTCTCCCACAGAAAGGACGAAGCATGCAAACCTCGATCGTACAAGCGCACGTCAGGGCAACCTCGGCCAAGCTGGTTTTGAGCATGGCCAGCACACCGGAAGAACTGCACGAAGTGCAGCGCTTGCGTTACAAGGTGTTCATCGAAACCATGGGACTGTCGTCGTTGGCCAGGGAAGATGGCCTGGACAGCGACGAATTCGACGAGCATTGCGATCACTTGATCGTACGCGACTCGGACACGCTCCTGGTGGTCGGCACCTATCGCCTGTTGAGCGCCACGCGGGCCCGCAAGATCGGCCGCGTCTACTCCGAAAACGAATTCGACCTCGGTCGCCTGAACAACCTGCGCGGTCGCATGGTGGAGGCGGGCCGCGCCTGCATCCATCCCGACTACCGTGGCGGCAGCGTCATCATGCTGCTGTGGTCCGGCCTGGCCGAGTACATGCGCCGCGAACGCTGCGACTACCTGGTCGGCTGCGCCAGCATCAGCCTGGCCGACGGCGGCCACAACGCGGTGGCGGTGTACCAGTCGCTGGCGGCGCGCCACATGGCGCCGATGGAGTACCGCGTCACGCCGCACCTGCCGTTCCCCATCGACAAGGTCGCGCCCGCGCTCAAGCCGCAGATTCCGCCGCTGGTCAAGGGCTACCTGCGTTCGGGCGCCTGGATCTGCGGCGACCCGGCCTGGGACCCCGACTTCGAAAGCGCCGACCTGTTCCTGATGCTGCCGCTGGCCAATCTGGACACCCGCTACGCCCGCCACTACGGCGTCGACGGCGAGGCCGCCGCCGCTTGATCCGGCGCCTGGCGCCAGGGGGCGCGGTTCGCCCCCCTGGCGCCGCCACTGTTGCACAGCAACGTCATGGCCTTGTAATAATTGCCATTATGATCTGAGTCTATGTTATCGTAAATACATGTCATTTTATTCATTGTTTAATGGAAATGATGTGTTCGCGTCACGGCGGCCTGTCCGTCGCCGCGCGCAACGGGTATGCCGGGACTGCGTCCGCCGTCTCGGAAATTGACTCTGCTGATGGAGGTTTACACATGGCTGTATCGTTCAAATCCGTTTTGAAGCCGACTATGTTCGCCGTTGTGGCATTGAGCCTGGGCACCAGCGCCTCGGCCGCCTCGCTGACCGAAAACTTCGACGGCGGCGTGCCCGCCGGCTGGGTCAAGGTCAACAATAGTGATCCGCTCGGCAGCACCGACTGGTTCCAGGGCAATCCACTGGTGTTCGATTCGCACCAGGGCGCGGCCAACTCCTACGTCGCCGCCAACTTCAACGCCGGCGCCGACGTCGCCAACATCAGCGACTGGCTGATCCTGCCGACCCAGGTCTTCAACAACGGCGACAAGTTGTCCTTCTTCAGCCGCACCGCCGACCAGTCGTTCTGGCCGGACAAGCTGGAGGTGCGTTTCAGCGCCGTCGGCGGCAATGACGTGGGCCACACCTCGGACAGCGTGGGCACCTTCACCACCTTGCTGTTGACGATCAACCCCGGTCAGGACCTGTTCGAGTATCCCGAGCAGTGGACCCAGTTCGGCGCCACCATCAACGGCCTGTCGGGCGCCACCAGCGGCGCGCTGGCGTTCCGCTACGTGGTCGAGGACGGCGGCCCGAACGGCGACTATTCCAACTTCATCGGCATCGACACCTTGCAGGTCAGCGCCGTGCCGGAGCCGAGCAGCTATTTGATGCTGGGCCTCGGCCTGGGCCTGATCGGCGTGCTGCGCCAGCGCCGCGCCCGCGGCTAGGCGGCACCGCGTCGTGGCCACGCCATTGCGGCGGCGGCCGCGGCGCACAGTAGTAGCGCCGGCGCGCGTTCAGCGCGCGCCGGCCGCGATCTGGCCCACCGCCCGCACCAGCGCGTCGAGTTGCTCGATGCTGGTGAACAGGTGCGGCGTGACGCGCACGCATTGCTCCGCGCCGATCGCGCGCACCACCGTGAAAATCCGATACTCCTCCATTAGCCGCGCCACCACCCGCTGCGCCGCCACGCCCTCGATGCCGAAGGCGGCGATGGCGCAGGAGCGCTGCGGCGCGCGCGGCGTGAACAGGCGCACGCCGGGCACCTCGCGCAGCCGCGCCATCCAGTACTGCGTCAGATGGCGCAGGCGCGCCTCCATGCGCGCCGAGCCGATGGCCTGGTGGAAGGCCAGCGCGTCCTCGATCGCCAGGATGGGCGCCGGCGGCACCGTGCCGACGTGGGCCAGCTTGTTGATGTCGTCGGCGGCGCGGCGCGTGTCGCCGAACAGCGGCGCGATGTCGGCCACGCGCGGGCGGCGGATGTACAGCAGGCCCAGGCCGAGCGGCGCGCCGAGCCACTTGTGCAGGTTGACGCCGACGAAATCGGCGCCCAGCTCGGCCAGCCGGTAGTCCAGCTGGGCGAAGGAGTGGGCCGCGTCGACCATCACGTCGACGCCGTGGCGCCGCGCCATCGCGGCGATCTTCGCCACCGGCATGATCTGGCCGGTGCGGTGCACCATGTGGGTCAGCAGCAGCACGCGGCTGCGCGGCGTGAGCGCCGCCTCGTACAACGCGACGATCTGCTCGTCGCTGTCGGGCTCGAGCGGCAGCGTCAGGCGGGTCAGCGCCAGCGCGTGGCGCGCGGCGACCATCTCCAGCGTCTCGATGACGCTGTCGTAGTCGTGCTCGGCCAGCACCACCTCGTCGCCGGCCCGCCACGCATAGCCCTGCAGCAGGATGTTGAGCGACTCCATCAGGTTGCGCGTCAGGACCAGCTCGCCCGTGTCGGCGCCGGTGAACTCTGCCAGCGCGCGCATCACGCCGGCCAGCCGCGCGGGGAAGCGTTCGCGCAGAAAGTAGGCGCCCTCCAGGTTGAGCTGCTCCTGGTAGCGCTGGAAGGCTTGCAGCACCGGCGTCGCCTGCACGCCGAAGAAGCCGTTCTCCAGGTTGATGAAGTCGGCCGAGACGGCGTACTGGGCGCGCACGCCGGCCCAGTAGTTTTCGTCTTGGGCGGCATGGTCGGCGGGCGATGGATTCAATGGCTCTCCTGGCTGGGCGGTGGATGTGGGGTGGTTGCGTCGGCAATTGTACAAGCAGCGCGTTGCGCACCTGTCCGAACAGCGTTTCGGAAACCTGTTCCGTACAGTGCTTGGCGACGACACGCGGGCGAACGCGCTTGACGTCGACGCGCGCGCGGCGCTAGCATGGGCCGGTCGCCATGCAGTGTTGGCCTGGGTGCGGGGAATCAAGAATGAGCTTGCGATCGCTCCTGTTGCTGCTGTGGCTGGCGCTGCCCGTGTCGGCGGCGGCGCCGTTGCCCGCCACCGCGCGCCTGGCCTCGGACGACTGGTGTCCGTTCATTTGCGCCAGCCATGGACAGATCAGCGGCGGCTACCTGGTCGACTTGACGACGCAGGCGCTGGCCCTGTCCGGTGTGCAGGTGGAGTCGCTGCTGCTGCCCTTGAGCCGGGCCGTCAGCGAGACGGCGTCCGGCGCCATCGAGGGGGTCTACGCGCCCTCGAGCGACCCGCGTTTGCAGCTGAGCGTGCCGCTGGCCCACTCGCGCGCCTGCTTCTACACCCTGGCCGGCGCCGTCTGGCGCTACCGCGGCGCCGAGTCGCTGGGCGCGCTCAGGGGCGGCGTCATCGCCGACTACGGCTACGACGACGGCGAGATGGACGCCTACATCGCGCGCCACCACGACGACAGCGCCAGCCTGGCGTTCGCCTTCGGCGACGCCGCCGGCCTGACCAACCTGCACAAGCTGTTGCGCGGCCGCTTTCCCGTCTGGCTGGAACACGAGGCGGTGGCCAATCAACTCGTCGCCAAGCTCGGCGCAGCGAGCCGGATACGCCAAGCCGGCTGCCTGGCCCAGGCGCTGCCGTTGACGATCGGCTTCTCGGCCAACGACGCGCGCGCCGCGCGCTGGCTGCACGCGCTGGCCGACGGTCTGCGTTCGATGTCGGCCTCGGGCCAGCTGGCGGCGCTGCGCGCGCGTTACCACCTCGCGCCGGACGGGGCCGCTGCGCCGGCGGCGAGCCTGCGCTAGGCGGCCGCCCGCAGCAGCACCGGGATCGACTTCGAGGTCGGCGTGCCGGCGCCGTCGGCCACGCTGGCCAGCGGGATCAGCGCGTTGGTCTCGGGGAAGTAGGCGCCCAGGCAGCCGCGCGGGATATCGTATTCGACCAGCATGAAGCCGTCGGCGCGGCGCTCGACGGCGTCGTCCCAGACGCTGACGATGTCGACCATCTGGCCGGCGGCAAAGCCCAGCAGCGCCAAATCGTCCCGGTGGATGAAGACCACGCGGCGCATGCCGAACACGCCGCGGTAGCGGTCGTCCATGCCGTAGATGGTGGTGTTGTACTGGTCGTGCGAGCGGGCCGTCATCAAGGTCATCAGGCGCGCGCCGTGCTTGGCCTTGGCGCGGTGGATCGGCGTGTCGGTGTCGACGGCGCAGACCAGGAACTCGGCGCGGCCGCTGGCGGTGCGCCACTCGCGCGCGCGCGAGGCGACCTTCAGGTGGAAGCCGCCCGGCTTGGCGACGCGGGCGTTGAAGTCGTGGAAGTCGTCGAACACGCGCTCGATGGCGTCGCGGATGCGGGCGTAGTCGGCGCCGTACCAGGCCCAGTCGACCGGCGCCTTGCCCAGCGTGGCCTCGGCCAGGCGCGCCACGATGGCCGTCTCCGACAGCAGCTGCGGCGAGGCCGGCGTGTTCATGCCGTAGGACAGGTGCACCATGCTCATCGAGTCTTCCACCGTGACGCCCTGCGCCACGCCGTGCTGCAGGTCGATCTCGGTGCGGCCCAGCGTGGGCAGCAGCAGGGCGGCGCGGCCGTGCACCAGGTGGCTGCGGTTCAGCTTGGTGGCGACGTGCACCGTCAGCTCGCAGGCGCGCAGCGCGGCGAAGGTTTGCGGGGTGTCCGGCGTGGCCATGGCGAAGTTGCCGCCCATGCCGAAGAACACCTTGACGCGGCCGGCCAGCATCGCCTCGATGGTGGCGACGACGTCGTAGCCGTGGGCGCGCGGCGGGGCGAAGCCGAACACCTGGCCCAGGCGGTCGAGGAAGGCCGCCGTCGGCTGCTCCTCGATGCCCATGGTGCGGTCGCCCTGCACGTTGGAGTGGCCGCGCACCGGGCACAGGCCGGCGCCGAGGCGGCCGATGTTGCCCCGCATCATCATCAGGTTGGACAGCATGCGGATCGTCGCCACGGCGCCCTTGTGCTGGGTCAGGCCCATGCCCCAGGTGGCGATGACCCGCTCGCCCTTGACGTAGACCTGGGCCAGTTGTTCGATCTGCTCGCGCGCCACGCCCGACTCTTCGACCAGCTGGCCCCAGTCCTGCCGGCGCAGGTCGGCGGCGAAGGCGGCGAAGCCGTTGCTGTGCTCGGCGATGAAGTCGACGTCGAGCACGCGCGCCGCGCCGGCCAGGCCGGCCCGGCCGGCGGCGGCGACGGCGGCGACGGCGGCGTCGTCGAGCTCCAGGGTGCGCTTGGCCAGCGCCTTGATCAGGGCGAAGTCGCCGCCCAGCTTGGGCTGGATGAACAGCGAGCCGATCGCCGTGCTGGAGTTGCTCAGCATCTCCAGCGGGTGCGACGGGCTGGTGAAGCGCTCCAGCCCGCGTTCGCGCAGCGGGTTGATCGAGACGATGGCGGCGCCGCGCTTGGCGCACTCGCGCAGCTCGCCGAGCATGCGCGGGTGGTTGGTGGCCGGGTTCTGGCCGAAGATCAGCAGCGTGTCGGCGTGCTCGAAGTCCTCCAGCGTCACCGTGCCCTTGCCGGCGCCGACGGTGGCCGGCAGGCCCCGGCTGGTCGGCTCGTGGCACATGTTCGAGCAGTCGGGGAAGTTGTTGGTGCCGTAGGCGCGCACGAACAGCTGGTACAGGAAGGCCGCCTCGTTGCCGGTGCGCCCGGAGGTGTAGAAGGCCGCCTGGTTGGGGTCGGGCAGGGCCTTCAGGTGGCGCGCGACCAGGGCGAAGGCGGCGTCCCAGGCCACCGGCAGGTAGCGGTCGCTGGCGGCGTCGTACAGCATCGGCTCGGTCAGGCGGCCGTGCTGCTCGAGCGCGTAGTCCGACTGCGCCAGCAGCTCGCTGACGGTGTGGGCGGCGAAGAAGTCGGCCCGCACCCGCTTGCTGGTGGCCTCGGCGGCCACCGCCTTGACGCCGTTTTCGCAGAACTCGAAGGTGGAGGCGTGCTCGCGGTCGGGCCAGGCGCAGCCGGGGCAGTCGAAGCCGTCCGGCTGGTTCTGCGCCAGCAGCGTCTTGTAGTTGCCGCCGCCGACCTTCTCGCGCACCAGGTTGATCGCCACCTGCTTCAGCGCGCCCCAGCCGGCCGCCGCGTGGGGGTAGGGCGCGATGTGTCCCGCCGGTTTGCTCTTGTCCATGCCTGCTGCTCCTGATACGGTGTTGATGTTGGGATGTGCTTGTCGCCCCGCCGGGCGCTGTATAGTGCCTGAATGTCAACTTGAAAACAAGATCGGTCGGAGCAGGCCGCGCGCGCTGGGGCGCCTGGTGGCGCGGCTGGCCGACGAGCCCGCGCCGGGAAAGGGGCCACATGGATGACGAGGTATTGGCCGCACTGGTCGGCGTGCTCGAACAACTCTGGCGCGGCGAACGCGAGCGGCCCGGCAGGGCCTGCTCGCTGGCCTGGCTGAGCAAGCAGTCGGCGCGCCCGATGAGCGTGCTGCGGCGCCAGCTGGTCATGCTGGTCGAGGCCGGCTGGGTGGCGCAGACCTTGGCGGAGGAGGGCGGCGGCACGGTGGCGCTGAGCGACGCCGGCCGGCAGCTGTGCGCCAGCCTGTTCTGAGCCACGCCACGCCGGCCCGCTCTATGCCTTAACCCCACCTAGAGTCCGGTCTTTCAACAAAGTGCTTGCAACCGTCATGGTCGAAGTTTATAGTTATTGTACTGATCGGTACAGCGTATTCCAATCGGTACAATCAACCAACATTGAAAGGCATCAACATGTCCATCCGAGCTCCCGTTCCTCCATTCACCCGCGAATCGGCCATCGAAAAAGTCCGCCTGGCCGAAGACGGCTGGAACAGCCGCAACCCCGAGCGCGTGTCGCTGGCCTACACGGCGGACTGCAAATGGCGCAACCGCGCCGAGTTCGTGCAGGGCCGCGAGGCCATCGTCGGCCTGCTGGCGCGCAAGTGGACGCGCGAGCTGGACTACCGCCTGATCAAGGAATTGTGGGCTTTCGACGGCAACCGCATTGCGGTTCGCTTCGCCTACGAATACCATGACGACTCCGGCCAGTGGTACCGCGCCTACGGCAACGAGAACTGGGAGTTCGCCGCCGACGGCCTGATGCAGCACCGCCTGGCCAGCATCAACGAGGCGCCGATCGCGGCGTCCGAACGCAAGTTCCATTGGGACATGAACGCGCCCCGCCCGGCCGACCATCCGGGCCTGAGCGAGTTCGGTTTTTGAATTGAAGGGTAGACAGCAAGACGATGGCAAGAACGATCGCAGAACGCAGTGACGTGGTGCCGCAGCTGGCGGAGGTGTTCCGCAGCTACGGCTACGAGGGCGCCAGCCTGGCCCGCATCACCGAGGGCACCGGCCTGGGCAAGGGCAGCATCTACCACTTCTTCCCCGGCGGCAAGGAGGAGATGGCCCAGGCCGTGCTCGACGACATCGACGCCTGGTTCCGCGAGCGGGTCTTCCTGCCGCTGCGCCAGTCCGCCGCGCCGGACGGCGTGGCCGCCATGCTGCGCGCCGTCGGCCAGTACTTCATGTCCGGCCAGCGCGTCTGCCTGGTCGGCGTGTTCGCGCTGGGCAACGAGCGCGACCGCTTCGCCCAGCGCGTGCGCGGCTATTTCGACGAGTGGATCGTGGCGCTGGCCGGCGCGCTCGAGCGCGCCGGCCGCGACCCCGCGCAGGCGCGCGACCTGGCCGAGGAGGCCGTCGGCGCCATCCAGGGCGCGCTGGTGCTGGCCCGCGCCGCCGAGCAGCCGGCCCTGTTCATGCGCACGCTGGAGCGGCTCGGCCGGCGCCTGGCCTGAGCGCGTCCCCCTTGTTGCGGCAGTTATTTTGTGACAAGATTAAAAAGTTAATCACTTTGCAAGACCAGGCAGACGGGGAGAACACCATGCAACAAGCAAGCGCCACGGCGCCATCCTGCGTCTCGCTGGAACGGGCCGGCGTGGTCGAATTCGATATTGTGCGGCACCACGACGGCCAGGCCATCGGCGCGCGCGACGAGGTGGCGGAGGAGTTCCCCGTCGCCCTGGTCTACAACGGCATCTCCCACGCCGTCATGATGGCCACGCCGCGCGACCTGGAGGAGTTCGCCGTCGGCTTCTCGCTGACCGAAGGCATCGTCGGCTGCGCCAGCGAGATCCACGATCTGGAGGTGTGCTTTGCCGAGGACAGCGCCGAGGTGCGCCTGAGCATCGCGCAACCGGCCTTCCTCAAGCTCAAGGAGCGGCGGCGCGCGCTGGCCGGGCGCACCGGTTGCGGCGTCTGCGGCATCGAGAGCATCGCCCTGCTCGATCTGGCGCCGGAGCGCATCACCCGGCCGCTGGCGCCGTTGGCGGCCGGCGGCGCCGCGCTGGGGCGCGCCGCGCGCGAGCTGATACGCCACCAGGAGCTGATGTGTAGAACGGGCGGGGTGCATGCCGCCGCCTGGTGCGCGGCGGACGGCGCGGTGCTCAAGGTGTTCGAGGACGTCGGCCGGCACAACGGCATGGACAAACTGATCGGCCACCTGGCGCTGCGCCGCGTCGCCATGCAGGACGGTTTCGTGTTCCTGTCCAGCCGCGCCAGTTACGAGCTGGTGCGCAAGGCGGCGCGCATGAACATCCCGCTGCTGGCGACCATCTCGGCGCCGACTTCATTGGCCATCGACATCGCGCGCCAGGCCGGCATGCAGCTGGCGAGCTTTTGCCGCCGCGACGGCTTTGTCGACTACACCGCCGGCCAGGCGCGGCCGGCCGCGCCGGCGCCGCTGGCCTGCGTCAAGCCAGCAGCGCCGCCAGCTCCGCCTCGCTGAAGCCGGCGGCGCGGCGCGCCTCGATGTTGAAGGGGCCGCGCAGCTTGGGCGCGCGGTAGCGCTCGGCCATGTCGGCGTAGGCCGCCACCGGGTCGAGGCCACGCTCGGCGCAGACGTGCTGATACCAGCGGTTGCCGACGGCGACGTGGCCGATCTCGTCGCGCAGGATGATGTCGAGGATGGCCGCCGCCGCGTGGTCGCCGGCCTGCTTGAGCTTGTCGCGGATGGGCGGCGAGGCGTCCAGGCCGCGCGCCTCCAGCGTGCGCGGCACCAGCGCCAGGCGGGCCAGGATGTCGTCGCGGGTCTTCTCGGCCATCTCCCACAGGCTGTGGTGGGCGGGGAAGTCGCCGTAGGCGTAGCCCATGCCGCGCAGGTGGGCGTCGAGCATGCTGAAGTGGTAGGCCTCCTCCTTGGCGACGCGGATCCAGTCGCGGTAGAAGGCGTCGGGCATGCCGGGGAAGCGCCACAGGATGTCCAGCGCCAGGTCGACCGCGTTCATCTCGATGTGGGCCAGGGCGTGGATCAGCGTGGCGCGGCCCTCCGGCGTGTGCATGGTCCGTTTGCCCAGCTTGCCCGGGGCCACCAGTTCGGGGCGCGCCTCGCGGCCCGGCACGGTGCGCTCGGTGCCGAGGATGGCGGCGGCGTCGATCGGCAGCGTGGCGTCGATGGCGGCGGTGGCGGCCAGCTTGGCGGCGTAGTTGGCGGTGGTGATGGCGTCTAGGGCTTGTTGTCTTGGCATGGTGCGGTCTCGGGTCAGGGGCGCAGTGTGCCACGAATCGGCCGGGTCGGTGGACTTGTCGTGGCGCGCGACGGCGACGGCGGCGACAATTGGCAAAAACGGTTTCTCTGTTTGATAACGAGGGGGGCGCGAGCGCTGGGCTCAAGGTGTGGCTGGGGGGGAGGGTGTTTCGGTAGAACGCGTTCAGCGGGGGCTAGGCTGGACGTTCTGTAGATTGAGTGGATCAACGAGGCTGCAGTCTTGCTGCGTTTCGTTCATCACGGCGCGGTGCTTGGCGCCTGTATTGCTGGTTCAGCAGGGCTGATTAGTGCATTGATGCGGTAGATAAATCTTTAAGCTCTTTAATACTCAGATCCGACTTTTCGTGCATTCTCAACAATATTGTGGCACCTACTGCAAGCTTGCGATGCCTGATCTTGCTGATGATCGGGGGCTGTACTTCCAGTACCCTGCACAACTCTGCATCATTTTTCAAATTCATCTTTTCGATGAGTGTGTCGAGTAGCTTGTTGGGGACAAAGCTTGATGGTTCTAGCGCTCTGGCCCTGTTCATCGCCTCGATCAATTCCAACTTCTTTTGCCGTACGTTCATTTTGCTCCTCCTTTGCTCAAAAACGTGGATAGTTGGCGTCTCCTAGCTGGCCATCGGTCACCGCATTGTGGTATCTAATGGTGCAACCGTCTCAACATTATTGATAACCAAGCAAGTTGACTCAATGATACTACGACTGCAAATGAAAGGGATGATTTAACAAATAAATTATCTTGTTTATTGCTCAAACTAGTTGACGAGTGTTGTTTCTTGTATGCCCGATTTTGTCAAAATGAGAACTTTGTCGGCCATTTCGGCCGCTGCCTGCGAATGCGTGACCATGATAGCGCAGGCGCCGGTGCTTTTGATCTCGGCGCGCAGCAGGGTCAGGATGCTGTGGGCGGTGTCCGGGTCGAGGTTGCCGGTCGGCTCGTCGGCCAGCACCAGGGCCGGCTGGTGCACCAGCGCGCGGGCGATGGCGACGCGCTGCATCTCGCCGCCGGACAGCTGGTGCGGGAAGTCGTTGTCGCGCCCGCCCAGGCCGACGGCGGCCAGCATGGCGCTGGCGCGCTGCTGCGGCAGGCCGTTGAGCAGCAGCGGCAGGGCGACGTTTTGCAGCAGCGTGAGGTGCGGCAGCACGTGGAAGGCCTGAAAGATGAAGCCCATGCGCTCGCGCCGCAGGCGGGTGGCGGCGGCGTCGTCGAGGCCGGACATGGCGATGCCGTCGACCAGGATGGGCGCGGCCTCGGCTTGCGGGCCGGCGTCCGGCGTGTCGAGGCCGGCGATCAGGTTGAGCAGGGTCGATTTGCCGACGCCGGAGTCGCCCATGATGGCGACGAACTCGCCGGCCTTGAAATGCCACGACAGGTCGGCCAGCACGGGGCGGCCGTTGGTATAGGATTTGGACAGGTGGCGCAGTTGGAGCATGGCGAATCCGGGACAGGGAGTGGAGGGCGGCGGTTGAGCGGTTCAGCGCATCGGCGGGGACATCGGCATGATCGGCATCATCGGGTCAGGGCGCGGCGCATGGCGAAGCTGACCGCGTCGACCAGGGCCACCAGCAGCAGCATGGCGAGGATGACGGTGGCGGCTTGGCGCATTTGGAACAGCGACAGGTGGTACTTGAGCATCTGGCCCAGCCCGCCGGCGCCGACCACGCCGAGGATGGCGGCGGCGCGGATGTTGTTCTCCCAGCGGTACAGGGTGTAGGACAGCATCTGCGGCAGCGTCTGCGGCAGGGTGGCGTAGAAGAAGGCGGCCATGGCCGAGGCGCCGTTGCTGCGCAGGCTCTGCTCGGGCGCCGGCGCGGCGTTCTCCAGCGCGTCGGCGAACAGGCGGCCGAGCACGCCGGCGGTGTGGGCGGCCAGCGCCAGGGTGCCGGCGAAGGGGCCGAGGCCGGCGGCGATCAGCAGGATCGAGGCCCAGACCAGCTCCGGGATCGAGCGCAGCACGTTGAGCAGGGCGCGCACCAGCACGCGCGCCGGACGGCCGAAGCGGCCGGCGGCGGGCAGGGCCAGCACCAGGCCGGCGGCCACCGCCAGCAGGGTGCCCAGGGCCGACATCGACAGCGTCTCGGCGGTGGCCCAGGCGGTCCTGGCGACGAAGGCCGGCGCCAGGTCGGGCGGGGCGAAGCCGGCGAGGAACTCGGCGATGCTGGCGACCGCCTGCAGCGTGAAGAACTCGCCCCACTTCAGCGGCAGCGAGGCGAAGCTGGCCGCCACCAGGGCGAGCAGGGCCAGCGCCAGCACGGCCGTGCTCCAGGCGCGCGGCGGCGCGGCCGGCATGGCGCGCGGATAGACGGCGCTCATCCCAACCTCCGGCGCAGCATTTTGGAGACGGCGTCGGCGCCGGCCACCAGCAGCACGAACACCAGCAGCATCGACGAGACTTCGCCGCCGGACAGCATTTTCATCGATTCATCCATTCTTTGGCCCAGCCCGCCGGCGCCGACGAAGCCCATCACCACCGAGCCGCGAATCGCGCATTCCCAGCGGTAGACGGTGTAGGAGACCAGTTCGGAGGCGGCCTCCGGCAGCGCGCCGTAGAGCAGCGCGGCCAGCCTGCCGCCGCCGTTGGCCAGCAGCGCGTCGCTAGCGTGGCCGTCGGTCGATTCGAGGATTTCGGCGTAGACCTTGCCCAGCATGCCGCAATAGGTCAGCGCGATGGCCAGCACGCCGGCGGTCGGGCCGAGGCCGATGACGCGGACGAACAGCAGCGCCCAGACCAGCTCGGGCACGCTGCGCAGCAGCACCAGCAGCCAGCGCACGCTCTGCCGCAGCAGCGCCGAGGCCAGCCGCATGCGGCCGCTGCCGAGGCGCGAGATCGACATCTTCTCCGTCACCAGCAGGGTGGCGGGGATGGCGCCGAGCAGGGCCAGGGTCAGCCCGGCGGTGGCGATGGCGACGGTCTGCCAGGTTTCGCGCAGCAGCAGGGCGAGGAATTCGGGACTATGGGCCGGCGGCACGAAACCGGCCAGGAAGCGGCCGGTGGCCTCCAGGCTCTGCCAGTCGAACAGCAGGCCGGGATGGAACTCGCTGGCCACCACCATCGGCCACAGCAGGGCAAGGGCCAGCACGGTCATGCTCACGCGGCCGCGCCAGGCGGGGTCGGGATGGGCCGCGCGGCTTTTCACAAGGGAGCTATTCAACATGGACACTGGCTTAGACACGGGCTCAGAAGCAGGCGCCGACGGCCAGGCGCGGTGCCGCCGGGTCGGCCGGCGGCGTGCTGGCGGCCGGCTGCTCGCCCTGGTACAACTGGGCCACCATGGCGTCGCTGACCTGCTCGCGCGGCAGGTCGAAGACGACGCGGCCGTCGCGCAGCGCGACGATGCGCGGGAAGTGGCTGAGTGCCAGGTCGACCTGGTGCAGGCTGCAGATCAGCGTGGCGCCGCGCGCGGCGGCCTCCTGGCGCAGCGTGACCAGGGTCAGTTCGGACAGCGCCGGGTCGAGCGCCGACAGCGGCTCGTCGACCAGCAGCGCCTGCGCGCTCGACAGCAGCAGGCGGGCCAGGCCGCAGCGCTGGCGCTCGCCGCCGGACAGGCGGTCGACGCGGGAATACAGTTTGTCGCCCAGGTTGAAGCGCGACAGGGCGGCGAAGGCGGCGGCCGGGTCGGCCGGCTTGACCAGCGAGGCCAGCGCGCGCCAAAAGCCCCACTGCGGCAGGCGCGCCGCCAGCACCGCCGTCACCACGCGCTGGCGTGGCGGCAGCGGCGGCGTCTGCGGCGCCAGGAACAGGCGCGCGCGCAGGCGGTGGCGCTCGCCCTCGGACAGCGTCCACGGCGCGACGCCGAAAGCTTCGAACAGGCCGTCGGCCGGCCGGTGGGCGCAGGCCAGGGTGGCCAGCAGCGTGGTCTTGCCGGCGCCGGAGGGGCCGATGATGGCCAGCTGCTCGCCCTGGGCGATCACCAGGTCGATGGCGTGCAGCGCCGCCGCCTGGCCGCGCGCGGCGGCCAGGTGGCGCACCGTCAGCCCTTGCAGGCGGTAGGTGGGCGCGGCGCCGTTGCTGGTGTTACCGGAAGCGGACATCGATTACTTTTTCAGCAGGCCCGCGTTGACGGCGGCCGCCTCGATGGCGGTGTAGTTGTCGGCCTTGGTCGGGATGAACTTGCTGGCGCGCTGCAGGTCGAGGATGGCCTTGTCGGCCGGGTTCTTGGCATCGAGGGAGAGGAAGGCGTCGCTGAGTTTTTTCTTCAGGTCGGCGTTCATGTCGGTGCGCACGCTCCAGTTGTAGTCGTAGTAGCCGGGCGTGGTGTAGAACACCCGCACCACGGCCGGATCGACCTTCTTCTCGCCGACCAGTTTTTCCCACACCGAGATGTTGAGCGCGCCGGCGTCGACCTTGCCGCCGGCGACGGCGGCCACGGTGGCGTCATGCGCGCCGGAGAAGGCGATGCGTTTCAGGTCGGTGTCCGGATTGATCTTGGCGGCCAGCAGGTAGGAGCGCGGCATCAGGTGGCCCGAGGTCGACGACTCGGAGCCGAAGCTCAGCGTCTTGCCCTTCAGGTCTTCCAGCTTGGTGATGTCCTTGTGGGTGGTGATGAAGACCGAGCGGAACTTCTCGTCCTCGGCGCGCTGCACCAGCGGCGTGATCTGGTTCTTGCTGCGGTCCTTGGCCTGGATGAAGGTGAAACCG
This sequence comes from Rugamonas rubra, assembly GCF_900114705.1. Lineage (GTDB taxonomy): Bacteria > Pseudomonadota > Gammaproteobacteria > Burkholderiales > Burkholderiaceae_D > Rugamonas > Rugamonas rubra. Next base: position 46,791 of record NZ_FOTW01000035.1, read on the forward strand.
CCGAACCAGACCATGTCGACCTTCTTGTTGATCAGCGCCTCGACCGAGGCCGAGTAGTCGGTCACCGGGGTGAACTCGACCTTCATGCCGATCTTCTTCTCCAGGTACTCGCCGAGCGGCTTGAATTTGCGCTGCAGTTCGGTCGGCGCCTCGTCGGGGATGGCCGAGACGCGGAACACCTGCGCCGGGCTTTGCGCCTGGGCGTGCGCGGCGGCCAGCATAAGACCGGCCGACAGCGAGGCGGTCAGCAGGGACTTGAGAGTGCGCAGGGCGGAAGTTTTCATCGTGGCGGGCCTTTTGTGTGAGAGGAATGTTGCAATTGCAATCAAGAACGGTGCGCGCACGGCTGCGGCCTGGCGGCGCTTGGACTTGGAGAATCAGCTATCATAGCAAAAAAGTCTTCGCCAAATCGTCATCCGCAGCAACGATCGGCATGGCCTGTGGCAAGCGGCGTGGCGTTCGGATGGCTACCATCCACTTTTGGACAGAGCAACTTTATGCCTATGTCACTGCGTATGACCCAGCCGGCCTCGCCGTCGGCGCCAGAGGAGGCGCCGAGACCGGCCGCGCCGCTGTTGCGCCCGGCCCACGGCGACGCCGATTTGATCGCCGAGATCGCCGCCGGCCTATTGGCGCCGGCCGCGCACTGCTCGCCCAAATTCTTCTACGACGGCCTCGGTTCCAAGCTGTTCGAAGCCATCTGCGAGCTGCCCGAGTACTACCCGACGCGCACCGAGGCGGCCATCTTCGCCCGCCACGGCGCCGACATGGCGGCGGCGATCGGCAGCGGCGGCACTTTGATCGACCTGGGCGCCGGCAACTGCGCCAAGGCCGCCAGCCTGTTCCCGCTGCTGCAACCGGCGCAGTACGTGCCGGTCGACATCTCGCGCGACTTCCTGGTCGAGGCGGTGGAGCGCTTGCAGCAGCGCTTCCCGCAGATCGCCATGACGGCGCTGGGCTTGGACTTTTCCGCCGGCTTCGCGCTGCCCGCCAGCGTGCGCGCCGAGCGCCGCCTGTTCTTCTACCCCGGCTCGTCGATCGGCAACTTCGCCCCCGAGCAGGCGGTGGCCTTCCTGCGCGGCCTGCGTCGCAACATCGGCGCCGGCACCGGCGGCGGCCTGCTGATCGGCGTCGACCTGGTCAAGGACAGCGCCGTGCTCGACGCCGCCTACGACGACGCGCTCGGCGTCACCGCCGCCTTCAACCTGAATCTGCTGCGCCACCTGAACCGCCTGATCGGCGCCGACTTCGACGTGGCGCAGTGGCGCCACCGCGCCTTCTACAACGTCGACGCCGGCCGCATCGAGATGCACCTGGAAGCGCGCGCCGCGCAGACGGTGCACTGGCAGGGCGGCCGGCGCGAGTTCGCCGAGGGCGAGCGCATCCACACCGAGGACAGCTACAAGTACACGCGCCAGGGCTTTGTCGGCCTGCTCGAGCGGGCCGGCTTCGCCAGCCGCGCCGTGTGGACCGATCCGGCCGGCTGGTTCGCCGTGATCCACGCCGATGTGCTCGCCGACTGAGCGTCGGCCGGCCGCCGAGCGATAGCCAACCGACCGACCAGCAGGCGCCGACCGGGCGCCGATTCAACGCCGATTCAACGCAAACGCAACGCACATTCAAGCGAGCCGCCTATGCAAATGCACGAAACCGGGCTGTGGAACGCCCGCTACGACACCGTCCGCCAACGTTCGCTGGCGCTGGCCGAGCCGCTCAGCGACGAGGACTGCGGCGCCCAGTCGATGCCCGACGCCAGCCCGATCAAATGGCATTTGGCGCACACCACCTGGTTCTTCGAGACCTTCATCCTCGAGCGCATGGAGGCCGGCTTCGCGCCCTTCCATCCGGCCTTCCGGGTGCTGTTCAACTCCTACTACAACGGCATCGGCGAGAAGCACCCGCGCGCCCAGCGCGGCCTGCTGACGCGGCCCTCCATGCGCGAGGTGCGCGCCTACCGCGCCGACGTCGACGCCCGCATCGCCCGCCTGCTGGCCTCGGCGCTGGAGGCGGCGCCGCGCGCCGAGCTGGCGACGCTGCTGACGCTGGGCCTGGAGCACGAGCAGCAGCACCAGGAGCTGATGCTGACCGACGTCAAACACCTGCTGGCGCAAAGCGCGCTGCTGCCCGAGTATGTCGCCGCGCCGCTGGCGCCGGCCGCCGCCACGCCGCTGCGCTGGCTCGACTTCGACGGCGGCCTGTGCGAGATCGGCCACGACGGCGCCGGCTTCTGCTTCGACAACGAGCTGCCGCGCCACCGCCAATACGTGGCGCCGTTCGCGCTGGCCTCGCGGCTGGTCAGCAACGGCGAGTACCAGGCCTTCATCGACGCCGGCGGCTACTTCAACGCCGCCCTGTGGCTGGCCGAGGGCTGGGACTGGGTCTGCGCGCAGAAGTTGTCGGCGCCGCTGTACTGGCGCCGCGACGACGCCGGCAACTGGCTCGAGTTCACGCTGTGCGGCGTCCAGCCGCTCGACCCGCACCGTCCCGTCACCCACCTCTCGCTGTACGAGGCCGACGCCTACGCCAACTGGGCCGGCGCGCGCCTGCCCACCGAGGCCGAGTGGGAGTTCGCCGCGCGCGCCGAGTTGGGCGGCGCGGCCGCCGGGAGCGCGAATACGCTGGGCACTGTGGGCACTGTGGGCACTGTGGGTGCTTTGGGCGGTGCCAGTGCGCCCGGCGACTGGCTGCATCCGGCCGGCGCCAGCGCCGGTGCTGCGGCGCGGACGGGGGAGGGGACTGGTGCGGGGCGGGGCCTGCGCCAGCTGTTCGGCCACTGCTGGCAATGGACCAGCAGCAGCTACGCGGCGTATCCGGGCTTCCGCGCCGCGCCGGGCGCGCTGGGCGAATATAACGGCAAGTTCATGCTGAACCAGTACGTGCTGCGCGGCTCGTCGAGCGCCACGCCGGCCGGCCACGCCCGCGCCAGCTACCGCAACTTCTTCCCGGCCGCCGCGCGCTGGCAGTTCAGCGGCCTGCGCCTGGCGCGCTGAGGCGCCAGGGTGTTTCGCCCGCCGCAGGCAGGTGGTGGGGTGCGAGGTGTCGGCTACTTTGTGGCTGTGCCGGCTTGCCTGGTGATGCTCAAGTGGTGGCCGGCAGGCGGATGGCGCTGCCCGGCGCGGCCGGCCGTTGCGGCCGCGCGCCGGCGGCGTCGACGCGGAACTGGCTGACCACCTGCTCGAGCGCGTCGGCCTGGTCCTGCATGGCGGCGGCGGCCGCCGCCGCCTGCTCGACCAGGGCGGCGTTCTGCTGCGTCACGTCGTCCATCTGGGCGATGGCGATGTTGATCTGCTCGATGCCGTCGGTCTGTTCGGTGTTGGCCAGCGAGATCTCGCCGACGATGTCGCTGACCCGCTTGACGCTGGCCACCACCTCGTCCATCGTGCTGCCGGCCTGCTCGACCAGGCGGGCGCCGGCGTCGACCCGGGTTACCGAGTCGGCGATCAGCTCCTTGATCTCCTTGGCCGCGCCGGCCGAGCGCTGCGCCAGGTTGCGCACCTCGGAGGCGACCACGGCGAAGCCGCGCCCTTGCTCGCCGGCGCGCGCCGCCTCCACTGCCGCGTTGAGCGCCAAAATATTCGTCTGGAAGGCGATGCCGTCGATCACGCCGATGATGTCGACGATCTTGCGCGAGGAGTCGTTGATCGCGCCCATGGTGTCGACCACCTGCGCCACCACGCTGCCGCCGCGTTGCGCCACCTGCGAGGCCGACCGCGCCAGCTCGTTGGCCTGGCGCGCGTTGTCGCTGTTCTGCCGCACCGTGGTGGTCAGCTCGACCATCGACGAGGCGGTCTGTTCGAGCGAGCTGGCCTGCGCCTCGGTGCGCGAGGACAGGTCCATATTGCCGGTGGCGATCTGGCTCGAGGCGCTGGCGATGGTGCCGGTGCCGCTGCGCACCTGGCCGACGATGTGGGCCAGGCTGTCGTTCATCTCGCCCAGCGCGCGCAGCAGCTGGCCGGCCTCGTCCTGGTGCGCGCTGTGGATGCGGCTGGTCAGGTCGCCGGCGGCGACGGCGCGCGCCACCTTCAGCGCGTAGCCGATCGGGTCGGTGATCGAGCGCGACACGCGCCAGGCGAAGGCGGCGCCCAGCAGCAGGGCGGCGGCGCCGAGGATGGTCATCAGGCGGCCGGCGGTGGCGATGTCCTGCTTGACGGCGGCGCCGTTGCGGGTGACCGCGCTGCGTTGCAGCTCGGACAGTTCCTTGATGCTGTTTTGCAGCTTGTTCAGCCGTGGCAGGGTGTCGCTGCTCATCAGCGCGACGGCGCCGTCCTGCTGCTGCTCGCCGAGCAGCTTGCTGACCTTGCTGAACGAGGCGACGTACTGCATGCGCTGCTCGCGTATCGCCGCCAGCATCGCCTTCCCCTCGGGCAGGTAGAGCAGCTTGTCGAGCGTCTCGATGGCGCTGCCGATGGTCTTCTTGTTGGCGTCCACCTCGCGCAGGATCTCGGCGACGCGGGCCGGGTCCTTGGCGATGAACAGCTCGAGCACCAGCGCCGAGTTGGCCCGCGTGGTGCTGCTGATGGTGGCGGCGGCGTCGGCCTTGACCCAGTCCTTGTCGATGATGGTGTCGTTGTGCGCGCCGATGCTGCTCAAGCGTTGTAAGCCCACCACAATCAAGATCAACATCAGGGTCAGCACCGCGCCGAATCCCAGTCCAAGACGAATACCGATCTTCAGGTTCGAGATGTTCATGCAGTGGCTCCTCACAGGCGCGATAGGGCGAAATATGCAGGGTAGTGCGGGGAAGAAATTTAGTATAGCGCCGAAATCAACAAGAGAGCTTGCTTGCTGCGCCGCTGGCGCTGGGCCGGCATGCCACGCGGCCGATTGCCGGTCGCTAGCCGCGTCCGCTGGTCGGCACCGTGGACATCAGTGTCGCCCCGCAGCTGGCTTTGTGCCCGTCGAAGGCCACCGGGACGCCGTCGATCAGCACCCTGGGGTCGCCCTCCATGATGGTGCAGAGGCCGTGGCCGGGCAGGGGGCACAGGCACTTGTCGCCCTTGCGGGCGACGGCCACGCCCATCACTTTGCTGTTCGGCGAGGCCGATACCACCTTGCCGCCGTGGCTGGTGGGGTCGTTTAAACGTATGACTCCGCGCATGATGTCTCTCCCGTATCGGTTGTGGTGCAATCTGTTGTGGTTCAGTTTTTTTCATTTGGAGTAGCCCTGCATGCCGCCTTCGGCGTCGTGGCGGAGGCCCCACCACATCAGGTAGGCGTTGTTGCCGGAGCGGGCGCGGAACCATGGTTTTTCCGGGTCGATGGGGCGCACCTTGGCCGGCGGCAGCACCAGCACGGCGGTGGGGTGCTCGGCGTCGGTGGTGCCGGCCACCAGCACGTTCTTGCCGAAGTGGTTGGCGTAGGCGATGCCCAGCGCGACGTTGGTCAGCGCCGTGCCGGCGCCCATCTCGCCCAGCAGGGCCGGGGTGTTGAAGGCCTGCTTCATGAAATCGATCTCGGGCGCCTCGGTCGAGAGGGTGTGCGCCAGGATGCGCAGGCGGTCCGGCGAGTCCGCGTGCGAAACATTGGCGTCGTGGACCACGTAGCCGATGTCGGTGCTCTGCTTGCCGGCGTTTGCGACGGCGGCGTCCAGCGTCGCCTGCGACGCCTGCACCGTGCGGGGCGGCAGCCCCTTTTTGCTTTCGAAGTCGGCGGCGGACTTGGTGGCCGGATAGCCAATCCAGGCCAGCGCGTCGCGCTCGGTCTTGTAGTTGGGGCCGGCCAGCACCAGCAGCACCATGTTCTCGTTGATCTGCTTGTCCTTGGGCCGGCTGGGGGCGTCCCAGTTCATGGCCCAGACGGTTTCGTCCGGGTGCGATTCGAGGTGGCGCAGCGCCGCCGATAATGAGGTGAAGCCGGCGTTGGGGCCACCCATCGTCACGCGCACGTCGGGCGGGGTGTTTCGGGTCCAGGCGGTGGGAGAGTTGACGTTGCCAATGGCGAAATGGTTCTTGATTCGTTCGCGTGTGTAGTTGGTCGCCTCGGCTGGATCGAGCTTCCCCTCCGGCAGCGCATATTCGACATGGATGCCTGCCAGCTCGCGCCAAGTTGTCTTGTCCTTGAGAGAGTGGGCGTTGTAGAAGTAGCTGGAGCTGGAGAAATAGATGTCGTGGAACAGCACGGTCAGCTTATCGACGTACTTATGATGGTAACCCTTGAAGGTTTCTTCTCCGTCGTTCCCTACTGCGATAGAACCGATTGTTTGCAATGTCGAAAATTTTTTCGGTTCTGCCTTCACCATGTCGTCATTCTTGTTGGGCTGCACAAGGCCCAAAGTCCACAGCAATTGCCATTCGGTCGGATAGTCGCGCCGCTGCAGTGGGTTGAGCCATTGCAGACCGACGACCTGGGCAGTGAAGGGTTTCGCGGGTTCCGCGACTACGGGGGGGGGCGTTTCCGCGACGACAGGCACGGGCCTGCCCGCGCAAGCGGCGGTGAGGAACAAGAAGGCGGCGATGGCGGCAAATGTTGGCATGGTCAGGAACATGGACATGACTTCTCCGTCGGTTAGCATGCGTGGAGAGTCGGCGGTGGCAACCCATTTGAGGGTGAACGCGACGCCGACGGTGAGAATGTACGTAAGGGCGGACCACCCCAGTCGCCGGGGAATAGTCGAAATCAGGGCCTTCATGGATGGCCTCCCCGACGCGGCGACGCTTTTCTTGCTGGATGTTCGCGCTGGTCGACGATCTTGTCGGGCATGCTTCCCTCGCTGCCAGGGCCAGTCGTCCATTTGTAGGGTGTCACTTTTTTGAAGTATCCCGATTCAAAATACTCCGCAAAGCGCTTGTTCGGATCGTCATCCTCCAATCCTTCAAGGAAGCGCCAGTCGGCGGCCATCCTCAGCTTATGCAAGTCCTTGTCGCGGATATGGCACAATCCAACGGCCACGTCGTAGGCCAGCGCCGCCTCCGCGTGCATGCCGTTGGTCATGATGGTCGAATGGTTGGTGGCGTGGGTGTCGATGTTCTCGGCGAGATAGGTCTTGATCTTCGTTTCGCGCCACTCCTTGTATTCTGCGCTGGCCTCCCCGGACTTTTCCTCCCCGACGACCTGCTGGTCGTTCTTCGCCCAGCCTTCGCGCTTGGCCTGCATGCGCAAGCGGGCATGGTCCTCGTAGCGCATGGTGGCCTCGCTGTCCTCGTTGCCCAAGGCGGCGTCGCTGTCCTCGCGCTTGTCCTCGCCCTCCCGTTGTTTGATCGGCCGGTCGCCGGCATATGGCTCGCCGGCCCCGCGCACGCGCCTCGGGTCGCGCGACTGCCCGGGCGACTCGTAGCTCTGCTCGAATTTTTTCTCCACCGCGCCGAAGCGCAGAGCTTGCGGCATGAACGGTTTGGGAAGATCGGGCGCGGTCAACTGGATCTCCCATTTCTCGTCCGGCAGCGCGTTGATGTGCATCCCGGCCAGCTTGGTGGCCACGATCATGAACGGCGCCGAGAGAACGCTCAGCACCCGGCCAACGAAGGATTGATTCGCTTTCAGCCCCTTGACCAATGAGTACTCCGCCGTCGGCGACTCCGGAAACCAGTACCCGTGGGTGCCCGCCTCGGGTTTTCTATAGTGGTCTTCCCAGTAGCGGTACACTCCCCGGTGTTCATCCTTCACGCCGACCCTGTGGCCTTCGGCAAACACTCGCTGGCAGAGGAGTGCCACGCCCTTTGTGGCGTCGATCTCTTTCTTGCTTAGGCCACGCCAGCCTATGCCCTGCACGGTCATCGACGAGATCACCTGGTCGTGCGGATTGCAGTACAGCGTCACCCGCTGGCAGGTGGCGGGGGCGATGCCGTAGCCATATTGTTTGCGGTCGTCGGCGGCGTTGAATGGATGGTTGTTGTTTTCCACGAACTTGTTGATGTCCTCGACTTGCTGCTGCCTGGAGGCGGGCTGGCGGATGATGTCGAAGAAGGCGGCCAGGGTGGCGATGCGGGCGGCCTCCGTCTGACGGCCGGTGCCACCCTGCTTGTCCTTCATGTGACCTTCGGTCCAATCCTCGGTGAAATTCGAGTTCACCAGGCTGTAGGGGGCGTTGCAGAGCACGTAGTTATCCGCCACGCAGCGGCCCTCGAGGCCCCTCACGTCGGCGACCGGCGCCAGCCGGTCGCCGAGGAAGGCAGCGGCCATGCCGATCATGTTGCCCTGGCTGTGGCAGACGATGGTGATGGGCACGTCGGCCTGCTTGCGCCGGATGGACTCGACCAGCCTGGCCAACCGCAGAGCGGCCAGCACGTAGTAGGGCCTGGGCGGGCAGGAATAGACTTGGCGGTTGTTGGTCGGATTCAAATGCTCGACTTGCATCCAAAGAAACATATTGGCCGACAGGCCCTTGCCCCACATGTCCGGCAGGCTGGTGCAGCCGTTGGCGAAGGGGCCGCCACCCCAGTAGTTTTCCTCGTTGAGGTAGACCGAATCGCCGTACTCCTGCAACTCCTCGAGACCGGCCTTGTAGCCCCAGCGGAAATGGATCACCGGCGTGAAATGGTCGTCGTCCTTCATGAAGGTGTCGGATTGCATGTTCGGGCTGATGAAACCGTCGGCCGTCAGTTCCGGCAGGTAGGTGGCCGGGGTCAACTGGCCGCCTTCCGGCGTGGGGTAGGCCATGTGCTCGTCGCAGCGCTTGAGGCGCGCGTTGAGCCCCGCGCACAGCCCCTCTTCGGTCTCCTTGTACCACTCGCCGTCGGAGTTGACGCCATGGACGAAGATGACGATGCCGGGCAGCGGCATCTGCATGATGACGTCGAGGTAGTCGTGGTTCAGCAGCGTGATGCCGGTCTTCCAGCCGACCAGTACGTTATTTGGGTCGTCAAGCGGGCTGGGCGCCGCGTTGGTGGTCCCGGCGGCGGGCACTTTCCTTTGTCTGGTTTTCTTCATCGCATCTCCAATGCATGGTGGCGGGTGAATATGGCGTTGCTGCGCGCGCTAACTGGCAGGGCCTGGCAGCCGGGTCATGGGAGCGGTCGATAGAAACCAGCACCCAGCGGCTCGATACGCTCGCCCTCGACTTTGCCGCCCACCCCGCCGTCGTCGCTTTTGCCGGACAACGCGGTATCGCTCTCGCGTTCGACTTCAAAGTCCATGTCTTTGACGGGATCGCCGTCGCCGGCCCGCAGCAAGCGCGGTTTGCGGCCGAAGTCGCCCTCGCCGAACGTGGGCAGCTCGGCGCTGCGGCTGGCCGGGCCGTTCCAGTTGTGGCCGGCCGTCTTGATGGTCAGCTCGCCCGGTCCGCCGATTTCGGGCGTGCCGCCCTTGAGGCTGATGTAGGCGCCGCCCGAGTTGACGAGCAAAATCTCTTCGGCCATGACGATCACGCGGCCCCTCGCGCTGATCTTGACGTCCTTGGCCGAGTCGATCTGCGTGTTGTCGTGCTGGCTTTGCAGCAGCAACTTGCCGTGGTTGGCGATCGCGGCCAGCCCGTCCTGTTGCGAAAACAGCGAGATGCCCTTGCCGGCGTTGACGTTGCAGCGCTGGCCGGCGGTCAGCTGCAGGTGTTGCTGCGCCACCGTGTCGATGTTGCTGGCGGCGTAGCTGACGATGGCCTTCGAGCTGGCGAAGCTGATGCCGTCCGGCGCCGTGACGCCGACCACGGCGGCGCCGCCGCCGGCGCCCCGGGGCGCGGTGTTGCTGCCGTTGTCCCATTGCTGGATGGCCGATTGCAACTCGTCCTGCGCCTTGTCGTCCACCGGCAGGCCCTGCTGCGCGGCGGCGTACTCGCCCAGCGAGCGGAACAGGTCGACGCAGTCCTGCATCAGTGCCAGGTAGTCGGCGCGGTCGAGTTGCTTGCCGCCGCCGCCGAGCCGCTTCCAGGCGCTCAGCAGCATGCCCTTGCCGGCGCGCAGGGCCAGT
>NZ_FOTW01000038.1 GCF_900114705.1 Rugamonas rubra
GCTCCCCCAGCACCTCAGCGATGGAGCGATGTCGATACAGCGCCAGCGCAATAACCAGCCAAACAACTTGCTGGGCCGGCAGACGGCGGCGGCGAATGCTGGCCTTGCCATGTTCGGCCAGTGCGGCTTCAATCATTTCGTAAGGTAAATGCTCGCCGAATCGGTTCCAGTCGAACGGATCAGGCACTTCATTGGCGAACAGTATGGCATCGGATAGCATCATGCCGAGAAGTTAACACAACGAAAACGCGTTTACAACCGCTATCGATTGCTTAAGTCAACGGCATTAGGGTCAGTGCCGACATTCGGACACGGACTCAGCAACAAAAGGCTTCGCTGGCGCGGCTTATGGTTGAGCTTGTGTCCGAATGTCGGCACTGACCCCGGGGTTAAGGGGTTACGCGCCGCCGGCCATCGGCCGAAATGGCGGCCTTTTCCCTCTCTCCTTGCGGCTCCGAACACCGGTTCACTGTTTGATAATGGGTATTCAGAAGTCCCGGTGCGTGCCGGGACGTATCCATAAGCGAGAATTTCCATGCAAGCACAACTGGCCCAGCGCGAAGGCGCCACCCTCACAGTCGCATTTTCGGCCGATCACGCGCCGGAGCAGCCGCTGCTGGAGCAGCCGGCGCCGCTGCCGGGCCGTGCCGCGATGGAGATGAAGGCGATCCAGGAGGGCATCGCCCGCGTCGAGGCCGAGGCCAAGGCGGCCTGCGCCGCCGAGAGCCGCGCCCACGCCGAGAGCCGCGCCCGCGCCTTGGCCGAGGACCGCGCCGCGCTCGACGCCGCCGCCGCCGCCGTCGCGCTGGAGAGCGCCCAGGCCTCGGAGGACGCCATCGTCGCCAACCGCGACCGCCTCGAATCGCTGCGCGCCGCCGCCCAGGCCAGCATGGCCCGGCTGGAGGCGGTCAAGCAGGAGACCGCCGAGCTGCGCGCCCGCACCGAGACCGACACCCAGATCCGCCTGGCCGCCGAACAGCGCTCCCGCCAGGAAGAGGAAAGCCGCAAGCGCGCCAGCGAGCAGATCGCCGTCGAATCCGAACTGGCCGAGCGCGCCGCCCGCGCCGCCGAGGAATTGCAGGTGCATACCGAACAAGCCCGCCTGCAGGCGGTCGAGCGGGTCGCCGCCGTGCAGGCGGCCAAGGACGAGATGGTCGGCATCGCCACGGCCGACGCCCGCGTCGCCACCATGGCGCGCGAACGCGAACGCCACGCCTACGCCGCGCGGCAGACCGCGCAGATGCTCGAGCAGGCCGAGGGCGAGGCGCTGGAGCTGACCATGCAGCGCGAGCGGGCCGACCAGGTCGCCCTCGAGTCGGCCTTCAACCGCGCCGCCGCCGAGGTGCGCGCGCTGGAGGAGGCGCGCGCGCTGGCCCACCTGGAGCAGGAGCGCGAGCAGATCGCCCTGGCCCAGGCCGAGTCCGAGCGCAGCGCGGCGCAGTCGCTGCACCTGCGCCTGCAAACCGAAAAGGAAATCCGCGACACGGCGGTGCAGCGCGAGCGCATGGAGAAGGTGGCCGCCGCCGCCGCCCAGGCGCGGCGCGACGCCGACGCCCGCATCCTCGCCGCCACCGAGGCGCGCATCGAGGTCGACCGCCAACTGCGCGCCGTGGCGCTGGCCCGCGTCGAGGCCGAGCAGGACGCCGAACTGGCCACCCACGCCAAGGTCGAAGCCGAATCGGACGCGCTCGACCAGCTCAAGCTGCGCCAGGCCGCCGACTACGCCGCCGCCGAGGCGGCCCACGCCGACAGCGCCGAGCAGCAGCGCGCCGCCCACCTGGCCGAGGAGCGCGCCGCGCTGGCGCGTGAAGCGGCCGCGCTGGCCGCCAGCCAGAACGAGGCCGAGCAGCGCGCCGTGGCCGTGCTGGCCGAGCAGACCCAGGCCCAGCGCGAGGCCAACGCGCTGGCCGAACACAAGGCCGCCCAGGCCGCCGCCGCGCTGGAGGCCGAGCGCGCCCGCACCGCCGCCGAGCAGCAGGCCCTGGCCGCGCTGAAGGAGAAGCTGGCCGCCGAGCAGACCGCCGCCGCCGCCGCCGCCGCCCGCGTCGTCGCCGAGCAGCAGCAGATCGCCGCGCTGCGCCTGCAGCGCGAGGCCGAGGACAAGCTGCGCGCCGCCAGCGAGCAGGAGGCCGCCGCCACCCGCATGATGGCCGACCAGCTGGCGCTGGAGGGCGAACAGAAGGCCGCCGCCGCGCAGGCGCTGGCGGCGCAGGCCCGCCTGGCCGTCGAGCTGGGCGAGGTGCAGGCCGAGCGCAGCCGCGTCGAGCAGGACAAGGCCGCCGCCGCCGCCGCGCTGCTGCAGGCCGAGCGCGACTTCGTCGAGGCCGAGCGCGCCACGCTGGCACAGATCGACCAGAAGCTGGCGCAGCAACGCGCCGCCACCGCTTCCGAGCAGCGCGCCGCCAAGGCCATCGCCGGCCGCCTGGAGGCCGAGCAGCAGATCGCCGCCGCCGCCGCCGCCCGCGCCGCCGCCGAGCAGGAGCAGGCCAACGCGATGGCGCAGCGCGCCGTCGCCGAACAGGCCGCGCTGCAGGCCGCCGCCGACAAGACGAACGAACAAAAGGCCCTGCTGGAGACGGCCCAGGCGCACGCCGCCATGCAGCGCAAGGTGGCCGACACCACCGCCGCCATGACGGCGGCCAAGCACAAGCTGCTGGCGCTGGAGACGCGCCGCCTGCAGGCCGCGCAAAAGGCGCTGGCCGCGTTGCAGGCCAAGGTCGAGGCCGAGGACAGCGGCTGCACCCAGGCCGAGCAGGGTGCCCAGATCGCGCTGCGCGCGGCGGCCCGCGCCAAGGCCGAGCGCGAGCAGTCGGAAAGCATCACCCGCGAGGTGATCGGCCGGCTGACCCAGGTGGCCGAATCGGCCGGCGCCGTCTGGCGCGCCCGCGCCTGAGTCCGGCCGGGTTCCTCCGTGCCTTTCCATCGCTTGCCGGCGGTGCCGGCAAAACCCCACGGCACAACCTGGGGGCAGACCCAGCGGGTCTGACCCCGGCTCTTCGCCGCAGGGGTTTGCCAGCATCCCCGGCGCCTTGACACCTCCCCCAAAACGACAAAGCCGGCGCGAAGCCGGCTTTGTCGTTTCCATCGCCGGCGTCGGGGCCGGCAACACGGGAGCTAGAAGGTGGTGCCCAGCCCCAGCAGCAGCACGTCGGCGTCGCGGTGGTAGTCGGTGATCACGCGCTGCATCAGCAGCTGGCCGACGACGCGCTTGTTGAAGTGGTAGCGCGTGGCCACCGACAGCAGGCCGGCCAGGTGCGACTGGCGGCCCGGCACGTCGTGCAGGTCGATCACGCCGTACGGCCCGAGGCCCATGCCCAGCTCGATCTTGTCGTTGAGCGAGCGGATCAGCCAGGCCTGGGTGGCCACGCCGGCGCGCCGGGTGCGCGCCGTGGTGCCCTCTTTGAGGCCGGTGACGGTCCAGTCGATGTACTTGCCGACGGCGCGGCGGTACTCCACGCTGTAGGCGCGCGACTGCTCCGAGTTCAGGCTGTTGACGATGGCGCGCCCGCTCAGCAGGGTCACCGTGTCGTCGGTCGAGGCCTCCTCGAGGTGCAGCTTGTTGCCGCGCACCCCGTCGAAGCGGTAGCCGAAGCCGACCAGCAACTGGGTGGTGGCCTCCTTCTCGCGCGGCACCACGCGGTTGACCTGCACCTGGGTGTACCAGCGGTTCTGGTGGTGGTAGGTGGCCTGCAGGCTGTAGATCGGCGCCCAGCCGTGGTCGTTGCTGTAGCCGGTGGCGGTGCGCGCCGTGTCGAAGTAGTAGTCCTGGCCGGCGCCGACGCCGAACGACAGGCCGTCCTGGTTGATCTTCGAGCGCAGCCAAACCTGGCCGGCGGCGCCGTCGCGGTGGTGGTTGGGCGGGTGGCCCTCGTTCAAATAGGTCAGGCTCAGCGCCAGGTAGTCGCCCACCGGGTGGGCGTAGGCGACGGCGACGGCGAAGCTCTTGTCGCCGGTGTCGCTGACGCGCAGCTGGCCGGCCTGCACCGAGACGTCCTGGGCCTGCAGCGCACCCGACAGGGCGAGCAGGGCGGCGCCGACGGGCAGGGCGGCGTTGTTGCTGATGGTGAAACGCATTGCAGGTGCATCCAATCTTGTTATTGTGAAATTTGTACGCGGCTGATGAAGTACTCGGTCTCGCCGAAGCAGGAGCCGGGCACGCCCTTGTGCTGCTCGTAGCTGAGCAGCACGCGCTTGCCGGTGGCGGCCGTCAGCTGGCGCGCCACCTCGTCGTCGCGCACGCTGAACTCGAACTTCTCGGGGATGGCGCCGGGCATCGAGGAGAGCAGGATCTCGCCCTCCCAGGTCTTGCAGATCCAGCCGCGTTTGGAGAATTTTTGCAGGTAGCCGGCCCGCTCGCCCTCGGAATAGGACATGTGCAGGGTGAGCCAGGCGTAGGCGCAGAACAGCAGCAGGGCGGCGGCCAGTAGGGCCAGCAGGGATACGACGAGGCGTTTTGGAATAGTCATGGGATAGGTGGTTGGGGGCCGTGGCCAATGCGCCAATATAGCATTGGATACGGCCCTGGATGGGCCGGCTTGCTACGAATCTCAGCCGTGCAGGCGGCGGTGGCGCACCGACGACCACAGCGAGACGGCGATGAAGGCCACGCCGGACAGGCCGGTGAACCATTCGGGCACGTGGTATTTGACGCTGGCCAGCATGATCAGCGCCAGGATGCCGATGGCGTAGTGGGCGCCGTGCTCGAGGTAGACGAACTCGTCGAGCGTGCCCTTGTGCACCAGGTAGACCGTCAGCGAACGCACGAACATGGCGCCGATGGCCAGGCCGAGCATGATGATGACCACGTCGCTGGTGATGGCGAAGGCGCCGATCACGCCGTCGAAGCTGAACGAGGCGTCGAGCACCTCCAGGTAGAGGAAGCCGCCGATGCTGCCGCGCGCCACGCTGGCGATGACGTTGCCCGGGTTGGGGCCGGCGCCGCCGGCCGTCTCGGCGGCCTGCTCCGGCTCGTCCTCCTCGAGCAGTTCGCCGATCCAGCCGACCGCCAGGTAGACGGCGACGCCGAGCACGCCGGCCGCCAGCACGTTGTATTTCTTCGCCTCCGGCACCAGCGCCACGCAGCCGAACACGGCCACCACGGCCAGCAACACGGCCAGGCTGTCGGTGCCGTGCTGGTTGACCTTGCGCTCGATCCAGCCCAGCCAGTGCAGCTGCTTGCCCTCGTGGAACAGGAAGCTGAGGAAGACCAGCAGCAGGAAGGCGCCGCCGAAGGCCGCCACCTCGGCGTGGGCGTTGGTCAGGTGGGCCGAGTAGATGTCCGGCGTGGTGGTGGCCATGGTCCACACCTCGACCAGGCCGAGGCCGGTGGCGACCGAGACGATCAGCAGCGGGAACAGCAGGCGCATGCCGAACACCGCCACCAGGATGCCGACGGTGAGGAAGAGCTTTTGCCAGAAGGCGTTCCAGTGGCGCAGCACGGAGGCGTTGACGACCGCGTTGTCGAAGGACAGCGAGACCTCCATCACGCCGAGCACGGCGGTGATCCACAGGGCCTGGAGCAGGCCGGTCGTGCCGCCGTGGCTGTAGCCCCACCAGCCGGCCAGCCCCATGAGTATCGCTGTGACGGCGAAGGAAATTCTGAAATGCTGCATGTGCGATCCCTAAAAGTAGATGGTTAAGCGCTAGAAAGGCTCATTTTTGTCATCGCGCCAATTTTATAGTACTTGCTTGGGCTGCAAGGAGGCCTTCTGCGATAATTGCGCCTCGATATTTCGCCGCCGCCCAGCCGGCGGCCGCCCACACCGCAACCCGGACACAAGGACAGACCGATGGACCTCGCCTACCTGCTCACCCCGCTGATCACCTGGATCACCGTCGGACCGATCAAATTCCTCATCAACAGCGCCAAGGCGCGCCAGTGGGCCTTTAATCTGGTCGGCAACGGCGGCTTTCCCAGCAACCACAGCGCGGTGGTCTCCAGCATGGCCACCCTGATCGCCCTGCGCGAGGGCATCTCCCATCCGGCCTTCGGCGTCGCCGTCACGCTCTGCTTCATCGTCGTCATCGACGCCAACAGCCTGCGCCAGCACGTCGGCAAGCAGGCGGCGGCGATCAACCGCCTGGCCAAGGACGGGGCCGGCTACCACTGGCTGCGCGAGCGCATGGGCCACACCGTGGTCGAGATCTGCGGCGGCCTGGCCACCGGCGTCGCCATCGGCCACCTGGTGTTCGCCCTGTTCGCGCGCGGCTGAGACCGCCCCGCACCGTCCCGCACCCTCCCGCCCCATCCGCTGCGGCCTGATGTTGCATTTTTGCAACATCGCCGCCCCCGCCTGCGCCGCCGCGCCCAGCCCGCCGGCCGCGCCGCCCCGCCGCGCCGTTCCGTAGAATTGCATTCTGTCCGCCGATACCGCAACTCAGGCCCGCAAAGCGGCGTTCCGTCGAAGGCGGATTGACGCTGCGGGCGCGCTCGGGGATACTCTGGCGCCTGTAGACTTACCAAATTATTAAAATTCCAATGGCACCGCCGTCCCATACCTCTCGGAGATTTTTATGTTGCGCAAAACCCTGCTAGCCCTCGCCGTCGCCTCAGCCCTGGTCGCCTGCGGCAAGTCCAAGGAGCCGGAGCACGCCGCCGCCTCGGCCAGCGCCGTGGCCGGCAAGGACGGCAAGGACGCCGCCCCGGTGACCCTGGCGATCGCCGCCGAGGACCTGCTGACGGTGCAGAGCAACGCGCTGGCCTCCGGCCCGGTGATCACCGGCTCGGTGCAACCCGAGCGCAAGGCCGATTTGCGCGCCGAGGTTGGCGCCGTGGTGCTGCAGGTGATGAAGGAGAACGGCGAGGCCGTCAAGAAGGGCGACCTGTTGGTGCGCCTGGACGAGACCTCGATCCGCGACGCCCTCAACTCGGCCGAGGAGGCCACCCGCGCCGCCCAGCAGACCATGGAGCAGGCCGAGCGCATGCTGGCGCGGCAGAAGACGCTGCGCGCCTCCGGCATGGCCTCGACCCAGGCGCTGGAGGACGCCGAGCTGCGCCGCAACACCGCGCAAAGCGAGGTGGTGGCGGCCAAGTCGCGCGCCGTGCAGGCGCGCCAGCAACTCAGCCGCACCGGCGTGCGCGCGCCGTTCGACGGCATCGTCAGCGAGCGCAAGGTGTCCAACGGCGACACGGCGCAGATCGGCAAGGAGTTGATCAAGGTGATCGACCCGGCCAGCATGCGCTTCGAGGGCCTGGTGTCGGCCGACAAGATCGGCCTGGTCAAGGTCGGCCAGCCGGTGCGCTTCCGCATCAACGGCTACCCGGGCCAGGACTTCATGGGCAAGGTCAAGCGGGTCGACCCGTCGGCCAACGCCGTCACCCGCCAGGTCGAGGTGCTGGTCGCCTTCGCCGAGCAGGGCCTGCCCAAGGTGGCCGGCCTGTACGCCGAGGGCCGCATCGAGGCCGAGAGCACCGACGCGCTGATGATCCCCGACTCGGCCCTGGTGCAGAGCGGCGACCAGTCCTACACCTGGCGCGTCGACGGCAAGAAGCTGAAGAAGGCCGTGCTGGTCATCGGCGCGCGCGACGCCCGCAGCGGCCAGTGGGAGGTGCGCAGCGGCCTGGCCGCCGGCGACAGCGTGCTGCGGGTGCCCAGCGCCAGCATGAAGGACGGCCAGACCATCGAGATGAGCGCGCGCAAGGTGGTGGCCTCGGCCTCGGCGCCGGCCGCGCCGGCCGCCGCCAACGCCGCACCGAAAGGAAACTGAGCCATGTTCTTATCCGATTTTAGTATCAAGCGGCCCATCGCGACGATCGTGCTGATCGTGGCGATGATGTGCCTGGGTCTGCTGGCGCTGAAGAAGCTGCGGGTCAACCAGAACCCCGACATCGAGGTGCCCTTCATCATCGTCAACGTGCCGTATCCGGGCGCCTCGCCCGACACGGTCGAGCGCGAGGTGGTCAACCGGCTGGAAAAACCGCTGCAGGCGATCTCCGGCGTGACCCGGCTCGACAGCACCGCCAACGAGGGCTCGGCCGAGATCTTCATCGAGTTCGCCTTCAAGAAGAATTTGATCGAGGCCTCCGACGAGATCCGCAACGCCATCGCCTCGGTGCGCTACAAGCTGCCCACCGAGATGCGCGAGCCGATTTTGCAGCGCATCGACCCGGCGGCCCAGCCGGTGATGCAACTGGCCCTGTCGTCGACCGCGCAGAGCCACGCCGCCATCTCGCGGCTGGCCGAGGACAGCCTGGCCGACCGCTTCCGCGCCATCGACGGCGTGGCCACGGTCAACGTCAGCGGCGCGCTCAAGCGCGAGCTGTCGGTGCTGCTGCGCGCCGAGAAGCTGCGCGAGTACAACGTCTCGGTGAGCGAGGTGGTCACCGCGCTGCGCAACCAGAACACCAACGCGCCGGTCGGCAAGGTGCGCGGCGCGATGGACGAGAAGGGCATCCGCCTGGTCGGCCGCATCGAGTCGCCGGCCGAGTTCGAACAGGTGGTGGTCAAGCGGCGCGGCGAGGAGATCGTCCGCCTGGCCCAGGTGGCCAGCATCGCCGACGGCTTCGCCGAGGTCAACAGCGTGAGCATCCGCAGCGGCAAGCCCAACGTCGGCATTTCGGTGAGCCGCTCGCGCGACGCCAGCACCGTCAGCGTCGCCGCCAAGATGCGCGAGCTGGTCAAGGAGATCAACGCCACGCTGCCGCCCGGCACCATCCTGCAGGTCACCCGCGACGGCGGCGACGAGTCGCAGCAGAGCCTCAACAACGTCATCGAGTCGCTGGTGTTCGGCGCCGTGCTGACCATCTTCGTGGTGTACGCCTTCCTCAATTCCTGGCGCTCGACCCTGATCACCGCGCTCAGCCTGCCGACCTCGGTGATCGCCGCCTTCATCGCCGTCTGGCTGTGCGGCTTCACCTTGAACTTCATGACCCTGCTCGGCCTGTCGCTGGCGATCGGCGTGCTGATCGACGACGCCATCGTGGTGCGCGAGAACATCGTGCGGCACATGCAGATGGGCTCGGACCGCCGCACGGCGGCGCTCAACGGCACCGCCGAGATCGGCCTGGCCGTGGCCGCGACGACCTTCTCGATCATCGCCGTGTTCATCCCGGTGGCCTTCATGCCGGGCATCTCGGGCGAATGGTTCCGCCCGTTCGCGCTGACGGTGACCTGCTCGGTGCTGGTCAGCCTGGGCATCTCGTTTACGCTCGACCCGATGTTGTCGGCCTACTGGGGCGACCCGGCCGACCACCACACGGCCAAGAAGGGCTGGCTGGGTAGCAAGCTGGACCGCTTCAACGCCTGGTTCGACCGCCAGTCCGACCGCTACGGCCGGGTCATCGCCTGGGCGCTGCACCACCGCCGCTGGATGGGCGTGATCGCGCTGGCCAGCTTCGTCGCCGCGCTGGCGGTGCAGGCCAAGTGGGGCGGCACCAGCTTCCTGCCGGCGGCCGACCGCAGCACCATCGCCGTCGACGTGCGCACGCCGCCGTCGAGCAGCGTCGAGTACGCCCGCCTGAAGATGGAACGCGTCGCCGAGCTGGCCCGCGCCATCCCCGAGACCAAGGACACCAACTCGAACATCAGCGCCGGCGGCGGCCGGGTCTACCTCGACATCGGCAAGCGCAACACGCGCCAGCGCACCGCCTTCGAGATCGGCGCCGAGCTGCGCGAGAAGCTCAGCCACCTGGTCGGCGCCGAGTATTCGGTGGTCGACGACCTGGGCAACCAGGGCAAGCAGATCCAGATCGAATTCACCGGCCCCGACTCGCGCAAGCTGATGGAGCTGACCAACGCCTACATGGCCAAGCTGCGCCAGGTGCCCGGTGCGGTCGACGTCGGCCTGTCGCAGCAGGACCCGAAGAACGAGCTGCAGATCGAACTCAACCGTGGCCTGGCCAACTCGATGGGCATCTCCGTCAACGACGCCGCGCAGGCGCTGCGGGTGGCCTTCGCCGGCGTCGAGGTGGGCGACTGGGTCGACCCGACCGGCGAGTCGCGCGATGTCGCCGTGCGGCTGCACCCGGACGACCGGGTCAGCGCCGAGAACATCGAGCGCCTGCCGATCGCCGTCAGCGGCAGCAACCAGATGGTGCCGCTCGACCAGATCGCCACCATCACCATGGGCAAGGGTCCGTCGACCATCGAGCACAAGAACGGCAAGCGGGTGGTCACCGTGTCGGCCAACGCCCAGGGCCGCTCGCCCGGCGAGGTCACCGGCGACGCCATGAAGCTGGCCAAGGCGATCGACTTCCCGCCCGGCTACGGCCTCGACCTGGGCGGCGACGGCAAGAACCAGAACGAGCTGTTTACCGAGATGGCGCTGGCGCTGGTGATGGGCATCGGCCTGATGTACCTGATCCTGGTGATGCAGTTCGGCTCATTCACGGCGCCGGTGGCGGTGATGTTGTCGCTGCCGTTGTCGCTGATCGGCGTGGTGCTGGCGCTGCTGCTCACCAAGAGCACCTTGAACCTGATGAGCTTCATCGGCATCATCATGCTGATGGGCCTGGTGGCGAAGAACGCCATCCTGCTGCTCGACGCGGCGCGCAAGCGCGAGGCCGAGGGCTACGGTCGCGAGGACGCGCTGATGTACGCCGGCCGCATGCGCCTGCGTCCCATCCTGATGACCACCTTCGCGCTGATCGCCGGCATGTTCCCGGTCGCGCTGGGGCTGGGCGAGGGCGGCGAGTTCTACCGTCCGCTGGCCATCGCCATCATCGGCGGCACCATCACCTCGACCATCCTGACCCTGCTGGTGGTGCCGACCTTCTACGACAGCATCGAGATCGCGCGCGACCGCGCGCTGGCCAAGTTCCAGCGCCGCAGCGAGCGCTGGCACGTGCTGCCGGCCTTCTTCGTCACCTTGGGCGAGGCGGTGCTGGCGCTGCTGCTGGTGCGCCTGGTCTACCGCCTGCTCAAGTGGGTGGTGTTGAAGCTGACCGGCCGTGGCGGCAAGGACCTGCCGCCCGGCGCCGTGTTCGGCAGCAAGTGAACGCGCCGGACTGACGACGGCGCGGCGCGCCGCCGTCGACCCAAACAGGCCCGCCTAGCGTACTAGTCGGGCCTGTTCTTTTTCACCCCAAGCCGGCGACGCGCAAGCCGGGGAGTCAGACCCCTTTGCGGCAAGGGGGGGGGATTGGGGCGGCGCCGGGCTTGCATGACGCTAGCCCGGCGCCGCCGCGCGCCGGCCAAGGGGGGGGGCAGGCCCGCGCACGGCCCGGTGGGGTGTTTTTGCACAGAATTTTCTATTTCCGACTAGCATGATATTTAGTGGCCGCCCTCTACAATCTTAGTTTATAAATGTAGTAAGCTGCTGGCCATCCAGCGCCGCTCATGGCTTCCGCCAGCCTGCGTCGCGACACTGGAACCAGACCACCTGGCACACATAAGCCAATCCTATAAAGTGAGACTAAATTGAAACAAAAGTACCTGCCCCTGCTCGTCGCCGCCGCGCTGAGCGCCATGTCCGCCAGCGCGTTGGCCTCCGGTTACCGCTTCGGTTCGCAGAGCGTCACCGCGCAGGGCGTGGCCGACGCCAACGCCGCCGAAGCCAACGACGCCTCGACCATCTTCTACAACCCGGCCGGCCTGTCGCGTCTGGACGGCATGCAGATCAACGGCGGCCTGACCGTGGTGGTGCCGCACTCGACCTACAACGACACCGGCTCGACCCGCTTCACCAAGACCCCGGCCGGCGGCACCGGCACCAAGGACTACGCGCCGGAGTCGGTGGTGGCGCCGTCGTTCTACCTGAGCAAGAAACTGAACGAGCAGTGGAGCGTGGGCATGGGCATGTTCGTGCCCTACGGCGCCAAGTTGAACTACGGCAGCACCTGGACCGGCCGCTACGCGCTCAACAACATCAAGCTGGAGGCGATCGCGCTGAACCCGTCGGCCTCGTTCAAACTGAACGAGCACCACGCCTTCGGCTTCGGCGTCACCGCCGAGCACATGAAGGCCGAACTGGGCCAGGCCGTCGACGTGCAGGGCTCGGTGATGGCGCTGGCCGGCTCGGCCACCGGCAAGCATCTGGCGCAGCAGATCGCCGCGCTGGGCGGCAACCCCGCCGTGCTGGCCCAGCCGATCAAGGACGGCCGCGCCGAGAACAACGGCAAGGACTGGGGCTACGGCTTCAACCTGGGCTATATGTTCACGCTGGACCAGGCGACCCGCTTCGGCATCGCCTACCGTTCGTCGATCGTGCACAAGCTGAAGGGCGACACCACCTGGGACTTCAGCGGCATCACCTCCGACGCGATCACCAACACCGTGCTGGCCAAGGCCTCGCGCAAGGTCAACTCGGCCGCGCTGGTGCAACTGCGCACGCCGGAAACCCTGTCGGTCAACGCCTTCCACCAGTTCGACGCGAAATGGGCCGGCATGGCCGACGTCACCTGGACCCGCACCGCGCGCATGGGCGAGCTGCACATCGAGTTCCCCGGCACCGGCGAGGGTGATGAGGTGATCCGCCAGAACTGGAAGAACACCGTGCGCGTCTCGCTGGGCGGCACCTACAAGTACAACGAGGCGCTGACCCTGCGCAGCGGCGTGGCCTACGACCAGGCGCCGGTGGCCAGCGACGAGCTGCGCCATCCAGCGCTGCCGGACAGCGACCGCGTGCAACTGTCGTTCGGCGCCAGCTACAAGCTGAACAACAATTCCACCATCGACCTGGCCTACAGCTACCTGAACTTCAAGGACGCGCGCACCAACTACACCAACAATTGCAGCCCGCTGGGCACCACCTGCACCGGCAACGGCGAGACCACCCGTGGCCTCTACCAGACCCACCTGCAACTGCTGGGCGTCGCCTACAACTACAAGTTCTGATCGGCTAGTTCGATCCGATCCGCACAAGGGCCTTCGGGCCCTTTTTTGCGTCCGGCGGCGGCGCGCCACGCTCCGCCCGCCTGCCCCGGCTTACTTTCCGCTTGGCGGCGGCGTGGCGCTCTTGTCCTCGGCGGGCGGCGTGGCCGGTGCCGGCGTTGTCTCGGGCGCCGGTGCCGGTGTCGCTTCCGGCGCCGGCACCGGCGTGGCCGGCGTGGCGTTGTTGGTGTTGGGCGTGGTGTTGGCCGGCACCTCGTCGGTGGACCGGTCGCGGCAGGCGCCGAGCAGCGCGGCCACCAGGGCAGCGCCGAGCAGGAGGGTGGAACGACGGGGCAGGGAGGTCATGGTGTTCATGGTGTTTTCCTTTCGCTTCGCAGTGGGGGCGGCGCGCCGGACGGTGCGCGGCCAGGAGTGCCCATGCTAGGCGAAAAGGAAAATTTGTGGCGCGGAAATGCCCGCGCCCGGTGCCGCGCCACCGCTCAGGCGGCGCGGCTGGCGTCGCCCTCGCTGTCGACGCTGAGTTCGGCGTCGGCGTTGAACACGGCCATGTCGGTCTCGCCCAGCAGGCGGCTGGTCAGCGTGCCGGCGGTGATCGAGCCGCTGACGTTGAGGGCGGTGCGGCCCATGTCGATCAGCGGTTCGATCGAGATCAGCAGGCCGGCCAACGCCACCGGCAGGTCCAGCGCCGACAGCACGATCAGGGCGGCGAAGGTGGCGCCGCCGCCGACCCCGGCCACGCCGACCGAACCGATGGTGACGATCGCCAGCAACGGGCCGATGAAGGCCAGCGTGAACGGGTCGACGCCGACGGTGGGCGCGATCATCACCGCCAGCATGGCCGGGTAGATGCCGGCGCAGCCGTTCTGGCCGATGGTCGAGCCGAACGAGGCGGCGAAGTTGGCGATGCCCTCGGGCGTGCCGAGGCGCTGCACCTGGGTTTGCACGCTGAGCGGGATCGAGCCGGCGCTGGTGCGCGAGGTGAAGGCGAAGGTGAGCACCGGCAGGATCTTTTTAACGTAGCGCAGCGGGTTCAGGCCGGCGCCGGCGACCAGCGCCAGGTGCACGCCGAACATCAGCGCCAGCGCGCTGTAGGAGGCCAGCACGAAGCTGATCAGCTTGAGGATGTCGGCATAGCTCGAGCTCGACACCACCTGGGCCATCAGGGCGAACACGCCGTAGGGGGTGAGCCGCAGCACCAGCGTGACGATGCGCATGACAATGGCGTGGGCGACCTTGACGAACTGCTCGAACGAGGCGAACACGGCTGGCTGCTTGGCGTGGATGCCGGTGGCGGCGATGCCGATGAACAGCGAGAACACCACCACCGCGATGGTCGAGGTCTTGCGCCCGCCGGTCATGTCGAGGAAGGGGTTGGCCGGGATGAAGCTGAGCAGCATGCCGGGCAGCGAGATGGCCTTGGCGGTGGCCACCGAGCCCTGCAGGTAGGCGCCGCGCGCCACCTCGGCGGCGCTGGCGGTCAGGCCGACGGCGGTCAAGCCGAACAGCTTGGCCATCAGGATGCCGATGCCGGCCGCCACCAGCGTGGTCAGCATCAGGGTGCCGATGGTCAGCGCGCTGATCTTGCCCAGCGAGCGGGCGTTCTTCAACTTGAGCACGGCGGAGATGATCGACACCATGATCAGCGGCATGATGACCATCTGCAGCAGCTTGACGTAGCCGCTGCCGACAATGTCGAGGTACTCGCCGGTGCTGGCCAGCACCGGCGCGCCGGCGCCGTAGAGCGCCTGCAGGCCGGCGCCGAGCACGATGCCCAGGCCGAGGCCGCTGAACACGCGTACCGAGAACGAGGCGTGGCGTCGCTGCTGGCGGTAGAGGAAGGCGAGCACGGCCAGCGCGGCCAGCAGGTTGAGGATTACATAGATTGCCATGGGCGGCCTTGGGTTCTGGAATTGTCGGGCATTTTATCGCCTATCGGACCGGCGCGCACGTTGGCGGCCTCCACTGTACCGCGCCGTGGCGCGGCGGCCAACGGCGCGGCGATGAATATTTCCGCATATGGATATCCGGCACCGCTATATCGGCGTCCGGCGGCCGCCCCCTTTTTGTCGAGCCCGGCGCTATAATCGCTGCGCCCCCCCGGCGACCGCCGGGCGCGCCGACGCAGATGAAAAGGAAAGCACCACGATGAGAACATTGTTTGGCCTGTTACTACTTGCCGGCAGCGCCGCCGCCACCGCCGCCGACGACGCGGCTATGTCGCGCTGCCGCAGCATCGACGCCGGCGCCGGCCGCCTGGCCTGCTACGACGCCATCGAGCTGGGCGCGCCGCGCGCCGCCGCCACGGCGCCCGCCACGGGCGCGCTGTCGGTCCAGCAGCAGCAGGAGCGCTTCGGCCTGGAGAACCGCGCGCCCAAGGCGGAGCAGGAGCAGGTGAAGTCGCTCGACAGCCATATCGAGGGCGACTTCGACGGCTGGGGGCCGCGCGGCACGATACGCCTGGCCAACGGCCAGGTGTGGCGGGTCAGCGACGACAGCCAGGCCGTGCTCGACCTGCACAACCCGAAGGTGAGGGTGGTGCGCGGCCTGCTCGGCTCGGGCCACTATCTGGAGATCGAGGGCACCAACCACGCGCCGCGCGTGGCGAGGCTGAAATGAGGACGGCGCTGATGTTGTTGCTGGTGTCCGGCGCGGCCTTGGCCGACGACGCCGCGCTGCTGCGTTGCCGCGCGCTGCCGGACGGCCCGCAGCGCCTGGCCTGCTATAACGCGATTGTCGTCGCACCGGCCGGCAGCGGGCCGGCGGTCGGCGCCAACGCCGGCGCGCCGTTCGCCGCGCCGGCCCAGGCGCCCAGCCGCGCGCAGCTGGAGCAGGCCTTCGGCAAGGAGCCGCCGGCGCTGCAGGCGATGCGACTGGCCTCGCTGACGACCCGCGTCGCCGGCCGCTTCGACGGCTGGGTGGCCAACCAGACGATACGTCTGGCCAACGGCCAGCTGTGGCGCGTGGTCGACGGCAGCGACGACGTGCTCGACGCCGACAGCCCCGCCGCGACGCTGCAGCGCGGCCTGCTGGGCGCGATCTACCTCGACATCGACGGCGCCCACCGCCGGCCGCGCGTGCAGCGCGTCGAGTAGCCCGCCTAGCGCAGCGTTTCGGTCAGCACGCGGCCCTCGGCGGCGGCCGGCGGCCGCACGCGCAGCAGGTGGGCCAGGGTCGGCGCGATGTCGACCACCTCGGCGTACTGGCTGTAGGCGCCCGGCTTGATCCACTGCTTGCCCATGATGATCAGCGGCACGTTGGTGTCGTAGGCGTAGGGCGAGCCGTGCGAGGTGCCGCTGCCGCCCTTGCCGAAATACCAGTAGGGCTTGGTGACCACCATCAGGTCGCCGGAAATCTGGCGGTGCCAGGCGCGCCGCATCAGCGTGCCCATGCGCGTCTCGCCGGCGCCGTTGGCCTCCAGCTGGCTGCGCGTGTAGACCTGGGCGATGCCCTTGGTGTCGAGCAGGAAGCGGGCGGCGGCGTTCTCCACCTCGTCGCGTTTCAGGCCGGCCTTTTCCACGGCGGCATAGTCCAGGTGCAGATTCGGCAGCGACCAGCTGGTGACCAGCTTGCCGGCCTTGAACTTGGCCTCCAGCTGGGCGTTCAGCGCCGCCACCATCTTGTCGCCGTCGACCCGTTGCGCGTCGATGTGCTGGCCCTGCGCGAACTCCGGCGTGTTGGGGAAGCCGTGGTCGGCGGTCAGCACGACGACCACGTTGTCCATGCCGACGCGCTGCTCGAGGTAGCCGAAGAAGCTGGCCAGCATGCGGTCCAGCCGTTGCAAGTGGTCGTGCGACATCTTGCTTTCCGGGCCGAAGGCGTGGTTGACGTAGTCGTGCGCCGACAGGCTGACGCCGAGCAGGTCGGGCACGCCGGCCGGGTTGTTGCCCAGGTTTTCGCCGGCCACGGCGGCGCGGGCGAAGTCCAGCGTCAGCTCGTCGAGGAAGGGGCTGCCCTTCAGGCGGTTGTAGTAGTCGGCGTCGAGCTGGCCGTTGTCGCTGTAGTAGGAGAAGGGGAAGCGGGTGGCCACGCCGGGCTTGGCCTGCACCAGATCCTCGCTGGCGTCGCCGGCGTAGGCGGCGTCGGCCAGCAGCGGACGCCAGGTCTTGCCATAGTAGCGGTCCTGCGGCTTACCGGCCTGGTAGCGCTGCACCCATTCCGGGTGCGACTGCATGTAGTAGCTGCTGCTGGCGAAGTTGCCGGTCTTGTCCATGTACATGTAGGCGGTGCCGCTCTTGCCGCCGAGCAGGATCGCGCCGCGGTCCTTGCCGGACACGGCCACCACCTTGGCGCGGTTGCCGCTGGCGTAGCGCAGCTGGTCGCCCAGCGTGTCGACGCGCAGCTTGGCCGGCGAGGTGCCGTCGTGCGCCTTGGTCTCCTCGCCGATGTAGCGGTGGGCGCTGTCCTCGGTGCAGTAGACCTGCTCGTGGCTGACGGGGTCGATCCAGTTGTTGCCGATCACCCCGTGCTGGTAGGGGTAGGCGCCGGACAGCACGGCGGCGTGGCCGATGGCGGTGACGGTGATGCCGTGCGCCTGGTGGGCGTTGCTGAACCAGGCGCCCTGGTCGAGCAGGCGGCGCAGGCCGCCCTGGCCGAACTGGTCGCGGTAGCGCTGCACCTGTTCCTGCGGCAGGCCGTCGACCACCAGCACCAGGATCAGTTTCGGTTGCGCGGCGGCGCTGGCGGCCGGCTTGGCGGCGGCCGGCTTGCTGTCGGCGGTGGCGGCGTTGGCGCCGCCCATGCAGGAGGCCAGCACCAGGGCGCTCAGCAGGTGTTGTGGGGCGGGGAGTTTCCGGGTCATATGCGATTTTGTCTGGGGGGAATTTGGGCGGCCCCCAGTGTAGCGCAAGATCGTGACGGCCGCGTGACAGGCGTCCGCCGCCCATGCCGCCCCCTCAAGGTGCCGGCGGCTTCCACACCACCCAGAGGCCGAGATCCAGGGTCAGACCCTAGGGTCTGACCCTTCTTAGCCGCCGGCCGCCGGCTAGTAGATTTCCGGCACCAGGATTTCCTGCGGCACCGGCTGGCGCTCGTAGTCGTCGTGGCGCTCGCGCTGCGGCAGGTCGATGCTGCTGCGCGCCACCTCCTCGTAGGGCATTTGCTGCAGCAGGTGGTGGATGCAGTTGAGGCGGGCGCGCTTCTTGTCGACCGCCTGCACCACCCACCAAGGCGCCTCGGGGATGTGGGTGCGTTCGAGCATGATCTCCTTGGCCTTGGTGTACTCCTCCCAGCGGCGGCGCGACTCCAGGTCCATCGGGCTCAGCTTCCACTGCTTGAGCGGGTCGTGGATGCGGCCAAGGAAGCGCAGGTGCTGCTCCTCGTCGGAGATGGAGAACCAGTACTTGACCAGCTGGATGCCCGAGCGCGCCAGCATGCGTTCGAATTCGGGCACGGTGCGGAAGAACTCCTCGTACTGCTCGTCGGTGCAGAAGTTCATCACCCGCTCGACGCCGGCGCGGTTGTACCAACTGCGGTCGAACAGCACGATCTCGCCGGCGGCCGGCAGGTGCGACACGTAGCGCTGGAAATACCACTGGGTGCGCTCGCGGTCGTTGGGGGCGGGCAGGGCGGCGACGCGGCAGACGCGCGGATTGAGGCGCTGGGTGATGCGTTTGATGACGCCACCCTTGCCGGCGGCGTCGCGGCCCTCGAACAGGATCACCACCTTGTGGCCGGTGGCGACCACCCAGTCCTGCAGCTTGACCAGCTCGGCCTGCAGGCGGAACAGCTCGCGGAAGTAGGCGCGCCGCGCCGCCTTGTCGGCCTCGCTGCGGCCGCCGGCCGGGTCGGCGTAGGCGTCTTCCAGGTGGTCCTCCAGCTCCAGTTCGAGCTCCTCGTCGTAGCTGTCGGCGATGTCGCGGTGGATGCGGCTGAGTATTTCCTGGTCTTGCAAGTTCACGGTGGCGTCCTTCGTCTGAATGGTCGGCTGCCAGGCGGCGGGGTTGGCGGCCTGGAGATCAGAACGAATGTACTCGCCAAATATGACCGACCGGTGACAGCAGGGCCGACCGGTGCCTTAGGCCATGCCAGCAGAAAACATTGAATTTATTGAAAAACACAAAAAACACATATTTTTACTTTTTTTAATAAATTTGTTGATTTTGATCAATGTTCGAGGCAAGATGTCTTCATCGATCCATCGAATTGCCTCGCCCCCCCCGCCGTTTGATCTGCAAACCTGTTCGTCCATAATTATCGCTTCAAAGGAAATTCAAATGCGAATCGCAAACTTGAGAATTGGTGTGCGTCTGGCGGTCGGCTACGCCGCGATCCTGCTGCTGCTGGTTGGCGTGACTGTGCTTGGTGTGGCCGGCATCCACCGCTCCAACGAGCAGCTCCACCATATCGTCGACGTCAATTCCTACAAGATCGGTTTGCTCGAGGAGATGTCCAAGTCGACCCATATCGTGTCCCGCGTCGTGCGCACCATCGCGCTGCTCGACGACGCGGCGCGGGCCGAGCAGGAGCACAAGAAGATCGACGAGGCGCGCTCGCGCTACAACACGGCCTTCGACACGCTGCAGAAGATGCGGCTGGACCAGGCCGGCCGCGACTTCGTCGCCAAGATCCACGACGACCAACTGGCGGCGCGCGCGCTCAACGACAAATTCGCCGAGCTCAGCCGCACCGACAAGGCGGCGGCGCCCAAGTTCCTGCTCGACCAGGCCGGTCCCGCCACCGCCAAGTGGCAGGAGGCGATCGAGCAATTCATCGTCCTGCAAAGGGACAAAAGCGGGCGGGACGAGGCGGCCGCCGAGGAAAGCTATGCCGGCGCGCGGCTGTGGATGTTGCTGCTCAGTGCGGCCGCCGTGCTGCTCGGCGCCGGCATCGCCTGGTACACCACCGTTTCGATCACCACGCCGATCCGGCGCGCCGTGCTGATCGCCCGGACGGTCGCCGCCGGCGACCTGAGCCAACACATCGAGGTGGACTCGAGCGACGAGACCGGCCAGCTGTTGCAGGCGATGAAGGAGATGAATGAAAGCCTGATCGGCATCGTCGAACAGGTGCGCGCCAGCACGGAGACCATCAGCACGGCGTCCGCCGAGATCGCCACCGGCAATATGGACCTGTCCGTGCGTACCGAGCAGCAGGCCAGTTCGCTCGAGGAGACCGCCTCGTCGATGGAGGAGTTGAGCAGCACCGTCAAGCAAAACACCGACAATTCGCACCGGGCCAACCAGTTGGCGATCGCCGCCTCGGCCGTCGCCGTCAAGGGCGGCGGCGCCGTCTCGCAGGTGGTCGAGACGATGGGCATGATCAACGCCTCGTCGCAGAAGATTGTCGACATCATCGGCGTCATCGACGGCATCGCGTTCCAGACGAACATCCTGGCGCTGAATGCGGCGGTCGAGGCGGCCCGCGCCGGCGAGCAGGGCCGCGGCTTCGCGGTGGTCGCCTCGGAAGTGCGCAACCTGGCGCAGCGATCGGCCACCGCCGCCAAGGAGATCAAGGTGCTCATTTCCGCCTCGGTCGACCAGGTGGCGCAGGGCGCGCGCCTGGTCGACCAGGCCGGACTGACGATGGACGAGGTGGTGGTGAGCATTCGCGGCGTGGCCGCCATCGTCGCCGACATCACGGCGGCGACCCGCGAGCAGAGCGCCGGGCTCGAGCAGGTCAACCAGGCCATCGTGCAGATCGACACCGTCACCCAGCAGAACGCCGCGCTGGTGGAGGAGGCCGCCGCCGCCGCCGGCTCGCTGGAGGAGCAGGCGGTGCAGTTAAGCCGGGTGGTCGGCGTGTTCAAGCTGGCCGGTTCGGTGGTGGTGGCGGCCGGCGTGCGCCGCGTGGCGCGGGCAGGGGCGGCGGCGCGCCCGTCGACGCAAGCGATCCTGCGCGCGGTCTAGGCCGCGCCTAGGCGGTGTCGCCGGCGGCATCCTCGTCGCCGCCGAGCCAGCGCAGGCGGCCGTGGGCCGATTCGCCCAGCCGCGCGCGCAGGGCGGCGGCGGCATCGTCGGGCAGGCTGAACTCCAGCGTCACCTCGGCGTCGTGCGCCACCTGGTGCAGCGCCGCGCCGGCCAGCTCGATCTCGTGGCGCAGCAGGCCCTCCAGCGCGTAGGGCACGGCGCAGCGCAGCCGGCGCAGGCGGACGATGGCGACCTTCTGTGTCGCCAGCAGGGCCTGGGCGACGCCGTCGGTGTAGGCGCGCAGCAGGCCGCCGGCGCCCAGCTTGACGCCGCCGAAGTAGCGCACCACCGTCGCCAGCACGCCCTCCAGGTCCTGGTGGCGCAACACCTCGAGCATGGGCCGGCCGGCCGTGCCGCTCGGTTCGCCGTCGTCGACCGCCGCCGACTGGCCGCCGGCCAGCAGCGCCCAGCAGACATGGGCCGCGTCCGGATGCTGGGCGCGCAGGCCGGCGACGATCTGCTGCGCGGCGGCGCGGTCTGTCATCGGTTGCACGCAGGCGATGAAGCGGCTCTTTTTGATCAACAGTTCGTGGTGGCCGGCGGCGGCGATGGTGTAGGACATGGGGCGATCATTACGGTGGTTCGACAAATGGTGGCGGGCGGGCCCGGCCGCTATTGTATCCGCCGTCCGCGCCGCAGCGCCGGTGTTGCCGGAAGCCATGCTTTTGTTGTAAATATGAAAACGTTACAAAGTGCGTTGATGTGCGGCGGAAAAGTGCCTACCCTTGTGCTTCGACCAATTTCAGACGGAGATGACATGGATTACAACGCCACGCGAGAAGCCCTGCAACACCCCGAAGTCCAGCCGACCGTGTTCGCTGGCGCTGGCGGCCCCGGCCTGCGGCCGTCGGCCTTGTGCGCCGAACTGTCGCGCCTGGCCTACATCCGCTTCGAGAACGGCGACGCCGAGCAGGCCGCGCTGCAGCAGGCGCTGGCGCTGGGCGGGCTGGGCCAGGCGCACACCTTCTCGACGCGGCGCAGCGGCACCCAGGGCTTCGCCGTCGTCTCGCGGGACGGCCAGGACGCCTACGTGGTGTTCCGTGGCACGCAGATGGACGACCCCACCGACATCGGCACCGACCTCGACTCCCGCCTGCACGCCTGGCCGCAGGGCGGCAAGGTGCACACCGGCTTCTTCAACGCGCTCGACAGCATCTGGGACGCCGTGCGCGGCTGGCTGGACGCCAACCCGGCGACGCGGCTGTGGTTCACCGGACACAGCCTGGGCGCCGCGCTGGCCACCCTGGCCGCCTCGCGCGCCGGCCGCGCCGACGCGCGCCTGGTGACCTTCGGCTCGCCGCGCGTGGGCGACCGCGCGTTCGCCGCGACCTTCCAGCCGGACCGGGTCGAGCGCTACGTCAACTGCTGCGACGTGGTGGTGTTCATGCCGCCCGACGTCAGCCTGGGCTACGCGCACATCGACCAGCTGTCCTACATCGACCACGCCGGCGAGCTGCACGGCGCCACGCCGGCGGCCGACGCCATCGAGCGCGACCGGGCGTCGGCGCGCATGCACTACCTGCTCGAGCAGGCCTGGCGGCGCCACAACGTCGGCGTGCGCGACCTGGCCGACCACTCGCCGATCAACTACGTGCGCGCCTTCGTACGCTGAGGGGGCGGGCTGCCGCGCGGCATGGTGTATTGTGTTGGCTACCAGCCACAGCATGGGGGCAGCATGCCTTTGCACCGTCCGTCACAGTCGCCAGCGCGAGCGGGGAAGCGCTCGCTTTTCGCCCTCACCCGCGCCATCGCGCGCGCCGTCGCCTGCGCCGGCGCGTTGGGTTGCGCGGCGCGCGCGCACGGCGCCGGCCTGCAGGACGTGCATGTCGGCATGGGCCTGCCCAAGCCGCCCTACATCATGGAGTCGGGCGAGGCCGGCCTGGACTACGACATCGCCAAGCAGGCGCTGGCCGCCGGCGGCTACAAGCTGGTCGGCCAGTTGCTGCCGCAGACGCGCGCCCTGGCGATGCTGCGCGGCGGCCAGCTCGACGGCATGCTGTCGACCAACGAGGGGATCGGCGGCCAGGACTACTTCACCGACACGTATATCGTTTACCAAAACGTCGCGACCACGCTCAGCAGCCGCCATCTGGACATCCGGCGCATCGAGGACTTGGCGAATTATTCGGTGGCGGCGTTCCAGAGCGCCAGCATGTTGCTCGGCGAACGCTTCCGCCTGGTCGCCAGCAAGCACCAGGGCTACAGGGAATATGCCTCGCAGATCACGCAGGACAAGCTGCTCTTCATGGGGCGGATCGACGTGGTGGTGGGCGACCATTTGATTTTCCGCTACTTCAGCGGCAAGCTCGAAGCGCAGATCGATGGCACGCAAGCGGTGACCCAGCACAGGATCTTCCCGGAAAGCCCGCGCAAGGCGGTGTTCCGCGAGGCGCGCGTGCGCGACGGCTTCAATGCCGGCCTGAAGATCATCCGCGCCAACGGCACCTACGACGCTATCGTCAAGCAGTACCTCGGCAGCGCGCCCTGAGCTGCGGCGCCGCGCCGCCATGCCTGCGGCGAGGGAATGTTTTTCGCGCAGATGCAAAAAGGGTTAGCAAGCTTGCGCTCACTAACCCTTTTCTGTGCTGCTGAATCCGTGGTAGGCCGTGCGGGATTCGAACCTGCGACCAACGGATTAAAAGTCCGCTGCTCTACCAGCTGAGCTAACGACCCGGAGGGGCGCTATTGTAACGCCGCTTTGGTGAATCCGCAAGTGGCGTCCCGGCGGCGGCGCGCGGCGCGTTATAATCCGCCGCGTATCAACTTGCCCAGCCCGCCATGACCCAGCCGATCCCCCTCCCGCCCCACGCCAGCCACGACCCCGAGCAGGGCGACGACGACGACCTGTGCCGCCAACTCGGCCTGGAGGCGCGCGGCATCTCGCTGGCGCGCATGGAGGGCCGGGTGTTCCTGCGCTTTGCCGGCACGGTGCACTGCGACGGCCGCCAGGTGCCCTACGAGCTGGTGCCGGCGCAGGGCGTGCTGGCCAAGCCGTCGAAGTGGCGCAAGTTCGACGCCGGGGCGCGCGCCGCGCTGCTGGCCGAGCGCACCGGCGCCGACGCCGTCGCCGAGCTGCACGCCGCCGCCGCCGACTTCGTCGCCGAGCTGCTCGGCCTGTGCGAGGACTGCGAGATGGACCCGGCGCCCTTCCTGCGCGCGCTGGCCGACACGCCGCTGGCCGAGCCGGCCGGCGCCGTGTTCGACCGCATCCGCCAGCGCTTCGAGCACGCCGTCGAGCGCGAGGTGGAGGAGCGCCACGCCGAGCGCACCAAGCAGAGCATCAACCTGGCCGAGTACCCGGCCTCGTTCGAGATGGCGCGGCGCCTGCCGCGCCGCTTCATCGCGCTGCTCGGGCCGACCAACTCGGGCAAGACCCACCAGGCCATCGAGGCGCTGGCCAAGGCCGACAGCGGTGTCTACCTGGCGCCGCTGCGCCTGCTGGCGCTGGAGAACTACGAGCGCCTGCAGGCCGTGCAGCGGCACGGCAAGCCGCTCGCCGTCAGCCTGGTGACGGGCGAGGAGCGCCGCCTGACGCCCGGCGCCTGCCACGTCGCCAGCACCGTCGAGATGCTCGACACGCGCACCCCGGTCGACGTGGCAGTGATCGACGAGATCCAGATGCTGGGCGACCGCGACCGTGGCGCCGCCTGGACCGCCGCCGTCTGCGGCGCGCCGGCGCGCACCGTCTACCTGGTCGGCGCGCCCGAGGCGCGCGCCGCCATCGAGGCGTTGGCGGCGCGGCTGGAGTGTCCGCTGGAGGTGCACCTGCTCAAGCGCAAGGGGCCGTTGGCGATGGAGCCGATGGCCGTGCGCAAGGTGCGCAACCTGCGCCGGGGCGACGCGGTGATCGCCTTCTCGCGCCGCGAGGTGCTCAAGTGGTGCGACCTGGTGACGGAGATGGGCCTGTCGGTGGCCACCGTTTACGGCAACTTGTCGCCGGAGGTGCGGCGCGCCCAGGCGCAGCGCTTCCGCGACGGCGAGGCCGACGTGGTGGTCGGCACCGACGCCATCGCCATGGGCCTGAACATGCCGATCGCCCGCATCGTCATGACCACCACGGTCAAGTACAACGGCGTTGACGAGGAGGAGATCCCGGCCGCGCTGGCGCGCCAGATCGCCGGCCGCGCCGGCCGCTACGGCGTGCACGAGGAGGGGCTGGTGGCCGGCTACGACGAGGAAACCCACAAGGTGATGCGCGAGCTGCTGCGCGAGAAGCCGGTGCCGCTGAAGGCCAACGGCTTCGCCGTGGCGCCCACGCTGGAGCACCTGCACCGCATCGCGGCGGCCACCGGCGAGCAGGCGCTGGCCAAGCTGCTCAAGCGCTTCGTCCACAACATCGACGTGCCGGACGGCTTCTTCTACCCGCGCATCACCGAGGACCAGTTCGACCGCGCCGCCTGGCTCGACACGTTGGAGTTGACGGTGGCCGAGAAGTTCGTGCTGTCGCTGGTGCCGGTGTCGACCAAGGTGGCCTCGCTGCAGCACGCCTGGGAGGGCTGGGCGACGGCGCTGTCGCGCAAGAAGACCATGCGCCTGGGCGGCGAGCGTAACCAGATCGGCCAGCTCAACCTGCAGCAGGTGGAGGACACCTGCCGCTTGTACTCGGCCTACGCCTGGCTGGCCTACCGCCTGCCGGACTACTTCCCCGACGCCGAGCTGGCGCAACTGCTGTCGCGCGAGGCCTCGAGCCGGGTCGACCAGCTGCTGCAGCTGCAGAACGCCACGGCGCGGCGGCGCGCGCCGAAGGCCTCCAGCTTGAAACGTCGGCGGCCGTAAACCTGCCGAAGGCGAAACGCCGCCGGGTTTTGTTTAACCCGGCGGCGTTCCGGCCGCTCGCTGGGGGGGGCTTAGGCGGCCGGCTGTTTAAGCTGGCGCCGGCGCAGCGCCGCCAGGCCGACCAGGCCGACGCCCAACATCAGGTAGGCCTCCGGTTCGGGCACGGCCAGCGTTTGCAGCGACATCGGCTGGAGCGTCGCCGGGAGCTCCTTCAGATTCGGGTCGAGCAACAGCACGTCGGAGAAATTCAGCGCTCCGCTGCCGACGCCGATCACGTTGAAGCTGAAGTGGGCCAGCTGGCCGCCGCCGCTGACGCCAGGACGCACGCCGAGCAAGGTGGCGAAGGTGAAGGAGATCTTGCCCAGCGTGTTGTCGACAGATCCGGTGTCGCCGAAGGAGACGGCACCGAGGAAGGAGCCGACATTGGCGCCGGTGGCGCGCAGCAGCGTCGGGTCGAACGACAAGGAGAACTGGTAGGCGTACAGGTCGGTGACGTCGGCGATGGCCACGTCCAGTTCGACCGTCGATCCCAGCACCGCCGGGTTCTTCGACGCGTGCAGCGACAGCACGGCATCGGCGGCGGCCTGGCCGGCGGCGGCGGCCAGCAACAGCGCGATGGCCAGCTGGGTCTTGCGGGTTGTCCAAATCTTCATAACAAAATTCTCCTTGCCCTCGGGGCGTTGGTATCGGTGCATATCGGGTGAGCGGCCGGCGCGGCGCCGCTTGGCGC
Organism: Rugamonas rubra; assembly: GCF_900114705.1. Classification (GTDB taxonomy): domain Bacteria; phylum Pseudomonadota; class Gammaproteobacteria; order Burkholderiales; family Burkholderiaceae_D; genus Rugamonas; species Rugamonas rubra. The sequence goes on from NZ_FOTW01000038.1 coordinate 26,181, forward strand.
CGGCCGGCCGTGGAGCTTTAGTTGCAGGACTTGGCGCCGGCGACCTTCTGCGCCACGGCGCTCAGGTCGCGGATGTCGACCACGCCGTCGTGGTTGAGGTCGGCGCGCGCATCATAACCCGGCTGGCCGCTGCGCTTGCCCATGGCCGCCTTGACGATGGCCAGGTCGGCGCAGTTGACGGCGCCGTCGGCGTTCAAGTCGCCCGCCAGGCGGATGCTGAAGTCGGCGTTGGAGAGGTCGAAGAAGACGTTGCCGACCGCCTCGACCTTGATGCGCGCCTTGTCGCTGGCCAGCAGCGGCAGCGTCACCGCCTTGCTGCCGTTGTTGGGCGTGCTGGCCGCCAGCACGTGCGGGAAGCTGGCGCCGCCGTCGGTCGACAGGCTGATCTTGACGTCCGTGGTGCCGACCGGCGCGACGTTGGTGTTGGCCACCGACCAGGTCACCGTCTGCGTCGAGCCGGCGTCGAGCACCACCGCGCTGTTGGGCCAGGTGACCAGGAAGGGGCCGGCGTTGGGCGCCAGCACCAGCGTGGTGGCGGCGCTGTTGACGCCGCCACGGCCGTCGCGCGCCGTCAGGCGGAAGTTCAGCGCGGCCGGGTTGGCGTTGCCGGCTGCCGTGCCGACATAGCTGGCTGTCGGCAGGAACTCCGAATAGCACTCGATGTGGGCCGGGGTCGGCGTGGCGGCCGGGGTCGGGCAGGCGCCGGTTTCGGCGTTGGTGTTGTTGGCCAGGATCTGCGCCAGGTCGGGGAAGACCCGGGTCGGATTGGTGCTGGCGTGGTTCTGGCCGGGCGAACCGTATTGGATGGCGTCGTCCTCGCTGACCACGGCGCGCACGCCGAACTGGCGGAACAGCGGACCGTTGAGCTTGTTGTTGCTGAGCAGGCCGGTGCCGCTGCCGGCGCCGGCGTCGTTCTGCTCCCACATGTAGCTCAGGGCGTCGCCGTCGGCGTCGCTGGCGCTGCCGCTCAGGGCGAACGGCGTGCGCACGGGGATGGTGTAGCCGGCCGGCGCGCTGACCAGCGGCGCGGCGTTGCCGCTGGCGCTGGCGGCGCCACGGCGGCTGGTCTGGCCGCCGGCGGTGATCTCGCCGACGTAGCCGCTGCAGCCTGCCGAGCAGTTCACCAGCTGCAGCGTGGCGACGTTGTTGGCCGCCAGCGCGCCGCCGAAGGTGATGGTGAAGGCGTTGTCGCCCAGCGTGCTGACGGTGACGGTGGCGCCGACCGGCCAGCCGGCGATGCCCTGGATGGCGGCCTTGATGCCGCTGGTGGTGAAGTTCGTGCCGCGCACGATGGGCGCCGAGTCGGCGCCGTTGTAGCGCAGCTGGAACTGCTGGCCGTTGTTGGCGAAGCCGGTCAGCGCGGCCATCTGCACCTCGTTGATGTTGCTCTCGGCCGAGGAGGTGTAGGCGACGATCTCGTCGAAGCTGCGCTGCGACCAGTAGGCGTCGCTGTGCGGCTGCAGGTTGTCGCCGCCGCAGATACCGGCGTAGGCCATGATCGACGAGCCGCTGCCCGGCTCGACCGAGGTGGCGGGGTTGCGGTTGCCGCCGCTGCAGCTGCCGGTGACGCCGTTGAAGGTGTGGTTGCCGGCGAACTGGTGGCCCATCTCGTGCGCCACGTAGTCGACCGCGTAGTAGTCGCCGACCGGGGTGGGCACGCCGGTGCAACCCTGCGCCTTCGAGCCGGCGCCGACCACGCCCAGGCTGGCGATGCCGCCGCCGTTGAGGCCGAGCGCGATGTGGCCGATGTCGTAGTTGCTGGCGCCGGCCAGCAGGCCGACCACCACGCGGTTGCGGCTCAGCGTGGCGCTGCTGCAGCCGGTCGCCTGGCTGGCGGTGAAGCAGGCCGCGCCGCCGCAGGGGCCGTTGCTGCCGGTCATTTGCGCCGCCGTGTCCAGGTTGAGGGCGTCGTTGTTGTTGATCAGCATGAGGCGGATCGAGGTCTCGTCCTCGTAGACCTGGGTGACGCGGTTGATCAGCGACACCTTGGCCGCCGTCACGTTGGCGGCGCCGCCGAAGTAGCTGGCGTAGGACGGATCGGTCAGCAGCGCCAGCCGATAGGTGCGCAGCTGGGTGCCGCTGGCGGCGTTGGTGGCGGCCTCGTCGGGCACGACGTGGTAGGAGGCGCTGCTGCTGTTGCTGCCGTCGGAGGCGGTCACCTCGTAGGCGCCGCTGTTGCGCGACGGATCGGCCTGCAGCGTGACCGAGACGATGCCATTCTGGTCGGCCAGGGCCACCACGCTTTGGCGCGGGCCGGCATCGCTGTCCGGGTTGTGCACGTTGATGCTGACCGAGGCGCCGGGCGCGAAGCCGATGGCGCGCACCTCGAGGGCGTCGCCGGCGTGGTAGAAGCTGCGCGCCAGCACCACCTGCGGTTCGTTGATCAGGCCCTCGCGCAGTGCGCCGTGCGGGTTCGGCAGGTCGCGCGCGTGGTAGCTGGCGTGCAGGCTGTCGTCCAGATGGATATACGGGTCGACGTACCAGGCGCCCTGCGGCGAACGGATCGAGGCGTGCAGGCCGAGCGGGCTCAGGTCCATGCGCAGGCTGGCGCTGGGGTCGTCGATGCCCTTGCCGGCGAAGGTTTTGATCTCGGGGTGCTTGGCGGCCAGGCCGGCCTCCATCACCGGCGACTCGACGATGGCGAAGCGCTGGTAGCCGCCGTCGGGGTGGGGCAGGGCGATGGTCAGTTGGGTAACGGCGGCGGCGGCGCTGCGTTCGAGCGGCGCGCCGGCGGCCAGCGCGGCCAGGCCGGCGCGGTCCAAGGTGGCGCCGTGGAAGCTGCGCGGGTTGACGGCGTTGACGTTGCCCACGGCGGCCTTGGCGGCCTTGGCGGCGCCGCGGCGGGCCGGCGCGTCGGCGACGTCCTGCCAGAAGGCGCCGCTGGCTTGTGCTTGCACGGGACTGACCTTGCCCTGGGCGGCCACGGCGGCCGGGCTGGCGAAGCCCCAGGCCAACGCCACACACAGGGTCAACATCCCGCCCGCGCCGGAGCGGCGCAGCAGGTCGCCGGCCCGGGTGGGGCTGGCGATGGTCGACGGATTTGCGGAAGTTCTCAGTCTCATGCGGTGTCCTTTAAGGTTTTGGAATTATTAAAAAGAACTACGTACTCTCCCTGTGCCACTGAACAGAATTGCCGCATCCAAAATAATCCTTATGAATATGGCAATGAATTGAGCGCAATCCGAGTATTTCAGAATTGGCAACTTGTCACAAGTATAATTTCGCTGTTTTGTGTATTTTTCGATACTGTCTTGCTAGCCGCCCCACCGCACGCGGCCCTGGTCGAGCAGGCCGCCGCCGCTAGCGTGCAGCGGCAGCCAGCCTGTCGCAGGTGGTCGGCGTGTTCCGCCAGGCCAGCTTCAGCCGGCGTTCGCGCCGATCTTTCTTACCTGGTCCAGCCAGCGGTCAAGCACGGCGGACTTGACATGGCTGGCCATCGAAAAATGGGTGAACCGCGAGGGTTTGAAGCCGACAAAGCCGAGGATTTGTCGGCGCAGTTGCCACAGCAGGGCGTTCTTGTAGGCCAGCCGCATGAACCAGCCCGGCGTGTCGGAGGTCAGGATGACGCGCGCGCTGCGCCCGCCGAGCATGGGCGCGGGCAGGCCGAACTTCATGTCGTGCGTGTCGAAGGTGCGGCCGGGCAGGAAGGCGCGGTCGATCAGCCCCTTGAGCTTGGCCGGCAGGCCGCCCCACCACATCGGTGTGGCAAGGACGAAGTGTTCACTCCACGCCATGTCCGCCAATACTTGCTCAAGGTCGGGTTCCAGCGGCTTTAACTGGGTGTAGCCGGCAAAGCCGAAATCGCTGTCGAAGGCCAGGTCGTGCAAGTGGGTCAGGCGCACCTCGTGGCCGGCGCCACGGGCGGCCAGCGCGTAGATCTCGGCGAAGGTGCGCGAGAGCGATTTTTCGGCGGGGTGTCCGTTCAGAATGTAAATGCGTTTCACTTTCGCCATCTCCTAAAAATTGACCATGGTCATATTCTAGTAAAAAACGACCGTGGTCAATGGAAATTTTGACCTTGGTCATTTTTTATGCGATAGTGGGATGATGAAAAAAGCTTTGCAGCAAAGAACGATCGAAACGCGCGTGCGCCTGATGGCGGCGGCGCGCGAGTTGGTGTCCGCCGGCGGCTACCAGGCGCTGCGCATCGAGGAGTTGGTGCAGCGCGCCGGCGTGGCCAAGGGGACTTTCTTCGCCCACTTCGCGGACAAGGACACGCTCATGGACCAGCTGATCGGCGAGCGCATCAACCTCTGCCTGGATCGGCTCGACGCGCTGCCGGCGCCGCGGGATGTGCAGCAGCTCGCCGACGCCATGCTGCCGCTGTTGGCGTTCATGGCTGCGGAACGCTACGTCTTCGACGTGATTTTGCGCCGTTCCGGCGCCGCCGCGATGGAAGAGATCGGCCCGATCGCCATGACCTTCGGCCGGCTCGGGCAGATCGTCGGCAAGTGGTTGCCCTGCGGATGGTTTCGCACCGATGTGGCGCCGGAGATTTTGATCGAGGGCTTCGAGGCGCTGTCGATGCAGGTCGTCGCCCTCAGGTTCTGCGCGCTCAACAATACGCTGCCGCTGCGGGAGCGCTATCTGGCCTATCTTCGGGCATGGTTGTTGCCGAGCTCGTAGCGCGCCGGCCGCCGCCGGCGGGCCAGCGCCGCCGCGCTATCGTTCGGTGCTCCCCGGCGGATTGAAAGCCCTCGATTTTACTGGGCAAGAAGCCGCACGGATGCTGGCTGACGAACAGGTCGCCGCCGCCGTGCTTGGCATCCGGCGGGCAGGTCAGGGAACGAAGAAATTGATCATCGGTTTGCCGTCAACGCCGGTTACCGCGTAGATACGGCCCCCGGTCTTGACCAGGGCATGGGGCGCGCCGGCGAAGACCTGGTTTTTGACCATCGCCAAGCTGGCGTTGTAGAGGGTCACCTTGGTACTGCCCGTGCCGATGCTTTCGATCGTCACCAGCGAGCCATCGTCGAGCCACTGGGCATCGACAAAGCTCGATCCCAGCGACTTGACGATCGTTAAATCGCTCGTGCTGTAAATAATGCCGCTGCCGATAACGATGCGGCCGCCCCCGCCTGAAACGCGTATAGGACCCTGAATGGGATAGTCGCCATGATACGGCGAGTCACCATTGCCAACAATCTTGCCGGTGGCCTGATCGATTGTTTCGTACATCAGGTCATTGGGGCTCGTATCGTCACGGAAGAAGTACACCCGCGATTGCGAAGGGTTCCATGCGTAGGAGCGCGAGAAATAGTTCCACTCCTTGTTGTCCGTGAGTTTCGCAGCGCTATCGAAAATGTAATGGCTCGCCCAAGCTCCGCTGTCGTCTTGCGCCAGCAGGTAGTTTCCCACCGAGGCCAGCCCGCCAACCCGGGTCGCAAGCACGGCGAAGGGGGTCTCGCGTGGATCGCCGGCGAGGCTGATGTAGGTGATCAGGCCCGATTGATAGCCGAAGTAGATGCGCTTGTGCTCGGCCGACAGGGTGACGACGTCCGGCACCGCTGTCGCCTGATTGACCTTCTGGCCGATCACCAGCGGTGCGAGATACGCGCCAGTGGCCTTCGACCAGCGATACAGGCGCCCATGTTGACGGCTCAGAAGATAGATGGTGTCGGCGCCGTCCGAGAAAACCTGGTCGGGTACGTAAGCCGGCGTCGTCAGCGCGGCATTGCAGTTCACGCCATCCCCTTGGTCGAACGCGTGACAGCTGGCGTCGTTCGGATAGAAGTCCTTGTTCAAGCCGGTCGTGCTGTCGGCGGCGGTGAAGCCTCCCAGGAAGGCGTCGGGGTAGCCGTCGTTGTCCGAATCGACGGCGGCGGTTTTGTCGAGCGGGAATTTGTCTGCGAGGTTGGCGACGCCATCGCCATCCGTATCGTCGGACGGGACGTAATTGACGATCTCGATGTGGGTGGTTTTTTTTACGACCAGGTAATTGGCGCTTCCAATGATCGACACGCCCAACACTTCGCCATCCACCAACAGCTCTTCCACCTTGGTCCGGGCCGCGCTAAAACGCGTCAGCCGCGTCTTGTCAGCGGACGGAGACAGGGTCAGCAGTTCGTCGTTGGCGATCCAGACTGCATCGGCCGGGGTGGTGCCGATGTTGCCTTGCCATGTCAGGCCCGGCGCGGCGTAAATGTCTCCGCTTCCCAGCAAGACTTTGGTGCCAGCCGGATTCGAGCGAATCGGGCCGATAATTGAATAAGCGCCGTGGTAAGGCGATTCTCCGGACGAGGTGATTTTTCCAGTGGCCTGGTCGATCACCTCGAACATCAGGTCGTTGGGAGAGCTGTTGTCGCGGAAGAAGTACAGGGTCGATGTCGCTTGGTTCCAGTCGTAATGCCGCGAGTAGTAGTTCCAATCCTTGCTGTCGACCTTTGCCCCCAGCTTGTCGAACAAGTGATGAGACTCCCAGGCGCCGGTATCGTCCTGCGCCATGAGGTATTTTCCGACGGCGACCAGTCCATTGACGCTGGCGGGCACGCTGGCAAATATGGTCGCGCTTTGCTGCAGCGATTCGGAGTAGCTGTGTATCTTCCCATCCGTATCTCCCACATACACCCGCGCGTGATCGGCGGAGTACGCATAGGTCTTAGGGGTATAACCGCTGATGTTCACGCGGCCGAGGAAGTGCTTCGTCTTCAGGTCGTACGTGTACAGGCGCAATGCGTCGTCTTCGGAATTGAAAACGATTTTCCCATCCGCGTTGCCGACGATTTTGAGGCGCGGACTGGCCAGCGTTCTGAGATAGCAGATGCCGTTGCTGGCGTCGGATGCCGCTGAGCACAGCGGGTCGTTGGCGGCGGCGTCGGCGCTGTCGGCCACGCCATCCTTGTCGGTGTCGATAATCGCGACAGGAGGTGGTGGTGCATCGCTGCCACCGCCGCCGCCACCACCGCAGCCCGCGATGATGGCGGCAAGAACTGCGACGGTCAGGTTGCGAATGGAAAATGGGAGCATGGCGGCGCCTTTGAAGGTTGTCTCAGGGGTAGCATCGCCATCGGCTTGGCTGTTTAGCGAAGTAATCCGCAGGCGATCTTGATCCTTTTAGGGCGGCAAGTATGTGTTTTCAGGGTATTATTGTCAAGATAATATTGTTTCCGTATATTTTATTTCCATTGGCGGCAAGCAATGGGATTCCGGGGCAACGCGCCTTGAAGAACGAAAGCCGTTTCTAACGTCCGGGGAAATCGTTTGGCGAAGTCTGCCCGCCCGATTCAAATTTGATGTCGCACTCGGCGGTGGAGCAGGTGAGTTGCAGCAGCTCTGGCTGGAAGACGATATCCTGGACCAACTCCTGCGTGCCGTTGATCAGGAAGTGTATCTGCGGACCTTCGACGAACACCTCCAGGCGTATCTTGTCCCCGACGTTGAAGGTCTCGTCCAATTCTTGTTCGTCGCTGCGGGACTGGTTGTCGCTGGCGAGCGTGCTGGCGGACGCGTACAGCCGAGCATCGCCGGGCATATTGCGGGCAAACATCAGGCAGGCGGCGTCGCTTGGCGACTCGGCCGTCAGGCAAACGGACAGCATCGGCGCCCATTGCTCGTGCTGGCCGGGATTGTCCAGCGTCAGCTCGAAGCTGCGCCGTTTGCTTTTGTCGAAGCGGAAATGCGCCTCGTAATAGTGGCCGGTTCTGGCCCTGAAGCGCTGTGTTGGCATGGCCGGCGTCGGCGCAATCGATTCTTCGGGCGGCCGTTCCGCGTCCGGTTGCCAGGCGGGGTTTAACTCTTTCGATTTGGCGATGGCGCGCTCATGTCCCGCGTTGGCCGCCTGGCTGAGGTAGGCCAGCGCCTTTTGACGATTCTTTGCAACTGCCCGGCCGCTGTCGTACATGGTGTACAGCATGTACTGCGCCTCATCGTCGCCGCCTGTTTCGTCCGCAGCCAAATACCAGCGCAGCGCGGTTTGGCGGTCCCGCTTGACGCCGATGCCGTCGTAATACATTTCGGCAAGCGCGACCTGCGCGCTGGTCCGCTCCAGCGCCGCGCCCTTGGTACACCATTGCAGTGCGGCCGCGTTATCCTTTGGCGTGCCCCGGCCGTGGCGGTAACGAGAGCAGAGCTCGCCGACGGCGGACGGCCGACCGTTGGCGGCAAACAATCTGACGTTGTCGAGGCTGCGGTCGCTCCATTTCACCAGCACCGGCGCGCTGAGGTCGCTGGGCTGCAAGGGATTGATTGAGGCTGGGGGAGGCGGCGGGCTCGGTGTATCGGCGGCGAAGGCCAGGCAGGTCAGCGACGCGGCGAAGAGAGCAGTGATGGATTTTTTCAAGGCGCAGGAAGTAACGATGAGTTGTCCGAACTATACAGCTTCGGCCTGCGTTTGACATCGTCAAGTAGACGACTCGGTACTGCAAATAATCCTGGCAGCGTTAATTATTTGTTACTACACTAATCGTTGGCTATCTCGATGGGCGGGTCGTCGTCGTCGTCGTTTGGACGCGGCGCGGTCAAGTGCGCGGAATCATCAGCATGAGGAAAGAAAATGAGCGTGAAATCGCAACATTCGCCCAAGATTTGGATTGATCCGGACGATGCGCCGGAACTGACAGACGATTTTTTTGAGAGGGCTGTCTGGCGGATAGGCGACAAAATTGTGTCACGCGACGAGGCGCAAGCGGAGGCGGGAAAACGGCGCGGCAGGCCAGCGGGGAGCGGGACCAAGGTCAGTACGACTATCCGGTTTGACGCCGAGGTACTGGCGGCGTTCAAGTCCACCGGCGATGGCTGGCAGACGCGCATGAATGACGCGCTGAAGGAGTGGCTCAGTTCCCATTGAAGGTAACTTGCGCAGCTGAGGAGTCACCGAGTTTGACGGCCGCTGGCCACGGGCGTTGCAATCTACCGTCAGCCGTTCATCAGGAACGAGTCATACCATTTTGAAATGCGTTTTCGCGAGGCGCGGCGCGGTAGCGCTGTGGCGGTCTGCCTCCGTGTGATCGTTTCGGCCTGACCTGAAATGTCCCGCGCTCCGCCAGGCTGCGGCTTGCCTTCAATCCGGAAATGCCTGAAGAATTTGAACTCTCGACTCACGCCGCTCGGATCGGAGAGGAAGGGCAGGGAAAATTCCTGTTCGCCGAGCAGCACCATGCGCCAGGCGGTGCCACCGAAGAAGCGAAACGTCAGCGCATTCGGTGGCTGTAGGGTTAGCTCGGCAAACGTGCCGGTGGAGTACATCGCGCCGAGCACAGCGGCATCGACCAATGTCATGCTGGCGTCGAACATATAGATCCGCAGCATGTCTTCGAAGGGAATGTCATCGGTGAAGAAGGCGATGCGACAGCCTTGCCAGTCCAGGGCCGCTTCCAGCGCCGCTCCGGTCACGATCAGCCCGGTGGGCTTGCCGTCCAACAGCAGTTCGGAAGCCGCCAGCTTCGCATCCGTATAGGGCGACGCCAGCCGTGCGGTGAATTCTGAGGTCGAAAGTAATCTCACGAGCTTGCTCTACCATATAAAGCCGGCGCCGAAGGCCGCCAGAGCGCCGCCGACAAACGCACCTATTGTCACACATACCGGTGCGCCAGGGCCGCACGCCAAACCTGCAAGAGCGCCAGCCGCTATGCTGCCGCCGATTCATCGTTGCTGGAACAGCTCAGGGATACTGTTGGCGTGTATGGATGACGGAAAGAATTTCTATCGCAGTCGCGTCAACACGGTACACGACAACGTAGTTTGGATGGACAACCATTTCGTGCGTGCCAGCTACCCGGCCCCGACGGTATAGATATGGGTGATGCGGAAGCTGCGAGACGGCGCGATCGATCTCGTTGTAGAGGTCGGTTGCAGCCCGCTGGCTGCGCTCCGCGATATAGGCGAGAATCGTCGCCACATCTGCTTGCGCTTCAGTTTGCCATCGGATCGGAAGCATTGATGTCGCGCTTCGTTTCGATCAGCTTCCGGAGGGCAGCCATTACATCCTCGTGGGAGGCGGTGGGGCGTTGATCGTCAATCGACATTTGAACTTTCGCCCGAAACCAACGGTCGTAGGCTTCGGCTTCTTCAGCCGTCGCGAACTCAGACTCGATCGGGGATGGGTTTTCGCTCATGATTGGGCAATTATACGGCAGGGCAGCACGCCAAACCTGCGAGAGCGCTGCCGCTAACCAAGGCATTAAAAGCCCGCAGCTCCGCCTGGTTTCCCCGTTGGCCCCGCAAGCGCACCGCTGACGATCAAGGCGTCTTTTTCTTTTGGGTCTGGCGCTGTTGCTGTTTGCGTTGGGTTTGCACCTTGTTCTGCTTGGCCTGGAAGAGCGTGGCGGCGTCCAGCTTGGCTTGCTCGACGGTGCGCATCTCTTCTTTGTCGTCGTGCGCGACAAAGAAATCGGCGGCTTGCGCGTCCACCACCAGCTTGATCGCGGCGGCATCGTCGAGGTCGTACATTTCGGCGAGGAGGGTGGTTACCTCGTCAAGGAATTCTTCGTAGGTCATGGCGATGCTTTCGTGGGATCACTGGAAACAGAAAAGCCAACCCGAGGGTTGGCTTTTCTGATGTATCTTGGTAGGCCGTGCGGGATTCGAACCTGCGACCAACGGATTAAAAGTCCGCTGCTCTACCAGCTGAGCTAACGACCCAAGGTATTGCGCTGTACTACTAAGAAGGCGGTGGTTTGCCGTTCTATTCACTGCTGAATTCGGTGGTAGGCCGTGCGGGATTCGAACCTGCGACCAACGGATTAAAAGTCCGCTGCTCTACCAGCTGAGCTAACGACCCCCGAAGAAGCGAGATTATAGGGGGTAATGACCGGAACTGTCAAATGCTCGCCGGAATTTATTGACCCCGGCGCAGCAACGCCGCGGCCGCCGCGCCGCGCGCGGCACCAAGGTGCGGCGGCGGCGGCCCGTGGCGGCCTTATCTGGCGCCCAGGCGCTCCTTGGCGGTGGCGGCGGCGCTGGAGTCGGGGTATTGCTTGATGAGCTCCTGCAGCGTCTTCTTGGCGGCCTTGTCCTTCAACTCGGTTTGGCAGCTGGCGATGTTGAGCATGGCGTCGGCGGCCTTCGGGCTGTCCGGGTAGTTCTTGATCACCAGTTGCTGCGCGGCGATGGCGCTCTTGCAGTCGCGCTGGGCGTAGTAGGCGTTGCCCAGCCAGTACTGCGCGTTGGCGGCGTAGCCGGAGGCGGGGAACTGGCGCACGAAGTCCTGCAGCGCGGTGGCGGCGGTCTTGTAGTCGCCGGCCTTGAACAGGCCCAGCGCGGCGTCGTAGTTCTTCTGCTCGGACGGGTCGACCTCGGCGGCCTTGCCGTCGATGGTGATCTGGCGCGGCTCGAGCTTGCGCAGGCGGGTGTCGAGGTCGACGTAGAAGTCCTTCTGGCGCTTTTGCGCGTTGGCCAGTTCGTTGGCCAGCACTTCGAGCTGGCCGCGCAGCTTGGCGATCTCGCCCAGCGTGGTTTCGTTCTGGTTCAGCAGGTCCAGCGTGGCCGACTTGTCGGCCTTGGTGTCGATGCGGCTGTTGATGTCGCGGGCGATGACGTCGACCTTGGCGCGCAGGTCGATGATGGCCTTGCGGGCCTCGTCGTCGTCGAACAGGGCGGCCGAGGCGTGCAGCGGCAGGCAGCTCAGTGCGGCCAGCGCGGCGGCGGCCAAGCCGGATTTGGAGAATGTCATCATGTCGGGCGCTTTCAAAACGGATCGGGCAATGGAAACGGGGCGACACGCGGTCTGATCCGCATGTCGCCCCGTATTATGCCTGTGAGCCGGCAAGTGGGAAGATCAAATTACTTGTAGACGATGTCGGCACGACGGTTTTGTGCCCATGCTTCTTCGTTGCTGCCGGTGGCTTTTGGCTTTTCTTTGCCCAGCGAGACGGCTTCGACTTGCGATTCCGGTACGCCCAGGGTGGTCATCGCCTTGCGCACGGCTTCGGCACGTTTCTGGCCCAGGGCCAGGTTGTACTCGGCGCCGCCGCGTTCGTCGGTGTTACCTTGGATCAGGATCGAGCGGGCTTTGTTTTTGCTCAGGTATTGCGAGTGGTTCTCGACCACTGGCTTGCCGTCTTCACGCACGACGTACTTGTCGAAGTCGAAGTAGACGCTGCGGTTGGCCAGCACGCCTTTTGGATCGTCCAGTGGATCGATCGATTTGGTTTCGACCGGGGCGACGGTGCGGGTGTCGGCCACCGGGGCTTTTTCCGGGGCGCGCTCGACCACTGGGACCGGGGTGGTTTCTTTGACCGGGGTGCTGCTGCAAGCCGACAGAACGGCGGCGGTGGTGATGATGAAGGCTAAGCTGCTTACTTTACGCATGTTGACTCTCCTGGTTGTGGACTAAAAAGGTTACTGCATGAAAGGACCCCAGGTGGGCTCCTTGATATTGCCCGCCTGGGTGGTCAGGCGTTGTTTGACGCGGCCATCGACCGACACCACGGCCAGCGATTTGCGGCGGCCCGACTCGGTGGCGTACAAAATGTACTTGCCGTTCGGCGAAAAACTGGGCGACTCGTCGCTGGTGGTGTCGGACAGGCGCTGCTCCTGGCCGCTGGCCAGGTCGAGCACGAACAATTGGAAGGCGCCGCCGTCGCGGCGCGAAATGAAGGCCAGGGTCTTGCCGTCCGAGCTGATGCGCGGGCTGATGTTGTAGCTGCCGCCGAAAGTGACGCGCTTGGCGTCGCCGCCGCCGGCGTTCATGCGGTAGATCTGCGGGCCGCCGCTGCGGTCGCTGGTGAAGTAGATGCTCTGGCCGTCGGCCGACCATTGCGGCTCGGTGTCGATCCCGTTGCTGTTGCTGGCGCGGCGCAGGCCGCTGCCGTCGGCGTTGACGGTGTAGACCTGGGTGTGGCCGTCCTTGGACAGGGCGACGGCCAGCTTGCTGCCGTCCGGCGACCAGGACGGCGCCGAGTTCGAGCCCTTCTCGTTGGCCACCACGGTGCGGGCGCGGGTGATCAGGTTCTGCACGTAGACCACCGGCTTCTTCTGCTCAAAGGAGACGTAGGCGACCTTGGTGCCGTCGGGCGACCAGGACGGCGAGATGATCGGCTCGTTCGAGCGCAATGCCACCTGCACGCCCTCGCCGTCGGCGTCGGCCACCTCGAGGCGGTAGCTGCGGCCCTCCTGGGTGACGTAGGCGATGCGGGTGGAGAAGGCGCCGCGCACGCCGGTCAGCTTCAGGTAGATGTCGTCGGCGATGCGGTGCGCCGACAGGCGGGTGAACTGCGGCGCCAGCGACTGGTCGAGCTGGGACAGTTTGCCGGCCTTGATGGTGTCGAGCAGCTTGTAGCGCACGTCGTAGCGGCCGTCGGCCAGGGCCTGCACGCTGCCGACCACCAGGGCGTCGGCGCCGCGCGACTTCCAGGCGCCGTAGTCGATGTTGTTGACGTCGCTGATGGTGCCGGCGTCGATGATCTTGAAGGCGCCGCTGCGCTCCAGGTCGGCCTTGATGATGGCCGAGATCTGCGCCGGCGCGACGGACTCGTCGGCGAAGGCGGCGACGGCGACGGGGATCTGGTTGCTGCCCACGCCGGAGATTTCGATGCGCATCTGCGCCTGGGCGCTGCTGGCGGCGATCGCCAGGCCGGCGTAGATGATGTAGTGGTTCAGTTTGTTCATGGTAGCCATTAATGCAAATCCTTTAGGTTGAAGACGGCCTCAAATTCGCGTTCGACCGTGCCGTCCTTCTTCTTCGGCAGCGGTGAGGATTTGAAGATCGCATTTTCTATCGCGCTATCATAAGCGGCCACGCCGCTGCTTTTCGTCTTGCGCACCGACAGTACTTCGCCGGTGGGCAATTGGGTAATCTTGAAGGTCGCGACCAGCGAGTCGTCGGTGCTGCTGTAGACCAGGTTGCCCTTGATCTTGCCACGGATGGCCGCCTCGTAGCTGCCGTCCGAGCGTGGGCCGGTCGACTTGGCCGCCGTGCCGCTGGTGCCGGCGCCGACCGCGCCGGTCAGGCGGCTCATTTCGGCGGCGCGCGCCTTCTCGGCGGCCTTGTCGGACGCCTTGTCGGCCTTGGTCTTGGCCAGCTTGTCGGCCGCCTTCTTGTCCTTCTCGGCCTGTTCCTTCTTGTCTTTCTCGGCCTGTTCCTTCTTCAGCTTTTCATCCTTGAGCTTTTGCTCGGCGGCCTTCTTGTCGGCCAGCTCCTTGGCCTTAACTTTGGCCAGCTTGTCCTCGGCCTCCTGCTTCAGGCGCTCCTGCTTCAGTTCTTCCTGCTTTTCCTTCATCGCCTTCAACTTGGCCTTCTGGCGCTCGAGCGCGATGTCCGGCTCCTTAGGCGTCGGCGGCGTTTCCACCGGCGGGGCGACCGGCGGCGGCTTGACGGCCGGGGTCGGCTCCGGCTCGGGTTCCGGCTGCGCCTCGGGCGCCGGCGGCGCCGGCGGGGCGGCGCTCTGCACCTTCATGTCCCACACCTCGGCCTCGACCGCGACCGGCTCGTTGCTCTGCCAATGCACGCCGACCCACAGGAAGAACACCAGACCGGCGTGCATGGCCGCGGCCAGCGCAATGGCGCGCCAGCCGTCGTGTTCGCGCGGCACCTTGTAGGGGCCGCCTGTGGTTGCGGGATTCATCGTCTGCACTGGTTCTATCGCCTTACTTGGTGGCCAGGCCAACCCGGTTGATGCCCATCTTCTTCGACTCGGAGATCAGCTGGATCACGTCGTCGTACTTGCTTTCCTTGTCGCCGGCGATCAGCACCGGGTACTCGGGATGGCCCTCGTGCAGCACGCGCAGCTTGCGCAGCAGGGCGTCGCGGTTGGGCGCCGTCTCCGGCGCCTCCTGTTCCTTGCCCTGCACGCCGATCGACAGGGCGCCGTTCGGCTTGAGCACGATCTGGATGTAGTCGTCGGGCGGGCGGGTGGTCTTCTCGGCGTTGGGCAGGTCGACCACGCTCGGGTTGTTGGACGAGGGCATGACCATGAAGATGATGAGCAGCACCAGCATCACGTCGATGTAGGGCACGACGTTGATCTCGGACTTGAACTTGCGGCCGCGGCCGCCGCGCATGCTGCTGGAAAAGGAGGATGCCATGGTCTCAGTGCCTCATTAACGCGACTGGCGTTGCAGGATGTTGGAGAATTCCTCGACGAAGCTCTCGAAGCGGATCGCCAGGCGGTCGATGTCGTGGGCGAAACGGTTGTAGGCGACCACGGCGGGGATGGCGGCGAACAGGCCGATGGCGGTGGCGATCAGCGCCTCGGCGATGCCGGGCGCGACGGCGGCCAGGGTGGCCTGCTGTACGTTGGCCAGGCCGCGGAAGGCGTTCATGATGCCCCAGACGGTGCCGAGCAGGCCGATGTAGGGCGACACCGAGCCGACCGAGGCGAGGAAGGCCAGGTGCGCTTCGAGCACGTCCATCTCGCGCTGGAAGGCGGCGCGCATGGCGCGGCGGGCGCCGTCGAGCACGGCGCCGACGTCGAGCGCGTCGCGCGTGCCGTAGGAGGCCTTGCCCTTGATGAACTCACCCATGCCGGCCTCGAAGATGCGGGCCAGCGCGCCGTTGTGGGCGCGGTCCTTGCCGGCGCTCTGGTGCAGCGCGTGCAGGTTGCCGCCGGCCCAGAAGTTCTTCTCGAACTCGACGGTTTGGCGGCGCGCCGCGCGCACCGCGTACATCTTGCGGAAGATATAGGTCCAACTGGTCAGCGAAATGCCGAGCAGCAGCGCCATGATCAGCTGGACGATCAGGTGGGCGTTGGTGATGAGGGACAGGAAGGACAGGTCTTGGGTGACGTTCATTGGATATCAGTCAGGTGTGCTTATGGTGTGTGGTGGCGGTTCAGCCGGCGACGACGCCGGCCATTTTGGCCGCCACCGCAGGCGGAACCGCGCGCGGGCGCAACGCCGAGTCGACGCAGCCGACCTTGACGCGCGCCGTGTTGAGCAGAACATCGCCGCACCAGGCTTGCTGCACGAACAGGATGGAGGCGCGGCCCAGTTTTTCGATTTTCAGCGTTAATTTTAGTACATCATCGAGCCGAGCCGGCGCGTGATAGTCGGCGCTGACGTTTTTGACGACGAACATGGCGTCGTGCTCCTGCAGCAGGGCGTGCTGGCCGATGTCGATCGCGCGCAGCCACTCGGTGCGGGCGCGTTCGAAGAATTTCAGATAATTTGCATAATAGACAATACCGCCGGCGTCGGTGTCTTCATAGTAGACACGGACGTTCCAGGTGAACTCTGCAGACATGATTGATTCACTACTAATGAGATTGAGCAACATTTTACGCCAGTTTGTCATAATCATTGAAGCTTCGACGGCTAAATTCCCGCAAATGCCGAAAATTCCGTGTTTTCTTCAAGAATGGCGCTTAAAGTTGTAGCTCGAGCAGTAAAGCCGATGACAGGCAAATTGCCAAGCATTGTAACAACCGCTTACGTTTTGCTTCATAGCTGAAATGTTTGCCGGGACCGCCGCGCAGCGCCGCGAATGACGGCGTTGGCGGCGTTGGCGGCGCTTGCGCGGGCGATGGCGGCTGGTTCGCGCCGGTTGGCGCTCGCCGCCGGCGCCGGGGCGGGCTAGACGCGCTTGATGGTGAACGGCGAGAAACCCTGGCAGGTCGGCATGATCTCGATGTTGTTGATGTTGATGTGGGGCGGCAGGGTGGCGATCCAGTAGGCGGTGTTGGCGATGTCCTCGGCGGTCAGCGGGGTGGTGCCCTCGTAGACCTTGGCGGCGGCCGCGTCGTCGCCCTTGAAGCGCACGTTGGAGAACTCGGTGCCGCCGCACAGGCCGGGCGCCAGGTTGGTGGCGCGCACGCCGGTGCCGACCAGGTCGGCGCGCAGGTTCAGCGTGAACTGTTCGACGAAGGCCTTGGTGGCGCCGTAGACGTTGCCGCCCGGGTAGGGATAGCTGCCGGCGGTCGAGCCGATGTTGATCACCGTGCCGCTGCCGCGCGCCACCATGGCCGGCAGCACGGCGCGGGTCATCGTCACCAGGCCGGTGCAGTTGGTGGCGATCATGGTGTCCCAGTCGTCCTGCGAGGCCTCGTGGGCGGGCGCGGTGCCCAGCGCCAGGCCGGCGTTGTTGACCAACACGTCGATGTCGCGCCAGCCGGCCGGCAGGGCGTCGAGGGCGGCGCGGATGGCCGCCTTGTCGGTGACGTCGAGCTCGACGGCGTGGGCGGCCTCGCCCAATTCGGCGGCCAGCGCCCGCAGGCGTTCGGCGCGGCGGCCGCTGATGACGACCCGGTGGCCGTGGCCGGCGAAGGTGCGGGCCATGGCGGCGCCGAAGCCGGCGGTGGCGCCGGTGATGAAGACGATCATGTGGAATCCTTGTGCGTGGTGGGAGCGATGCACAAAATTGTAGCCGAAAGCGGCAGGCGGGGGCCGCTGGATGCCTATTCGAAGGGGCGGCTGCGCACCTGGGCGGCCCAGCGCAGGACGATGACCATGGCGCCGAGCAACAGGATCAGCCAGGCGGAAGGCTGGCTTTCAAGGGCCGGCGCCTTGGCCTGCGGGGCGGCTGGCGCGTCGGCGCCCGGCTGGCGCGGTCGCGCCGCCGGCTCGTCGATCTGGGCCAGGACCAGGTCCGGCCGCCGGGCGGGCGGCTGCTTGCTGTCGACCTGTTTGCTGTCGAGCTGGGGTGCGCTGGCGGTGGCGGGAGCCGCCAAAGTGCCGGTGGCGGCGGTGAGTAGGGTCAGCACCAGGATGGCCTGAGAGAACGAGGAATGCTGCAAACTATATCCTTCTATAATATTCATTATTAATTTATTAATTGCGACAATATCTATTGAGTTGCTTGATTGTCTCTTTGCTTGCAATAAATATATTCTAAATGCATTTTAATTACGACTCGTTGCTTGTTGAACCATTCGACCGGCGCGAGCTTAGGTGCCAGCCTCCGCAGAGGGTTGCATCGCCTATCCATGCGGCTTGTGGCCGGTTCTTGTTGTTTCGAGTATTTCTCAATAGAAATCTTATCACGAAATTAGTTTCTTGCTGGAAATTTTATTGAGTAAGGCATTTAGTTGCGGCTATGCGCTGTGGGCTCATCCGATTTAAATCTGTGATTGCTGAGGCGC
This sequence comes from Rugamonas rubra, assembly GCF_900114705.1. Lineage (GTDB taxonomy): Bacteria > Pseudomonadota > Gammaproteobacteria > Burkholderiales > Burkholderiaceae_D > Rugamonas > Rugamonas rubra. The sequence goes on from NZ_FOTW01000038.1 coordinate 44,132, forward strand.
GCGGCGGGAGAAGTGTGACGTGGATGGCGTTAATCTCGAGACACGTTTGCGCTGGCTTGGCCATGGCCGATGTTTTTCTTGCGAAAAACCACCGAAACATGGCAGCCGAGTGACTGGCTGGGGCGCTTGTTCCGCGGTCGGGAAGGAGCCATCGAACAGCGCCGTTGCGACGCCGGTCGATGGCCGGGGGGCTGGGCGCCGTTTAGAAGTTACCGGAATAGATTTTGTTGGTGTAAGGCAGGCCCAGCTTGGCCGGGTTGAGGTACAGCACGGGGAAGCTGAAGCTGGCGCCGGGCGCCAGGCCTGAGTCGTTGACGCTGACGTAGGGCGAGCCGTCGTGGCTGCCGCTGGCGTTGAGCAGGGTGATGCCGGCCGGCAGGGCGTCGAACTGCACCTGGAACGGCCCCTTCAGCGCGGCGCCGGTGGCGTTGGTGACGCTGAACGTGCCGCTGAACTGCTGGGTGGCGCGGTTGAAGCTCAGGCCGGAGCTGTAGGTGGTGACGCTGGCGGTGATGTCGAGCGCGGGCTTGGCGAAGACCAGCTCGACCGGGCGCACCAGGCTCTTGACGCCGTCGGCCTCGGCCTGCAGCTCGTACTTGCCCTCGGCCAGGCCGGGCAG
>NZ_FOTW01000060.1 GCF_900114705.1 Rugamonas rubra
CGGCCGATGGTGTTGCCGTCCGGCGTGATGTAGGTGGCGTTTTCCAGGATGTCGGCCGGGTCGACGAAGTAGACCTCGTGCGGCTGGTAGTTGGACGAGTTGGTGTCGTAGTACTTGGGGTTGTTGCCATGGTGGTACCAGCTCGGCAGCACCATCTCCTTGGTCTCGTCGACGGTCTGCACCTTTTCCACGGTGATGTTCTCGCGGATGTTGTTGAGGCTGGCCGCGCTCAGGGTCAGGTCCTTGGCCGCCTCGATGGTCGAGGAGACGTTGTTGACCAGGCCGACGGCGCCGCCGCCCGCGCCGCCGGCCACCGTCAGCGAGCCGGCGCTGTAGATGGTGGCGCCGGCGGTGTTGTTGAGCTGGCCCGCCACCTCGAGGCGCATCTCCGCGCCGCTGGCGCCCAGCAGGGCCGCCGAGCCGCTGTTGTTGAGGTTCTGCGCCGTCAGCAGCAGCTTGCCGCCGACGACGGCGTTGCTGTTGTCGATGGTGCCGCCGCCGCACCGCCGCCAACTTCATCGCCATCGCCTATTTACGCATGGCCAAACTCAAACACCTGCCGGCCAATCCGCTGCGCGCTGCCGTGCCGCGCGATTTCGGCGTTACGCGGCATGCCGCCTGAAGTCAAATTCCACACGAAACGGCATAGAGCCAACTATACGAATGTTGGCCGAGGAACATTCGGCATATCTTCGTATGCTTTCAATATGATCTCCCCCGGCAGAATATTACATGTTTCGCTCCAATAGACAATCTTCAACCAAGTAGCGGCCACCAAATATTGCCCATAGCTTAACCAGTTATTTTCCAAATTCGCCTTAAGCATCTTTCGCCCCGCATTCAAAATATCCCCTTTATCAAACTGCCCACACAATTCATGCAAACAAATTACATAACCAAAATCACGTGGCTTAAGAGTTCTCTTCAATGAAATATTTTTCTTTGTGGAATATTTCTCATATTCTATCACCCCTGCTTCATATTGCTCAGACTGACAACAAAGAGCCATATAATCATCAAGACGATCCGTCGATAGCTCACTTTTTGAAAATACATTTTTGTCAAATAATGCAGCAGCATTAAAATCTCTGGCTGCACCCCAAACATCAGCAGCATTCACTCGATCACGCATCCATATTCCGATCGCCAATGCCCATCTCAACGATTGCTGATGAAAATTCCCACTTTCGCCGAAATCTTCATTTTTTTCAATAGCAAAACTTATCCAATCAATTCTTTTGGAGAGCAAAGGCGATACTTGCTCTCGCATACCTACGAGGTATAGTCGAATAATTTCATTTAACTGCATAATAGCAACATTCCCCATGGGACGTTGGGCATCAAATTCCGTTTCAAGCAGCCTTTTTATACCGACCTCATTCACAGACTCACGAATCCTGATAGGATTAAAAATCATAATTCTCCTTTAACATTTTTTACCATTGCAATATTTATTAGAAATACTATTTTTTACGCTACCACTGCCAACCGTATGGGTCGAGCACGAACGATTCTCCAAATTTCTAATGGCAGCGTCCCTCACTGCTGGCGGTAAACGCGAGGAACTTATACTATCAATAGCCTCAAGTACTGCAGAATTCAAGGTTCTGGCATTTTCGAACGTTGGTGAATTCCCTATATTTTTAGAACTGGAGCGAAATTTCGAATCCCACATTGTAACATCGCCACTACTAACGTCAACCGAAATAATATCAGCACCTTTTCTTCCGATAGCATCCCCGTATTTAATGACGACTTGGTTAGCAGTTTTTGCAATTATATTAGCCAGATTAAGTTCTGCTTGAAATCCAACCCAATGCGACCATAGATTGGCTTCGGTCCCGCCTTTTACCATTTTTGGAACATAGCCCAATCCCGCTGCCGGATCTGGCAAGTACGAATCAAGTTCAACTCCAGCAAAAACACGGCGCGGAGTGCTTGGAACACTTTCTCCGATTGAGGATGAATCCCGCCATATCGGACTTACACTATTTCTCACTCCAACAAGACTCCCAACAAGAAGTCCTGGCGTTAGTCCGACTAGCAAATCTTTTACGCTATTCGTTAATCTAGTTTTTTCCCGCTCGTTATAAACCGCCAACTCATCTGATGTTGGATTGCTAGGCTTAATATTATCCCCAACCACCTGCCAGAAATAATCCCTGTATTTCTTACTATCCCTATAATCTGAATAGACAGAAGAATTATATAAATCACCACCTTTTGCAACAAATAATTTTTGCGACACGCCATTCTCATCAATAAAACCTCCCTTAGCGTTTACCGCTATATATTGCTTTGCGAACATATACGCTTGCCGCTCTTCGGAAGCTGCGCTTCCAAGTGTACTTCCGTTCAAATCCTGATATACTTTATCTACATTTCCTTCGGCGCCCTTGGTCAACCAACGTGCCGCCTCCAATTCAGACACTGGTCTCCCTAGTTTATCGCTCAGCTGCGCAGAGAAATCCTTAACATTTTTCAGAACCCAGTCAATTTCCTTGGGATGCAACTGCCGATTATTTACATCAACGTTCAAAGCCACCATCGCGCCGGATGCATCGCCTACTATCCCGCCAATCGCGGCCGCCGCCGCCGCCCCTAGTACCTGCTGCACCGGCTCGGGTAGATCAGTACCTTTGATCAATTTACCAATCTGTGGCATCAATTCAGCGCTCAATCCAGCTCCAAGTGCTCCCGAAAGTCCCCCGCCTAGTGCGCCGGCGGCGATGTGGGCGGCTATCCGATATTCGCCATCATCGGCCCATTTCTTCGCTTCAAGAAGATCGCCGCTTTTAGTTAGTGCTTTCTCCTGTTTCGCCGCATAGTCACCAATCCGTTTGGCCGCCATCTGACTGAACGCCGAGACAATTGCCGTCTGGGTGTTTACATCCAATTCCAGCGCCTTGCCGTCCCAGCCCTTGATCAAGCCGGCGCTACCGTCCTTCTCGGTGCTGACATCGCGATTCAGTCCGGCCAATTGTTGATCGACCGTATTGCCCGTCAACTCCCGCTGGCGCGCGCCGTCGGTGATGTCGATGAAACCGTCACTTATTCCAGTCAAGGTAACGCTTTGCTGGCTACCCGAAGCACTACCGAATCCGGCGCCGCCCCCAGGACCGGCGCGATTATCATCGCTTGCGGCAGCTTGGTTGGACGCGCCCTTCGCATCGCTCTGATCCCCATATTTTCCGCTAACACTACCGCTCACGCTGAAACCGCTGGCCTCATGGTGATCCTTGTTCTGCAAATCGCTGGTGGTCAGGCTCCCCGTGACCAGGCTGTTCAATTCGTCATCGATCGCTGTCTGGTTACTGCTCAGCACAGCGCCCTTCAGGTCGGTGTTGCCCTTGACGGTGAGGTCGAAGCCGCCGTCGCCGGCCTTGATGCCGCTCTGCTCGATCACGCTGAGGAAGTCGCCCTCGACCTTGGACTTGCTAAGATTGGCGCTCACCGAACTAATGCCGTAGCAGACTGGCGGTATGCAGAGGGAGACGCCGAAGCCGCCGCTAACCTGCTTGCTCTTGTATGTGCTGCTGTCCTGCAGGCTCTCGATGTTGAGATTGCCGCCGACGTCGGCCAACACGGAATCGCCTGCGATCACGCCCCCCTTCACGTTGGTGTCACCGCCGCTCGTCACCGTCACCAAGGCTCCACCGGTAACGTGGGTGTTGCTGTGGCTCAGATCGTCGCCGTCGGCGTTGCCGCGCGCCTTGGACGCGGCGAAGTCGAACGTCATGCCGCTCTGTTGGCCGCCGAAGGCGAAGCCGATGCCGATGCTGGCGCCGCTGGAACTGTTGGTGCTGTGCTGGCTCACAGTACTTTCCGCCGCCAGCAGGTTCACCTGGTTGCCCGCGTTCAGCATCACGTCCGTGCCGGCGCTGATGTCGCTGCCGATGGCGGTGATGTTGCTGTCCTTGCCGCCGCCGGTGGCCTTGATCGTGACGCTGCCGCCGGCCGCGATGGTCGAACCCACCGCGACGGAGGCGCTCTGCACCGAGTTGGTCTCGCTCTTCGAGTTCCCGAGGCTAACGCTAACCTTGATGCCTTTTGTGCTGCCGCCGACAAGATCCGCGGCACTCTTGGCGGCATCGAACGCGCCGGAGACCATACTGGCTGCCGCCAAGGCCTGCATGCGTGGATCCTTTGTCGTTTTGGCGGCGGAGGCCATGCTGACGATGCCGTTCACCGCGTTGATCAGCGGCACGCTGACCGTGCCGCCAATCGCCGTCTTGGCGTAGGTCGTGTGGTCGGTGCTGTCGGTCGTGCTATAGCCGGCGTTGACCAGCACGTCCTTGGCCGTGATGGCGATGTCGCCCCCGGGCGCCTTGACCTGGCTGGCCGTCTGCGTGTAGCGGCCACCCGCCGTCAGCTCGACGTCACCGCCCAGGCTGGCGACTTGGCTGCCGACCTGGGTGCTGTTGGCGTGCCTGCCGTCGGTGGTGGTCTTGACGGTGCCGATGGCCGGCTGGAAGTTGCTGCCGATGGTGCCCGACTTCTTGCTGCTGGTGGCGTAGTCGCCCGTGTCGCGGTCGGCCGCGCTGACGATGCTCAGGTCGCCCGTGGCGTTGATGCTGACCTTGCCGTCGGCCACCACCGTGCTGGCCTTGACCAGCGTGTCGCGCCCGCTGGTGGCGGCGATGCTGCCGCCGCTGAGCACGCTGCCGATCTGCCGCACCGTGTCGCCGTTGCCGCGCTTGTCGTCCTGGCTCTTGCTGTAGCCGATGCCGGTCGACAGATTGAGGCTGAAGCC
>NZ_FOTW01000055.1 GCF_900114705.1 Rugamonas rubra
GCTTGTTTCTGCGTGCATTTCTGCGGGGAGGCGAACTATAGCAAGGCTTGCCAGCGTTGGCAAGCCTTGCTGCGTAAGTAATCGCTTAGAACCAGGCTTCCACTTGGAAACCGAACGAAGTACCGCTGGTATTGTTGTTATAGACCGGGCCGGAATTGTTGCTGGCGTTGACGGACGCGGTGGCGGCGTCATTCCATTTTCCGTAGGTCACAAAGGCGCGCAACTCCGGACGCGACCACAAGCCGGGGCCGGCCGAGATGGTCGGTGCGAAGGTCAGCTTGGTCAGCCGTTGTGCGGCGCCGCCGGTCGGCGAGGTGACGCGGTCGGTGCCCAACTCCATCACCAGCTTGAGGTTCTGGTTCACCGCGTACACCGGACGCACACCAAGTGTGGTCCAGGTGGTCGAACCGATCGCGTCGGACTTGTCTTTCTGTAGCAAGGCAACGAACTCCATGCCGAAGTTCCAGGTCGGTTGCACCCAAACATTGTCGAAGACACGGAAACGGGTCACATCCGAGCCCAACAAGGTACTGCCCGAGGCGCCGATGCGGTCGTTGCCGACGCCGATGCCGGTGCCCGGCCCGACGCCATATTGCACGCCGAACGTATTGGCGCCGCCAAACACCTCGGTCTGGCGGTGGAAGGCCGACATCTGCCAGCCGTTATGGGTGGCGCCCAGCTTGTTGCCGCCTTGCGCGGTGATCACCGAGGCGGCCAGGTCGATAGTGCCGCCGGCGTTGACCGGCACGTCCTGGTAGATGAAGTTCTGCCGGGTCGCCGCCGTGGTGCCCAGCACCGTGCCGTCGGCCGAGGTGGCGGTGGCGTCGTTGTCCTTGAAGAAGGCATAGGCGAACTTGCCCGGGCCGACCTTGATCTGGTCGAGGCCGGCGCCGGTGCCGTTGAAGTTGATGTACTGCAGATCCAGCATGTGGATGTCCGGCCGGTTGTAGAAGCGCTTACCCATCCACGCCGTGCCGCCGTTGAGGAAGGTCAGGCCCTTGGCCTCGACGTAGGCCTTCAGCACGTTCAACTTGGCGTTGTCGAAGTCGGATTTGGGGCTGTAGGCGTTGACCCAGACGGTGGCGACGTAGTGCACGCCGTCCGACTGGGCGATGTCCTTGGTGTAGCCGCCTTCGAAGTAGGCGTCGCACTCGTTGCCCAGCCGATACTTCATCGTGTTGCCGCCCAGGCCGTAGCAGCTTTGCGGGCCGCGCGAGCCGCTGGTCGAGGTGCCGGCGCCGACGCGGAAGTAGCCGTGGAAGCCCTCCTCGTCCGACGCGGCGCTGGCGCCACCGCAGGCACAGGCGAGCGCAATGGCCAATGGCAGGGATTTCTGTAGAAGGTTGTTCATGTTGTGTCTCCTCGATATATGTTTTTATGGGTAAAGCGACGGACGTGGGGGTGCTGCCGGAGCGTCCTGTCCAAGGACGGCTCCGCTGCTTACTGCTGACTGCTTGCTGTGGGAAATAGGTGGAGCGGCCTAGCTCATCACGCTGCCGCCATCGACGTTCAAGGTCTGTGCGGTGATGTAGGCGGACTCGTCGCTGGCCAGGAAGACGGCCGCGCCGCTCAGGTCGGACGGCTTGCCCATGCGGCCGAGCGGCACGGCCAGACCGACGGCGCGCTTCTTCTCGCCCGGCTGCAGGCCCTCGTAGCGGGCGAACAGCGCGTCGACATGGCCCCACATCGGCGTGTCCACCACGCCGGGCGCGATGCCGTTGACGCGGATGCCGTGCGGCGCCATGGCCAGCGCGGCCGACTGGGTGTAGCTGATCACGGCGGCCTTGCTGGCGCAGTAGTGCGACACCAGCGCCTCGCCGCGCCGCCCGGCCTGCGAGGCGAGATTGATGACGGAGCCGCTGCGGCCGGCGTCGCGCATGCTCTGCAGCACCTGCTGCATGACCAGGAACATGCCCTTGACGTTGACGTCGAAGATGCGCTGGTACATGGCCAGGTCGGACTCCAGCAAGGGTGCCATGTCGAACACGGCGGCGTTGTTGAACAGGATGTCGAGCGGGCCGAAGCGGCGCTGCGCGGCGGCCAGCAGCTGCCGCACGGAGGCGGCGTCGGTGACGTCGGCGCGCACATACTGCAGCTTCTCCGGATGGCGCGCCATCAGCTCGGCCACGGCGGCCGGCGCTTGCGGCGCCAGGTCGGCCACGGTGCAGCTGGCGCCTTCGGCCAGATAGGCTTCGGCCACGGCCAGGCCGATGCCGCCGCCGGCGCCGGTCAACAACGCGTGTTTATCGGCTAGGCGGTTCATGGGGCACCTCGGGCGGCGGTGGCGATGTGCTGGCGATTCATGGACAGTCTCCTCTCGTTATAGTCGATGCATTGATTTGCATCGTGAGAGAAAGTCTAGCAGCGGCCGCGCCGCCATTCCGATACTGAAAACGCGATTACCGATACTCGCCGACTCCGCGCGGCGAATTGTTCAGGCGCCGAAGCGGCCCGACGCCTGCTGGCGAAACTCCTTCGGCGTCATGCCCTTCAGTTCGAGGAAGCGACGGTTGAAATTGGCCACGTTGTTGAAACCGGCGTCATAGCAAATGTTGGTGACGTAGCGCTCCGTTTCCATCAACAGCTGGCAGGCCTTGTTGACGCGCAGGCGGTTGACGAAATCGGTGAAGCTGTTGCCGGTCGCGCTGCGGAAGAAGCGCGTGAACATCCGCTCGGACATGCCGAGCTGCTGCGCCAAATCGCTCATCGAAAACTGGCTGCTGAAGTTCTGCACGATGAAGTTGACGGCGGAGCTGATGCGCGCCAGCGCGTCGTCGTCGTCGCTCGACTGCATCGGCACGGTCGACAGCAGCTGGTAGTTGCTGCTCTCGGCCAGCTCGCCGAGCAGCGAGAGGAACTCGATGAAGCGCGGCAGGCCGTTGCTGTCGCGGATGCGCTCGAAGCGCCGCATGGCCTGCTCGCTCAGGTCGAAGAACTCGATGCCGTAGGTGGCGCGGCTGAGCAGCGGCAGCACGGCGCGCAGCTCGGGGATGGCGGCGGCCATCTGCTCGAGCGGCGCGTGGCTGAACTGGACCACCATGTCGCGCAGCTTGACGCCCTCCTCCGGCGTGTCCAGCGAGACCCAGTTGTGCGGCACGCGCGGGCCGGTCAACACCAGGTGGCCCGGCGCGAACTGGCCGATGTAGTCGCCGACGAAGACCTTGCCGCTGCTGGCGCAGATCAGGTGCAGCTCGTACTCCTCGTGGTAGTGCCAGCGCACCAGCGAACTGGGCACGCCGTGCTCCAGGTAGCGGATGAAGCCGTAGCGCCCGTCCGGTTCGAACCCCTGCTGCGGGTCACGCACGCAGATGTGCTCCATCTGGAGCGTTTGGTGAATGCTCTTGGCTGGCATATCTGTCTCTCCTCCTGTCTCTGCCCCGACTGGCGCGGTGCTTGGCGGCGAACCCGTCCTGCCATAGCGGGTCGCCGCTCAAGCCAAGTATAGCAAAGCCGACGTGTCTCAAAACAAGGGCTTCAACTGCCCGTACAGGGCGCGGAAGCGCTCGAAGCGCGGCAGCAAAGCGGCCTGCCATTGCGCCTCGGGCGCGACCACCTCCAGCACCGGCGGCGCCACGCACACCTCGGCCACGCCGAGCTGCGGATTGGCGGCCAGCAGCGCCAGCCTGGCCGCGCCCAGCGCCGCGCCAACCTCCCCGCCGCTGTGCAGCGACAACGGCAGATCCAGCGCGCTGGCCAGCAGGCGCGCCCAGTAGCGGCTGCGGCTGCCGCCACCGACCAGCGCGGCGCCGCGCATCGAACCACCGGCCGCCTGCAACGCCAGATAGCTATCGCGCAGGCCGAAGGCCACGCCCTCCAACACGGAATAGCCGAGCAACGCGCGGTCGGTATCGTGGCGCAGTCCGAACCAAACGCCACTGGCGTGCGGATCGTTGTGCGGCGTGCGCTCGCCCGACAAATACGGCAGGAACAGGGGCGCCGCTTGGTATGCGGCAGGCCCCGCCAGCGCGATCTCGTCGAGCAGCGCCGCCTCGTCGGCGGCGTGGGTGAGCTGGGTGACCCAGCGCAGGCAGCTGGCGGCCGACAACATCACCCCCATCTGGTGCCATTGTCCCGGCAGCGCGTGACAAAAGGTGTGCAGCCCTTGGGCCGGATTGGGCCGATAGGCGTCGCTGGCGGCGAACAGCACGCCGGAGGTGCCCAGCGAGATGAAGCCCTCGCCCGGCGCCACCACACCCATGCCGACGGCGCTGGCGGCGTTGTCGCCGGCGCCGCCGGCCACCACCACTTGCGCTGGCGCGGCGATGCCCCAGTCGCGCGCCAACTCGGCGCGCAACATGCCGCCGGGCGCGCTGCCTTCGACCAGGCGCGGCATCTGCGCGAGGCTCAAGCCGCAGGCCTGCAGCATCGCCTCGGACCAGTCGCGCCGCGCCACGTCCAGCCACAGCGTGCCGGAGGCGTCCGACATGTCGGAGATGAATTCGCCGGTCAGCAGGTAGCGCAGATAGTCCTTGGGCAGCAGCACCATGGCGGTACGGGCGAACAGTTCCGCCTCGTGCGAGGCCACCCACAACAGCTTGGGCGCCGAGAAGCCGGGCATGGCCAGGTTGCCGGTGATGGCGCGCAGTTGCGGCGCGCGCCGCTCCAGCTCGGCGCACTCGGCGCCGGCGCGGGTGTCGTTCCACAGGATGGCCGGCCGCAGCACGCGGCCTGCCGCGTCGAGCAGCACCGTGCCGTGCATTTGGCCGGACAAGCCGATGCCGCGCAAGGCCGCCAGCTGGCGCGGATGGCTGCGCGCGATGGTGCCGATGGCGGCCAGGGTGGCGCGCCACCAGTCGGCCGGGTCCTGCTCCGACCATTGCGGCTGCGGCCGGCTGATCGCCAACGGTGCGTGCGCGCTGGCGACCACGGCCTGGGCCTGGTCGATCAGCAGCACCTTCACCTCCGAGGTGCCGAGGTCTATGCCGAGATACATGGCCTTATCCCGCCAGCTCGGACGGCGCGGCAAGCGCGTGGCGCAGTGCCGCGCGCGCGCCGTCGCGGTACAGTCGCGCCAGCGCGTCGCCGACCTGCGCGACGAAGCGCGGCTGCTCCGACAGCTCGCCGAACAACTCGCGCATCGACAGTAGCGGGCCGGCGTCGGCGCCGCCCAGCAGGGCCAGCTCGCGCAGGCGCGCCGCGTAGGGATCGTTGAGTGGCATCGCCACGCCCTGCTCCGAGCTGCCGTTCAGGTAGCGGAACCAGCACGCCACCGTAAAGCTGAGCAGCTTGATCGGGCCGCCGCGCTCGAGCTGCTCGCGCACCGACGGCAGCACGAACTTGGGAATGCGCGCCGAGCCTTCGGTGCCGATGCGCGCCAACTGGTCGCGGATGGCCGGGTTGGCAAAGCGCTCGATCAGCGTGCGCTTGTAGTCGGCCAGATCGATGCCGGCGACCAGCGGCAGCAGCGCCGTCACTTCTTTGTCCATCATGTCGCTGAACAGCTGGCGGATGTCGGCATCGTCCATCGCCTGGTGGGCGAACTCGTAGCCGAACAGCATGCCGATGTAGCACAGCGACTGGTGGCCAGCGTTGAGCAGCCGCAGCTTCATTTTCTCGTAGGGCAGCACGTCGTCGGTCATTTGCGCGCCGACCAACTCCCAGGCCGGACGGCCGCCCGGGAAGTGGTCCTCGACCACCCATTGAAGGAAGGGCTCGGTCATCACCGGCCAGGCGTCGGCCAGGCCGAAGCGCTGGCGCACCAGCGCGCGGTGCTCGTCGGTGGTGGCCGGCGTGATGCGGTCGACCATGCTGTTCGGGAAGGCGCAGTGCTGTTCCAGCCAGGCGCTCAGGCCCGGGTCGCGCAGCTGCGTGAAGGCCAGCAGCATCTTGCGCATCACGTCGCCGTTGTTCTGCAGGTTATCGCAGGACATCACCGTGAACGGCGCCAGGCCGCGCTCGCGCCGCCGTTGCAGCGCCTCGGCCAGATAGCCGAAGGAGCAGCGCGGCGTGCGCGGATGGGCCAGGTCGTGCACGATGTCGGCATGGGCCGCGTCGAATTCGCCGGTGCCCTGGTTGATGTAGTAGCCGCCTTCGGTGATGGTCAGCGAGACGATGCGGGTGCCCGCGTCGGCCATCTTCTCCAGCACCGCCTCGGCGTCGTCCGGCGCGTAGAGGAACTCCAGCACCGAGCCGATGACGCGCGCGCTCTCGCCCTGCGCGCCGCGCTCGACCACGGTGTACAGGCAGTCCTGCGCGCGCATGGCGTCGCGCATGGCGGCGTCGTGCGGCAGCAGCCCGACGCCGCAATAGCCCCATGGCGTCTGGCCCGGCAGGTGCAGCAGCTGGTCCAGATACACCGCCTGGTGCGAGCGGAAGAAGCCGCCCACGCCGATGTGCACAATGCTGCGGGCCACATCCTGCCGCGCGTAGGCCGGCCCGGCGACGCCGTCCGGCAGGTGGCCGAGCGCGGCCTGGTTCAGTGCTATCGTTGGGTTGTCGTTGCCCATCACAGCGCTCCCCCTGCGGCGGCCGCGTAGGTGTTGCCGAAGCGGTCGAAGTGGTGCACCTTGCCGAGGTCGAAGCTGAGCATGGTGCGGTCGCCCGGATGCAGGGCGCTGCGCTCGCTGCCGCGCGAGACGATCTGCACGTTGTTCTCCATGCGTGCATACACCAGCGTCTCCACACCCAGCGACTCGACCATGTCCACCGTCGCCGCCAGTCCATGCTGCCCCGGCGCGTCGAGCTTCACATGCTCGGGGCGGATGCCGACGAAACCATCGGCGTGCGCCGCGCTACCGGCCAGCGCCGCCAGCTGCGGCAGGGCCGCCGCCGGCACCACGTTCATGCTCGGCGTGCCGATGAACTGGGCGACGAAGCGGTTGGCCGGCCGGTCGTACAGCTCCAGCGGCGAGCCGTGCTGCTCGACTTGGCCGTCGCGCAGCACCACCACGCGGTCGGCCAGGGTCATCGCCTCGACCTGGTCGTGGGTGACGTAGATGCTGGTGGCGCCCAGCTCGCGGTGCAGCTTGGCGATCTCGATGCGGGTCTGCACGCGCAGCGCCGCGTCCAGGTTGGACAGCGGTTCGTCGAACAGGAAGACCTTGGGGTCGCGCACGATGGCGCGGCCGATGGCGACGCGTTGGCGCTGTCCGCCGGACAGCTCCTTGGGCGTGCGCTCCAGGTATTTGCCCAGGTCGAGGATGGCGGCGGCCTTGTCGACCTTTTCGCGGATGACGGCGCGGTCGACGCCGGCCAGCTTGAGCGCGAACGACATGTTCTCGAACACGCTCATGTGCGGATACAGCGCGTAGGATTGGAACACCATCGCCAGGTCGCGCTTGGACGAGGGCAGCGCGGTGATGTCGCGCCGGTCCAGCTGCAGGCTGCCCTTGTCGATGGTCTCGAGGCCGGCGATCAGGCGCAGCAGGGTCGACTTGCCGCAGCCGGAGGGGCCGACGAAGACGACGAACTCGCCCTTCTCGATTTGCAGGTCGATGCCTTTGATGGCGTGGTGGTCGCCGAAGAATTTTTCGATGTTGCTGAGTTGTAGGTAAGCCATGATCAAGTCCCGTGTTTGAATATGCCGTGCTTATTTGACTGCGCCGAAGGTCATGCCCTGCACCAGCTGCTTCTGGCAGAACCAACCGAGCGCCATGATCGGTGCGATGGCCATCAGCGAGGCGGCCGACAGCTTGGCCCAGAACAGGCCCTCCGGGCTGGAGTAGGAGGCGATCAGCCAGGCCAGCGTGCCGGCGTTGGAGGCGCCCAGGTTGAGCGACCAGAACGACTCGTTCCAGGCCCACACCATGCAAACCAGCGCGGTCGAGGCGATGCCGCCCACCGCCAACGGCAGCACGATGTAGCGGAACTCGTGGCCGACGGTGGCGCCGTCCATGCGCGCCGCCTCGAGGATCTCGCGCGGCAGTTCGCGCAGATTGGTGTACAGCAGCCAGATCATGATCGGCAGGTTCATCAACATGAACATGATGGTCAGGCCGATGCGGCTGTCGAGCAGACCGAAGTACTGGTAGCAGATATAGATCGGCATCAGCGCGCCAACGCCGGGCATGTAGCGCGAGCTGAGCACGAACTTGAGCAGGCCGACCGTGCCCCGGGTGGGGAAGAAGGCCATCGAGTAGGCCGCCGGGATGGCGATGGCCAGGCCGATGGCCGTCGACAGCACGCTGGTGATCAGCGAGTTGAAGGCGTAGCCGACATAGTTGTCGCGCGCCAGCACGTCGCGGAAGCTCTGCAGCGTCGGCGAAAAGAACAGCAGCGGCGGCGTCGAGATGGCCTGCGCCTCGGTCTTGAAGGCCATCAGTCCGAGCCAGAAGATCGGAAAGAACAGCAGCAAGGCGAAGAACCAGGCGGCGCCGGTGCGCAGGTGGAGGGTGAGTGGTTTGTTCATCGTGTTCTCCTTATTTCGCCAGGTTCTTGCCGATGACGCGCATCAGGAAGAAGGCGGCGATGTTCGCCAACAGCACCGCGAACAGGGCGCCGGCCGAGGCGGCGCCGATGTCGTAGGACTGCAAGGCCTGCTGGTAGATCATGAAGGTGATCGTGGTGGTGTCGAAGCCGGGGCCGCCGCCGGTGGTGGTGAAGATCTCGGCGAACACCGACAGCAGGAAGATCATCTCGATCATCAGCACTACCGAGACGGCGCGGCCGAGGTGGGGGATGTAGAGGTAGCGCAGCTGCTGCAGGTAGTTGGCGCCGTCCATGCCGGCGGCCTCCAGCTGCTCGCGGTCCATCGACTGCAGCGCGGTCATGAAGATCAGGCAGGCGAAGGGCAGCCACTGCCATGACACCATCATCACGATCGACAGCAGCGGGTAGTGCGACAGCCAGTCGACCGGCGGCAGGCCGAACAAGATGCTGACCTGGGCGAACAGGCCGTAGATGGGGTTGAGCAGCATGTTCTTCCACATCAGCGCGTTCACCGCCGGCATGATCAGGAAGGGCGAGATCAACAGCACGCGCACCACGGCGCGGCCGGGGAAGGCGTCGTTGATCAGCAGGCCGAGGGCGGCGCCGCAGACCACGGTGACCAGCATCACCGAGAACATCAGCACGAAAGTGTTTTTCAGCGCCGGCAGGAAGGCGCCGTCGGTGAAGAAGTAATGGAAGTTCGCCAGGCCGTGGAATTCGTGCTCGCCGGGCGAGAGCAGGCTGAATTTGACGAAGGCGTAGTAGATCGTAATCAGGAGCGGGACGATGGAAATGACGGCGATGGCCAGCACGGCCGGCGTCAGCAAGGTCCGGGGTATCAGTCGGTTCATGGGTATCTCAAGGTGCGTGCGAAGCGGCCGGCGCGGGCCGGCGGCTTCTGTGGACTTCGGCTACGGGCGGGTGCCGCCGCGCCGGCATGGTGGCCGGCGCGGCGGGATGGCTATTTGTAGTAGCCGGCCTTGCGCATTTCGCGGTCGGCCGCCTGCTGCGCCATGTCCAGCGCCTGGTCGACCGTCTGCTTGCCCAGCAGGGCCGAGGCGATCTGCTGGCCGGCCGCCAGACCGATGGACTGGAACTCGGGAATCGCGGCGAACTGCACGCCGATGTACGGCGAAGGCTGCAGCGTGCTGTGTTTCGGGCTGCTGGTGGCGATGGCCTTGCCCTCGGCGGCGGCGAACTTCGCGGCCTTGGCGAACTCCGGATTGGCGTAGGTCGACTTGCGGGTGCCGGTCGGCACGTTGGCCCAGCCGGACTCCTTGGCCACCAACTTGATGTAGTCCTTCGAGGTGGACCAGTTGATGAACTTCTGCGCCGCCTCCGGGTGGCGCGAGCTTTTCGGAATCGCCAGCGACCATGCCCACAGCCAGTTGGCGCCGCGCTCGGTCACCGCGTAGGGCGACTGGGCGAAAGCGACCTTGTCGGCCACCTTGCTCTGTTTGGGATCGGTGATGAAGGAGGCGGCGATGGTGGCGTCGATCCAGATGCCGCATTTGCCTTCGTTGAACATCGCCAGGATCTCGTTGAAGCTGTTCGACGACGAGCCCGGCGGCCCGTAGTTCTTCAACAGGTCGACATACATGTTGACCGCGTTCTTCCACGGCTTGCTGGTGAACTGCGGCTGCCACTTCATGTCGAACAGTTGGGCGCCGTAGGAGTTGGCCATGGTGGTGATGAAGGCCATGTTGTCGCCCCAACCCGGTTTGCCGCGCAGGCAAATGCCGTAGACGCCGTTGGCCGGATCATGGATCTTGGCGGCCACCGCGCGGATGTGGTCCCAGGTCGGCCGCTCCTCGATGGTCATGCCGGCTTTCTTCACCAGGTCGCTGCGGTACATGATCATCGAGCTCTCGCCGTAGAACGGCGCGGCGTACAGCACGCCGTTGTTGGACAGGCCTTCGCGGATGGTCGGCAGCAGGTCGTCGACGTCGTAGCCGGCGTCCGGCTTGATCGGCAGCAGCCAATCCTTCTTGGCCCAGATCGGCGCCTCGTACATGCCGATCGTCATCAGATCGAACTGGCCGCCCTTGGTCGCGATGTCGGTGGTCATGCGCTGGCGCAGCACGCCCTCTTCCAGCGTGACCCATTTCAGTTTGATGTCGGGATTGGCCTGCTCGAAGAACTTGCTAAGCTTTTGCATCTCGATCATGTGGCCGTTGTTGACGGTGGCGATGACCAGATCGGTTGCGGCAATGGCGCCGGTGTTGGCGGCCAACAGGGCAGCGCATACAGCGCCGAGGGCGATACGTTTCATGTCTTGTCTCCAGTGTTTTTATGATTTTTTGTCTTCGCGGTGCTATTTGTCACCACCATGTCAATGTATCACTGGAGTTCGATACTTTCCGATACTGGGAATCGTAGTCTCGATACTTTTTGGTATGGCTCTTGGGCCGATGGTGCTGGAAATCTGCGCCACAGTACAGGCCGGCAAGCAGGCCCGTACTGTGCGACGCGGGAGAACTGCCTAGGCCGGCTGGGCCAACTGCGCTAGGACGGCGTGCCGATGGGTCAGCACAAACTCGACAAAGGTCGGCTTTTTAACCGCCATCCGCAGCGGCCAGGGAAGAAATTCGTAGCAATAGTCGGCAACGCGGCGCAGGGTTTCTTCGTTGTTGAGTATGGTGTGGGTCAGATCGCCGGATTTGCCGACGAAGGTGCTGAGGATGTCGCCGCGCTGGCGGTCGAGGATGAGGTTGATGGGGGCAAGCAGCGAATCGCCGAGCTTGGCCCGCTCTTTCAGGATGTCCATATTGCAGTCTCCGTGGGCTGGTAGAGACTGCATCGTAAATTGCCAGAAGAACCTTCGCATTGCGATTGGGCAATTTTTTGGATGTTGGCAGAATTTAGGACGAAAAAAAACCCACCTGCGCTGAACGCGATCTTGAGCGCGTTCAGGCTGGTGGGTTTTTCTACACTACTATATAACTAGCCTGACGATAACCTACTTTCACACTGGTTGCAGCACTATCATCGGCGCAGAGTTGTTTCACGGTCCTGTTCGGGATGGGAAGGGGTGGTACCAACTTGCTATGGTCATCAGGCATTGACTTGTACAGTGTTCGCTTCCAATTGGACAGCGGCACTTGAATCTGGAAGAAGCATTATAAACGATTTATACCGTTTATTCAAAGTAAAGATCAGGGGTAATGAACGATGTATCAACAACTCAGGCGACACGTAACTTCTCATTCTTACAACCTGCTAAGGTTATAGGGACAAGCCGTACGGGCAATTAGTACTGGTTAGCTTAATGCATTAC
>NZ_FOTW01000040.1 GCF_900114705.1 Rugamonas rubra
CTACAACCTGGTGCGCCTTGAAATGGCCAACGTCGCCGCCGACGCTCAATGCAACCCCACCGACATCAGCTTCGTCCGTGCATTTCACATCATTCAATACGAACTAACATGGGCCGCCGCGACTCGCGCCTATGGCAAGCTGCCTTCCCTACTACAAAGAATGCGGCAAAGGCTAGTCACCGAACTGACTGTCAAACGACCCGGCCGTCATTTTGACCGGGTCGTCAAATCAAAGGCACAGCGCTACCCATACAAGAAGTCAAAAGCTTAAGTCAACGGCATTAGGGTCAGACCCTAGGGTCTGACCCTGGCTCTCCGCCTTTGGTTGGTGTTGCCGCCGCCGGCGCCTTGAATTCACGGCAGCACGGACCGGCGGAAGCGTGGCTGGGCTGGCCATGAGCGCGCCAATGCCTCAGTCGCGCTTGCCGCTGGGCAGCGGCCTGGCTTGGCCGGCGGGCGCCGGGCGAACTTTTTCGACGCCCGGCGTGCCGTGGCGGTCGGTGTCGACCAGGCCCTGGGCGATGTCGATGGCGGCCTGGCGCATCACGTCGCGCGGCTTGGCCGGCCGGCCCTCGGGCGTTTCGTCGCGCTCGTGCGGCAGGCGGGTCTTGCCGTCGTTCTGCATGGGTTTGCTGGTGTCGGTTTTGCTTTCCGTCGGGGTGGTGGCCATCGCGTTCTCCTCGTGTGGGCGTGCAGGCCATCTTAGCGCTTCGCCAACAGTGCCGTCGCCCGCTTGATCGACGCCGCGCGGACTGGCGTGCCTACAACAGAGCGGCAACGGGAGGGTTGCTCAACATGCATTTCTTTCGGGAAATCAGTTACTATTCCGGCCAGGACGGCGCGCCGTCCTTTTCTCCGTCACGGCCATGGAAAGAGCACCGCATTGAAACCAGATTCCCTCTCCGAGCAGACGCATCCGTCGTTCGCGCCCTGCCACAACTGCCAGGCGCCGACCGGCGGCAACTTCTGCCAGAACTGCGGCCAGGAAACCCATCTGCACCCGGCCAGCGCGCGCGAGTTCCTGCACGAGTTCGTCGGCCACTACGTGGCGCTGGAGGGCAAGCTGCTGGGCACGCTGTGGCGCCTGTTGTTCCGCCCGGGCCTGTTGACCAACGAATACGTGGCCGGCCGCCGCGTCCGCTTCGTCCAGCCGCTGCGCTTGTATCTGACGCTGAGCGTGCTGTTCTTCGCCTTGCTCAAGTTCACTCACGGCGGGACGATTCAGCTGGACGACGACGCCAAGCCGACCGCCGAGCTGGCCGCGCCGGCGGCGGCCGAGGAACGGCACAAGCCGGCGGCGCCGGCGGCCAAGAACGAGCAAGTGGGTGAAGAGCAAGTGGGTGGGCGGGTCGACGGCGACATCGACGACGCCGACATCGCCCGCTGGGCCGACCGGGTGCCCGGCCTGACCAAGCGATGGCAGCATTTCGAGCACTTGTCCAGCGCGGAGAAGTCGAAGGTCATCGGCGACGGTTTTTACCACTACGCGCCCTACGCGCTGTTTTTGATGATGCCGGTCTTCGCGCTGTACCTGAAGCTGTTGTACCTCGGCTCGGGCAAGCGCTACGGCGAACACTTGCTGTTCGCCCTGCACAGCAACGCCTTCGCCTTCATCATGCTGGGCGCCATGACCCTGATCGGGCACGGCGGCGTCAAGTTCCTGCTGTGGCTGTGGCTGCTGGCCTATCTGCCCTGGGCGATGCGCCGGGTCTACCAGCGCGGCCGCCGCGCCACCGCCTGGCGCTGGCTGGCCCTGATGACCGTCTACACGGTGACGATCGGCATCGGCCTGCTGCTCTCCATGGGCGTCGGCATCCTGACGGCGCACTGAGCGGCAAGGCCGGCCCGGCTAGCTCACAGCTTGCCGGACGGCTGCCACAGCTCGACCTTGTTGCCGTCCGGATCGATGAACCAGCCGAAGCGGCCGTAGTCGAAGGACTGGCTGTCGCCGACCAGCTCGGCGCCGGCGGCCTTGACCTGGGCCAGCGCGCCGTCGAGGTCGTCGACGATCAGGTTGAACATGAACTCGCGCTTGGACGGCGCGAAGTAGCCGTTGTCGACCTTGAACGGGCTGAACACCGTGCAACTGCCCTCCGGCAGGGCGGCCGGGAAGAAGGAGGCGTACTCCGACGACTCGGTCGGCAGGCCCAGATGGGTCTGATACCAGGCCAGCAAGGCCTTCGGATCCTTCGATTTAAAGAAAATACCACCTACGCCCAACGCTTTTGCCATCTTGTTCTCCTGTGAGGTTGCCGCTTGCAGTCTGAGCCTGCCCGCACTATACTGGTTGCATATACAGTATTCCGACGCCTTCCCGTGGAGGACTCGCGTACCGGCATCCGGTTTGCGCCTGGCATCGTCGTATAGCAGAAGCCCGCATTATGGGTTACTCTGCTGCGTGTT
This sequence comes from Rugamonas rubra, assembly GCF_900114705.1. Taxonomy (GTDB): domain Bacteria; phylum Pseudomonadota; class Gammaproteobacteria; order Burkholderiales; family Burkholderiaceae_D; genus Rugamonas; species Rugamonas rubra. The sequence goes on from NZ_FOTW01000040.1 coordinate 2,404, forward strand.
GCCAGCCCCGCCATCCTATATTGTTACGAGATTTCTATGCCCGCCACGCATGCCATGTTCCAGACCATCGCGCTTGTCGTCCGCCAGAACACCGACGGCATCGAAGAGTCGGTCGACAGCGTCATCGACTTCCTGCAGCGCGCCGGCCACAGCGTCGTGCTCGAGGAGCAGACGGCGGCCCACCTGGGGCGGCACGGCGTCGAGGTGCTCAACGCGGCCGGCATCGGCGCCCGCGCCGACGCCGCCATCGTCATGGGCGGCGACGGCACCATGCTGGGCATCGCGCGCCAGCTGGCGCCCTACGACGTGCCGCTGATCGGCATCAACCAGGGCCGCCTCGGCTTCATGACCGACATTCCGCTCGACAACATGCTCGACGTGCTGGCCAAGATCCTCGGCGGCAGCTACAAGGCCGAGCGCCGCAGCCTGCTCGAGGGCAGCGTGCTGCGCGACGGCGAGGTCATCCACGTCGGCATGGCCGTCAACGACGTCGTCGTCGCCCGCGGCGCCGGCGCCGGCATGGCCGAGCTGCGCGTCGAGGTCGACGGCCACTTCATGTACAACCAGCGCTCGGACGGCCTGATCATCGCCACGCCGACCGGCTCGACCGCCTACGCGCTGTCGGCCGGCGGCCCGCTGCTGCACCCCAGCCTGGGCGGCATCGTGCTGGTGCCGATCGCCCCGCACGCGCTGTCGAACCGGCCCATCGTGCTGCCCGAGTCGAGCGAGATCGTGGTCGAGATCGTCCGTGGCCGCGACATCAGCGTCAACTTCGACATGCAGACCTTCGCCAGCCTGGCGGCGCAGGACCGCATCGTCATCCGCCGCTCGCCGCACACCATCTCCTTCCTGCACCCGCACGACTGGAGCTACTACAACACGCTGCGCGAAAAGCTGCACTGGAACGAATACCCGTCCGGTGAAGGCAAGCTCAGCTAAGCCAACCCAACCCCACCCACTTTGCCCCCGCCCATGCTGCGTACACTGTCCATCCGCGATTTCGTCATTGTCGATTCGATTGAACTGGAATTTTCCGCCGGCTTCTCCGTCTTCACCGGCGAGACCGGCGCCGGCAAGTCCATCCTGATCGACGCGCTGACCCTGGCGCTGGGCGGCCGCGGCGACGCCAGCGTGGTGCGCGAGGGCGCCGCCAAGGCCGACATCACCGCCGACTTCGCCGTCGGCGAGGCCGCCGCGCAGTGGCTGGCGGCCAACGAGTTCGCCGTCGACGAGGGCGGCGCCCTGCTGCGCCGGGTGATCGACAACGCCGGCCGCTCCAAGGCCTACATCAACGGCATCGCCGCCACGGCGGCCCAGTTGCGCGAGCTGGGCGACCAGCTGGTCGACATCCACGGCCAGCACGCCCACCAGTCGCTGCTCAAGACCGAGGCGCAGCGCGCCCTGCTCGACAGCCAGGCCGCCAGCAAGGACGCCGGCGCCGCCGCCGACGCGCGCGCCGTCGCCGCCGGCCACAAGGCCTGGCGCGCGCTGGCGCGCCAGCGCGAGGAGTTCGAAACCAACGCCGCCAACGTGCTGTACGAGCGCGAGCGGCTCGAGTGGCAGGTCGGCGAGCTGGAGAAGCTGGCCGTCAAGCCGGGCGAGTGGGCCGACATCACCAACGAGCACAGCCGCCTGTCGCACGCCGCCAGCCTGCTCGAGGGCGCGCAGGAGGCGCTGGCCGTGATCTCCGAGGCGGATGAGCACCCGGTGCTGTCGCAGCTGTCGGCGCTGAACCAGAAGCTGGGCAAGCTGGCCGGCATCGACAGCGGGCTGCAGGCGGTGGTCGACCTGATCGAACCGGCCCGCATCCAGCTGCAGGAGGCCGTCTACGCGCTCAACGACTATCTGGACCGGGTCGAGCTCGACCCCGAGCGGCTGCGCCAGGTCGACGCCCGCATGGAGGTGATCCACAGCGCGGCGCGCAAGTTCCGCGTCACGCCCGACGAGCTGCCCGACGAGCACGCCAAGCTGGCCGGCAAGCTGCAGCAACTGGCCGACGCCAGCGACCTCGACGGCCTGCGCCAGCAGGAGGAGAAGCTGAAGGCCGCCTACATGGAAGTGGCGCAGCGGCTGTCCGCCACGCGCGCCGTGGCGGCGCGCCAGCTGGGCGAGCAGGTGACGCGCGCCATGCAAGACCTCAACATGACCGGCGGCAGCTTCGAGGTGGCCTTGCACGCAGGCGAGCCGAGCAGCAGCGGCCTGGAGCAGGTCGAATTCATGGTCGCCGGCCACGCCGGCGTGGCGCCGCGGCCGCTGGCCAAGGTCGCCTCCGGCGGCGAGCTGGCGCGCATCGCGCTGGCCATCTCCGTCATCACCTCGAACGCCACCGCCACGCCGACCCTGATCTTCGACGAGGTCGACAGCGGCATCGGCGGCGGCGTCGCCGAGGTGGTCGGCCGCCTGCTGCGCCGCCTCGGCCAGCAGCGCCAGGTGCTGTGCGTGACCCATTTGCCGCAGGTGGCCAGCCAGGCCGGCCACCACTTCCAGGTGGCCAAGCGCACCCTGGAGAGCGGCAAGACCGCCTCGCGCATCGACGTGCTCGACAGCAAGGCCCGCGTCGAGGAGGTCGCCCGCATGCTCGGCGGCCTGGAGATCACCGCCACCACCCGCAAGCACGCCCGCGAGCTGCTCGCCTCCTAACTCCCCCGGGGTCAGTGCCGACATTCGTACACGGGCTCGGCAGTAAAGGCGTTCGACGGAACGACGCTACAGTTGAGGTCGTGTCCGAATGTCGGCACTGACCCCGCTTGGGGGCTGACCCGGGTTGTTGCGCCGGCCGGCGTAGTTTTCGCTCCGGCTGCGCGCAAGCTCTCTATAATGGCAGGCTGTCCCGTCCACCTCCCATTGGCCTTCATGTCCTTTCAAAAAGAACCTCCATACACGCACGGCACCGTCAGCCGCAGCGCCATCGTGCTGGTCAACCTGGGCACGCCGGACGCGCCGACCCGCTCGGCGGTGCGGCGCTATCTGAAGGAGTTCCTGTCCGATCCGCGCGTGGTGGAGATTCCGCGCGCCGTCTGGTGGTGCATCCTCAACCTGATCATCCTGCCGTTCCGCTCCGGCCAGTCGGCCAAGAAGTACGCCTCGATCTGGAGCCGCGAGGGCTCGCCGCTGAAGGTGCACACCCAGCGCCAGGCCGAGGCGCTGTTCGGCGCCCTGGCCGAACGCGGCCACGACGGCGTCACCGTCGCCATGGCGATGCGCTACGGCTCGCCCTCGCTGCCCGAGGTGCTGGCCAAGCTGAAGGCCGACGGCTGCGAGCGCGTCGCCATCCTGCCGGCCTATCCGCAATATTCCGGCACCACCACCGGCTCGATCTACGACGCCGTGTTCGACCACTACCGCGCGGTGCGCAACCTGCCCGAGCTGCGCTTCGTGCGCAACTACCACGACCACGAGGCCTACATCCGCGCGCTCGAGCACAGCGTGCTGGCCCACTGGGAGGCGCACGGCCGGCCGGACCAGCTGCTGCTGAGCTTCCACGGCGTGCCCAAGCGCACCCTGCTGCTGGGCGACCCCTACCATTGCGAGTGCCTGAAGACGGCGCGCCTGCTGGCGGCCCGCCTCAAGCTGACGCCGCAGCAATACGTGGTGACCTTCCAGTCGCGCTTCGGCAAGGCCGAGTGGTTGCAGCCCTACACCGCGCCCACCCTGCAGCAACTGGCGCGCGACGGCGTCAAGCGGGTCGACGTGATCTGCCCCGGCTTCACCAGCGACTGCCTGGAGACGCTGGAGGAGATCGCCATGGAGGCGCGCCACGATTTCGAGGCGGCCGGCGGCGAGGTGTTCCACTACATCCCCTGCCTGAACGAGTCGCCCGACTGGATCGCCGGCCTGGCCGAGATCGCCGAGCAGCACATGATAGGCTGGCCGACCATGATGACGCCGGCCCAGCGCGAGGCCGTCAAGAAGGACGCCGAACTGGGCCGCGAAGCGGCGCTGCGCCTGGGCGCCAGCGCCTGATCCGGCGGCAGATCCTGCGGCTGCTCCAGCGCGCTCGCCGTGGTCCAAGCCAGCGTCCGAGCCAGCGGCACGGGCGCCGCCGCACGGGCGCGCGCCAAGCCGGCGACGGCGCCGGCGCGGCCGGGCGTAGACGAAAAGCCACAGGGGTGCCGGACCACCGCCGCCAAGCCGTAATCAGCACTTGGCCTCGACGAGTGCCAGCCTGTTAAAATAGCAGGCTTGTAGGCTAGGGGATCAGCCCGGTGTAGCAGATCCACGCGGTCGTCAGAACGATGTAGGCGACGATGGATGCTGTGATCAGCGGCAACTTCATGATATGCGCTCCCGGAAGAACAGCCTGTCAGGCCGTCTAGTTTCATCTTAGACGCTGCGGCGCAAATGTGAATCCCCCTTTGCTGAAGTTTTGGAATGATTGCAATTTAGGCAAGCTCGCCACGCCACCGCCGGCGCCACGCCACGGGGCGAAGGCTGAGTTTGCCGCGATTTTGCTGATTAAATCGCGGGCAGAATACCCCTTGAAAAGGTAGGATATCGCCCCATTTGTTGCGCAGTCGGTACAGAAGCCATGTCAAACAAATATGAACGTAGGAGTCTCTCAGATGCAAGATCAGGAAAACCAAGCCGTGCCTAATCCAGAGGCGGAAGCGGGCGCCCCCTCGACTCCAGAGCAACTGTCGCTGGAGCAGCAACTGGCGGACACCGAAGCGCGCCTGGTCGAGATGCGCGACGCCTTCATGCGCGCCAAGGCCGATGGCGAAAACATCCGCCGCCGCGCCCAGGAAGACGTCTCCAAGGCGCATAAATTCGCCGTCGAAAGCTTCGCCGAGGCCATGGTGCCGGTCAAGGACAGCCTGGAAATGGCCTTGAAGGTGGAAACGCCTTCGATCGATTCCTTGAAAGAGGGCGTCGAAATGACCTTGAAGCAGCTCAGCGCGGCCTTCGAGAAGAACCGTCTGCTCGAGATCTTGCCGGCGCAGGGCGACAAGCTCGACCCGAACAAGCACCAGGCCGTCGCCGTGGTGCCGGCCGAGCAGGAAGCCAACACCGTCGTCTCGGTGCTGCAGAAGGGGTATATGATCGCCGACCGCCTGTTGCGTCCGGCCATCGTGACGGCGGCGCAGGCAAAATAATAATTTGTCGGGCCGGCTTGATAAGCACTTGAAAACATACAGCTTTTCCACATATTAGTACCATCTGAACTTAGCAAAAAAGGAAGAAAAATCATGGGTAGAATTATCGGTATCGATCTGGGAACCACGAATTCCTGCGTTTCCATCATGGAAAATGGTCAGCCAAAGGTAATCGAAAACGCCGAAGGCGCGCGCACGACGCCCTCGATCATTGCTTACCAAGAAGATGGTGAAATCCTCGTCGGCGCGCCGGCGAAACGCCAGGCCGTCACCAATCCGAAGAACACACTGTTCGCCGTCAAACGTCTGATCGGCCGCAAGTTCGACGAAAAAGAAGTGCAGAAGGACATCGGCCTGATGCCCTACTCGATCATGAAGGCCGACAACGGCGACGCATGGATCGGTGTGCGCGACAAGAAACTGGCGCCGCCGCAAATCTCCGCCGAAGTGCTGCGCAAGATGAAGAAGACCGCCGAAGACTACCTGGGTGAGGAAGTCACCGAGGCCGTCATCACCGTGCCGGCCTACTTCAACGACTCGCAGCGCCAAGCCACCAAGGACGCCGGCCGCATCGCCGGTCTGGACGTCAAGCGCATCATCAACGAGCCGACCGCGGCCGCGCTGGCCTTCGGCCTGGACAAGACCGAAAAGGGCGACCGCAAGATCGCCGTGTATGACTTGGGCGGCGGTACCTTCGACGTGTCGATCATCGAGATCGCCGACGTCGACGGTGAAAAGCAATTCGAAGTGCTGTCGACCAACGGCGACACCTTCCTCGGCGGCGAAGACTTCGACCAGCGCATCATCGATTACATCATCGAAGAGTTCAAGAAGATCAACGGCCTGGACCTGAAAAAAGATCCGATCGCCCTGCAGCGCATCAAGGCTTCGGCCGAGCGCGCCAAGATCGAACTGTCGTCCTCGCAGCAGACCGAGATCAACGAGCCCTACATCGCCATGGCGAACGGCGCGCCGGTCCACCTGACGCTGAAGATGACCCGCGCCAAGCTCGAATCGCTGGTCGAGGAACTGATCAACGCCACCATGGAGCCTTGCCGCATCGCCATCAAGGACGCCGGCGTCAAAGTGTCCGACATCGACGACATCATCCTGGTCGGCGGCATGACCCGTATGCCTAAGGTGCAGGAAAAGGTCAAAGAGTTCTTCGGCAAGGATCCGCGCAAGGACGTCAACCCGGACGAGGCCGTCGCTGTCGGCGCCGCCATCCAGGGTTCGGTCCTGTCGGGCGAGCGCAAGGACTTGCTGCTGCTGGACGTGACCCCTCTGTCGCTGGGTATCGAAACCCTGGGCGGCGTGATGACCAAGATGATCCACAAGAACACCACGATTCCGACCAAGTTCTCGCAAGTGTTCTCGACCGCCGACGACAACCAGCCCGCGGTGACCATCAAGGTCTTCCAGGGCGAGCGTGAGATCGCCGCCGGCAACAAGGGCCTGGGCGAATTCAATCTGGAAGGCATCCCGCCGGCATCGCGCGGCACGCCACAGATCGAAGTGACCTTCGACATCGACGCCAACGGCATTCTGCACGTCGGCGCCAAGGACAAGGCCACCGGCAAAGAGAACAAGATCACGATCAAGGCCAACTCCGGTCTGACCGAGGCGGAAATCCAGAAGATGGTGAAGGACGCCGAAGTCAACGCCGAAGAAGACAAGAAAGTGAAGGAACTGGCCGAGTCGCGCAACCAGGCCGACGCGCTGGTCCACTCGACCCGCAAGTCGCTGACCGAATACGGCGACAAGCTGGAAGCGGGCGAGAAGGAAAAGATCGAAGCCGCCATCACCGACTTGGAAGGTTCGATCAAGTCCGGCGACAAGGCCGAGATCGACGCCAAGCTGGCCTCGCTGTCGACCGCCTCGCAGAAGCTGGGCGAGAAGATGTACGCTGACATGCAGGCGCAGCAAGCCGCCGGCGGTGCCGGCGAAGGCGCGCAAGCCGGCGCCGGCGCCGGCGCGGCCGAAGGCCAAGCCAAGCAGCAGGACGACGTCGTCGACGCCGACTTCAAGGAAGTCAAAGACAGCAAGTAAGCCGTCTCTGGCCGGACGCCGCGCGCGTCCGGCCTCGTCGGCAGACTCTGCCGCCGCGCAGACCGGCCGAGCCGAGTGACCGTCAAGCCGGTTCCGGCTCGGCTTTTTCGCATAATCAGTACATCAGTAAATACAGCAAGGTCCCGACAACATGGCAAAGCGTGATTTCTACGAGACACTCGGTGTCGCCAAAAATGCTTCGGAAGAAGAGATCAAGAAGTCTTATCGCAAACTGGCGATGAAGTACCATCCGGACCGCAATCCGGACAGCAAAGAATCCGAAGAGAAGTTCAAGGAAGTCAAAGAAGCCTACGAGATGCTGACCAATCCGGAAAAGCGCGAGGCGTATGACCGCTATGGCCACGCCGGCGTCGATCCGAACATGGGTGGCGGCGGTGGCTTCGGCGGCGGCGCCGGCGGTTTCGGCGACGCCTTCGGCGACATCTTCGGCGACATCTTCGGCGGCGGCGGCGGCCGTGGCCGCAGCGCCGGCCCGCAGGTCTACCGCGGCGCCGACCTGCGCTACAACCTGGAAATCACGCTGGAGCAGGCCGCCCACGGCTTCGACACGACGATCCGCGTGCCGTCCTGGGACAAGTGCGACACCTGCCACGGCTCCGGCGCCAAGCCCGGCACCGCGCCGACCACCTGCGGCACCTGCGGCGGCCACGGCCAGGTCCGCATGCAGCAGGGCTTCTTCAGCATCCAGCAGACCTGCCCGAAATGCCACGGCACCGGCAAGATCATCACCGACCCCTGCTCGCCTTGCGGCGGCGCCGGTCGCATCAAGCGCAACAAGACGCTGGAGGTGAAGATTCCGGTCGGCATCGACAACGGCATGCGCATCCGCTCGTCGGGCAACGGCGAACCGGGCACCAACGGCGGACCGTCGGGCGACCTGTATGTGGAGATCCACATCAAGCCGCACAGCGTGTTCCAGCGCGAGGGCGACGACCTGCATTGCGAAATGCCGATCTCCTTCGCCAAGGCGGCCCTGGGCGGCGACATCGAAGTGCCCACGCTGTCGGGCAAGGTGTCGTTCACCATTCCCGAGGGCACCCAGTCGGGCAAGACCTTCCGCCTCAAGGGCAAGGGTATCAAGGGCGTGCGCTCCGGCTACGCCGGCGACCTGTTCTGCCACGTCGCCGTCGAGACGCCGGTCAAGCTGACCGACAAGCAAAAGGACATGCTGCGCGACTTCGAGAAGCTGACCACCGAGGGCGGCTCCAAGCACAGCCCGCAAAGCAAGACCTGGAAAGACAAGGTGAAGGACTTCTTCGAGTAAGATAGTCGCCGCACACTCGGGACGCGCCAGCGTCCGTTTCGATAGACCGCCCTGACGCTCGCCCGAGCGGATCGGCGGTCTTGTTATGTACGAGAACGAGAGGATCAAGATGAACGAGCCAGAGAACACCCCCGTCCCCCTGCAAAATCTGCTGGACAACAACCGCCGCTGGGCCGAATCCCAGGTGCAACGCGACCCCGACTTCTTCAACCGGCTGGCCCAGCAGGCCTCGCCGGAATACCTGTGGATCGGTTGCTCGGACAGCCGGGTGCCGGCCAACGAGCTGCTGGGCCTGGCGCCGGGCGACGTCTTCGTCCACCGCAACATCGCCAACGTGGTGGTGCACTCCGACCTGAACTGCCTGTCGGTGCTGCAGTTCGCCGTCGACGTGCTGAAGGTCAAGCACGTCATCATCGTCGGCCACTACGGCTGCAAGGGCGTGCACGCGGCCATGACCGGCACCCGCATCGGCCTGGCCGACAACTGGCTGCGCCACGTCCAGGACGTGCACCAGAAGCACGAGCGCTACCTGGGCGACGTGCTGACCAGCCGCAAGCGCGCCGAGCGCCTGTGCGAGCTCAACGTGATCGAGCAGGTGAACAATGTCTGCCAAACCACCATCGTGCAGGACGCCTGGGACCGTGGCCAGGAAGTCAGTGTGCACGGCTGGGTCTATGGCCTGAAGGACGGCCTGTTGAACGACCTCAACATGACCGTCAGCGCCGCCCACGACCTGGCGCCGCGCATGGCCAAGGCGCTGGCGCAGTACGCCGACGAGCAGGGCTGAGCCGGGTCGACGCCGGGCGAGGTCAATCAGGGTCAGACCCTAGGGTCTGACCCTCGCTCCCGGCTACGGCATGGTTTGATTCTTGCTTGTAATTCCCTCCATGAAGCACACTTTGATCCATTCGTGATGTCCAGGCGGATTTCGGCTCCCCCCATGCGCAACCTCCGTATCGTCGTCGTCAACACCATCATCGCCGCCGGCGAGGAGGACGACCTCGTCCTGCAAGGCCAGGCCGCGCGCGCCGAGGCGCTGCGCGTCGGCCTGCTCGAGGCCGGCTACGACATCGTCGCCTCGCTGCCGGCCGACATGTACCTGCCCGAGCGCATCGCCCAGCTGCAGCCGGACATGATCATCATCGACGCCGAGTCCGACGCCCGCGACGTGCTCGAGCACATCGTCATGGCCACCCGCGACGAGCGCCGCCCCATCGTCATGTTCACCCAGAGCGAGGACACCGCCAGCATGGACGCGGCGATGGCCGCCGGCGTCACCGCCTACATCGTCGCCGGCCTGCAGTCCGAGCGCATCAAGCCGGTGCTCAACGTCGCGCTGGCCCGCTTCAAGCAGGAGCAGAAGCTGCTCAGCGAGCTGCACGACACCCGCCACAAGCTGGCCGAGCGCAAGGTCATCGAGCGCGCCAAGGGCCTGCTGATGGCGCGCCACCAGCTGTCCGAGGACCTGGCCTACCAGAAGCTGCGCAACCTGGCGATGAACAAGAACCTCAAGCTGTCCGAGGTGGCCCAGCGCCTGCTCGACGTCGAGGACCTGCTCGGCTAGGGCTCCGCCCGGGGGGCGTCGACGGCGCCATCGTGGTGCAGCGCACAATTGTGGTGCGTTTTTCGCCCCGCCGCTGCCCCGTTTCTCCCCCGTTTTACCCCATTTCCGCCCCGTTCCTCCCCCGTTGCCGCTCGGCCTGCCGATCCGGGTAGCCGCCAGCCTCCGCGCGCGTGGCATGGTACTTGCAACTACCCAACATATAGCGGATCGGCCAACGGCGGTCGGAGCGCACCAAGACAATGGCGTCTTTTTCAGCATGAATGTTTCGTGCCGGGGGAGACGCTTTTTTATTTGCTGAAGGATTCTGGACATGACGACAAGCGCTAGCCATCCGGCCGGCCGGCCCGAGAAGCAGTTGCTGCGGGTCGGCTTCAATCCGCTGACCGACTGCGCCTCGGTGGTGGTGGCCGCGCTGCTCGGCTTCGACGAGCGCTACGGCATCAAGATCGTGCTGCGCCGCGAGGCCTCCTGGGCCGGCGTGCGCGACAAGTTGATCGGCGGCGAGCTCGATGCCGCCCACGTCCTCTACGGCCTGGTCTACGGCGCCCAGCTGGGCATCGGCTGGCAGCAGAAGGACATGGCGGTGCTGATGCAGCTGAACCAGAACGGCCAGGCGATCACCCTGTCGCAGCGCCTGGTCGAGCAGGGCGTGGTCGACGGCGCCTCGCTGGCGGCGCTGATGCGCGCCGAGCCGCGCACCTTCACCTACGCCCAGACCTTCCCCACCGGCACCCACGCGATGTGGTTGTACTACTGGCTGGCGGCGCAGGGCATCGACCCGATCCGCGACGCCCGCGTCATCAGCGTGCCGCCGTCGCAGATGGTGGCCAACCTGGCGGCCGGCCACATGGACGGCTTTTGCGCCGGCGAGCCCTGGGGCCACCGCGCCCTGGCCGACCGGGTCGGCGTCACCGTCGCCACCAGCCAGCAGATCTGGCCCGACCACCCGGAAAAGGTGCTGGGCGCCTCGGCCGAGTTCGTCGAACACCACCCGAACGCCTGCCGCGCCCTGATCGCCGCCGTGCTCGACGCCAGCAAATGGATCGAGGCGGCCGACGCCAACCGCCTGGCCACGGCCGAGATCATCGCCGCCGTCCAATACGTCAACACCGGCCGCGACGTCATCGCGCCGCGCCTGCTGGGCCGCTACGAGGACGGCCTGGGCCACGCCTGGCAGGACCCGCACAGCGTCAGGTTCCATGATGGCGGCGCGGTCAACTTCCCCTACCTGTCGGACGCCATGTGGTTCATGACCCAGCAGCGGCGCTGGGGCCTGCTCAAGCACGACCCCGACTATTTCGCCGTCGCCTGCCGCGTCAACCAGGTCGCGCTGTACCGCGAGGCCGCCGAGCTGAGCGGCACGCCGACGCCGCCGTCGGCGTTGCGCCGCTCGACCCTGATCGACGGCAGCGTCTGGGACGGCAGCGACCCCGAGGGCTACGCCGCCTCCTTCCCCATCCGGCACCGGCCCTGATTCCCCGCCGCCCGCCGCCCCCCAAGAAATTCACCCCACAGGAGCCCACCATGACACTCGCATTGATCAGCAACACGGCGCCGGACAGCGCCGACGCCATCGTTCCCCTGTCGGGCGAGGTGTTCGGCGCCCTGATCAATCTGTCGGGCCGGCGCCGCTTCACCTCGCAGCGGCTGGTGCTGTACGCGGTGCTGGCGGCGCAGGGGCAGGAGGACGCCGTCGCCACCGCCAGCGAGGCGCTGGGCCTGTTCCGCAACGCCCACAAGCTGCTGCTCAAGGGCGGCGACGGCCTGCCCGGCGTGTTCTGCGCCGAGCTGCAGCGCGCCTACTTCGGCCCCGGCCAGGGCGAGCGGCAGATCGCCGACTTCATCGACCTGGCCGAGCGCACCCTGCACGCGATCGGCAGCGGCGGCATCAAGGCGCCCGGCCTGCTGGCCGAGCTGGTCGGCATCACCACGCCGACCCTGGCCGTGCTCAACCAGATCACCGCCGTCTACGAGGAGCAGTCCAAGCTGCACGCCCGCCTGATGCGCAAGCAGCTGCGCGGCATCATCACCGAGATCGAGACCATCGCCAAGCAGGCCAAGATGGTGGCCTTCAACGCCCGCGTGGTGGCGGCCCGGGCCGGCCACGCCGGCCGCGAGTTCGCCGTCGTCGCCGGCGTGATGGCCAACATCACCAGCGAGATGGACAGCATGGTCAGCAGCGCGCTGAGCGCCGCCGCCTGAGCGGCTGAGCCACCGGCGCAAACCGAGGTCCAGCATCCGAGCCAGCGACGCAAACTTAGGGTCAGACCCTAGGGTCTGACCCTGGCTCTTCGCCTTGGGGTGCTTGTATAGCCGCCGGCGCCTCGACATGGCCCGCCGGCCCCACGAATACTAGAACGGAGCAAACATCATGCAAGCTGCACAAGGCAAAGTCACCCTGGTGGGCGCCGGTCCCGGCGACCCGGAACTGTTGACCATCAAGGCCCTGAAGGCGATCGAGGCGGCCGACGTGCTGCTGATCGACGACCTGGTCAACCCGGAGATCCTGGCGCTGGCGCCGAGCACGGCGCGGGTGATCCAGGTGGGCAAGCGCGGCGGCTGCGAGTCGACGCCGCAGGAGTTCATCGAGCGCCTGATGATCGCCGAGGCGCGCGCCGGCCAGCACGTGGTGCGCTTGAAGGGTGGCGACCCCTACCTGTTCGGCCGTGGCGGCGAGGAGCGGGCGCAGCTGCGCGCCCACGGCATCGCCGTCGAGGTGGTGCCCGGCATCAGCAGCGGGCTGGCGGCGCCGGCCACGCTGGGCGTGCCGCTGACCCACCGCGCTTGGAGCCAGGGCGCCGTGTTCGTCACCGGCCACGGCAAGGACGCCGCCTCGGAGCCGAACTGGGCCGCGCTGGCGCAGTCCGGCCTGACCTTGGTGGTGTATATGGGCGTGGCCCGTTGCGAGGCGATCCAGGCCGGCCTGTTGGCCGGCGGCGCCAAGCCCGACACGCCGGTGGCGGTGGTGCAGTCGGCCACCCGCGCCCACCAGCGCCAGTTGCTGACCACGCTGGGCCAACTGCCCGCCGCGCTGCGTGACAGCGGCCTGGGCAGCCCCAGCATCATCGTCATCGGCGACGTGGTGCGCTGCGCCGACGACTGGCAGGACCTGGCCGAACTGGCGCCGCCGCCAGCGCTAGAACAGCCGGCCGTCGGCCACGCCGCGTCGCCTGGGATTCGGTTTTTCGTGACGTCGCGAGATGCCGCCCTCACCCCCGCAAGCCAGGGGTCAGACCCCGTACGGGGTCTGACCCCGACCGTGGCGTTCCGGGTTGCGGGGTAAAAAAACATGCACCGCGCCGCGCACCGATACTGTGCGGCGCTGCACCGCAACATCGCAGCGCCCTCCCGATTCATTTCCACGCCTCAACGGTTTGACCGCCGTTCCCGCCGCCCAGCCCCTGCCGCCGGGCGCAACAGCCTCTGGCACAGCTCTTGCATTAGCTAAAACAGGGATCAATGGCGATCCCCACAAAAATATTGCGCTGGTCTAAAGATGGACTGGCAAGGACAACGGCGTCCGCCCAGCTTGGTCATTGGATCAGGTTGCGCGGACGCCTTTTTTTTGCGCCTTTGTTTCACTTATCAGGATAAAAAAATGGCCAGCAAAGCAAACAGCATCACCCTCTTTTCCATGGCGACGCCACCGATGCGGGCGTTCCACCTGACATGGATGGCTTTCTTCGTCTGCTTCTTCGCCTGGTTCGCCTGCGCCCCGCTGATGCCCGTCATCAAGGGCGAGTTCGGCCTGAGCCTGGCGCAGATCGCCAACATCAACATCGCCGCCGTCGCCATCACCATCCTGGTGCGGCTGATCGTCGGCCCGCTGTGCGACCACTTCGGCCCGCGCAAGACCTACACCGGCCTGCTGCTGCTCGGCGCCATCCCGGTGCTGGGCGTGGCGCTGTCGCAGAGCTACGAGAGCTTCCTGTTCTTCCGCCTCGGCATCGGCGCCGTCGGCGCCAGCTTCGTCATCACCCAGTACCACACCTCGGTGATGTTCGCGCCGAAGATCGTCGGCACCGCCAACGCGGCCGCCGCAGGCTGGGGCAACGCCGGCGGCGGCGCGGCGCAGGCGCTGATGCCTTTGCTGATGGGCGCCATGGTCATGCTGGGCGTCGGTGAAACCATGGGCTGGCGCGCCGCCCTGCTGGTGCCGGGCGTGCTGATGCTGGTCATGGCCGTGCTCTACTACCGCTACACCCAGGACTGCCCGGAAGGCAACTACAGCGAGATGCGCGCCGCCGGCATCCCCATTGAAGGCGGCAAGAAGGGCGGCTGGGACAGCTTCAAGACCGCCGCCACCAACCACCGCGTCTGGCTGTTGTTCGTCACCTACGGCGCCTGCTTCGGCGTCGAGATCTTCATCCACAACATCGCCGCCATCTACTACGTCGACCACTTTGGCTTCTCGCTCAAGGCCGCCGGCCTGGCCGCCGGCAGCTTCGGCCTGCTGGCGCTGTTCGCCCGCGCCCTGGGCGGCTGGATCTCCGACCGGGTCGCCCTGCGCGGCAACCTGAACAGCCGCGTCACCCTGCTGTTCATCATGATGATCGGCGAGGGCGCCGGCCTGCTGTGGTTCGCCAACGCCGACGGCGCCACCTTCGCCGTGATCGCCATGCTGACCTTCGGCCTGTTCACCCACATGGCCTGCGGCGCCACCTACGCGCTGGTGCCCTTCATCGACAACCGCGCCCTGGGCGGCGTGGCCGGCATCATCGGCGCCGGCGGCAATGTCGGCGCGGTGGCGGCGGGCTTCCTGATGAAGGGCCTGGGCAACACCCAGCAGACCCTCAGCGTGCTCGGCGTGCTGGTCGCCGTCTCGGCCGTGTGCGCCCTCGGCGCGCGCTTCTCGAGCAGCGCCATGCAGCCCGCGCTGGGCGCCAACAAACTCGCCGCGTAGGCCACCCCGCAAGGCAAGGGGTCAGACCCCGCAGGGGTCTGACCCCGGCGCTGGCGTCCCGGGTCGGGGTAAAAGTTAGCAGCATTCGTTAGCAGATTAAGGGAGCAACACCATGAAAATCATCGTCATCGGCCACGGCATGGTCGGCCACAAGTTCCTGGAAAGCCTGGGCGACAGCAGCGACATGCAGGTCACCGTGTTGTGCGAGGAATCGCGCCCGGCCTATGACCGGGTCCACCTGTCCGAGTATTTCTCGGGCACCTCGGCCGAGCAGCTGTCGCTGGTGCCGCAGGGTTTTTTTGAGCGCGGCAACCTGCTGCTCAAGCTGAAGACCCGCGCCGTCTCCATCGACCGCGACGCCAAGACCGTCACCGTGCGCAGCGGCGAGGTGCTCGAGTACGACAAGCTGGTGATGGCCACCGGCTCCTTCCCCTTCGTGCCCCAGCTGCCCGGCAAGGACCGCAAGGACTGCTTCGTCTACCGCACCATCGAGGACCTGGAACGCATGCTCGAATGCGGCAAGCGCTCCAAGACCGGCGTTGTGATCGGCGGCGGCCTGCTCGGCCTGGAATGCGCCAAGGCGCTGCGCGACATGAACCTGGCCACCCACGTGGTCGAGTTCTCGCCACGCCTGATGGCGGTGCAGGTCGACGACGCCGGCGCCCGCGTGCTGCGCAAGAAGATCGAGGACCTCGGCGTCACCGTCCACACCGGCAAGAACACCCAGGCCATCGTCGACGGCGTCGACGGCACCCACCGCATGGAGTTCGCCGACGGCACGCACCTCGACACCGACATGATCGTCTTCTCGGCCGGCATCCGCCCGCGCGACTTTTTGGCGCGCGAATGCGGCCTGGCCACCGGCCCGCGCGGCGGCATCACCATCAACAACCAGTGCCAGACCTCGGACTCGGACGTCTACGCCATCGGCGAGTGCGCGCTGTGGAACGGCCAGGTGTTCGGCCTGGTGGCGCCCGGCTACGACATGGCGCGCATCGCCGCGCGCCACCTGATGGGCGAGCAGGCCGAGTTCGCCGGCGCCGACATGAGCACCAAGCTCAAGCTGATGGGCGTCGACGTGGCCAGCATCGGCGACCCGCACGGCGCCGCCGCCGGCAGCCGCTCCTACCAGTTCACCGACGAGCGCAAGCAGATCTACAAGAAGATCGTGGTCTCCGACTGCGGCAAATACCTGCTGGGCGGCGTGATGGTGGGCGACGCCAGCGAATACGGCACCCTGCTGCAGATGATGTTGAACCGCATCGAGCTGCCCGAGTCGCCCGAGTTCCTGATCCTGCCGCAGTCCGACGGCCAGGCCCGTCCCGCGCTGGGCGTCGACGCGCTGCCGGAAACCGCGCAGATCTGCTCCTGCAACGACGTCAGCAAGGGCGCGCTGTGCCGCGCCGTGTCCGACGGCGCCACCTCGATCGGCGCCCTGAAGAGCTGCACCAAGGCCGGCACCGCCTGCGGCGGCTGCGTGCCGCTGGTGACGCAGGTGATGAAGGCCGAGATGAAAAAGCTCGGCATGGACGTCAACAACCACGTCTGCGAACACTTCGCCTACTCGCGCCAGGAGCTGCTGCACCTGGTCCGCGTCGGCAAGATCACCACCTTCAACGCGCTGCTGGCGCAGCACGGCAAGGGCCGTGGTTGCGACGTGTGCAAACCGCTGGCGGCCAGCATCCTGGCCTCGTGCTGGAACGACTTCGTGCTGAAGAAGGAGCACGCCAGCCTGCAGGACACCAA
This sequence comes from Rugamonas rubra, assembly GCF_900114705.1. Classification (GTDB taxonomy): domain Bacteria; phylum Pseudomonadota; class Gammaproteobacteria; order Burkholderiales; family Burkholderiaceae_D; genus Rugamonas; species Rugamonas rubra. The sequence goes on from NZ_FOTW01000040.1 coordinate 19,044, forward strand.
CGACTACTTCCTCGGCAACATCCAGAAGGACGGCACCTACTCGGTGGTGCCGCGCATGGCCGGCGGCGAAGTCACCGCCGACGGCTTGATCGCGGTCGGCACGGTGGCCAAGAAGTACGGCCTGTACACCAAGATCACCGGCGGCCAGCGGGTCGACCTGTTCGGCGCCCGCGTCGAGCAGCTGCCGCTGATCTGGGAGGAACTGATCGCCGCCGGCTTCGAGTCCGGCCACGCCTACGGCAAGTCGCTGCGCACCGTCAAATCCTGCGTCGGCTCGACCTGGTGCCGCTACGGCGTGGACGACAGCGTCGGCCTGGCCATCGAGCTGGAGAACCGCTACAAGGGCCTGCGCACGCCGCACAAGATCAAGTTCGGCGTGTCCGGCTGCACCCGCGAGTGCGCCGAGGCGCAGGGCAAGGACGTCGGCATCATCGCCACCGAAAAGGGCTGGAACCTCTACGTTTGCGGCAACGGCGGCATGAAGCCGCGCCACGCCGAGCTGCTCGCCGCCGACCTGGACAAGGCCACGATGATCCGCTACATCGACCGCTTCCTGATGTTCTACACCCGCACCGCCGACCGCCTGCAGCGCACCAGCGTCTGGCGCGACAACCTGGAAGGCGGCCTCGACTACCTCAAGCAGGTCGTCGTCGCCGACAAGCTGAACCTCGCCGACGAGCTGGAGGCCGAGATGCAGCACGTGGTCGACACCTACGCCTGCGAATGGAAGGCCGCCGTCGAGGACCCGGAGACGCGCAAGCGCTTCCGCACCTTCGTCAACAGCGACAAGGGCGACCAGAACGTGGTGTTCATGGAGGAGCGCGGCCAGATCCGCCCGGCCACCTTCGAGGAACGCCAGCGCGTCATCCCGATCGCCGTCAAAGCCTAAGCACTTGTCCGCCCACCTTCAGGAGAACCGTATGCACCGCGATATGCAAACCGACAAATGGATCGCCGTCTGCGACCTGGCCGAGATCGTCCCCAACACCGGCGTCTGCGCGCTGTTGAACGAGGTGCAGGTGGCCGTGTTCCACCTCGACGACAACGGCACGCCGCGCGTCTTCGCCATCGAGAACTACGACCCCAACTCGCAGGCCGCCGTGCTGTCGCGCGGCCTGGTCGGCAGCCTGGGCGAGCGCATCGTGGTCGCCTCGCCGATCTACAAGCAGCACTTCGACCTGCAGACCGGCGAATGCCTGGAGGCGCCGGAGAATTCCGTCGGCACCTATCCGGCCCGCATCGCCGAGGGCAAGGTCTGGGTCGGCGTATGAAACCGGCGCTGGTAGTGGTCGGCAACGGCATGGCCGGCATGCGCACGGTGGAGGAGCTGCTCAAGCTGGCGCCGGACATGTACGACATCACCGTGTTCGGCGCCGAGCCGCACGGCAACTACAACCGCATCCTGCTGTCGCCGCTGCTGGCCGGCGAAAAGAGCATCGCCGACATCATGCTGCACACCCGCGAGTGGTACGCCGAGCACGGCATCACGCTGCACGCCGGCGACCCGGTCGAACACATCGACCGCCGCCGCCGCGTGGTGCGCAGCGCCGCCGGCCTGGAGGTGCGCTACGACCGCCTGCTGCTGGCCACCGGCTCCAAGCCCTTCATCATCCCGGTGCCGGGCCACCAGCTGCCCGGCGTGATCGCCTTCCGCGACATCCAGGACGTCGAGACCATGCTGGAGGCGGCGCGCAGCCACCGCCACGCCGTGGTCATCGGCGGCGGCCTGCTCGGCCTGGAGGCGGCCAACGGCCTGCTGCGCCAGGGCATGCAGGTGACGGTGGTGCACGTCACCGACTGTTTGATGAACCAGCAGCTCGACAAGCCGGCCGCGCAGCTGCTGCAAAAGGCGCTCGAGCACAAGGGCCTGCGCTTCCTGCTCAACGCCCAGACCGCCGAGATTGTCGGCCCGGACCGCGTGACGGCGGTGCGCTTCAAGGACGGCAGCGAGATCCCGGCCGACCTGGTGGTGATGACCGCCGGCGTGCGCCCCAACATGGCGCTGGCCCAGCAGTCCGGCCTGCACTGCGAGCGCGCCATCGTCGTCGACGACACGCTGCAAACCTACGACCCGCGCGTCTACGCCGTCGGCGAATGCGTGCAGCACCGCAGCGCCACCTTCGGCTTGGTGGCGCCGATCTGGGACCAGGCCCGCGTCTGCGGCGCCCACCTGGCCGGCGCCGGCCACCGCCGCTACGTGCAGCAGACCTCGCCGACACGGCTGAAGGTGACCGGAGTAGACTTGTACTCGGTCGGCGACTTCATCGGCGGCGAGGGCAGCGAGGACCTGGTGCTGCGCGACCCGCGCCGTGGCGTCTACAAGCGCCTGGTGTTGAAGGACAACCGCATCGCCGGCGCCGTGCTGTACGGCGACGTGCAGGACGGCCCCTGGTACTTCGGCCTGATCCAGAACCGCACCGACATCGGCGCGATCCGCAATCATCTCTTATTCGGCGAGGCGCTGTGCGCCCAAGCCGCTTGATCTGGAATCCATCGTGAACCTGTCCCAAGCCCACCTGTCGGTCCGTACCACCTGTCCCTACTGCGGCGTCGGCTGCGGCGTCAAGGCCACGCCCAAGGGCGACGGCACAGTCGAGATCGCCGGCGACGCCGGCCACGCCGCCAACAGCGGCAAGCTGTGCGTCAAAGGCTCGGCGCTGGGCGAGACGGTGGGGCTGGACGGGCGGCTGCTGTATCCGCAGCTGCGCGGCGCGGACGGCTTGCGCCGCGTCTCCTGGGACGCCGCGCTCGACCAGGTGGCCGGCGACTGGCAGGCCATCATCGCCGAGCACGGCCCGGACGCGGTGGCGTTGTACGTCTCCGGCCAGCTGCTCACCGAGGACTACTACATCGCCAACAAGCTGATGAAGGGCTACGTCGGCAGCGCCAACATCGACACCAACTCGCGCCTGTGCATGTCGTCCGCCGTGGCCGGCCACAAGCGCGCCTTCGGCGAGGACCTGGTGCCGGTCTGCTACGAGGACCTGGAGCTGGCCGACATGGTGGTGCTGGTCGGCTCCAACACCGCCTGGTGCCACCCCATCCTGTTCCAGCGCATCGCCCGCGCCAAGGAGGCCCGGCCGGAAATGAAGCTGGTGGTGATCGACCCGCGCCGCACCGCCACCTGCGAGCTGGCCGACCTGCACCTGCCGGTCAAACCCGGCACCGACGTCTGGCTGTTCAACGGCCTGCTCAGCTACCTGGCGCGCATCGGCGCGGTGGCGCCCGACTTCATCGCCGCCCACACGCGCGGCCTGGAGTCGGCGCTGGCCACCGCCAACGTCGAATGCGCCGATCCGCTCGAAGTGGCCAAGATCTGCCGCGTCGACCCGGCCGCGCTGATGGAGTTTTACGAGGCCTTCGCCGCCACCGCCAAGGTCATTACCGCCTTCTCGCAGGGCGTCAACCAATCCTCGGCCGGCACCGACAAGGCCAACAGCATCATCAACTGCCACCTGATCGGCGGGCGCATCGGCCAGCCCGGCATGGGGCCGTTCTCCATCACCGGCCAACCCAACGCCATGGGCGGGCGCGAAGTGGGCGGCCTGGCCAACATGCTGGCCGCCCACATGGACCTGGAGCAGCCGGCCCACCGCGAGCTGGTACAAACCTTCTGGGACTCGCCGCGCATCGCCGACCATGGCGGCCACAAGGCGGTCGACCTGTTCAAGGCGATCGAGGCGGGCACCGTCAAGGCGGTGTGGATCATCGCCACCAATCCGGTGGTGAGCATGCCGGACGCCGACCAGATCAAGCGGGCGCTGGCCAAGTGCCAACTGGTGGTGGTGTCGGACATTGTGCAGAACACCGACACCAACGACTTCGCCCACGTGCTGCTGCCGGCCCTGGGCTGGGGCGAGAAGGACGGCACCGTCACCAACTCCGAGCGGCGCATCTCGCGCCAGCGCGCCTTCTTGCCGGCGCCGGGCGAGGCGCGTGCCGACTGGCAGATCCTCTGCCAGTTCGCCCAGCGCATGGGCTACGAGGGCTTCGACTTCGACGGCGTCCACGCCGTCTTCGACGAACACGCCCGCCTCAGCGCGCACCAGAACGGCAACGCGCCGGGCGAGGTGGCGCGCGTGTTCAACATCGGCGCGCTGGCCGCGCTCAGCCGCAACGAATACGACGCCCTGGAACCGGTGCAATGGCCGGCCGTGCGCCTGGCCGACGGCCGGGTGGAGGTGAGCCAGCGCCTGTTCGGCGACGGCCGCTTCGCCCACGCCGACGGCAAGGCGCGCTTCATCGCCACCACGCCGCGCGCGCCGGTCAACGCCGTCTGCGAGGACTTCCCGCTGGCGCTCAACACCGGCCGCGTGCGCGACCAGTGGCACACCATGACGCGCACCGGCAAATCGGCCAAGCTGGCCGACCACGTCGCCGAGTCCTTCGTCGACATGCACCCGCAGGACGCGCTGCTGCACGGCGTGCGCGAGGGCGAGCTGGCGCGCGTCAGCACCAAGTGGGGCGCGATGGTGGCGCGCGTGCAGCACGGCGGCGGCATCGCCCGTGGCAGCGTGTTCATTCCCATCCACTGGTCCGGCCAGAGCGCCTCGGACGCGCGCGTCGGCGCGTTGGTCAACCCGGTGGTCGACCCGGTCTCGGGCGAGCCCGAGTTCAAGCACACGCCGGTGCGGGTCGAGCAGTTCCGCGTCTCCTGGCACGGCTTCATCCTCAGCCGCCAGGAGCTGGGGCTGGACGCGGTGGCGCACTGGACCCGCATCCAGGGCCGCGACTTCGCCCGCTACGAGCTGGCCGGCCGCAACACCATCGGCGACTTCGGCCTGTGGGCGCGCGAGCTGCTCGGCGTCGACGGCGAGGACGCCGACTGGCTCGAATACGAGGACCGCAGCGCCGGCGTCTACCGCGCCGTGCATTTGAGCGAGGACCGCATCGACCAGTGCGTCTTCGTCTCGCCGCGCCAGGACATGCCCTCGCGCGCCTGGCTGGCCAGCCTGTTCGGCAAGGAGCGACTGAGCGAGATCGACCGCGTCGGCCTGCTGGTCGGCCAGCCGGTGGAGAAGGGCGCCGACGCCGGGCCGACCGTCTGCTCCTGCTTCGGTGTCGGCCGCAACACCATCTGCGAGGCCATCCGCAGCCAGGACCTGAGCAGCGTGGCCCAGGTGACGGCCTGCGTGAAGGCCGGCGGAAACTGCGGCTCCTGCGTGCCGGAGATCAAGAAGCTGCTGGTCGAAACGCTGGCCGAGGCCGCTTCCTAGCCTTGCAGGGGACTGCCGGATTGCTTTGCGGTGCCGCAAGGGGGATGGCGCCGCACGTGTCGCAATTTGTCGTCTCCGGGTGTAGACTTGGAGTCCAAAATAGACAAGTCCACACCATCAACGGAGATGTCGATGGAACCCGTATCGAAAGATCTCCTAGATGCAAGGTTGGCGACTGTGGAAACCCGTATTGAAGGGCGGCTGGTTTCGCTCGAAACGAGGATGGAGAGTGGCTTCAACGAGCTACGCGCCGAGTTCCGTGCGGAAATGCACAAGAACACGGCGGAACTTGTGAAGTGGATTGTTGGCACCTCCCTCGCGATGTCGGCGGTGGCGCTCACGGTGATGACCTTCGTTCTCAACAATGCCGTGCCTAAAGCGCCGTCCTATCCACCACCGCAGCCGGCCCCTGCGCCGATTGTGATTCAGATGCCGGCACCTCCTGCGCCAGTTCCTGTGCCGCAGTCCCCAGTCAGCTCGAAGTAGTATTTCCTCTTCCAAACAGCACTTTCGCAACTATTTAAAACGAGAAAAACTGTTTAGCCACTTTTCCTCCGCTCGATTGGCATTGCGCAAATCGACCCCACCGCGCCTCTCTAGCATGTGTGATGGCCCCGGCGCCCGCCGGGACAAACCAGTCGAGGAGAGCGGCGATGGCGGCGAACACAGCATATGGAACGGCCGGGAGCGGCACGGTGGAGGCGCAGGAGGGCGGCGCCTATCTGGGCGAGAACGCCTACTATTATTGCGCCATGCAGGCGGCGCCGCCGCACCCGCAATGGGACGGCCTGGTGGGCCAGCGCAAGGAACTGATCAACGAAGTGGGCGACGCCTGGGCCAACGGCACCGTGCTGCACTACTACTTCTTCAACCAGGCCAGCGACGTGCAGCGCGTGCACATGAGCGACGGCAGCGAACGCCTGTACAGCTGGGTCGGCGCCGACGAGCAGCTCGCCATCGTGCGCGACGCCTTCAAGAAGTGGAGCGATGTCGGCATCGGCCTGCGCTTCGTCGAGGTCAACACGCGCGACGAGGCGGAAATCCGCATCGGCTTCCTGCAGGACAATACCTCCTGGTCCGGCGTCGGCACCAATCTGCTGAACAAGGAATACTTCGGCCCCAACGAGCGGACCATGAACTTCGGCTGGGATCTGCGGCGCCAACCCGACACCGCCATCCACGAGATCGGCCACGCCATCGGCTTCGAGCACGAGCACCAAAACCCCTTCGCCGGCATCGAATGGGACGAGGAGGCCGTCTACCAGGACCTCGGCGGACCGCCCAACAACTGGTCGCGGCAGATGACCTTCAACAACATCCTGCAAAAACTCGACCGCGCCAGCATGCGCGGCACGGCCTGGGACCCGGACTCGGTGATGGAGTATCCGTTCAAGAAGGGGCTGATCAAGAGCCCGCGCCAGTTCTTCCAGGATGGCTTGCGGCCGGCCGGCGGCCTGTCGCCCAAGGACAAGCAAAGGGCGCTGGCCCTGTACCCCATGTTGGCGGAGCGGCCGCAGCTGTTGTCGACGGCGCAGTCGGTCGCGCTGCACGTCAAGCCGGGCGAACAGCTCAACTTCCAGGTGACGCCGGAGGAGACGCGCTGCTACGACTTCAAGACCTTCGGCACCTCCGACGTGTCGATGGTGCTGTTCGAGGAGGAGGGCGGCGAGCCGCGCTTCCGCGCCGGCGACAACGACACCGGCGAAACCCGCAACGCCGCCTTGCGCGTCAAGCTGATCAAGGACCACAAGTACATCCTGCGGGTGCGCGTCTACTACCAGGAGCGGCCGGCGCAATGCGCCTTGATGATGTGGTAGACCGGCCGGCGGCCATGTCCGGGGCGCTTTCCGCAGGTGATATCAGTTTGGAAATATGCTAAATTAGCCTATCGATCGCACGATCATGACCGTCGAGAGCGCAATGGCTATCCGCGAGAATTTCACCGACACCGACATGGACCGCTGGCTCAACGAACAGCGCGTCACCGAGATTGAATGCCTGGTGCCCGACCTGACGGGCGTGGCGCGCGGCAAGATCCTGCCGCGCGGCAAGTTCACCCAGGACCGCGGCATGCGCATCCCCGAGGCGGTGCTGGGCATGACCGTCACCGGCAACTACCCGACCGAGGACGCCGCCTACGACCGCGCCATCTCCAGCACCGACCGCGACATGATCCTGCGCGCCGACCCGGCCACCATCACCCACGTGCCCTGGGCCGGCGACCCGACCGCGCAGGTGATCCACGACTGCTACTTCGCCGACGGCACCCTGGTCGACTTCGCCCCGCGCGCCGTGCTGCGCCGCGTGCTCAAGCTGTACGCCGACCGTGGCTGGAAGCCGGTGGTGGCCGCCGAGCTGGAGTTCTACCTGACCGAGAAGAACAGCGACCCGGACCTGCCGCTGAAGGCGCCGATCGGCCGCAGCGGCCGCGCCGAAACCAGCCGCCAGGTCTACAGCATCGACGCCGTCAACGAGTTCGACCCGCTGTTCGAGGACATCTACGACTACTGCGAGCTGATGCAGCTCGACGTCGACACACTGATCCACGAGACCGGCGCCGGCCAGATGGGCATCAACTTCCTGCACGGCGACGCGCTGGCGCTGGCCGACAAGGTGTTCTACTTCAAGCGCACCCTGCGCGAGGCCGCGCTCAAGCACCAGATGTACGCCACCTTCATGGCCAAGCCGATGGCCGGCGAGCCCGGCTCGGCGATGCACGTGCACCAGAGCGTGGCCGACGCGCGCAGCGGCCAAAACATCTTCAGCGCGGCGGACGGCTCGCCGGCGCCCATCTTCAAGCACTACATCGGCGGCCTGCAGCGCTACACCCCGGCGGTGATGGCGATCATGGCGCCGTATGTGAATTCCTACCGGCGCATCGTGCGCCACACCTCGGCGCCGATCAACATCCAATGGGGCATGGACAACCGCACCGTCGGCTTCCGCATTCCCGAGTCGGGCGTGCAGGACCGGCGGGTCGAGAACCGCATCATCGGCGCCGACGCCAACCCCTACCTGGCGCTGGCCGTCACGCTGGCCTGCGGCTACCTCGGCATGGTCGACCACCTGGAGCCGACGCCGATGACCGTCGGCAGCGCCTACGACCGCCCGTTCGAGCTGCCGCAGGGCCTGCCCGAGGCGCTGCGCGCGCTGCGCCGCGAGGACCGCCTGCGCCAGGTGCTGGGCGAGCGCTTCATCGATGTCTACAGCGCCATCAAGGACCTCGAGCACCAGGAGTTCATGACCGTCATCAGCCCGTGGGAGCGCGAGCACCTGCTGCTGCATGTGTGAGCGGAAGCGGCTGATCGCGGACCACGAGCCCAAGCAAGCCCTAAGCGGGTGTCGAGGGGCAGACTGCCCGACTTGGCGCTAGGGTCAGACCCTAGGGTCTGACCCTGGAGAGGTACTGCCTTTATAATCACGCTTTTTTGAAGACGTCGGCCCAGTCCGCCTTCAATTGTCAATTTTTATACAATTCAAATTCAACCACGATGACGACTGCCCGTCCTGCCACCGCCACCGCCGCCGCGTCAGCCGACGCCGGCCAGCCCTTCCTCCTGATCCGCAACCTGGTCAAGGACTTCGACGGCGTGCGCGCCGTCAACGACGTGTCGGTCGCCATCAACAAGGGTGAGATCTTTGCGCTGCTGGGCAGCTCCGGCTGCGGCAAGTCGACCCTGCTGCGCATGCTGGCCGGCTTCGAGACGCCGACCGAGGGCCAGATCGTGCTGGCCGGTCAGAACATCGTCAACGTGCCGCCCTACCAGCGGCCGATCAACATGATGTTCCAGTCCTACGCCCTGTTCCCGCACCTGACAGTGTGGGACAACATCGCCTTCGGCCTGCGCCGCGACGGCCTGCCCAAGGCCGACATCGCCGCCCGCGTCGAGCAGATGCTGGCCCTGGTGCAGCTGGGCGCCTACGCCAAGCGCAAGCCGCACCAGCTGTCCGGCGGCCAGCAGCAGCGCGTCGCGCTGGCGCGCAGCCTGGCCAAGCGGCCGCAGTTGCTGCTGCTCGACGAGCCGCTCGGCGCGCTCGACAAGAAGCTGCGCGAGCGCACCCAGATGGAGCTGGTCAACATCATCGAACAAGTCGGCGTCACCTGCGTGATGGTCACCCACGACCAGGACGAGGCGATGAGCATGGCCACCCGCATCGCCGTGATGAGCGAGGGCCGCATCCTGCAGGTCGGCGCGCCGGGCGAGATCTACGAAACGCCCAACTGCCGCTTCGTCGCCGACTTCATCGGCAGCGTCAACCTGTTCAACGGCCGCGTCGTGGTCGACGAGCCGGACCACGTCGTCGTCGACACGCCCGGCACGCGCCACTTCATCCCGCACGGCATCACCGGCACCGAGGGCATGGAAGTGTCGGTGGCGGTGCGGCCGGAGAAGATCTGCATCCAACCGGACGAGCCGAGCGTCGAGCAGCGCGCCAGCGCCGCCGAACACGGCTACAACTGCGCCGCCGGCAGCATCACCGCGCTGGCCTACTTCGGCAACGAGACCCACTACCACGTCCATCTGGACAGCGGCGTCGACCTGAAGGTGGCGCGCACCAACGCCCAGCGCCACGACGACACCCGCCTGCGCCGCGAGCAGCGCGTGTTCGCTTGGTGGGACGGCGCCGACGTCGTCGTGCTGACCAGCTAAGCCGGGGGAGCGCATGAAGAACTTCCTCACCTCGCTGCTCACCGCGCGTTGGCTGACCGGCCGCCGGCTGGTCATCGCCGTGCCCTTCGCCTGGCTGGCCTGCGCCTTCCTGGTGCCGTTCCTGATCGTCGCGCGCATCAGCTTCACCGAGGCCGACACCGGCGGCAACCCCTTCGGCACCTTGATGACGCTGGTGGACGGCGTCATCACCTTCAAGATCAAGATCGCCAACTACCTGTTCATCTTGCAGGACGATCTGTACGTGCTGACCTACCTGAGTTCCCTCAAGTACGCCGCCATCACCACCTTGCTGTGCCTGACCATCGGCTACCCCTTCGCCTACTTCATGGCGCGCTCGCGGCCGACCATCCGCCCGGTGCTGCTGATGATGGTGATGCTGCCGTTCTGGACCTCCTTCCTGCTGCGCATCTACGCCTGGAAGGGCATCCTGGCCAACAACGGGATTTTGAACCACCTGTTGATCAGCGCCGGCATCATCAACGAGCCGCTGCACATGATGAACACCCCGTTCTCGCTGGTGATCGGCATGACCTACGCCTATCTGCCCTTCATGATCCTGCCGCTGTACGCCAACCTGGTGAAGATGGACGTGCGCTTCCTCGAAGCCGCCGCCGACCTGGGCGCCACGCCGCTGCAAACCTTCTGGCGCATCACCGTGCCGCTGTCGAAGTCCGGCATCATCGCCGGCTCCATGCTGGTGTTCATTCCGGCGGTCGGCGAGTACGTGATTCCCGAACTGCTCGGCGGCCCGGAGACGCTGATGATCGGCCACGTGCTGTGGGACGAGTTCTTCACCAACAACGACTGGCCGATGGCCTCCTCGGTGACGGTGGTGGTGATCCTGCTGATCCTGGTGCCGATGGCGATCTTCAACAAGTACAAGGCGGAACAGGAGGCACGCGCATGAACGGGAACTTCATCCAACGTTGGTTCGGCCGTGGCTGGCTGTCGCTCGGCTATGTCTTCCTCTACCTGCCGATTTTGGTGTTGATCGTCTTCTCGTTCAACAGCTCGCGGCAGGACATGGTGTGGAGCGGCTTCTCCGTGCGCTGGTACATGGAGCTGATGAACGACACGGAGATCATCAGCGGCTTCGGCCTGTCGATCAAGATCGCCGTGTTGACGGCCTGCGCCTCGGTGGTGCTGGGCACCTTC
>NZ_FOTW01000044.1 GCF_900114705.1 Rugamonas rubra
CGCTGTTTTGCGCGCTCCGTTCTGCGGGGAGGCGAACTATAGCAAAGCGACTGTTTACTTACAAGAACTATTTCCGGTGCTGGCACCAAGCTTGCTTCTCCAGTTACGCAACAACAGTGGCGCGCTGCAGCCCGCTTTGCTTTGCTCACATTCTGCACAGGTGCTACATTATGGAGCACTTGTGCAGTTACAAGAAGGCCGTGCATAGAACACGGCTCACTGGAGACGAGACCCCATGTACCGACAGACTGCTCAAGATCTGAATAGCGCCGCCGTGCCCGCCACCTGCACGCCCAGGGCGGCCGGATGGGCCGACAATATGCCGCTCATCATCGAAACCTCGCACCAGCGCTCGGTGGCCTACGGCCTGGCGCCGGACGGCGCGGCCGATTTCAGCCCGATACGAGCCGACGCCCTCTCCGTCCTGATCGAAAAGAACCGCCTGCTGCACACCCATGCGGTGCCGGCCATGGAGACGCTGTACCAGCAGATCGTCAACACCCACAATATGGTGATCCTGACCGACGCCAACGGCGTCATCGTCCACTCGCTGGGCGACGACGACTTCCTCGAGAAGGCCAACCGCGTCGCGCTGCAACCGGGCGTGGCCTGGTCCGAGGCCAGCAAGGGCACCAACGCGATCGGCACCGCCATCGCCGAAAAGGCGCCGGCGCTGGTCCACGCCGACCAGCACTTCCTGTCCGCCAACCACTTCCTGACCTGCTCGGCGGCGCCAATCACCGACCACCTGGGCAACGTGGTCGGCGTGCTCGACGTCTCCGGCGACCAGCGCAGCTTCCACAAGCACACCATGGCCCTGGTGCGCATGTCCGCGTTGATGATCGAGAACCAGCTGTTCGCCGCCACCTTCGAGGACGCCATCACCGTCCACTTCCACGCCCGCCCCGAGTTCATCGGCACGCTGATGGAGGGCATCGCCTCGTTCAGCCCCGGCGGCCGCTTCCTGTCGGCCAACCGCAACGGCTTGTTCCAGCTCGGCCTGTCCTACGCGGCGCTGCAGTCACACACCTTCAGCTCCTTGTTCGGCTTGCCGGTGTCGGCGCTGTATGAGCACTACCGCACCGCCTCGCCCGGCCTGCTCAACCTGTGCATGCACAGCGGCGTGCGGGTCTACGGCCGCGCCCAACTGCGCTTGTCGAGCGGCGTGTTCCAGCAATCGCTGGGCGCCGCCGAGCCGACCGCGCCGGCGACCGCGCCCTCGCCTTCGGCCGGCAGCGCGGCGGCCGGCCATGCCGCCAGCGCGGCGCGCCGCCTGTCCGGTCTGCGCTACCTGCGCACCGGCGATCCGCAACTGGAGCTGGTGATCGACAAGGTATCCAAAGTGCTCGGCCGCGACATCCCCATCATGATCATGGGCGAGACCGGCACCGGCAAGGAGCTGCTGGCCCAGGCCATCCACAACGATTCGCCGCGCGCCATGAGCCCCTTCGTCGCCGTCAACTGCGCCTCGATTCCCGAGACGCTGATCGAGTCGGAGCTGTTCGGCTACGAGGACGGCGCCTTCACCGGCGCCCGCAAGAAGGGCGCCATCGGCCGCATCCTGCAGGCCAACGGCGGCACCTTGTTCCTCGACGAGATCGGCGACATGCCCTTCAGCCTGCAGGCGCGCCTGCTGCGCGTGCTGCAGGAGCGCATGGTGACGCCGCTCGGCAGCGGCAAATCGATCCCCGTCAACGTCGAAGTCATCTGCGCCACCAACCACAATCTGCGCGAGCGCATGGCCAAGGGCCTGTTCCGCGAGGATTTGTATTACCGTCTGAACGGCCTGGTGGTCAAGCTGCCGCCACTGCGCGAGCGCACCGACCTCGACACCGTGGTCAAGAAGATCCTCGCCGCCGAGTCGGGCAGCGAGCGCCACGCCATCTCGCCCGAGCTGCTGCGCCTGTTCCACCAGCACAAATGGCCGGGCAACTTCCGCCAGCTGACCAACCTGCTGCGCACCGCCATCGTCATGGCCGGCGACGAGCACGAGATCTGCCAGCGCCACATGCCCGACGACTTCCTCGACGATATCGAGGTGGCGCAGACCCTGGGCGACAGCCATAGCACCGCCCAGATGATCGCCACCGGCGCCAACCTGGAGGAGATGGAGCAGTCGGTGATCCTCAAGTCGCTCGAGGCGCACGGCGGCAACGTCTCGGCCACGGCGCGCGCGCTGGGCGTCTCGCGCAACACCATCTACCGCAAGGTGCCCAACCTGAAGTGAGCCGTTCAGGCGGTCGGCGGGAAGGTGGCCGAGCGCCACACCCCACCCTGCTTATCGATGGTCATCAGGTCCACGCCGGGCAGTTGCGCCGCCATGGCGCGCGCCCTGTCGCGCCCCATCACCATGAAGGCGGTCGACAGGCCGTCGGCCAGCATGCCGTTCGGCGCCAGCACCGTCACGCTGGCCAACTCGGTGGGCGAATCGCCGAGCGCCGGGTCGAAGATATGGTGGTGGGCGAAGTCCGGCGTGAACGCCGCCTCGTAGTCGCCCGAGGTGGCGACGCCGCAGCCATCTATATACAACGTTGCCGCCAGCGCGTCGGCCTCGCGCGGGTCGCGCACTCCCAGCGTCCACGGGTCGGCGCCGCGCCGGCGTCCGCGCGCGACGAATTCGCCGGCGTCGATCAAGGCGTGGCGCACGCCGCGCGCCTGCACCGCCGCCAATGCCAGGTCGGCCGCGTAGCCCTGCGCCAGCCCGTTGAGGGTGATCGCCATGCCGGCCCCGCGCAGGCGCGCTTGGCGGCTGTCGAAGTCAAGCTGGCGCCAGTCGACCAGTCCATGCGCGCGCCGCCGCTGCTGGTCCGACGGCAGCGCCGACTGCTGCGCCGCCGCGCTGAAGGTTTGCCACAGCGGCTGAACGGTGATGTCGAAGGCGCCATCGCTCAGGCGCGACAACTCGCGCGCCTGCGCCAGCACCGCCAGCAAGTGCGGGTGCGGCCGCGCCAGCACACCGTCGCGATTCAATTGGTAGACCTGGCTGGCCCGGTTGTAGATGCTCATCAAGCGGTCGACCGACTGCGCCGCGCTCAGGGCATCCTCGATCGCCAGCTGCGCCTGGCGCGCGTCGTCGTGCATCAGCGTGATGCCGATCGTGGTGCCGAAGGCCAGCGCAGCGCCACTGTGGCGCCGCATGCCGCTGCGCGCGGCGATCGTGGCCACCGCCGCCATGGCGCCGATACCGGCGCAAATAAAGCTTCGACGACGCATCAGGAACTCCTTTGCACGGGCATAATCGGAATGGTGCGGGAGCGTTTCAGCTCCAGCATCAACGGCGCACACTTCTCGTCGCTTTCATAGATCACCACGCAGTCCAAGCACTGGAAGCACTCCTCGTAGACCACCTTGCCATCGGGCTTGATGGCCTGGTAGTCGCAACGGTGGCGGCAGGTTTGGCACGGCGTGCCGCACTCGCTGCGGCGTGGAATCCAGTCCAGCAGGCGGACGCGGCCCAGCAGCGCCAGCGCCGCGCCGAACGGGCACAGGTAGCGGCAAAAGAACTTGTAGACGAAGCTACTGGCCAACAACAACCCGACCGCGTAGGCCACATACGGCCACGAGCGGACGAAGTTCAAAGTGATGGCGGTCTTGAACGGTTCCAGCTCGACCAGCTTGTCGGTCAGCTCGGTCTGGAACAAGGTGCTGGCCATGATCAGCGCCAGCAGCACGTACTTGAGAATCTTCAAGCGCGCGTCGGTCACGCCGCGCAGCTTGAGCTGCGGTATGTGCAGCCACTGCGCCAGCTTGCCCGTCAACTCCTGCAACGCGCCGAAGGGGCACAGCCAACCGCAGAAGGTGCCGCGCCCCCACAGCAGCAGCGACAGCGCCACAAACAGCCACAGCACCACGGTCATCGGATCGAACAGCAGGAACTCCAGGCCGCGCCCGGCCAGCAGCGCCTGCGCCACGCCGGTCAGGTTGACGATCGACAGCTGCCCCTGCGCGTAGTAGCCGACAAAGCCCACCGTGAAGGCGAGGAAGCCGGCGCGGAACCAGGCGAAGCGGCGGCCGTTCGCGCTCAGGCGGCGCTGCATGGCCAGCGCCAGCGCCAACACGGCCAGCGCCACGCCCAGCACCAGCAGCTCGTCGCGCCGGCTGCCCCACACGCCCTGCCAAGACTTGTTGTTGCCCTCCCCCGCCAGATAAAACCGCGCCGGTAGGCGATACGCGATCTTCAACTCGCGCGTGAAGCGCTCCGGATAGACGATGCCCTTGCTGCGCGTGATCGGCAGCGAAAACTCCATGGGACTGCCCGGATCGAGGCCGGCCTGGCTGATGATGCGCAGGGCCGTGACGCTGGCGTCCGGCAGATGCAGGCTGTCGGCCAGCGCCAGCTCCAGATCCAGGTCGCGCATATCGATCGGCAGGCCGTCCTGCTTCAACAACAGCCGGTCGGACACGCTGCCGCGCACGAACTCCTCGCCGATGATGCTGTGCCGGCCGGTGGACATGACCAGCATCGCGTGGTCGCCGTCGTCCAGCCGGCCCTTCAATTTGGTCCAGCCGCGCGCCGTCAGCACATTGCGGCCCACCGACGGCACCGACGCATAGGCCAGGTACAGGTCGATGAACACTTCGTCGGGCCGCTGCAGCGCCTGCGCATCCAGGCCGGCGCCCGGGCTGCCGGCGAACAGCTTCTCGACGTCGCGGTTGCTCACGCGCAGATGCGCGACCAGGCCGTCGGCCAACAGCTGCTCGGTGCTGCGGCTGTCGAACACGTCCTGGCGCACGCGCGCGATCATGTCCGGGTCGCGGCCCGCCGCGAAGCCCAGCTTTTTGCGCGCCACCTTCAGCGCCGCCGCCAGCACGCTCTGGTTGATGATGCGCACCGACGCCGTCGCCTTGGAGACGCCGTCGATATAGGCATGCGCGGCGTCGGGATGGCGCGCGCGCTTGGTGTTGGTCTCGATGCTGATGCTCTGCTTGAGCGACAGGCCCTGGTACTGTTTGACGAACTGCAGCAGCGGCCCCTCGCCCAGACCGTCGAGGAACACCGGCTCGTGCTGCGACAGCATGACCACGTCGAGGAAGCCGCCCTTGGTGTCGATCGTCACCAGCATATTCGGCGGCACGCCGGAGAAACCCGGAATCGGCGCCAGGTCGGCCGATTCGAACACATAGCCCACCAGCTCGGTCGCGGTGGCGTTTTGCTTGAACAGCGGCCAAGCGGCCAGCTCGGCGTCCTTCTGACCGACGATCAGCGGCGCCGGAAAGCGCCGTACCAACTCGTCGTGCGTCATCACGCCCGCCAGTGCCGGTGCCGGCGCCGCCGTCATCAGCAGTGCCAGCATGGTGAATACAAGCTTGAACAGAATTCGCATGTCTGCCTTGTTATGCAGGCGGCGGCAGCCACGCCACCGCCTGCCAGCGATCAGAAGAAGATGATACCGCCGAACGAGGCGCCGTTGAGCTTACCTTCGCCGCCGGCGAAGGCCTTCGAGCGGGTCTGGCCGACTTCACCAATCAGCGTGATGGCGCTGGTGATGTTGTAGTACGCGCCCAGCGTCAGGTTGGCGTTCGACTTCAGGCCGCCGGTGCCGGCGGTGTTGTCGTCGTTCTTGCTGATGCCGTAGCTCAGACCCAGCTTGAGCTTGTCGGCCGCCTTGTAGGTGCCCTGCACGAAGTAGTTCTTCGACTTGGTGTCGCCCTGGTCGGCGTCCGACAGGATGCCCAGCGCCTTGCCGGCCTGGAAGTTGGCCAGCAGTGCAGCCGGGCCGTTGCTGTACGAGGCGCCCAGCTCCATGCCGGACATGGTCAGGTCGCCCGTGCCCGGCGTGGTGGTGGTGAACTTCTGCGTCTTCACGCCCAGCCAGCCCTTGAAGCCGTCGGCCGCGTAGCTCAGCTGCGCCTGTACCTGCGGGCTCGACTTGGTGCTGTAGCGCGGGCCGGCGATGATCGGCGTGTCGGCCACCGGGCTGACCAGCGCCGCGTCCACACTCAGGCCGGACGAGGACTTCGGCGAGCTGTAGGCGATCTGGCCGTAGTAGCCCACATAGCTGTAGCCGGCGCCGATGTGGCCCAGCGTGACGCGGCCGCGCTGGGTCGCCTGCACCGGCGCGCCGGCGCCGATCAAGGTCATGTCGCCGAAGATGGCGTTGGCGCCGAAGATGCCGTTGTCGCGGCCCAGCTTGACCGTGCCCATCTGCGCGTTACCGAAGGTGAAGTAGGCCTGGCGCACGTCGACCACGTTGTTCTGCGCGATGGCGCTGTCGGTGGCGGTGGCGCTGTAGATGCCGATCAGCGCCTTGATGTCGTAGTCGCCCTGGCGCGACGAGGCCGACGTCACCAGGCCGTTCGGCAGCAGGCCGTTGCCGATGGTGGTGCGGCCGTTCTCGCCTCCGCAGCCGAGCGCCTTGCCGCCCAGCGCCAGTCCGCCGACCGCGTCGCCCGAGCAGGACACTTGCGTGTAGTAGGCGTTGACGATGCCGCCCAGCGACAGGTTCCAGTCACCGGCCTTGAAATCGACCGCCTGCGCGGATTGCGTTGCCGCTGCAGCCAGCGCGCCCAGTACGAAAATCTTCTTCATTTGTTGTCCCCGTTTCTTATCGGTTTGTTGGTGATACATCGCGTTTGATGTAACTTCACCTTCGCAATTTGCATGCCCGCCGGCGCTTACGGGGGGAAGGCGCGCGGCGCGACGCACACGGTGTGCAGAACTGGATCAGACTGTTGCGCCACTGTTCACAATTAGACCTATCGTCAAAGCGCACCAGCGCCAGCAAGGCCTACAAAAAAAAACTGACGGCCGAAGCCGTCAGAAAAAAGCGTTCAGGCTGGAGAGGGCATATCAACCCTTGACTCCTGAACGCGGCTCAATCGAATTACTTGGCCGGCAGTTTGAACACCCAGACGGAACCACCCTGTTCGAGGAAGTTGACCTTCTTGGCCACCTCGCCGCCCCACAGCGGCACCGCGCCACCCCAGCCGGAGACCACGGCGATGTACTGCGTATCGCCATCCTGCCAAGTGACCGGCGGCGCCACCACGCCGGAGCCGGTTTGGAACTTCCACAGTTCCTTGCCGTTCTTGGCGTCGACCGCCTTCAGGTAGCCCTCAGGCGTGCCGTAGAACACCAGGCCGCCGGCGGTGGTCATCACACCGCCCCACAGTGGCGCGTTGTTCTTGATCTCCCAAACGATCTTGCCGGTCTTCGGATCGACCGCGCGCATCGCGCCGATGTAGTCCTCGTTCAGCGGGCGGATGGTGAAGCCCGCGCCAAGGAAGGCGCCGCCCTTCTTGTAGCTGATCGGCTCGTTCCAGATGTCCATGCCCCATTCGTTGGCCGGCACATAGAACAACTTGGTCTGCGGGCTGTAGGCCATCGGCATCTGGTTCTTCGCGCCGAGGAAGGCCGGCGCCGAGAACACGGTGCTGCCCTTCTTGCCCTCTTCGCCCTTGGTCGGATCGCCCGGACGGTTCTCCTTGATGAAGTTGGGTCGGCCGGTCTTCAGGTCGATGCTGCTGGCCCAGGTGATCTTCTTCACGAACGGGAAGGCGTTCTGCAGCTTGCCGTTGTTCGCGTCGATCACGTAGAAGAAGCCGTTGCGGTCGGCCTTGCCGCCGTAACGCTTGCCATCCATGTCGAAGGTGACGAACTCGTTGGCACCGTCGAAGTCCCACGAATCGTTTGGCGTGTTCTGGTAGGACCATTTGATCTGGCCGGTCTTCACGTCCAGCGCCACGGTCGACGAGGAGAACAGGTTGTCGCCGGGACGCAGGTGGCTGTTCCACGGCGCCGGATTGCCGGTGCCGAAGTAGGCCAGGCCGGTGCCGGCGTCGTAGGTGCCGCCCATCCAAGTCGAGGCGCCGCCGGTTTTCCACAGGTCGCCCGGCCAGGTCTTGTTCAGCGTGCCGGAGATGCCGTTCTCGATCGCCTTGCCGTCCTTGTCGTAGCGGTAGCCCATATGGCCTTCGACTGTCGGCCGGGTCCACAGCAGATCGCCGGTGGCCGGATTGCGCGCCTCGACGCGGCCGACAACGCCGAACTCGCCGCCGGACACACCGGTCAGCAACACGCCGTTGGCGATCAACGGCGCCGCCGTCATCGAATAGCCGGCCGCGTAGTCGTCGACCTTCTCCTTCCAGACAATCTTGCCGGTGTCCTGGTCCAGCGCCACCAGATAGGCGTCGAGCGTGCCGAAGATGACCAGGTTGCCGTACAGCGCGGCGCCACGGTTGACCACGTCGCAGCAAGGCATGATGCCGTCGGGCAGACGGTGCTCATACTTCCACAGCTTGGCGCCGGTCTTCAAGTCGATCGCGAAGATGCGCGAATACGACGCGGTGACGAACATCTTGCCCTTGTAGATCAGCGGTTGCGACTCCTGGCCGCGCTGCTTCTCGCCGCCGAAGGAGAACGACCAGGCCGGCGCCAGCTTGGCGACGTTGCCGGTGTTGACCTGGGTGAGCGGCGAGTAGCGCTGGCCTTCCGCGCCCATACCGAACGACAGCACGCTGTCGGTACTCTTGGATGCCTTGTTCAGCATGGCGGTGGTGACATCGGCGGCCTGCGCCAACGTCATGCCGGCCAAGCCTAGGCATACTGCGATGATTTTTTTCTGCACAATCTTCCCCTCTATTTTTAATTATCGGATTTAAACGCGTTGCGGCCCCTGCCCTGCTCGGCCTGATGCAGCATGCCCAGCTCCTCGTCGGTGAACAGGCGCGAGCGCGTCAAAAAACGCTGCCCGGTGCCGTTATCCAACGAGAACATGCCGCCATTACCATTCACCACATCGATGATCAGCTGCGTGTGTTCCCAGTACTCGAACTGCTCGAGCCCCATGTAGAAAGGCGTGCCATCCAGGTTGCCGAGGTAGACGTCGGTGTCGCTGAGATTGAACTCGCCGGACGCGTAGCACATCGGCGCGCTGCCGTCGCAGCAGCCGCCCGACTGGAAGAACATGAGCGGGCCGTGCTGCAGGCGCAGGCGGGCGATCATCTCCAACGCGGCGGCGGTGGCCGTGACGCGCGCGATAGCGTTATGCATGGTGAGCCTTTCAGAAGCCCCGCCGCGGACGCGGCGGGGCACGGTGCCGCAGTTAGAAGAAGCCCAGCGCTTTCGGGCTGTAGCTGACCAGAAGATTCTTGGTCTGCTGGTAGTGGTCCAACATCATCTTGTGGTTTTCGCGGCCGATGCCCGACTGCTTGTAGCCGCCGAACGCGGCGTGGGCCGGGTACAGGTGGTAGCAGTTGGTCCAGACGCGGCCGGCCTGGATGCCGCGGCCGACGCGGAAGGCGCGCGAACCGTCGCGCGTCCACAGGCCGGCGCCCAGGCCGTACAAGGTGTCGTTGGCGATTTCCAGCGCTTCGGCTTCATCCTTGAAGGTGGTGACCGACACCACCGGGCCGAAGATCTCCTCCTGGAAGATGCGCATCTTGTTGTGGCCCTTGAAGACGGTAGGGGTGACGTAGTAGCCGCCCTCCAGGTCGCCGCTCTGGTTGTTGCGCGCGCCGCCGGCGAGCAGCTCGGCGCCTTCCTGTTTGCCGATGTCCATGTAGGAGAGGATTTTCTCCATCTGCTCCTGCGAGGCCTGGGCGCCGATCATCGTCGACGAGTCGAGCGGGTTGCCCTGCTTGATGGCGGCGACGCGCTTGAGCGCGCGTTCGATGAACTTCTCGTAGATCGATTCCTGGATCAGCACGCGCGACGGGCAGGTGCACACCTCGCCCTGGTTCAGCGCGAACATGGCGAAGCCTTCCAGGCATTTGTCGAAGAAGTCGTCGTCGGCGTCCATCACGTCGGCGAAGAAGATGTTCGGCGACTTGCCGCCCAGTTCCAGCGTCACCGGGATCAGGTTCTGCGCCGCGTACTGCATGATCAGGCGGCCGGTGCCGGTTTCGCCGGTGAAGGCGATCTTGGCGATGCGCTTGTTCGAGGCCAGCGGCTTGCCCGCCTCCAGGCCGAAGCCGTTGACGATGTTGAGCACGCCCGGCGGCAGCAGGTCGCCGATCAATTCGATCAGTACCATGATGGAAGCCGGGGTCTGTTCGGCCGGCTTCAACACCACGCAGTTGCCGGCGGCCAGCGCCGGCGCCAGCTTCCACACCGCCATCAGGATCGGGAAGTTCCAAGGGATGATCTGGCCGACCACGCCGAGCGGCTCGTGGAAGTGGTAGGCGTAGGTCTCCGAATCGATCTGTGCGACCGAGCCTTCCTGGGCGCGGATGCAGCCGGCGAAGTAGCGGAAGTGGTCGATCGCCAGCGGAATGTCGGCCGCCATGGTTTCGCGGATCGGCTTGCCGTTGTCGATGGTCTCGGCCGTCGCGATCAGGGCCAGGTTGGCCTCCATGCGGTCGGCGATCTTGTTGAGGATGTTGGCGCGCTCGGTTTGCGAGGTCTTGCCCCAGGCGGCCTTGGCGGCGTGGGCCGCGTCCAGCGCCAGTTCGACGTCCTCGGCGGTGGAGCGGGCGATCTCGCAGAACACCTGGCCGGTGATCGGCGTGATGTTACCGAAGTAGAGACCGTTCACCGGCGCGACGAATTTGCCGCCGATGTAGTTGTCGTAACGTGGTTTGAATGGGTTGGCTACACCCAGTTTGCTGATGTCCGCGAGATTCATTGTCGTCCTCTTTCTGCTTTGGTTATGAGCCGTTATGGAAACGGGGCCGGTTGGGCACATGTCTCTTTTCGCAAGTGCCGTGCCAGCTCCTTCGCGCCGGGCGGGAGGCGCGTTGGAATGCGGGTTGTCAGAGGGGAGGAGCGCCTCCCCGCCGGCGGCGCCACCGCCGCCGCGCCCGCTCCGCCCTGCGACACCTGTTCAAGTTTGGAACAGTTGTCACATCATTCAACGAATCACCACACCCCAGGGCAGCTCGCCGACGGCCACCTCGGCGCTCTTGCTGGCACTCGCCGTGTCGATCACCGAGACGCTGTTGGAGCGGCCGTTGGCGACATACAGCGTGGCGCCGTCCGGCGTCAGCGCCATGTTCCAGGGCCGCTTGCCGACGGCGATGGTGGCGCTGACCGCGTTGCGCGCCGTGTCGATCACCATCACGCTGCCGTCGGTGCCGTTGGAGACATACACGTGTTTACCGTCCGGGTGCACCGCAATGCCGTTGGCGTTGCGCCCGGCGGCCACCTTGGCCACCGCCCGTTGGCTGGCCATGTCGATGACGAAGACGGTGTTGACCATCTCGCAGGCGACGTAGGCGCGGCTCGAGTCCGGCGCGAAGCCGATGCCGCGCGGCCGCAGGCCGACCGCGATGCTGCCGCTCTGCCGCCGCGCCGCGACGTCGATCACGTCGACCTGCTCGGCCTCCTCGGCGCTGACCAGCAGCCAGCGGCCGTCCGGGCTGAACACAGCATGCTCGGGATTCTTGCCCTGCACCTTGATATCGGCCAGCAGAGCGCCGCTGGCCGCGTCGATCAGGCTGACGCTGTTGCTCTCCTCGACGGCGACGGCGATGTACTTGCCGTCGGCCGAGGCGCTGACGCCCTCGGGCGACTTGCCAAGCGCAATCCGCTTCAGCATCACGCCGTTGCCGCTGTCGATGACCAGCAGCTCGTTGCTGGCGGCGTCGGTCACGTACAGGCGCTGCCCGGACGGATCGCTGGCGATGCCGCGCGGCCGCGTGCCGGCGCTGATGGTGCGCACGACTGTGGCGTTGGCGGTGTCGATGACGCTGATGCTGCCCGACTTCTCGTTCGGCACGTAGGCGAACGGCGCCGCCAGCGCCACGCCACCAACTAGCAGGCTGCACGCCAGCGCCGCCGCGCGCAGCGCAAGGGATGTTTGGTTCAGGTTGTTCACGGCACGGCCTTTCATCAGCCGCGCGCGGAATCGCGCGCGTGCGCGAAAGAAGATGCAATCGCCGTGCCAGGCGCCGCGCCGCGCACAGCGTCGATGCCGCGCGCCGCGCCAAAGCCATGGCAGGCATATTGCTTACTACAAAAGACCAGACCAGCCGGCGCAACCGCGCCGAAGCGGCACCTTCACCTCACCAGCTTGGAGACACCATGAAGCAGCACCCCTTTCGTTTGAACGCGATCGCCGCCCTATTCACCGCCGGTAGCGCGGCGCTGGCGCCGGCCGCCTATTCCGCCAGCGCCGACTCGAACGGCGCCGACGCCGCTGCGTCGGCCGAGGTGGTGGTGGTCAGCGGCACCCGCGTCGGCCATGCCAGCTTCGACCTACCGGCCGCCATCGACGTGCTCGACGCCGCCCGCATCCGCGACGGCCAGGCCCGCGTCAACGCCTCCGAGGCGCTGGCCGCCGTGCCCGGCCTGGTCGCGCAGAACCGGCAAAACTACGCGCAGGACTTGCAGATCTCCTCGCGCGGCTTCGGCGCGCGCTCGGCCTTCGGCGTACGCGGCGTGCGCCTGATCGCCGACGGCATCCCGGCCAGCATGCCCGACGGCCAGGGCCAGGCGGCCACCTTCAACCTCGACATGGCCGAACGCATCGAGGTGCTGCGCGGCCCCTTCTCGGCCATCTACGGCAACCACTCCGGCGGCGTGATCCAGTTGTTCACCCGCGACGGCGACGGTGCGCCGACGCTGGAGACCACGCTGGTCGGCGGCAGCGACGGCGCCCGCAAGCTCGACCTGAACGCCCGGGGCAAAGCCGGCGCGGTCGGCTATGTGCTCGACGCGTCGCGCTTCGACACCGACGGCTACCGCAGCCACAGCGCCGCCCGGCGCGAGCAGGCAATGGCCAAGCTGACCCTGGCGCCACTCGACGGCGCCAAACTGACCATCGTCGCCAACGGCCTGCGCCAGCACGACACCCAGGACCCGCTCGGCGTGCAGTGGGCCACCTTCCTACGCGACCCGCGCGCCGGCGAGATCGACAGCACCGACACCCAGTCGTCCAAGCGCACTTTCGCCGAACGCTACGACACCCGCAAGAGCATCGACCACCAGCAGCTCGGCGCCAGCTGGGAACAGCGCTTCGGCGACGACCGCCTGCGCGTCACCGCCTACGCCGGCAACCGCCAGGTGATCCAGTACCAGGCCTTCTCCAAGGGCTTCCAGGCGCCGGCCAGCCACTCCGGCGGCGTGGTCGACTTCGACCGCGACTTCTATGGCAGCGACATCAACTGGCTGCACGTGGTCCAGCTGGCCGGCGGTAAACTGAGCACCACGATCGGCATCGACTACGGCCGCTCGTCCGACGCCCGCCAGGGCTACGAGAACTTCGTCGGCGCCCAGTTCGGCGTGCGCGGCAAGCTGCGCCGCGACGAGCGGGACACCGTCTCCAGCGTCGATCCCTACGTGCAGACGGAGTGGCAGTCCGGCCCCTGGCTGCTCAGCGCCGGCCTGCGCCACAGCCGCATGAAGGTCGAGGTCGACGACCACTTCGCCAGCAACGGTAACGACAGCGGCTCGCTCAGCTACAGCCACACCACGCCGGTGCTCGGCCTGCTGTACCAGGTGTCGCCGCGTCTGAACGTCTACGCCAGCGCCGCGCGCGGCTTCGAAGCGCCGACCCTCAACGAGCTGTTCTATTCCGGCGCCGCCGCCGGCTTCAACTTCAATTTGAAGGCGGCGCAAAGCACCCACCTGGAGGCCGGCGTCAAGGCGCGGCTGGATCAGGGCACGCGCATGAACGCCGCCCTGTTCCAGGTGCGCACCAGCGACGAGCTGGTGGTCGACAGTTCCAACGGCGGCCGCACCAGCTATCGCAACGCCAGCAGCACGCTGCGCCAGGGCGCCGAACTGTCGCTGGACTCGTCGTGGAAGCACGGCTTCAGCTCGCGCCTGGCGCTGACCACGCTGCGCGCGGTGTATCAACAGGGCTTTGGCGCGGTGCAGCGCGGCAGCCGGCTGCCCGGCGTGCCGAACGCGAACGCCTACTCGGAGTTGGCCTGGAAGGATAGCGCCGAACGCTTCGGCGCCGCGCTGGAGGCGCAGGCCAGCAGCCGGATCTACGCCGAGGACGCCAACCTGGACAGGCCGGCGCCCGGCTACGGCATCCTCAACGCGCGCGTCAACGCCAGCCAGAACTGGGGCGGCTGGCGCTTCAAGCAGTTCATCCGCGTGAACAACCTGCTCGACAAGGTGTATGTGGGTTCGCTGATCGTTGGTGACACCAACAAGCGCTATTACGAGGCGGCGCCTGGGCGCAACTGGCTGCTGGGAGCCAGTGCGCAGTACGCCTTCTAGAAGCGGTAACGCAGACCGGCCACCACGGAACGTGGTGCGCCGGGTGCGACAAAGCGGGCCAGCGCCGCCTCGGCCGGATTGTCGTGCGGTTGCAGCAGACGGCCTTGCGGGAACATGTCGAGTGCCACCGCGCCGTAGCTTTCATAACGGCGGTTGGTCACGTTGCCGACCCGGGCGAACAACTCCCAGCCCGGTGCCGGACGATAGCTGGCGCGCAGGCTGAGCAAGGCGTAGCCACGGATGCGCCAGTCGGCGTACTTGAGCGGTTCGCCTTCCACGGGATCGGCGCGCAACCCGTCCTCGTTGCCCTGGCTGAGCATGTCGGACACGGCCTGCAGGTCGGCGCCCAAGGTCAGCGCCGGCATGGCGCGCCAGTCCAGTCCCAGCTTGAGCGTGTGGCGCGGCAGGCCGGCGATGCGCGTGCCCGGCCCCACCTTGACGTTGCGCGCGCCGGTGAACAACTCGCCGTCGGCGTCGTAGCTGGCGTCCAGATAGCTGTATGCCAGCCGCGCCGTCACCGTGCCGGCCTGCGCGCTGGCGTTCAAATCCATGCCTTGATGCCGCGTGCGCGAGAAATTGGAGAAGTAGCCCTGCTGGGTCGCGCCGGCGCTGCGGAACAGGATGTCGTCCCGGTTGACGATGCGGTATAGCGACGCCGACACGCTTGCGCCGCGTCCCGCCGTCCACCGCGCGCCCGCCTCGACACTGCGTGACACCACCTGTTTCAGGTAGGGATCGGACTGCAGGCCGACCGGCAGACGACAAGGCTGCGCCGGGTCGGCGCAACCGAGTTCGATCACCGTCGGCACGCGATTGCTTTGCGACAGATTGGCGAACAAGGTCAAGGCCGCGTTGGCATCGTGCGTGATGCCGACGGCCGGATTGAGCTTGCGATAGGTGAAGCGTTCTTCCGGCTGGGCCGCGTCGCCGTTGACCAGAGCATTGCTGACGCGCGCCAGGTTGTAGCGCGCCGACGCCGTCAAATGCGTTGCCGGCGCCAGCTGCCAGGTGTCGGCCGCATACAAGCCCCAGCTGTGCGCGCTGCCGGTGACGGAAGACTCGGCCTCGCGCTCGGCCGTGCCGTCGGCCAGCACCGCGCGTTGCGGCGTGAAGTCGGCGGCCTGGGTGAACTGGGCGAAGCTGACGCTGCTGGCGTCGTAGCTGGTGCCGAGCACCAGGCGGTGGCTGGCCAAGTCGGTGCTCAGGTTGACGCTGAAACCACGGCCGGTCTGCCGCGTGCGGGTGGTGTTGAAGGACGCCGTATGCAGCGCGGCGCCCTCGCTTTGGCTGTCATGGCAGGAGGCGGGATCGGCCGCCGCGCCGTCGGCCAAAAAGCCGGCCGCGCAGTCGCGCACATAATCGGCATACTCGTCGGCGACGTCGCCGTTGACGGTGTCGCGCCGGCTGTTGCGCACGTAGGCGTTGGCCGACAACTCAGTGCGCTCGCCATACCGCTGTGTTATCGCCAGCACCGCCTGGCGCAAGCGGTTGCGCGTCTCGTCGGGGAAGGTGTAGGCGGCGCGGCGCTGGCTTTCATACAAGCCGTCCTGCAGACCGTCTTCGGTGACGCGGTAGCTCGGCAGCAGGCCGTTGCCGACCAGGCGGCTGCTGCCGGCCAGCAGGGCCAGGCTCCAATCGCTGTCGCCGCTGGCGCGGCCCAGCTTCAAGTAGGCGTTGCCCAGGCGGCCGTCGGAATGCTCGCGCCAACCACGGTCGTTGAACACGGTGGCGGCCAGGAAGGCGTGCCAGTGGTCCGCGCCGCTGATGCCATAGGCCAGATCGCTGCGCCGTTGGCCGCTGCTGCTGGTCGAGACGTCGGCCTCGAAGCCGGGATGGCTGCGGCCTGATTTGCTGGTCAACGCGAGCGCGCCGCCCAGCGTGTTCAGGCCGTACAGCGGATTCGAGCCGGGCACCAGCAGCACGCTGCCGATGGCCGCCTCCGGTAACATGTCCCAGTTGACCACGTCACCGAACGGTTCGTTCACCCGCACGCCGTCCAGGTACACCGAGATGCCCTGCGAGGTGCCCAGCACCGGCGAGGCGCGGAAGCCGCGAAAGGTTATATCGTTTTGAAACGGGCTGCCCGAGATCTCGTTGACGTTCACACCGCTCAGATTGCGCGCCATGAATTCGCTCAGGTTTTCGCCCGGCGCCTGCTCGCTGTTCTTCGCCGACGCCGTCTGCACCGAATACGGCAGCAGGCGCCGCTCGACGCCCAAGCCGGGCAACGGCGCCACGCCGATTATGTCGACCGACAGCATGGCCAAGGCGGGATAATCGTTCGGCACGGCCAGCGCGCCCGCGCCGCCCGTTCCACCCGGGGCGGCCTGCTGCGCCTGCGCCTGCATCGAAGCCAAGGCCAGCAGAACCGCGCAGGCCAGTGGAAGGCGACGGCTGCCGGCCGCCATCATGGCCGCACCACATTCACGCCGTATTTGTTGAAGATCGCCTGCAGCTCGCCGCTGTCGCGCAGCGAGTTGACGGCGGCCTGCAACAGCTTGGCCACCTCGACGTCGTCCTTGCGCACCGCCATGCCGACGGCCCAGCCGGCGCGCGGCAGCCGCTGGAAGGTGGCCTCGCTCAGCGGATAGGCCGGATCGCTCTTGAACACCGCCTCGATCTCGGAGCGGTTGGCCAGCACGGCGTCGATGGCGCCGGCCTTCAACTGCTCCAGGGCCTCGGCGGCCGTGTCGAAGATGCGCACGTCGTCGCGGAAGCGGCCGTTGCCCTCGCCCAGCATCACCATCGCGGCGATCGACACCTTCTCGACGCCGATTTTTTTGCCGTCCAAAGAATCGAGCCCGGCATACGCCGGAATCGCGCGCGCGCTGCGCACCAGGCGCACCGTCTCGACGTGGTACGGCGCCAAAATCTGCACCTTGCCGTTCTCGTTCATCAGTTGCGGCTCGACCGGCACGTGCAACATCACGTCGGCCGGGCCATAGCCGAGATAGTGCCCCTTCCACACCATATTGCGCAGGTCGTCGTTGAGGTTTTCACCGGCGGGGAAGGGCAGCAGGTTGAGCTTGAGGCCCAACTTGCCAGCCAACGCCTGGGCAAGATCGACATCGATGCCCGCGCCGCGATCCGAAAACGGCGCGAACTCGTTGTAGACGGCCACCTTCAGCGTACCGGACTGTTGGATCTTGCTCCAGTCGGCACGGGCCGGCGAAGCGACGCACAACAGCACGGCGGCGAGCGAACAGGCCGCGCCCGCGGCGCGTAAGTATTTTGGGAACATGGAAATCACCTTTGGATCAGGAGTTGGCCAGCGATGAAGCGTCGTAACTCAGTTCGTTTCGCGGCGCGCTTCCAGATAGGTTTTGACGGCCCACATGGCTTCCTGGCTGAACACGCCCTCAAACGGCGGCATGTAGACGGCGCCATTGCGCACCTTGCCGCGACGGATGGAGGTGAGGTAATAGGCGTCCGTTTCCTTGTAGCAGGCTTGCTTCTTGGTTTCGTTCTTGATGCTGGTACAGTCGCGGTCGAGCATGCGCAGGTCGGGCGCGATGCCGCCTGTGATCGCATCCAGGCCGTGGCAGCGGGCGCAGTTTTGGTTGTAGGCGGAGGCACCGAGCTTCAACGCCACCTTGTTGCCGCGATAAGGATTCTCGTCGCGCCACTTCTCGCCGAGCGGGGTCAAGCCTGCCGTGTCGACGGTCTGCGGAATGATGTTGCCGTGGGCCGTGGCCAGCGCCGTGGTCAGGGCCGAGGCGGCGATGAGGACGGTAGCGAAAGTGCGAAGGTGTTTCATGGGTGTCTCCTACTGTTTTTAATGGAATACAGCAGTAAGAGCAATTGCCATGCCACGTGAAGCATGTCGATGTATCGGGGGCTTGCCGGGCGAAGATGCCCTTGCAGCACAACACCGGCGGCAAGCCTGTGCCAATTTGGGACAGCTGTCACATCACCGTAGCAGCGACAGGCCTTGCGGATAGATTCAATGGACGAAAAAAAACCCCGACCAAATCACTGGAAGGGGTTTTTTAGAATAACTAGCCTGACGATAACCTACTTTCACACTGGTTGCAGCACTATCATCGGCGCAGAGTTGTTTCACGGTCCTGTTCGGGATGGGAAGGGGTGGTACCAACTTGCTATGGTCATCAGGCATTGACTTGTACGAGTGTTCGCTCCCGATTGGGCAGCGAGACTCTAAAATTGGGAAGAAGTATCAGTAAAGAATGGGGTAATGAAGTATGTCTCAACAACTCAGGCGACACGTAACTTCTCATTCTTACAACCTGCTAAGGTTATAGGGACAAGCCGTACGGGCAATTAGTACTGGTTAGCTTAATGCATTACTGCACTTCC
>NZ_FOTW01000039.1 GCF_900114705.1 Rugamonas rubra
CGCCACTCGACGGCCTCGTTTTCGAGAAACCGGTACGTGGCGATGGTTTCGCCCCAGCCGTTGCACGACTTGGGGATGCTGGCCGCCGGCCTATCCGAAAAGCGCTCCATGATCTTCCTTGCGCGCCTGTCGAGGCGGGCATCCCCAAGGTAAAGTTCAGCAAATTCCACGTCCGTCCAGTGCGTCGATTCAGTCATAATTGCTTGAGGCAAAAGACAAGAGTAAACCTGAAATTTCAAGGGTTTACAACACAATTCGCAAGTGCTTGAATGTTAACGGTTTTTCCCGGCACCGGTGTTGTCTGTCGGGCATTCTTGGCGGACTGGAGATGTGTATAAACCTATGCCTTCGAACGTTGTCAAATCGACTCCGATATTTTGACTTCTTGGAGTCCCAAGGAGCATAACCTCAAGATGCGTTTCGCGCGCTCGTTGCGTATGAACTTCCAACAGGTTGGGGATGCAAAAGCGGTCAATGAGGCAATTACACAAGAACTTGATGCTACGTCACGTCATTTACTTGAGTCTTGGCAATCTGAAATTGAGTTTCACCGTAAGAAGTACCCTGGCCTTCTGCGCGTTCGCCAGTTTCTGGCTTGGGTTGAGTTTTGGGTGCTTCATTTTATCTGGGGGAATGGCGAGAGTATTTCTAAGCTGCTGCGGACGATCATTATTGTGATGATGATCATTGCTGCCTACGATGCAAATGCTTCCAGCGGCGCGGCCACGATCCTAGACTACTGGGAGAGTCTGAAGGCCGCTCCGGCAATATTCCTCGGGACACTTTCTCGTCCATCCCACACTATCGCAGCCGCGTCGGCGATCGTTGCTGCAAGGCTAATTGCGTTATCGTTGCTCACCGCGCTCCTGGTCAAGCGCTTTGGTCGCCGATGAATATACACTTTTACGCGTTTGGCTCGATTTGCCGGGGTGAAGTTGATAAGTCATCAGATGTCGACCTCCTTGCCTGCATCACAGGGCCCAATTCTGACATCGACACTGAAAAATTTTCGGTATATCAGCATGATCGATTGCGCAGCCTATGGGCAGAAGGAAATCCGTTTGCTTGGCACCTCCATTTGGAATCTAGGCTATTGTTTTCGTCAGATGGTATAGACTTCATCGCGTCGCTGGGAGCTCCCGTAGCCTACACAGCTGGAGCGGAGGACTGCGAAAAGTTCGCTAACCTTTTTTCTGATTCGTTTAATCAACTATCGAAAACCCGAGTGAACGCCACTTTCAATCTGTCTTGCATGTTCCTAGGTATTAGAAACTTTGCCACCTGCTATTCTATCTGGCGTGGCCATCCCGTTTTTTCAAGGAGATCACCCTTGTTGATTGATGTGCCTCTGAGCGTGGACGCAGAAGCATTTGGCGTCCTCACGCGCGCGCGAGTGTTGTCAACGCGGGGGATTGGCCTTGCGCTGTCGGACGAAGAGGTTATGCTTGTACTCAGGGCGGTTCCTTCCATCCAAACCTGGATACGTCAACTACTCGCAGAGGTAAGAGGATGACTGAATTCAACAATCGCATTGCCGCTCAGCGAGAAGTGCTTCTCGCTGTGAACAGCGCGCATTGGCGCGAGGAACTCTACGGAATGTCTAGTGGAGCACTTGACCGCTGGGTGCAAGCCAACAGCCTCAATCGAAGCTCTAAATTGGTGGGTCTGCTCGTAGAGGTCGCGGGTAAGCTATTTTTTCTTGCCAACAAGAGCCAAGAGCAGGTAACTGCCGAATACCGCCTTCATTCCTCCGAAGTTTCTGAACTTACTGAAGCAATTCGACTTGAGGTTCAGCAATTAAGAGTTTTCGGTACTAATACGGATAAAACCTAAAAGAACTTCGGTCTAGTCAGTAGGGTTGACCTGGTCAATCTGTGTGAACGCACCTACTCGGCACTTGACCACCCGGTGCAACTGAACTGGCGTAGTCGTTCCAATTTACGCTACGTGGCTGCCAATAAAGATGTACCAATGTCAGCAATGGCGAAGCGGAAGTTCGAAAAACATATTCTCAACTTGCTGTGATGGCTCCGCCGCTCGTGCTGATATCGCGTGCTTGATTGCGCTCTATAATTTTGCAGTGCTTGCGTTTTACGAGAATGGATGGCGGCTTAGATGCGAATACTCACTGAACCGTCGGGCTCAGGAGCGGCCGATGCGCATGTCGAACTTCCAGGTGAGCAGGCGTAGCAGGGTGATGAAGGTGGCGCTGGCCCACAGCGCGAAGTCGTCCGGCACGTCGGTCTTCATCAGCAGGATGTAGAGCCAGCAGCCGAAGAAGGCGCAGATGGCGTAGGGCTTGCCGTCGCGGAAGACCATCGGCACCTCGTTGCAGACGATGTCGCGCAGCACGCCGCCGAAGATGCCGGTGATCACCCCCATCATCGAGGCGATGAACACCGGCATGTGCGCCGCCTGCGCCTGCGACACGCCGGCCACGGCGAACAGGCCCAGGCCGATGGCGTCGGCGACGACGATCAGGCGTTCGGAGACGATTTGGCGCAGGGTGCGGATCAAGGGCGAGGCGATCAGGGCCAGCACGAAGATCAAAATCGCGTATTCCTGGTGCTGGACCCAGAACAGCGGGCGCTTGTCGAGCAGGATGTCGCGCAGGGTGCCGCCGCCGAAGGCGGTGATGAAGGCCACGGTGAACACGCCGACCAGGTCCATGCGCTTGCGGCGCGCCTCGATGAAGCCGGAGAACGCGCCCACCAGGATCGCCACGATTTCAATGATGGTGATCAGGGAGACGTGCGGCATGTGCTTCATGTTTGGGACTTGGCAAGGTTGTTAATGCCATAGGTTAACATGAGGCAGCTGCCAGCGGGGGTGGTTTTGTTGCTGGGTTGGAAGTGCTTACCCCGCCAACCAAGCTGAGTGGCGGGCTGGCGTCACCAGTTGGGGTCAGACTCCCCGCCTTGGCGCCGTACGGGGTCTGACCCCCGCCACGCCTTGGGGTAGGCGGCTAGCGTTGCGGCAGCAGGGCGGCGCGCAGCAGCACCACCAGGGCGCCTTCGCCGCCGTCGGACGGACGGGCGACGCAGAAGGCCACCACTTCCTCTTTTTGCACCAGCCAGCTGTGCACCATCGACTTGAGCACCGGCTCCTGGCTCTTCGAGCCGAAGCCCTTGCCGTGGATTACGCGCACGCAGCGGTAGTTGCGCAGCGCGGCGCGGCGCAGGAACTCGCCGAGGCCGTCGCGCGCCTCGTCGCGGCGCAGGCCGTGCAGGTCCAGGTCGTCCTGGATCGGCCAGTGGCCCTTGCGCATCTTGCGCACCACATCGGGGCCGACGCCGGGCGCCGCGTAGTTCAGCGCCGGGTCCTCCTCCATGTAGTGGTCGACCTCGAACAGGTCGGACAGCGACTCGCGCAGCACCGCCTGGTCGTCCTCTTCCTGGGTGCGCGGCCGGGTGGGCGCGGCCGGCGCGGCGCCGGCCTTGGGCAGGCTCGGCACGAAGCGGTTCTGCTCCGGCATGCGCTTGACGCCGCCCACGCTGGACTGGAACAGGTTGGCCTCGACCGCCTGCACCTTCTCGCGCTTTTCGCGCTCGGCCTTGGCCACGGCGCGCACGTCGGCCTGTTCCTTGAGCTGCTTGGCCAAGGACTTCAGGTCGGCGAAGTCTTTCAATCCCATCGCGCGGTCCGCTTATTCCTGCGCTTCGAGGAAGCGCTGGGCGTCCAGCGCGGCCATGCAGCCGGTGCCGGCGCTGGTGATGGCCTGGCGGTAGATGTGGTCCTGCACGTCGCCGGCGGCGAACACGCCGGGCACGTTGGTGGCGGTGGCCATGCCCTCGGTGCCGGTGCGGGTCTTGATGTAGCCGTTGTGCATGTCCAGCTGGCCTTCGAAGATGCCGGTGTTGGGCTTGTGGCCGATGGCCACGAACAGGCCGTGCACGGTCAGCTCGGTGACGGCGCCGTCGGTGGTCGACTTGATCTTGACGCCGGTGACGCCGCTGTCGTTGCCGACCACTTCGTCCAGGGTGTGGTTGTACTTCAGCACGATCTTGCCTTCGGCGACCTTGGCGTTGAGGCGGTCGATCAGGATGGCCTCGGCGCGGAACTTGTCGCGGCGGTGGATCAGGGTGACCTTGTTGGCGATGTTCGACAGGTACAGCGCCTCTTCGACGGCGGTGTTGCCGCCGCCGACGACAGCCACTTCCTGGTTGCGGTAGAAGAAGCCGTCGCAGGTGGCGCAGGCCGACACGCCCTTGCCCATGAAGGCTTGCTCGGACGGCAGGCCGAGGTACTGGGCCGAGGCGCCGGTCGAGATGATCAGCGTGTCGCAGGTGTATTCATGGCTGTCGCCGATCAGGCGGATCGGCTTTTCGTTCAGTTTGGCGGTGTGGATGTGGTCGAACACGATGTCGGTGTTGAAACGCTCGGCGTGTTGCAGGAAGCGCTGCATCAGCTCGGGACCTTGCACGCCCATCGGATCGGCCGGCCAGTTTTCCACGTCGGTGGTGGTCATCAGTTGGCCGCCCTGTTCGACGCCGGTCACCAGCATCGGTTTGAGGTTGGCGCGCGCGGCGTAGACGGCGGCGCTGTAGCCGGCGGGGCCGGAGCCAAGGATCAGAACGCGGGCGTGTTTGGTAGTCGTCATGGAGGGCTTCTTCAGAAAAAGTGGAGTGGTCCAGAGTTGGGGGCTTGGGCGCAGAGTACAAGGCGGTGTGCCGCGCATTGCAATCGTGCAAGCAATGCAGGATTATAGTCCAAGCCGGCTAGGCGGTTGAATCAAGAGGGCTGTTTTGCCCGCTATGCCTTAGAATAACCGTATGTGGGTATTTCTTACCCGACAACATTGCGGTTGAAGCGGAGTTGAAGCGTAGTTGAAGCTGAGCCGAGCCGCAGTGGCGCGCCTATTTTCACCCATTTGTACATGATCCAAGCAGCACAATTCCAGAGCGTATGACGAAACCCAGCCCCGCAGCAGCCAACAGCTATACCCGCAACGTGACAGAGCGACAACCCTTGCCCAACCGGCTGGTGCGCCTGCTGTCGGAAGCGCGCTGGTTCGCGCTGGCCGCGCTCGGTCTGTATTTCGTGCTGATTTTGCTCAGCTATTCAAAGGGCGACCCGGGCTGGTCGCACGCAAATGTGGTGCCCAAGGTACACAATCTGGGCGGCCGCGCCGGCGCCTGGCTGTCCGATTTGTTGCTGTTCATCTTCGGCTTTTCCGCCTGGTGGTGGTGCTTGTGCCTGCTGCGCATTGTCTGGAACGGCTACCGCCGCCTGACCCGCAAATTCCTCCTGGCGCAGGAAGAGGAAGAAGAGCACCAGCACGAGAACCTGATTCGCATCGTCGGCTTCGTGCTGCTGTTCATCGGCAGCGTCGGGCTGGAGTTCCTGCGCATGTATTCGCTCAAGGTGCAACTGCCGCGCGCGCCTGGTGGCGTGCTGGGCCAGCTGGTCGGCCACTCGGCCGACGTCGCCTTCGGCTTCACCGGCGCCACCTTGCTGCTGTTGCTGCTGTTCGGCCTGGGCTTCAGCCTGTTCTTCCAGGTGTCCTGGCTGGCTGTGGCCGAGCGTATTGGCGGTGGCATCGAGACGGCGATCGATTGGTTCATCCAGCGCTACCAGTACCGCGAGGACCGCCGCCAGGGCGAGGTGGCCGCCGTCAAGCGCGAGGAGGTGGTGGTCATCGAGCGCGCCAAGCACGTCGAGAAGCATGTGGTGGCGGCGCCGGTCAAGATCGAGCCGCAGATCGTCGCCGTGGTCAAGTCCGAGCGGGTCGAGAAGGAGAAGCAGGCCAGCCTGTTCCAGGACCTGAGCGGCGACAGCCAGCTGCCGCCGTTGTCGCTGTTGGACGAGCCGGCCGCCGTGCAGGAGACAGTGTCGATCGAGACGCTGGAGTTCACCAGCCGCCTGATCGAGAAGAAACTGTCCGACTTCGGCGTCGAGGCCAAGGTGGTGGCGGCCTATCCCGGCCCGGTGGTGACGCGCTACGAGATCGAGCCGGCCACCGGCGTCAAGGGCAGCCAGATCGTCGGCCTGGCGCGCGATTTGGCGCGCTCGCTGTCGCTCACCTCGATCCGCGTGGTCGAAACCATTCCCGGCAAGAACTGCATGGCGCTCGAGCTGCCCAATCCGAAGCGGCAGATCGTACGCCTGAGCGAGATCGTCGGCTCCAAGGTCTACAACGACAACGCCTCGCCGCTGACGGTGGCGCTGGGCAAGGACATCGCCGGCAAGGCCGTCGTCGCCGACTTGGCCAAGATGCCCCACCTGCTGGTGGCCGGCACCACCGGCTCGGGCAAGTCGGTCGGCATCAACGCGACCATCTTGTCGCTGCTGTACAAGTCCGACCCGGCCGACGTGCGCCTGATCCTGATCGATCCGAAGATGCTGGAGATGTCGGTCTACGAGGGCATTCCCCACCTGCTGGCGCCGGTCGTCACCGACATGCGCCAGGCCGGCCATGCGCTGAACTGGGCGGTCAACGAGATGGAGCGGCGCTACAAGCTGATGTCCAAGTTGGGCGTGCGCAACCTGGCCGGCTACAACGCCAAGATCGCCGAGGCGGCCAAGCGCGAGGAGCACATCCCGAATCCGTTCAGCCTGACGCCGGACTCGCCCGAGCCGCTCGACAAGCTGCCGACCATCGTCATCATCATCGACGAGCTGGCCGACCTGATGATGGTGGTCGGCAAAAAGGTCGAGGAATTGATCGCCCGTATCGCGCAGAAGGCGCGCGCCGCCGGCCTGCACTTGATTCTGGCGACGCAGCGCCCATCTGTGGATGTGATCACCGGCCTGATCAAGGCCAACATCCCGACCCGCATCGCCTTCCAGGTGTCGTCGAAGATCGACTCGCGCACCATTCTCGACCAGATGGGCGCCGAGGCGCTGCTGGGCATGGGCGACATGCTGTACATGCCGCCGGGCACCGGCCTGCCGGTGCGGGTGCACGGCGCCTTCGTCTCGGACGAGGAGGTGCACCGCGTGGTCAAGCACTTGAAGACCACGGGCGAGCCGAACTATATTGACGGCATCCTCGAGGGCGGCACGCTCGAAGGCGAGGGCGGCGCGGCCGGCGGCGAGGCCGGCGAGGCGGGCGGCGAGGCCGACCCGATGTACGACCAGGCGGTGCAGGTGGTGTTGAAGAACCGCCGCGCCTCGATCTCGCTGGTGCAGCGCCATTTGCGCATCGGCTACAATCGCGCCGCCCGCTTGTTGGAACAGATGGAAAACAGCGGCGTGGTGTCGCCGATGCAGTCGAACGGCAACCGCGATATCCTGGTGCCGGCGGCCAGCGCAAGCGCAGAACAATAAGGAAAACAGTATGCAACGTTTCAAAGCGATTTTCGTCCTGGCCGGCGGCCTGCTGCTGGCCGGTGCGGCCCAGGCCAGCGCGCTGGAGCAGTTCAAGTCCTTCGTCGCCAGCACCAAGTCGGCCAAGGGCGAGTTCAGCCAGCGGCAGATCAAGAACATGGACGGCGGCAGCACCGCCAAGCCGGCCAGCAACTCGAGCGGCACCTTCGTCTTCGCCCGTCCCGGCAAGTTCATCTGGACGTACGTGAAACCGTACGACCAGCTGCTGCAGGCCGACGGCGAGCAGCTCTACATCTACGACAAGGACTTGAACCAGGTCACCGTGAAGAAGCTGGGCGACGCGCTGGGCTCGTCGCCGGCGGCGATCCTGTTTGGCAGCAACGACCTGGAGAAGAACTTCACGCTGGCCGAGGGCGGCACCAAGGAAGGCCTGGAATGGCTCAAGGCGACGCCCAAGGCCAAGGACACCAGCTTCGAGCAGATCTCCATTGGCCTGCGAAACGGCCTGCCCGAGGCGATGGAACTGAAGGACAGCTTCGGCCAGGTGTCCGTGCTGGCCTTCAAGAAGTTCGAAAAGAATCCGGCGCTCGGCGCCAACGCCTTCAAATTCGTCATGCCGAAGGGCGCCGACGTCTTCAACAATTAACCATTTGCCCGATCTGGTGAACAACGCCGCTGCCCGGTGGCGCGGCGTTTTTCCCGTTGTGGCGACAGCAAACGAATCGACCCATCCGCATGGCTGACCTATTTTCCAACGAACCACGGCAGCCCCTGGCCGAGGCGCTGCGGCCCAAGACGCTCGACGAGGTGATCGGCCAGAGCCAGCTGCTCGGCCCGGGCCGGCCGCTGCGGCTGGCCTTCGAGTCCGGCCGGCCGCACTCGATGATCCTGTGGGGGCCGCCGGGCGTGGGCAAGACCACGCTGGCGCGGCTCACCGCCAACGCCTTCGACTGCGCCTTCATCGCGCTGTCGGCGGTGTTTTCCGGCGTCAAGGACATCCGCGCCGCGATGGAGCAGGCCGAGCAGAATTTGGCGATGGGCAAGCACACCATCCTGTTCATCGACGAGATCCACCGCTTCAACAAGGCAGTCAAGTTCTTTTTTAATCAATCACTTACGAAGTTCATTGTGCAGTTAATTGGGCTACACCATCGGTTTTCGTTTTCTAATGGGGGTGTAATCCATGGCTGATCTGTTCGGAATGGAGCGCAACAAGCCAACCCCACCACTGGCGGAAGCACTGCGACCGACAACCTTAGATGAGGTCATTGGGCAGAGTCATTTGCTCGGAGAAGGGAAGCCGTTGCGACTGGCTTTTGAGTCGGGCAAGCCGCACTCTATGATCCTGTGGGGTCCTCCAGGTGTAGGCAAAACCACCTTGGCACGACTGACCGCCAACGCCTTCAAGTGTGAGTTCATCGCACTATCAGCAGTGTTCTCCGGTGTTAAAGATATCCGCGCCGCAATGGAGCTGGCAGAGCAGAACCTTGCCATGGGCAAGCACACCATTCTGTTCGTTGACGAGATTCACAGGTTCAATAAGTCCCAACAAGATGCCCTGCTACCGTATGCCGAATCTGGACTGGTGACACTGATCGGGGCGACCACAGAGAACCCATCTTTTGAGGTCAATTCGGCGCTACTATCACGAGCTCAAGTGTATGTCCTCAAGTCACTGACAGAGGACGAACTCAAGGAGCTTGTTAGCACCGCCCAAGGAAAAGTTCTAACCCATTTACAGTTCGATGATGCCGCCATTGATACCCTCGTTGGCTATGCGGATGGGGATGCGCGCAGACTTCTCAATTTGTTGGAACAGACCAGCACCGCAGCAGGAGCGGCACGCACCAATCACATCACCCCAGAGTTCATCCAAAATGCGCTCACGTTAAACGCACGCAGGTTTGACAAAGGGGGCGACAATTTTTACGACCAGATTTCTGCTTTGCATAAATCAGTCCGTGGGTCGAACCCCGATGCTGCACTTTACTGGCTGTGCCGCATGTTGGATGGCGGCGCAGATGCCAAATATTTGTCCCGCCGCATTGTCCGCATGGCATGGGAGGACATCGGTTTGGCTGACCCAAGAGCCATGCAGATTGCCAATGATGCTGCCACGACGTTTGAAAGGTTGGGTTCTCCAGAAGGGGAGCTAGCACTTGGACAGGCAGTAATCTATCTGGCTATTGCCGCCAAGAGCAATGCTGGTTACAACGCCTTCAATCAGGCTATGGCATTTGTGAAGAAGGACAAGTCGCGTGAGGTTCCAGTTCACCTCCGAAATGCCCCCACAAAGCTGATGAAGGAGCTAGGCTACGGTCACGAGTATAGGTATGCTCACGATGAGCCACATGCCTATGCTGCTGGCGAAACCTACTTCCCAGACGACATGCGGGAACCAGGTTGGTATGAGCCAGTGCCGCGTGGTTTGGAGGGTAAGATTGCCGACAAGATGGCATTCTTGCGCAAGCTGGATGATGATGCTAAAAAGGTATGATATGAAAAAAAGTGAACCTGAAAAAATCTGTGCATTGTGTCCCGCAATCCTGACTGCTGAGAATTTCACTAGGGAACATATCATTCCTAATTCTATCGGTGGACGAAAGAAGACGACAGGCTTTATCTGTAATACCTGCAACAACGATTGCGGGAAGAAATGGGAGTCGGTTCTTGCGGAACAATTTCTTTGGTTTTCACTTGCAACAGGTGTAAAAAGAGAAAATGGAAATTCTCCGAATCTTTCCGTAAAGACTGTGGAAGGGGAAAATCTTCTGTTACGTCATGATGGATCAATGACCGCTGCAAAACCCACATACTCAGAACAAGAAGAAAATGGGAAAATTAAAATAAAGATTCAAAGTAGAACAAAAGAGGAAGCACGAAAAATTGTCAAAGGCGTAGTTAAAAAATATCCCACAGTTGACTTCAATGAATCCATGGACAATTTTATTGTCGAGCAAAGCTATTTGGAAAGTCCATTAGCCATGGAACTTCAATTTGGTGGACCTGATGGTGGAAGGTCAATGGTCAAAACTGCTTTTGCATTAGCATCAGAATACGGAATTTCCAACCGCAAATGTGAAAAAGCTATTGACTATTTAAAAGATAGTGAAGTTACGCCTCCCTTTGGATTTTGCTACACTGTCGATTTGGTTAAAAATAGACCAGTCGATGAGATTTTTCACTGCGTTGCTATAAGAGGACTACCGAAATTTAGAAAGCTATTGGGATACGTAGAATACTTCAACATGGCTCGAATTCTTGTCGAGTTAAGTGATGAATATGATGGAGACGATATCTATCATTCCTATTCGATTGACCCAACAACCGGGATCGAAGCCGATATTGAGGTCGACTTCAATGTCGATATCGAGATCTTAAAGGCGATCTTAGATGGCGACGGAATGCCTTTGGATAAATACAATGAGGCAGCAAATTATATTTTGCCCATAGTATTGAAAAAGAATTTTGATCGTGAAAGAAATCGGGTCGTGGTAGATGCTGCAAAACTCGCCTTTGAGACTTTAGGTGTCGAGCCTGATCAGAACTTACCACAAGAAAAAAATCAGGAATTTATTAACATATTAATGGAGCAGATAAAGCCATTTATCATTGCCAATTTAAAAAATAAATTTCACTGACAAAGCTCAATAGGAAGATAGGGAAGTAGTCTTTCTCCTCAACTACATGTCTGCTTCAATTTGTGCTGCTGTTAGAATTCGTGCTAGTAAATGTTCCTTATCTGGCGCACTAAGATTCACTAAGCTTTCAATGTGCTCCCTCATTGGTTTGACATTTCTTTCAGCCGCTACAATGATGTATTTTACATCACTCACATTGTAAGTAAGCCTGTATGGTTCAAGAAGGTCTTTGTGAGTTTGCTTCTTCGTTGGATCATTAATGTCAGATTCAGGAACAAAAGGCCAAACAGCAACCGAATTGAGCGGAAGGACGTATCTCCACTCTCTTTCGTCAGCAAACCTGTAATGTTTAGCTTTCTTGTTTTTTCGTTCTAAAATTCCCTCATAGTTTTTTATGTAGCGCTGAACATTCATAAGATTCATGTAGTCTTTGTTCAGCTGATTGGCAGTAGCGTAGTCGGTTAGTCCAGTGGCAGCTGTAAGAAGAGAGTGAATCCCTTGGAGTCCGTGAAGGAGATTGTTTGTAAATTCACTATTTTTATTAACGTATGCGACAGGATTAAGACCATTAATCAATGCCCATTCTTTTGTCATTCCAATTCCAAATTTTCCATATTTTCTCATGTGAGTTGGAAGTTCTGATAACCGTAAATCACAGAATGAAACCATCGGGGCGGCAAACTTTCGATCAGCTCCGTTGTTGTTGATAGTTTCAGTCGAATAGCCAGGACGGAATCCTTGATCATTGAGAATTGCCTTTAGTCCGGCTAACTTCGTAAAATGGAAAAGAATGTCAGGGTATGGACTTTGCATAGTATTTTTTTATGTTAGTAATGATGCTTCCAATAGTAATCGATAGTTGCGAGCCCGTCTAGAAAATTTTTAGTGTTGAGTTATATTTTTGCATTATTTTCCTTCTCTGTAAGTTTTTGTTTTAGGTTGGATTGGAGATCTTCATTGAGTTTCTTTTTTGCAAGCCATTGACCAAATTCTTCTTCGGTAAATTCTTCACCATTCATATACCAATGAATGGTGCCGTCAGGCTCTTCAATTGCAGGACCGTCTTCACGATGAAGCACGCCATTCAAGAACCAAGACTTAGTGCCGTCATCTACTTCAAAAGCAGGACCGTCCTCACGGTGAAGCTTCCCATTTAGATACCAACAGATTTCTTCACCTTCCTCATGTCTTCCGTTTTTCATATCTTAATTACTTCCCTTTATAGTTAAATTTAGATTTTTGCATCGCCTAATCCTTTGGGATCAATCTTGGCTGTTGTATTAGTCGCTGAACTGTTCGATGGACTAGAGGCTTGGCTCAACGTTTGGCTTGTTGTTGGCGTTGTGACTGGTCTTGTTGGAATTGTCGCTGGCGTCGAGAACTGAGTAATCGAGCTACTTGGCTTTACCAATTCTTTAACTACATCCTTACCAATAACTCTTTCCTTTTCTACATCTCTCCCTGCATCTGCCACCGTATCGATTTCATTTACTGCTTTGGCAACGGCGTCACTAAGTTCTTTCAATTTCTTGTTGTCTATCCATGCACATTGAACCCACTTTGCCGCAATCCTAGACAACTGTTTTCCCTCAAGTTTGTCCGCACCTCTAAGCCTCAGAATGATGTTGGCTTCTTCCGCAGTTCTTTCCCAGCTAAACCCCAATTCTTTTAACGCCATAATTTCGTTGCGATAATTGTCAACATGACTCAACACTTTCATTGGCTCTTTTTTAGTCACAGCTTTAACCAATGATTCGACCCAGTTTATTTCCTTTTTCTTGGTTTTTCTTTTGACGCTTACTTTGATTAATTTTTCTGTCATGTCTTCCTCATCTGATCGTTATGTAATTGACTATAACGAAATATGGAAAGAAGTCAAATCAAGGAAAACCAAAATCTTAGACAAAATCGAAAACAAAAAATCTTAGACAACATCTTGGACAGCAGAATATCACAAATCATAGATAATTAAAAAAGGTCAACTAAAAGGGAAAAACAAGAAAAAAAATTAATGAAGCACACACGGATAGGAAGGACTCCTATCAAGTCAAATAAAAACGCGCAGCCTATGTAAATATCCCGTTTTTTGTGGGTGACTACTTCTCTAAATTTGACAAATTTTTAAAGATCGTTACTCTTATATTAGGAGGAATAAAATTATGTTGACAAAAAGTGTGAAGGTAAGTGAAATAATCATAGAGAAATCGAAGGCGCGGCGCTTTCAATCTCCCAATCAGTATATTTTGCATTTGATGGAGTTTGAAGAAGCTAATAGAGGGGGTGCTCAGATCGATATTATAAAGAGTCACAATGCGCTGATGGGCTTTATGGAGATGGAAAGATTAATGATGGAGAAGCTAAACCACGCTATTAGAATTCTTATTGAAAAGACAGAGATAGAGTTGCAGCTTGCCGAGCGTGAAAAAGCATTTTTGAGAGATGCAATGGATAGTGCAATCAAAAAAGGAAAGTGGGTATTTAAGGGAAAAGATTGAGCATGATAAATGTGGAATGGCGTAGTGTTGCGCATGGCTTCGACTACAAGAAATACTTGCAGCGCCAAGTCCAAGATGTTCTTGATGATGTCGATCAGATTAATGCAGATCCAAAGATGGCTTACTACGCAAAATCTGGCGAGTTCTCATTGGAAAATCTTACTAGGATATCAGGCGGATTAGCTGATAGATTTGGTTTGTCTGGTCCTGCTGACATGAAGAAATTGGAGGCAATATCTGAACTTGAACTTGGTAATCATCCTGACGTAATTAAGAGTCTACGTATCAAAAATAAGATTACGCACGTTCTCGATCATCCGAGTTTGAAAGAGACTATTG
Organism: Rugamonas rubra; assembly: GCF_900114705.1. Classification (GTDB taxonomy): domain Bacteria; phylum Pseudomonadota; class Gammaproteobacteria; order Burkholderiales; family Burkholderiaceae_D; genus Rugamonas; species Rugamonas rubra. The sequence continues at coordinate 13,745 of NZ_FOTW01000039.1, forward strand.
AAGTCACGAAAAAGGATATCAAGAGGGGTTGGGTTGAGGTCGATGGCGAGAAGATACGCTTCACGAAGGATCAGGTAAAAGAAGAAGTTGCTACGAACCGCCGCACATCCTTGGAGCTAGTTTTATCATTAGACAAGTCGTTTTCTTACCTGTTCTTTTCCGATGCGCTATCTATGCCAGAGAAGAAGATTTTTCAAGAACTTTTGTTCCAAGCAAAGCATACCGTATTGGAAGAAATCATTGCGCCCATGTTAGTGACTAACGATGGAAAGAAGGGGGAGTTGCTTTTCTATGACTTCATGCACCTAGACAACAGAGAGCAAGATCCTCATATCCACATTCATAGTAATATTTCAAACCTAATACGGCTTCCAAATGGAAAATTTAAGGTCATTGAGCCGCGTGAATTGTTCAAGAAAGGGACTGCCGAACGTGCTGATTTTCAGTTCAAAGCAATTGTTCTCAAGCTCATGCAAGAGCGCTTGCCAAACATTCCCATCGAGGCATACGACAACGACTTTCAAGCAGTCAATGCGAGTGGAAAGAATGTTTCCGAAACAAAGGATTTTCGTGTGGCTTTCGATGATGAAACGACGAAGGAGATACGTTCAAAGTATACGCATGACAAGAAGATAAAAGACAAGGTTGATCTCGACAAGAAGAATCTCTATCAGAAAAATCAGAACCTACTAACTAGGTTAAAGTCAGACTTCGAGCATGGAAAATACACTAAGAACGACTACTTGGATAGGGTTGCAGAAATCAATGATAAATATCAAAACGATTTTGCGCATTTGTCGTCAAGAAAGTATGATAAGTTAGTGCAGCGCCAACTTGTCGATTCCAAGAAAATTGTGTCTTTACATGAGAAGCAGGAGCAGCTTGTTCAGAAGGTTTCTGAGATAGACATCAAGCTGAAGCCATTGGATGAAGTCAAGGAAATTAGACGCGCTTACACTGACGAGCAGATACTTGAAAACTTAACTAATAGAAGTCCGAAATTTACACGCAATGATCTCATTAAAGACATTGCCAAGTATCGTGGGTTAGGTGTTGAAGCGCAGTGGGTTGCAGATTCCATCTTGAAGAAAAATGCAGATATCTTTGCATTGCCAACCAAAGCTCACAATACGCGCAGCCCCTTCGATCAGCCGACATTTACTCTGCGATCATTGGCTGAACTTGAACACGAAAATATGCAGCTCCTGGAAAAGATTAGTAAGCAGGAACACAAGCAATATCAGATGGACGACGCCATACAACATATTGAACGCCGTGAAAAAATTTCCTTCAAAGTTGAGCAAGCCGACTACCTGAAAAATGTGTTCAGCAAGCATGGTGGATCATTGATTGTTGGACTACCTGGCACAGGGAAAAGCTTTGCGATGAAGCACGCCGTTGCGATGGCAAAAACGATGCGAAGAATGACCTATGGACTTGCGCCGACCGGCAAGGTTGCAAGTGCTATTGCTGATGAATCTGGAACTGACTACGCGGCGACCATCGATAAATTTCTCATTGATATCGACAACGGCAAAGCCGCATTAAAAGAAGACGACATTGTGTTTGTAGATGAAGCTGGAATGATAGGGACGAGGAACTACAACAGGCTCTTGAAGGTCGTCGCTGACTCAGGCGCAAAACTGGTTTTGATAGGGGACAACAACCAGTTAGATCCAGTGTCAGCAGGGAACACGTTCAATGAGTTTATACGAGCGCACGCCGACAAACCCTTCACGTCGATACTGTCCGAAATCAGCCGACAGAAAGATGCTGACGCACTGAAAATTGCCCAAGCTGTATCCGGTCAAAGCAGCATGGCGCAGCGTGGTGGATCTGCCCAGGAACAGCTCCAATCGTGGCAGACTGATCGAGAGGCAGCGACCCACACCCGCGATGCTTTTGGTCTGCTGGAAACCTTCGGCTTGGTGCAGCAATTTGATACCTCCAGCGACATGCTGGACGCCGCTATGACCCAGTTCACGAAGCAGCCCGAACCTTATGATCAGAAGATCATGTTGGCATCGACAAACAAGACCGTCGACCTTCTCAACACTTCCATCCAGGCACAGCGGCAAAGTGCTGGTGAACTCGGTAGGTCAGTGGAGGTTGGCGGCGAGCATCTTCACATCAAAGATCGGGTTGTCATTCTCAAAAATACCAAGGAGGTAAAGAATGGCGACTTCGGCACAATTCTGGACATTTACAAGGATGGTTCATTGCTGGTGAAGTTCGACAATGGCGCGATGAAAACCGTCAATCCTGAGACAACAAATATTAGTCTAGGTTATGCCATGACGGTGCATAAATCTCAGGGTATTACTAAGACAAAGACCTACCATGTTGGCGAAGTCTCCCAGCTAAATAATGCGCAATTGTTCAACGTTGCGGCAACTAGAAATACACAGCAATATCAATTCTTTGCAGTTGCATCAGAATACGACGCTGTGAAAGAATCCTATTGCAGAGCATCGGACAAAATTAGCTTATTGGATGTTCGGGAAATTATCCAAGCTGCGCCGCCAAAGGCAAGCTACTCTGTGCAATTAGAGGAAAAGAAGGAACGGCTTGCAGCTTACAAACAGGCTGAAATTGAGAGTTCAACAAGAAAAATTGATAGTCCAGAAGAGTTGCAAAAGACAGTAGCTCAGATTGAACTTGAACATCACTATCTAAACAACCCACCACCAAGTTATCAAGAAATTGGCAAGCGTCTGATTGATGCATTACGATGGAAGGTTGAGGAGGTTAATAAGTGGCTTCGTGAAACAAGGGATGAAGTCGTCACAACAGACAAAAATTTGTTATCTTCAATGCCGACAACTGATTTAACGGATCTTTGTTTGCGTGAGTTGATCAATAGAAAAGTAGAAAGTTTGCTATCAGGAACTGCACGCCTTTGGGATAAAACCCCTGTGTCGGAAGTCGAAATTATTCCTCATCCAAAGCAAGATGCAATCCGAACTAATACAGCCACACAATCTGTCGCAGAGAAGGATCTCCCAGTTGCAATAAATGCACCGGTCGAAAAGAAAAAAATAAAGAAGAAGAAAAAACTAGAGTTGGCACTTTGATTTTATTTAAATCAGTTGACAATCAATATTTTTTTCATATAATAGATTAGCTATTTTCCTCAAACAATGGCGTTGATTGAATTGTCCAGCATATTGCTGGATTTTTCTTGTTCTGCGATATCGTCAGCATCAATTTGTGCAAAAAACTCTTCTTCAGTTAAAAATTTTCCTTCCTTGATTTCTTCATTTCCCAGTTCGATAAGTTGCTTAAATGCGTCTATCTCTGCCAATTTTTTATCTTCCATTTTAGTGTCCTATAGTTAGCCAAAGCGTTTCGTCATTTTTATTTCAAGATCTTGCCTGAACCAAATATCAATTTCATCCTTAACCTCAGGAATCATTCCCTTCAAGATATGCACTGCCGCTGCCATCAAGTAGTCAGTTTCTTCATATCTAGTCTTGAACAGATAGCTCAACTGCCAAGCAGCGAGGAGAACTATAACGAGTTCAAGATTGGAATGAATACTCTTATCAGTATCGTCTAATAGCGGATGATAAATTGTATTCTTGTCGATCACTGCCGCATACAACAACAGGGCATACCTGAACTTATGTGGGGTAGGTTGAGCCGCCAGCATTTCCTTCACAGCATCTGCTTCGTGAGGTTCAAACAGAACCGCATAGATGGCATCGACTTTCTTATCGAAGCTGACAGCCTTCATCGTCCCCAGTGTGCGCGCCAAGTAATCATCGATCAGAGTTTCACATGCTCCTTGGTTGCCAGCCAGAACAGACCAGAGGGGCATGGCTGACGGTCCAATTTCATAAATAGTTCTTGTCCCTGCCAATGGTCGTGCTGCCTTGTCCTTGACCGGATACGCTTCCTCTACTGCCCACAAGGTCGTGCTTGATGGTGTTCTTTGGGCTGAGGCATACAGCGCGAACTCCGCACGTTCTACCTGGAACACGAGCTTGCTTAGCAGGTTCGATGGTTTTGCATCGGCCAGGCGCAACACGGTCCGCACCCATAGTAGCGTGCGCAGTGCATCAATGCCACTCAGTTCAACCACCTGGCGGCGCTTTTGCTTCGGCGGCGGCGGTAGCTCCTCATAAGCCATGAAGATGCTTTTCTTGGTGTTCTCACTCATAAAAATTCCCATAAGTCAACACAGCAATGATACAGCAATCAGGCGTGCTTGCTGTCGACTTGCTGTCGATCTATTTATCGTCGCAATTACTACACTCATTTCATCAACTTCTAGGAGAAAATGAAATGAAAAACATTAATAAAAAAGAACAGCGCGAACACTATCTGAATGTCCATTTGTTCGGTTGTGTAAATTGGCTTGTTAAACATCTTGCCGAAACCAATGGAATCGAGGCTCCTGCCTACTGGCAATATAAAGATGATTCCGACGACTACGGAATGGAAATCTGTAGCTGGTGGATTGTGTCAAGCAACATGGCATCTCGCTTGAAGAAGGCAGGGTATTGCATTGTCGATTTTGAGGAAGAAGTTTACTTTTGGGGCAGAACTTCCCATGGAATTAGGATCAGTCAGGAAGAGTCACTAATGGAAGCAATTGGGATTTAGTCTCATTCTGGCAGCATTGGTGCTATAAGAAATGGCAACCACTTGGTTGCCATTTTCCCATAAATATGAGTGTGTTTTTTCTGTGATTAATAAATTTAACAGCCTACGCTATAATTTCCAGTTGGTTGTGGCGCAGAGCAGCTATAGCCTGCTGGAAGAGGTTCTTGTCCATAACTCCAGAACCAATCATTTATCGGAACTCCTGTGTCTATAAATAGTGTCCTGTGCCATGCCTGATAGATTGTTGGTCCCTTACTTGAAGTACAAACATCACTTCCCCATTCCAAAATGTATACCGGAACACATGCAGGTGGCGATGGCGGTGGCGGATTGTAGACACATGTGCTAGCAGTTTCAGTCCACTCCAAACTATCACCATTCGATGAAACTGGGCGAGTTTGAGTTATAGATCCTGAATAGCCAGCTGGACAATCAACAGTTCTAGTTTCCCTTTTAAAGCAATCATTATCCAATGTTTCCCAAGGACCTATAATTGTCTGAACTGGCGTTGATCCATTGAGGATTTTAGTAATAAGTCTTTGCGCAGATATGTATTGTGTTCCCATATCACCCGTATATCCAACGGGGCATGACGTTAGCTGATTCTCTTTATAATACTCGTATGCGTATTGAGTTTTAGTAAATGATCCGTTTGTCGAAATCATCGGTTTTGCTGGGTTCCAATTTGGTGCCATCATAACTGAGTCGCCATTGTAATTGTTTTGCGCGTAGCAATTATTAATTGCGATAATAGACAAAAGTATACCTAATTTGACATAAAATTTTCTCATCCTCAATCTCCATTTGCCTAATAATTTTAATGGGAGAAATGGATTTGTCAAATTTTAGAATTGAAGAGGAAATAATTATATGAAATTGAAGATGGAACGCAAATGCGAAGAAGGGGTGGACTGTGGGGTGTGTTGCAAATACAACAGCAGACAATAATGTTTTCTCCCGCGTTTTAAAAGTCAATTAATTGACATATTGGTTTTATTTCGTATATTTGTAGGTAGCGGGACAAACAAAATCGAACCGGCTTTCTTAAATAAATAAATTGCCAGAAGAGATTCTGGCTTTTTTGTTCCTGGCACTATAATTGACACGGCAACCAGATGGTTGCCATTTTTACATAAGGAGTGATGTAGTGTCTCATGTTGATTTAGCCGCAGTTCTAGCCCATAGATCACCAGAATCATCTGTGCTAGTTAGTGACATCCATGGTATCTTCTTAGCATTGTCCGAGATCGCTAGACAACAGCAATTCGATCCCAAGACGGCATACAGCACCTGGGACAAGGATAAGCTAATTAGTGAGGATGTATTGGCGCAATGGCTTGACGAGTCCCCCAGCTCAATTCAGAAGTGGCGATTGACTGGGAAGGGACCGAAGTATATAAAGAATCCTAAGTTAGTTAGATATCGTGTTGGCGACGTTCGGAAGTGGATTGACCAGAACAGTGTCACTTCCACGGCTAACTATCACTCTAACCATCTTTGATTATTGCTAGTGATGTAGATTTGTAGGAAATCACACTTAGGAATTTAAATTGAGCGAACTAAACAACTTTCCATTCTACGAACGACCTGACCTCAGCCCATATCTCGTTCATTTGACTAAAAACACCAGGGCGAAAGATGAGTTCACAGCTTACGATAACCTAATTAATATTCTTAAAGAGGGTAGTGTGTGGGGGAGTGACAAGCGCGGATTCATCAAAGGACCTAATGAGGCAGCTTGTTTTATGGACATTCCGCTTACATCTTTAAAGTATATTATCAATGATAAAAATTGCACAGTGGACGATCCAAGATATGAGCCATATGGAGTTGTGATTACAAAAAAGTATGCGTATGAGCACGGATGTCGACCCGTCCTCTATCTTTCTAATCAGGAAATGAAAGACCTACAAATCCCAGAGTCAGAGAAATGGCGTGTAGTTCGACTGGACGGCGTAGATGGGAAGAGTGTCAATTGGGTTCACGAACGTGAGTGGCGTTGCAAGGGAGATTTTAAGCTCCCACCTGAGCCTATAGCTGTCCTGGTTGAGAATCCCAACATTGCACAGCGATTGCAGAAACGGCTATTCAAGTCTCCCAAGTTGTATAAGTCAATTCCTAAAAGTATCATTCCTTTGAGCGTGGTTTGCCAAGGACTTCCTTATTTGACGCTTTAAATAGTTGACAAATTATTTTAGTTTCGTATATTGGTAGTTCATCGGAACAAGTCCAAATTGAACCGACGTGTAAATAAAAAACAAATTGCCAGAAGAAATTCTGGCTTTTTTGTTTTTTGGCTTGACAACTTGGAATTAATTTAATAATTAATGGCAATAATAAAATTTATTTACACGTCGAGATAGATGACGGTTGTTCTCGGGACTTGTTCCTGTCATCTAATAAATCTCCCCGGTTCGATAAAATCAGCAGTAGCCTATCAATAGACACTTGTAAGCAGATAGCCCAGTAAAAGAAATGTGACTGCAACTGGTAAATCAAGTCGATGGGAAAGTTTGCAACCCAGAACAAATTGTAATGGGAAACTGGCTAGAACGAGGATAGTTGGAAAGCCAGAGGGAAGACAATCAGCAGACCCTCCAACTGTATCAGTAAACGATACGAACTGCGAAGTAGAAGAAAGTTACTTTATCTTCACTCGGTGCTATGTGATCGCTACAATGCGTAACTAGTCGACAAAGTCAGGACTCAATTTTTTTAGATTGGGTTAGGGAAAGACTTTGTCGGAACCGTGTGATAGCACGGGAACGACAAAGACAAGAATAAGTCCCCTATAGCCATTTCTAAATAATTTATAGAGTAGTGAACTAATTTATTGCATAGTGATCTAAGATCAATGATAGAGAAACATACCCGTAGGGGAAGATTAACAGAGTTAATCCTAAATGACGCGGCGGAAAAAAAGCGTGTTTTTAAATTTAAGATTTTTTGTCGCAAATGAAGAATCCCCCATTTGGAGGATCTGTTCTTGGTTTTAGTAGCTTCTTCTTTTCTTCACTGTGACTATCGTAACTACTTTTTCCTTGGGTGTTTCTTCAACAAAATAATTTTGGACGTCTACGAACTTCCTTCTTTGAGTTGTTTCACCCGTTGCAGTCACATTTATTTTACTTGGTTCTCTGGCTTCATTTCGTAATGATTTTACCAATAGATGGTTTTCTACGAGACTTTTGGCGAGTTCTTTATCAATTAATTTTGTGCCTTCTACTCGATCTATTAGAAGATAGCCATTTTTTTCAATGCCATACTTTTCTTTTGCTTCTTCCCAGTTTTCGCAGTTAGAGAATTTGTAGACTCCCTGGCGAAAAATTGCTACACGAAATATCTTTGATCCATCGTCTCTTTCCCTATGAGTAAATGGCTTATTAGTCTTCTCGTCTTTGATTGATTTTCTACCTTCAAATTTCTCTACCTGAAAGAACTTAGGTGTGATGCCCCAATATCGGAATACGACATAGAGTAGAGGTTTTCGTTTTTTAAATTGCATAACATTCCTTATCGATAAGAAAGTTATACAATAAATTGTGAATAAATCAATAGATAGACTTTTAGTTTTTGATTCTCGGCAATTAAATTACTTCCAATAAAATCACACTTGTGATAAAATGGATACACATTGTGTGTCCATTATTCGTGCGGAGTCATCATGAAAGATGCTGGAATGCGTATACGGGTAGAGCCCGAATTGCGCGAAGCTTTTATTCGGTTGTGTAGAGATAAGGATATGCCTGCTGCTCGCGTTTTACGTGCATTCATGAGGGACTTTGTTGAGAGAGAGGGCGATGATCAGCAATTTCCGCTCTCATTTAAAGAACAGGTCACTGAAAAAGTTTAGGTTAGGAATACAATATGGCTCAAATGGGAAAGTATGAACGCCTTAAGTTAGGCAAAGGTATTAGAGTAATCAGCTTCTTTACTGGTGCTGGTGGATTAGATTTGGGTTTTGATTTGACAGGATATGATGTCGTCTATGCCACTGATATTGACGCAATGTGCTGCGAAACACTCAAGGCTAATTTGGGCGGCGTTCTATCAAAAAGCACGATTGTCGAACAAGCTGATATTAGAAAAATTGACCCAGCTACATTGCCCAAAGACATTGACTTGATAATTGGTGGACCGCCTTGCCAGTCATTTTCTGCATCTGGCAGGCGTGCAGGCGGAGCTCCTGGGCGTCTCGATGACCGAGGGACGTTGTTTGAAGCTTACTGCAAAATTATTGATCATGTGAAACCGAAGGCGTTCCTTTTTGAGAACGTGCGCGGCATTTTAGGAACCAATAAGGGTGAAGATTGGAATGCAATTGTAGAATCATTCCGGGATATTGGTTATACGATTAGCTATCGCATTTTAGATGCTCTTGACTACGGCGCACCTCAGCAGCGTGAGCGTATGATTATGGTTGGGCATAAGCTCGACAGCGAGTTCCTATTTCCCCGTCCATTATTTGGTCCCGATTCCGAAAACAATGCCCCTTACATTACATCGGCTCAGGCATTGGATGGGATTGTAGGTGACAACGAGGATAGAGATAGTTTGATGCTGCGAAATGGGAAGTATGCTCATCTATTGCCGTTGGTCCCACCAGGTGAAAATTATCTTCATTTCACGGCGAAACGAGGCTATCCGAATCCCATATTTGCCTACCGTTCTAGGTTTTCTGATTTTTTATATAAAGCAAACCCTGATACCCAAATTAAAACTCTTATTGCTAGTCCCGGAAAATATACTGGTCCATTCCATTGGGACAATCGTTGCTTTACGGTGCGTGAATACATGAGGTTGCAAGGCTTTCCAGATAATTACATCTTCGTTGGTGATCGCACTGATCGAGTGAAACAAATTGGGAATTCAGTAAGTTTGAAGTTGTCTTATCAAATGGCAATTGCGATTGCAAAGCAAGTATTTGGTCGGAAGAGTGATATCAAGTTGCTGCCTAGTGATTATGCCCTTTCGTTTGATAGCAGAAAAGGGAAGAAGGCGGCTAAGACACGAGAAATTCATACGGCGGTTGCTCATAATTCAAAGGAGACGCCAACGTCGATGTTTAATTTTGTCGACTATGATAGTAGTGTCATACCGAACGAGTCATTAAGTTCTCGGAATAATGTTTCCGTTAAAGTGGTTGGTAATACTGCAAAAATTACGGTCAAGGCGGATAGCTCAAGAAAGATTTTTGCAAAGCTCCGGATGGAAATTCGGAAATCCGAAATTGGAGCTGCTAGTGACTTGCTGCCTGCGGATGCTATTTTAGATGTAACGGCGTATGGAGAGTCTGAACACGCAGTTCAAACCATGTGGAATGCAATTGATGATTGGGTTATTCGTTCAAGTAATTTCCATTCGTTATTTGAATTGTATGGGCATTTTACTGAACCGCACCCAGTTTTCCGCATTACCAGTTTCGTTGCCAAATCTGATGCGCCAATTGCCGCTTTTGCGAAGCACGTCTCCGATTTTGAAAACTGCTCTAAATATTTCCCAAGAGAGCACTTGGCAAAATTATTCGGCGTAAAATTTGGCACGTCAAGTTTTATTGAATTGGTCAGGATGCTAAGAAGCTATAGGTTTGACATTAGGTGTCATGAGACAAATATTGCTATTCCTAAAAATGTTTACATGGTTTCGTATCCATTCACTTTGCCTTTTGGTAAACAGATGAATTTCTCAATTAGACCGCAGATTTTGGCTGAGCATAATATTTCAAATAATAGAATGGTGGCTGCGTAAAAATGGCAAAGAAAAATCAGGAAGCAGGGCAAGATGTTCAAGAGCAAATAGCTGATGCTTTGAATGCAGCATTAGCTAGAGCCGAAGCCAATTTTTTAATCGCTAAAATGGATGATTACGATCTTTCCGATGATTTCGTGGCGACGTTAAAGGAGTTGTCTGAAAAGTCTCAGAAAGCCGCAACTGGATTTACTAACATCATTACTTGCTTGGCAATCAAGGCAGCAATGCCAGATGTTGATATGCGATATCATCAAACGCAGATTCAAACTCAAACGGATAGGCCAGCAGGTTTTAACTTTCGTGGCGTGAGTGAGCGGACGGTTGCTCCTTGGCTAACTGACCACACATTTGAATCTGCGAAATCTGGTTGGCAGACTAGGACTTTTGAACGTCCCAAGCCTTATATGTTGAGCTACGATGAGAACATAGCTGATATTAAGACGCCTTTCTTGGCAACTTTCAATGAGATCGAAGTTCTTGAGCAGTCTGCCGTAGAAGCATTGGCATATCTAATTCATCAGCAATTGATTCTGCGAGAATCCAAGAAAATCGTATTGTCGATTCCAAAGACGAAGGATATTCAATTAATTGTAAAAGTTTTTCGAGCTCATTTCTTTCATTCGTATAAGGCATCTAAGGGGGCGTCCAGGTTGCCAGTGCTGGCGCTCTATGCTGTGTATAGTGTGCTAATGGAGCAACTTAACAGATACGAAGGAATGGAGCTGAAACCGTTGGAGCAGCATTCGGCTGCGGATTCTCAAACGGGAGCAATTGGCGACATTGAGGTAATTAATTCCATAACTAAGGAAGTGTTCGAGGCTATTGAAGTAAAGCACGACATTGCATTGAGTGAGCGTATCATTCAAGATGCAGCGGCTAAAATTATGGATAAGTCAGTGGATAGATACTATATTCTAACGACACACTCTGTGTGTGAGCCTGATGATGTTCTTTATCAAAAGATTGCCAATGTTAAAGCTTTGTATAATTGTCAGCTTATCGCAAATGGTGTGATGCCGTCATTGAAATACTATCTGCGCCTCTTGTCTGATCCAAGTTTAGTTTTCCCTATCTATGTAAAATTGCTTGCAAGTGACAAAGCAATTAAACATGAACATAGAGAGGTTTGGAATAAATTGGCAATTGAGGGGTAATTAAAATAAGGGTAGGGAAGAGGCTCTATTTTTTCGGAAAATCTTCCTTTATTTTCTTAGTGCCGTCATTCGCAAGGTTTCGGATTGAGGATTTTTTTAATAAGTTCCTTGCCGCCTCTAACTCTAATAAATATTGACAATCATATTGATTTGGATAACAATGATTTTTGAGAGGTTCGAACATGAGGTGCCATTATGACTAATCCGAAAAAACCCTTGAGAACGTGGAGTGCTAGGCAGGCTGTTGCTATCCTAGCGGTAGACAATATCAAGCTTGATGCTGTCGGCTTTGACCTCCTCAGGCGAAAAGAAGAGGGCATAATTACCTATGAGCAAGCTAGGGAAGAAGTGAGGGTGCAAGCCAGAGCTTTTGCTAAGAAGAAGGAAGTAGTTGGATGAGTAATGATAACAGTAATGACAATAGTGGTGATGACGATGAGCATTATTATGTAGCTGGGTATTCTGCCGAAGAAGATCCTTACTGTCAGCCTAACGGCGTTTTGCTCAATAATTTCGACATAACAACGACAAAAGAATTAAACATTATTGAAACAAGAAGTTCTTCATTGGCTATCGAGGATCTTCTTCTAAATCCAGCACCTACAGAATTTGCAGTCTCCAACCTTCAAGCAATTCACAAGAAAATATTTGAAGATGTCTATCCTTGGGCTGGTAAGTTCCGAGTAGTAGATATAGCTAAAGGGGATACATTCTTTGAGACTCACAAGGATATCGAAGACAAGTTAGAAGTTCTCTTTGATGGCTGCAAACAAAAAAATTACTTCACTGGTCTCGCTCTTGATGATTTTTCTCAAGAGCTGGCAGACTTCTTGATTGAGCTAAATAGAATTCATCCATTCCGAGAAGGAAATGGTCGGACTCAAAGATTGCTTCTATCTCATATAGCCTTGAATGCTGGCTATAAAATTGCATGGGAAGGTGTCAGTGATAGTGCAATGAGAAATGCCTGCATAGATGGTGTTGATGGGAATAATGTAACTATGATTCGAATATTTAAGGTTTATTTGTCTCTTGCGCCTAAAGAAAATCTGCATCCTGCACTCATTAAAAAAGCCAGCTTGTAGCTGGCTTTTTCTATTGAGCTTGTCTTAAATTTCTTTAAACCGTCTCAGAGTTTCACTTCTTTAATTCTTCCGATTAGAACTTTTTCAATCTGTTTTTCGAACGGCATGCCCTGGTAGTTGGTAACATTGCCAATCTTGATATCGGCACCGCTGCGGTCGGTATAGTTCAATAACAAAATATGATCACCATTGGGAAGAACATCTGTCCTATATATGACTCGATCATTTAAGGGGTAAAGACTAGTGTTTACTTCAATGTATCTCATAATAAAAAATACCTTTTTTGGAAATCTTCGGTTGCGATAAATTCTTCTCTTGATATTTCTCATCTTCATGTTGTTCTCCCTTTTGAGAACAACATACAAAACCAGAATCTAAAGTCAACAGGGTAGTTACTAGCTACCCCGTCCATTTCTTAGACTGCGAAATCTTCCTTGGTCTTGCCTGAGGCAATAGCATCCTTGATCCATTGTGGCTGACGCCCCATACCGGACCAGTGTTCGCCGTTTGGACCTACGAACTTAGCTACCGATGGGGTAGCAGGTGCGGCGCTCGATTTCTTGACATAGCCAGAAGAAGTTGGGAAACCCAAGTCTTTTGCGGAAATGCCAAATTGGCTAATTTTTTCTTTGATTTCTGCAATGACAGCAGCAACTTCTTTCACGCGCAGTTCTTCCGCGTCTGCGAGCATTTTTTCTGCTTTTGCTTTGAGTTCCAGATAAGTAGTCATTTGCGGGTTCCTTTTTTTACTGTTAGTTGGCAAGCTTTTTGATGATAGCATGTTAGTTCCTGTCGCCATAGTAGACATTCGTAATTGCCATACTTCCATGTCCAGCAAGTTGCATGATCTCTTGTTCAGACAATTTTTCACCACGCCGAAGCTTGGCAAAGACCTCCATCATCCTATCTGGCATCTGTTCCTTGGCTTGCTCAACAGACTGGGGTGACATACCCATTTCCTTTGCGATTTCAAAGCTGTTGGAGTGCTTCTGACGTATCAGTTTAGTTAGTGCAGTCCTGCGCGTGTCGTGGAAGTGAAGGCGGGTTGTCGCTTCATCGTATAGTCCCAATGCCTTCAAAGCATCGACCCAGTATTGACGGAAATTCCAAGGTGTCAGCTTGAACACTTGCCCCTTAACCAAGCGGTTCTTAGTTAGCCAGGCACGCACATCATCGTCTTCTGGCACAAGGATTGATCGTGGTTTTCCGTTCTTGGTTTTTGGTATGTAGATGGACCAATTTTCAAAGTCTACGTTCTCCCACTGGATGCCAAGAACTTCACTTTTTCTTGCCCCAGATTCCAGACACATGACGAACAGATAGTATGGCTCTTGGTTTGTTTTCAACTGGAGCCATTCCGCTATCTGCACAGCTTCGTCGTCAGACAAAACACGCTTGCGTCCCAAAAAGGGTTTTGGTTTTTCGCCTTTCGGCAGCATCTTGACCGGGTTTACGATCCCATCAGGGAATTTTTCAGGGTAGAGCTTATAGACCTTCTCAAACGCAGAGCTGAGCGTGGAAATTTCCCTCAAGATTGTGTTATCTTTGATGCCATGCTTGCGGCGGGACTCCATGTATGCCATCACGAGCCAGAAGTCCACGGTGTCTATTTTGAAGTCGCCAAATGGTATGTGATCATCGGCAAACTCCCGTTTCAGCATCGCTTTGACTATCCAGTTGTCGTAACGATACTTGCCAAACTTTGCGCCCATATCTTTCATATAGACAGGGATGGCTGGGATCGAAGAGAGGCAGCGGTTGCTGTTGGTCTTCAAGGATGATGGGGAATGCTTGCTCATGAACTGGTAGAAGTAGTCACGAAGCAGGGATCGCACGTCGGGCATTTCAGCCTGATATTTCATGTCCAAGATCTTGTCTAGCGGAATACCGGACTTGATGCGCTTTGCTTCCTGAACCTCGTATGAACGGGCGGCGTCTTCATCTTCAAAAAGCTTGCTGATGTTTTCACCGCCAGATCGAATCTGAACACGCCAGCGGGTCACGGACACTTTGCGACCGCTTTCCTTGTTCAGGACCTTGTATTTTATTGCGTAGACCGACATGATGACTCCAGTTTGCACAATGCTTTTTGGTGGTGCAAAAAATTGTGCATAAATAGGATGAATTTGTGCAAATCATACTCTATTGCACGGCTAGAACCCTTATAAATCAACGGGTATATAGCATTTTATGAGGCTTCCACAAGGCGCAGCAGGACGCGCTGTTGCCGTACGCCGAGTCGGGGCTGGTGACGCTGATCGGCGCCACCACCGAGAATCCGTCCTTCGAGGTCAACTCGGCGCTGCTGTCGCGGGCCCAGGTGTATGTGCTGCAGTCGCTCAACGAGGACGAGCTCAAGCAACTGGTGGCCAAGGCGCGCGAGACGGTGCTGGCCCATCTGGTCATCGACGAGGCCGCCATCGACACCCTGGTCGGCTACGCCGACGGCGACGCCCGGCGGCTGCTCAACCTGCTGGAGCAGGCCAGCACGGCGGCCAACGCGGCGCACACCAACGCCATCACCGCCGAGTTCATCCAGAACGCGTTGACGCTCAACGCGCGCCGCTTCGACAAAGGCGGCGACAACTTCTACGACCAGATTTCGGCGCTGCACAAGTCGGTGCGCGGCTCGAACCCGGACGCGGCGCTGTACTGGTTTTGCCGCATGATCGACGGCGGCGCCGACCCCAAGTATTTGTCGCGCCGCATCGTGCGCATGGCCTGGGAGGACATCGGCCTGGCCGATCCGCGCGCGATCCAGCTGGCCAACGACGCCGCCGAGACCTTCGAGCGGCTCGGTTCGCCCGAGGGCGAGCTGGCGCTGGGCCAGGCGGTGATCTACCTGGCCGTGGCGGCGAAGAGCAACGCCGGCTACAACGCCTTCAACCAGGCGATGGCGTTCGTGAAGAAGGACAAGTCGCGCGAGGTGCCGGTGCATCTGCGCAACGCGCCGACCAAGCTGATGAAGGAGCTGGGCTATGGCCACGAGTACCGCTACGCCCACGACGAGCCGCACGCCTACGCCGCCGGCGAGACCTACTTCCCCGACGACATGCGCGAGCCGGGCTGGTACCGGCCGGTGCCGCGCGGGCTGGAAAGCAAGATCGCCGACAAGCTGGCCTTCCTGCGCAAGCTGGATGAGGATGCGGGGAAGTAGGATAGATCGAACGCAATGAACCTGATCGACTGTAAGACGCCGTCAAAAAACGGCATATAATTCGACCATGTCTTCCCCTACCGTCCCTGAGAATCCGAAGTATCTGATGCCGCGCGATGCGGATGCTGTCGGTCCGCAAAACGATGCGGAGCGGCGGTTGTACGAACTTGTCATGGAAGGCATCAATAGCGGTCCAGCGGTTGAAACCTCCGTCGAGGAGTTGGTGGCCGAATTGCGTGCTCGCATACGCACCAAGCGCTAACAACGATGAAATTCTGGCTCCACCCTCGGGCCAAGAGTGATTTGCTGGATATTGTTGACTATTACACCGGTATTTCGGCAGAGTTGGCGGAGCGTTTTACCGTCGAATTGAACTCCACTTTGCTAGGGTTGTGCTCACACCCGGGATTGGGTTCCCGGCGCTACTCTCATTTTTTGCCTGACCAGTCATTGCGTTGTTGGCACCTGGATCACTTTCCCTTCCTCGTCTTTTATCGTGTCGATGGCAATTCCCTTGGCGTGTTGCGGATTTTGCATGAACGGCGCGATTTATCTGCCAGCTTAATCGATCGCTGATGGACTCGGCGCGGGGCACGACTAGTCGGGGTCAGGTCCGACATTCGGACACGAACTGTGCTGTAGTAAATTCATGAACCATGCTGAGTAACCCAATGCTGAGGCCGTGTCCGAATGTCGGACCTGACCCCGGCGTTTGTGACCCCAGCGTTTGCCTGCCCCAGCCGCGCTTGTCGGTGCGATTTTTTTCGGTGGGCTAAGCTGGCTTCATCGAGCTTTTCGGGCCGGCGCTGGCCGCGCGGGACGACCCGATGGTCCAACGGTCGCCTTGCTTGAGCACGTAGTGCGACCACACGTAGCGCCACGGCACGGCGATGTAGACCAACACGACAAAGGCGCAGTCGAACACCTGCCCCTGGACCGCCGGGTCGACATGGCCGGCCAGCCATTGCGGCAGCGCGACGATGCCCAACCACATTGTTTTCCAAACAATTTCCCACAACAGCACGGGCAGCATCTGCAAGGGGTAGCGCAGCCCCACGGCGCACATGATCGAGAAGGCGGCCAGCATGCACATGACCGTGCCGCCCATCAGCCCCCACGGCTTGCTGTGGTGGATGATGTCGGGCCACAGGACGATGCCTAGTCCAACAACGACCAGCAAGTACATGGCGCGCAGCAAATACAGGCGAAACGACGAAACTTCATACATGATGATATCTCCTTGGTGTGGGATGTCTTGCTTGGTTTTGCTGCGGTTCGGACGACTGCTTGCTTACTCGACTTCCTTGAGGATTTTTTCAAGCGCGCCCATGCGGGTTTGCAGCTCGGCCAGCGTGGCGCTGACCGACGCCAGCGCCGCCACCGTCTGCGCCTGGGCCGCCGCCGCCTGGGTGGCGACGGCGCGGTAGGCCTCGTCCTGGCCCAGGCGCACGCGGGCCTGCAGGATGGCGGACACGTATTTCATGAAGAAGATGATCACCGCAGCGGCGGCGGGGAAGAAGAAGGCCGCAAAGAAGACGTTTTCGGACATGATGGTCTCTACTATTCAGGGTTGTTGGTCAGGGTTTTCACCGCTTCGGCGATGGCTGCCGGCGTGAGTGCTAGGTCGAATCCGCTTACTTCAAAGTAGTTGAGTGCTTTGCCGTCCGAGGACAGCTCCAGCTGGCTGGTGACCAGGCCCGCTCCTTCCAGCTTCTGCAGGTGCAGATGCAGCAAGGGACGGCTGATGCCCAGTTCCCGCGCCAGCTGGCTGACATAGTTGCGTCCGCCGACCTGCAGCGCCGCGATGATCCGCAGGCGGTGTGGGTTGGAGAGTGCCGCCAAGATGGCCAGCAGTTGATCTCCGTTGGGTTGTAGTGTTTTCGTATTCACGTGTAAAGAATATCTGACACGTGATACGAAGTCAAACGATATTCTTCAACTAATTCGATGCCGGTGGCTTGTGGTGCGGGGGGGGGGCGGGAAGCCGGCGCCGCAGCGGTTGCCGGTTTAGTCCGGCGCCTGGTCCTGCCGCGCCAATTCGCGGCACAGTTCGGCCGTCTCCTCGTCCATCGGGAAGCAGCATTCGATGTGCAGCTCGTCCAGCGTGACGTCGCGCGGCGTGCCGAAGGTGGTGATGGTGGAGAAGAAGCGCAACTGCCGGCCGTCGCGTTGCAAAATGGTGGTTTGCAGCGGCTGCGGCGCGCTGTCGAGCTGGCGCACGCGCCAGCCGGCCGGCACGCCGGGGTAGGCCAGCACCTCGTCGAGCAGGGCGCGGGCCACCAGGTCGGTGGGCGCGCCGGCCACCACGCGGTGCATGTGGCGGATCAGGTTGCCGGCCACTTCCTCCCAGTTGACGATGGCCGAGCGCAAGTCCTGCGGGTCGAACATCTGCCGCAGCAAGTTGCGCTGGGTGCCGGCGCGCGCGCCGAGCAGGAAGCGGTTGACCCGGGCGGCGGCGCGGTTGGTGGTCTGCACGTCCCAGTGGCGGTTGAGCAGGATGGCAGGATACGGTTCCTGCTGGCGCAGGATGCAGTCGATCGCTTGGCGGATCTGCGCCAGCTCGGGCCGGGCCAGCGCCGTCTCCGGGTGGCTGGGCGCGTAGCCGGCCGCCAGCATCAGCGCGTTGCGCTCGCGCAGCGGCATGGCCAGCGTGTCGGCCAGGCGCCCGATGGTGTCTCGGCTGGCCTGCGCCTTGCCCGTCTCGACACAGCTGAGGTGGCGGGCCGACAGGCCGGCCTCCAGCGCCAGGTCGAGCTGGCTCATGCGCCGCGCCGCGCGCCATTCGCGCAGCAGGGTGCCTATGTGGGTGGGGGAGGGCGGGCGCGTGGCGGAATGGTCCATGGCGCCGATTCTACAGGCCGCTGTGTGGCAAGGCCATGACCTGTCAGGTCATTGATTCCATGTCGTGGTCGCGGCAATAATGTGATTAATATATATTTAACTACCCATTCAATCAATTTCCCGCCCGCAGCCCAGGCCAAGCAACCTTAAGGACATCCCATGGAGCAGCAATTACAGATCGAAGGCATCGACGTCATGATCGAGGGTGAGGGGCCGGACACCGTCGTCATGCTGCACGGTTGGCCGGACACCTGGCGCGTCTGGGACGGCCAGGTGGCGGCGTTGAAGGGACGCTATCGCTGCGTGCGCTTCACCCTGCCGGGCTTCGACATCGCCCGGCCGCGCCGCGCCTACTCGCTGGACGAGACGCTGGCCATTATCGAGAAGATCGTCAACCAGGTCAGCCCCGGCCGCAAGGTGACGCTGATGCTGCACGACTGGGGTTGCGTGTTCGGCTACCAGTTCTATATGCGCCATCCGCAACTGGTGTCGCGCATCGTCGGCGTCGAGATCGGCGACGCGCAGTCGCCGGCCCACGTGAAGTCGCTGACCCTGGGCGCCAAGCTGATGGTGGCGTGGTATCAACTGACGCTGGCGGCGGCGTGGAAGATTGGCGGCCCCATCGGCGACGGCTTGACCAATTTCATGCTCAAGGTGCTGCGCGCGCCGTCGCCGAAGCAGTACATCAGCTCGGCGATGAACTTCCCCTACTATCTGGTGTGGACGGGCGGCTACGGCGGCAAGGGCAATCGGACGGAGTTCGTGCCCAGTTGTCCGATGCTGTATATCTACGGTACGCGCAAGCCTTTCCACTTTCATTCGAAACAGTGGACCGAGTGGCTGGCCGGCCAGCCATCGAGCCAAGTGGAGGCGTTCAAGACCAGCCATTGGGTGATGCTGGAGCAGCCGCAGGAGTTCAATCACACTGTGCTGGCGTGGCTGGACGCCTCGGCGGCGGTTGCCGGGGCTGCGGCAGCGGCCTGACCGTGCAGGCTGTGCTGTAGCCGGGCGGCCAGCCGCGCCGCCCAGCCGATTGCCATTGGCGCCGGCAGGCGTATCCGCACGCGGCCAGCGCCGACGGCGTCGACCAAGGTCAGGCCGTCGCCGGGGATCTCGAAGCTCTGGCCGGCGCGCAGGATGAAGTCGGCGCTTTGGCCCTGCACGGTGATCCAGGCGGTGCCGGACAGGCATTCGATGCGCTGGCCGGGTGCCTTGCTCAGCCTTAGCGGCGCGTTCTCCGACAGCCGGTACTCGGCCAGGCCCTTGCTTACTGCGATCAGTTCCGGTTTCATTGCGGCCTCCTCGGCGGTTCGAACATGGCTCCAGAATAGCCAGCCGGAACAATCGGCGACAGATGCAATAAAACGAAATTGTTATCGGCACAATCGCGCTTCGGCTAAACTGTGCTGGTCGAAATTGCAGCCCGCTGTGCCTATGGCGCGCGGCCGGGTCCGGGCCACAATACGTCCATGTCCTCCACCTTGAACCTATACGAGCAACTGGCCAACGAGCTGGCCGGCCTGATCGCCGGCCGCGTCTTCGCGCCGGGCGACCGGCTGCCGTCGATCCGCCACCTGGCGCAGCAGAAGCGCCTGTCGGTCAGCACCGTGATGCAGGCGCTGCGCCTGCTGGAGGATCGCGGCCTGGTCGAGGCGCGGCCGCAGGCCGGCTACTACGTGCGCCACCGCGCCCGCGCGCTGGCGGCGGTGGCCGACGCCGGCCCGTTGCGCGAGCCGGCCTACATCGGCATCAACAACCTGCTGATGCGGGTGCTCAAGGCCAACGAGGAGTCCGCCTTGGTGCAACTGGGCTCGGCCTGGCCGCCCGACGAGCTGCTGCCGATCAAGCGCGTGCAGAAGACGGTGGCGGCGGTGGCGCGGCGCGCGCCGTTGCTGTTGTCGCGGGTCAGCTGCTATCAGACCAACGAGCCCGACTTCGTGCGCCAGATCACCCGCCGCGCGCTCGACTGGAGCCGCATCGACCCGGCCGAGATCGTCGTCACCGGTTCCTGCTCGGAGGCGATGAGCCTGTGCCTGCGCGCCGTGGCCAAGCCGGGCGACACCATCGCCATCGAGTCGGCCACCTATTTCGTGCTGCTGCAGCTGATCGAGAGCCTGGGCATGAAGGCGCTGGAGATCCCCACCGACCCGAAGACCGGGCCGTCGATAGACGCGCTGGAGCTGGCCATGCAGGCCGGCCTGGTGCAGGCCTGCATGCTGGTGCCCAACGCCAGCAACCCGCTCGGCTGCATCATGCCGGAGGAGAACAAGAAACGCCTGGCCGGCCTGCTGGCGCGCCACAATATCCCGCTGATCGAGGACGACATCTACGGCGACCTGTGCTTCACGGCGCAGCGGCCGTGGCCGGTCAAGGCCTACGACACGGGCGGCAACGTGCTGCTGTGCTCGTCGTTCTCCAAGGCGGTGACGCCGGCGGCGCGGGTCGGCTATGTGCTGGCCGGCCGCTACGCGCAGGAGGTGGCGGTGTTGAAGATGGTGTCGAGCGGCGCCACCAGCCACTTCTTCCAGGCCGTGCTGGCCGACTTTTTAACCGGCAGCAGCTACGACATCCAGGTGCGCAAGATGCGCCGCGCGCTGGCCCAGCGCATCGCCCGCATGGCCGACGCCGTCTGCGCCGCCTTCCCCGAGGAGTGCTCGGTGTCGGCGCCGCAAGGCGGCTTTGTGCTGTGGGTGCAGATGCCGGCGCAGGTCGACGCGCTGGCGCTGCACCAGCGCGCCATCGCCGAGGGCATCGCCTTCATGCCGGGGCAGTTGTTCTCCGCCTCGGGCAAGCACGTCAACTGCCTGCGCCTGAACTGCGCCAACCCGTGGACGGCCGAGATCGAGCGCGCCATCGCCCGCCTGGGGCGGCTGGTGCACGAGCAGGCGGCGCAGTGCGCCGCACCGGTCGGCGGGCTGCTGCGGCGCGCCTGACTAGCCAAGCCCGAAGGCGCCGCCGGCGCCGTTCTTTTGCAGTTCATCCCGCGTTTTTGCCGCTTCGTCGCATCCCGATGGCGGGGCATAGGGCCTTTAGGTACAGTACAACCATGCCAAGCAGCCATTGGTTCACAACCTCAAGGAGCACCTCATGAACATCCTCAAAAACATGGAAGCAGTCTTCGTCGCCGCCGCCTTCCTGGCCACCGTCGCCACCTTCGCCACCGCCAGCACCCCGGTCATCGAAGTGGCCGCCGCCAGCGTGCCGCAAGCCGCCGTGGTCGCCGCCGCCGACAGCAAGATGCAGGTCATCACCGTCAGCGCCAAGCGCCTGAGCGCCGCCGAGAAGGCCGCCCTGATTTAAGCCTTGCGCTCAGCCTTACCGTAGCGCCCGCGCTGGAGAGCGCCGCAACAGTCGACCCGCATGTGGTCCATTGCGCAAAACTCATTGGGAAGTGGTCATGACTTGGTACAATTGACGTTTTCGATACAACGGCTCTTGTTCCCCCATGATAGACATCCAACTTCTCCGTAAAGACATCGACAACGTCGCCGCGCGCCTGGCGACACGCAAGTTCCAGCTCGACGTGGCAGGCTTCAACGCCCTCGAGGCGGAGCGCAAGGCGATCCAGACGCGCACCGAAGAGCTGCAGGGCAAGCGCAACTCGCTGTCCAAGCAGATCGGCATGATGAAGGGCAAGGGCGAGGACACCTCGGCCGTGATGGCGGAAGTGTCGGGCCTGGGCGACGAGCTCAAGGCCAACGAGACCGCGTTGTCCGAGGTGCAGGCCAAGCTGGGCGACTTCATGCAGGCTATCCCGAACCTGCCGCACGAGTCGGTTCCGGTCGGCAGCGACGAGAGCGGCAACGTGGAAGTGCGCAAGGTCGGCGCGCCGCGCAGCTTCGACTTCGAGGTCAAGGACCACGTCGACGTCGGCGCCGCGCTGGGGCTGGACTTCGACGTCGCCACCAAATTGACCGGCTCGCGCTTCTCCGTGATGAAGGGCGGCATCGCCCGCATGCACCGCGCGCTGGCGCAGTTCATGTTGAACACCCACACCGACGAGCACGGCTACACCGAGTGCTACACCCCCTACATGGTCAACGCCGACTCGCTGCGCGGCACCGGCCAGCTGCCCAAGTTCGAAGCCGACCTGTTCTCGGTGAAGAAGGGCGGCGCCGAGGGCGAGGGCGAGACCTTCTACCTGATCCCGACGTCAGAAGTGTCGCTGACCAACATCGTGCGCGACGAGATCCTGCCGGCCGAATCGCTGCCGCTGAAGATGACGGCGCACACGCCGTGCTTCCGCTCGGAGGCGGGCAGCTACGGCCGCGACACGCGCGGCATGATCCGCCAACACCAGTTCGACAAGGTCGAGATGGTGCAGGTGGTGCATCCCGAGCAATCGTACGCGGTGCTCGACGAGATGGTCGGCCATGCCGAGACCATTTTGCAGCGCCTCGGCCTGCCGTACCGCGTGATGGCGCTGTGCACCGGCGACATGGGTTTCGGCGCCACCAAGACCTTCGACCTGGAAGTCTGGTTGCCGGCGCAGAACACCTACCGCGAGATCTCCTCGCTGTCGAACTGCGAATCGTTCCAGTCGCGCCGCATGCAGGCGCGCTTCCGCAACGCCCAGGGCAAGCCCGAGTTGCTGCACACGCTGAACGGTTCCGGCCTGGCCGTCGGCCGCACGCTGGTCGCCGTGCTGGAGAACTACCAGCAGGCCGACGGCAGCGTCGAGATTCCCGCCGTGCTGCGTCCGTACATGGGTGGTTTGACCCATCTGACGCCGGCCTAACGGCGGGTTGGATGCGGGCGGGGCGGTGAAAAACACGTCGGGCAAATATTTTTAAGATTTTGCCCTTCCATTTTTATTCCGCTCTGCTATAATTTTGCCTCGCAGCAGCAAGCGATAGTAGTAGAAGGAAAGGTGGCAGAGTGGTCGAATGCGCTGGACTCGAAATCCAGTGTACATCTTTGGTGTACCGTGAGTTCGAATCTCACCCTTTCCGCCAGAAAAAGTAAAAAAGCTCCCGGAAGGGAGCTTTTTTCATGGTAGCGCCCAATCCATGGTTGCTGGTTTGGGATGGTGAAAAAGGCTTTCAAGTTTATATCGTTTAGCCCTTCCGTTTTTTTGAGAGCCTGCTATAATCTCGCTCTCGCAGCAGCAAGCGACAGTAGTATTAGGAAAGGTGGCAGAGTGGTCGAATGCGCTGGACTCGAAATCCAGTGTACATCTTTGGTGTACCGTGAGTTCGAATCTCACCCTTTCCGCCAGAAAATGCAAAAAAGCTCCCGCAAGGGAGCTTTTTTCATTTACGCAGCGGAAAGGAGTAAGCCGCCTGCGCGGCTTACGCGTGAGATTCGAAGACGCTGCGCATACTTGCGCGCGGGCGGCCTGCAAGATGTAGGCGAATCTCACCCTTTCCGCCAGAAAATGCAAAAAAGCTCTCAACCGGGGCGCCCCAAGGGGGAGCCCACAAGGGAGGGCTGGCTCACTCCCGGCGAGGCAATCCTGCTTCACGCGTCCTTATTCGCACAGCGTGCTCAGCCGAACTCCTGTACGACATGGCGAGACGGCTGCCGCCGAGGCGAGCGTCCGCGAATCCGACGTTGATCTCCATCAAGCCGTTTCTTTGAACTCCACAAATGTCCGCCTGTAGTTGCGCGACTGTCCGTGGCGAAGCTTGCGCTATCGCAAGCCAGACGTGTGCAGCGGCCCAATACTTGTCCTTCGATGTATTTAGGTTTCGTTAATGCTGCCATTTCCATGACCTCACCCGCTACCACATCGCTTTTTTTTACTGGAGCACATCGTGGACTACGACGACGATTTCGACGGCGCTGAACAACTCGGCAAGCTACTAACCGCCAAGAACCGCCCGATTCGCATGAACCTGAGCTTTCCCGACGGCGTTGCCAGCGATGTCCTACTGCCGCAGCGGATCAACGGCGTCGAGGCCGTCTGCGATGGCATCGAGCTGCGCATCTACTGCGTCGCGCTGGACGCCGGCATCCCGCTCAAAACCCTGATCGGCCTGCCGGTGGAGGTGCAACTCATCACCGACCAGGGCAATCTGCGCAGCGTCTGCGGCATCGTCGCCGAGGCCAGCCAAGGCGAGAGCGACGGCGGCCTAGCCAGCTACCAGTTGGTGCTGCGCGACGCCCTCGCCGTGCTCGACCTTGGCGTCAACACCCGCGTGTTCCTCAATAAGACCGAATTGGAGGTGGTGCAAACCGTGCTCGCCGAAGCGCGCCGAAATAATCCGGCGCTGGCGGCCACCTTCGAGTTCGAGATCGACACGGCGCTCGGCCTGCGCGAGTATCCGGTGCGCCGGCAGATCATCCAGTACAACGAGGGCACTGGCGCCTTCCTGCGCCGCCTCCTCAAGCGGCGCGGCATCTCCTGGTTCTTCCGCGCCGGCCGCGCCGCCACTTCGCGCTCGCCCGAGGCCGACGGCACCGCGCCGCCCACTCCGGCCCACACCATGGTCCTGTTCCACGACGCCAGGCGGCTCAGGCAGAGTTCGGCCGGCGTGGTCCGCTTCCACCGCAACGGCGCCACCGAGGAGCGCGACACCATCACCGCCTGGAGCGGCGTGCGCACGCTGCGCCCGGGCCGGGCCAGCCATTACAGCTGGGACTACGGCAACCCGCGCGGCACCGACTTCATGCACGCCAGCGTCGCCAGCGGGGCCGACCAGGGCGCCAGGGGCAACAAGCTCGGCGCCGGCCTGGAGCAATACCTGGCCGAGGCGCCGCATGTGCGCGACAGCTTCGACGACCTGTACACGCTGGCCCAGCAAAGCATGGCCCGCTCGGACTTCGAGGCGAAGTGCTACCACGCCGAGGGCGGCGTGCGCGACTGCGCCGCCGGCGAGTACTTCAGCCTCGACGGCCATCCCGAGATCGACCGCCATCCCGCCGCCGAGCGCCAGTTCGTCGTCCTGGCGCAG
>NZ_FOTW01000011.1 GCF_900114705.1 Rugamonas rubra
AGCCAATCGACCTGCATCTTCAGCCGCCCAATCTCGCCATACAGCTTGTCTTCCGGGCTGCTTTCATCGACTGGCTTGGGACCACGCTTGGCATCAAACAAGGCTGCCGCGTTGTCCAGGATTTCCTTCTTCCATTGGCCAACCAGGACTGGATGTACGCCGTACTCCTGCGCGATCTCCGTCACCGTCTTCACCCCGCGCACCGCCTCAAGGCCCACCTTGCCCTTGAACTCCGCCGTGTGCACTCGCCGCTTTTTACCTTCACTCATTTGCTGTCATCCTTTCACGGACCACAGCTTAAACCATCGTCTCAAATTCGGGATCCACTATATAGTTAGGCAAGATGCTATTTTAGGCTTCGTCTGCTTCATATGGTTAGAATCTGATAGTCGTTAAAGCGAAAATGTCCCCCTGGACTGCGATAGCTCTCCAATGTGCCCTTTTATGAGAATGAGTGGGGACTGGAATGATCGACGTGACACTACCTGGGAAAATTAGACGCTGGCACATTTGTGACCGGTATAGGCACACGGGCGGCTGGTGTTTCTTGGACGTGGTCGAAAAGAGGATGGTGGAGAGACGGCAGCGCCTGTCCACGATGGTGCGCATTAAATTGACTTGATATGGAATGTCGCCATTGCGGCGGGCATCTCGGAGGCGTTCGACAATTCGATTTCGTGGCCTAGTGCAGCAAGTTTTGCTTTTGCACGATCGAACAGCACCATGGCCTGCTGTGTCGGCAGATGGCGGGACATGTACAGGAAGCCATCGACCTGTTGTGGATTGTTGAAGACGGCCAGCGCCCATTTCTGAGTTAAGTTGTAATCGCCCGATCCACTCAGGCCGGCGTGACCACCCATGCGCTTGAGCAGCGGACCGGCGAGGTCCATCAGATCGAGCGTGCCGGTGAAGCGGTGCACCCAGCGCCGGTCAATTTCTGATTGGGCAATGGAGAATGCACCGCGAACCGGAGCGGTATCGTGCAGCAGCGATTCTGCAAGCGCAACGTCGAAAGAGAGGCCAAGGTAGCAGCATGTGTATTCCGGTGAACTGGTACGCCAGCCTGGCGCATCGAAACGGTTGCCGCCGCTGGCGCCGAAAAAGGGTTCGCCGGTCTGATGGCCTGAGATCCTGACGAGCTCGGGAATCGTCATTCGGACAACGGGGATGGTGCTGTCCGTCGCAAGGGTTTGGTCTGGTTTGGTCAGCCGTTTCGCTGCCAATTAGGCCTCCTTGAACGCTTTGGCGGCGGCCATGACATCCGCAAACTTCCCTTTGCGCAAAGCCTCGAGCGGATTTTTTTTACTCAGCGAAAGACGTGGTGTTGTAAAGAATTGCCATTTGCTCGTACCAGGCAGGTGATTGAGTTCCTTGCATACGCTTGCCAACTGGTCGCGTTCCAGTCCCTGGTCGGCAAAGAAGGCCGGGTACAGCTTGTTGCGGCCGCCGGCGTCCAATGAAAACATCCGCAGGTCCCCAACGGCCTTATAGACGGCTTGAGGGGTCACACCGAGGCGCTCTGCCAGCTGCCGGGACTTGACCAATTCCCCAGTTTCGGCCAAGCGCTTGATAGAGGCGTTCTCATTTCTTGCGAACTGAGTCAAAAACGCCCTGTTTGCTTCAGGGGGCGCATTGCGAGCAATGTCCTTTGATTGGGGCGCACTTTTTGTGGTCGTTCCCTTTGGCTGTGCACCAAGAGGCATGAACAGACTGAGGATGTGTGCGATTTCGTCGTTTGGAACTGGTTTGATGCCAGGTAGCTTTTGAGGTCGCATTGGCACCAGTGGCCGCTCGCGTTCCACCGGGGCAGCGGTGTCGCCTTTAATCTCGATCAAATAAAAACCGTTACCGATATTGACGCCGCGATTGGCGATACCCTTGAACGCGGTGTTCAGGGCTTTGACCGCCGAGCTATTGCCCTTTGCGGCCGCCGCCCCCTTCTTTACTAGCTTGCTCATGATTGCCTCCATGTTCAAGCCTCATTCTACTGCAAACAACTAAAACAACCGACCGGGACTAGTAGAAGGGGCAGACGGGACGCCGAGTCCCGATGGCGAGCCGCTGGTGCCTTGAATGCGCGGCATCATGGCCGGATCATAGTAGAATGCTGTATATAAACACAGTGATCGCCGCGCCATGTCCTCCCCATTCCAGCCGCCGCCGCCAGCGCAGGGCCTGCCGGCCTACGCCGAGCTGTTCTGCCTGTCGAACTTCTCCTTTTTGCAGGGCGCCTCGCACGCCGAGGAACTGGTCGCGCGCGCCGCCAAGCTCGACTACGCGGCGCTGGCGCTGACCGACGAGTGCTCGCTGGCCGGCGTGGTGCGCGCCCACGCCGAGGCCAAGCGCTGCGATCTGAAGCTGCTGATCGGCGCCCATTTCCACCTGAGCAACCCGGACGGCGGCCGCGCGCTGAGCCTGGTGGTGCTGGCGCAAAACCGCAACGGCTACGGCAACCTATCCGAGCTGGTGACGCTGGGGCGCACCCGCGCCGCCAAGGGCAGCTACCTGCTGACGCCGGACGACCTGGCCGCGCCGCCGGCCGAACTGGCCCACCTGCGCGGCCTGCCGGACTGCCTGCTGATCCTGCTGCCGGCCTATCCGGCCCACCAGGCGGGCGACATCGACCGGCTGCACCGGCAGGCCGCCTGGCTGGCCGCCGCCGCCCCCGGCCGCTGCTGGGTCGGCCTGAACCTGCTGCAGCGCGCGCTCGACGAGGCGCACCGCCTCAGCATCGAGGAGGTGGCCCTGCAGCACGGCATGCCGGTGGTGGCGCTGGGCCACGTCTGCATGCACGTGCGCTCGCGCAAGCCGCTGCACGACACCTTGTGCGCGGTGCGCATCGGCAAGCAGGTGGCCGACTGCGGCTACGCCCTGGCGCAGAACGCCGAGCAGCACCTGCGCGCGCGCCTGCGCCTGGCCAACCTGTACCCGCCGCAGGCGCTGGCCGAAACGCTGCGCATCGCCGACCTGTGCACCTTCTCGCTCGACGAGCTGCGCTACGAGTACCCGGACGAGCTGGTGCCGCCCGGCCACACGCCGGCCAGCTACCTGCGCCAGGAGACCTACATCGGCGCCCACCAGCGCTTCGCCGACGGCATCCCGGCCAAGGTGCAGCAGCAGATCGAGCACGAGCTCGAGCTGATCGCCGAGCTGCGCTACGAACCCTATTTCCTCACCGTCTACGACATCGTCCGTTTCGCCCGCTCGGTCGGCATCCTGTGCCAGGGGCGCGGCTCGGCGGCCAACTCGGCGGTGTGCTACTGCCTGCGCGTGACCGAGGTGGACCCGGCGCGCGGCAACCTGCTGGTCGAGCGCTTCATCTCGCGCGAGCGGGCCGAGCCGCCCGACATCGACGTCGACTTCGAGCACCAGCGGCGCGAGGAGGTGATCCAGTACATCTACGCCAAGTACGGCCGGGCGCGCGCCGCGCTGGCCGCCGTGGTGATCAGCTACCGGCCCAAGAGCGCGCTGCGCGACGCCGGCAAGGCGCTCGGCGTCGACCTGGCCATCGTCGAGAAGGTGGCCAAGGCGCACCACTGGTTCGACGGCAAGCGCGACCTGCTGAACCGGCTGGCCGAGTGCGGCCTCGACCCGGAGTCGCGGCTGGCGCGGCAGTGGGCCACCCTGGCGCAGAGCCTGCTGGGCTTTCCGCGCCACCTGTCGCAGCACCCGGGCGGCTTCGTCATTTCACAGGGCAAGTTGTCGCGCCTGGTGCCGATCGAGAACGCGACGATGGCCGAGCGCAGCGTGATCCAGTGGGACAAGGACGACCTCGAGGAGCTGGGCCTGCTGAAGGTCGACGTGCTGGCGCTGGGCATGCTGTCGGCGCTGCGCCGCGCCTTCGACCTGGTGGGCGAACGGCGCGGCACGGTGTTCTGCATGCAGGACGTGCCGGCCGAGGACGGCGCCACCTACGACATGATGTGCGAGGCCGACACCATCGGCGTGTTCCAGATCGAGTCGCGCGCGCAGATGAGCATGCTGCCCCGGCTGCGCCCGCGCTGCTTCTACGACCTGGTGATCGAGGTGGCGCTGGTGCGGCCCGGGCCGATCCAGGGCGGCATGGTGCATCCCTACCTGCAGCGGCGGCAGAACCCGGCGCTGATCGACTTCCCGCCCGGCTTGGAGGTGGCGCTGGGGCGCACCCTGGGCGTGCCGATCTTCCAGGAGCAGGTGATGCAGGTGGCCATCACGGCGGCCGGCTTCACGCCCGGCGAGGCCGACCAGCTACGGCGCGCCATGGCGGCCTGGAAGCGCAAGGGCGGCATGGACAAGTACCACGACAAGATCATCGCCGGCATGACCAACAACGGCTACCCGGCCGAGTTCGCCGAGGCCATCTGTTTGCAGATCCAGGGCTTCGGCGAATACGGCTTCCCCGAGTCGCACGCCGCCAGCTTCGCCCTGCTGACCTACGCCAGCTCCTGGCTCAAGCGCCACGAGCCGGCCGCCTTCCTGTGCGCCCTGCTCAACAGCCAGCCGATGGGCTTCTACGGCCCCTCGCAGCTGGTGCAGGACGCCAGGCGCCACGGCGTGAAGGTGCGCGAGGTCGACGTCGCCGTCAGCGGCTGGGACTCGGCGCTGGAGGAATTGGATGAGCTGGCCGAGGAGGGCGGGGCCGACTGGACGGGTGCTGCGGCCGGCCAGCCGGCCGTGCGGCTGGGCCTGTCGCTGCTGCGCGGCATGCGCGCCGAGGCCGCCGAGCGCATCGAGACGGCGCGCGCGGCGCGGCCCTTCGCCAGCGTCAGCGACCTGGCGCGGCGCGCCCAGCTGGACCGCCACGACCTGCAGGTGCTGGCCGCCGGCAACGCCCTGCTGAGTCTGGCCGGCAACCGCCGCCAGGCCCTGTGGCAGGCGGTCGGCGCGGTGCCGGACAAGGACCTGCTACGGCCGACCTCGGCGCAGCAGGGCGAGGCGGTGCCGCTGCTGCGCCCGCCGTCCGAGGGCGAGGAGATCCTCGGCGACTACCGCGCCCAGGGGCTGACCCTGGGCCGCCATCCGCTGGCGCTGCTGCGGCCCCGGCTGCTCGAGCAGCGCTTCCTGCCGGCCAGCACCCTCAACGGCTACAAGAACGGCCAGCTGGCGCGCGCCTGCGGCATCGTCACCGTGCGGCAGCGGCCGGGCACGGCCAAGGGCGTGTTGTTCATCACCATCGAGGACGAGACCGGCAACGTCAACGTGATCTGCTGGCCGGCGCTGGTCGAGCAGCAACGCCGCGAGGTGCTCGGCGCCGACCTGCTCGGCGTCTACGGCGTCTGGCAGCGCGAGGGCAGCGTGCGCCACCTGGTGGCCAAGCGCCTGGTCGACCTGTCGCACCTGCTGGGGCGCCTGCCGACCATCAGCCGCGATTTCTGTTGAGGCGCGCGCGCGGCCCCCGGTGGATTCTGGCAAAATGCACAACATGGAAAATTTCACATTGAGAACGGCGCTCGCCACCGACGCGCCCGCCATCGCCGAGCTGATCGCCGACCTGCTGCCCTTCATGACGCTGGCGCCGGACGGCGCCGGCGCCGAACCGTTCATCGCCACCATGCGCGCCGAGGCGCTGGCCGGCTGCGTGCGGGACGCGCGCTTCCGCTACCAGCTCGGCTTTGTCGACGGCGCGCTGGTCGGCGCCGTCGCCGTGCGCGACAACGGCCACCTGTACCACCTGTTCGTCGCCCGCGCTTGGCATGGCCGGGGACTGGGGCGGCGCCTGTGGCAGGCGGCGCGCGCCGCCGCCGAGGCGGCCGGCAACGTCGACGGCTTCACCGTCAACTCGTCCCAATTCGCCCTGCCGATGTACCAGCGCTTCGGCTTCGTCCCGACCGGCCCGCGCACCGAGCACGCCGGCATCGCCTACGTGCCCATGCGCCTGGACCCGGGCGGCGCGGCGGCCTAGGCGCGCTGCGGCCGCGCAACGCCCGCCCCGGCCGGGGCGGACCGCCGTCCCTTGGCGGCACGGGCGCGAACTGGCCTCGGCTTGCGCTTTGCCAACGCGTTCCCTGCGCCATTGCCTACGCTGTAGGGTCGAGTCCCGCTAGCCTGTTTGTTTTCCCCACTTTGTCATATTCCCTCAGGAGTCCGCCATGCGCCATGTTCGCCTTGTTGTCTTGATCGTTTCCCTTTGCGCGAGCGGCGCCGCCGCCGCCGCCGCCGCCGAGCCCGGCAGCGGCGTCGGCAGCGAGGCGGCCTGCGCCGCCCTGCCGAGCCCGCAGGCGGCGCGCACGCCGCAGGAGCGCCAGGCGCTGGTGATCTGCCGCGATATCGAGCTGGTGCGCCGCGTCGCCACCTTCATCCACCAGGGCTCGGCGCAGCTGGAGAAGGGCACGCCGTCGGACCGCGAGATCAGCGAGGTGGTGCGCAAGGAGCTGCTGGGCGTGCGCGACGACTTGCGCACCACGCGCGGCCTGCTGGAAAACATCAAGCTGCGCGACGGCGACGGCTTGCTGTTGACGCCGTCGCACTGGGTCCGCGACCTCAACGGCGACGGCCGCGTCGCCACCTGGGAGCGCAACTTCTTCGCCATCCCCAAGCGCCACGACGGGCCGTTGAAGGTCGGCCTGGCCTCCGACGATCCAGGCTACTACCGCGACGAGTACCTGGCCGACGCCAGCTTCAAGGTCGACCAGTCGGACCTGACCTGGGCGCTGGGCTACCACTATTTCGCCGAGGCGCTGGTCGAGATGGTGCTGTCCTATTCGCTCGAGGGCGAGAACTACAGCGCCGACGCTATCGTGCTGGTCGACACCGCCGCCGCCAAGCGCGCCCACGCACTGCTGGTGGCCGGCTTCAAGAGCACCGAGCGGCTGCGCCGCACCCTGCTGGCGGAGAAGGACGACGCCGCCGAGTGGATCGCCAACCCGCGCCAGCGCAACAGCGTGTTCCCGCTGCACTTGGACGAGGGCGACTTCGCCGTCTGGGGCGAAGTGCTCAAGCAGGTGATCCCGCTGATGGAGGGCAAGACCTTGCTGGTGCCGGCCGCCAAGCAGGGCGGCATGCTGGGCAGCCTGGCCGGCCTGTGCCCGGCCGGCCAGGGTCTGAACGTGGTGCGCCTGTTCCAGCAGCCGCCCCGCCGTTTGCTCAGCTGGGGCGGGGCGGAGCAGCAGGGCCGCATGTGCCAGCGGGTCGACGCCGGCCATCCCAAGTCGCCCCTGTTCGAGCTGCTGGCGAGCTACGAGCGGCGCGCCACCAATGACAGCATGGCGGGCATGCGCATGCTGCGGCAGTTGCTGTGGGTGAATTGATCAATCTGCCCCTGCTTGTCGGGCCGCACGCCGCTTGATCTTCGCGTGGCCGGTAGTTTGCGCTTCAACACTGCGGAGCCTGCAATATGGATACGCCAATGAGTTCCGGGCTAGTTTTATCAGAAAAACGTGCTATATTTTCTGACATGCGAACCATCATGAAAGTACCCGGCGAACCCCTCCCGGCAAAGCCAATTCCTGCGGAAAAGCCTGGCAGCGTGGATGCTGCCATCCGAGCCGTGCTGAGCGCGGCGGGTGCGGGGCGGGTGTTCAGCCCGGTGGATTTTGCGCACTTGGGAAGCCGGGCCGCTATCGACAAAGTATTGTCGCGGCTAACGGCCAGCGGAACGATCCGGCGCGTGGCACGGGGACTGTACGACGTCCCGCGTACGCATGCGACCATGGGGCGGCTGTTGCCATCGACCGAGGAGATCGCCAGTGCAATCGCCAATCGGGGAAGCCTACGGCTGCAGCCATCCGGTGCCTATGCCGCCAACCTGCTGGGCCTGACCGAACAGGTGCCGATCAAGCTGGCCTTTTTGACGGATGGCAACTCGCGCACCATCGCTATCGGTAGTCAGACCATCATTCTCAAGCACACAACGCCGCGCAACATGGCGACGGCCGGGCGTATCAGTGGCATGGCGATACAGGCGCTGCGTCATCTGGGGCGTATCCATGTCGACGCGCAGGTCATCGCCAGGCTCAAGAGGCGGCTGACGCCAGAGGACAGGGCAGTGTTGCAAGACGACGCGGCGCTGGCGCCGGCGTGGATCGCCGACATCATGCGCCACGTCGCACAAGACGATGGGTAATCGAAGTGAAATGTTTAGCATTGCCCCGCCGACGTTTGATCAAGTGCTGGCGCTGGTCGAGCAATTCCAAACAGCATTCAACTTTCCCTGAAACCAGAGCTTCTATACGAATCGGCATAGCATCGGCGCCGCCGCCGGCCCCACAATCTTGACATGGCTCGGGGGCGGCGCGGCGCAGGTGCCGCCGTGCTGGCCCTAGCTCTGGCCGGAACGCTGCTCGGCCGGGTGCTGGTAGTAGTCGTGCACCTGCGCCGACCAGGCCTGGTTGGCCATGTCGGGCCAGTGCTCCGGGTCGAAGCCGGGCGCGCTGGCGATGCGCTCGCGGTCGATGTTGAGGGTGAAGCGGCGGTTGGCGGCGTCCAGCGTCAGCGCCTCCCACGGCACGGCGAACAGCTTGCCGCCCAGCGTCAGCAGGCCGCCGTGGGCCATGACGGCGTAGGCGATTTTGCCGTTGCGCATGTCGAGCATGATCTCCTTGATCAGTCCCAGGTGCTCGCCCCTGAGGTTGTGGACGTGGTCGCCGATCAGGCTGCCGGCACCCATCAGGGCCGGTCCCGGCCCCTGCGGGCCGGCGTCGACGTAGACGCCGTCGGCGTCCAGGCTGTGGTAGCTCATGTTGTCCTCCCTGGTTGAAAAGGCCATCTTGGCGCGCGGCGCCGGCGCGGTCGGTGCGCTGCGCCACATTGCCCTTGGATAGTTAATTCCGGACAGAAATAGATTAAGTTTCTGACTATTTTTCCATGCCCCGATAAGGGAATTTTACGCCCGTTAGCGGTTTTATCCCGGCGCAATGCTGAAGAATTAGCCGTTTTAGGATATAATTTCAATTTCCCGCACGTGCCGTTCGGCACCATCTGCAATGACCAAATTTGTCTTCGTCACCGGCGGCGTCGTGTCTTCCCTTGGTAAAGGGATTGCCGCCGCCTCTCTCGCCGCGATCCTCGAATCGCGCGGCCTCAAAGTCACCATGCTCAAGCTCGACCCGTATATCAACGTCGATCCTGGCACGATGAGCCCTATGCAGCACGGTGAAGTGTTCGTCACCGACGACGGGGCCGAAACCGACCTCGACCTCGGCCACTACGAGCGCTTCATCTCGACCCGCATGAAAAAGGTCAACAACTTCACCACCGGCCAGATCTACGAATCGGTGATCCGCAAGGAACGCCGCGGCGAGTACCTGGGCAAGACGGTACAGGTCATCCCGCACATCACCAACGAGATCCAGGACTACATCCGTCGTGGCGCCGAGGGCTACGACGTGGCGCTGTGCGAAATCGGCGGCACCGTCGGCGACATCGAGTCCTTGCCCTTCCTGGAGGCGGCACGCCAGCTGAGCCTGCGCGCCGGCCGCAAGAACACCGCCTTCGTCCACCTGACGCTGGTGCCCTTCATCGCCTCCGCCGGCGAACTGAAGACCAAGCCGACCCAGCACTCGGTGCAGAAGCTGCGCGAGATCGGCATCTCGCCGAACGCGCTGCTGTGCCGCGCCGACCGGCCGATCCCGGACGACGAGCGCGCCAAGATCTCGCTGTTCTCCAACATCGAAGAGCATGCCGTGATCTCGGTGTGGGACGTCGACACCATCTACAAGGTGCCGCAGATGCTGCACGACCAGGGCCTGGACGCGATCATCTGCGAGGCGCTGGACCTGAACCCGGCGCCGGCCGACCTGTCGGTGTGGAGCCGCCTGATCTACACGCTCGAGCATCCGAAGTCGGAAGTGTCGATCGGCATGGTCGGCAAGTACGTCGACCTGACCGAGTCCTACAAGTCGCTCACCGAGGCGCTGCGCCACGCCGGCATCCACAACGAGAGCCGCGTCAACATCGAATACATCGACTCGGAAGAGCTCGAGACCATCGGCTGCGCCGGCCTGGCCAAGTTCGACGCCATCCTGGTGCCGGGCGGCTTCGGCAAGCGCGGCGTGGAAGGCAAGATCATGGCGGCCCAGTTCGCCCGCGAGAACAAGATCCCCTACCTGGGCATCTGCCTGGGCATGCAGGTCGCGCTGATCGAATACGCCCGCCACAAGGCCGGCCTGACGAACGCCAACTCGACCGAGTTCGACCTCGACACCGACCAACCCGTCGTCGCCCTGATCGACGAATGGCAGGGCCAGGACGGCAAGGTCGAAAAGCGCGACGAGAACTCCGACATGGGCGGCACCATGCGCCTGGGCGCGCAGACCTGCGCCGTCAAGCCGGGCACGCTGGCCTCGGAGATCTACGGCGGCGTGGTGACCGAGCGTCACCGCCACCGCTACGAGGCCAACAACCACTACCTGCCGCGCGTCGAAGCGGCCGGCCTGGTGGTGGCGGCGCGCACCCCGACCGAGGACCTGTGCGAGATCATGGAACTGCCGCGCACCGGCGACAACGCCCACCCTTGGTACATGGGCGTGCAGTACCACCCCGAGTTCAAGTCGACCCCGCGCGACGGCCACCCGCTGTTCACCTCCTTCATCAAGGCGGCGCTGGCGCACCAGTCGGCCAACGGCAAGCCGGCGCTGCACGTGGTCGCCGACACCCCATTGCAAGGAGACGCAGCATGAAATTGTGCGGATTTGACGTTGGCCTCGACCAGCCGTTCTTCCTGATCGCCGGCACCTGCGTGATCGAATCGCGCCAGATGGCCTTCGACACGGCCGGCGCGCTGAAGGAAATGACGGCCGAGCTGGGCATCCCCTTCATCTACAAGTCCTCGTTCGACAAGGCCAATCGTTCCTCCGGTAGCACCTACCGTGGTCCGGGCATGGACAAGGGCCTGGAGATCCTGGGCGACGTCAAGCGCGAGCTGGGCGTGCCGGTGCTGACCGACGTGCACACGATCGAAGAGATCGCCGCCGTCGCCTCGGTGGTCGACGTGCTGCAGACGCCGGCCTTCCTGTGCCGCCAGACCGATTTCATCATCGCCTGCGCCCAGTCGGGCAAGCCGGTCAACATCAAGAAGGGCCAGTTCCTGGCCCCCGGCGACATGAAGAACGTCATCGACAAGGCCCGCGCCGCCGCGCGCGACAAGGGTCTGCCGGAGGACGTCTTCATGGCCTGCGAGCGCGGTGTCTCGTTCGGCTACAACAACCTGGTGTCGGACATGCGTTCGCTCGCCATCATGCGCGAGACCGCCTGCCCGGTGGTGTTCGACGCCACCCACTCGGTGCAGCTGCCGGGCGGCCAGGGCACCTCGTCCGGCGGCCAGCGCGAGTTCGTGCCGGTGCTGGCGCGCGCCGCCGTGGCGGTCGGCGTGGCCGGCCTGTTCATGGAGACCCACCCGACGCCGGCCACCGCGCTGTCGGACGGCCCCAACGCCGTGCCGCTGGGCCGCATGAAGGAGTTGCTGTCGACCTTGATCGAGCTCGACCGCATCACCAAGAAGGCCGGCTTCCTGGAAGCCAGCTTCAACTAGTTTTTGCCCGTTCGACCGAATCCGGCGTGTCCCCACGCCGGATTTTGTTTGTCCTACCCCTGACCCGCAAGACGCGCAACAGACGCGGCGAGCGACTTCGTTTTTCACCCTTTGGAGAATGTTATGAGTGCTATTGTTGATATTATCGGCCGTGAAATCATTGACTCGCGCGGCAATCCGACCGTGGAATGCGACGTTCTGCTGGAATCGGGCGTGATGGGCCGCGCCGCCGTGCCGTCCGGCGCCTCGACCGGTTCGCGCGAAGCCATCGAGCTGCGCGACGGCGACATGAAGCGCTACTTCGGCAAGGGCGTGCTGCAAGCCTGCGAGAACATCAACACCGAAATCTCCGAAGCCATCATGGGCCTGGACGCCAATGAACAGGCCTTCCTCGACCGCACCCTGATCGACCTGGACGGCACCGAGAACAAGGGCCGCCTGGGCGCCAACGCCATGCTGGCCGTGTCGATGGCCGTGGCCAAGGCCGCCGCCGAGGAAGCCGGCCTGCCGCTGTACCGCTACTTCGGCGGTTCGGGCGCGATGCAACTGCCGGTGCCGATGATGAACGTGATCAACGGCGGCGCCCACGCCGACAACAACCTGGACATCCAGGAATTCATGATCATCCCGGTCGGCGCGCCTTCCTTCAAGGAAGCCGTGCGTTACGGCGCCGAAGTGTTCCACACGCTGAAAAAGATCCTGCACAAGAAGGGCCTGAGCACGGCGGTGGGCGACGAGGGTGGTTTCGCGCCGTCGCTGGCCAACCATGAAGAAGCGATCAAGCTGATCATCCAGGCGATCGAAGAAGCCGGCTACGAGCCGGGCACCCAGATCGCCCTGGGCTTGGACTGCGCCGCCTCCGAGTTCTACAAGGACGGCAAGTATGAACTGGAAGGCGAGGGCCTGAGCCTGACCGCCACCGAGTTCACCAACCTGCTGGCGACCTGGTGCGACAAGTACCCGATCATCTCGATCGAAGACGCGATGCACGAAGGCGACTGGGACGGCTGGGCGATCCTGACCAAGGAACTGGGCAAGAAGGTGCAACTGGTCGGCGACGACCTGTACGTCACCAACACCAAGATCCTCAAGGAAGGCATCTCGAAGGGCATCGCCAACTCGATCCTGATCAAGATCAACCAGATCGGCACCCTGACCGAGACCTTCGCCGCCATCGAAATGGCCAAGCGCGCCGGCTACACCGCCGTCATCTCGCACCGCTCGGGCGAGACCGAGGACTCGACCATCGCCGACATCGCCGTCGGCATGAACGCGCTGCAGATCAAGACCGGCTCGATGTCGCGTTCGGACCGCATGGCCAAGTACAACCAGCTGCTGCGCATCGAGGAAGACCTCGGCGACGTCGCCAGCTACCCAGGCCGTGACGCGTTCTACAACCTGAAGTAATGCTAAGATGCGGCCGGATTGATGTCCGGCCGCAGTTTTTCGGCCCGCCCGTCGGGCCATCTCCTTTTCCGCCATACCGATGCGCTTGATTACCCTCGCACTGGCAGCCCTGCTGCTGTTGATACAGTACCCGCTCTGGCTGGGGAAGGGGGGCTGGCTGCGCGTCGCCGATTTCGAGGGCCAGGTTGACGTGGCCCACAAGAAGAACGCGGAGCTGATCGCCCGCAACGCCAAGCTCGACTCCGAAGTGCGCGACCTGAAGGACGGCACCGGCGCCGTCGAGGAGCGCGCCCGCTACGAGCTGAGCATGATCAAACAGAACGAGATCTTCATCCAGATCGTCGGCAAGGGCCAGGCCGAGCCGACCGTGCCGGCCGCCGTCGCCGCCGCGCCGGTCGATATCGCCCAGTAAGGCGCGTCGCGCGGTTCCGCCACACGGTTCCGCTACGCGCTTGCGCCACGTGCTTGCGCCGCGCGCTTGCGCCACGCGCCACGGGCACCTCCCGCAATTCCCCACATTTCACACTCCACAAACGACGACGGCAAACCGTTGCCGGTTTGCCGTCGTTGTTGCTGCTGTCGCCGCCGCCGTCGCGGCATTGCGCCTCAGGCGGCCTTGCGCAAGGACTTGCGCGGGGCGATCGCGTTGAGCGCGTCGAGCGGCTGGTACATGACCTTGCTGACGTCGCGCCCCAGGCGGTTGCCGCCGATGCCGCCGTCGCGGTAGTTGTGGTCCAGCGCGATCTTCTGCTGCAGGTCCTCGGCGTAGCCCTCCGGATACTGCGCCTGCTCCTCGGCCGGCAGCTCGGAAAAGTGCGCCAGCACTTCCTGGAAGAAGCAGGTGATCTTGCCGCTGCGGTTGTACTCGGCGTTCATGTCGGCCAGCATGCCGGCGCGCCACAGTTCGTCCTGGCGGTGCGGGTCGATCTCGGCGGCGACGGCGGAATACAGGTTGGTGGGGTGCGTCATGGTGAGCTCCAAGTGTGGTTGCCACTGTGCAATATTGTAGATTACCATAAATTGCCTTGCGCGTAACGACATATTGCGGAAAAAATAACTCGGCTCATGTGCTATTCTTTCGGCCCGGCCCCTAATTAGAAAGAGCACCGAATGAACATGGACGATTTGGATGGCGAATATTTCGACCAATGCCGCAACCAGATGCTGGCCGAACAGAGCCAGTCGCTGGCCGACACCAGCAACTGGGCCCACGTGGACCGCAAGCAAACCCACGCCGACTGGGACAGCCTGTACCGCGAGATCGCGCCGCTGATCGACGACCTGCTGCCCGGCGACGAGGCGGTGCAGGAGCTGATGGCGCGCCACTACGAGATCGCCAGCCGCTTCTACAAGCCAAGCCGCGAGGCCTACATCGGCATGGGCCTGTTCTACATGGACAACCAGGACATGCGCGACTTCCACAACGCCTACCATCCGAAGATGGCCGAGTTCCTCGGCGACGCGGTGTTCATCTACGCCCGCAACAGCATTTGAGGCGGCGCGGTCCGCGCGGCTAGAACGGCCCCGAGTTGGGGCGGATGTCGACGTAGCGGTCCCTGTCGCGTTTGCGGCGGTGGAAGGGCCAGTCGCACGACGCGCAATCGGCGCACGAACCCAATGTCTCTCCCAGCGACAGTTCGCACGTGGGAATCTCGCAGGGGAGGTCGCAGAAGCCGGCCTGCAGGCCGTGGCGCGGCGCCGCGCGCCGTGGCGCCACGACGCCCGACGTCTGTTGGGGCCGGTGGCGGCGGTGCTGCGCGCCGCAGGCGGCCATGCGCCGCCCGAGCAGGGCCAGGCCGGTGCCCAGGCCGTAACGTTCGATCACCCGCTGGCCGTAGGCGGAGCAGCTGTCGCGGCCGGTGTGCACGCGATACGCGCAGGAAAACCCTTTTCTGGGCGACAGGTGTCGGCGGTACAGCGCGATGGCGGCGAGGGCGATGCTTCTCATAGGCGAGTCGGAGGTTTGCATGGTTGTGCCGGCGCGGGTTTCGTGCGAGCATTAACTATTGATCAATCAAGGCAATTCGATAACAATCCACTATGCCCACCTTTTGCATATCGGTCAACGACAAGGCCGTCGCCACGGTCAACACCGACGGCTACCAGATCCTCTCGATAGGCGTCGGCGCCAGCCTGGACCGCGAGGAGCTGGCCACGCTCGATGTCAGCGGCGGCAGTTTCCCGGCGGACGGCGCGTCGACCTATCTGACCTGGGTGCCCGAGCTGCCCTTGTTGGCCGGCCAGCGGGTCGTCGTCGAGATGCGCGAGCACGGCGCCAGCAGCCACGCCGGCAAGACCGCCGCCGAGTTGTTTCCGGACGAGCCGCCCTGCAGCATCACCGATTTCACACTGACCGACTCGATGTTTGAGGAGTTGGCGCGCCTTCCTCTTTTTCGCGATAAATTGGCCTTCGAGTGTCTGTCGGTGGACGGCGACACGCGCACCGGCCGCACCGTGGCGGACGAACGCAACGTACGCTTCAACGTGTTGTGGAATTGGCTGGAGCCGGAGTGTGCCCGTGTCGCCGTGCGCAGCTATTCACTGGCCGATCTGCGCGCGCGGCATCTGGGCACCTGCCATATGGAGGAGCAGCTGCGTTGCGGCGGCGCGGTGTCGATGGTTTTTCTGCCGGAATAGGCGCGCCGCGAGGGGCCGCCCGGCCGCGGTTTCGTGAATAATTTTTATGCGATGGAGTTGGAAATGGATGTCGACCTGGCAGTGCTCACGCTGTACCCGTCAAAGAAGAAAATGCTGTGGATGATGTTGACCAGTTTCGCCTTTTCGGTCGGCGGGATGTTCATCATTCAAGACGGCGACGTGCTCGGCTACGCCTGCTTCGGCTTCTTCGGGCTGTGCACCTTGGTCTCAGGTTTGATGTTGATGCCCGGTGCGAACTATCTGACAATCCGTCCCGACGGCTTCACCTCTTGCACGGTGTTTCGAACGATCGACGTCAATTGGTTGGACGTGCTGGAGTTCCGCGTCTTGACCGTCGCCGGCACCAGCACGGTTGGCTGGATCTACCAGCCGCACTACCAGCCGAAGGCGAGGGCGCGCAAGCTGGCCGCCGCCATGAGCGGCGTCGAGGAGTCGCTTCCCGCCAACTATAGCGTTCCGGCGCAACAACTGGTGGCCCTGCTCGACAAGCGCCGCCGCATCGCGCTGGAGGAGGGCACGGCGGTGCGCTGGGCGGCCGGCGGCATCGACCTGCCGTCGCGCTGGCCCGCCGCGCAAGCACCGGCCAAGGGGGAGTGACATGCCGAACATGGACAAGGGCGAAATGGAACTGCAAGAACAGCAGCTGGCCGCCGTCGAGGAGCAGTTGCGCCGCGCCATGCTGGCGTCGGACGTGGCGCAACTGGACGCGCTGATCGCCGACCAGCTGGTCTTTACCGACCACACCGGGCGGCGCTACAGCAAGCAGGACGATCTGGCCGCGCACCGCTCCGGCGTGCTGCGCTTCACGGCGCTGGAGCCGTCCGAGCAGTTGCTGCGCATCGACGGCCCGGTCGCCATCGTCTCCGTGCGCATGCGCTTGGCCGGCAGCTTCGCCACGGCGCCGTTCGCCGCCGACCTGCGCTACACGCGGCTGTGGCGCCGGACGGAGCAGGGCGGCTGGCGCATCATCGCCGGGCACAGCAGCGCGGTGGCGGCCTAGGCTGCCGGGCCGGCGTGGCGGCGATATCATACGGCCCGAACATTTCCACTTGTAAATGAGAATCATTATTGTTAAGATGCGCTGTTGCCAGCCATCTTTGCCGCTCCACGTGTCCACGTTGTGCATGAGCCAGCCGTTCCCCACTCTCACACTTGGATCACTATGGCTGCTACCCACCAGGGCGCCCGGCATTCGGCCGCGCATACCCTCGCGTTCTCCTCCTCCCGCCAGACCATTCGCCCGCGCCTGTTGGCCTTGGCCGTCCAATCCGCGCTGCTGAGTCTGCTCGGCGCGCCGCTGCTGCAGGCCCAGGCGCAGAGTTCCACCCCCGCTGCGGCCCCGGCCCAAGCGCCGGCCGCCCCGGCCAAGGCCGGCGACGGCGCCAAACCGCGCAC
This sequence comes from Rugamonas rubra, assembly GCF_900114705.1. Taxonomy (GTDB): domain Bacteria; phylum Pseudomonadota; class Gammaproteobacteria; order Burkholderiales; family Burkholderiaceae_D; genus Rugamonas; species Rugamonas rubra. The sequence goes on from NZ_FOTW01000011.1 coordinate 16,907, forward strand.
CGCCGCCGAGTTGTCCGAGATCGTCGTCAAGGCCAAGGCCGACGAGGCCGCCAGCCGCGCCGGCACCAGCACCGTCATCGGCGCCAGGGAGCTGGGCGCGCGCAACGTCGCCGACATGGCCGACATGGCCCGCTACGCGCCGCTGATCAGCGTGCCGGGCGCGGCCAGCGGCTCGGGCAACATCTGGGACGGCGCCGGCAACACCGGCTTCAACATCCGCGGCGTCGAGGGCAACCGCATCAGCCTGGAGGTCGACGGCATCTCGCTGCCGGACGCCGCACCGAAACCGGACGGCACCACCCTGGCCGGCTTCGGCGTGGCGCGCGACTACTTCGACCCGCAAACCTTCCGCGAGGTGCGCATCGGCTCCGGCACCACGCCGGCCGGCGCCGGCGCGCCGGGCCTGGGCGGCTCGGTGCTGTTCGTCACCAAGTCGCCCGACGACTACCTGAGCGACAGCGTCAGCCGCTACGCCGACTACAGCTTCGGCTACAACTCGGCCAACGCCAGCAAGATGCACGCGCTGACCGGCGCCGCCCAGCTGGGGCCGCTGCGGGCGCTGGCCGTGCTGGTGCACCGCGACGGCGCGCAGGCCGACAGCAAGGGCAGCGTCAAGGTCAATCCGGACGACTGGCACTCCGACTCGCAGCTGATCAAGTTCAACTGGGCGCTGGCCACGGGCCACAAGCTCGGCTTCACCATCGACAACTTCGACACCAAGCACGCGCGCTCCTTCGACAACAAGCAGGGCGCCTCCTACCCGGACGGCGCCAAGCAGGATTCGCACACCAAGCGCACCCGCTACAGCGTCGAGCACCAGTACACGCCGAGCGGCTTCGCCCTGTTCGACACGCTCGACAGCCGCCTCTACACGCAGGATTCCAAGGTCGAGGACCAGACCCGCGCGCGCTACATCAGCCGTGGCCAGACGATGCTGCGCAACATACAGACCGGCTTCTACAACAAGAGCGACGGCCTGGCCCTGGACGCCAGCAAGCAGCTCAACGGCGCCGCGCTGCTGGCCTACGGCCTGAGCTGGGAGCAGCAGGACAGCCGCCGGCCGTGGCGCGAGGACAGCACCGTGGTCAGCACCGGCGCCCACCAGATCATGGTGAAGAACCGCATGGTCGACATGCGCACCGACCGCCTGGCCGCCTATCTGCGCGGCGAGCTCAGCTTCAACCTGGGCGGTCACAGCGCCGTGCTGGCGCCCGGCCTGCGCGGCGAGCGGCGCAAGCTCAGTCCGAACAATCTGCAGGGTTATGTGGTGGCGTTGCCCGGCGCGGCCAAGGAGATCGGCGACGAGAGCGACTTCTTCCTTACGCCCAGCCTGAGCCTGTCGGTCGAGCTGACGCCGAACTTCAACGCCTACGCCCAGTACAGCCGGGGCACCCGCCTGCCGACGGCGGCCGAGCGCAGTGGCACCTACGACTCGTTCAGCTACACTGGCAGCGGCGCCGGCTACGCCGTGCTGGGCAACGCCAACTTGAAAAAAGAGACCAGCAACGCCGTCGAGCTGGGCCTGAAGGGCGCGCCCGCCGCCGGCATCGAGCTGAGCGCCGCGCTGTTCCACACGCGCTACGACAACTTCATCGAATACGCCGCGCAAGAGCCCGACCCGGTCAACTATCCGACGCTGACGTACGGCCTGTTCCGTCCCGAGAACGTCGGCCAAGCCAGCACCTGGGGCGGCGAAGTGTCGGGCCGCTTCGCGCTGGGCCAGTGGTCGGCGCCGCTGAAGGGCTACAGCCTGCTGGCGGCGGCCGGCGTGCAGCGCAGCAGCGCGCGCAACACGCAGAGCGGCAAGCGCAGCGAGCTGGCCTCGACCCTGCCGTACAAGGCCAGCCTGAGCCTGGCCTACGACGACCCGGCGCTGCGCGGCGGCTTCTCGCTGAGCACGGTCCACGTGCGCGGCAAGCAGGCGCGCGAGGACGTGATCGGCGGCGTCAGCGCCGCGCGCTTCGCCATCCCCTCGTCGACGGTGCTGGACCTGGCGACCTACTGGAACCTCGGCAAGCATGCCAGCCTGCACGCCAGCATCAACAACCTGAGCGACCGCAAGTATTGGGACTACGCCTCGTCGCGCGCGCTGCCGGCCGGCACCAACGCGGCCACCCTGGCCGACATCGAGCGCCAGGTGCGCCCGGGGCGCAACTACGCGCTCAACCTGAAAGTCATTTATTAAACCCCACCAATCGATTGGAGACGACATGAAACACCACCACCGCTATGCCCTCGCGCTGACCGGCGCCCTGCTACTGATCAGCGTGCAGGCCGGCGCCGCCAGCCTGAGCGAACGCTGGGAGGCGCTGCGCGCCGAGCAGCCCAAGCTGCCGCTGCGCGACGCCGCCAAGACGCTCAACGTGTCCGAGGCCGAGCTGCTCGTCGTCGGCCTGGGCAAGACCGTCACCCGCCTGAAGGAGGGCGACAACGTGCCGCGCGAAATCATGCGCCGCGCGCTGGACCTGGGCAAGGTGATGGCGCTGACGCGCAACGAGAACGGCGTGCTCGAGCGCACCGGCGTGGCCACCAAGCTCAAGCCGCAGGAGGAGATCACCGGCCTCGACGCCGACAAGGAAAAGGAGCGCGAGGCGCGCATGCGCAACATCGCCGGCGGCTACCTGGGCGGCGAGATCGATCTGCGCTTCACCTTCAAACACTGGGCCTACGCCTTCGCCGTGGTGCAGCCGGGCCGCGACGGCGTGGTCTCGCGCAGCCTGCAGTTCTTCGACGAGCAGGGCAACGCCGCGCACAAGATCTTCGTCAAGAGCGAGGCCGGCAACGCCGTCTTCGACAAGCTGGTGGCCGACTTCCGCAACCCGGTGCAAAGCGCCACGCTGAAGCTGGCCGCCGCGCCGGTCAAGCCGGTCGAGAAGCCGGACAGCGCCATCGACGTCAAGGAGTTCCAGGCCGCCTGGGGCGAGCTGGGCGACGTGCACCAGTTCAACCGCCTGTTGACCGAGTTCGGCGTCTCGCGCGAGCAGGCCATGCGGCTGGCGCCGCCCGGCGCGGCGCAGCGCGTCACGCCGCAGGCGGTGCGCCAGTTGCTCAGCGAATCGGCCAAGCAGCAACTCGACATCATGGCGTTTTTGGGCAACGAGTCGGTGATCCAGATCTTCAGCGGCAAGGTCAACAAGGTGATGGAGGCGGGCGGCTACTTCAACGTGCTCGATCCCGAGTTCAACCTGCACCTGCGCGACAGCGCCTTCGCCAGCGGCTGGGTGATCAAGCGTGCCGGCGTCACCTCGGTCGAGTTCTTCGACAAGGGCGGCGAGCTGGTGGTCAGCTTCTTCGGCGTGCGCGAACGCGCCAAGCCGCAGCCGCAAAGCTGGGTCGACATGACCGCCGCCCTGCCGAAGGCCGTCGCCATGCCGGCCCTCGCCGCGAAGTAATCCCGCCGGCCTAAGCCCAAGCTCCCCCCCGGGGTCAGTGCCGACATTCGGACATTCACCGCGTGAATGTCCGAATGTCGGCACTGACCCCGCTTGCTTCTGCTGGCGCGGAGGGGGGGTGGAATGTTGTTAGAATAGCAGTGGTGACACACTCAACATTCGGAGGGGTAGTGGAAAAGATCGACCTGAAAAAGGATTGGAAGCAGTTGTACCAGCCGTCGGCCAAGGCGGTGGCGGAGGTGGATGTGCCGCCCCTTCACTATCTGATGGTCGACGGCCAGGGCGACCCGAACACCACGCCGGCCTATGCCGAGGCGGTCGAGGCGCTGTTCTCGGTGGCCTACACGGCCAAGTTCATGCTCAAAAAAGGACCGCGGCAGATCGACTACGCGGTCATGCCGCTGGAGGGGCTGTGGTGGGCCGACGATATGGCGGCCTTCGAGACGAACGACCGCAGCCAGTGGCACTGGACCATGATGATCCTGCAGCCGGACTTCGTCGGCGCCGACATCATCGACGCGGCCATGGCCGAGGTGCACAAGAAGAAAGCCTTGCCCGGCTTGGAGCGCCTGCGTTTCGAGAGTTTTACGGAGGGCCACTGCGCGCAGCTGCTGCACGTCGGCCCGTTCAGCGAGGAGAAGCCGAACATCGACCGCCTGCACGCCTACATCGACGAGCGCGGCGGCCGGCGCGGCAAACACCACGAAATCTATCTGAGCGATATCCGCCGCGCCGCGCCGGACAAGTGGAAGACCATCATTCGCCACCCCATGCAGGCCGGCTAGCCGGACTGCGCCGATGGCACATCAGGCGGCGCGTCCGCGCCGCCATTCCCTCATTGCCTCTTTGCTTCAGCTGCCGATGGCGGCCCGGCCCAGCGCCGGGTCGTCGGTGAAGAAGCCGTCGATGCCGGTCGCCAGGTAACGCTTGATCTCGGCGATCGAGCCGATCTCGTTGCGCGCGTTGTCGCCGCCGCCGTCGCGGAAGTCGGCCGCCAGGAAGCGGTTCTCCGGACGGAAGGTCCACGGCTCGACGCGCAGGCCGGCCTTGTGGGCGTCCTCGACCAGCGCGGTCGGCCGGCCCAGCTTGCCGTTCTTGTCGAGCGGGATCAGCGCGCGCGTCGGCGGGGCGACCACGTCGGCGTAGGTGGCGATCTCGCGCAGGCCGGCCGGCGTGCACATCTGCTCGAAGGTCAGCGTGCCGCCGGCGGCCGCCACGTCGCTCGGCCGCAGCGGGCCGCCGACCACCAGTTGCATCAGGCGCAGGTTGGCGCGGCGGCCCAGCTTGCCGCGCATGTATTTCAAGTTGGCCACCTCGAACGATTGGATCTCGACCGGGTTGCGCCGGGTGTACTCGTGCGCCGCCAAGCTGGCGAGGAAGCGGTCCTCCAGCGCCAGGCCGACGCCGGCGAAGTAGGTCGAGTGCTTGAGCTCGGGCACCAGGCCGATGGCGCGGCCCACGGTGGCGGACTCGGCCGCGACGAAGTCGATGATCTCCTCCCAGGTGGCGACCTGGAACATGCCGTTGTACTGGGCGCTGCCGGGACGCACCACCGGCAGGCGCTCGACGGCGCGCAGGGTCTTCAACTCGGCCAGCGTGAAGTCGTCGACGAACCAGCCCTCGTGGGTCTCGCCGTCGATGGTCTTCTTGGCGCGGCGGCTGGCGAACTCGGCGTGGCCGGCGACGTCGGTGGTCTCGGTCAGGTTGGCCTCGTGGCGCGCCACCAGCACGCCGTCCTTGGTGCTGACCAGGTCCGGCTCGATGTAGTCGGCGCCGTCGGCGATGGCCTTGGCGTAGGAGGCCAGCGTGTGCTCGGGACGCAGCGCGCTGGCGCCACGGTGGCCGAACACCAGCGGCCGCGCGGCGGCGGCCGCAGCCGCAGCCGGTGCCAGCGCAGCCTTGGCGGCGGCGGAGCCCGACGCGGCCGCCGCGAAGGCGCCCGGCGCCAGCAGCGCGGCGCCGCCGGCGACGGCTGCGGTGTGGATGAAACCGCGCCGCGACAAGCGGCCAGGCAGGATCAGTTTGCTCATCAGAAGTCCGCTGTGACGGTGAGGAAGCCCTGGCGCGGCGCGATAGGGAAGGTGTTGTAGGTCTTGTCGGCGGCGCCGACCACCACGTTCAGGCTGCCTTCGCGGTTCATCAGGTTGCTGACGTTGACGCGGTAGCGGGCGTTCTTGATGACGCCGCCGTTCATGAACGGCAGCTTGCCGGACACGCCCAGGCTGAGCAGGAAGTAGCTCGGCACGCTGAGGTCGTTGGTGTAGGTGGCGTAGCGCTTGCCGACGTAGTCGCCGATCAGTTGGAACTCGGTGTCGGCGAGGTTCAGCGTGGCGACGAACTTGTTCATCCATTCCGGGCTGCCCGGCACGTCCTTGCCTGCGGTGGGGACCACGCTCGCTCCGTTGCTGTAGTTGTCCGAGTATGTCGACCGATTGTACGACAGCGCGTCGTAGAACGAGAACATGCGGCCGAAGTGCAGCGTGCCGGACAGGTCGATGCCGTCGGTTTTCACACTACCGACGTTGGCCAGCACCGGGTTGCCGCCGATGATGGAGAGCAGCACCGGCGTCGGGCTGATCTGCAGCAGGCGGTCCTTGAAGTCGACGTGGTAGACGTTGACCTGGCCGTCGATGGCCGAGATCGGGCCGAACTCGACCTGGTGGTTGGAGCGCAGGCCCAGCTCGTAGGTGACCGAGGTTTCCGGCTTGGCGGTGGCCTTGAACAGGTCGAAGGCCGGCTGGCTGGCCAGGCTCCACGGCGAGGCGCCGCCGCCGCCGTAGGTGACGAACTGGCGCATGTTCTTTTGCACGTTGACGAACATTTGGTCGTGCGCGGTGATGTCCCAGCGCGCGCCGAGCTGCGGCAGGAACCATTTCTTGGTGGTGATGTCGCCCACCGGCAGGGCCAGCGAGCCGTTGGCGATGGCGCCCTTGGCCGGCTGCACGGGGAACTTGCCCTCGGCGAATTGCAGGCTGGACTTGAAGCCGGCCTGCAGCGACAGGTCGGGCCGCACGCGCCATTCGTCCTGCAGGTGGAACTGCACCACCTTGTTGTCGATCTCGCTGCCGTACTGGGTGATCAGCGGGTTGGTCGGACGGTCGTATGGCGAGCTCGGCTTGTTGACGTCCAGCGCGTACCAGCGGCGGTAGGCCGACGAACGGTTGCGCTCGAGCCAGACGCCGGTCTGCAGTTGGTGGTCGCCGATCTCGGTGCGCAGGGTCGACAGCAGGCCGCCGCGCTTGATCTCGTACTCGGTGGTGCGGGTGGCATAGCCGGAGCCGCCGAACACCTGCTTCAGATTTTGGTTCGGGTAGTAGACGCCGAACAGGGCCGGCAGGCCGGCCACGCCGATCGGGCCGGCGACGACGCCGACGCCGTCGTCGTTGTGGTAGTAGATCTGGTTCGACCAGGTGGTCGACTCGCCCAGGTTGGCCTCGTACTTCAGGTAGCCCAGGTAGTCGGTGCGCTGCGCGTCGCTGTAGTAGTTGCGGTAGTTGTTGCCGTCGGCGGCAGGGGTGGCGCCGGTCGGCGACAAATACTTCAGCGCGGCGGCGAAGTCGGGGAACAGGAAGGGGCGGGTGTAGGGCGCGCTGGTCTCGTTGGCGACGTGGACGGTGCTGTCCTCGTTCGGCTCGATCTTGTCGGACCAGTTGAAGAAGGCGGTCAGCTTGCCGGCCGCGCTCTGGTTGACGAACTTGGCGTTGACCTGGTCGCCGCCCTGGCGGCCGGCGAAGTCCCAGGCGCGCGCCTCGTGGTGCAGCGCCGACAGGTAGGCGCGGCTGCCTTCGCCGAACACGCCGCTGTCGAAGCGGGCGAAGGTGCGCGAGGTCTTGTGGCTGCCCACGGTCTGCTGCAGCGTGGCGCCGCGCTGCATGGCCGGCTCGCTGGAGAAGGTCTCGATGGTGCCGCCCAGGTTGCTGGTCGAGGCGGTGGCCAGGTCGCCGGCACCTGACGACAGGATGACGTTGCCGACGTTCTCGCTGATCACGGCGCGCTGCGGCGACAGGCCGTTGTAGTTGCCGTACTGCTGGTCGCCGAGCGGCACGCCGTCCATGGTGTAGCCGAGCTGCTGGCCGCTGAAGCCGTGCACGAACAGCGACAGGTTTTGTTCGTTGTTGCCCCACGGGTCGGCGGTCTGGAAGCTGACGCCGGGCAGGGTTTGCAGGGCCTTCAGCGGGTTGATGCCGGGCAGCATTTTCTGCATGTCGCTCTTGCTCAGGGCCACCGAGGAGCGGCTCTTGCGGGTGGTGATCTCGACCTTGGTGATCGGACCGGCGACGGCGCCGGCCAGGTCGGCGTTGGCGCCGGCGTCGGCCGGGGCGGCTGCGGCGGCGCTGTCGGCGGCCGGGGACGCCATCTCGGCCACGGCGGCGGCGACGTTGGCCGCCATCGCCATCATGGGGAAGCTCAGCGCGGCCGCCATGCAGACGGAGGCGGCGGAGATGGCCTTGATGCCGGTGGAGGAGGGCGCGCGCGCCGTGGTCGAGTGCTTGTTCATGGGATGGGCCTTGGATGACAGAGTTGTAACATGGGAGAAACTGCAACGTTGCGCATGGTAGGCCGGCCGTGTGACGGGGCGATGACGGGGCGATGACGTCTCGATGACGCGGCGGCGGCGGGGACTAGAGGAAGCGCTCGCTTTGCCGTTAGAATGGGGTTCCCAACCGAGGCCCATTTCCTATGCGTAAGCTTTCCCTCCTGATGTTGTTGGCGCTGGGCGCCTGCGCCAGCGTCGACCAGTACCCGTCGCCCGAGCTGGCGTCCTTTGTCAACGCGACGGTGCCGCTGGGCATGCCGAGCGAGCAGGCCCTGGTGCGCATGGAGGTGGAGGGTTTCGATTGCGACGGCCGGGCCGGCCTGCAACTGGTGACGTGCACGCGGCAGCAGTCGCGCGTGATGCGCGCGCCCTGCGTCGAGACGGTGCGCCTGACGCGCGGCGGCAAGGGCAAGAGCATCACGGCGCTGGACGTGGCGCCGAAGGTGTGCCCGCGCTGGTAGCCGCCGCTAATGCCGAGGGTCAGACCCTGAGGGTCTGACCCTGGATTTGTTGGCGCTGGTGGTGGGATTTAGTGCTTGACGTCGCCGAGCGGGATCAGCACCTCGGCCGGCACGTCGATGGCGAACAGCTGGGCGCAGTCGACCTTGTCGTACTCGTAGTGCTGGCCGCAGAAGTCGCAGTTGACGCCGACCGTGCCGAACTCGGCGAGCACGCCGTCGACCTCGGGCTGGCCCAGCATCTTCAACATGTTGCCGACCTTGTCGCGCGTGCAGCTGCAGTTGAACGAGGGGTGCAGCGGATCGAAGACGCGGATGGTCTCCTCCCAGAACAGGCGCTGCATCAGCACCTCGATGCCGGTCTCGAGCAGCTCCTGCTCCTTCAGCGTCGAGCCGAGGATGACGGCGCGGTTCCAGGTTTCCAGCGCCTCGTCCTGGCTCAGCGGCGCGGCCTCGGTCTTGCCGCCGTGGTAGGGCAGCTTTTGCAGCAGCAGGCCGCGCGAGACGCCGTCGTCGGCGGCCAACCACAGCTTGGTGTCGAGCTGTTCCGAGCGCAGCATGTAGTTCTCGATGACGGTGGCGACGTCGTCGCCGTCGAGCGGCACGATGCCCTGGTAGGCTTGCTGGCCGGGCATCTTGTCGGCCGGGTCGAGGGTGATGATGAAGCGGCCCTTGCCGTTCACGTTGAGCATGGCGGGCAGCAGGGCGTCGTCGGCGATGACCGCTTCCGGGTCGAGCTTGGCGGTGGCGCGCAGGCGCAGCTCGCCGTCGCACTCGACCACCAGCAGGCGCACCGGACCGTCGCCGTGGATCTGCATGATGATCGAGCCGTTGAACTTCAGGTTGGCCGACAGCAGGGCGGCGGCGGCGACCATCTCGCCGAGCAGCTTCTTGACGGCGCGCGGGTAGTCCTGGTGGTGCGACAGCACCTCGCGCCAGGTGGCCGAGATGTCGACGAACTCGCCGCGCACGGCGGCGTTGTCGAAGATGAACTTCTGCAGGGTGTCGGCGTCGGCGCCAACGATCTGCGTCGTGGTCGGGTTGTCGGTGCTAGTGGTCATGCTGATTATCCAATCTTTTTGAGTTGCTTCTTGAACAGCTGGCCGCGCTGGACGTAGTTGTCCGCGTTGCCTTGTAGTTTGACGATTTCCTCTTCGCTCAGCAGGCGCACGGCCTTGGCCGGCGTGCCGATGATCAGGCTGTGGTCGGGGAACTGCTTGCCCTCGGTGACCAGGGCGCCGGCGCCGACCAGGCAGCCCTTGCCGATCACGGCGCCGTTCAGCACCACCGCCTGGATGCCGATCAGCGCGCCGTCGCCGACTGTGCAGCCGTGCAACATGGCCTGGTGGCCGATGGTGACGTTCTTGCCCACGGTCAGCGGATAGCCCATGTCGGTGTGCATCACCGTGCCCTCCTGCACATTGCTGTTCTCGCCGATGGTGATGCGCTCGTTGTCGCCACGGATGGTGGTGCCGAACCAGACCGAGGCGTTGGCGTGCACGGTGACTTTACCGATCAGGTTGGCGCTGTCGGCGACGAAGGCGGATGCATCGATGTCGGGCGCGTTTTCGCCCAATTGGTAGATAGTCATGGAGAGCCTTGGTAAAGTGCTGAGGGATGGCGCTATTTTACGCCCTGGCGGCCGTTGCCTGCCGAAAAGTCCGGCGCCTGGGGCGGGGGAGGGATGCGGGATCTATCTCTCCGGCAATTTAAGAACGGTCGTGCTATTATCGTGTTTCTCGGCCAGCAATGAACCGATATTGCGCCGACGGCGCCAATTTCAAGCCAGCATTCCAGACTATCAAGGCAGCACGCCATGCAGACTCCAACACCCTCCCGCTCCGAATTTCTCACCGTGCGCGGCCTGCGCACCCACGTCCGCCACTGGGGCCGCGAGGGCGCGCCCAAGCTGTTCATGGTGCACGGCTGGATGGACGTGGCCGCCTCCTTCCAGTTCGTGGTCGACTGCCTCAAGGGCGACTGGCACGTGATCGCGCCGGACTGGCGCGGCTTCGGCCTGAGCGAGCGCTCCGGCGCCGACACCTACTGGTTCCCCGACTACCTGGCCGACCTCGACGCCATCCTGCGCCACTACGCGCCGGACGGCGCCGTCAACCTGCTCGGCCACAGCATGGGCGGCAACGTGGTCAACCTGTACGCCGGCGTGCGGCCCGGGCGCATCCGCAAGCTGGTCAACCTGGAGGGCTTCGGCATGCGCGCCACCGCGCCGGAGCAGGCGCCGGCGCGCTACGCCAAGTGGCTCGACGAGTTGTGCACGCCGCCGCAGATGCGCGGCTACCCGAACGTGGGCGCCGTGGCGGCGCGGCTGCAGAAGACCAACCCGCGCCTGACCGACGCGCGCGCCGCCTTCCTGGCGCAGCACTGGTCGGCGCCGAACGCGGCCGGGCAGTGGGAGATCCTGGGCGACCCGGTGCACAAGCAGGCCGGGCCGTTGCTGTACCACATCGACGAGGTGCTGGCCTGCTGGAAGGCGATCACCGCGCCGGTGTTGTGGATCGAGGCCGAGGACACCAATATGTGGCAATGGATGGGGCCGAAGGCCGAGGCGCGCGTCGAGATCGACCGCCGCCTGGGCTGCCTGGCCGACGTGCGCTGCCACATGATGGCCGACGCCGGCCACATGCTGCACCACGACCAGCCGGAGGAGCTGGCCCGCCTGCTGGAGGCGTTCCTGGCCGAGTGAGGCCAGGGCCGAGCGCGGCGCGGCGGCGCCCGGCGCAATGTTGCGTCCGCTCCGGCTTAGCGCGTGCAAGCAGCGTACAATGGAAGCTTCATTCCTGCCGTTGATGTAAGGGTTCGTTTTTGTATGTTAAAAGTTGATCTGCACTGCCATTCCACCGTGTCCGACGGGGTGCTGGCGCCGGCCGCCGTGGCGCAGCACGCGCGCAAGGCCGGCATCGACGTCTGGGCGCTGACCGACCATGACGAGGTGGGCGGCACCGCCGCCGCGCGCGCCGCCGCCATCGACCTGGGCATGCAGTTCGTTTCCGGCGTGGAAATTTCGATCACCTGGGCCAAGGAGACGGTGCACATCGTCGGCCTGCAGCTCGACGAGACCAACCCGGCCCTGTTGGCCGGCCTGGAGCGCACCCGCGCCGGCCGCGACAGCCGCGGCCGCGAGATCGCCCGCCAGTTGGCCGCCGTCGGCATCCCCGGCGCCTACGAGGGCGCGCTCAAGTATGTCGCCAACCCGGACCTGATGTCGCGCACCCACTTCGCCCGCTACCTGGTGGAAACCGGCGTGTGCGCCAACCTGCCCGAGGTGTTCCGCAAATACCTGACCGAGGGCAAGCCGGGCTACGTGCCGCACTGCTGGGCCAGCCTGGCGGACGCGGTCGGCTGGATCCGTGGCGCCGGCGGCATCGCCGTGGTCGCCCACCCGGGCCGCTACAAGTTCAGCCGCACCGCCGAGGGCGCGCTGTTCGACGAGTTCAAGCAGCTCGGCGGCACGGCCATCGAGGTGGTCACCGGCAGCCACACGCCGGACCAGTACGCCGAATACGCCCACCTGGCCAACCAGTACGGCTTCCTCGCCTCGCGCGGCACCGACTTCCACGCCCCGGGCGAGTCGCGCGTCGACTTCGCCCTGCTGCCGGCGCTGCCGGCCAGCGTCAAGCCGGTCTGGCACGACTGGTTCTGAGCGGCCGACCTCGTCCGTTTTGCGTCTGTGATCGGGCGCTGCCCCCCAACCCTGAGGCAGGGGTCTGACCCCGTCCGGGGTCAGACCCCTTTCAGCCGCGTTGCGGGGTGGCGGCCATCGTTAAGAGCAGCTTAATCGCTCCACCGCGCGCTTGCATTTGCCGGCGTCCGGCCGTATCTTATAAACTTGGCACTTGCGCCAGGGGAAACTATTTATGAAACGAATCATCCTTTTCATCGCCACCAACCTCGCCGTGATGCTGGTGTTGTCGCTGGTGTTGTCGCTGCTCGGCGTCGGCCGGCCCGGCACCGGCGCCGCCGCCGGCCTGAACATCGGCAGCCTGATGGTGTTCTCGCTGGTGGTCGGCTTCACCGGCGCCATCTTCTCGCTGCTGATCAGCAAGCCGATGGCCAAGTGGTCGACCGGCGCCCGCGTCATCGAGGCGCCGTCCTCGTCGACCGAGCTGTGGCTGGTCAACACCGTCAAGACCCTGTCCGAGCGGGCCGGCATCGCCATGCCCGAGGTCGCCATCTACCAGGGCGAGGCGAACGCCTTCGCCACCGGCGCGTTCAAGAACTCGGCGCTGGTGGCGGTGTCCACCGGCCTGCTCGAGAGCATGAACCGCGACGAGGTCGAGGCCGTGCTGGGCCACGAGATCGCCCACGTCGCCAACGGCGACATGGTGACGATGACCCTGATCCAGGGCGTGGTCAACACCTTCGTGGTGTTCCTGGCGCGGGTGGTCGGCTTCTTCGTCGACAAGGTGCTGCTCAAGAACAACGACGAGCGGCGCGGCCCCGGCATCGGCTACACCGTCACCGTGTTCGTCTGCGAGCTGCTGTTCGGCCTGGTCGCCTCGCTGATCGTCGCCTGGTTCTCGCGCCAGCGCGAGTTCCGCGCCGACGCCGGCTCGGCCAAGCTGCTCGGCAGCAGCGTGCCGATGCAGCACGCCCTGGCCCGCCTGGGCGGCATGGCGCCGGGCGAGCTGCCGCAGTCGATCGCGGCGGCCGGCATCACCAACACGGGCGGCTGGTCGGAGTTGTTCTCCACCCACCCGCCGTTGGAGCAGCGTATCGCCGCCCTGCGTGGCGTACAATTGTAAGCACTTCAACAAGCTGCGGCGTGCCCGTCACGCCGCCCACACCGCCACATGAGTCAATTCTTCCAGGTCCACCCGGATAACCCGCAGCAGCGCCTGATCAAGCAGGCGGCGCAGATCATCCACGGCGGCGGCATCGTCGCCGTGCCGACCGATTCCTGCTACGCGCTGGTGTGCCACCTGGACGACAAGGGCGCCGTCGAGCGGCTGCGGCGCATCCGCGGCATCGACGACAAGCACCATTTGACGCTGCTGTGCCGCGACCTGAGCGAGATCGGCGTCTACGCGCGGGTCGACAACCGCCAGTTCCGCCTGCTCAAGGCGGCCACGCCGGGGCCCTACACCTTCATCCTCGAGGCCACCAAGTGCGTGCCGCGCCGGCTGAGCCATCCATCGCGCAAGACCATCGGCCTGCGCGTGCCGGAGAACGTCATCGTGCAGGCGCTGCTGGCCGAGCTGCAGCAGCCGCTGCTGGGCACCACCTTGATCCTGCCCGGCGACGCCGACGCGCTGACCGACGCCGACAGCATCCGCGAGCGCATCGAGAAGCAGATCGAGCTGATCATCGACGGTGGTGCCTGCAGCCTGGAGCCGACCACGGTGATCGACCTGAGCGGGCCCGACGCCACGCTGCTGCGCCAGGGGCGCGGCGACGCCGCCATGTTCGGCCTGTAGGGGCCGCCTTGCCGCCGCCCGCCGCCGCGTTCGCCGCCGCGCCTGCCGTCGAGTTCCGTATCGTTTTTCCGCCGCGTCCCTGCCTCGACGCGCCCGACCATGCCCTTCGCCGCGCCCGGCCCAAGTCCGGCCGCGCGGCTCTGATAGAATCGCGTCCATGAACGACATCATGCAAACCATAGCGGTGTACGCACTGCCCGTCCTTTTTGCCATCACCCTGCACGAAGCCGCCCACGCCTACGCCGCCAAGTATTTCGGCGACAGCACCGCCTTCCTGGCCGGCCGCATGAGCATGAATCCGCTCAAGCACATCGACCTGCTGGGCACCATCGTGATTCCCATCGCGCTGTACATCGCCACCGAGGGCAAGTTCGTCTTCGGCTACGCCAAGCCGGTGCCGGTCGATTTCGGCAACCTGCGCAATCCAAAAAAACAAATGGCCTGGGTGGCGCTGGCCGGCCCGGCGTCGAACTTCGTCATGGCCTTCGGCTGGATGGTCGCGTCACTGCTGCTGGGCGCCGGCGGCGTGCAGGAGCCCTTCCTGTGGGAAATGGCCAAGGCCGGCGTGCTGGTCAACATCCTGATGTTCTCGTTCAACCTGGTGCCCATCCCGCCGCTCGACGGCGGCCGCATCGTCACCAGCCTGCTGCCGCACAAGCTGGCCTACCAGTTCGCCCGCATCGAACCGTATGGCTTCTTCATCGTGCTGGCCTTGATATACTTTAAGATCCTGAACTTCTGGGTGGTGCCGGTGGCGGTCTTGACCGAGACCCTGCTGCATCTGATCCTGAGTCCGCTTTCCTTCCTTTTGAACTGACCCACTATGTATCCCGATCGCGTAGTCTCCGGCATGCGGCCCACCGGCAGCATGCACCTCGGCCACTTCCACGGCGCGCTGAAGAACTGGATCAAGCTGCAGTCCGAGCTGCCCTGCCTGTTCTTCGTGGCCGACTGGCACGCCCTGACCACGCACTACGACGACCCGGGCATCATCGAGCGCAGCACCTGGGACATGCTGGTCGACTGGCTGGCGGCCGGCGTCGACCCGTCGCAGGCGACCCTGTTCATCCAGTCCAAGGTGCCCGAGCACGCCGAGCTGCACCTGCTGCTGTCGATGGCCACACCGCTCGGCTGGCTCGAGCGGGTGCCGACCTACAAGGACCAGATCGACAACCTGAGCAGCAAGGACCTGGCCACCTACGGCTTCCTCGGCTACCCGCTGCTGCAGGCGGCCGACGTGCTGATCTACCGCGCCAGCCAGGTGCCGGTGGGCGACGACCAGGTGCCGCACATCGAGATGATGCGCGAGATCGCGCGCCGCTTCAACCATCTGTACGGCAAGGAGAAGGGCTTCGAGGGGAAGGCGCAGGAGGCCGTCAAGAAGCTGGGCAGCAAGCGCGCCAAGCTGTACAACGAGCTGCGCACCGAATACCAGCAGGACGGCAAGGACGACGCGCTGGAGCAGGCCAAGGCCATGCTCGACGACGCCCAGAGCCTGTCGATGATCGACCGCGAGCGCCTGTTCGGCTACCTCGAGGGCAGCCGCAAGCTGATCCTGGTCGAGCCGCAGGCGCGCCTGACGGCGGCCTCGCGCCTGCCCGGCCTGGACGGGCGCAAGATGTCCAAGAGCTACGGCAACGCCATCGCCCTGCGCGAGGACAAGGACGTGGTCGCCAAGAAGGTGCGCACCATGCCGACCGACCCGGCGCGGGTGCGCCGCAGCGACGTGGGCGACCCGGCCAAGTGCCCGGTGTGGCAGTTCCACGAGGTGTATTCCGACGCCGCCACCAAGGAGTGGGTGGTGAAGGGCTGCAAGTCGGCCGGCATCGGCTGCCTCGAGTGCAAGCAGCCGGTGATCGACGCCATCGTCAAGGAGCAGGAGCCGATGCACGAGCGCGCCCAGCAATACCTGGACGACCCCTCGCTGGTGCGCGCCATCGTCGCCGACGGCAACGACGTGGCGCGCAAGCTGGCGCAGGAGACCATGCGCGACGTGCGCGAGGCGATGGGGCTGGCCTACTCATGAGCGGCGTCGACCTGGGCGGCGCGCACGAGGCGGCGCACAACGCGGCGCACAACGGCGGCCACGGCGGCGAGACCGTCTCGGCCTGGGTGCGCCGCTACGCCCCGTTGATGCCGGGCGGCGAGGCGCTCGACCTGGCCTGCGGCAGCGGCCGCCACGCGCGCCACCTGGCCGCGCTGGGCCACGCCGTGGTCGCCGTCGACCGCGACCCGGCCGCGCTGGCCGCCGCCGCCGGGCCGGGCATCGTCACCTCGCAGATCGAGCTGGAGGCGGCCGACGCCGCCTGGCCCTTCGGCCCGGGGCGCTTCGCCGGCATCGTCGTCACCAACTACCTGCACCGTCCGCTGCTGGCCGGCATGGTGGCCAGCCTGGCGCCGAACGGCATGTTGATCTATGAAACCTTCGCCGACGGCAACGCCCGTTTCGGCAAGCCCTCGAATCCCGACTTTTTGCTGCGGCCCGGCGAACTGTTGGCCTGGGCGCGCGACCACGAGTTGCGCGTGATCGCCTACGAGGACGGCGTGCTGGACGCGCCAAAAGCTGCGATGGTGCAACGAATCTGCGCCGTCAAGGCGGAATTCCCCCGCGAGGCGGCGTTATTGCCGTCATTTTGAACGCCGATTGTCGGCCGAGATGCTCCACATACTCGGGCTATGGTCTACAATCGTTGTTTTAATTCTTCACCCAATTGGTAATCTATGATTAAGGGCAGCATAGTAGCAATCGTCACCCCGATGCACGCAGACGGCAGTCTGGACTATCCGGGTTTGCAAAAATTGGTGGACTGGCACATCGCCGAGGGCACGGACAGCATCGTCATCGTCGGCACCACCGGCGAGTCGGCCACCGTCTCGGTCGAGGAGCACTGCGCGCTGATCAAGGCGACGGTGGGCTATGCCAAGGGCCGCATCCCGATCATCGCCGGCACCGGCGGCAACTCCACCGAGGAGGCCATCAAGCTGACCCGCTACGCCAAGGAAGCCGGCGCCGACGCCGCCTTGTCGGTGGTGCCGTACTACAACCGGCCGACCCAGGAGGGCATGTACCAGCACTTCAAGGCGATCGCCGAGGCGGTCGACCTGCCGATCATCCTGTACAACGTGCCGGGCCGCACCGTGGCCGACATGAGCAACGAGACCGTGCTGCGCTTGGCGGCGGTCCCCGGCATCGTCGGCATCAAGGACGCCACCGGCAACATCGGCCGCGGCTACGACCTGCTGCGCCTGGTGCCGAAGAGCTTCGCCGTCTACTCGGGCGACGATCCGAGCGCGCTGGCGCTGATGCTGGCCGGCGGCCAGGGCAACATCTCGGTCACCGCCAACGTGGCGCCGCGCGCCATGCACGAGATGTGCAAGGCGGCCATGGCCGGCGACATCGCCAATGCCGTCGAGATCAACAACAAGGTCTTCCCGCTGCACCAGAAACTCTTCATCGAACCGAACCCGGTGCCGGTCAAGTGGGCCCTGGCCGAGATGGGCATGATGCCCGCCGGCCTGCGCCTGCCGCTGGTGCCGCTGGCCGCCGAGTGCCACGACGCCGTCCGCGCCGCCCTGCGCGAAGCCGGCGTGATGCCGTAAGCAGCAACAAGCCCCGGCCACACCCGGCCGGGACCTCCGATACCAGCTGCATTCCAGCTACTTATCCAGTAACGACATGACTATTCGCAAGACAGCTTCTCTTTCCCCGCAGCGCGCCGTGGTAGTTGGCGCCCTGATGGCCAGTTTGACCGGTTGCGGCATGATCGGCTCCGTCATCGGAACCGACAAGGTGGACTACAAGTCCGCCAAGAAAGCCAGCACGCTGGACGTGCCGCCGGACCTGACGCAATTGCAGAAAGACAATCGCTATTCGCTGCCGGATTCGACCCTGGGCGTGGCCACCGCGTCCGGCTACAACGCGCAGAAGAACGGCGCCCCGGCCGGCGTCGCCGTCGGTGGCGGCCAGGCGGTCGCGCCGACCACCCTGAGCAGCATCAAGGTCGAGCGCGCGGGCAACCAGCGCTGGCTGGTGCTCAAGCAGACGCCGGAGCAGCTGTGGCCGCAGCTGAAGAGCTTCTGGGAGGAGTCCGGCTTCACGCTGGCGCTCGACATGCCGAGCGCCGGCATCATGGAAACCGAGTGGAACGAGAACCGCGCCAAGATCCCGCAGGACTTCATCCGCAACACGGTGGGCAAGGTGTTCGACTCGCTGTACTCGAGCGGCGAGCGCGACAAGTTCCGCACCCGCATCGAGCGCCTGGCGGACGGCTCGAGCGAGATCTACATCAGCCACCGCGGCGCCCAGGAGGTGATCACCGGCGCGCAGAAGGACGGCACGATGTGGACCGCGCGGCCCAACGATCCGGGCCTGGAGGCGCAGTTCCTGGCGCGCCTGATGACCAAGCTGGGCAGCAGCACCGACGAGGCGCAGGCGAAGACCGCCGTCGCCTCGGCCATCGTGCAGCCGCAGCACGCCAGCCTGGTCGGCGCCGGTGTCAGCCGCGCCGTCGAGGTCGACGAGGGCTTCGACCGCGCCTGGCGCCGGGTCGGCCTGGCGTTGGACCGCGCCGGCTTCACCGTCGAGGACCGCGACCGCACCCAGGGCGTCTACTTCGTCCGCTATGTCGACCAGGACAGCGGTCCGACCAAGGGCTTCTTCAGCAAGCTGTTCAGCTGGGGCTCGTCGGAGTCGGACAAGGAGGCGCAACGCTACCGCATCGCGGTCAAGGCCGGCGCCGGCAGCAACAGCCTGGTCACCGTGCTGAGCAACGAAGGCAAGGGCGACCAGAGCGCCACCGCCGAGAAGATCCTGACCCTGCTGCACGAGCAACTGAAGTAATCCGAAGTTAATTCGGTCCCGTCGCCGCCCCGGCGGCGGCGGGACGTAAAAAAACCGGCTACGCGCCGGTTTTTTCTTGCCTGCTTACGCACGGCGCCCCCCCCCCCGTTTTCCTGCGCGGCATAGCCGGCGGCGGCGGATTGGGGTCAGACCCCCGCGGGGGGCTGACCCCGGGTTGCCGGGGTTGTCCTGCCTTTTGCAAAAGCGACAGGCGAAAAAAAACCGACCCGAAGGTCGGTTTTTTTCATCGAGCTGATTACTTCGAAGCAGCAGGAGCGGCCGAAGCGGCTGGAGCAGCAGCAGCGTCCGAAGCAGCAGGAGCAGCAGCGGCCGAAGCAGCAGGAGCAGCAGCAGCGTCAGCAGCTGGAGCGGCAGCAGGAGCGGCGGCTTCTGGAGCAGCTACTGGAGCTGGAGCAGCAGGAGCTTCTTCTTTTTTCGAGCAAGCAGCCAGAGCAACGGTCAACAGGGAGATGATCAGCAGGGATTTTTTCATGGGGTTTTCCTCAATTAATTCAAAATTAAAAACAACAATGTTGCGATGAATAATTACCGGTAATTATCGCTCATTAGGGCGTCTTCGAAGGCTTTTCGTACCATAGGGTGCCTGCCAGACAACGGAAACTTCCTAACCGAATATTATAGCGATTTTTGGTGCGTCGCAATAGCCGCGACAGCCGTTTTCACAACTATTTTGCGATATCGCAACTTTTCGGTTCCCACCACGTCGGACGGAGTGGTCACCTTCACCAGTTTTCAAGTCGAACAAGCGCATTCTACCTTGATCTTGCTCATAATCCAGCTGTACTTGCGTGCAAACCGGGCAAGGATTCGCTCCATATTGATTCAAATCGATCCGACGCTAACTTTATGGCATCGGAATCGGCGAAAACCGCCTCGCCGCGCAGATGGTCGCAATGGAAACGGCGCACCAGCATGGCGCCGTCGGCCAGGCAGAAGGAGTCGCTCAGCTGGCGCAGGCCGGCCGGCGTCTGGCGGCATTCGACGGCGTGGCCGAAATCGGCCAGCAAACGCAGGAAACGGGGCGCCATGCGCTGCAGGTGCGCGTTGCTGTGCGCCACCAGGCGCAGCCGGCCGTGGCCGGCCAGGAAGCGGCGCAGTTCGGCGTCCAGCGCCGAGTGGCCCAGGTTCCAGAGCGAGAAGTCGGGGTCGAACAGGTCCAGGCTGTGTTCGGCCCGCGCCAGGCAGCCGCGCAGCTGCTGTTCGAATTCCATCCGGCTAGAAAACGGCTGCGACGACTGCTCCATGGGGCCTCCTGGGGTGGGTTGCGCGTGTTAGGCCAGTTCGATCCAGCCGTCCTGGTACCAGGTGTAGAGCGCGTCCATGACGTCCTGCGAGGCCTTGGCCAGGGCGGCGCCGTCGAGGGCGCGGGCGTTGGCCAGGGCCTCCAGCGTGGCCTTGTCGGCGCGGCCGATGGCGAAGGACTCGCCGTTGATGAAGACGTGCTTGCCACGGTACAGCATCAAGGTCTTGCGCGACAGCGCCAGGCCGCGCTTGGCGGCCGCCTCGGCGAACTTGCCGACGTTGAGCGGGCGCGCCGGACCCTTGAAGAACACATTGTGCTTCGGCTCGGACAGGTGCTCGCCGAGGAAGATGGTGACGTCGTCCTCGGTGAAGCGCACCTTGTTGAGCTCGTCGGCGACGGTGCTCAGCATGTGGCGCGGGATCTCGGCCGGCTTGTTGCTGGCCTCCAGCTCCGGGTCGGCGTAGCGGCCGGGCAGGTCGATCGAGTCGGCCATGAACTGCAGGAAGGCCTCGCCCAGCTCCTGGAACGAGGGCGAGCGGAAGCCGATCGAATAGGTCTGGCAGTCGCCGATGGCGACGCCGTCGTGGGCGTAGTGGGGCGGCAGGTAGAGCATGTCGCCCGGTTCGAGGATGAACTCCTCGTTGGGCTTGAAGTTGGCCAGGATCTTCAGCGGCAGGCCGTCGATCACGCTCAGGTCCTTTTGCGGGCCGATGCGCCAGCGGCGCTGGCCGTGGGCCTGCAGCAGGAACACGTCGTAGGAGTCGAAGTGCGGGCCGACGCCGCCGCCGTCGGTGGCGAAGCTGACCATCAGGTCGTCCAGGCGGGCGTCCGGCAGGAAGCGGAACTGGCGCAGCAGCGCGTCGGCGCGGGCGTCGTGCAGGTTGACGCCCTGCACCAGCAGCGACCATTCCTTCTGCGTGCGCGGCGGCAGCGCCGTCAGCGGGCCGTGCTGCATGGCCCACTGGCCGCCGCTGGCGCTGACCAGGCGCGCTTCGACGTGGTCCTGGGCGGCCAGCGCGGCCAGCGCGTCGACGCTGAGCAGGGGCTTGAAATTGGGGATGGCCTGGCGGATCAGCAGGGGCTTCTTGTGCCAGTAGTCGCGCAGGAATTGCGCCGGCGTGATGTCGCCGAGGAGGGGTAATTTTTTCATACGACATTATAACCATCGGCGTCGCGCCGCTGCAGGGATTTGCGCCGCCGCGGCGCCAGCGGCGGGCGCAGGCAGGGTATAATCGCGGGGATTATCTACAGAAAGGAAATACAATGAAGATTGCCAAGAACACCGTCGTGACCGTGAATTACAAGCTGTCCGATGCCCAGGACAATCTGATCGAAGACGGTAGCCAGCCGATGGTCTACCTGCACGGTGGCTACGAGAACACGCTGCCGAAAATTGAAGAGGAACTGGACGGCAAGGAAGTCGGCTATTCGTCGATCATCCAGGTCGAGCCGGACGACGCCTTCGGCGAGTACGACTCGTCGCTGGTCAAGGTCGAGCCGCGCAGCCGCCTGCCCGAGCCGCTGGAAGTGGGCATGCAGTTCGAAGGCATGCCCGACAGCGAGGACGACGAGGAAGCGATGATCTTCACCGTGACCGACATCGCCGACGACAAGGTTGTGCTCGACGGCAACCATCCGCTGGCCGGCATCGCCCTGCGCTTCTCGCTCAACGTGGTCGACGTGCGCGCCGCCACCGACGAAGAGATGGCCCACGGCCACGTGCACGGCGCCCATGGCCACCACCATGGCGACGAGGATGACGAAGGCGAAGCGGGCGACCACGTCGCCATTCACCCGATCCACTAAGCACCCGCAACACCGCAGCGGCGGGACGCCCGAGGGCGCACCCGCTACTGCGCGGCGTCGGCGCCGCCGCCCTTGACAGTGAAGAGGGCGGCGGCGCCGGGGCTGACGCGCAGCTCGGCCCATTCGGCGGCCAGGCTCAACTGCCCCAGATTGCCGCGCCAGACAATGGCCGGTTCGCCGCCCGTCGCGGCCGCGCTTGCCGCGTTTCCATTCCCATTGCCATTCCCCGCCGTATTGCCGTTCTCCGCCTGCGCGCCGCCCTGCGCGTCGACCAGCAGCACCTTGCCATTGAATTTTTCCGCCAGCGCCTTGAGCTGGCGGCGCGGTTCGGCGAAGCCGTCCTGCTTGCTTGGCTTCGACTGGAAGCCGGCCAGCAGCGAGAAGCCCGCGTCGGCCTGCAGGCCGGGGTCGCCGTCGCAGAACAGCACGACGCCGGCCAGGCGTTTGCGCGCGGCCAGGGTGAACAGGCGCTGCAGCCAGGCGCGGTTGGCCACCAGGCGGTCCTCGAACTCGCTGTTGCGGCCCGCCTCGGGCAGGAAGTGGTTGTTCCTGGCCGGCAGATTGAGGGTGGCGAACAGCACGTTGCCGTATTCCCAGTGGGCGTTCTCGGCGTAGCTGCGGAACTTGGCGCTGGCCGACTGGCGCGTCAGCGCCAGGCGGCGCTCGCCGAGCGATTGGGCGTCGGCGAAGTACAGCTCGCGCAGGCGGTTGAGGCGCTCGATGGCGTTGGAGCGGCCGGCCGAGTTCTTGCAACCGGTCCAGTCGCTGCCGGCCAGCGAGACGATCATCGGCTTGTCGGCGGCGTCGAACATGGCGCGGCGCTGGCCGTACAGCTTGTCGCTGCACGGCTCGCCGGCCGCCTTGATGCCGGTGGCGACGACGAAGGCGGCGTTGCCGGCGCTGGCCTCGGCGATGGCCCGGCGCAGCACGGCGGCGTCGGCACCGGCCTTGAAGGAGTGGCCGATGACGCCGAACTGGAAGCCCTTGGCCGGCGCCGCGCCGGCCTGCGCCGCCGCCAGCGCCAGCGCCAAGGCTAGGGCCGCGCGCGGCATCATGCGAGCGCCGGCCGCGCCAGGCGTTTCAGTTCGTATAGCTGGGCCAGCGCCTCGCGCGGCGTCAGCGCGTCCGGGTCGAGCTCGCCGAGGGCGTCGAGCAGCTCGTCGAAGGCCGGGTTGGCCGCCGCCGCCGGCGCGGCGACGGCCTCGTCGTCGGCGTCGGCCGCCGGCATGGCGAACAGGTCGAGCTGCGGCGTGGCGTCGAGCGCCTGCGCCTCGAGCCGCGCCAGGTGCTTGCGCGCCGCCTTGATGACGCCCTGCGGCACGCCGGCCAGCTGGGCCACCTGCAGGCCGTAGCTCTGCGAGGCCGGGCCCTCCTGCACGGCGTGCAGGAAGACGATGGAGTCCTTGTGCTCGACCGCCGACAGGTGCACGTTGGCCGCGCTGGGGTGGCTCTCGGGCAGCTGGGTCAGCTCGAAGTAGTGGGTGGCGAACAGGGTGAAGCTGCGGCTGCTGTCGATCAGGTGGCGGGCGATGGCCCAGGCCAGCGCCAGGCCGTCGAAGGTCGAGGTGCCACGCCCCACCTCGTCCATCAGCACCAGCGAGTGCTCGGTGGCGGCGTTGAGGATGCCGGCCGACTCGGTCATCTCGACCATGAAGGTGGAGCGGCCGCCGGCCAGGTCGTCGGTGGCGCCGATGCGGGTGAAGATGCGGTCGATCGGGCCGATCACGGCGCTGGCCGCCGGCACGTAGCTGCCAACGTAGGCCAGCAGGGTGATCAGCGCGACCTGGCGCATGAAGGTCGACTTACCGCCCATGTTCGGGCCGGTGATCAGCAGCAGGCGGCGTTCGCCCGCGAATTTGCAGTCGTTGGCGATGAAGCGCTCGATCTGGTTTTCCACCACCGGGTGGCGGCCCTCGGCGATGTCGACGCAGGAGTGCTCGACCAGCTGCGGCGCGCACCAGTTGTGGCGCAGCGCGTGGTCGGCCAGCGCGGTCAGGGTGTCGAGCTGGGCCAGGCCCTGGGCGATGGTCTGCAGCACGCCGATGTGCGGCGCCAGGTCGGCCAGCAGCTGCTCGTACAGCATCTTCTCGCGCGCCAGCGCCTTGTCCTGCGCCGACAGGGCCTTGTCCTCGAAGGCCTTCAGCTCGGGCGTGATGTAGCGCTCGGCGTTCTTCAGGGTCTGGCGCCGGCGGTAGTCGTCCGGCACCTTGTCGGCCTGGCCGTTGGTGACCTCGATGTAGAAGCCGTGCACGCGGTTGTACTCGACGCGCAGGTTGGCGATGCCGGTGCGGGCCCGCTCGCGCGTTTCCAGGTCGACGAGGAACTGGCCGGCGTTCTCGGACAGGCCGCGCAGCTCGTCGAGTTCGGCGTCGAAGCCGGCCGCGAAGACGCCGCCGTCGCGCACCATCGCCGCCGGCTCGGCGGCCACGGCGCGTGTCAACAGGTCGAGGCAGTCGGCCGGCGTGGCCAGCGCCTGGTGGATCGCCGCCAGCAGCGCGCTGTCGCCGGCCGGGCCGCCGGCCAGGCTGCGCAGCATGGCCTGGCGCAGCAGGGGCAGCTGGCCCAGGCCGTCGCGCAGGCTGGCCAGGTCGCGCGGACGCGCCGACAACAGGGCGATGCGGGTGGTGATGCGTTCGATGTCGGGCACCTGGCCGAGCGTGGCGGCCAGCGCGCCGGTGGCGTCGCTGGCGCCCAGCGCGCCGATGGCGACGTGGCGCGCGCGCGCCACCTGCTGGTCGCGGCGGGCGTGGTGCAGCCAGTGGCGCAGCAGGCGCGAGCCCATCGCCGTGCGGCAGTGGTCGAGCAGCGAGAATAGCGTCGGCGACTCCTGGCCGCGGATCGTCTCGGTCAGCTCGAGGTTGCGGCGGGTGGCCGCGTCCAGGCCGATGAACTCGGTCTCGGTCTCGGTGCTCAGGCTGCGCACGTGCTGCAGGCCGCGCCCTTGCGTGGACTGGGCGTAGCGCAGCAGCGCGCCGGCCGCGCCGAAGGCGGCGCCCAGGCCGTCGGCGCCGAAGCCGGTCAGGGTGGCCACGGCCAGCTGGTCGAGCAGGGCCTTGTGGCCGCCGACCACGTCGAAGTGCCAGTCCGGCACGCGGCTGGTGTTGGCGCCGGGGTTGTGCTCGAACAGGTCGGCGCTGTCGCCGCGCAGGATCTCGGCCGGGGCGATGCGCTCGAGCTCCTGCTGCATGCGCGCGGCGACGGTCTTGGCGTCGCCGGAGAACTCCATCAGCTTGAGCGCGCCGCTGGCCAGCGACAGCCAGGCCAGGCCGGCGGTGACCACCTTGCGCTGGCTGACGGTGCACAGCGCCAGCAGCGGCCGCTCGGCCTTTTCCGGCAGCAGGTCGGCGTCGGTCAGGGTGCCCGGCGTGACCACCCGCATCACCTTGCGCTCGACCGGCCCCTTGCTGGTGGCCGGGTCGCCGATCTGCTCGCAGATGGCGACCGACTCGCCCAGCTTGACCAGCTTGGCCAGGTAGCCGTCGAGCGAGTGGAAGGGCACGCCGCACATCTTGATCGGATTGCCGCCCGAGGTGCCGCGCGCCGTCAGCGTGATGCCGAGCAGGCGCGCGGCCTTCTCGGCGTCCTCGTGGAACAGCTCGTAGAAATCGCCCATCCGGTAGAACAGCAGCATGGTCGGGTGGTCGGCCTTCAGGCGCAGGTACTGCTGCATCATGGGCGTGACTTTTTCGGCGGGGCTGTGCTTGACTGCGGCGGCGTTGATTTCGTTCGGGACGGTGGTCATTGGTTCTTTTTCGGCGGTGCGTTGGCGTGGCGATGGGCCGGGCGCGCGGCGCGGGATGGCGGCGAGGCGCGGCGCTGGCTCATGCGTTAAGGGCGCCATTTTACCGCTTTCGGCGCGGCGCTTGCGGGGGAAGTGCGGGGGAGGGGATTTTCAAGAACGGGGACGGGCGCGATGGCGCCATGATGAGCTGATCGGCGCTAGCTTGGTCCATTTGGCGTTGTCGTCAATTCCTCGGTAGGTTCCCAGTACTTCCGGCTTTCCCGGCCGAGATTGCCAGTTGGCGCTTATGGCGGCCAGCGAGATACTAGGATGCTTTAATGCATCATTTTATTTAAAATGATGCATCTATGTGACATTTTATGTATTTTTAAGTGTTGATCGTTCAAGACGATGATCATATGATGTATCGATACATCAAAATACTAAAAAAGTTGGATATATGCGACATAATTTCGATTTTGCAACGATTGCAGTTACCGATGTCGCGATACGGTTAGGCGAGCGACTGCGTCTTGCAAGAAAGGCGCAACGGCTGACTCTTTCAGACTTGGAAAGAATGTGTCGTATTCATCGAACGACGCTGGGCCGACTGGAGCGGGGGGATTTGGGTGTTTCGCTTGGCTTGCTACTCAGCGTGCTCGAGGCACTCGGGGAGCTCGCGGACGTCGAGCTTTTGCTTAGTCAGCCGAGCAAGCTGAAGCACCAACGAACACCTAGCGCGCCCATCCTTGAGCAGGAGTTCTGATGGTACTCGCATGCACAGTTTTTGACTGTTCCAATCCTGTCGAGCCGTTGCCAGTCGGCAGCTTCGCTGTGGACGAGGCTGGGGACGGTCATTTCGCATATGGTCGTCACTATATAAACAGACCTCAATCCTTTGACTTGGACCCAATACATCTAAGGCGGTCGGCGGAAGTGCAATTGTTGGCGCGCAGACACGACGGGACGTATGGCGTCTTATCTGACGCAGGACCGAATGCATGGGGCGTAAAGCTGACTGCGAGCGTTTTAACAAGGAAAAATGAACCATTACCTTCGAATCCGGTGGAGTGGCTGCTCAACTCTTGGCACTATGGATCCGGTTGCCTTGGATTTTCCAGGCATCACACCGAAAAGCCTGGACTGGGCATAGACGCTGCCAGGACGGAGGAGTTGTCAGGGAAACTCTTGCGGGTAGTTGACGCGCTGGCCGTAAACGAAGATGTGGACTTGACTGATTCAGACATACGCCTACTCGCACCTGGCAGCAGCTTGGGTGGTGTCCGTCCGAAAACGATAGTTACTCACGATGGCACGGAACATATTGCAAAATTTTCTCGGCCGGATGACATTTTTGACGTTCCCAAGGTCGAGTATGCAACGATGTGCTTAGCCCACAAAGCGGGCATTGATACCCCCGATTTCGAGTTGATAGATGTCGCTGGCCGGTCCGTCTTCCTGGTTGAGCGTTTTGATCGAACCAAAGGTGGGCGACGTAAACACTATATCAGCGCGCATAGTCTGCTGAATCCCTCTGCCCTTAGCACCGACGGGCGGGAATACAAGACTTCGTTTTCGTATGCCGGCATAGTCGAGGCGATGAGGCCGTTCAACATCAGGGGGCAGCTGGATAGCCGTGAGCTTTTCCGAAGAATGGTGTTTAATATTTTCGTAGGCAATGTTGACGATCACTTGCGCAATCACGCTTTGCTCATGGAGTCGCCCGGGCGATATGTGTTATCGCCTGCTTTCGATATTGTTCCCCACATCTCTGCTTCGAGCCACCCTCAATCTATTGGTGTGGGGGCCCTGGGTGCGGCCAGCACGGTAGAGAACGCGTTGTCACAATGCGGCCGATTTCTACTCAAGCCTGAGGAGGCAAAGGAAATCGTGGCATCGGTGAGGAACGCGGTTTCTGGGTGGGTCGTTAGCTTTAAGGAGGCCGGAGTTCGAAAAAATGACATCGCGGTTCTGGCGAACTGCATCTCGTTAGATCGATAGGTAAGCGCCACGGGATCATTGGCCTATTTCACATCGCCTTGAACTGGGTGGTCCGTTCGTCGCCCGACAGGCACCCCAGCCCATGCAGCGTGGTGCGCACCGCTTGCTCCAGCGGCGTGTCCGGCTCGGCGCCGAGCACCTCGAGCAGGCGGCGGTTGCTCAGCCGCACCGGCTGGCGCCACAGGTTTCAGGGTTTCCAAAGCTAGCTTCCCGCAGATGAGGCGACGGCCGAACGGTATGTCAAGGGCAGCCAAGAGCTGCTTGATGAAAAAGGCCATTACGCGATGATCTTGCCGCTGAAAATGAATTCCTTGGCGATTTTGGCAAAGTGCTGCATCAGCGCCTTATCCTGCGGTGTGGACATCTTTGCCGTCCTGTGCGCCTCGGGATCATCGATGATCGAGATCAAAAGAAAATCGATTTTCCTCGAGTACTTGTTCTCGGACTGGCTGTAGATGAGTGCCTTGTCGCTTGTCCTCTTTCTCGGAGGAGTCTGATTCCACGCCCAGTTCCACAACGTCATCGCGGATGGGTTTGATAGCGGCGCCAAATGCGCATGCCGCAACTCATAGTGCTGGCATATTGGAGGCTTGTATGCCGCATCTTTGCCAAAGATGTAGCTATAGTTTTCGCCTGCTGCGCCCAGGGATTTCCATTCAGCGAAGTCGGCGAGCAAGTTCTCGAGCTCGGCTGCGGCAAGCGAGTTCTGAAGGTACGCAGTTGCCTGGACAGAAATTCTGGACGGCAAAATGAATCCCCTTCACTTTGCCTCGCGCGGTTTTTTAGCAACGAGGACTTGGTATTGAGCTTCTTTGGTTAATTTTTCGTTGTCGTAAATCTTGCGATAGCTCTCCAACACTTCCGGGTGTTTGCCAGCCGAGATTTCCCGTTGGCGCTTGTGGTAGGCCGCGAGGTCCGGGGATTGCCCAGGTGACTCGATGACGTTGCTGGTGGGGACATCAAGAACTGGCTTTAGGCGATGCATGGCATGCTCCGGTGACGTGCTCATTTTTCAATAGTCTAGCACGGTGAACGGGCTAGGAATCATCGACTCCCTACGCGTCGCGCGCCGCTATCGAGAAGGAAACGCCCGCTGCTTTGAACGGGCACAAGCAGTTTATACGGTAAGCGCTACGGGATCATTGGCCTATTTCACATCGCCTTGAGCAGGGCGGCCAGATCGTCGCCCGGCAAGCACCCCAGCCCCTGCAGCGTGGCGCGCACCGCCTGCTCCAGCGGCGTATGCGGCTCGGCGCCGAGCACCTCGAGCAGGCGGCGGTTGCTCAACCGCACCGGCTGGCGCCACAGGTAGCGCATCTCGCGCATTTCGCGCAGCGTCGGCACGAAGGGCGCGGCCAGCGTCAGCAGCCACCAGGGCAGCGGCTTGACGGCGACCCGGCCGGCGCCGGCCCCGGCGGCGACATGGGCCACGGTGGCCGCCATCCGCGTGCCGTCGGTGTCCCAGTGGCCGTCCATGTGGAAGCGGGCGAAGTCGTCCAGCCGCTGCTCGATGGCGACCAGGCGGCAGATGGTCTCGGCCACGTCGGGCAGGTAGGCCCACTGGTGGCCGACGCCGGCGCGGCCCGGGTTGTTGACGACGCGCAGCGGCCGGCCCGGCTTGACCAGCCCCTGCGAGAGCCAGTTGTTGGCGGCGCCGGGGCCGAAGAAGTCGCCGGCACGAACGATCAGGCTGCGCACGCCGTCGGCGGCGGCCAGCTCGAGCCGGCGCTCCAGTTCGACGCGGATGGCGCCCTTGCGCGTGAGCGGGCGCTGCGCGGCGTCGACGCCGATGTCCGGGAAGGCGTCGGGGCCGTAGTTGTAGACGGTGCCGGGCAGCACGATGCGGGCGCCGCGGCGGCGCGCGGCGGCGATGCTGTTGTCCATCATCGGCAGCACCAGCTTGTCCCAGTCGCGGTAGCCGGGCGGGTTGACGGCGTGGACGATCAGCGCGACGCCGTCGGCGGCGCGCAGCACGTCGTCGCGCCGCATGGCGTCGCCGGCGATCCAGCTGAAATTCCGCCCCAGCGGCGCGCGGCCGGCCGGTGCCCGGTGCAGCGCCTTGACCTGCCAGCCGGCCGCCAGCAGGCGCCGGGCGACGGCGCCGCCGATGCCGCCGGTGGCACCGAGCACCAGCGCGCTGCGGCCGGCCGGCAGGGGCGGGCTGCCGGCCGGGGCCGGCACTGGCGCCGCTTGGCGGGCGGCGTCGTGGGCGGCGCCGGCGGTCGGGGGGATGGCTGGGCTCGATGGGGTGGTGGTGGTGGTCATGTGCGTCTCCTCGGGGCGGTTGGCTTGATGAACACATTCTGCGCGCCCTTCGATCAAAACGAAATTGACTAGATTAGAATGGTATCTATACATTTTTGAATACGGTGGCGGCGATGGAGGCGAACTGGGAGTGGTATCGGTCGCTGCTGGGCGTGCTGGACAACGGTTCGCTGTCGGCCGCCGCGCGCGCCCTCGGCATGGCGCAACCGACGGTGGGCCGGCACATCGAGGGGCTGGAGCAGGCGCTGGGCCTGAAGCTGTTCACCCGCTCGCACGACGGCTACGCGCCGACCGAGGCGGCGCTGGCGCTGCGGCCGTACGCGGCGGCGTTGGCGGCCAGCGCCGCCGCGCTGCGCCGGGTGGCCAGCAGCCAGGGCGACGGCGTGCGCGGCACGGTGCGCATCAGCGCCAGCGAGGTGGTCGGGGTCGAGGTGCTGCCGCCCATCCTGGCGCGGCTGCGCGCCGCCTGGCCCGAGCTGACCGTCGAGCTGCTGCTGTCGAACCGGGTCGACGACCTGCTGCTGCGCGAGGCCGACATCGCCGTGCGCATGCTGCGGCCGAGCCAGGACGCGCTGGTGGCGCGCCGCGTCGGGGCGGTGGCGTTGGGCCTGCACGCCCACCGCGACTATCTGCAGCGGCACGGCGCGCCGGCCACGCTGGACGACCTGGCCGGCCACAGCCTGATCGGCTACGACCAAGAGACCGAGTTCCTGCGGCGGCTGCGCGAGCGCTTCCCGGCCGTGTCGCGCGAGCGGTTCAGCTTCCGCAGCGACAGCGACCTGGCCCAGCTGGCGCTGCTGCGCGCCGGCTACGGCATCGGCGTGTGTCAGGTGGCGCTGGCGGCGCGCGCGCCGGAGCTGCGGCGGGTGCTGGCGGCCGAGTTCAACATCGAGCTCGACACCTGGGTGGCGATGCACGAGGACCTGCGCGACAGTCCGCGCTGCGCCGTCACCTTCGCCGCGCTGGTGGCGGGTTTGACGGACTACCTCGCGGCACTAGATTAAACCCGCCGCGTGGTTTTGGCCATGGCAGGCCGCCGTCGGCGGCGAGCGACGCCGGGGGCGGGCGAGCGGGCTGGCGCCCGACTAACGCTCCACGAATCCGGCGGCCGTCGCCATCACGGCTTGGAGGTCGCCCCGCTGCTGGGCCAGCAGCGGGGTGGCGCCGCCGAGGGAGGCCTTGGGCGTGGTGAGGAACTGCCACTTGCTCGACGCCGGGATGTCGCCGAGCGCCCGCGTCACCGTCTCCAGAACCCGCCGGGACACCTCGCCGTCGGAGTAGAAGGCCGGATACAGGGGGCGGCCGCCGCTTCCCTCCAGCGCAAACAGCCGGCCGGCCTTGAGGGCCTTGCTCACGGCCTGCGGAGACACCTCCAGACGGTCGGCCAGGTCCTGGGCGCCGATCAGCGCGCCGCTCTCGGCCAACTCGGTGCGCCGCGCCCGTTCCTGGCTGGCCATGTTGCGCATGAACGCTTCGTTTTTGACCGGCCGCTTGCGCAAATCCTCGACGCCCGCCAGCGTGCCGCCGCGCTGGAGCGCCGTGACAAGGCGTTCGCGCGTCATGACAGGTATTGTCGTTTGGAAAGCTTGGT
Organism: Rugamonas rubra; assembly: GCF_900114705.1. Lineage (GTDB taxonomy): Bacteria > Pseudomonadota > Gammaproteobacteria > Burkholderiales > Burkholderiaceae_D > Rugamonas > Rugamonas rubra. The sequence continues at coordinate 48,217 of NZ_FOTW01000011.1, forward strand.
TTGCGATGTGGCCGCGCCGAGTCGGCGGATTGCGCAGTTTGACAATGACGTAGCCGGCGCCCAAGTCTGCGGCCTGTTCGATATTGGCGGGTGCGAGCGCCTCCACCCGGGCGGGGCGCGCATGCCATGCGTCTGTGCTTTGATCGGCGGTGGCGTTCTTCAATGCCGAGATTTTGGTGGACATGGTTCATCCCTTTGGAGTTTTCATTGTACTCCGACGTCCGTTTCAATTAACCAAATCAACCAGCGCCGGCGAACTGGGCGGACCTGTACGAATGCCGCTGCCACCCTTTCCGCACGTGGCGCCCGGCGGTCGGCCACACGTTACGTCGAAGTATCGCGCCTTGGGGCTCCGCCCGCGCACGTCCCGCGCTTCGGCAACCCGGTATCGCCCAGGTCGAAGTGGGTGATGTTTTGTTCGCCTCGGGCAAACTGCGGCAGGAGGTCAGCTTGCGGGCCGTGGTGACGAAGGGGTGCCGCCAGCGGTGCATCTACCCGACCAACCACGATCTGATCGCGGCATTGGAAGACTATCTGGCGCTGCGCGTCGAGCGGCGATGGCGAACGAGCGACGAGCCAAAGCGCTACCGTGGCCTGCGGCCAGATAGCAAGCTCGTGCTGACGTTCAAGGGCTTCAAGTATTCAATGAACTGCAAGCGCCGGATCAGTTTCGCGGGCGATCAAGTCGATTACGCGGCCTGTGACGCCTTGCAATCCCATGTGACCAAGCTGTATCGGGGCGCGGGGATTAAGGGCGGCTCAAGCCATTCTGGCGCGGCGCACGATGGCATCGCGGCTGCTGGCTCAGGGTCACGACCTTGATACGATTCAGCTCATGCTTGGGCACGCTGATCTGGAATGCGTCGATCCGTATTTGGAAGTGTCGGACGAAACTCTTAGACAAGCGTTTGCCGATGTAATATGATGGTACACACTGTGTACATAAACTACTATTCATGACAGAACTATCGCAACAGGAGCTTCTGCTAGCTCTTAAAGACGCGCTTGGCACGACGTGGGATGACGTTGCCGCGAAAACCGGCATCACGCCACGGGCTTTGAAAAGCTATCGATTACCCGTGTCGTCGAAAGGGACTCGTGGCATGGATAAATTCGTGCGTGAAGCTGTCGAAAAGTCACTTTCGCAGACGCAAAAGAAGATAAAAAAGATCACCTGATTAGGTACGCATTGTGTACCATGATTCTCTGCATGGACATGCAATTCAGCACCCAGTTACCGGAGACATTTATGGCAGCAGTCCCGTTTGATACGTTGAAAATGGTGGAGCGCTTTGAGAGCGCAGGTTTCTCGATGGCCCAAGCAAAGATGCAAGCGGCCGTGCTGGCCGAGGTAATCAGTGCGGAGTATTCCAGTATTGCTGAGCGGTTTTCGAGCAAGCAAGACGTGTCGCAAGAGTTGGTGGCGATCAAGGCATCCTTGGATACGATCAATGCCAAGATCGACAAAAGCGCCGCCGAGGTGAAAGGCGAGCTGATTCGTTGGGTCGTGTCGGTCGGCCTGCTGCAAATGGCCCTGATCGCCGGTCTTGTTCTCAAGCTCGTTCACTGAAACACAAGGAAATCGGACATGCTCGCAAATCGCAGTACAGTGTTCAAGGCCGGCGCTCAGGTGTTCGACTCGGTGGCCGGCCAGTTCGGTATGGCCGACTATGCCAATCGAGATTTCATCTGCTTTCCGAGTCCAATCGCGGCGCCGCCGGCTACTACTTGGCATGCGAGGAATGGGCAGAACGTATTGCGCAGCGCGGTTACGAAACGCTGTTAGTGTACGAGTCGACCGAATGCCGTATCTTGCCGACTGCCAACTGAGTCAAAGGAAAACGTATGACGTACGACTTCAACAGGCCGCTCATTGATCGATCGGATCTGCCCTTGTACGTTGCAGTGGACGAAGCTGTAGCATCAGACTTTGGAGCGAAGGTTCGCGCGGTGGACATGAGCAATGCGGAGTACGACGTGCGGTACAGAAAAAAGGCGGCGAGCTCAACGATGAAGCCGCCGCCTAGCCACCATCGAATCTTTCCTGGCTATCTTGTCGTCCGCAAGCTTGGGACGCCAGATGAATACGAAACATGGATGCCGGACCATGTCTTTGATGACTTGTATGCGTCCGGCAATAACGTATAGGAATTCAACATGCCACAAAAGGCCAGTGCACAAATGCTCATCGGGTCGCCGGAATGGAACTCGGCTGTTCAGGACGGAAAGCGGATCGAAGAAGATAATCTGCAACGCGAGCAACGTCGCGCAGCTGAGGACGAAGCGCAGGAAATTGGGAAAGACATTCCGCGCTTGCCGATTGGTCCTCGCCGACCACGGCCGTTTTAAAGGAAAATTTGCACATGTTTTTACTCAAGACCCGTGTTGGAACTTTCATGATTTGCACCCACTCGGACGGAGGGTGCGAACTAACGCTTGATGGTGAGGGTCTCGGGAAGTATCAAGACCAACAAGAGGCAGCGGATGCACTTGCCGACGGATCAGTGTTCCAACCACGCTATCAAAATATTGACTTTGATGAAATCGAAGCACCCCGCAACTTAGCGGAGTGGGAATACATCTACAGCTAGCTAGATCGGATGGATATTGGAAATTGATTTTAACATTCTGTGGGACATCGGCAAGATGGCTGGAGCAGGACTTGTAGCGGGGCTCTTTACGGCATTTATTGGTATCAAAGACCACCGCTTCAAGAAATGGTGGGAGTTAAGAGTAAGCGCCTACCAGTCAGTAATTGAGGCGCTTTCCGATCTTACCTACGCCTATAGCGTGCGGTATAAGGCCGAAATCGAGTACAGGAGCCTTTCTGATGAAAGGTCTTCTGAACTGTCTAAACTGACAACCGAGGCTTATACACGCGTCCGTAAAGCGGCAGATTCAGGCGCATTTTTATTCTCGGAGGAAGCAAACGCCGCATTGGATCGCGTGCGTGTCGAGTGGAGCACTGATTACGAGATGTACGTGGAATCAATTGGAGGGATGCAGCAGGCAGCGAGCCAGTGCTTGAAGCGGATCGTAGAACTATCTAAAAATGATCTCAAGCTGGAGCAGCACATCTTTATCTGGAAATAGGGGAAATCGCCCAGAGCTGCACCCACGGCCCGCACGACGGGCCTGGTGCATTGAGAAGGTCGGCGCGGTGCCGTCCAGCGAGGAACTAAAATGATTTCTGTACAAATCGACTTCACCAATGCAACACCAGAAGAACAAGCGGCTTTCAATGCCATCCCAGGAATGAAGGAAGTTTTGGAAGCCTTGAACGTGCGCGGACGCCAATTTAACACGGTCCTGAATGTGATCGAGGACTCTGATGAAGCAGCACCAGTTCGCGAAGGTTTGCTCGAACTGATGCGTACCTCAAATGCCCAAATCGGCCATTCCCTCAACGGTAAGGCGGTTCAATTCCAGCTGGTGCCGACGCTCAACCAGAAGCAGAAGACTTTACTCCTACCGGCCGCTGATCAACTTGCGGCTCAAGGCATTTTTGAGAAGCGCGGCGCCGACTATCTTCTGACTGCGGCTGGCTACGAATTCATCTACCGCTAACCTCGGAAAATACCGTATAAACGGTTTATGAGGAAATGTATGGATCAGAAAGCAATTGAAGATGCGGCACGCGCTGCGGCCGCTGCCGGTTTCCATGTCGGCCATGTGTTCGTTCGTCATGATGGTGATGACATGCACATCAAATGCACTTCCTGCGGTGCCGAAGAAATTGTTAAGGAATACAGCAACGGCAAGCATCCTCAAAAGTTCGTGTATCAGCCGACCCGAATGGATGGGCGGGAGTATGTCAAATGCGAGTCGTGCCGCCGCGAGCATGCTCACGTTGTTCCATTCGCGCGTTAAGAGACCCGAGAAGTAGTGATGAGCTTATTAAAAACTAGAGTTACCTGCATGGCCGCGAGCTGCTTCGTATTGTCGGTTTCGACAAGTTCGATCGCAGCGCCTTTCGCGGTAGGCGCAGCACCGAAGGGGAATGCCTTGGCGGTAGCAAGTAAGATCATCAAGTACAACTTCCCCACATGCAAAAAAGTAGAGGATGCAAAGCGCAAGGCGGACGGGTCTATTACAGCAACATGTAATGGGGCTGATTTTTTGGTTTTCACCGTTTTCAATCCCAAAGAGGGTCGCTCTATCGAGCTTGCCATGAATTGCACCGCAGCCAAGCAGCGCTTGGATATTTCGTGCAGATAAGGTCGAGGAAAACGCATGAAAAGAAGTTTTGCTGTCGTATTAATCGAAGGCGCCGAAATTCAGTTTCTGCCGACGCTAGCTGCGCATTTGCGAAAGGGAGAGAACGGTTGCTACTTCCTGGCCAAGGAAGTCGAACCGAACGGGGTGTACATGCACATGACGTTAGCACCTGAAGGAGATTCGTCGGGTCAGCGCGGCATCGAGCTGCATCTCCCCCACCATGTGATTCGCTACGTACTCGCTGCGGAAGATGTGAGCCAGGTCGGCTTTTGACCCTCGGGATAGGAAAAGATGCTGCGCGTGCAGAAGCCATGTTGGCGCTGCACGGAATATAAAACAAAAAAATGCCTACGGCAAAGTTCATGGAGGTGTCTTGACGCAATGCTGTCAAGCCTCGGCCGCCGCCGCGCGCAGCCAGTCGTAGGCCAGTTGCACGGCCGGCGTGCGCGGCGCCAGTTTCGATTGGGTCAGCCACAGCGGCGCCAGCGCCACCGTCGGCAGCTGTGCCAGCGCGCACAGGCTGCCGCGCCTGAGCGCGCCGTCCACGCTCAGGCGCGACAGCATGGCGATGCCCAGCTCGTCCTGCGCGGCGGCAAGGCGCAGGCGGGCGTCGTCGACGGTCAGCGCGCGCGTGGTCGGCAGCGCCAGCGCCGGCAGCCACGGCGCCCACTCGGGGTGGTGCTCGTCGATCAGCAGCGGCGCCGCCAGCAGCACCTCGGCCAGGGCCAGGCCGGCCAGGCGGCGCGCCGTGGCCGGCCCGCAGACGGCCAGCGCGTGGTCGGCCAGCAGCGGCACGGACTGCATCTGCTCGCTGTGCAACTGCCGCGTCGAGACGATCAGGTCGACGTCGATGCGGTCGATCTCGCTCAGCTCGTCCTGGGTGATCAACCATACCTCCAGCGCCGGGTGGCGCGCGCGCAAATCGGCCAGGCGCGGCGTCAGCCAGCCGGCGGCGAAGTCGGCGCCGCAGGCCAGCAGCACCGAGTCGGGATTGCGGTAGGGCTCGATGCGGGCGCGGCCCTCGCGCAGCGTCTGCAGGGCGTCGGCGACGGTGCCGGCGAACAGCTCGCCGGCCGAGGTCAGCTTGACGCCACGGCCGTGGCGGCTGAACAGCGCCTGGCCGACCCAGACCTCCAGATTCTGGATCTGGTGGCTGATGGCCGACTGGGTCAGCGCCAGCTCGGCCGCCGCGCGCGAAAAGCTGCCCAACCGGGCGCTCGCCTCGAAGGCCAGCAGGCTTTGCAGCGGGGGCAGGCGTTTATCCATGCGGTATAAAAAAATCTAATGGGTTGAGCAATATCGATCATTTTACATGGCCGCGCGACGCCAGCAGAATGCGGGTCAGGGCTGGCGCGCCGTGCGCCGGTATGACCAGCATGCATGACGGGGGAAGATGATGAACGAACAGACCCAGGGCGACGGCGCGGTGCGCCGCGCCTCCTTGTACGGCAGCAGCGTCGAGAACACCTACGCGGGCGTGCTCAGCTTCATGCGCCGCAGCTACAGCCGCGACCTGGCCGGCGTCGATGTGGCCGTCACCGGCGTGCCGCTGGACCTGGCCACCACCTTCCGCCCCGGCGCCCGGCTGGGCCCGGCGGCGGTGCGCGCCGCCAGCGTGCAGCTGGCCGAGCTGATGGCCTTTCCCTGGGGCTTCGACCCGTTCGACGAGCTGGCCGTGGTCGACTACGGCGACTGCTGGTTCGACGCCCACAACCCGCTCGGCATCGCGCCGGCCATCGCCGCCCACGCCCGCACCATCCTGGCCGGCGGCGCCAAGATGCTGACGCTGGGCGGCGACCATTTCATCACCTATCCGCTGCTGCAGGCGCACGCGGAAAAGTACGGCAAGCCCTTGTCGCTGGTGCACTTCGACGCCCACTGCGACACCTGGCCGGACGACAACCCGGCCTCGCTCAACCACGGCACGATGTTCTACAAGGCCGTCAAGGAGGGCCTGGTCGACCCGGCCACCTCGGTGCAGATCGGCATCCGCACCTGGAACCAGGACTTCATGGGCTTCAACGTGATCGACGCGCCGTGGGTCCACGAGCACGGCACGGCGGCGGCGCTGGCGCGCATCCTGGCCGTTGTCGGCCAGCGGCCGGCCTACTTGACCTTCGACATCGACTGCCTCGACCCGGCCCACGCGCCCGGCACCGGCACCCCGGTGGCCGGCGGCCTGAGCTCGGCGCAGGCGCTGGCGCTGGTGCGCGGCCTGGGGCCGCTGAACCTGGTCGGCATGGACGTGGTCGAGGTGGCGCCGCCGTTCGACCAGAGCGAGATCACGGCGCTGGCGGCGGCCCACTTGGCGGCCGACATGTTGTGCCTGTTGCGCAACCAGAAAGTGGCGCGCCAGGGCCTGCGCCAAGTCTAGCCGTGGCGGGGAAGGTCGGCGCGAAACGGGGCGCGGCGGCGATAGCAAAAAACTACTTTTAAACTTTTTAAAATTTTTTGTCGATTTGAGTCGTGCCGCTTCGTCGTGGAGGTAGAGTAGAGATTTTCCGGCGCGCCGCCGGCTGTCGTTGCTCTTACCAACCCACACTAAGGAGCCAATCATGACCGCAAAAGTAAACCCCATCCCCGAAGGTATGCACACGATCACCCCGCACCTGGTGTGCGACAACGCGGCCAAGGCCATCGAGTTCTACAAGAAGGCCTTCGGCGCCGAGGAGGGCGGCCGCCTGCCCGGCGAGGACGGCAAGATCATGCACGCCATGCTGCGCATCGGCGACTCGGCCTTCATGCTGGCCGACGCCTTCCCGGAGCACGGCAGCCTGGCGCCGAACGCGCTGAAGGGCACGCCGGTCACGCTGCACCTGTACGTCAAGGACGTCGACGCCGCCTTCGCCCGCGCCGTCGACGCCGGCGCCGTCGTCAAGATGCCGCTGGCCGACATGTTCTGGGGCGACCGCTACGGCATCGTCACCGACCCCAGCGGCCACCAGTGGTCGCTGGCCTCGCACATCAAGGACGTCTCGCCGGAGGAGATGCAGCGCGGGATGAAGGAACAGTCCGCCTGCCAGTAAGCCGCCACCCACTCCAGGAGACTTCCATGCGTTTCATGATTATCGTCAAAGCCACCGCCGATTCCGAGGCGGGGATCATGCCCAGCGAGCGCCTGCTCACCGAGATGGGCCGTTTCAACGAGGAGTTGGTCAAGGCCGGCGTGCTGCTGGCCGGCGAGGGCCTGCATCCGAGCGCGAAGGGCGCGCGCATCCGCTTCGAGGGCGACAAGCGGGTCGTCGTCGACGGCCCCTTCGCCGAGACCAAGGAGCTGATCGCCGGCTTCTGGCTGATCCAGGCCAAGTCCAAGGACGAGGCCATCGAGTGGATGCGGCGCTGCCCGAACCCGTTCGACTGCGACAGCGAGATCGAAATCCGCCAGGTGTTCGAGATGGACGACTTCGGCGAGCAGATGACGCCCGAGCTGCGCGAGCAGGAGCAGCGCGTGTTCGCCCAGGCCAAGGCGCTGGCCGGCGCCGGCGCCTGAGCCGGGGGCGCGCCATGCACTTCATGATACTGCGCCGGGCCGACCGGCACACCGAGGCCGGCCTGCCGGTGGCGGCGTTGGAGCCGGGCGCCAGCCTGGCGCCCAGCGCCGAGGGGCTGCGCCTGCGCCGCGTCGACGGCGTGTGGCAACAGCGGCCGGGGCCGTTCCCCGCCGACGAGCTGATCGCCGGCTTCGTCATGCTCGAGGCCGATTCCGTCCAGCACGCCGCCGAGCAGGTGTGCGGCTGGCCGCCGGCCGGCGCGGAGGCCGAGTTCGAGATCCGCGCGGCCGGCTGTCCCGGCGGCTGCGTCGGCTTCGACATGCAGCGCGGCACGCCGGCCGGCACGCTGCCGCGGCCGGACCCGGCGCTCAAGCGCTACGCCGTGCTGTTGCGCTCGGACGCCGTGCTGGAAAGCGACCTGGCGCCGCCGCCGGCGGTGATCGACACGATGAACCGCGCCAACGAGGCCGGCGTGCGCGACGGCGTGCTGCTGGCCGGCGAGGGGCTCAAGGGCACGGCCTCGGGCGCCCGCGTGCGCCTCGGCGGCGGCCGCGCCAGCGTGGTCGACGGACCGTTCACCGAGGTCAAGGAGCTGATCGCCGGCTACTGGATGCTGCAGGCCGCGTCGCGCGAGCGGGCCGCCGCGCTGGCCATGGCCTATCCGTATCCGATGGCGGGCGAGTTGACGCTGGAGATACGCGAGCTCGTGCCGGCGCCGGCGGCGGCCTTCACGCCGGCGCTGCGCGAGGCCGAGCAACGCATGCGCGCCCAGCAGCTCGAGGGCGGCCTGCACGCCACCCTCGGCGGCGCGGGGCGCTAGGCTTGGCCGCGCCAAGCCGGACGGGCGGCGCGCCGGGCGCCGCTCCGGCCGCCGTCGCCCGCGTGGTCGAGGCGGTCTGGCGCATCGAGTCGGGCCGCATCGTCGGCGCGCTGGCGCGCATGTTGCGCGACGTCGGCCAGGCCGAGGAGTTGGCGCAGGACGCGCTGGTCGGCGCGCTCGAGCGTTGGCCGGCGGCCGGCGTGCCGGACAATCCGGCCGCCTGGCTGATGACGGTGGCGAAGAACCGCGCCCTCGACCTGCTGCGCCAGCGCAAGCTGCACAACGACAAGGAGGGCCAACTGGCCTACGAGATCGAGGGCCAGTTGCAGGCCGCCGCGCCCGACCTGGACGCGGCCGTCGAGGCGGCGCTGGAGCGCGACATCGGCGACGACCTGCTGCGCCTGTTGTTCGCCGCCTGCCATCCGGTGCTGCCGACCGACGGCCGGGTGGCGCTGACGCTGCGCCTGCTGGGCGGCCTGAGCACCGAGGAGATCGCCCGCGCCTTCCTGCTGCCCGAGGCGACGGTGGCGCAGCGCATCGTGCGCGCCAAGCGCACCCTGGCCGAGGCGCGGGTGCCGTACGGGGTGCCGCGCGCCGCCGAGCTGGGCGAACGGCTGGCCTCGGTGTTGCAGGTCGTCTATTTGATCTACAACGAGGGCTACGCGGCCAGCGCCGGCGCCGACTGGATGTGTCCGGCGTTGTGCGAGGAGGCGCTGCGGCTGGGCCGCGTGCTGGCCGAGCTGGCGCCCGACGAGGCGGAGGTGCACGGCCTGGTGGCGCTGATGGAGATCCAGTCCTCGCGCGCCTGCGCCCGCGTCGGCGCCGACGGCGCGCCCATCCTGCTGCTCGAGCAGGACAGGGCGCGCTGGGACCAGCTGTTGATCCGCCGCGGCCTGGCCGCGCTGGCGCGCGCCGAGCGGCTGGGCCGGGGGCTGGGGCCGTACGGCGTGCAGGCCGCCATCGCCGCCTGCCACGCCCGCGCCCGCCACGCCGGGGACACCGACTGGGGGCGCATCGCCGCGTTGTACGACGCGCTGTCGCAGCTGGCGCCGTCGCCGGTGGTCGAGCTGAACCGCGCGGTGGCGCTGGCCATGGCCTTCGGCCCGGCCGCCGGGCTGGAGCTGGCCGACCAGCTGCGCGACGTCGCCGCGCTGCGCCACTACCACCTGCTGCCCAGCGTGCGCGGCGACCTGCTCGCCAAGCTGGGCCGCGACGCCGAGGCGCGCGCCGAGTTCGAGCGCGCCGCCGCGCTGACGCGCAACCTGCGCGAGCGCGCGCTGCTGCTGGCCCGCGCGGCGGCCTGCGGCGGCTAGCCGGCGCCCCCGCGTCCGCCCCGGGCAAAAAAAAACAGGCCCCGCTAGGGGCCTGCAAACTTGGCACATGAGGCTCGTTGCGGGCCGCCGCGCTGGGGCGGCGGCCCGGATCGTCCGCCTACAGCTTGCCGCGCAGGCCGAGGTAGAAGCTGCGGCCGTTCGAGTAGAAGGCGCGCGGCTGGTCCTTGTTCTCGGCGTACATCTTGATCGTCGTGTTGGTCAGGTTCAAGGCGTCGAAGTTGATGCTCAGCTGCTCGTTGATCTTGTAGTTCAACGAGGCGGCCAGGTTGCCGCTGCCCTCGACGTGCTGGCTGGCGCCGCGGTCGACGCCGGCCTTGTAGACCGAGCGGTAGTTGTAGGCGACGCGGGCGCTGAACTTGTCGTCCTCGTAGAAGCCGGTCAGGTTGTAGGTGCTCTTCGACGAGTTGATCAGTTCGCTGCCGTCGGCCAGCTTGCCGTCGGCGTAGGTGTAGTTGGCCAACACACCGAAGCGGTTGAACAGCGGCTGTTGGTAGCTCAGCTCGACGCCCTTGTTCTTGCCGCTGGTGTTGAACGGCGAGGTGACCTGGAAGGTCGCCTGCTGGCCCAGCTTGTTGTTGTAGTAGGTGCCGCTCGAGGTGCCCTGCGAGACCACCGACTTCAGGTCCATGTAGAACACGCCGATCGAGACGGCCGACTTGGGCGCGAAGTACCACTCGGCGCTGACCTCGGCGTTGTTCGAACGGATCGGGTCGAGCTTGACGTTGCCGCCGGTGCCGCTCAGCGCGTCGTCGTTCAGCGAGACCGAACCGCCCAGCGCGCTGTAGTCGGGCCGCGACATGGCGCGGGCGATGGCGGCGCGCACCACCAGGTCGTCGCGCACGTCGAACTTGATGTTGGCGCTAGGCAGGATGTCGTTGTAGCTGCGCTCGTAGGTGGTCGGGGTGTAGGCGCCCCAGTCGGAACCCTTGATGGCGTTGGCGCCGCCGCTCAGGTTGACCAGCGTGGTCTGCTTGGTGCGCACGGCGCGCAGGCCGATGTTGCCGCTCCAGCCCTCGCTGACCAGGTTGGCCATGCCGTAGACGGCGGTGGTCTTCTCCTGCACCTTGAACTCGTCGGTCCAGTTGTGGCGGGCGACGTAGTCGAACAGGCGGTTGCCCGGGGCGGCGCCCCAGGCGCCCAGCGCGGCGCCGTCGTACTTGAAGTAGTTGTTCGACAGGTTGCCGCCCAGGTCCTTGCCGAAGTCGCTAGGATACTGCTGGCCGCTCCAGGCCGGGCCCGGGTTGGTGAAGGCGGCCGGGGTCGGCTTGGTCTCGAACGGGTGCTCGGCGGTGCGCTTGTGGTCGGTGGCGCGGGCGCCGAACTTGACCGAGTCGAGCAGGCCGTTGGACAGGCGCCACTCGCCGTCGAGCTGGGCGTATTGTTCCTTGTCGACCGACTGCGATTCGCCGCCGCCGGCCCAGGCGGTCGGGCCCGGCTTGTTGGTGGTGCCGCCCGGGAAGGACATGTTGGCCGGGCTCAGGCCGTTCAGGGCGTAGCTCATGCCGCCGTCGACGCCGTTCTGGTAGAACACGTCGTCGCGGTCGTAGCCGACGCCGTGCGTGGCGCCGGCCTTGCCGGTGACGGTGAAGTCGGGCGTGGCGCGGTACTTGAAGTTGAAGTCGATGTAGTAGGACTCGCCGCCGGCGTCGGGGCGGTAGGCGTTGTCGACCTCGCCCGAGTTCTTGGTGAAGCTGGCCGAGGTCAGGGTGCCGTTGGCCACCGTGTAGGCGGTCGGGATCAGGCCGTCGCGGTTGATCGAGTTGCCCGGCGCCGCCAGCCAGTTGGTGTTCTGGTTGGCCGCCTTGAGTTTCGAGTAGAAGCCGTTCAGGTCCAGGGTCAGTTCCTTGCTCGGGCGCAGTTCGACGTCGAAGGCGCCGCCCTCGCGTTTCTTGACCTGCTCGAACAGGGTGGCGCCGATGAAGGTCGGCAGGCGCAGGCCGGCCAGCGCCGGGTTGGCCTTGGCGGCGGCGCTGGTGGCCGAGATGGTCGAGTAGCCGAGGATCTCCTGGCCGTCGCGCCGCACGCTGGTCTTCTCGGAGAAGGCCTGGACCAGCACGCCGGCGGTTTTGCTGTCGTTTTTCCAGTTGAACAGGCCGGAGAACTGCGGCTGGGTCTTGCCGGCCAGGTCGTTGTAGGCGCCCTGGACCGAGGCCTCGACGGTCAGGTTCTTCTTGAAGTCGAGCGGACGGCGGGTGATCACGTCGATCGAGCCGGACACGCCGCCCTCGATCAGGTCGGCGGTCTGGCTCTTGTGCACGATGATCGAACCGACCAGTTCGGACGGCAGCAGCGAGAAGCTGCTGCTGCGGCCGACGCTGCCGCCGACCTGGTTCAGCACGAACCAGTCGCCGGTGCTGATGCCGTGGCCGTTGAAGGTGGTTTGCTGCAGGCTCGGGCTGGTGCCGCGCAGGCTGACGCGGTCGTTCTCGCCGAAGCCGCCTTCGCCGCCGGCCGAGGATTGGATGTTGACGCCGGGCAGGCGCTGGATCGAGTCGGCGACGTTCTTGTCGGGCATCTTGCCGATGTCCTCGGCGGTGACCACCTCGACCACGGAGTCGGCGCTGCGCTTTTGCTTCAGCGACTGCTCCAGCGCGGCGCGCACGCCGGCCACGGTGACCACGGCGGTCGGCTCGACCGGGGCGGCCTGCTGGGCCTGGGCCGTCGCGGCGCTGCCGAGGATCATCAGGCCGACCGCGAAGGCGATCGGGGTCAGGCCGTTGTGGGCGCGTGGCGCCGGGCTGCTTGCTGCTTTCATTTGGTACGTCATTACTCTATCTCCAGTGGCCCCTAGTGGAGCCTGTCCATTTTCAAATGAATCTTTCGCGTTCCGGCCGCGGGGCGACAAGGTCAAGATTCGCGCTTACTAAACCAACAACAAAACCAGTTCAACGCCAATATACTGCATTTTTAGATACCAAAGTGCTACCACTTGAATAAAATTTCGGAACGTTGCCTTTTGTGCACAGAAATTTCCCTTCACTGTGGGCATTTTGGCTTACCATTCACTAAGTTGGTGCAAAAATGATATCAAACTGGGCTGGATGGCAAGTGTTCGGTATTTGTTTGGTATTAATTTATTTAATTTGGTATTGCCACTTTTTCCGGGCCCGAGATGATTTCATTGGCGACCATCCTGCAGCTGGTGCGCGCGAGCATCAGCCAGCCGCTCTACCAGCAATTGCAGCGCGCGCTGCGCGAGGCCATCGAGCAGCGCCTGCTCAGGCCGGAGGACGCCCTGCCGCCCGAGCGCAAGCTGGCCAGCGAGCTGGCGGTGTCGCGCCTGACGGTGCGCAAGGCGCTCGACGGCCTGGTGGCCGAGGGCCTGCTGCAGCGCCGGCCCGGCTCGGGCAATTTCGTCAACCGCACCCGCGTCGAGAAGAATTTCGCCAAGCTCAGTTCGTTTTCGGAGGACATGCGGGCGCGCGGGCGGGTGCCGCGCAGCGTCTGGCTCGAGCGCAGCGAGGGCACGGTGACGGCGGAGGAGGCGCTGCGGCTGCGGCTCGGCCCGGGCGAGGCGGTATACCGCTTCCACCGCATCCGCTACGCCGACGAGCAGCCGATGTGCCTCGAGTACGCCACGGTGGTGGCGTCCTGCCTGCCGTCGCTGGAGGCGGTCGACAAGTCGATGTACGAGGCCCTGCAGAAGAGCGGCCACCGGCCGGTGCGGGCGCTGCAGCGGCTGTCGGCGCTGCTGCTCGACGCCGAGCAGGCGCGCCTGTTGCAGGCGCGGGAGCGCGACGCCGGCCTGGCCATCGAGCGGCTGGGCTTGTTGCGCGACGGCCGCGCCGTCGAGTTTTGCCGCAGCTACTTCCGCGGCGACGCCTACGACTTCGTCGCCGAGTTCAGCGCCTAGAAGGAGGCCAACCCGCAACCGCGGGGTCAGTGCCGACATTCAGACACGAGCTCAACCATAGAGTGTGCCGGCGAGCCGCTCTACCGCTGAGTCTGTGTCCGAATGTCGGCACTGACCCCGGTGGGCGCTGAGTCTGTGTCCGAATGTCGGCACTGACCCCGGTGGGCGGTGGGGCTTAGAAGGTGGCTTCGAGGATGCGCAGCAGCGATTCGATGCCGGCCAGGTCGTCGGCGTCGAAGCGGCCGGGTAGCGGGCTGTCGAGGTCGAACACGCCGATGACGGCGCCGCCGGCGCGCAGCGGCACCACCAGCTCGGAGCGCGAGTTGACGTCGCAGGCGATGTGGCCGGGGAAGGCGTGCACGTCGGCGACGACGATGGCCTCGCCCTGGTCGACGGCGCCGCCGCAGACGCCACGGCCGCGCTGGATGCGGATGCAGGCCGGCTTGCCCTGGAAGGGGCCGAGCACCAGCTCGTCGCCCTGCAGGAAGTAGAAGCCGGCCCAGTTCAGGCCCGGCATGCTGTTGAACACCAGCGAGCTGAAGTTGGCGCTGTTGGCGACGCGGTCGGTCTCGCCGGCGACCAGGCCCTGCAGCTGCGGCCGCAGGTCGTCGAACATGGCTTGCTTGGCGGCGGCGCTGTCGCTGCGGTAGGCGGTGTCGTTGAGGGTGAAGGTCATGGCGGTGGCGGCGGGAAATTGGTCAAGCCGCTATGGTAGCCGTTCCGGCCGCCGCCCGCGCGCCGGCCCGCCTGCCACGTGGCCAGCGCCGCCGCCACCGCGCCGTCGCGCCCGGCCGCCCCATCTTTAGCCGAGGATGCGGGCGGCCAGGCCGTCGAGCAGGGCGCGCTGCGGGTGGCCGGGCGCCACCACCAGGCCCAGGCCGATGGCCAGCTCGTCGCCCTCGGCCAGCTTGCGGTAGGCCACGCCGCTGCGGCGCAGCGCGGCGAAGGACTGCGGCAAGAGGGCGATGCCCTTGCCGGCGGCGATGTCGCTGAGCAGCACGTGGTGGTCGTGCGGCTCGCGGATGAAGGCCGGGGCGAAGGCGTGGCGCTGGAACACCTGGTCGCAGTGGTCGAAGAAGGCCGGCTGGCGGGCCCGCTCGAACCAGTAGACGGCCTCGTCGCGCAGGTCGTCCAGGCGCAACGTGCGGCGGCGCGCCAGCGGGTGGCCGCTGGGCAGGGCGGCGAGCATGGGCTGCGCCTTGAGCGGCAAGACATCGAGGCCGAACAGCCGGGTCGGCAGGGCGACGATGACGGCGTCCAGGCGGCGCGCGCGCAGCCCGGCCACCAGCTTGGGCGAGGGCGCCACGGACAGCTCCAGCGGCGCCGCGCCGAGCGCCTCGCCCAGCGCCGTGGTGAAGCCGCGGAACAGGTCGGCGTCGACCGAGACGGTCAGGCCCAGGCGCAGCCGGGCCGGCGGCGCGGCGCCGTCGCCGTGCAGCGCCTGCTCGGCGGCGTCGAGCAGGCCGAGGATTTGCCGCGCCAGCGGCAACAGCGCGACGGCGGCCGGCGTCAGCGCGACGTGCTGGGTGTCGCGCTCGAACAGCTTGACGGCCAGGCGGCGCTCCAGCTGGGCCACGGCGCGGCTCAGCGGCGGTTGCGTCATGTGCAGCTGCTCGGCGGCCTGGCGGAAGTTCAGGCAGTGGGCGACGGCGACGAAGATTTCCAGCGCGCGGGTGTCGAGTTTTCTCATGCTGGTTTCCTCATACCAAAAAGGTATCACGATTTTGCTCATTCCACAACGTTGCGCCGCTCCCTACACTGGGCTTCGTTTTGCCAAACCAGAGGAGCCAAACATGAACGCAGCACAGCACGCCGACGCAGTTTCCACCGCCACCACCGCCACCACCGGCACCACCGGCACCATCAACACCAACAACACCATCCACAACAGCGGCGCCGCGCCGGCCGTCCTGCCGGCGCGCGCCATCGGTCCGTTCAGCGTCTCGGCGCTGGGCCTGGGTTGCATGGGCATGTCCGAGTTCTACGGCGCCACCGACGACGCCCAGTCGCTGGCCACACTGGAGGCCGCCTTCGAGCTGGGCGTCACCCTGTACGACACGGCCGACATGTACGGCTCCGGCCACAACGAGCAGCTGCTCGGCCGCTTCTTGCAAGGCAAGCGCGCGCAAGTGAGGCTGGCCACCAAGTTCGGCCTGGTGCGCGAGCCGGGCCGCTACGCCCGCGAGGTCGACAACAGCCCGGCCTATATCCGCCGCGCCTGCGAGGCCTCGCTCAAGCGGCTCGGCGTCGAGCACATCGACCTCTACTATATGCACCGGCTGAACCTGGCGCAGACGCCACTGGCCGAGTCGGTCGGCGCGCTGGCCGAGCTGGTGCGCGAGGGCAAGATCGGCGCCATCGGCCTGTGCGAGGTGTCGCCGGCAACATTGCGCGCCGCCGCCGCCGTCCACCCCATCGCGGCGGTGCAGAGCGAGTACTCGCTGTGGACCCGCGACCCCGAGCAAGGCGTGCTGCAGGCCTGCGCCGAGGTGGGCGCGGCGTTCTGCGCCTACAGCCCGCTGGGCCGGGGCTTCCTGACCGGCATGGTGGCCGAGGCCTCGCTGCACGACGCCAGCGACGCGCGCAGCTTCAACCCGCGCTTCGCCGGCGAGAACATGCGCAGCAACCGGCGCATCGTCGACACCGTGCGCGCCATCGCCGCCGAGAAGGGCTGCACGCCGGCCCAGCTGGCGCTGGCCTGGCTGCTGGCGCAGGGCGGCGCCGGCCGGCCGGCCATCGTGGCCATCCCCGGCACCAAGCGGGTCGCCTACCTGCGCGACAACCTGGGCGCGCTCGAGGTCGCGCTGAGCGCGGCCGAACTGGCCCGCATCGCCGCCGCGCTTCCGCTCGGCATGGCCGCCGGCGCGCGCTACAGCGAGGAGGGCATGAAGGGCCTGAACGCCTGATGTTGGCCTGATGTTGGCCGGATGTTGGCCGGATCTTGGCCGGATGTCGCGGCGTTGCGCGGCGGCGTCAACCATGCGCTGCCAAAGCGGCAAAAGCTGGTAGCATGGTCGCACATGTCGACGGGCTGGCCAAGGCGCCCGTCGGCCCGACCCGGCCCGCCGGCAACTGGTGCCGGCCGCCCCCATGTGCGACCGTAGCGAAGACCGATTTGTGACAGCTCCTCCCAACGTACCGCAGGCCGCCATGACGCCGCCCCCCGCCGCGCCAGGGCAGGCGGAGGCGCGCGCGGCCGCGCCCGCCGTGGCGGCGTCGGCGATCGTGCTGCCGGCGCCGACGCCGGCCGCCGACGCCGAGCTGCGCCGCCGCGCCGCCGCCGAGGAGCGCCTGCGCATGGCCCAGCAGGCCGGCGGCGTCGGCAGCTTCGAGTGGTTCCCCGACAGCGGCAAGCTGCTGGTGTCGGCCACCTACCGCCGGCTGTGGGGCCTGGCCGACGAGCAGGAGGTGACCGCCGAGCTGCTGCTCGGCCTGGTCGACGAGCGCGACCGCGAGCAGGTCGGCCAGTACAAGCTCGAGCGCGTCGACAATCCGCTCGAATACGCCGAGTACCGCGTGCGCCGGGCCGACGACGGCGCGCTGCGCTGGCTGGCGCGGCAGGGCGAGGTGCTGCCGGGCGCCACGCCGGGCAGCCGGCGCTATGTCGGCGTGTGCTTCGACGTCACCGAGCGCAAGCAGATGGAGCAGGCGCTGCGCGCCAGCGAGGACCGGCTGGCGGCGATCTTCGGCCAGGCCGCCGTCGGCATGGCCGAGCTCGACCTGGACGGCAACTACCGCCGCGTCAACGAGGCGCTGTGCCGCATGCTGGCGCGCGGCGCCGAGCAGCTGCTGGGCCTGAACATGGACGACCTGATCCATCCCGACGAGCGCGCCGGCAACCGCGTGCTGCTGGTCCGCCTGGTCGAGCGCGGCGAGCCGTTCACGCTGGAGAAGCGCTACCGCAGGCCGGACCAGTCGTGGGTGTGGCTCTCGAGCAGCATCAGCCGGCTCGACGACGAGCAGGGCCGGCCGCTGGCGCTGATCGCCGTCAAGACCGACATCAGCGAGCGGCGCCGCATCGAGCAGGCCTGGCGCGAGCTGAGCGGCACACTGGAGCTGCGCGTGGCGCGCGAGGTGGCCGAGCGCAACAAGGCCGAGGAGCTGCTGCGCCAGGCGCAGAAGATGGAGGCGGTGGGCCAGCTGACCGGCGGCGTGGCGCACGACTTCAACAACGTGCTGCAGATCATCTACGGCAACCTGCAACTGCTGCAGCAGGACGGCGCCGACCCGCGCTCGGCGCAGCGGCTGGAGACGGCCATCGGCGCCGTCGAGCGCGGCGCCAAGCTGTCGTCGCAGCTGCTGGCCTTCGCCCGCCGCCAGCCGCTGCGCCCGCAGGTGGTCGACCTGGGCCGGCTGGCCGTCGACATGGAGGGCCTGCTGCGCCGCGCCTTGGGCGAGGCGGTGGCGCTGGAGTGGCGCCTCGACCCGGGCCTGTGGAACACCCTGGTCGACCCGGGCCAGATGGAGAGTGTGATCCTCAACCTGGCCATCAACGCGCGCGACGCCATGGGCGGCAGCGGCCGGCTGCGCGTGCGCCTGGCCAACGTCGAGCTCGACGCCTCCTTCGTCGGCCAGCTGCCCGAGCTGCCGCCCGGCCAGTACGTCCGCCTGACCGTCAGCGACACCGGCTGCGGCATGTCGGCCGAGCTGATGCGGCGCGCCTTCGAACCCTTCTTCACCACCAAGCCGCTGGGCGAGGGCAGCGGCCTGGGCCTGTCGATGGCCTACGGCTTCGTCAAGCAGAGCCACGGTCACATCAAGCTCGACAGCCGGCCCGGCCGCGGCAGCCGCGTGCGCATCTACCTGCCGCGCTCGGAGCAGGCGGCGCCGCGCCCGGCGGCGCCGGCGGCGGCCGAGCAGGTGGCCGGCGGCAGCGAGACGGTGCTGGTGGTCGAGGACGACGCCGGCGTGCGCGCCACCGTGGTCGACATGCTCGTCGCGCTGGGCTACCGCGTGCTGCAGGCCGGCAGCGGCGACCAGGCCTGGTTGTTGCTGCAGGCCGGCGCCCGCGTCGAACTGCTGTTCACCGACGTGGTCATGCCGGGCGCGCTGCGCAGCCCCGAGCTGGCGCGGCTGGCGCGCAGCGTGCTGCCCGACATCGCCGTGCTGTTCACCTCCGGCTATCCGCAGGGCGGCATCGTGCACGGCGGCCGGCTCGACGCCGGCCTGGAGTTGTTGAGCAAGCCCTACCGGCGCGAGGACCTGGCGCGCAAGGTCGGGCAGATGCTGGCCGGCCGGCGCGCCGAGTTGGCCCTGCGCGCCGGCGCGATGGCCGCCGCGCCGGTGTTGCCGGCCGAGCCGGCGGAGCAGCCCAAGCCGGCCGGGCAGGCAGAGCCGGCTGAGCAGGCCGAACCGGCCGAACCGGCCAAGCCGAGTGGGCCGGCCGGGGCGTCCGCGCCCGCCGACGCCACCGCCGCGAGCGTAGTCGGCGTAGTGCGCGCCGTGGCCTCCGCCCCCGCGCCCGCCCGCCGGCCGCTGCGCGTGCTGGTGGTCGAGGACAACGCCGACTCCCGCCAAATGGTGTGCGAGGTGGTCGAGCAGTTGGGCCACACGGTCAGCGCCGCCGCCGACGCCGAGGCGGCCTGGGCCTGGCTGGCCGGGCGCGAGATCGACGTGCTGTTCACCGACGTCAGCCTGCCCGGCATGTCCGGCATCGGCCTGGCGCGCCAGTTGCTGCGGCGCAGCCCGGCCACCCGCGTCGTGTTCGCCAGCGGCTACGGCCTGGAGTCGCTCGAGGGCCTCGGCTTCCCCGCCGTCTTCCTGCGCAAGCCCTACGAGTTCGGCGAGTTGCAGCGGGCGCTGGAGGGTGCCGGGTAAGCGACAAGCTGTCAACAATGGCCACCGCCGGCCACCGTCCCCCGGACTGCTCCTACACGCCTGCCTACCAACGTCCTATATTGTGTTGCCGATGATTGAACTACCATGACTGCTCCTCCTGCTCGTCAGTCCGCGCCGCAATGCGCGGCAGGTGGGCGGTGGCATGGGCAGTATTTTTCCAACGGCTACACATCAGGAGAAAGATCATGGCTTCATCCAACCAAGGCGGTAAACAAGGTAGCGACCAAGGCGGCAAACAGGGCAGCGACCAAGGCAGCAAGCAAAGCGACACCAGCAAACGCGGTTTCGCTTCGATGGACCCGGAACAGCAGCGCGAGATCGCCAGCGAGGGCGGCCGCGCCGCCCATGAAAAGGGCACGGCCCACGAGTTCACCTCGGAGGAGGCACGCCGGGCCGGCAGCATGAGCCACAAGAACGACCAGGGCAGCAGCCAGAGCAGCACCCCCGGCGGCGCCTCGCGCTCGGGCGGCACGGCCGGCAACCAGGGCAGCGCGCGCGAGCGCGAAGAGGAAGACAAGCAACGCAGTGGCCAAACCGGCGGCCAAACCGGCGGCCAGGGCGGCAGCCGTTCCGGCGGTTCGGGGTCGAAAACCTGAGTCCGTTCCGACGGCGCGGGCTTGAAAACTCGAGTCCGTTCGCAGTCCGGCGCCGGGTCCATGCCGGGTTCGTGTTGACCGTTGGTTAGGCTGAGTTTGCCTGATCCGTCGCTCTGCGCGGCGTGGCAAGAAGAAGGGAAGTCGCGGCAAACGCCGCGCCTTCCCTTTTTTGCGTGGCCGCTTGGTGCCGAGCGGCCCGGGGGATTTGTATTGAATTGTGTCAATGAGGGATTCTCGATTGACTTCGCAAATGATAATCATTATCATTTGTCACTGATCGCGCCGCCGGCCCGCCGGCCGCCGCCGTTTCCACCTGTACCCATCACCAAAGGATGTCCCTTGAGCGCACCACAAGCCGCGCCAGCCCGCAACGCCAGCCGCGCCGTCTGGCTGAAGAACCTGCACCAGTGGCACTGGATCAGCTCGGCGCTGTGCCTGCTCGGCATGCTGCTGTTCAGCGTCACCGGCATCACCCTGAACCACGCCGCGCAGATCGAGGCCAAGCCCAGCGTGACGCGCCAGCAGGCCGCCCTGCCGGCGCCGCTGGCGGCCAGCCTGGCGGCCTACGCCGCCGCGCACGACGGTGAGCGCGCCGCGCTGCCGGCCGCCGCCGAGCAGTGGCTGCGCGACACCTGGTCGCTGAAGGCCGGCGGCCGCCCGGCCGAGTGGTCGGCCGACGAGGTCTACCTGCCGCTGGCCAAGGCCGGCGGCGACGCCTGGGTGCGCATCGCCCTGCCGGACGGCGCCGCCGAGTACGAGAACACCGACCGTGGCTGGATCTCCTGGCTCAACGACGTCCACAAGGGCCGCAACACCGGCCCGGCCTGGAACTGGTTCATCGACATCTTCGCCGGCACCTGCCTGCTGTTCTGCCTGACCGGCCTGTTGATCTTGAAGTTCCACGCCGCCAACCGGCCGTTCACCTGGCCGATGGTCGGCCTGGGCATCCTGGTTCCGTGTGCGATCGCGCTGTTGTTCATCCATTGATTTTTCCATTCCTCTTTTGACAGGCACCCCATGAAATTACGCTACTCCATCGCGCTCAGCATGCCGCTGATCAGCGCCTCGGCCATGGCGGCCGATCTGGCCCTCAAGCTCGAAGTCCCGCAACTGAACGTGGCCGAGTACCACCGTCCCTACCTGGCCGCCTGGCTGGAGAACGCCGACCAGAAGGTGGTGGCCAACCTGGCCGTGCTGTACGACGTCAAGAAGAAGGACAACGCCGGCACCAAGTGGCTCAAGGACATGCGCCAGTGGTGGCGCAAGAGCGGCCGCGACGTCGAGATGCCGCTCGACGGCGTCTCCGGCGCGACCAAGGCGCCGGGCGAGTACACGCTGAGCTTCCCGGTCGCCAAGGCCGCGCTCGACAAGCTGCCGGCCGGCCAGTACCAGCTGGTCGTTGAAGCGGCGCGCGAGGCCGGTGGCCGCGAGGCCGTCAAGGTGCCGCTGCAGTGGCCGCCGAAAACCGCGCAGAGCCTGGCCGCCAAGGGCAAGGAAGAACTGGGCGCCGTCGTAGTTCAACTCAAGCCTTAAGGCCGGATCATGAAAAAATTGAATAAACCGTTGTTGGCGCTGGCCTTGGCCGGCCTGGCCCTGAACGCCCAGGCGCACCGTCCCTGGCTGCTGCCGTCGTCGACCCAGGTCGACGCCAAGGAGGCCTGGGTCACCATCGACGCCGCCATCTCCGAGGGCCTGTTCGACATCGACCACCAGCCGCTCAAGCTCGACGGCATCGTCGCCACCGGCCCGGACGGCGCCCGCGTCAACCTCGACAACGCCAGCACCGGCAAGCTGCGCAGCACCTTCGACCTGCGCCTGGCCAAGCCGGGCACCTACAAGATCAGCCTGGTGTCGCAGGGCGTGTTCGGCAGCTACAAGGACAAGGCCGGCGACATGAAGCGCTTCCGTGGCAGCGAGGAAAGCCTGGCCAAGGACGTGCCGGCCGACGCCACCGACGTCAAGCTGACGCGCAACTACAGCCGCCTGGAAACCTTCGTCTCGACCGGCACGCCGAACGAGGCGGTGTTCAAACCGAGCGGCGTCGGCCTCGAGCTGGTGCCCGTCACCCACCCGAACGACATGCGCAGCGGCGAGCGCGCCACCTGGCGCTTCCTGCTCGACGGCAAGCCGGCGGCCAACCAGGCCTTCAGCCTGATCCCCGGCGGCGTGCGCCACCGCGGCACGCTGGGCGAGATCCGCCAGAGCACCGACGCCAAGGGCGAGATCAGCTTCGAGCTGCCGGCCGCCGGCATGTACATGGTCAGCAGCAGCTGGCCGGTGGCCGCCCCGGCCGCCGCCGGCACGCCGCCGGCGGCGCCGGCGCGCCGCGTGACCTACGCGGCCACCGTCGAAGTGCTGCCGCAATAGTGGGCGCGGCGGGCATGGCGGGTGGGCCGGCGGTGGCGTCGGCCTTGTTGGCGGGGCCGGGCGAACGCCGCGTGCTGCTGCCGGCGCACATCGCCGAGCAGGCGGCGCCGGCGCACGGCGCCATCCGCGACTTCGCCGGCGTCAGCATGGGCACCGGCTGGTCGGTGCGGCTGGTCGACCACGGCCGCGCCGCCACCTTGCCGCCGCGTTTGCAACAGGGCCTGCAGGGCCAGCTCGACCAGGTGGTGGCGCAAATGAGCCACTGGGAGAGCGACTCCGACCTGGGCCGCTTCAACCTGGCCGAGGCCGGCAGCTGGCAGCGCCTGCCCGAGGAATTCTTCACCGTGCTGGCCTTCGCCATGCGCGTCGCCCGCGACACGGGCGACGCCTACGACCCCTGCGCCGGCGCCATGGTCAACCTGTGGGGCTTCGGCCCCGCCGGCGGCTTCGAGCGGCCCGGCTTCGCGCCGCCGGACGCCGCCCAGGTGGCGCGGCTGCTGGAGCGGCGGCGCCAGGCCAGGGTCGAACTCGACCATGCCGGCCGGCGCGCCCGCCAGCCGGGTGGCGTGCTGCTCGACTTGTCGGCCGTTGCCAAGGGCTACGGCGTCGACCGCTTGGCCGAGTACCTGGAGGCGCAGGGCATCCGCCACTACCTGGTCGAGGTCGGCGGCGAGCTGCGCGGCGCCGGCGTCAAGCCGGACGGCCAGCCGTGGTGGGTGGCGCTGGAACAGCCCGGAGCGAGCACGGCCGGTATGGCGCCGAGCGTCGCCGCCCTGTCCGCCGCTGCGCCGGCCGGGCCGGCCGCCGCCGCCGCGTCCGCCGGTGGCGAGCTGGTGCTGGCGCTGCACGGCTTGGCCGTGGCCACCTCGGGCGATTACCGGCGCTACTTCAACGCCGACGCGGCCGACCTGTCGTCGCCCGCGCATACCCAGCCGCAACGCTATTCCCACACCATCGATCCGCGCAGCGGCATGCCGATCACCAATCAATTGGCCTCGGTGACGGTGGTGCATGCCCAGTGCATGGCCGCCGACGCCTGGTCCACCGCGCTCACCGTGCTCGGCCCCGAGGCCGGCCTGGCGCTGGCCGACCGGCTCGGCCTGGCCGCCCGCTTCGTGCTGCGCACGCCGGACGGCTGCGCCGAACGCTTGAGCGCGGCCTTCCAACAGATGCTCGCATGAACTTCACCAACGATCCGACCCGGCTGCTGTTGCTGGCCGGCCTGGCCCTGGCCTACGCCCTGGTCTGCCTGCTGCCCTACCTGCGCCAGCGGCACAAACGCCGGGCCGCGCTGCTGGCGCGCGCCCAGGCCGGCCAGAGTCCGGCCTGGCTGGTGGCCTACGCCAGCCAGACCGGCAACGCCGAGCAGCTGGCGCGCCAAACCCACGCCACGCTGGCGTTGGCCGGCATCGCCGCCCGCCTGTGCGAGCTGTCCGAGCTGACGGCGGCCGAGCTGCAGGGCGCCGAGCGCGCGCTGTTCCTGGTCAGCACCTACGGCGAGGGCGACGCGCCCGACGCCGGCGCCGCCTTCGCCCAGCGCCTGCTGGGCGGCGAGCTGGCGCTGGGCCAGTTGCACTACGCCGTGCTGGCGCTGGGCGACCGCGCCTACAAGCACTACTGTGGCTTCGGCCGCGCGCTCGACCATTGGCTGGCCGGGCAGGGCGCCCGGGCGCTGTTCCCGCGCATCGAGGTCGACCGCAGCGCCGAGGCCGCCATCGCCCAATGGCGCCAGCAACTGAGCCACCTGGCCGGCACCAGCGACGCGCCCGACTGGGCCGCGCCGGCCTTCGCCGGCTGGCGCCTGGCCGAGCGGCGCCTGCTCAATCCGGGCAGCGCCGGCGCGCCGCTCTACCATCTGGAGCTGGAGCCGCAGTCGGGCGCGCTGCCGGACTGGCAGTCGGGCGACCTGGTGCAGGTGGCCGCGCCGGCCGAGCCGGACCGGCCGCGCGAATACTCGATCGCCTCGGTGCCGGCCGACGGCCGCGTGCACCTGCTGGTGCGCCTGCTGCGCCACCCGGACGGCACGGCCGGCCTGGCCTCCGGCTGGCTGTGCCTGCAGGCGGCGCCGGGCGAGGTGCTGCCGCTGCGCCTGCGGCCGCACCGCCGCTTCCGCCTGGAGGACAACGCCGAGCTGCCGCTGATCCTGATCGGCAACGGCAGCGGCATCGCCGGCCTGCGCGGCCACCTGCGCGCCTGCGCCCTGGCCGGCCGGGGCCGCGTCTGGTTGCTGTTCGGCGAGCGCAACGCCGCCTTCGACGCCCACTACGCCGACGAGCTGGCCGGCTGGCGCGAGACCGGCCTGCTCGAGCGCCTCGACCTGGTCTACTCGCGCGACCAGCCGCAGCGCCGCTACGTGCAGGACCGCCTGGCCGAGCAGGGCGCGGCGCTGCGCGACTGGGTCGCGCGCGGCGCCGCGCTGTACGTCTGCGGCAGCCTGGACGGCATGGCCGCCGGCGTCGACCGCGTCCTGCGCGAGCAGCTGGGCGGCGCCGCGCTGGACGCGCTGGCGGCCGCCGGGCGCTACCGGCGCGATGTCTACTAATTGCAACAACGATAAAATCCGCGATTCCATCTATACGGCTATTGCCAATAATCTAAAAATATTCTTCCGCGATTATATGGATATGCATATTTTGTATATGTAAAATGTAATTTCTCCAAACTTATCATGTTTGTACTTATTTTGTATCCAAAATGTAAATAAAACGCGCAAAGTCGTTCACACATCGTGTCATTTTGGCGACATAATCGCCCGCTGTTGAGCAATAGGGCGACTCTTGTCGCGCTGTGTCCTCTTCCTCGTCACACCCTCGAACCGCATCCGCTGGCGCCTTGCCCACAGAATGTCGTCGACATGGCAAGGCAGACTGTTTCATGACCCCAGGTTCACCACCCAGGCGGCACGGCTATTGCTCTCGACTTTGTTATTCACACA
Organism: Rugamonas rubra; assembly: GCF_900114705.1. Taxonomy (GTDB): domain Bacteria; phylum Pseudomonadota; class Gammaproteobacteria; order Burkholderiales; family Burkholderiaceae_D; genus Rugamonas; species Rugamonas rubra. The sequence continues at coordinate 73,669 of NZ_FOTW01000011.1, forward strand.
TCGGGAGTATTCTGAATGGTTTTGCAACAAAAAATTGGCGTGCGTTCGGTCCGCCTCGCCCTGGGCGTCCTGGCGGGCACCGCCATCATCGCCGGCCAGGTCCGCGCGCAAGAGCAGCAGATTCAAAAAGTTGAAATCACCGGTTCGAGCATCAAGCGCATCGCCGTCGAAGGCGCGCTGCCGGTGCAGCGCCTGTCGCAGGAAGCCATCGCCAAGTCGGGCGCGACCAACGTCGCCGACCTGATCCAGGCGCTGCCGGCGATGCAGGGCTTCACCATCGCCGCCACCGCCGCCGGCTCCAATTCGGGCGGCCGTGTCTCGGCGTCGATCCACAACATCGGCGAGCAGTACACCCTGGTCCTGCTCGACGGCCGCCGCATCGCGCCGTCCGACTCGGGCAGCACGATCAACCTGAATTCGATCCCGATGAGCGCCGTCGAGCGCGTCGAGATCCTGACCGACGGCGCCTCGGCCCTGTACGGCTCGGACGCCATCGCCGGCGTCATCAACTTCATCCTGAAGAAGAACCAGCGCGGCGGCACCGTCGAGGCGACCTACAACACCCCGACCGACAGCCGCAAGGGCCAGTCCTACAACACCAGCCTCACCTACGGCGCCGGCAACCTGGAAGACGACCGCTTCAACATCATCGCCAGCTACCGCCACGACGAGGCCGGCCCGATCAAGGCGACCGACCGCGACTTCGCCAAGACCGCCTACATCCCGTTCAGCAACAACGGCAACAACTACATCTACGACCGCACCAGCCCGGTCACCGTGCCGGCCAACGTCGCCGTGGCGTACAAGGGAGACCAGCCGTCGTCGAGCTTCAGCCCCTACCTGCTGAAGAACGGCAACTGCCCGGCGCTCAGCTACGCCAGCCTGTCGAACAACGCCAACTCGCGCAACTGCTCCTTCGACTTCGCCTCGACCGTCGAGATCGTGCCGCAAAACAAGCGCGACAGCTTCTTCACCAAGGCCACCGTCAAGGCCACCGACGACATCGCCGTCTTCGCCTTGGTGGCCCTGTCGCGCTACGACATGACCGCGCGCATCGCGCCGAACACGGCGCCGTTCGCCATCGACACCAAGTCGGCGCTGTACGCCAACAACGTGCTGCCCTTCCTGACGCCGGCCCAGGCGGCCGACGTGGCCAAGGTTTCGGGCAGCTACCGCACCTACGACTGGGGCACCCGCGACGCGCAAACCCTGACCGACTCCAACCACCTGGTGCTGGGCGCCGACGGCGAGATCGGCGCCTGGAGCTTCGGCACCGGCCTGACTTGGTCGCAGAACAAGATCGAGGAACGCTATGTCGGCGGCTACGCGCGCAGCAAGGAGTTCAAGTCGATGCTGGCCACCGCCGCCTTCGATCCGTTCGCGCTGATCGGCGGCCAGAGCGAGGCCACCAAGGGCCTGATCCAGAACTCGAAGTTCGTCGGTACGCTGCGCGAGGCCGCGACCACCCTGCGCGGCATCGACGCGCACGCTTCGCGCGAGGTGTTCACCCTGCCGGGCGGCGCCGCCAACATCGGCCTGGGCGCCGACTATCGCAAGTACAGCTTCAAGCAGACCCCGGCCGACGCCGCCGTCAACAACGAGATCTACAACGTCAGCGCGCCGGGCGCCTACGACATGAGCCGCAACAGCTACGGCCTGTTCAGCGAACTGATCGCCCCGGTGAGCAAGGACCTGGAACTGAGCATGGGCGTCCGCTACGACGCCATCGGCGCGATCGACGACGACCTGGCCCACCGCACGGTCGGCCAGAAGCAGTCGGCCGGCACCTACAAGGTGTCGGCGCGCTGGCAGCCGGCCAAGACCGTGCTGGTGCGCGGTTCCTACGGCACCGGCTTCAAGGCGCCGAGCATGTTGGAACTGGCCCAGCCGCTGGTCAGCGCCGGCGTCACCGCCTCGGTGCACGAGTGCCCGATCGCCGACAAGGTGCTGTGCCGTCCGGGCGTGGTGCAGTACAACAAGATGAACCTTGGCAACGAGAACCTGAAGCCGGAAAAGTCCAAGCAATACTCGATCGGTTTCCGCTACGAGCCGAGCTCGGCCTTCACCATCGGCGCCGACCTGTGGGACGTGCGCATCAAGGACGCCGTCGACTACGTCAGCGAAACGCTGATCTTCAACGATCCGGTCAAGTACCGTTCGTTGTTGAGCACCTTCACCGAGCCGTCGACCGGCAACACCTACTGGGCCATGCAGTCGCCGCCGGTCAACCTGGGCGAGAAGCACAACCGCGGCATCGACTACGATCTGGTGGCACGCCATCGCTACAGCTTCGGCAACCTGACCGCCAACCTGAGCGGCACCTACCTGATGAAGTCGGAGTACACCGTGCCGGGCGATACCTCGGGCGCTTGGACCTCGAGCCTGAACTACTTCGGCGCGGATGACCAGGTCGCCTTCCGCCACGTCGTGCGCACCAGCCTGACGCTCGACACCGGCGCGTTGAGCAACACCTTGACGATGAACTACCGCAACGGCTACACCGACGCGGAAGCCTCGGTGCGCAACCTGGGCACCAACAAGAACGAGAAGATCCGTTTGCAGGTGCCGTCCTACATCACGCTGGACTGGCAGGGCCGCTTCATGGTCACCAAGACCGCGTCGATCCGCGCCGGCATCAAGAACCTGTTGAACCGCGAACCGCCGCTGTCGCTGCGCAACTCGTCGGGCCACCAGGTCGGCTTCGATCCGCGCTACGCCGATGCGATGCTGCGTACCTTCTACGTTACTGGCAACTATCAGTTCTAAGCGCCTGCTAGGCGTCTAACGTCCCGACCAAAAAAAGCCCCGGCCGCTTGCGCGACCGGGGCTTTTTTTCGTCCGCGCGGCACGGCCGCCGGCGGCCTGTTCGGCGGCCTATTCGGTGGCCGTCTCCAGGCCGCGCGCCAGGCTGGAGATGCTCGGGTTGTCGATGAACACGCAGCGCTTGCCGGTGCGCTTGCAGTGGTCCTTGACGCGCCAGTAGGCGCTGTGGCTGATGCAGCCGGTCTGGCAGATCACCAGGTCGGCCGCCGCCAGGCTGGCGTCGAGCTGGTTGGCGTTGTCCTCCAGGCCGCCGTCGTGGTGGGCGAACTGGGCGCCGCCGCGCTCGATCAGCTCGCGGTAGGTCGCCACGTTGCCGCTGCGCCCGCCCACGCACAGCACGCTCTGGTCGCGCAGGCGCAGCGGCATGCGCACCACCTGCTCGGCCGGCGCCACGGCGGCCGGCGCCGGCGCCGCCGGACGCGCCGCCGGCTCGGCGCGCGCCGCCAGCTTCAGCTCGGTGATCTGCTCGCGCAGCGCGCGCTCGCGCTGCTCCATCTGCTGCAGCCGCTCGGCCAGGCGGGCGCGCGACGCCAGCCCGGGAATCGCGCCGCGCAGCTCGGCCAGCTCGGCGCGCAGCGAGTCGATCATGCTGTCCCGGCCGACCAGGTGGGCGCGCAGCTGCATCTGCTGGGTGGCGTGCAGCCCGGCCTGGGCGGTCTTCTCGGCCAGCAGGGCGGCGGCGCGCTGGCGCGCCTTGTCGAGCTGGTGCTGCAGCTCGCGGTTCTCGGCCAAGGTGGCCTGGAACTTGCCCAGGTCGGCGCGCACGCAGGCGCCGGCCTGGTGCTGCACCATGTGCAGGTCGCGGCACATCTGCTCCTCCAGCTCGGCGCTGCAGCGCGGATGGCTGAGTCCGGCCCAGAAGGCGCCGGCGACGTCGCCCGCTTCCACGGCGGCGCGCCACAGCGCGGCCAGCTGGGCGCTGTCGCGCGCGCCGCGATAGCGCAGCAGCACCGCCGCGTAGCGCCGTTCCAGCTCCTTTTGCAGCGCCTCGGACAGACGGTTGCGGCTGCCGCACTCGGTCACCGCGCCAACGTGCACCTCGTAGTCGTCGGCCAGCACCTTGCCGCCGCTGACCTTGTCGACCAGCTTGCGCAGCACGCCCAGCGGCAGGCCGACGCCGACCAGCGGGCAGTGGCAGGCGTGGCCCAGCTCCCACAGGCGGCGCCGGCGCGAGGCCAGCGCCGGTTCGAGGGCGCTGGCGACGTTGTGGATCAGCGGCGCGCCGCTCGGGGCATCGCGCCGCGCGCCGCGCGGGGAGTCGGCTGGCCCGGCGTGTTTCTCGCCGTGCCGATGGGCGTGCTTATCATCGTGCTTATCGTCGTGATTATTGTCGTGATTCTTGTCGTGTTTATCGCACATGGCCGGCCCTCACTGCGCCGGCCCGGCGCCACGGCCGCGGCCGATGATGCGGGCCAGGAAGTTGCCCTTGTCGGTGTCGGGCAGGGTGCTCTCGACCACGCCGGCCCACTGCTCGGACAGTTGCTGGCAGGTGGCGCGCAGCACCGGCGCCAGCTCGGGCAGGCCGGCCAGCGCCTTCAGGTGGCGCTCGATCACCGAGGCCAGCTTGACGCAGGCGCCCTGCTCGGCGGCGCTGGCGGTGTAGTGCGACATCAGGTGCAGCACCGCCGACAGCATCAGCTCCGGACGCGGCCCGCCATCCCTGGGGGCGAGGAAAATCGGATTGCTACGGTCTATGGCCATCAAACGCTCCTGGTTGGGGTGTTGGGCTGGCGGCGGGCTGGCGTGGGGAAGGGGGGCTGGCGGAACCGCTCAGGCGGTGAGGATCAGCTTGTTCAACTGGGTCACGCGCAGGCGGTAGATCTTGCCGCCGTGCTCGATCTCCAGCTCGCGCTGGCCCTGCATCAGGGCGGCGCTGTTGATGCGCGGCGCGGCCTGCACGGCCTCGCTTTGCGGGGCGCTGGACGCGTCGGACCGCACGGGGTTTGGGTGGGTGTGCATCACGTGGTGGGCTCCATAAATAAGAATGATTCGCATTTGCATTATTGGTGAAGATGGCGGGAAATGCAAGTCTTATTTGCGTCGCGGGGGCGGCGGCGGGGAGGCTGGGCGGGACGGCGGAGGCGCGACAAAAAAGACCCGACGCGGACGCCGGGCCAAGCTGGGTCTTGCGGGGGATTGCGCGGCTGGGCGGGGGCTGTGCGGGGTGGGCGGAGGGGAATGGGGCGCCGGGGTTTGGGGCGCCGCCGCCGCTCAGATCGCGGCCAGCAGCGGCAGCGTGGCCGCTTGCTCGGCGGCGGATTTGTTCTTGGCCGCCGCCAATTGTTTGGCGCGCGCGCGCGATGGCGGCAGGCGGCGCAGGGTTTTCAGGGCATCGGCGTCCTTGATGCCGATGGTGCGCTGGTCGACGCTGATCAGGCCGATCTCGTTGAAGGCCGACAAGGTGCGGCTGACCGTCTCCAGGGTCAGGCCCAGGTAGCTGCCGATCTCGTGGCGCGTCATGCGCAGGTTGAACAGCTTGCTCGAATAGCCCATCTGGGAGAAGCGCTCGGCCAGCGAGACCAGGAAGCGGGCCACGCGGGCCTCGGCGCTGAGGGCGCCGAGCATGCCGATCATGGCCTGCTCGCGCACCAGCTCGCGGCTCATCACGCCGTACATCATGTTCTCCAGCTCCAGGTGGATGCGGCCCAGCGCCGTCAGCTTCTTGAACGGCAGCAGGATCAGGTCGCAGTCCGACAGCGCCACGGCCTCCGACGAGTAGTGCCGCGTGTGGATGCCGTCGACGCCGAGCATGTCGCCCTTCATCGGGAAGCTGAGCACCTGCTCGTTGCCGAACTCGTCGATCAACACCGTCTTGAGGAAGCCCGAGTTGACGATGTACAGCGTGTCGAAGGGCTGGCCGATGGTGTGGATGCGCTGGCCGGTCTTGAACTGCACGTGTTGGAACAGCAGTTCCTCGGCGGTGATCGAACAGGCGGCGGGGATGTGCAGCAGGTCGCACACCTCCTTGAGGTTCGACCAGAGCCGGCCCTGACGCTGGCGGCCGGCTTCCATCGACGAGGACTGCAGGGCCGTCGTTGCGTTGGAGCGGATTTCAGGCGTTTGCGTAGACAGCATGTTGATCTCCTGGTGACAGGTAAGTCGGGTTTCATTGCGGCGAAGGGGGTACGGCCCGGCTGCGGCTGCGGCTGCCGCGAGCGGCGGATTGCACGGCAGCGCCCAGGCAAGGACGGGGCCCGGTGACGGGCTGAACGGGGCGCGCCGGCCGGCGTGACCCGTTGCAACTTGCATCGGCTGGTTTCAGTATGCCAACTAGGGGGGGCGATTGATATCAGCAGGCGCTGAATATGGGCGTAGGACGCGGCGCGGCCTTGTAGGATTCGTCCTAACGGCGGCGCGCCGGTGGGAGGCGCGGCTAGGTCTTGAAGGGCGACAACAGTCGGTGCGCGACGGCATACTGCACCATCTCCGACAGCGAGTTCATGCCCATCTTTTGCATGATCCGGGTCTTGTGCGTGCTCACCGTCTTGACGCTCAGGTGCAGGCTGTTGGCGATCTCGGTGATCGACTTGCCGGCCACCAACAATGAAAACACCTCGAATTCGCGGTCTGAAAGTTGCTTGTGGAGCAAGCTTTCGTTGGGCATCATGATGTTCAGCGCCAGCTGCTCGGCCACCTCGGTGCTGATGTAGGGCCGCCCCGAGGCGACCTTGCGGATCGCCCCGACCAGCTGGGTGCCGGCGCTCTCCTTGGTCAGGTAGCCCTGGGCGCCGGCGCGGATGGCGCGCACGGCGTACTGCTCCTCCTCGTGCATGGTGAGGATCAGGATGGCCAGCTTGGGCGCCTCGCCGCGGATCTGGCGGATCAGGTCGACGCCGCTGCGGCCGGGCATCGACAGGTCGAGCAGCAGCAGGTCGAAGCCGCCCTGGCGCACCTGGGTCAGCACCTCGAAGCCGTCGATCGCCTCGCCGACGATGTCGATGTCCGGCGCCCCGTCGAGGATGCGCTTGAGGCCTTCGCGCATGATGGTGTGGTCATCGGCTATGACGATTCGGATCATATTGTGGCTGTCGGCAAAAAAGAGGCCCGCCTGGCGGCGGGCGTGGCTAGTGGGAAAAGCAATCCCCGGAATACTACTCTAAAACGGCGGCTTTTTTGCTTTTCCGTTAATCATGTCGCATTTTCATGTCCTTGTGGTTCTTTGATCAGGCGGTGCACCAACACCGGGATCTTGGAATGCGACAAGACCTTGTTGGTGACGCTGCCCAGCAACAACTGGCCCCAGCCGCTGCGCCCGTGCGAGCCCATGAAGATCAGGTCGCAGTGCCGCTCGGCCGCCACCTCGACGATCTTCAGCGCCACGCTTTCGGCGAAGGCGGTGGCGCCGGCGCAGCGCAGGCCGCGCCGTTCGGCCGCCTCGACGATGGCCTGCAGGTGGCCCTGGCCGGCGCGCTGCATGGCGGCGCGGTATTCCTCCTCGCTGGGGTAGCTGGGCGGGATGATCTCGACATAGATCGGGTACTGGTACTCGGGCGCGACGAACAGGGCCAGCACCTCGGCGCCCATCTGCTCGGCGAAGTCGACGCCGGCGCAGGCCGTTTTATTGGAGACGGCCGAGCCGTCGGTGGTGATGAGGATTTTGCGGTACATGGCTGGCCCCCGGCCTGGTGATGGTGGTGACGGTGGTGGTGCTTTGCGCGGCCGGCGTTGCGCCTGCGCCGTGGCTGCACCTGGCTTAATTTTAGCGCCGATTCAGACTATTGTAAGTATGGAAAGACTTGATACTCCTCAATAAAGTCGATGATCGTGCGCAAGCCGGCACGCGGGGCGTGCTTTCCCCCGGATAAATTTGCACAGAAGCACTGGTTTTGTGTCCCGCCGCGTGCTTTGACGCGGTAAGCGATGTTAGTATCTGCAAATACAACGGTAAACTTGGCTTTTAACCCTTTGGGCGGGTGTGCCGGCCGGCTTTTCGGCCCTGGAGATTGAACAACCGGGCGGCCTCCTGCTACACTCGCGTAAGCGCGTTTTATTGCCGGGCGTCATCACTCCGGGGGCCGCACGCGGCGCCGGGTGGTAGCTAGTGTTAGGGCAGCAATTTTACAAATTATGGAGAAGCAGGGATTATGACCAACGCCGCTGATGATTTCGACGCACTATTTGATGAAGTGTCTGCGCAAAGCAAGACAGCAGCGCCCGCAGCCGCTCCCGCCGCCGCCCCCGTAGTGGACGATCTGGAAAGTCTGTTCGACGAAGTCGCCGCCGCCCGTCCGGCCGAGGCCGCCCCCACCCCCGCTCCCGCCCCGGCCCCGGCCGCCGCCGCGCCGGCCGCCGCCGCCCCCGCCGACGAGGGCGACGGCGCCGGCGACAAGCCGATGTTCGAACGCCTGGGCGGCATCGTCCGCCTGCTGCACGACTCGCTGCGCGAGCTCGGCTACGACAAGGCGCTGACCGAGGCCTCGTCGCAGATCGTCGACGCCCAGGACCGCCTCGAATACGTCGCCTCGCTCACCGAGCAGGCCGCCAACAAGGTGCTCAACACGCTCGACGACGGCATGCCGGCGCAGGACCAGTTGTCGAAGAAATCCAAGGAGATGGAGAACCGCTGGAGCGAGCTGTTCGCCGGCAAGCTCAGCCTTGACGAGTTCAAGCAGCTGGCGGGCGACTCGAAGTCCTTCGCCCAGGCCGTCACCGAGGCCACCGAGGCGGAGAAGGCGCGCCTGCTCGAGATCATGATGGCGCAGGACTTCCAGGACATCACCGGCCAGCTGATCAAGAAGGTGGTGTCCATCACCAAGACGGTCGAGCACGAACTGGCCGAGCTGCTGCGCGACAACGCGCCGCCGGCCGTGCGCGAGAAGATCGCGCAAAAAGAGGTCAGCCTGATGCAGGGGCCGTCGGCCCCGGCCGTCGCGCTGAACCAGGACAATGTCGATGACCTTCTTGCCGATCTGGGATTCTAATGGATGATATGCTCAAGGATTTCGTCGTCGAGGCGATGGATCTCGCGGTCAATGTTGAGGAACACCTGCTGCGCCTCGAACGCGACCCGGAAAACAAGGAAACGCTGAACGCGGTGTTCCGCTCCTTCCACACCATCAAGGGCGGCGCCGGCTTCATGAGCCTGCCGGCCATGGTGGCCGCCTGCCACCTGACCGAGAACCTGTTCGACGCGCTGCGCACCGGCGCCGCGCCGGTCACCCCGATCGCCATCGAGGCGGCGCTGCAGGCCTCCGGCTTCGTCGCCGACCAGCTGGCCGAACTGTCCAACGGCGCCGAGCCGGACAGCCTGGCCGCCATGCCCGCCTCGCTCGAGCAGATCCTCACCGACGCCATCGAGGGCAAGGCTTCGGCGCCGAAGGCGGCCCCGGCCCCGGCCGCCGCAGCGGCGCCGGCCCCGGCCGCCGCGCCCGCCGCCGCCCCGGCGGCGCCGCGCGCGCCGTCGGCCGACGGGCTCGACTGGGAAGGCATGTACATGGCGGTGACGCCGGCCGGCACCTACACGCCGACGGCCGCCGCCGCGGCGGCCGCCGACAGCGCCCCGGCGCCGGCGCCGGCCGCCGCCGGCCTGTCGGCCGAGGCCTTGGCCGAGGGCGTGGCCGCCGCCACCGCCGCCGCCGCCGCCATCGCGCCGTCGGTGGCGCCGCGCCGCGCCGAGGGCGACAAACGCGAGGAGCACCGGCCCCAGGCCGCCCCCGTCAAGGAGGAGAGCATCCGCGTCGACGCCGTCAAGCTCGACGCCCTGCTCGAGGTGGCCGGCGAGTCCGTGCAGGCCGCCAACCAGGCCGCCGTGCTGCTCGAGCGCCTGCTGCAGTTCAAATTCGAGGGCCAGGCGGCGACGCTGATGGCGACCCTGGCCGAGACGCTGGAACGCGCCTCGCGCTACTCCACCGAACTGCAGCGCGCCACCCTGGCGACGCGCATGCAGCCGGTCGGCCGCCTGTTCCAGAAGTTCCCGCGCCTGGTGCGCGAACTGGCCAAGGACCTGGGCAAGGACGTCGAGCTGACCATCGAGGGCGCCGAGACCGAGGTCGACCGCGTCGTCGTCGACAGCCTGTACGATCCGCTGGTGCACATGCTGCGCAACGCCCTCGACCACGGCGTCGAGTCGCCCGAGGAGCGCATCGCCGCCGGCAAGTCGACCAAGTCCTACATCTCGCTGAAGGCCTGGCAGGAAGCCAACAGCGTGATGATCGTGCTGCAGGACGACGGCAAGGGCATGGACCCGATGCGCCTGCGCAAGAAGGCGCTGGAGAAGGGCCTGATCACCGAGTCGGCCCAGTTGTCCAGCGACGAATGCTTCCAACTGGTGTTCCTGCCCGGCTTCTCGACCAAGGACGTGGCCTCCAGCGTGTCCGGCCGCGGCGTCGGCATGGACGTGGTGAAGACGGCGGTGGAGAAGAACCGCGGCGCCATCCACATCGACTCGGCGCTCGGCTTCGGCACCAAGTTCGCCATCCGCCTGCCGATCGAGTTGTCGATCGTGCCGACCATGCTGGTGTCGACCTCGGGCGCCGCGCTGGCCCTGCCGATGGCGGTGGTGCAACGCGTGGTCGAACTGCCCGAGGTGTTCCTCGAGGTGGGCGGCGCGCCGGTGCTCAAGGACCAGGGCCGGCCGCTGCCGGTGCGCTCGCTGGCCGCCTCGCTGGGCTACGAGAGCTGCCGCGAGAAGGTGGGCATTGTTGTCGCCGCGCCACAACCGTACATCCTCGCCGTCGAGGCCGTGGACGGCACCGCCGACCTGGTGATCAAGCCGATGACCGCCATCGCGGTCGAGGGCATCACCGGCACGGCGCGCTCGGCCGAGGGCGAGCTGGTGCTAGTGGTGGGCCTATCCTTCCTGATGGATGGCTGTCGGGGCAACGTACGCATGGCTGCCTAGCCGACACTCTGAAAAGTAGTCCCAAATGCCTGCGTACACCGCAGGCATTTTTTTTGTTTTTTCGGTAGGCAGGACCCCGCCGCCGGCGCCCGCGCCCGCATGGATGCTGGGCCGCGCGGCGGGCTTAGTTTGGACGAATTTTTTATAGGAGTCATACCAGGTGTATCACTACCCAAGTCCGTATCGGCTCACGAGGCCGGGGCGCGGCCTTGGTTTTGCATTGCACAAATATGGCATAATCAAAGTGGACCACTCACACAGGCTGTAGCAGCAAGCACAAATCATGATGAAGACGCTTTACGACAAACTCTGGGAATCCCACGTGGTGCGCGCCGAGGAAGACGGCACCACCATCCTCTATATCGACCGCCACCTGGTGCACGAAGTGACCAGCCCGCAGGCCTTCGACGGCCTGCGCGCCGCCGGCCGCGCGCCCTGGCGCGTCTCGGCCAACCTGGCCGTGGCCGACCACAACGTGCCGACCACCGACCGCGCCGACGGCATCGCCGACCCGGTCTCGCGGCTGCAGGTCGAAACGCTCGACAGCAACGCCAAGGCCTACGGCCTGACCTACTTCAACATGAACGACAAGCGCCAGGGCATCGTCCACGTCATCGGACCGGAGCAGGGCGCCACCCTGCCGGGCATGACGGTGGTCTGCGGCGACTCGCACACCTCGACCCACGGCGCCTTCGGCTGCCTGGCGCACGGCATCGGCACCTCGGAGGTCGAGCACGTGCTGGCCACCCAGACCCTGCTGGCGAAGAAATCCAAGGCGATGCTGGTGCAGGTGGACGGCGCGCTGCCGGCCGGCATCACCGCGAAGGACATCGTGCTGGCCGTGATCGGCAAGATCGGCACCGCCGGCGGCAACGGCTACGCCATCGAATTCGGCGGCTCGACCATCCGCGCCCTGTCGATGGAAGGCCGCATGACGGTGTGCAACATGGCGATCGAGGCCGGCGCCCGCGCCGGCATGGTCGCCGTCGACGACACCACCATCAACTACGTCAAGGGCCGCCCCTTCTCGCCGGTCGGCCCGCACTGGGACCGCGCCGTCGACTACTGGCGCACGCTGCACTCGGACGCCGGCGCCCGCTTCGACCTGGTGGTCACCCTGAACGCCGCCGAGATCAAGCCGCAGGTCACCTGGGGCACCTCGCCCGAGATGGTCGTCTCGGTCGACGGCCGGGTGCCCGACCCCGACCTGGAAAAGGACAGCGTCAAGCGCGACGCCATGGAAAAGGCGCTGGTCTACATGGCGCTGACGCCGAACACGCCGATCACCGACATCCGCATCGACAAGGTCTTCATCGGCTCCTGCACCAACTCGCGCATCGAGGACTTGCGCGCCGCCGCCGAGGTGGTGCGCGGCAAGCACCGGGCGTCGAACGTCAGGCTGGCGCTGGTGGTGCCGGGCTCCGGCCTGGTCAAGGACCAGGCCGAGCGCGAGGGCCTGGACCGCATCTTCAAGGACGCCGGCTTCGAATGGCGCGAGCCGGGCTGCTCGATGTGCCTGGCGATGAACGCCGACCGGCTCGAGCCGGGCGAGCGCTGCGCCTCGACCTCGAACCGCAACTTCGAGGGCCGCCAGGGCCAGGGCGGGCGCACCCACCTGGTGTCGCCGGCGATGGCGGCGGCGGCGGGCATCGCCGGCCACTTCGTCGACATCCGCACGCTGCGCTGAGCCGCCACACCGCATTTTTGATCGCAACAAGGCGGGGGCGCGCCCCCGCCGCGCCACCGGCGCGCCGAACCACCCGTCCCAACGAGAGCACACCATCATGAAAAAACTATTCGCCCTGTCCTTCATCGCCCTGGTCCTGAGCGGCTGCAACACCATCGCCGGGGTCGGCAAGGACGTGCAAAAAGTCGGCCAGGTGGTCGAAGGCGCCGGCAAAAAATAATCAGCGATGCCGCGGGCCCGACGGTCCGTCGTCGCACAACCCGAACGAGAATCATGGATAAATTTATCATCTACGAAGGCCTGGTGGCCCCGCTCGACCGCGCCAACGTCGACACCGACGCCATCATCCCGAAGCAGTTCCTCAAGTCGATCCACCGCACCGGCTTCGGCCCCAACCTGTTCGACGAGTGGCGCTACCTCGACCACGGCGAGCCGGGCCAGGACAACAGCCGCCGCCCGCTCAACCCGGACTTCGTGCTCAACGAGGCGCGCTACCAGGGCGCCTCGATCCTGCTGACCCGCAAAAACTTCGGCTGCGGCTCCTCGCGCGAGCACGCCCCCTGGGCGCTCGACCAGTACGGCTTCCGCGCCGTCGTCGCGCCGTCCTTCGCCGACATCTTCTTCAACAACTGCTACAAGAGCGGCCTGCTGCCGATCGTGTTGCCAGAAGCGCAGATCGATCATCTGTTCAACGAAGTCAAGGCCTTCCCCGGTTACCGTCTGGTGGTCGACCTTGAACAGCAGCGTATTTCCACCAGCAACGGCAGCGTCTCCTACCCCTTCGAGATCGACGCCTTCCGCAAGTATTGCCTGATGAACGGACTCGACGATATCGGCCTGACCCTGCGCCACGCCGACGCCATCCGCGGCTTCGAAGAGCGTCATCTGGCCACCCAGCCCTGGCTGGCCAACGTCATCTAATTTCTCGATCGAACAACATGAAAATTGCAATCCTCCCGGGCGACGGTATCGGCCCGGAAATCATCGCGCAGGCCGTCAAGGTCTTGAACGTGCTGGGCGAATCCTTCGAGCTGGAGACCGCCGCCGTCGGCGGCGCCGGCTACGCCGCCCACGGCCACCCGCTGCCGGAAGGCACGCTGGCGCTGGCCAAGGCGGCCGACGCGGTGCTGTTCGGCGCCGTCGGCGACTACCAGTACGACACGCTGGAACGCGCGCTGCGCCCCGAGCAGGCCATCCTCGGCCTGCGCAAGCAGCTCGGCCTGTTCGCCAACCTGCGCCCGGCCATCCTGTATCCCGAGCTGGCCAACGCCTCGACGCTGAAACCCGAGGTGGTCTCCGGCCTGGACATCCTGATCATCCGCGAACTGACCGGCGACATCTACTTCGGCCAGCCGCGCGGCGTGCGCGAGTGCCCGGACGGCGCCTTCAAGGGCCAGCGCGAGGGCTTCGACACCATGCGCTACGCCGAGGGCGAGATCCGCCGCATCGCCCACGTCGCCTTCCAGGCGGCGCAGAAGCGCGACAAGCGCCTGACCAGCGTCGACAAGGCCAACGTGCTCGAGACCTTCCAGTTCTGGCGCGACATCGTCACCGACGTGCACAAGGAATACCCGGACGTGGCGCTCGAACACATGTACGTCGACAACGCCGCGATGCAGCTGGTGCGCGCGCCGAAGAAGTTCGACGTGCTGGTCACCGGCAACATGTTCGGCGACATCCTGTCCGACCAGGCCTCGATGCTGACCGGCTCGATCGGCATGCTGCCGTCCGCCTCGCTCGACGCCAACAACAAGGGCCTGTACGAGCCCTCGCACGGCTCGGCGCCGGACATCGCCGGCAAGGGCATCGCCAATCCGCTGGCGACCATCCTGTCGGCCGCGATGATGCTGCGCTACTCGCTGAACCGCGCCGAACAGGCCGACCGCATCGAGAACGCCGTCAAGGCCGTGCTGGCGCAGGGTCTGCGCACCGGCGACATCTACGAGGCCGGCACCACCAAGGTGGGCACCGAACAGATGGGCGACGCGGTGGTCAAGGCGCTGCTGTAAAACTATATAAACGATATATATAAACGATTTTGAGGGAATTGCGATGAAACTAGTAGGCTTGGTAGGTTGGCGCGGCATGGTCGGTTCGGTCCTGATGCAGCGCATGCAGGAAGAGGGCGATTTCGCCCACATCGAACCGGTGTTCTTCACCACCTCGAACCCGGGCGGCGCCGCGCCGGCGATGGCCAAGAACGAGACCGTGCTGAAGAGCGCGAGCGACATCGACGAGCTGAAGAAGTGCGAGATCATCGTCTCCTGCCAGGGCGGCGACTACACCAGCGAGGTGTTCCCGAAACTGCGCGCGGCCGGCTGGAACGGCTACTGGATCGACGCCGCCTCGACGTTGCGCATGGAGAAGGACGCCGTCATCGCGCTCGACCCGGTCAATCTGCACGTCATCAAGGACGCGCTGGGCAAGGGTGTGAAGAACTACATCGGCGGCAACTGCACCGTCTCGTGCATGCTGATGGGCCTGGGCGGCCTGTTCCAGCACAAGCTGGTCGAATGGATGACCTCGATGACCTACCAGGCGGCCTCGGGCGGCGGCGCGCAGCACATGCGCGAGCTGCTGACCCAGTTCGGCACCATCAACAGCTCGGTCAAGCACCTGCTCGACAACCCGGCCTCGGCGATCCTCGAGATCGACCGCCAGGTGCTGGCTACCCAGCACGGCTTGAGCGCCGAGGAGACCAAGCAGTTCGGCGCGCCGCTGGCCGGCAACCTGATCCCGTGGATCGACAAGGACCTGGGCAACGGCCAATCGAAGGAAGAGTGGAAGGGCGGCGCCGAGACCAACAAGATCCTCGGCCTGGGCGCCGACTTCGGCTCGACAGCGATTCCGGTCGACGGCCTGTGCGTGCGCATCGGCGCCATGCGCAGCCACTCGCAGGCGCTGACCATCAAGCTGAAGAAGGACGTGCCGATCGACGAGATCCACGACATCATCGCCGCCAACAACCAATGGGTCAAAGTGGTGCCGAACACGCGCGAAGCGTCGGTGCGCGACCTGTCGCCGGCCGCCGCCACCGGCAGCCTGACCATCCCGGTCGGCCGCCTGCGCAAGATGAGCATGGGTGACGACTACCTGTCGGCCTTCACCGTCGGCGACCAGCTGCTGTGGGGCGCCGCCGAACCGCTGCGCCGCATGCTGCGCATCGTGCTCGAAGGCTAAGCGCCGGGCAGCTGCAATGAGGCAAGCCGGTGGCCAGCGTGCCGCCGGCGGCAAAACAGGGTCAGACCCTAGGGTCTGACCCTACAGTCCGCCCCAGCCGTTCCGGCCTCCCGGACTCGGCGAAACATCCCCCGCCCCATAGGCAAACCCCGCCTCCGCCCGACCGGATATTTGTCAAATCCCGGCCAAATTCAACAACCAGCTTACATATCCCCCGCCATAGGGGAACAAAGCGCGCGCAAAGCTTGCATGGTCTAGTGCATGATGATATGTTGGGACCTCCGGAAAGTAACATTTTTCCTCTGACAACCACTATGCCATCCACTATGCCAGCAACCACCCGTCCCAGCATCGTTTCGTTCGCGTTGAACACACTGACCAGCGCCGTCGCCTGCGCAGTGTTCCTGTCTCCCGCAGCAAACGCCGCCGGGCTCGGCAAGCTGACGGTGCTGTCGGCCCTCGGCCAGCCGCTGCGCGCCGAGATCGAACTGACCGCCGTCGCGCCCGACGAGGCGGCCGGTCTGGTGGCCAAGCTGGCGCCGGCCGAGGCCTTCCGCCAGGCCAACATCGATTTCAACCCGACCCTGCTGTCGCTGCGCTTCGAGGTCGAACAGCGCAACGGCCGCCAGCTGATCCGCGTCAGCTCCAGCCAGGCCGTCAACGAGCCCTTCGTCGACATGCTGCTGGAACTGAGCTGGACCGGCGGCCGCCTGGTGCGCGAATACACCTTCCTGCTCGACCCGGCCGAGATGCGCAGCACCCAGTCGGCCCAGGTGGCCGCGCCGGTCGACGTGCCCAACAACCGCAACGCCGCGCCCGCCGCCGCCCAGGCCGCCGCACCCGCGCCCGCCGCCGCGCCGTCGCCGGCCGCCGCGCCGGCCCCGGCCCCGGCCCCGGCCCCGGCGCGATCTGCGCGCGCGGCGCGCCCGGCCGCGCCGGCCGCCGAGGACGGCTACAAGGTCAAACCGGGCGACAGCCTGGGCCGCATCGCCAGGCAGCTCAAGCCGGTCGACGTCTCGCTCGACCTGATGCTCGTCGCCCTGTACCGCGCCAACCCCGAGGCCTTCATGGGCAAGAACATGAACCGCCTGAAGTCCGGCCAGATCCTGGCGCTGCCGGACGCCGACGCCATCCGCGCCGCCGCCTCGGACGGCGAGGCGCACGGCGTGGTGGTGGCCCACGCCGCCGACTTCAACGCCTACCGCAACAAGCTGGCCGGCCAGGTCGCCACCAGCGCGCCGGCCAAGGAGGCCGAACCGGCCAAGAGCGCCGGCGGCAAGATCACCGCCAAGGTCGAGGAGCGCGCCACCGCCGCCAACGAGGCCAAGGACCAGCTCAAGCTGTCGAAGGCGACGCCGCCGGCCGGCGGCAAGGCCGGCGCCAGCCTGGAAGACAAGATCGCCAAGGAACAGCAGATGGCCGAGGCGGCCGCCCGCGTCAAGGAGCTGGAGAAGAACGTCAGCGACCTGGAGAAGCTGATGGCCGTCAAGAGCAAGGCCGCCGCCGAGAAGGCCCCGGCCTCCGCCTCGGCCGGCGCCTCGGTCAAGGCCACCACGCCGACCATCGAGCTCAATCCGCCGGCCACGCCGGAGGCCAAGCAGCCGCCGCCGATCAAGACCGTGGTCGTGCCGCCGCGCTCGCTCGAGCCCAGCCTGGCCGACACCGTCATGGAGAACCTCAACACCATCGGCGTGGCCGCCGCCGCGCTGCTGGCCGGCCTTGGCGCCATCGTCTACTCGCGCCGCCGCAAGCAGCAGGGCGAGGCCGCCGCCGAGCCCAGCCTGCTGGGCGACCCGGCGCCGGCCGCCGCGCCGCCGGTGGCCCCCGCCGGTGGCGAGAACGTCGACACCAGCAACAGCGTGTTCAACTCGAACTTCGCGCCCTCGGCCAGCCAGCTCGACACCAACGAGGTCGACCCGGTCGCCGAGGCCGACGTCTACATCGCCTACGGCCGCGACGCCCAGGCCGAGGAGATCCTCAAGGAGGCCCTGCGCAGCCATCCCGACCGCAGCGCCGTGCGCCTGAAGCTGCTGGAAATCTACGCCACCCGCAAGGACCCGCGCGCCTTCGAAACCCAGGCCAGCGAGCTGTACGCGCTGACCCGGGGCGAGGGCGAGGAATGGGCCCAGGCCGTCGCGCTGGGCCTGGCGCTCGACGCGTATAACCCGCTGTACGCCGCCGGCCCGTCGGTCGCCGCCGTCTCGGCCGCCGCCGCCACCCCGGCCGAGCGCCTGCCCGAGCCGCAGGACTCCGCCGCGCCGTTCGACGACGGCATGGACTTCGGCCTCGACCAGCAGCTCGACACGGCGCTGCCGGTGGCGCCCGCCGCCGCGCCGGCCCCGGCCGAGTTCGCCAGCTCCGGCAGCGACAATCTGCTCGACTTCGACCTGGGCGGCCTGAGCCTGGACCCGGTGCCGGCCGCCGCCGTCGCCGACCAGCCGTCGGCCGCCGTCACCTCCGAGGAGTCGGCCTTCGACCTGGCCTTCGACAGCCCGGCCCCGGCCCCCGCGCCGGCCCCGGCGGTGATCACC
Source organism: Rugamonas rubra (assembly GCF_900114705.1). Taxonomy (GTDB): domain Bacteria; phylum Pseudomonadota; class Gammaproteobacteria; order Burkholderiales; family Burkholderiaceae_D; genus Rugamonas; species Rugamonas rubra. The sequence goes on from NZ_FOTW01000011.1 coordinate 91,730, forward strand.
GACGAGCCGAGCATGGACTTCGGCATCGACCTGCCGGAGGACCGCGCCGAGGCGCCGGCCGCCAGCGCGCCGACGGCGCTGCCCAGCGTCGGCAGCGACCCGCTGGCCGACCTCGACATGATGGACTTCGACCTGCCGTCCAGCCCGGCCCCGGCCCCTAGCGCCGCGCCGGCCCCGGCCCCGGCCTCCTTCGCCAGCGACTTCGCCGACCTCGAGCTGCCCGACATGGGCCTCGGCGGCGCGGCCAAGGCCGACGGCGCCGCGCCCGAGTTCGACCTGTCCGACATCAACCTCGACCTCGACCAGAAGCAGGGCGGCGGCGCCGCCCCGGCCGTCAAGGAGGAGCAACTGTCGGCCATCCACATGGAGATGGACACCAAGCTCGACCTGGCCATCGCCTACCAGGAGATCGGCGACAAGGAGGGCGCCCGCGAGCTGCTCGACGAGGTGCTGCGCGGCGGCAGCGACGACCAGGTGGCCAAGGCCAACGCCATGCGCGCCCTGCTGGGCTGAGTCGGCGGCGGTATAATGCGCTGACTCAGAACAACAGATCGGGCAGCAATTGAAACGCATAGCAATCGGCGTCCAGTATGACGGCAGCGCCTGGCACGGCTACCAGAAGCAGGAAGACGGCCACACCGTGCAGGACCAGCTGGAACAGGCGCTGGAGAAGTTCGCCCGGGTGCGCCTGGCCACCACCTGCGCCGGCCGCACCGACACCGGCGTCCACGCGCTGGAGCAGGTGGTCCACTTCGACACCGAACTCGAGCGCGAGCCGCACTCCTGGCTGCGCGGCGTCAACGCCTTCCTGCCGCCGTCGATCGCCGTGCGCTGGGCCAAGCAGCTGGCCGGCGACCCCGGCGTCGACGACTTCTTCCATGCCCGCTTCAGCGCCCGCGCCCGCACCTACCACTACGTGCTGTACAACAACCCGACCCGCTCGCCGCTGCTGGAGGGCCGCGCCGGCTTCTGCTTCCGCCCGCTCGACGTCGAATTGATGCGGGCCGCCGTGAAGCCGCTGCTCGGCTGGCACGACTTCACCGCCTTCCGCGCCGCCCAGTGCCAGGCCAAGTCGCCCGTCAAGCTGATGCACGACATCCAGATCCGCCGCCACGGCGAGCTGGTGGTGTTCACCATCACCGCCAACGCCTTCCTGCACCACATGGTGCGCAACCTGGTCGGCTCGCTGGTCTACATCGGCACCGGCCGCCAGCCGCCCGAATGGCTGGGCCAGCTGCTCGAGGCGCGCGACCGCCACGAGGCCGCGCCCACCTTCATGCCCGACGGCCTCTACCTGGCCAAGATCGACTACGACCCGAAATGGCAACTGCCGCTGGAAACCACCAGCCCGCTGCCCTGGTTCTAGCGGTCCCACCGAACCCACCGAGGAGCAGCCCATGCAACAGCGCACCCGCATCAAGATCTGCGGCCTGACCCGCGCCGAGGACGTCGCCGCCGCCGTCGCCGCCGGCGCCGACGCCATCGGCTTCGTCTTCTACCCGAAGAGCCCGCGCCACGTCACGCCGGCCCGGGCCGCCGCGCTGATCGCCGCCGTGCCGCCGTTCGTCGGCTGCGTCGGCCTGTTCGTCAACGCCAGTCCGGAGGAGGTGGCCGCCACCTGCGCCATCGCGCCGCTGAGCCTGATCCAGCTGCACGGCGACGAGACGGTGGCCGAGAGCGCCGCCATCGCCGCCGCCTGCGGCCGACAATTCCTGCGGGTTTTCCGCGTCAAACCCGACACACGGCCCGCCGATTTGCTAGAATACGAACAGCTATGCCGCGCCGCCAGTCCCTTGTTCTCGAGCCTGTTGCTCGACACCTATGTGGACGCCTATGGCGGTGCAGGAAAGGTATTTGATTGGTCTCTCATCCCAAAAGAACTCGCGCCTCGGGTCGTTTTAAGTGGTGGCTTGAGCGTAAACAGCGCGACTGACGCGGTGGTGCGCGTACGTCCCTACGCCGTCGACATCAGCAGTGGTGTCGAGGCCGCCAAGGGAATCAAGGACGCCCGCAAGATCGCCGACTTCGTCGGCGCCGTGCGGGCCGCCGATACCATCATCGAGAGAGAACACCATCATGAAAGACCTGCCTGAGATCGGCTCCGCCGCTCCCCTGTTCCACGCCACCGACTACCAGCTGCCCAACGCCCGTGGCCACTTCGGCCCCTACGGCGGCGCCTTCGTCGCCGAAACGCTGACCTACGCGCTGGCCGAGTTGAGCCAGGCCTACGAGCGCTACAGCCACGACCCCGAATTCCTCGAAGAGTTCCGCTACGAGCTCAAGCACTTCGTCGGCCGCCCCTCGCCGATCTACCACGCCAAGCGCTGGTCCGAAATGGCCGGCGGCGCGCAGATCTACTTCAAGCGCGAGGACCTGAACCACACCGGCGCGCACAAGATCAACAACGTCATCGGCCAGGCCCTGCTGGCCAAGCGCATGGGCAAGCCGCGCATCATCGCCGAGACCGGCGCCGGCCAGCACGGCGTCGCCACCGCCACCATCTGCGCCCGCTTCGGCCTCGAGTGCGTGGTCTACATGGGCAGCGAGGACGTCAAGCGGCAGGCGCAGAACGTCTACCGCATGAAGCTGCTGGGCGCCACCGTCGTGCCGGTCGAGTCCGGCTCCAAGACGCTCAAGGACGCCCTCAACGAGGCCATGCGCGACTGGGTCACCAACATCGAAAACACCTTCTACATCATCGGCACCGTCGCCGGCCCGCATCCCTACCCGATGCTGGTGCGCGACTTCCAGTCGGTGATCGGCGAGGAGTGCCTGGTGCAGATGCCCGAGATGACCGGCCGCCAGCCCGACTACGTGCTCGCCTGCATCGGCGGCGGCTCCAACGCCATGGGCATCTTCTACCCCTACATCGACCAGAAGGACGTCAAGCTGATCGGCGTCGAGGCGGCCGGCGAGGGGCTGGCCAGCGGCAAGCACGCCGCCTCGCTGACCCAGGGCATCCCGGGTGTGTTGCACGGCAACCGCACCTATTTGCTGCAGGACGCCAACGGCCAGATCATCGAGACGCACTCCGTCTCCGCCGGCCTCGACTATCCCGGCGTCGGCCCCGAGCACGCCTACTTGAAGGACAGCGGCCGCGCCCAGTACGTCTCCATCACCGACGACGAGGCGCTGCAAGCCTTCCACGACTGCTGCCACATCGAAGGCATCATCCCGGCGTTGGAATCGTCGCACGCGCTGGCCTACGCCGCCAAGCTCGCCGCCACCCTGCCGAAGGACCAGATCGTGCTGGCCAACCTGTCGGGCCGTGGCGACAAGGACATGCACACCGTGGCCGAGCGGATGGGCCTGGACTTCAGCTAAGCCGCCGAAGCGCCACCCCGTAAAACCGGGGTCAGACCCCGTACGGGGTCTGACCCCCAGCCGCAGGCCGACGCATGCCGCGCGGCGGTTTGCGGGGTTCGCCGCACCACTGCCACCCAATTTGAAAAGACTATCGCCATGTCCAAAATCACCGCCACCTTCGCGGCCCTGAAGGCCGCCAACAAGACCGCCCTGATCACCTTCATCACCGCCGGCGATCCGGCGCCGGAACTGACCGTGCCACTGATGCACGCCCAGGTCGCCGGCGGCGCCGACATCCTCGAGCTCGGCGTGCCGTTCTCCGACCCGATGGCCGAGGGCCCCGTCATCCAGCGCGCCTGCGAGCGCGCGCTGGCCTTCGGCATCGGCATCCACGACGTGTTCGCCTACGTCGCCGAGTTCCGCAAGACCAACCAGCACACCCCGGTGGTGCTGATGGGCTACGCCAACCCGATCGAGCGCATCGGCGCCGCCGCCTTCATCGCCGCCGCCAAGGCCGCCGGCGCCGACGGCGCCATCGTCGTCGACTATCCGCCCGAGGAGTGCGAGGAGTTCGCCGCCGCCATGCGCGCCGCCGAGCTGGACCTGATCTTCCTGCTGGCGCCCACCTCGACCGAGGAGCGCATCGCCCAGGTGGCCAAGGTCGGCGGCGGCTTCAGCTATTACGTGTCGCTGAAGGGCGTCACCGGCGCCGGCAACATCGACACCGCCCAGGTCGCCGAGCGGCTGGGCGCGATCCGCCAGCACGTCAAGCTGCCGATCGGCGTCGGCTTCGGCATCCGCGACGGCGCCACCGCGCGCGCCGTGGCCGAGGTGGCCGACGCCGTCGTCATCGGCAGCCGCATCATCCAGGAGATCGAAAACGCGCCGAAGGAGGGCGCCGCCGCCGCCGTGCAAACCTTCGTCGCCGGCATCCGCTGCGCGCTGGACGCCTGATTCGCACGAAAAATATCCCTATTCGGAGATAGATCCCTCCGTATGTGGAGCCAGGATGCGGCTTCCGACCCGTCCGGAGCTTGCTCCCCATCAAAGCCGCCTCGCCGTTTCATTGTTGCAGTGCAACTATGTGACGGCCGGGCGGCTTTTTTCAACGCGCCTCCCGCCGCAGGGGCGCGCCGCCCGGGGCGCCGGCGCCGCCGAGTAGTGGATTTCTTCTAAAATTACAAACCGCGCATGCCGGATTTGTGAAATTGTTGTATTGCAATGTTCGACAGGGGGGCGATAAACGGCTACACTTCCGCCACTAGTTAGCAGCAAGGAGATATGATGAGTTGGTTAGAAAAGCTTCTGCCCCCAAGAATTCAGCGTTCGGACGCTGCGGCACGCAAGACCATGCCCGAAGGCCTGTGGGTCAAATGCCCCTCCTGCGAGGCCGTGTTGTACCGCACCGATCTGGAATCGAACCTGCACGTTTGCCCGAAGTGCGACCACCACATGCGCATCCGCGCCCGCGAGCGCCTCGACGGCCTGCTCGACGCCGGCGGCCGCTATGAAATCGGCCAGGAAACCCTGCCGGTCGACACGCTCAAGTTCAAAGATAGCAAAAAATACCCCGACCGCCTGAAGCAGGCGATGGAAGCGACCGGCGAGACCGACGCGCTGATCGTCATGGGCGGCGCCATCATGAGCCTGCCGGTCATCGTCGCCGCCTTCGAATTCGAATTCATGGGCGGCTCGATGGGTTCGGTGGTCGGCGAGCGCTTCGTGCGCGGCGCCCAAGCCGCGCTGGAACAAAAAGTGCCGTTCATTTGCATCACCGCCACCGGCGGCGCGCGCATGCAGGAAGGCCTGCTGTCGCTGATGCAAATGGCCAAGACCACCGCCATGCTGACCAAGCTGTCGGAGAAGAAGCTGCCCTTCATCAGCGTGCTGACCGATCCGACCATGGGCGGCGTGTCCGCCTCCTTCGCCTTCATGGGCGACGTGGTGATCGCCGAGCCGAAGGCGCTGATCGGCTTCGCCGGCCCGCGCGTGATCGAAAACACCGTGCGCGAGAAGCTGCCGGAAGGCTTCCAGCGCGCCGAGTTCCTGGTCACCAAGGGCGCCGTCGACATGATCGTCGACCGCCGCAAGATGCGCGAAGAAATCGCCCGTCTGCTGGCCCTGCTGCAGAACCAGGCCGTCGAGGTTCTGGCGTAAGCTAGCCCCGCTTTATTTCGCGGCGCGCAAGCGGGTTACGATCCGCTGCGCGCCGCGCTCATTTCCAAGTGTGCCCCATGTCTACTCTCCCAACTACCCTGCCAGAATGGCTCGCGCTGCTCGAATCGCGCCACGCCGAAACCGTCATCAACATGGGCCTGGACCGCGTGCGCGCCGTCAAGGAGCGCCTGGCGCTGCAGTTTAGCTGCCCCGTCGTGATGGTGGCCGGCACCAACGGCAAGGGCTCGACCTGCGCCATGCTCGAATCGGTGCTGCTGCGCGCCGGCTACAAGGTGGGCCTGTACATCAAGCCGCACTTCCTCGACTTCAACGAGCGCGCCCGCGTCAACGGCGAGCTGGCCAGCGACGCGGCCCTGGTGGCCGCCTTCAACGCCGTCGAGGCGGTGCGCGGCGACACCGTGCTGACCTACTTCGAGTTCACCACCCTGGCCATCATGCAGCTGCTGGCCGGCGCCGGCATGGACGTGGTGATCCTGGAGGTGGGCCTGGGCGGCCGGCTGGACGCCGTCAACGTCATCGACGCCGATGTCGCCATCGTCACCAGCGTCGACATCGACCACACCGACTACCTGGGCGACACGCGCGAGGCGATCGGCTTCGAGAAGGCCGGCATTTTCCGCGCCGGCAAAACGGCGATCTGCAGCGACCCGGTGCCGCCGCAGTCGCTGATAGCCCACGCCGAGGCCATCGGCGCCGACCTGTGGCTGATGGGCCGCGACTTCAACTACTCGGGCGACAAGCAGCAGTGGAACTACGGCGGCCGTTCGCAGCGGCGCAATTCGCTGGCCTACCCGAGCCTGCGCGGCGCCAACCAGATCCTCAACGCCGCCGCCGTGCTGGCCGCGCTCGAGGCGCTCAAGCTGCAACTGCCGGTCGGCGCGCAGGAAGTGCGCACCGGCCTGGTGACGGTGGAACTGCCGGGCCGCTTCCAGGTGCTGCCGGGCCGTCCGACGGTGATTTTGGACGTGGCGCACAACCCGCACGCCGCCTCGGCGCTCAACCAGAACCTCGGCAACATGGGCTACCACGCCTACACCTACGCCGTGTTCGGCTCGATGCACGACAAGGACATCGACGGCGTCATCGCCGCCATGGGCGAGCACGTCGACCACTGGTGCCTGGCCACCTTGCCGTCGCCGCGCGCCGCCAGCGCCACGGAACTGGCCGGCCGCGTGCAGGCCGTGCAGCCGGAAAGAGACGAACGCACCATCAATATCTTCGACGATCCGGCGCAGGCTTACGCAAATGCGCTGAGCCGAGCCGGGGAGAATGATAGAATTGTGGTCTTTGGGTCCTTCCTGACCGTCGCCGGCGTCATGGCGGCACGAAAATCCTCACTCCACTGAAAATATCGCGCATGGGCTTGTTCTCGAAACTCTTTAAAAACAAGCAAGATACCGCTGGCAAAGACAGCGGCTACTACTCCAGTTCAGACGACCAGGCCGCCAGCGAGCGCGCGCGCTCCAAGCGCGCCTCGTCGGCCGACGGCGGCGCCAAGCGCGGCCGTGCGGCGGCCAAGGAGTCGGACGACCCCGTCTTGCCCGAGAAGAAACGCGCGCGCCGCCGCCTGGTCGGCGCCATCGCGCTGGCGCTGCTGGTGGCCATCGGCCTGCCGATGGTGCTCGACTCCGAGCCCAAGCCGCTCGCTGCCGACATCGACATCAAGATCCCGTCCAAGGACAAGCCGGCCGAGCCGGCCGCCAGCGCTTCGTCGCGCGTAGCGGCCAGCGCCGCCCTGGACAACTCCGAGGAAATCGTCACCGAGGCACCGAAGGCCGCCGCCAAGCCGGCCGCGCCGGCCGTCGCCGCTGTCGCCCCGGCACCCGTCGCCGCCAAACCGTCGCCGGCCATCGTCGCGCCCGTGGTGGCCGAGCTGAAGGTTGGCAGCGAGGCCGCCAAGCCGGAGTCGAAGGAAGCCATCAAGGCCAAGGCTGTGGCCGAGGCCGAGGCCAAGGCCATGGCCGTGGCAGAGGCCAAGTTCAAGGCGGACGCCAAGGCGGAAGCCGAAGCCAAAGCCAAAGCCAAGGTCAAGGCCGAGGCCAAGGCCGAGGCGGACGCCAAACTGGCCAAACTCGAGCACAAGACGGAAGCCAAGCCCGAGCACGCCAAGCAGGAGGCCAAGCTCGCCGACAGCAAGCCGGCCGCCAAGCCGGCCGACGACGCCAGCCGCGCCCTGGCCATCCTGGAGGGCAAGGCCGCCGCCAAGCCGGCCGCCGAGTCGTCCGCCGCCGGGCAGAAATTCGTCGTCCGTGTCGCCGCCCTGGCCACCCACGAAAAAGTCGACCAGTTGCAGGAAAAACTCAAGGAGGCCGGCATCCATTCCTTCACGCAGAAGGTGTCGACCCCGTCGGGCGAACTGACCCGCGTCAGCATCGGCCCCTTCGCCAACAAGGAAGAGGCCGAAAAAGTGCGCGCCAAGCTGGCCAAGCTGGGCCTGGGCGGCAGCCTGGTGCCGCAGTCGTGATGCTTGCGCAGCGCTAGGTCCGGCCGTGACGATTTTCGATTATCTGGTGATCTTCGTGTTGATCGCCTCCGTTGTCATCAGCACCATGCGCGGCCTGGTGCGGGAAATGTTGTCGCTGGTCAGCTGGATCGTCGCCTTCGTCGTCGCCAACGCCTACAGCACCCAGCTGGCCGCGTTGCTGCCGGCCATGGTGCCGGGCGAGGTGCTACGCCTGATCCTCGCCTTCATCGTGCTGTTCGTCGGCGTGCGGATTTTGATGGGCATACTCATGCTGGCGCTCGACGCCTTGGTCAAGGCCGGCGGCCTGGGCATGGCCGACCGCGGCCTGGGCGGCTTGTTCGGGTTGGGCCGTGGCCTGGTGATCGTGCTGGCCGCCGTCATATTGTGCGGGATGACCTCGGTCCCGCAACAGGATTTTTGGAAGAACGCGCTGCTGAGTCCTCTCGCCGAGGCCGGGGTGCGTACGGTGAAACCCTTCCTTCCAGCTGCGTTCGCGCAGTACGTGCATTTTTGAATTTTTTAAATCAGTAGCACCAGTCTAGGAGCACACCATGTGTGGCATCGTCGGCGTCGTTTCCCATCAACCAGTCAATCAACTGCTGTATGACGCATTGCTGTTGTTGCAGCATCGCGGTCAGGACGCGGCAGGGATCGCGACCAATCACAGCAGTATGTTTTCCATGCACAAGGCCAACGGCCTGGTGCGTGACGTCTTCCGCACCCGCAATATGCGTTCGCTGCAGGGCAACTCGGGCATCGGCCACTGCCGCTACCCGACCGCTGGCTCGTCGAGCGAGGAAGAGGCGCAACCGTTCTACGTCAACGCCCCGTTCGGCATCACGCTGGCGCACAACGGCAACCTGACCAACTGGGAACAGCTCAAACAAGAGATGTTCAAGAACGACCGCCGCCACATCAACACCGACTCCGACTCGGAAGTGCTGCTCAACGTGCTGGCCCACGAGATCCAGAACGCCACCAGCGGCCTGGTGCTCGACCCGGACGCCATCTTCAAGGCCGTCGCCGTGCTGCACCGCCGTGTGCGCGGCGGCTACGCCGCCGTGGCGCAGATCGCCGGCGTCGGCCTGCTGGCCTTCCGCGACCCGTTCGGCATCCGTCCGCTGTGCCTGGGCATCAACGAGACCGAGCAGGGCGCCGAATACCTGATCGCCTCCGAATCGGTGGCGCTCGAAGGCATGGGCTTCCGCTTCGTGCGCGACATCGCGCCGGGCGAGGCCGTCTTCATCGACGCCGACAAGCAGTTGCACAGCCGCCAGTGCGCCGACAACCCCAGCCTGAACCCATGCGTGTTCGAGTTCGTCTACCTGGCCCGCCCGGATTCGATCATCGACGGCGCCTCGGTCTACGCCACCCGCCTGAAAATGGGCGAATACCTGGCCGCCAAGATCAAGCGCGAATTCAAGGACGGCGAGATCGACGTGGTCATGCCGATTCCCGACTCGTCGCGTCCGGCCGCCATCCAACTGGCGCTGGCGCTCAACATCGAGTACCGCGAAGGCTTCATCAAAAACCGCTACATCGGCCGCACCTTCCTGATGCCCGGCCAGGCGATGCGCAAGAAGTCGGTGCGCCAGAAGCTCAACGCCATCGTCTCCGAGTTCAAGGACAAGGTCGTGCTGCTGGTCGACGACTCGATCGTGCGCGGCACCACCAGCCGCGAGATCGTGCAGATGGCCCGCGAGGCCGGCGCCAAGAAGGTGATCTTCGCCTCGGCCGCGCCGCCGGTGATCTACCCGAACGTGTACGGCATCGACATGCCGACCCGCGACGAGCTGATCGCCTACGGCCGCACCACTGAGGAAGTCTGCCGCGAGATCACCGCCGACGCCCTGGTCTACCAGGACATCGACGCGCTCAAGCGCGCCATCTCCGACGTCAACCCGGAGCTGAAGAACTTCGAGGCCTCGTGCTTCGACGGCATCTACGTCACCGGCGACATCTCGCAGGACTACCTGGACAAGCTGGAATACGCCCGCCACAACCCCAAGGCCCCCGGCCCGGAGGACGCCGGACGCTCCCAGCTGAACCTGAACCTGGCCACCACCGAAGGGTGATGACCAGCCCGGCGCCGCAGTAGCGACGCCGGGTTTTTTTATGCCTGGCGGCCTTGTTCCGCCGGCGCGGAATAGACCATGAACGACAAGAAAAACTACGGCTTCACCACCACCATCCTGCACAACGACCGGCAGAAGGGCATCGAGCACGGTTCGCTGCACAAGCCCATCCACACCTCGGTGGCCTTCGGCTACAACGACGCGCGCCAGCTCGCCTCCGTGTTCCAGGGCAAGGAGCCGGGCTTCCGCTACGGCCGCCAGGGCAACCCCACCGTCTCCGCGCTGGAAGACAAGGTCAACCAGATGGAGCAGGGCGTCGGCACGCTGTGCTTCGCCACCGGCATGGGCGCCATCGGCGCCGTGTTCCAGTCGCTGCTGCGCGCCGGCGACCACGTGGTCTCGTCGTCCTTCCTGTTCGGCAACACCAACAGCCTGTGGCAGACCGTCGCCGGGCAGGGCGTGGACGTCTCCTTCGTCGACGCCACCGAGGTGGCCAACGTCGCCGCCGCGCTGACGCCGGCCACCCGCATCGTCTTCGTCGAGACCATCGCCAACCCGCGCACCCAGGTCGCCGACCTGCGGCGCATCGGCGAGCTGTGCCGCGAGCGCGGCATCCTTTACATCGTCGACAACACCATGACCACGCCCTACCTGTTCCGGCCCAAGTCGGTCGGCGCCGGCCTGGTGGTCAACGCGCTGACCAAGTCGATCTGCGGCCACGGCAACGCCCTGGGCGGCAGCCTGACCGACACCGGCGCCTACGACTGGAACGCCTACCCGAACATTGTCGAGAACTACAAGAAGGCGGCGCCGGCGCAATGGGGCCTGGCGCAGATCCGCGCCAAGGGCCTGCGCGACTTCGGCGCCTCGCTGGGGCCGGAGGCGGCCCACCACATCGCCGTCGGCGCCGAAACGCTGGCGCTGCGCATGGAGCGCACCTGCGCCAACGCCGCCGCGCTGGCCAAGCTGCTGGAGGCCGACGAGCGCGTCGCCGCCGTCCACTATCCCGGCCTGGCCTCGCACCCGCAGCACGCCCTGTGCGGCGAGCTGTTCCGCAGCTACGGCTCGCTGCTGAGCTTCGAGCTGAAGGACGGCATCGACTGCTTCGACTTCCTCAACCGCCTGAAGCTGGCCATCCCCGCCAGCAATCTGGGCGACACGCGCACGCTGATTATCCCGGTGGCGCACACCATCTTCTACGAGATGGGCGCCGAGCGCCGCGCCAGCATGGGCATCGCCGAGTCGCTGATCCGCGTCTCGGTCGGCATCGAGGACACCGCCGACCTGCTCGACGACTTCAGCTGCGCGTTGGAAGGCTGCTAGGCGCTAGCCCGCAGTCGTAACGCCAAAAGGCAGCGCGGTGCGAACCGGGCTGCCTTTTTTGCTGCTTGGCGTGCCGAACCATCGATCTTGATAGGTAAGATTCTGCGTGCGAGCCTTGCTGGCAGATTGTCCAGCAAATGCTCGCTTACTGAACAGTGGTTGACACGCCCCAATTCGATTTGGTGAAGCCTGGCCAACAATGCCTTTGGTACCCATTTGTCGTTCTGATCTATTTTTAACTACCCTAGTGTTCTGGCTGCCGCCGGGATGATCCGTCACGACGGCCGTTTTCACGTGCTGCTACGAGGTTGAGATGCGAGTGATGATATGGCTGTCCTTCGGCGCCCCAGTGCTTCTTTCTCTGGCCTATGCCGCCGCCCCACCGGCTGCCTGGAAGCCATTTCATGCGAGCTTCACAATCTTCTCCGGCCAACAGCTTGCGGAGCGTGGCGCGCCGACGGCGACAGACCGCAAGCTGGCCATCGCAGTTGAAGGACTGCCTGCGAAAGAGATTTTTGATTCGATTGGCCCAGATCGCCATCCGACATGTAGTCAGAAGAGGGGCGATCGTCAACGCCGCAAGGGAGGTGCTCAGTGCACCTATAGCCCGGAGGGAGATGGAAACGGCTACCGGTGCTGGATCGGGCTCAATCTCCGAACTGGTGAGAGCACCCCGACTGTGAGTTGCTAGCCAAGTTTGTCGGCAAGCAGCGTCTCGGTCGGCATCGAGTGCACCGCCGACATGCTCGGCGACTTCAACTGCGCGTTGGAGGGCTGCTAGGTGGTATTTTTGCCAGCGGGCGTATAATCGACCGCATGCCATTGCTCAACTTAAAAGCCATTGACCCGGCGGAATTGATGCCGCTCCCCGAAGTTCCGGAAAGCTACGGCCCGCGGAACGAGGAGGAGAAGCGTGTTTATGAACTGGTCAAGGAAGCGCTCGACAGCGGCCCCGGCATGACTTACGCCAGTGTGGCCGACCTCATTGCGGACCTACGCGCCGGCATCCCGGGCCTGGATACGTAGGCGAATGCTCAAACTGCATTTGCGCTCGTCGGCTTCTGCTGACTTAGCCGAGGCACTCGCATACTATGCCGAGGTGGCGCCTGGATTGCCGGACACCTTCCTGGAACAGCTCTCCATAGCGCTGACCTTGCTGCGGGAGCATCCCAACGTCGGCTCCCGACGTTTCGCCCACCTCTTCCCCGGAATCGATCTGCGCACCTGGTCACTCGACCGTTTTCCGTTTCGGATCTTTTACATGATCGAAGGCGACACCTTGCACGTGCTAAGGGTCGATCACGAACGGAGAAACGTCACGACCAAGACCATCGGTCCGCGCGGGCGCACGAAAAAAGGCGGCGGCGAATAGGGCGGGGAGGGCGTGCTTGACGTGGGGAGTGGCTGCACGAAACTTGGCACTTAGTACCAAGTACGCTTCACGCCCACCGCCAAGCCCTCGAGAGCGAATTCGTCGGCCTCCGGGGTGCTGCGCTCAATCGCTTTGATCGAAATCTAACGCCGCCTTTCGCAAACGTCATAAGTTAGGACGTCGCAGATCAGTGCTGAATTAACCTATGGGTTAAAAAATGTCCTATTATGTGCTTGCGAAAGATACGTTTACGGTCGCTGCGCTTGTGGATACGGCGGATGAATGGCGCATCACTTGTCCGATTCTTGAATTCTTGCACAGATCAAGCATGAACCGAGCTACTGCGGCAAGTTGCCGAGGATTTAAAGCCATTTTTGGCCGCTATGCGGAGAATGGTCCGTCGAGTTTGACGTCCGCAATGATGCATGAGGCGAACAAAGCAAACTCGATTTTGGAGCTCATCAAGGGAGACCTGCGTTTGCTGTGCTTTATCGATGGTGAAACACTGTGTTTGACGAACGGCTACCTGAAGAAGGCGCAGAAGGCTGACATGGCTGAGGTGGCAAAAGCCATCAAGGCCAAGAATGAATTTTTGTCGAGGAGTAGGTAGATGGATGCGGACTTGTTGAAGCAGTGGTTCGACGCGCTTCCGGTTGATCCGGCGGACACCGTCAAGCTGGAGTTTGCTGTCGCCCTTGATCTTGCGATCCGTGAACTCGGTTTGAGCCGAAAGCAGGTGGCTGAACTGCTGAAAACTTCGCCGGCCTGGGTTACCAAGGTTCTACGTGGGGACGTCAACCTGACTATCGAAAGCATGGTGAAGCTGTGCGATGCCGTCGGCCACCAGCTTCAAATCAGTATCGTCAAGAAGAATGCAATTCCGTTGCGCACCGCAGCGCCCCGGAAAACGGCTCATTCCGGTTAGTTGGAGGGGGAGTGCGCCGCTGCGGATCAACCGCAGCGCGCCGCTCTTCTTGGTTGCCTAGTGCCAGGTACGCATCAAGCCCACCGCCAAACCCTCGAGCGCGAACTCGTCGGCCTCCGGGTCGACCTTGATGATCTTGAAGTCGGGGTTCTCCGGCAGCAGCTCGATGGTGTTGCCGGTCTTGCGGTAGCGTTTGACGGTGACGTCGTTGCCGATGCGGGCGACGACGATCTGGCCGTTCTTGGCGCTGTCGACCTTTTTCACCGCCAGCAGGTCGCCGTCCATGATGCCGGCGTCGCGCATCGACTCGCCGCGCACCTTGAGCAGGAAGTCCGGCTTGGCCGAGAACAGCGCCGGGTCGACGTTGTAGCTGGCCTCCAAATTCTCCTGCGCCAAAATCGGCGAACCGGCGGCGACGCGGCCGATCAACGGCAGCGACATCATCAGCGAGGCCGGGATCTTCGAGGCCGGCGCCTCGGCGTGCACGCCGAGCAGGCGGATGCCGCGCGAGGTGCCGGCGGCGATCTCGATGGCGCCCTTGCGCGCCAGCGCCTGCAGGTGCTCCTCGGCGGCGTTGGCCGACTTGAAGCCGAGCTCGTTGGCGATCTCGGCGCGGGTCGGCGGGAAGCCGGTGTTTTCGATCGCATCCTTGATCAGGTTGAGAATTTGTTCTTGACGTGCGGTGAGCTTGATCATCGGTGCCTGGGGACTGTGGATATAGACAGTCTGTATTTTTGTACAGTGGGCGTCCGAATGCAAGGGTATTTCTTGCTTTCGACGAAATAATGCACAAATCACCGCCCCGGGCGGACCCGGCCGGACCCGGCTCTAGCCCGGCGGCAACGACGGCATTGAGCTTTGCGCGAAAAGCTGATATAGTAGCCGGCTTACCTCTTCCCACACTTGTCTTGACGCCAAGGTGGGCGTTTATCCGTCCTTAAGGAGTTTGCATGCGTCACTATGAAATAGTATTTATCGTCCATCCGGACCAGAGCGAGCAAGTGCCCGCCATGATCGAACGTTACAAAGCCAGCGTAACCACCCGCGGCGGTTCCGTTCACCGTGTTGAAGATTGGGGCCGTCGTCAAATGGCTTACTCGATCCAGAAACTGGCCAAAGCACACTACATCTGCCTGAACATCGAATGCGACAACGAGACCCTGGTCGAGCTGGAAACCGCCTTCAAATTCAATGATGCCGTGTTGCGCCACCTGACCGTTCGTATGAAGAAAGCGGAAACCGCTCCTTCGCCGATGATGAAATCGGTACAACGCGAAGATGCAGCGAAATCCCATCGCGCTGAAGCCCCAGCAGCTGCTCCTGCTCCTGCAGCGGCCTAATTGTCCGGGAATCTGAGCTGAACCAGCTCCAGTTCATCGCCCTCATCGCCGAACGGGACGCCTTGCGCTACACCCCGGCCGGCATGCCGATCGTCAATGCTGTTCTACAGCACCGGTCGCAGCAGATGGAGGCGGGCATCGCCCGGTTGAGCGAGTTCGAAATTTCCGCGGTCGCCGCGGGCGAAATTTCGGGCCGCTTCAGCCAGACGCCGCTGGGTGGACTGTACCAGTTCACCGGATTCCTGAACAAGAAGACGCGCAATAGCAAAAGCCTGGTGTTTCACATCATTGATTTTAGTGCTGTCCAAGACAGCGCACCTATTTAGATACAGGAGCCTAAAATGGCATTCGGTAAAAAGTTCGACAAAAACAAGCTCAAGCTGAAAGAAAAGCGCAAGCAACAAAATCCACTGTTCAAACGTAAGAAGTTCTGCCGCTTCACCGCAGCGCACGTTGAACAAGTCGATTACAAAGACGTCGACACGCTCAAAGATTTCGTCCAGGAAAACGGCAAGATCATGCCAGCACGTCTGACCGGTACCAAGGCGCACTATCAGCGTCAAGTTGACACCGCAATCAAGCGCGCTCGCTACCTCGCGCTGCTGCCTTACACCGATCTGCACCACGCTTAATCGCGTTGCTCAGATAAGATCCTGGAGAGAACTATGCAAATCATTCTGTTAGAAAAAGTCGTTAATCTCGGCAACCTCGGCGAAGTCGTCAAAGTCAAAGACGGTTACGCACGTAACTTCCTGATTCCGCAAAAAATGGCCCGTCGTGCAACCACTTCCGCAGTGGCTGAGTTCGAAGTCAAACGCGCTGAACTGGAAAAAGCTGCCGCCATCAAACTGGCCGCCGCTCAAGCCCAAGGCGAGAAACTGAACGGCATGACCGTTTCCGTTTCGCAAAAAGCTGGCGTCGATGGCCGTCTGTTCGGCTCCGTCACCAACTTCGACATCGCTGAAGCGTTGACCAAAGCTGGTTTCGCTGTTGAAAAAGCAGCCGTGCGCATGCCTACCGGCCCGCTGAAGACCACCGGCGAGCACGCCGTGTCGGTCGCACTGCACACCGACGTCGTGGTCGAAGTGACCATCGCCGTCGTGGGCGAAGCAGCCTAAGTTCGAACCGGGCAGCAATGCCCGCTTGACACGCCGCACACATAGAGAAGCCGGGCTTGCCCGGCTTTTTTATCGTCTGTGGCTCTTTGGTTTGGGAAAGTTTTTTCTCGCCAGATTTTTTTTGCCGAGCGACTAAGCAGGTATAATTCGCGCCATGAACGCCCCCTCAGATCCACAAGTAGATTCACTCCGCATTCCGCCGCATTCCATCGAAGCAGAACAGTCCGTCATCGGCGGCCTGCTGCGCGACAATGCGGCGTTCGACCGCATCGCCGACTTCATGCATGCGGAGGACTTCTACCGCTACGACCACCGCATCATCTTCGAGCAGGTCGTCAAGCTGATCAACGCCTCCAAGCCGGCCGACGTGATCACCGTGTTCGAGGCGCTCACCTCGCTGGGCAAGGCGGACGACATCGGCGGTTTGGCGTACTTGAACGCGATGGCGCAAAACACGCCATCGGCGGCCAACATCCGCCGCTACGCCGAGATCGTCCGTGATCGTGGTATTTTACGCAAGCTTATCACGGTCGCCGACGAGATCTCCGGCCAGGCCTTCAGCCCGCAGGGCAAGGAGGTCAAGCAGATGCTCGACGAGGCCGAGTCGAAGATCTTCGCCATCGCCGAGCAGGGCGCCCGCGGCGCCCAGGGCTGGGTCGCCGTGCAGCCGCTGCTGACCCAGGTGGTCGAGCGCATCGACGAGCTCTACAGCCGCGAGAACCAGAGCGAGATCACCGGCGTGCCGACCGGCTTCATCGACCTCGACCGCATGACCTCGGGCCTGCAGGCGGGCGACCTGGTGATCGTCGCCGGCCGCCCCTCGATGGGCAAGACGGCGTTCTCGGTCAACATCGGCGAGAACGTGGCGATCGAGGCCGGCCTGCCGGTGGCGATCTTCTCGATGGAGATGGGCGGCGCCCAGCTGGCCATGCGTATGCTCGGTTCGGTCGGCCAGCTCGACCAGCACCGCCTGCGCACCGGCCGCCTCAACGACGAGGACTGGCCGCGCCTGACCCACGCCATCCAGAAGATGAACGACGCCCAGTTGTTCATCGACGAGACGCCGGCGCTGAACCCGATCGAGCTGCGCGCCCGCGCGCGGCGCCTGTCGCGCCAGTGCGGCAAGCTCGGCCTGATCATCGTCGACTACCTGCAACTGATGACCGGCAGCCAGCCCGGCGACAACCGGGCCTCGGAGATCTCCGAGATCTCGCGTAGCCTGAAGGGTCTGGCGAAGGAGTTGCAGTGTCCGGTCATCGCCCTGTCGCAGCTGAACCGCTCGCTGGAGCAACGCCCCAACAAGCGGCCGGTGATGTCCGACTTGCGCGAATCGGGTGCTATCGAGCAGGATGCCGACGTCATCATCTTCCTCTACCGCGACGAGGTCTACAACCCCGACTCGCCCGACAAGGGCACCGCCGAGATCATCATCGGCAAACAGCGTAACGGCCCGATCGGCGCCGTGCGACTGACCTGGGTAGGCCAATACACCAAGTTTGGCAACTACGCCGGCAATCTGGCGCTCTACCAAGGCGACTAATCCTCTTTGCGCCGTCCGGACCACCGGGCGGCCATCAGCAGTAACCACGAATCAATGAACGGAGAATGACATGTTTGGACGCTTGATGCCCACCGAGGGCAAATTTTTTGACTTGTTTAACCAGCACGCCGACCTGTGCGTCAAGGGCGCGAAAGAGATGCTGGCCCTGATGACCAACTTCGACGATCTGGAAAACCGCGTGCACGCGATCGAAAGCATCGAGAAACAAGCCGACAAGATCACCTACGCCACGGTCGACATGTTGCACAAGACCTTCATCACGCCGATCGACCGCGACGACATCCACAAGCTGATCACCCGCATGGACGACATCCTCGACCTGATGGAAGACGCCGGCCAGACCGTCTCGCTGTACGACCTGCACTCGGTGACGCCGGAGGCCAAGCGCCTGGCCGAGCTGGTGCTGGCCTGTACCGAGAAGGTGCGCGACGCCGTCGCCCTGCTGCACAACATGGACAACTCGCGCCAAATCGTCGCCATCTGCGAAGAGATCGACCGCCTCGAGTCGGACGCCGACCACGTCATGCGCGCCGCCATGTCCAAGCTGTTCCGCGACGAACCGGACGTGCGCAACCTGATCAAGATGAAGGCGATCTACGAGATTCTGGAAACGGTCACCGACCGCTGCGAGGATGTGGCCAACATCATCGAAGGCATCATCGTCGAGAACGCGTAAGCGCCGGCCCCCGAATCTGTCCAAGCGAAAAGAATAATCCATGCACACCCTCACAATCAGCATCTACGTCCTCGGCCTGTTGATCGCCCTGGCGCTGGTGTTTGACTTCATGAACGGCTTCCACGACGCCGCCAACGCGATCGCCACGGTGGTCTCGACCGGCGTGCTCAAGCCGCAGGCCGCCGTCGCCATGGCCGCCGTCTTCAACTTCATCGCCATCTTCGTGGTCGGCCTGGGCGTCGCCGCCACGGTCGGCAAGGGCACCATCGCCCCCGGCGTGGTCGACCAGTACGTCATCTTTGGTGCCCTGGTCGGCGCCATCGTCTGGAACCTGTTCACCTGGTACTACGGCATCCCCTCGTCGTCCTCGCACGCGCTGATCGGCGGCCTGGTCGGCGCCGCCGTCGCCAAGTCCGGCACCGGCGCGCTGGCCGGCGGCGGCCTGCTCAAGACGGTCGAATGGATCGTGTTGTCGCCGCTGCTCGGCTTCATCTTCGGCTCGATCATCATGCTGATCGTCTCGTGGATCTTCGTGCGCTCGACGCCGCGGCGGGTCGACAAGTGGTTCCGCCGCCTGCAACTGGTGTCGGCCGCCAGCTACAGCCTGGGCCACGGCGGCAACGACGCGCAAAAGACCATCGGCATCATCTGGATGCTGCTGATCGCCGCCGGCCACAGCTCGGTGGCCGACAAGTCGCCGCCGTTGTGGGTGATCATCTCCTGCTACGCGGCGATCAGCTTCGGCACGCTGTTCGGCGGCTGGCGCATCGTCAAGACCATGGGCCAGAAGATCACCAAGCTCAAACCGGTGGGCGGCTTCTGCGCCGAGACCGGCGGCGCGCTGACCCTGTTGATGGCCAGCTTCTTCGGCGTGCCGGTGTCGACCACCCACACCATCACCGGCGCCATCGTCGGCGTCGGCTCGGCGCAGAAGATGTCGGCGGTGCGCTGGGGCGTGGCGGGCAACATCGTCTGGGCCTGGGTGTTCACGATTCCGGCCTCGGCCTTCGTCGCCGCCATCGCCTGGTGGGTCGGCCACCACATCATGTAATTGTTTGTCCATCCGCCGCTGGCGGACGTGAAAAAAGGGAGCCGTTCGGCTCCCTTTTTTACTGCGCGCCCATGTGCCGGCGGCGGCATTGAGGGTCAGACCCTAGGGTCTGACCCTGATTCCGTGCCGGTGGCTCGGCGCTGAACTACGCCGCGTCGGCGGCGAACAGCTTGTCGTAGGCGGCCAGCAGGGTCTGGTGCATGGCGCTGCCCTCGAAGTCCGGGCCCAGGGTGTCGAGGCCGAAGAAGCGCTCGCTGCCGTCGAGCAGGGCCTCGGCCAGCTGCAGCGTTTCGGCGCCGAACAGCAGGGCCAGCGAGCGGGTGTAGTTCTCCGACTCGTCGTCCTCGTCGAGCTTGACGATGGCCTCGACGCAGCGGTACACCAGGCGGCGCGCCGGCGCCAGGTCCTTGAAGTGGTGGATCCAGTCGCAACCCTCGAGGATCGCCTCCTGGTCGCCCACCACCAGGGCCAGCAGGGTTTTCAGCTCGCCGATGCGCAGCTGCTTCCACGGCGTGCCCAGCGGGATGGCCAGGCCGAGGATCTCCCACAGCGGGCGCTCGTCGTTCAGGTTCGAGGTCTGCAGGTCGGCCAGCAGGCTGGTGCATTCCTGCACGCTCAGATCGTGCAGGCGCACCAGCAGCGGACGCAGCTCGTTGCCGATGCTGTTGTTCTCCCACTCCAGGTCCTCGACCGGGTAGATCTCCGAGAAGCCCGGCACCAGGATGCGGCAGCTGTAGGCGCCCTGTTCGCTGAAGTCGGCCACGTAGATGTCCTTGCCCTCGGCGTGGACGGCGTCGACCAGCCACTGGTAGTCCTCGTCGGTGGTGCTGCTGAAGTTCCAGTCGCAGAAGGGGAAGTCCGGCGTGTCGCTCATGAAGTTCCAGCTGATCACGCCGCTCGAGTCGACGAAGTGGATCTCCAGGTTGGCCACGGCGTTGATCTCGCTCATGTCGAAGCCCGGCTCGGGGAAGCCCTCGAGCGAGTCGAGGGCGCGGCCCTGCAGCAGCTCGGTCATGGCGCGTTCCAGCGCGATCTCGAAGCGCGGGTGCGCGCCGTAGCTGGAGAACACGCCCTGGTCCTTGGGATGGACCAGGGTGACGTTCATCACCGGGTACTTGCCGCCCAGCGAGGCGTCCTTGACCAGGATGCCGAAGCCGGCCTTGCGCAGGCCGGCGATGCCGGCGGCGATGTTGGGGTAGCGGGCGACGACGTCGTCCGGCACCTCGGGCAGGCACAGGCCCTCGGCGATGATGCGGTACTTGATGGCGCGCTCGAAGATCTCCGACAGCGCCTGGCTGCGCGCCTCCTTGACGGTGTTGCCGGCGGCCATGCCGTTGCTGACGTACAGGTTGCCGATGATGTTGACCGGGATGTAGGCGGTGCTGTCGTCGCGCAGGCGCTTGTACGGCAGGGCGCAGATGCCGCGCTCGACGTTGCCCGAGTTCAGGTCGACCAGCACGCTGCCGTCGATCTCGCCGTCCGGGTTGTAGAAGGCGTGCAGCTCGGCGTTGAGCATCTCGGCCGGCCATTCGCCGTCGGCGCCGGGCTGGAACCATTTCTCCTGCGGATAGTGGACGAAGGGACGGGCGGCGCGGGTCGCGCCGAGGTTGAAGTGGGTCCAGAAGTAGTGCGTGCCGAGGCGCTCGAAGAACTCGCCGTAGGCGCTGGCGCGGGCGGCCAGCTCGGTGGCGCCCTTGCCGTTGGAGAACAGCATCGGACACTCGCTGTCCTTCATGTGGGTCGACCAGATGCCGTCGACCTCGTGCAGCAGCGACGACTCGTTGAGCTTGAAGCCGCGCTTGGCCAGCTTGGCCTGCATGGTGGCGATGGTCGTTTCGAGGGCGGCATCTTTGCCGGGGATAAAGGTTTCAGTAGTCATCAAGACGTCTCGTAAAGAAGGGACGGGCGGGCGCGAACGGGGCGCCCGGCGATAGGGTGGAACAGTGACGCCGGTGGCGCGCGTCGGGCATGGCGGAGGCTAGTTGCTGGCCCGGAACGGCGCGTGCCGCTGGGCAGGGTGGTCAATGCGGATGCGCGTGCTGCTCACCCGAAGCATACCATTGCCGGCGCTTGCGCGACAGCGGGCGCGGCGATTTGGCGGGGCGTGCGTCCAGGCCGTCGGCGCCGGCCCGACCTTGTCGCAAGGGCAATTCTGCGCTATGTTGGCGGCATGGAAAAGCTTGAGTACACAACTATTGTCGCGCAGGAAGACCCGGACACGGCGGACGCGTAAGGCGGGGTCAGTGCCGACATTCGGACACGACCTCAACAATGGCGCTCGGATGCCAGTAGCGCTTCGAATTTTTGTACGGCGCGGCCAACCGTCTTGTATGACACACCGAATTGTTCGCCGATCTGCCGCATGGTGAAGGCGGTCGAATAGTATGCCTGGGCCATCGCCTCGTCGCGACTGGCGTACTTCTTCTCGTACTCGCCCAGCGGCAAAGCGAGTGAACGTCTCTGCACTTTGGACACTGCGCGAATGAGATCTGGCTGTGGCGGTTGGCGATGGTGCGCGATGAAGGCCTCGTCGCCCAAGAGTACTTGGTGAGAAGTCTTGTTCAGGGGATTGGATAGGCCGTGGCCCGCAACAACAAAATTCTCATAGGCCGACATGGCTTCCTGGCGGGACGCGCCGAATTGATTGAGTAGCCAGTCGGTGTTCAGCCAAGTGGGTGCGGCTGTGCGACCCATCGTGAAATGGTGGCTACTCCATGGCCAGTCGCCCAGTTTTTTCACCACGTTCGCCCTCAAAGGATTCAGCACGATATAGCGCGCCAGCTCCAATAGGTAGCTGTCCTTCTGAACGAGGATGGCTTTATAGCGCCCTTGGAAAAGATGGCCGACTACCCCATGACGTCGGTTGAAGTGCTGCGAATACAGGCCGTTCAATTGCCGCATTCCCTGTGATAGGTTTCCTTCCCTGGTTTCAAGCAACAGATGGTAGTGGTTGCCCATTTGGCAGTAGGCATGGACCACGAAGTTAAATCTTGCGGCGGTCAATCCCATTATTTCTAACCAGGCGTATCGGTCGCCGGTATCGCAATAGATGTCCTCGCTACGATCGCCCCGTGAGGTGACGTGGTATAGCGCGCCGGGAAATTCCAGTCTGAGAGGTCGGGTCATTGTGTGAGCCTAACTGTAGGCCGAGCTGGCGGAGGTGATCCAGCTCAGGGAAATGGCAGTTTGGATTCTTAGCTACAGTCGAGCTCGTGTCCGAATGTCGGCACTGACCCCGCCGTTCTGAGGTCACAACTTGTGACCTCATTCCCGCTGGACTATTTGATGCACACCGCCCGCACCATCTTGATGTCGGTGATGCCCAGCAGCACCTTCTCGATGCCGTCCATCTTCAGCGTCAGCATGCCGTCCTCGAGCGCGGCGGCGAGCAGCTGGGCGACCCGGCTGTGCTCCTGCAGCAGGCGCTTGACCTTGTCCGTGCCGAGCATCAGCTCGTGCAGGCCGACGCGGCCCCGGTAGCCCTTGTTGCAGGCCGCGCAGCCGACGGCGCGGTACAGCGTGAAGCGGCCGTCGCGGTCGGCGTAGCGCTGGCGCCAGCCGGCCAGCACGGCGCCGCGCCCGGCCGCCGCGTCGGCCTGGAAGGCGGCGGTGTTGAGCAGCTCCTCGCAGTATTCGTCCAGCAGCAGCTCGAGCTCGGCGGCGTCCGGCTGGTAGGCCTGCTTGCAGTCGCCGCACAGGCGCTTGGCCAGCCGCTGCGCCAGGATGCCGAGCAGGGCGTCGGCGAAGTTGAACGGGTCCATGCCCATGTCGAGCAGGCGCACGATGGACTCGGGCGCGCTGTTGGTGTGCAGGGTGGCGAACACCAGGTGGCCGGTCAGCGAGGCTTCGATGCCCATGCCGACGGTCTCCTTGTCGCGCATCTCGCCGACCATGATGATGTCCGGGTCGGCGCGCAGGAAGGCGCGCATGACGGTGGCGAAGTCCATCCCCGCCTTGCGGTTGACCTGCACCTGGCGCAGCCCCTTCTGGGTGATCTCGACCGGGTCCTCGGCGGTCCAGATCTTGGTCTCGGGCGTGTTCAGGTGGTGCAGCACCGAGTGCAGCGTGGTGGTCTTGCCCGAGCCGGTCGGGCCGCAGACGAAGAACAGGCCGTAGGGCTTCTCGATGGCGCCGCGCAGCCGCGCCAGGTTGAACGGCAGCACGCCGAGCTGCTCGAGCGGGATCGGCTCGCCGGCCGCCAGGATGCGCATGACGATGTCCTCGACGCCGCCGGCCGAGGGGATGGTGGCGACGCGCAGCTCGATGTCGAGCGGGCCGTATTTCTTGAACTTGATCTTGCCGTCCTGCGGCTTGCGCCGCTCGGAGATGTCGAGGTCGCACATGATCTTGACGCGCGCCGCCAGCGCGCTGCGGTAGCTGGCCGGGATCTCGATGTAGGGCACCAGCGTGCCGTCCTTGCGGAAGCGGATGCCGGTCTTGCCCTTGCCCGGCAGCGGCTCGATGTGGATGTCGGAGACGCCCTGGCGGTAGGCGTCGACGATGATCTTGTTGAGCAGCTTGACCAGCTCGTTCTCGACCGCCTCGGACACCTCGCCGCCGCCGCCGTCCTCCTCGTCGTCGCCGTCCATGCCCGACAGCAGGTCGCCGACGCTGCCCGAGTCGGCGGCGGCGCCGTAGAACAGCTCGACCATCTGGCCGAACTCGCGGCCGCTGGTGACGCGGTAGTGCTCCTTGGCCTTGGGGAAGATCTGCTTGACGATGTGGGCCTGCGCCACCCGCTCCGGGTCGAGCGCCACCACCAGCAGGCCGTCCTTGCCGTCCTCCAGCGGCAGCCAGCCGTTCTCCTCGATGTACTGGCGCTTCAGGTGGCGCAGCAGCTCGACCGGCTTGAGCCGCTCGGCCCGGTGCGGCTCGTAGGGCACGCCGTAGAAGCCGGCCAGCGCGCGGCCCAGCGCGGCCGGCTTGAGCTGGAACTGCTCGACCAGCACTTCTTCGATGTCGCGCCCCTGCTGGCGCGCCGTGCGGGTGGCCTGCTCCAGCTCGGCGGCCGACAGCAGCGCCTCGGCGACCAGCCCGTCGTACTTGCCGCGCACCAGCTGCGGCGGCCCGAGGCGCTGGCTGAGGGCCACCGACAGCGTGTCGCACAACTGCTCGACGCCGTCGACGGCGATGGCGGGGAAGGGGCCGCCGCCCCGGTGGTTGATGAACTGCACCACGCCGAGCAGCTCGTGCGACTGCACCGCCAGCAGCGGCGCCACCAGCATCTGCCGGGTGCGGTAGCCGGTGCGCTGGTCGACGCCGCGCTGGAAGCGCAGCTCGGTCGAGTGGCGGCGCAGCTCGGCCTCGTCGTAGACGTCGGCCAGGTTGACGGTGCGCAGCGTCTGGGCGACGTAGCCGGCGATGCTGTGCGGACCGATCGGCAGCTTCAGGTCGCGGAAGGTGGTCAGCCCGGTCTTCACCTTGGAGACGATATGCTCGCCGTCGATGGCGTACAGGGTGAAGCGCTCGCAGTTGAACAGGTCGCAGAACTCCATGCCCAGGTCGAGCATGATCTCGTCGAGCTGCCGGGTGGCGTGGATCTTGGTGCTCACCGCCTGCAGCTTTTGGAGGAAGGCCAGGCGCAGGTCGAGCTCGCTGGGCGGGACGCGGTTGGCGGTGTCGTTCATGCTGGCACTCCTTGGCAGGGAAGGCGCGACAAGATGCGGAAAAGGCCCGACCGGCGGCCCGGATTGTGTAGTGTTGCGTTCTTGGGGGCGCAAATAAAAATGATGCGTTTGCCCGCCAGGCTAGGCGCACACCGGAGCGATAGCGGGCTATCGCGAGGATTTGCAACGACGCATGGCTGGCAAAGGCGCATTTTTATGCGCCAACAAGAACGTAACACTGCACTAGTGCAGCTCGACCTCCAGCCCCTCGTAGGCGAGGAACACCTGCAGCCCGCCGGGCAGCGGGGCGTGGCGGGCGATGACGTCGGCGAACACCGCCTCGAGCTCGTCGTCGCCGCGGGTCGGCTCGTGGTGGGTGCAGTACAGCCGCTTGGCGCCGGTGCGCGCCGCCAGCGCCAGCGCCGCGTCGAAGGTGCCGTGGCCCCAGCCCTGCTTGGCCGGATACTCCTCGCGGGTGTAGGAGCAGTCGACGATCAGCGCGTCGACGCCGCGCACCACGGCGTCGATGGCGGCGCTGCGCTGCTCGATGTGGGCCTGGTAGGCGGCGTGCTCGGGGTGGCCGGGCGGGTGGATGTTGTAGAAGGGCTCGTGGTCGCCGGTGAAGAAGAGCGAGCGGCCGTTGCACTCGACCCGGTAGCCGAGGTCGGTCACCGGGTGGTTCATCAGCACGTTGTGCACCACCGCGTCGCCCACGGCGATCGGCGCGCCGACGGCCAGGGTGGTGTATTCGATGGTGGCGTCCATCTGCGTCTCGCTGACCGGGAAGTAGCTGTTTTGCAACTGCACGCCCATCACGTGCTCGATGCCGTTGCCGGTCACCGGGTCGGTGGCGCCGTGCAGGCGCACCCGGCTGCCGCGGATGAACAGCGGCGAGAAGAAGGGCAGGCCGTGGATGTGGTCCCAGTGGCTGTGGGTGATGAAGATGTTGGCCTGCACCGGCGCGCGGCCGCGCGCCAGCAGCGACTGCGCCAGCGCGAAGATGCCGGTGCCGCCGTCGATGACGATCAAGGTGCCGTCGTCGCTGCGCACCTCGATGCAGGTGGTGTTGCCGCCGTAGCGCGCGGTGCGCGGCCCGGGCGAGGGGATGGAGCCGCGCACCCCCCAAAATTTGAATTTCATGCTGTGTCCCTGTCGCCCATGCGGCCCGTTCCCTCTATCGTTGTGGGTGCCGCCACGCGGGCGGCCCGATCTGTTGGCCCCGCCGCATCAACATGGTGGAATAGGCAAGGCGCGATCCCCCCGATCATAGCCTCTTTTTCGCCGCGCCTGCGGGCAAACTGCGCCCGGCCCGGCACAGTCGGTCCGTCCGGCGCGGCCGCGTGCGGCACAACAGGGGCGAATTCGGTGGCAAATTGCGACATGTCGAGCGACATTTCGCGGCCGCCGGCGCCGGCCGGCGCAATTGTCGATGTACAGGCGCTTGCGCTGCGGCTACACTTCCCATCAGCATGTCTAGGATTGCGATTTGTCAAATCCGCGGCCGCTTCCCCACCTCTACGGGCACGATCACCACCATGCAAGAGTTGAACCACATCCGGATCGCCGAGCGGCTGGACCTGTTGACCGAGCTCAGCGTCGAGCTGGGCAGCGGCCACGACGTCGACTCGCTGCTCGAGCGCATCCTGCTGGTGGCCAAGGGCATGACCGGCGCCGACGGCGGCACCCTGTACCGCCCCAGCGCCGACGGCCGCCAGCTGTGCTTCCACATCTCGGTCAACGACAGCCTGGGCCTGCGCCTGGGCGGCGCCAGCGGCGCGGCGGTCGACATCCCCGGCGTGCCGCTGTACGACGCCGCCGGCGAGAAGAACCTGGCCTCGGTGGCGGCCTACGCCGCCAACTTCGGCCAGTCGGTCAACATCGAGGACGTCTACCAGGCCGACGTCTTCAACTTCTCCGGCATGCGCTCGTTCGACCAGCACTACGGCTACCACTCGCAGTCCTTCCTGACGGTGCCGATGACCGACCACGAGGGCGAGCTGGTCGGCGTGCTGCAACTGATCAACGCCAAGGACGGCGAGAGCGGCGCCATCCACGCCTTCTCCAGCACCGACCAGCGCTTCATCGAGGCGCTGGCGGCGCAGGGCGCGGTGGCCATCACCAACCAGCGCCTGATCCTGCAGCTCGAGCAGCTGCTCGAGTCGCTGGTCAACCTGATCAACATCGGCATCGACGAGAAGTCGCCCTACACCGGGCGCCACTGCCAGTTCGTGCCGGAGCTGACCATGCTGCTGGCCGAGGCGGTGCACGACACCGAGAGCGGGCCGCTGGCCGAGTTCCGCATGAGCGAGGCCGACCGCAAGGAGCTGTGGCTGGCCGGCCTGCTGCACGACTGCGGCAAGATCACCACGCCGGTCCACGTGGTCGACAAGGCGACCAAGCTGGAGACCATCTTCGACCGCATCGGCATGATCGACACCCGCTTCGAGGTGCTGCGCCGCGACGCCGAGCTGGCCGCGCTGCGCGCCCAGTGCGGCGGCGCCGACCCGGCCGGCTGCGCCGCCGGGCTGGCGGCGCGCCTGGCCCAGCTCGACGGCGACCGCGACTTCCTGCGCCAGGCCAACATCGGCGGCGAGGGCATGGCGGCGGCCGACCAGCAGCGCGTGCGCGAGATCGCCGCCTACCGCTGGCGCGGCCCGGACGGCGGCGAGCAGGACTTCCTCTCGGCCGAGGAGGTGGCCAACCTGACGATCCGCTACGGCACCCTGACCGAGGCGGAGCGCAAGGTGATCAACAACCACATCGTGGTGACCATCCGCATGCTCGAGGCGCTGCCCTGGCCCAAGCATTTGCAGCACGTCGCCGAGTACGCCGGCGGCCACCACGAGCGGATGGACGGCAAGGGCTATCCGCGCGGC
Source organism: Rugamonas rubra (assembly GCF_900114705.1). Lineage (GTDB taxonomy): Bacteria > Pseudomonadota > Gammaproteobacteria > Burkholderiales > Burkholderiaceae_D > Rugamonas > Rugamonas rubra. The sequence goes on from NZ_FOTW01000011.1 coordinate 119,601, forward strand.
CTGGTCAAGGCGCAGATGTCGGTGCAGGCGCGGGTGATGGCGATCGCCGACATCTTCGAGGCGCTGACGGCGCGCGACCGGCCCTACAAGAAGGGCAAGACGCTGTCGGAGTCGCTGCGCATCCTCGGCAACTTCAGCCTGAACGGCCACATCGACCCCGACCTGTTCGACATCTTCATCCGCCGCAAGGTGTACCAGGCCTTCGCCGACAAGAACATGGACCCGCGCCAGATCGACGCCGTCGACGAGGCGCTGATCCCGGGCTACCGGCCCTAGCCCGATGGCGCGTCCGCACACGACAGGGGAGGCCGCTTGCGCCTGATCCCGCCCCGCTGGGCCAAGCGGCTGCGCAAGCACGGCGCGCGCTGGGCGCTGGGCCTGCTGCTGACCGCGCTGGCGGCGCTGTACACGCTGGACTACCTGCCGCTGGCGGCGCCGGCCCACCTCGACACCTTCCTGTCGGACCAGCGCATGCGGCTCGAGCCGGCCGTGCTCGACCCGCGGGTGGTGATCGTCGACATCGACGAGAAGAGCCTGAGCGAGGTCGGCCGCTTCCCCTGGAGCCGCGACGTGATGGCGCGCCTGGTGGCGCGGCTGGCCGGGCACTACCAGGCCGGCGCGATCGGCTTCGACATCTCCTTCCCCGAGCCGGACACCTCGTCCGGCTACGCCGTGCTGCAGCGCCTGGCGCAGGGGCGGCTCAAGGACGTGGCCGGCTTCGAGGCCAGCCTGGCCGGGCTGAAGGCCGAGCTGGACTACGACGGCCTGCTGGCGGCGGCCATCGCCGGGCGCCCGGTGGTGCTCGGCTACAACGTGTCGGACAAGCAGCTCAAGGGCGTGCTGCCGGCGCCGGCCTTCACCGTCGCCGGGCTCAACGGGCGCGCCGTCAGCGCCTACACGGCGCGCGGCTACGAGGCCAACATCGCCCGCCTGCAGCAGGCCGCGCGCGGCGCCGGCATCTTCACGGCGATGACCGACGGCGACGGCGTGGTGCGCTCGTCGACCCTGCTGCAGCGCATCGGCGACGGCTACTACCCCTCGCTGTCGCTGGCCGTCTGCGCCGTCTACCTGAACGCGCGCGCCATCGCGCCGTATTTCGACGAGACCGCCGACAGCCTGTCCGCCGCCGAGCTCGACAACGGCGGCCTGGACTACATCAGCCTGTTCGTCGACGGCCCGCGCGGCAGGGGGCAGATCGGCATCCCGGTCGGCGAGGGGCTGACCACCACGGTGCAGTTCCGCGGCCGGGGCGGACCGGAGGGCGGCGCCTTCCGCTACGTGTCGGCGGCCGACGTGCTGGCCGGCAAGGTCGCGCCGGCCCTGCTGAAGGACGCCATCGTGCTGGTCGGCACCACCGCGCCCGGCCTCAACGACGTGCGCGCCACCCCGGTCAACGCCGAGTACCCGGGGGTCGAGGTGCACGCCAACCTGATCAAGTCGATCCTCGACAACAGCTTCAAGTCGCGCCCCTCCTACGCCCTGGCGCTGGAGTTCCTGCAGGTGGTGGCGCTGGGCCTGCTGCTGACGGCGGCGCTGGCCGTGCTGTCGCCGCTGCCCTCGGTGCTGCTGGCGCTGGCGGCGACGGCCGCCGTCGTCGGCTTCAACTACTACCTGTACAGCGCGCAGGACGCCGTGCTCAACATGGCCGCCGCGCTGCTGTTGGTGTCCGCGCTGTTCATCGTCAACCTGGCCTGGGGCTATTTCTTCGAGGTGCGCCGCGGCCGCGCGCTGGTGTCGCGCTTCGGCGAGTACGTCGCCCCCGAGCTGGTCGCCGAGATGGCCGACGACCCGGAAAAATACACCATGGAGGGCGAGAGCCGCGAGCTGACCGTGTTGTTCGTCGACGTGCGCGGCTTCACCACCATCTCCGAGGGGCTGACGCCGAAGGCGCTGCGCGAATACATCAACCTGTACCTGACGGCGATGTCGGAGGACATCCGCGACAGCCACCGCGGCACCCTCGACAAGTACATCGGCGACGCCGTCATGGCATTCTGGGGCGCGCCGGTGGCCTTCGCCGACCACGCCAGCCGGGCCGTCGCCACGGCGCTGCTGATGCAGGCCAGCGCGGCGCGGCTGAACCTGGACTTCATCGCGCGCGGCTGGCCGCCTTTGAGGATCGGCATCGGCGTCAACAGCGGCCTGATGCACGTGGGCGACATGGGCTCGAAGATCCGCCGCGCCTACACGGTGATGGGCGACGCGGTCAACCTCGGTTCGCGGCTGGAGGGCATCACCAAGGTCTACGGCGTCGGCATCGCGGTGGGCGAGTCGACGCGGGCGGCGGCGCCGGAGTTCGCCTACCGCGAGCTGGACCTGGTGCGCGTCAAGGGCAAGCACGAGCCGGTCGCCATCTACGAGCCGCTGGCGCCGGCGGACCAGCTCGACGCCGCCACCTTGGCCGAGCTGGCGCGCTGGGACGCGGCGCTGGCCGCCGTGCGGGCGCAGGACTGGGACCAGGCCGAGCGCCTGCTGGCCGAGCTGGGCGCGGCGGCGCCCGAGCGCGGCCTGTACGCGCTGTACGCCGGCCGCGTGGCGTGGTTGCGCGCCCACCCGCCCGGCCCCGGCTGGGACGGCGTGACCACCTTCGACACCAAGTGAGGTAAGATTGGCGGCATGCTAAGGCTGATTGAAGGGAAACTTGTATGAAGCCATCCATTGCCCTGCAACTGCATCGCGAAGCCATCCGGCGCATCGTCGCGTCTCACCGCGCCGGCAATGCCCGCGTCTTCGGTTCCGTGGTACATGGCAACGACACCGAGAACAGCGATCTCGACATCCTGATCGACCCGACGTCTGAAACGACCTTGTTCGATATCGGCGCCATCCGGCACGAGTTGTTGCAACTGCTGGGCGTTCCTGTCGACGTGTTGACGCCGAAGTCGCTCCCCGAAAAATTCCGTTTCGCCGTGCTTGCCGAGGCGTTGCCGGTATGAGCCGCGACCAGCAACGGCTGGTTGATTACTTGGCGCATATTCTCCAAGCCATCGAGCGTGTCGGTCGCTATACCGAACTGATGGACGAGTTGACGTTTTTGAACAACGAACTGGTGCAAGACGCCGTGATTCGCAATTTTGAAATCATTGGCGAAGCGAGCAACAACGTGGAGCGACATTTCCCCGACTTCGCGGCGAGCCATCCAGAATTGCCGTTGGCTTTCGCATACCAAATGCGTAACGCGGTGGCACATGGCTACTTCAAGGTGGACTTCGAAATCGTCTGGAAGACGATTCAGAACGACCTGCCAGGATTGCGAAGATTAGTGAGTACGTTGGCAAATGACTTGTCAAACGATAACGCTATGTCGAGGCCGAGGCCGTAGTCATATCGCCGCGCCGCCCGCAGTGCGTCTGCCTCGACAACCCGGGGATCGCACGGAAGTTGCTGGCGAGGCGGGCAAAGCAGGCTAGACTCCGGCTAACAACAATTTCCTCCGGGCTAGTTTTGCGCGATGGCGCCGGCCGGCAGGACTCGGCCGTGCCCGCGGCCCGTCCCGCCCGGCAAAGCCGCCGGGCCGCTTCCTCGCGCCGCAGCAGGCGCGCAGCAGCATGGCGTCGCCGGCCGCCTTGTTTTTGAGATGGCGCAAGCGCTTCGTCACAATTGAAAAGTGTTGCCTCTGGACACTAAATGCAAGGCGGGAGGGGTTTTTCCGTGCCCCACTATGCTAGCATCGGAGCAGGCAACTTCATCCACAGCGCAAGAAAATCCATGACCCGACATTTGACACTGCACCTGCTGAGCTTGCTCGCGGGCTCCCTGCTGGCCACCGCGTCGGCGCCGGGCTGGAGCGCCGGGGCCGACGCGCCCATCCGTTTCGACATCAGCCGTTTCGACGTCAGCGGCAACACCCTGCTGCCGGCGGCGCAGATCGAGCAGCTGCTGGCCCGCTACACCGGCAAGGAGCGCGACTTCGGCGACGTCCAGCGCGCCCTCGAGGCGCTCGAGGCGGCCTACCACGCGCGCGGCTACAAGGTGGTCACCGTCGAACTGCCGGAGCAGGAGCTGAACCGGGGCGTGGTGCGCTTCAAGGTGGTGCAGACCAGCATCGGCCGGGTCGGCGTGAAGAACAACCAGCACTTCGACGAGGCCAACATCCGCCGCAGCCTGCCGGCGCTGCGGGAGGGCCAGGTGCCCGACCTGGGACAGATTTCCACCGAGCTCAGGCTGGCCAACGAGAACCCGGCCAAAAAGGTCAACCTGAAGCTGCAAAGCGGCGAGCGCGACGACGAGGTCGACGCCGTGCTGGAGGTGGCCGACGAGCGCCGCTGGAAGGCCATGCTCAACCTGGACAACACCGGCAGCGAGCAGACCGGCAAAACCCACGCCGGCGTGGTGCTGCAGCACGCCAACCTGTGGGGCCGCGACCACGTCGCCAGCCTGCAATACACCACCACGCTGGAACACCCCAGCCGGGTCAAGGTGTACGGCGCCGGCTACCACATCCCCCTGTACGCGCTGGGCGACGCGCTCGACCTGTACGCCAGCTATTCGAACGTCGACTCGGGCACCGTCAGCGCCGGCGTGTTCGACCTGGCCGTCAGCGGCAAGGGCGCGGTGTACGGCGCGCGCTACACCCACAACCTGGCCAAGCGCGGCAACTACGAGTCGCGCCTGCTCTACGGCGTCGACTACAAGGCCTTCAAGAACAGCGTCGAGCTGCTCGGCCAGCAGCTCGGCAACGACGTCACGGTGCGCCCGCTGAGCCTGGGCTACCTGGGCATCTGGACGCTGGACAAGGGCGAGGCCAGCGCCTCGCTGACCCTGCTGCGCAACATTTCCGGCGGCGCGAACGGCGGCCAAGGCGCCTTCACGCTGGCGCGCGCCGGCGCCAGGGCGGACTACACGGCGCTGCGCTTGGCCGCCAGCGCCAGCCGCGCCCTGGCCGGCGACTGGCAGCTGCGCGCCATCGTCAACGGCCAGTACAGCGCCGACGCGCTGATCCCCGGCGAGCAGTTCGGCGCCGGCGGTTCGAGCTCGGTGCGCGGCTTCGCCGAGCGCGAGATCTCCAACGACAGCGGCCTGGGCGCCAACCTGGAGGCCTACACGCCCAACCTGTGCGCCGGCAGGGAGGGCTGGAACTGCCGCCTGCTGGCCTTCTACGACAACGCCTGGGTGCGCCGCAGCCACGCCCTGCCGGGCGAGTTGGACAGCACCTCGATCGCCAGCGCCGGCCTCGGCCTGCGCTGGCTGGTCGGCAACAACCTCAATCTGCAAATCGACTACGGCCATGTGCTGCGGGCCGGCGCCACCGCGCGCGCCGACGCCAACCGTCTGCATCTGCGCCTCGGCCTGTCTTACTAGGCGGCCCGGCCACACCAGGACACGATGATGAAAAACCTCTACAGCCAGCACCCCCTCCGGTCCGCCAACACGGCGGCCTCCCTGCATCTGCGCCGCAAACTGCTGGCGGTGGTGGTGGCGGCCTGCTTCAGCACGGCGCAGGCCAACCCCGTCTCGCCGCAGGTGGTGCACGGCCAGGCCACGTTCAACCAGCAGGGCGCGCTGTTCTCGATCACCAACACGCCCAACACCATCATCGACTGGAAGAGCTTTTCAATCAATCCGGGCGAGCTGACCCGTTTCATCCAGCAGGGCGGCGACAGCCGGGTGCTCAACCGCATCACCGGCCAGGACCCCAGCCAGATCCTCGGCGCGCTGCAGTCGAACGGCAAGGTGTTCCTGATCAACCCGAACGGCGTGCTGTTCGGCAAGGACTCGCGGGTCGACGTCAACGGCCTGGTGGCCTCCAGCCTGGCGATCTCCAACGCCGACTTCCTGGCCGGCAAGAACAACTTCGTCGCCGGCGCCAACGCCGGCAAGGTGGCCAACGCCGGCGCCATCACCACGCCGGGCGGCGGCCAGATCTTCCTGCTGGCGCCCGAGGTGGAGAACAACGGCCTGGTCACCGCGCCCAACGGCGAGGTGGTGCTGGCGGCCGGGCGCAGCGTGCAGCTGGTCGACTCGAGCAATCCGGACGTGCGCGTGCTGCTGGCGGCGCCGGCCGACCGCGCCCTGAACCTGGGCGCCATCGTCGCCAGCGGCGGCCGGGTCGGCATCTACGGCGCGCTGGTCAGCCAGCGCGGCAGCATCAACGCCGACACGGCGGTGCGCGGCGCGCAGGGCCAGATCATCCTCAAGGCCAGCGGCAGCACGCTGCTCGAGGCCGGCAGCAGCACCAGCGCCGTCAACGCGGCGGGGCAGGGCGGCCACATCGAGCTGCTGGGCCGCCAGGTCGGCCTGAACGGCAACGCCCTGGTCGACGCCAGCGGCGCGGCCGGCGGCGGCAGCGTGCTGGTCGGCGGCGACTACCAGGGCGCCAACGCGGCTGTGCAGAACGCGCAGCAGACCTTCGTCGCGCCGGCGGCGCAGATCCGCGCCGACGCGCTGGCGCGCGGCGACGGCGGCAAGGTGGTGGTGTGGGGCGACGCGGCCACGCGCATGCACGGCGCCATCTCGGCGCGCGGCGGCGCGGCCGGCGGCAACGGCGGCCTGGTGGAAACCTCGGGCCATTATCTGGACGTGGCCGGCGCCAGAGTCGACGCCGGCGCGCCGGCCGGCGCGCGCGGCCGCTGGCTGCTCGACCCCTACGACATCGAGGTGGTGCTCGCCAACGGCAGCGCCTCGCTGGCCGACGTGGCGCTGTTCGCCAATCCGCCGTCGACCGGCCCCAGCCAGGTGAACGCCGCGCTGCTGTCGGCCGCGACCGCCGACGTGGTGCTGCAGGCCAACCACGACATCACCTTCAGCAGCGCCGTGACGATCGTCAACCCCGGCACGGGCTTGACGGCGCTGGCCGGCAACGACATCAACGTCAACGCCGCCATCAGCAGCGCCGGCGGCGCCATCACCTTGCGCGCCAACGACGCCGGCGGCAGCGAACACGGCAGCGGCGCGTTGACGATCAACGCCGGCGGCGCCATCGCCAGCGGCGGCGGCAACCTCAACCTGAGCGGCAGCAACGTCAGCATTCTCGACGCGCTGACGCTGGGCGGCGGCGCGCTGGCCGTGACGGCGAGCGAGGCGAACGGCGGCATCGTCGTGGGCAGCAACGGCAACATCAGCGGCGTGGCGAGCGCCACCCTGCTGGCCGACAACATGACCCTGGGCCACGGCATCGACGCCGGCGGCAACAGCGGCAGCGGCAGCGTCACCCTGGCGCCGCTCACGAGCGGGCGCGCCATCACGCTGGGCGGCAAGGCCGGCGGCACGCTGGGTCTGGAGTCGGGCGAGCTGAGCGGCATTTCCAGCCACACCCTGACCTTGGGCAACGGCAGCGCCGGCGCCATCGCCAGCGCCGCCAACCTGGGCCTGGACGACCTGGTCGACCTGAACCTGATCAGCGGCGCCGCCATCACGCTGAACCACAACATCACCCTGGGCGACGCCAACGCCACGCTGGGCGCCATCGCCGGCGGCGGCGTGCTGACGGTGGGCGGCGGCGCGCAGCTGCAGGCGCCGAGCATCGCCCTGCGCGCCGACCAGATGACGCTGGGCGGCGCCCTGAGCGCGGCCACCGTCAAGCTCGACACCTACGCCAGCGCCAGCGTCATCAACGTCGGCAACGGCGCCGTCGACGGCACGGGCGTGCTCGGCCTGAGCGAGGCAGAATTGAAGACCAGCAGCGGCGCCAACCTGGCCATCGGCGGCTATGGCGGCCACTACGGCGCGCTAACCGTGGTCGGCACGCTGAATTTGGGCGAGAGCGGCGGCAGCGCGCAGAGCAAGCTGAGCCTGACGGGCGGCAGCATCGCCGTCAACGGCGCCGTCACGCTGCAGGGCGCGCTGGCCCTGCACGCCATCGGCGAGGGCGGCGCCATCACGCAAAGCGCGGCGATCAACGCCGCCAGCCTGTCCGCCATCGGCGCGGCGGTCACGCTGAACGGCAACAACACGGTGGGCCACGTGTCCGGCCACAGCACCGAGGGGGCCTTCCAGTTCAAAACCGGCGGCGCCTTGACGGTCGACAGCGGCAGCGAGTTCAGCGGCATCAGCGGCGCCACCGGCGTCACCCTGGCGGCCGGCTCGATCGAGCAGAACCCGTATGCGCCGGTGGTGACCCCGCAGCTGACTCTGCTGACGGCGGGCCAGGTCCACCTGGGCAGCATCTCCAACCAGATCGCCGCGCTGACGGCGGAGAACGTCAGCTTGCTCAGCCTGAGCAACCTCGGCGCGCTGACCCTGGGCGCGGTCAGCCTGAACAACAACAACGACACCTACCTGAACATCAGCACCAGCGGCCAGCTGAAGGTCGAGCAGGCGCTGTCGAGCCACGGCGCCAATGTGCAGCTGAGCGGCGATAGCATCGTGGTCGGCAACAGCACCACGCCGGGCGCGGCCAGCGTCACCGGTGGCAACACCACACTCAGCGCGACGGGCAGCGGCGGCATCAGCCTGGCCAGCGGCGCCAGCGTGTCCGGCGCCAACATCACCTTCCACGCCGACCGCGTCGTGCTCGATTCCGGCGCGGCCGTGCACGGCGTGATGCCGTACAGCGCCGCGGAGGGTTTCTACCCCAGCGTCAATTTCGTCACCCACAGCAACAGCCGCCCGATCGAGCTCGGCGCCACCGCCAGCGACGGCGAGGGCGGCCGGCTGGCGCTGACCGACACGATGCTGAAAACCATCACCGGTGCCGGCATCGGCATCGGCCAGAGCGGCCACACCGGCGGCATAGCCGTGGTCGGCGCGCTCGACCTGAGCGGCGCGGCCAACACCGCCCACAAGTTGACGCTGCAAACGGAGGGCAACCTGACGGTGGGCGGCGCCATCACCACCGGCGGCGGCATCGGCCTGGAGGCGGGCGGCGTGCTGAGCAACAACAGCATGCTGAGCGCGTCCTACGTCTCCCTGCGCGGCGACAACATTGTGCTCGGCGGCAGCGCCGGCCAGGGCATCCTCGCCACCGGCGGGGTGGTCGAACTGGCCACCCGCTCCGCCGGCATGGCGGCCGAACTGGGCACCGACACGGCCAGCGGCGACAAGCTGCGCCTGTCGAGCGCCGGCCTGGCCAGCATCAGCGCCGCCAAGCTGCACATCGCGGCCGACGGCAATCTCGACGTGCTCGGCACGCTGTCGATGCCGGCCAGCGTGCTCAGCCTGACCAGCCAGGGCAGGATCACCATCGGCCAGGCGATCACCACCGACGTGCTCAAGCTCAAGTCAAACGAGCTGAGCATCGGCGACACCGTCACCGCCAACCTGGTCAGCATGTCGCCCGCCACCAGCGGGCGCGGCATCGTCGTCGGCGCCGCCTGCGCCACCGGCCCCTGCCTGTCGATCACCGACCTGTCGCGCCTGAACGCCGCCACCGTCGGCATCGGCTCGACCGACAACAACATCCTGACCGGCGACATCAACGTCGCCGGCATCACCGTCGGCGTCAGCGCGTCGACCGACCGCAACGCCACCACCACCCGCATCGGCCTGCTGGGCAACGGCCAGATCAGCCAGAGCGGGCCGATCGAGGTGCGCGACCTGGGCATCGAGACCAACGGCACGGTGAGCCTGGTCAACACCGGCAACAAGGTGCAAAACCTGGCGGCGCACCAGAGCGGCAACGGCAACCACTTCAGCTTCGTCAACAACCGCAGCCTGGCCATCGCCCGCCTGATCGGCGGCGGCAATGCCGACTCGCAGTCGTACGATGTCGACGGCGTCTACTCGCAGGGCAACGTGTCGCTGGCCATCGCCAGCGGCGCGCTGAGCGGCGCCATCACCCGCGCCGACGGTTCGATCGTGCCCGGCGGCAGTATCACCGCCGCCGCGCTGACGCTCGACGCCACCCAGGGCATCGGCACGGCCGCCGCGCCGCTGCTGACCCAGGTGTCCGAGTTGACGGCCGAGAACAAGGCCGGCGGCCACAGCACGGCGACGATCAACATCACCAACGTCAACAACCCGCACCACCAGGCCGAGGGGCGGCCGGTCGAGCTGCTCGTGCACAAGCTGTGGCAGACCGACGTGACGACGCCGAACGACGGCGCCATCACGCTCGACAACACCGGCGGCGTGGTCGTCGCCGTCGGCGACGGCATCAAGACCGGCGCCGGCGCGATCACCGTGCAAACCCACAGTCCGCTGACCGTGCTGGGCGGTGTTACCTCGACGTCGGGCAACATCCACCTGACGGCAGGCGGGCCGAGCAACGCCACCGACGACATCTTGACCATCTCCGGCAGTGTTGCCTCGGGCAGCGGCAACATCGCGCTGGCCGCCGGCCACAGCATCATCGGCGTCACCAACAGCACCGTGCACAGCAGCAGTGGCCAGGTCAGCAGCGCGCCGAACCAAAACGTGCCGGCGCCGACCCCCACGCCGACGCCGACCCCCACGCCGACGCCGGACCCGACCCCCACGCCGACCCCCGAGCCGACCCCGACTCCGGTGCCGACGCCAACGCCGGTGCCGACGCCAACGCCGGTCCCGACGCCCGTGCCCACGCCAGTGCCAACGCCAGTACCAACGCCGGTGCCAACGCCGGTGCCAACGCCGGTGCCCGTGCCGACGCCGGTACCAACCCCGGTACCAACGCCGGTACCGGTGCCAACACCGGTGCCAACCCCCACCCCGACCCCCACCCCCACGCCGCCACCGTCGGCCGACATTTGCACGATCGCGCCGAACTCGGCGCTGTGCCAGGTGCTGTCGCCGCCAACGGCCAGCGAGCCGGTCAAGCCGGTGCAGCTGGCCGGCAACGAGATCATCAAGACCGTCACCGCCAGCACGCCGCGTTATGACGCTCCGGTGGGCTTGGGCCAGGGCGGCTCGTCCGGCGCCGGCTCCGGCAGCAGCAGCGGCGGCGGCACCGGCAGCAGCGGCGGCGCCGCCACCGCCAGCACGCCGGACGACAGCAAGTCCGACAAGAAATCGGACACCAAAGAAACCGCAAGCAACGAAAAAACCGGAACGAAAAATGAACCAGTTAAAAAAATGTATTGCAATTAGGGCCTGGCTGCTGCTGGTCTTGTGCTGCTGCGGCTCGCTGGCGCTGGCGGCCCAGGTCGCCGGTACGGTGACCCAGCTGAGCGGCCCGCTGCTGGCGCGCAAGGCCGACGGCGCCGTCAAGATCCTCTCGCTCAAGTCCGAGGTGGAGAGCGGCGACACCCTGGTGACGGAGAAGAACACCTACGCCCTAGTCAAGTTCATCGACAACAGCGAGATCACGCTCAAGCCCGGCACCACCTTCAAGATCGACAACTTCTCCTTCGACGCCGGCAAGCCGGGCGGCGACGCCGCCTCGTTCAGCCTGGTCAAGGGCGGCTTGCGCTCGCTGACCGGCCTGCTCGGCAAACGCAGCAAGGAGCGCTTCGAACTGAAGACGCCGAGCGCCACCATCGGCATCCGCGGCACCACCTTCATCGCCGAGTGGGAGCCCGAGGCGGAGGTCAGTGTCGCCGCGCGCCAGGCCTGGCGCATGGCCAGCACCGCCGCACTGGGCGGCAGCGACGCCGCGCCGCTGATGCCGCTGCGGCCGCTGCCGCCATTGCCATCATTGTTGCTGGCACAGGGGCCGCTGCCGCCGTCGCCGGGGGCGCGGGCGCCCGGCCTGTACGTGCAGGTGATCGACGGCCTGATCCATGTGGCCAATCCCGCCGGCACGAGCAATTTTAGCGCCGGCCAGTTCGGCTTCACCCCCTCGTTCAAGGCGCCGCCGGTGCTCTTGCCGACCAATCCCGGCATCCAGTTCACGCCGCCGGCGGCCTTCAGCGCGCCCACCAACGGCAGCGCGGCCAACGGCGGCAACAAAGCAAAAACCGTCGACTGCGAAGTACGCTGAGCGGGGTGGGTGGTGGCGGGCGCGCAGCACGCCCCCGCCGCCCCGCACGCTAGAAAACGCTTGACCTTCCTATCATGGGATGGTTGATGCTACAGTGATCCCGTAGCCATCCGAGTACCGCCCATGAGCCCGTCCGACACCATCCCCTCCCAATCCGCCGCCGCCGTGGATGCCGCGCTGTCCCAGTCGATCCGCATCGAAGGCATGAGTTGCGCCTCCTGCGTCGGCCGGGTCGAGAAGGCGCTGGCCGCCATGCCCGGCGTGCGCAGCGTCAGCGTCAACCTGGCCACCGAGATGGCGCGTGTCGAATCGGCCGCGCCCTTGTCCTTCGCCGCGCTGGCCGAGGTGGTCGAGCGGGCCGGCTACCACGCCGCGCCGCCGCCCGCCAAACCCGAGTCGGCCGCCGTCGCCATGGCGCACAGCGGCAACGACGGCCGCGCCGTGGTGTTCGCCGCGCTGCTCTCGCTGCCGCTGCTGGGGCCCATGCTGCTCGACTTTTTCGGTGTGCACGCCATGCTCGACGGCCGCCTCCAATTCCTGCTGGCCACGCCGGTGCAGTTCTGGCTGGGCGCGCGCTTCTACCGCGCCGGCTGGAAGGCGGCGCGCGCCGGCAGCGGCAATATGGACCTGCTGGTCGCCCTGGGCACCAGCGCCGCCTACGGCCTCAGCGTCTACCAGCTGCTGGCCGGCAGCCACCTCGACGCCATGGGCGCACCGGTGCTGTACTTCGAGGCCTCGGCCGTGGTGATCACCCTGGTGCTGCTGGGCAAATGGCTGGAGGCCCGCGCCAAGCGCCAGACCACGGCGGCCATCCGCGCCCTGCAGGTGCTGCGCCCCGAGTCGGCGCGCGTGCGCCGTGGCGGCCAGGACTTGGAAATGCCGATCGAGCAGGTGGCGCTGGACGACCTGGTGGTGATCCGCCCGGGCGAACGGGTCGCCGTCGACGGCGTCGTCGTCGAGGGCGCCAGCCAGCTCGACGAGTCGCTGATCAGCGGCGAGAGCCTGCCGGTGGCGCGCCAGGTCGGCGAACGGGTCACCGGCGGCTCGATCAACGGCGACGGCCTGCTGCTGGTGCGCACCAGCGCCGTCGGCGCCGAGACCACGCTGGCGCGCATCATCCGCTTGGTCGAGGACGCGCAGGCGGCCAAGGCGCCGATCCAGCGCCTGGTCGACCAGGTCAGCGCCGTCTTCGTGCCGGTGGTGCTGGTGCTGGCGCTGCTGACCTTCCTCGGCTGGTGGCTGCTCGGCGGCGACGCCGAACTGGCCATCATCAACGCCGTCGCCGTGCTGGTGATCGCCTGTCCCTGCGCGCTGGGGCTGGCCACGCCGGCCGCCATCATGGCCGGCACCGGCGTGGCGGCGCGCTACGGCATCCTGATCAAGGACGCCGAGGCGTTGGAGATCGCCCACCACACCACCACCGTGGTGTTCGACAAGACCGGCACGCTGACCGAGGGCAAGCCGACCCTGGCCGCCGCCGTGCCGTATGAGATTGGCGAACGGGAGCTGCTGCAACTGGCCGCCAGCGTGCAACGGGGCAGCGAGCACGCGCTGGCCCGCGCCGTGGTCGAGGCCGCCGCCAAGCAGCTGGCCGAGGCCGGCAGCGCCGGCACCGCGTCGAACGGCATCGCGGCGGCCGGCGCGGTGCCGTTCGACGCGGCCGCGCCGGCCCAGACACAGCCGGCCGCCGCGCCGGCCTTCCGCGCCGGCCCGGCCAGCGAGGTCAGCGCCCTGCCCGGACGCGGCGTCGCCGCCGTCGTCGACGGCCGCCGCCTGCTGCTCGGCAGCAGCCGCCTGATGGAGGAACAGGGCGTGGCGCTGGCGCCGCTGGCCGCCCGCGCCGCCGCGCTGGAGGCCGAGGGCCGCACCATCTCCTGGCTGGCCGAAAGCGCGCCGCCGCGCCTGCTCGGCCTGCTGGCCTTCGGCGACCGCGTCAAGCCGAGCGCGCGCGCCGGCGTGCAGCGCCTGCACGCGCTGGGCATCCAGACCGTGCTGCTGACCGGCGACAACCAGGGCAGCGCCGACGCCGCCGGCGCCGCCCTCGGCATCGGCCGGGTGCTGGCCAACGTGCTGCCGGGCGGCAAGGCCGAGGCCGTCGCCGCGCTCAAGCGCGAGGGCCAGCGCGTCGCCATGGTCGGCGACGGCATCAACGACGCGCCGGCGCTGGCCGCCGCCGATGTCGGCATCGCCATGTCGACCGGCACCGACGTCGCCATGCACGCCGCCGGCATCACCCTGATGCGCGGCGACCCGGCCCTGGTGGCCGACGCCATCGCCATCTCGCGCCGCACCTACCGCAAGATCCGGCAGAACCTGTTCTGGGCCTTCATCTACAACCTGGTCGGCATTCCGCTCGCCGCGCTCGGCCTGCTCAACCCGATGGTGGCCGGCGCCGCCATGGCGCTCAGCTCGGTGAGCGTGATCAGCAACGCGCTGCTGCTGCGCCGCTGGAAGCCGGAGGGCGAGAAATGAACATCGGCCAGGCGGCCAGCGCCACCGGCGTGACGGCCAAAATGATCCGCTACTACGAGAGCATCGGCCTGGTCGCCGAGAGCCGCCGCAGCGGCGCCGGCTACCGCACCTACAGCGAGGACGAGCTGCACGCGCTGCGCTTCATCAAGCGCGGCCGCACGCTCGGCTTCTCGCTCGAGCAGATCCGCGAGCTGCTGTCGCTGTGGCAGAACAAGGAGCGCGCCAGCGCCGACGTGAAGGCCATCGCGCTCGTTCACGTGGCCGAACTCGACGAGCGCATCGCCGCCCTGACGGAGATGCGCGACACCCTGCAACAACTGGCCGGCAGCTGCCACGGCGACCAGCGCCCGGACTGCCCGATCCTGCAAAGCCTGGGCGCGGTGGGCGCGGATTGTTGCACGGCTAGCAAGAAGTAATAGACCCCCGGGCGGCGCGACCGTATAATCGCGCTGTTTTGGTGCCCGCGCGTCCGCCCGGACGTGCAGTTAAACGGGAAACATGGAGCCGCCCACGCGGTCAACATGTGCTGCCCCCGCAACGGTAAGCAAGCGTCGTCGTCGACGACAAGCCGCTACTCAATACCACTGTGCGTTCGCACGGGAAGGTGGAGCGGTTCGCCTTGCCAGCCCGGATACCGGCCAGGACAGGTGGAGGCGTTCGCGCGCCTTCTGTTCAATCGTGCCCACGGGGAAGTGGGTGGATTGCCGCTGTCTATCGGATCTATCATGCTGTTATTTTTCACGCCACGGCCCCGCCGCGCGCTAGCCATTCCGCGCGCCCGTTTCACCCTGCTCGCCATCCCTGCCGCGCTCGCCGCGCTGGCCATTCCCTGCGCCGCCGCGCGCGCCGACGAGGCGCCGCCGGCGGCCGCCGTTGCCGCCACGGTCGAGGTGCTGGGCCACTACGACAACGGGGTCGGTACCTCCGGCGCCGCCAGCCAGGGCATGGTGACGGCCACTTTGATCGCCAACCGGCCGGCGCTGCGGCCCGGCGAACTGCTCGAATTCGTCCCCGGCGTCATCGTCACCCAGCACAGCGGCGACGGCAAGGCCAATCAGTACTTCCTGCGCGGCTTCAACCTCGACCACGGCACCGACTTCGCCACCTTCGTCGACGGCATGCCGATCAATATGCGCAGCCACGCCCACGGCCAGGGCTACACCGACCTGAACTTCCTGATCCCCGAACTGGTCGACCGCATCAACTACAAGAAGGGGCCGTACTATGCCGACGAGGGCGACTTCGCCTCGGCCGGCGCCGCCCACCTGGGCCTGTTCAACAAGCTCAAGCAGGGCATGGCCAGCCTCACCGTCGGCGCCAACCAGTACCAACGCGGCATGCTGGCCGGCTCGACCGCGCTGGCCGGCGGCAACCTCTTGTATAGCGCCGAGTACGCCCACAACAACGGCCCGTGGCAGACGCCGGAGGCCTTCCACAAGAACATCGGCGTGCTGCGCTACAGCAGCGGCGGCAGCGACAACAACTTCAGCCTCACGGCCATGGGCTACAAGGGCGCCTGGCACGCCAGCGGCCAGATCCCGCTGCGCGCGGTGGACGCCGGCGCCATCGACCGCTACGGCGTGGTCGATCCGAGCGACGACGGCGACACCTCGCGCTACAGCCTGTCGTTCGGCCTGAAGCGGCGCAGCGCCGAGCAGTTATTCACCGCCAACGCCTACCTGGTGCAGTCCAGCCTGACGCTGTACAACAACTTCACCTACTTCCTCGACGACCCCGAGCGCGGCGACCAGTTCCGCCAATCGGAAAAGCGCCGCATGGCCGGCGGCGAGGTGGCGCAGACCTGGTTCGCCAAGCTGGGCGGTTTGGACGTCAACACCAAGCTCGGCCTGCAGGGCCGCTACGATTATCTCGACCCGCTGGCGCTGTACGCCACCGAACGCCAACAGATACTGCGCACCATCAGCGAGTCCCGCGTCAAGCAGGCCAGCCTGGGCGCCTACGTCGAGAACACCGTGCAGTGGAGCGACTGGCTGCGCAGCGTGGCCGGCCTGCGCCACGACCGCTACCGCTTCGACGTGCGCAGCAACCTCGCCGAGAACTCCGGCAAGGCCAGCGCCGGCGTCACCTCGCCCAAGCTGTCGCTGGTGCTGGGGCCGTGGCGCCAGACCGAGTTCTTCCTCAACTACGGCCAGGGCTTCCACAGCAACGACGCGCGCGGCACCACCGTCCACCTGACGCCGCGCGAGCTGGAGCCGACCGAGCCGGTCACGCCGCTGGTCAAAACGCGCGGCGCCGAGCTGGGCATGCGCAGCGAGATCGTGCCCGGCCTGCAAAGCTCGCTGGCCCTGTGGCGCCTGCGCTCGGCCTCCGAGCTGGTGTTCTCCGGCGACGCCGGCGACACCTCGGCCAGCCGCGCCAGCCACCGCTCCGGCGTCGAGCTGAACAACCACTACATCGCCCGGCCGTGGCTGCTGTTCGACCTCGACCTGGCCTACTCGCGCGCCCACTACAGCGAGGACGACCCGGCCGGCAAGCACATCCCCGGCGCGGTCGGCAAGGTGGCCTCGTTCGGCGCCACCGTCAGCGACATCGGGCCGTGGTCGGGCGCCTTCCAGCTGCGCTACTTCGGCCCGCGTCCGCTGGTCGAGGACAACAGCCGGCGCTCCGCCTCGACGGCGATCGCCTACGCCCGCCTGGGCTACCGCGTCGACCGGCGCTGGCAGCTGTCGCTGGACGCCTTCAACCTGTTCGACCGCAAGGCCAGCGACGTCGACTACTACTACGCCTCGCGCCTGCCGGGCGAGCCGGCCGAGGGCGTCGACGACATCCACACCCACCCGGTCGAACCGCGCAGCCTGCGCCTGACGCTGCGCGCCACGTTCTAAACGGCATTGGCCGGCCGGCCAGCCACGCCATCTAAGCCAGCGGCGCGCATCGAGGGTCAGACCCTGAGGGTCTGACCCTGGCACTTAGCCGGTGGGCCCGGGCGCGCCCCCTCCATCCGCCTAGCGCACAAACATCCACACCGTCAGCAGCGCGCCGATCAGCACGACGGAGCCGCGCATGATTTTCTCCGGCAGCCGGTGGATCAGCCACGAGCCGCACAGGCCGCCGGCGATGCCGCCGGCGCACAGCGCCAGCGCCGCCGGCCAGCTGATCAGCTTGGAGGTGGCGAAGATCATCGTGGCGGCGGCGTTCATCGCCATCGCCAGCATGTTCTTGGTGGCCGTCGCCATGCGCACCTGCTGGCCGGCGATGGTCAGCGCGGCCAGCATCAGGAAGCCGATGCCGCCGCCGAAATAACCGCCGTACACGGCGATGCAGCTCTGCACCAGCACCAGCACCCAGGTCGGCATGCCGCTGACGGCGTGCAGCGGCTTGCGGCGGAAACTGCCCCAGGCGAACATGCTGGTGGCGAACAGCACCAGCCAGGGCACCAGCCGGGCGAAGAAGCTGACCGGCGTGTTGAGCAGCAACAGCGCGCCGAGCACGCCGCCGACCACGCTGATCAGGAACAGCTGCTTGAAGGTCAAGGCGCCGACGTCGCCGACCAGCTTGCGCCCGGCCACGGCCGAGGTGGTCTGGCTGGGGAACATGGCGATGGTCGAGGTCATGTTGGCGGCCAGCGGATTCAGGCCGGCCAGCAGCAGGGCGGGGAAGGTGATGAAGGAGCCGCCGCCGGCCAGCGCGTTTTGTATGCCGGCAAAGAAGCCGGCGGCGGCGATCAGCAGGACGATGGGGAGCTCGAGCGGGGGAACGGGCAACATGAACAGGGCACAGACATAAAGGCAAGAGTGGAACGGCGGCACCGTCGGACGCGGGAGCGGGATCGGGCCGTTCCGGCCGGATCGCGGCGGAACCAGCGCTGGCGGAGGATCGGGTCCCAGGCTTTGATTGGTGTGGGGAATTATAACCGCCGTAAACCGCTTTGCCTTTGGAGAAGCGCCGGCGCCGTTGTTGTCATTGTGCTTAATGTAACACCAATAAATAGTTGACAAGTCTTTGCTTCGACCACAAGATGCTTGCTTAAAGTTGTTTTTTAGATATTCATATTCATCGCCACTTGCAAGGGGCCGGCATGAGCATCAAAGTACAACTTGTGCTGCAAGGCGGCGGCGCCAAGATCTACGCGATCATGGCCTTCCTCGAGGCCTTGCAGGACATCGCGGCCGACAAGAAGCAGAGGCATATCGAGGTGACCTCCATCGTCGGCAGCTCGGCCGGGGCGATCGCCGGCACCTTGTTCGCCGCCAAGATCGATCTTTGTGCCCTGCGCGCGGCGTTCAAGGCCGACGGCGCTGGCTACAGCCTGGTGAAGGAGTTTTCCGAAAGCAAAAGCCGCTTTTGGAAGTTCATCCGGCTGTGCAAACTGATCTTGCTGCGCGCGCCGTTCTGGTCGCAGCGCCCGCTCGAGGTCTTCCTGAAGAACCAGCTGGACGCGAAGAAGATCAAGACCTTCGCCGACATCAAGAAGCTGAGCAATATCGACGTGCATGTGCTGGCGACCGACCTGACGCGCCGCGAGGCCCATATCTTCAAGGAGAGCGACGATGTCGTCGAGTCGCTGCTGCATTCGGCGGCGATCCCGTTCTTTTTCCGCAGTTGGCATTCCAGGGGCGACAGCAAGAGCCAGTTGCTGGTCGATGGCGGCATCGCCGAGAACTTCCCGGCCAGCGCGCTCAAGCTGCCGTCGAATGTCTACCGGCTCGGCGTGAGCTTTGTCGAGCAGTCGACGGCGACGCCGACCTCGGCCACGACCTTCACCGTCTCGCTGCTCGACGCGGCGATGAGCGTGTCGGCGCAAAACTCCATCCGCTCCCTGCCGGCGGAGGACGTGTACCGGCTCGATTCCTCGATTTCCACCTTCGAGTTTTCCAAGCTGATCGGCGAGAACGGCGCCTTCGCCAAGGAGTACGACCTGTTGAAGCTGCAGGCCGGCGAATGGCTGCGCGCCTTCATCGCCCGGAAGTCCGACAGCCTGTCGCCGTGGGAACTGAATCCCTGGTCGGAGGAGAACCAGACGGCGGTCAAGCTGATGTGCGGCCTGTACCGGGTCTACAACGAGTACGAGAACAAGATCGCCTACAACTACCACTCGCTGCTGTATCGGGTGGTGGCCAACAGCCTGCTGCTGGGCAAGGCCGAGCCGGACGAGTTCGAGTGCGAGGTGCGCTTCTCCGCCGAGGACAATGACGTCAGGGTGCTGGGCTTGCAGTTCATGGACTCGCTGGCCTGGGGCATGGTGCGGCGCGACAGCGCGATCGAGATTCTCGACAGCAATCAAAACCACCGCAACTTCGAAGTGCTGCCGGTGATGGACCAGGAGCGCTCCGGCCATCGCATCCTGCTGGTGTTCCTGGCGGAACCGATCGCCGCCAAGGACGGCGTCTTCACCATGCGCTACCGCGACAAGGCGCGCACCTTCTTCCCCGGCCTGGTCGACAAGGCGGCCGTCGGCTTGCCCGGTTGCGACGAAATGGTCGTCAATCCCAGCCGCGCCAAGTCGGGCATCGACAAGGTGCAGTTCCTGCTGGAGATTCCCGCCGCCATGTACAACAAGGTCACGCTGGCGGACAAGCCCGACAGCCAGCCGGGCAAGGCGATGAGCCAGCAGGAATGCAACGCCCATGGCATGGTCAAACACAATTTCAAACGCATAGGATGGGTCGGCACGGGCATCGCCGGCCGATGGGGCGTCGACGTCAGGCTTGGCTAGCCGGCATTGCGCAGTCGGGAAATATGCACTATGCTTTAGACAGCAATTTGATTTCCGTACGGCAATCCATTTGGGCAAGGAAGCATTCAAACTATGGAGGTGCTAATGTACATTGAACTGCGTATTTGATGTAGGCCGCAAGGATGCCAGGCATCCTACCGCCTTGGATATGACCAGGCAGAATTCAAGCTGAAGAGGTGTGAAGCGCGTCATTCCATGCTTCCGCGTCGTCGCCCATGCTTAGGTCGACCGACTGGGTCTGTCGATCGAAGCATGGACGGTGGCCGACCCGCTTTCCTCCCTTCCAGCCTGACACGACGGCCTGCCCTGTTCCGCAGAACCCCTTCCCACCGCCCGTCCGCCCGTCCGCCCCGCACACGTCGCTGCCGGCCACGCCGCGCCCGCGATCTGGCCATTGCTGAAATCCAGTACATGGATCAAGCGCGGGAGGTGATATCATAAAAACATGACAAATCCATACGAACTCTACTACTGGCCCGGCATCCAGGGGCGCGGCGAATTCGTCCGCCTTGCCTTGGAGGAGGCCGCCGTGCCCTATCGCGACGTGGCGCGGCGCAAGAGCGGCATGCCGGCCTTGCTGGCCAGCCTGGACGGCGACGCCGTCGAGCACCCGTCCTTTGCGCCGCCGGTATTGAAGGCGGACGGGTTGCTGATCGGGCAGACCGCCAACATCCTGCTCTTCCTCGGCGCCAAGCACGGCCTGGCGCCGCGCGCGCTGGCCGGGCGCTTGTGGGCCAACCAGCTGCAGTTGACCATCGCCGACATCGTCAACGAGGCGCACGATACCCACCATCCGATCTCGACCAACTTCTACTACGAGGACCAGAAGCTGGCCGCGCGCCGGCGCGCCGCCGACTTCACGGCGCGGCGCATCCCCAAGTATCTGGATTATTTCGAGGGCGTGCTACAGCACAACCGCAGCCGTGGCGGCTACGCGGTGGGCGCCCGCTTGTCGTATGTGGATTTGTCGCTGTTCCAGTTGCTCGAAGGCTTGCACTACGCCTTCCCGCGCGCCATGGAGCGCCTGGCGCCCGGCCACCCGGGCTTGATGGCGCTGCGCGAGCGCGTCGCGCAGCGGCCGAATGTCGCCGCCTATCTGAACTCGAAGCGGCGCATCCCCTTCAACGAGGACGGCATCTTCCGCCGCTACCCCGAGTTGGACGAATAGTCCGCCCGTTCAAGCCGCGCTGGTGACCGGATAGCCGGCCGCGACAATGGCCGCGCTGATCTGCGCCAGCGCGCTGGCCGACTCCACCGTGACCCGCTTGCTGGCCAGGTCGACCTGCACCGTCGCGCCGGCGTCGAGCGCCTGCACGGCCTTGGTGACGGCGCCCACGCAGTGACCGCAGCTCATCTTTTCCACTTGTAGTTGGTACATGGTCCGACTCCTTAACTCGTTTCGATAGCGTCACTGTAGCCCTTCCCGCCATGGGAAGGTCAAGCGCAATCGCTCAATCTATTTTCAGCTCGTGCATGCACACGCCTGGCCTGGCTACGTGCTCGAGTCGGGCACGCAGGGCATCGATAAAGCGAGCCGGATCGTCGACGGCCAACACAATGGTGTCATAGTCCTTGGTTCCGAACAGGCCGGCGATCTGCGTCATGGGTCTGAGGGCGATCCGGACATTCGCTGTGCCGCCGGCGGGCGTGCGGCGCAGCAGGCCGCGCCGGCGTCGCAGTCGTATCGCGCAGCGTTCCACGGCGTCGATGGCGGACAAGGGGACGCGCTCGTCGCCCAACAAGCCGTAGCGTAGGTGGAGGTCTTGCTCGTCCACCGAGACCGGACGCAGCAGCGTGGCGCGGTATTCGCCCAGCATCCACGCGAAACCGTACAGCGAGAGGCCGGTCAAGACAAGTGCCGCTGTGGGACTCCACAGCCAGACGAAAAAGTGGACAAACGGAATTTCGACGCCGAGCACGACCAGGAAGCCGACCTGGTTGCTGGCGTTCCCCTCATGCCGGTGGATACTGAAGTGTTCCCGGCCTGCGTAGCGGTAGTCCTTGGCACGCCACGACAACAAGGCGTAGAACCACATCAGCAGTTCGACGGTCAGCAGGCGGGTGCCGGCCTTGTCGCCCAGCGCGCCGCGCATCGCCTCGGCAATGTCGGTGTCCGGCGTGGTGCTCGAGCGCAGCTTTCCCAAGGAACGGAACAGTATCAACATCACCCACAACTCGCCGGCGCCGAACCCTAGCACCACCACCCAGCGCAACTGGTCGATATAGTGCCAGACATGCTTGGACTCGGCCGGCAACACGAGGCTGCCAAAAAGCATACCTGCGGCGACGGGCAGTATCGCCGACCGTGCCTTGCGATTCTGCGGATTGCGCAACAAGAAAAACAATAACGGCCAGAGCACGAACACCTGGACCAGAAGCAGCAATTCGAATTGCTGCAGGGCGCCTGGCGGGAGCGGCATTCGCAGCGCCAGGTAGTTGGCCGCCATGGAGACGGCGACAAAGCCGGCCAGCCATGCCGTGCGGCGGTTTGCGCCCACGCCCGCGCTCATATCGGGGCTGCTCGGTAGTGTGCATCGGGAAGATGCCGCGCCAACTTGGCGGGGGAAGAACGGGACTGGTTCCGCATGGAAGTGGCTTCAATATTGCTGAATTTGCACTATATCATGCGGACGGCACGGTGCCGGGTGGTCGTGTTGACCTGGACCTGCGGGGGGTGTGGCACAGTCCGAATGCGTCGGCTCGGCGCTTAGGACGAGGGCGCTTCAGACGTCGAGCTTGGCCAAGTCGACGCTGACCAGCGCCCAGATGCCGCCGGCATAGTCCGGCTCCTTGGACAGCTCCTCGAATGGCGAGGGCTTGATCTCGAACGCCCGGCCTAGCCGCAGCAAGGTGCCGACGTGGCCGTAGATGGCCTGGGTGACGTTGCGCATGGCGTTGTCGACTGTGTCGCCGGACGAGGTGCAACCGGGGATGTCGGGCACTGTCACCCCGTACTTGCGGCGGCTATCTCTCGCGCTGTCGGTCTGGATCAGGATGGGAATGTCCATGGTCTTGCCTCGGTTGCGATGGCCAGTCTGAGGGGTGAAAATTCCTGTGTTGTGTGTAGTGTCATACAGCTTGCCGCCGGTATCAAGCACTTTCGTGCTTGGGCTCGCATGCCAAACGCGGCGGAATTGCATTCCGGAACCAACGCTGGCAAGGCTGCCAACGCTTTGTTTTTGCTAGATTTTTCTCCCGAGCCAGATTGCCGCGCCGCCCGCTACGTTTCCGGACGGACCTTCGGCGGCAGTTTCTTGAGCACCGTGTCGGCGGCGCGCAGCACGCGGCCGTCGCGGCTGTGCGGCAGCATGGGCGGCAGCGCCGCGCCGCTGTCCTTGTCGAGCAGCAGCGAGTGCTTCTCGCCGCGGCGGAACAGGTGCTGCTCGCCCCACTGGCGCAGCGCCAGCACCACCGGGAACAGCTGTTCGCCTTTCGCCGTCAGCACGTATTCCTGGTAGGCGCTGCCGTCGGAGGCCGGCTGCACGGCCAGAACGCCGTCCTCGGTCAGGCCGTGCAGGCGGTCGGTCAGGATGTTGCGGGCCACGCCGAGGTTGCGCTGGAAGTCGCCGAAGCGGCGGCTGCCGTCGTAGGCGTCGCGCACGATCAGCATGGCCCAGCGGTCGCCGATCACCTCGAGTGCGCGCGCCACGGGGCAGGGGTCGTCCTTCATGCTCTTGCGTTTGGCCATGGTGTGCAGATTCTTGTGGACGGTTTCGATGGTTGCATTTTAAAACCACTCTGCCTATACTTCAACTGGTTTTAATTTGAAACTACTTTTGAAGGACGCCACATGCCCCGATCCACATCCTCCCCGCCCGCCGACGCCGGCATCAACCACGGCGCGGCGCGCGCCGACAGCGCCATGCCGCGCGGTGTGCTGCTGCTGTTCGCCTGCGCCAGCGGCCTGAGTGTCGCCAACGTCTACTATGCCCAGCCATTGCTGGATTTGTTGGCGGCCGACTTCGGTATCGGCCTGGGGGCCGTCGGCGGCGTGGTCGGCGCCAGCCAGGCCGGCTGCGCGCTGGCCCTGCTGTTGTTGGTGCCCTTGGGCGACCGGCTCGAGCGCCGTCGGCTGATGCTGGCGCAGTTGCTGGCGCTGGTGGCGGCGCTGGTCGCGGTGGCCATGGCCGGCAGCGCCGTGGCGCTGCTGGCGGCCATGCTGGCGGTGGGCCTGCTGGGCACGGCGATGACGCAAGGCTTGATCGCCTACGCCGCCACGGCGGCCGCGCCGGCCGAGCGGGGGCGCGTGGTCGGCGCGGCGCAGGGCGGCGTGGTCATCGGCCTGCTGCTGGCGCGGGTGATGGCGGGGCTGGCCGCCGACCTGGCCGGCTGGCGCGCCGTCTACCTTGGCGCGGCGGCGGCCATGCTGCTGCTCGGCGCCGCCTTGTGGCGCGCCCTGCCGGCGCTGGCGCCGCCGGCCGCGCCGTTGTCCTACGCGCGCCTGCTGGCCTCCATGTTCACGCTGCTGGCGCGCCAGCGGGTGCTGCAAATTCGCGGCGCGATCGCCTTGCTAATGTTCGCCGCCTTCAGCATTTTCTGGAGCGCGCTGGTGCTGCTCTTGAGCGCGCCGCCGCATGCCATGTCGCACACGGCCATCGGCGCCTTCGGCCTGGTCGGCGTGCTGGGCGCCCTGGGCGCGGCGCGCGCGGGGCAGTGGGCCGACCGGGGGCAGGGCCAGCGCACCAGCGGGCTGGCGCTGGCCCTGCTGCTGGCGTGTTGGTTGCCGCTGTGGTTCGGCGCGACGTCGCTGTGGGCGCTGCTGCTGGGCATCGTCGCGCTCGACCTGGCAGGGCAGGCGATCCACGTGACCAATCAGAGCATGATCTTCAGCGTGCAGCCGCAGGCGCACAGCCGGCTGGTGGGCTGCTACATGCTGTTCTACGCGGTCGGCAGCGGCCTGGGCGCGCTCGGCGCGACCGCCGCCTACGCCCGCGCCGGCTGGGGCGGCGTGTGCCTGCTCGGTGCTGGCGTCAGCTTGCTGGCGCTGCTGTTCTGGGCCGCAACAGTAGGCGTAGGCGGGGTCAGCGTAGGCGGGGTCAGTGCCGACATTCGGACACAGACTCAGCAGCGTAGGCGGGGTCAGTGCCGACATTCGGACACAGACTCAGCAGTGAAGAGCCTCTGTGGCAGAGACAATGGTTGAGGTCGTGTCTGAATGTCGGCACTGACCCCGGGGGCTGACCCCGGGGGCGCGGGGGCGCAGGGCGGGCGGCGGGACGGCGCGCCGCGCCGCCACGCTAGATGGCTAAGCCGCGCCGGCCTTGTTCGTCGCCGCCGGCTGCGGCAGCCAGCCGTGGCCGCGATACCAGGCCAAGGTGTCGGCGATGGTCTGTTCCAGCGGACGGAAGCCCAGGCCGAGCTCGCGCTCGCTCTTGGCGTGCTCGAAGTGGCTGCGGCCGGCCTCCCTCACCATCAGCCGCACCGTGGCCAGGCTGAGCAGCACGGGCTTGCCGCTGATCCGCGCGTACAGCTCCTGCGCGCCGGCCAGCGCGTACAACAGCGGCAGCGGCAGGCGGCGCGTCGGCGTCTTCACGGCGGCGAGGCGGCCCAGCAGCGGCACCAGCTCGCCCATCGTCATATGGCGGCCGGCGGCCAGGTAGCGCTCGCCGCTCCGCCCCTGCCGCGCCGCCGCGATCTGCGCCAGCGCCACGTCGCGCGCGTCGACCACGGAAAAGCTGCCGGGCACCAGGCCGGGCAGCTTGCCCAGCACCACGTCGGTGACGAACTGCCCCGACGAGGTTGGGCCGATGTCGGCCGGCCCCCACATCCAGCCCGGCAGCACCAGGCTGGCGTGCATGTCGGCGTGGCGCGCCAGGAAGGCCAGCACGGCCTCGTCGGCCAGGATCTTGCTGCGGTAGTAGTCGTCGGCGTCGGCCGGCGCGCGCAGGCAGGTCTCGTCGATGGGCCGGCCCGGTTCGCCGTTGAGCACGGCGATCGACGAGGTCTGCACCAGGCGCCGCACGCCGGCCAGGTAGGCCTGCTCGATCAGCGCGCGGGTGCCGTCGACGTTGATGCGCTGCAGCTCGGGCCAGTGGCTGCCGCCCTTGTAGTTGTCGCGGAAGTAGGCGGCGGTGTGGAACACCACGTCGCAGCCGACCATGGCCGGGGCGAAGGCGGCCACGTCGGCCATGTCGCCGCGCACCAGCTCGACGCCGTCCAGGCCGGCGAACTGCTGTTCGCCCTTGGCCAGCGAGCGGACCAGGGCCTTGACGAGGATGCCGCGCGCGCGCAGCTCGCGCACCAGATTGTTGCCGAGCAGTCCGGTGGCGCCGGTGACGAAGGCGCAATGCAGTGTATGGGTTTGGGTCATGGTGTGGTTTCAAAGTTCATGTGATATGCGAATGTAGCGCGATCCATTCCGGATATCAAGTGATATTTGAAAATGGTGGCGCCGTGCCGCTCAGCCGGAATCCGAGGTTCGACCGATATCCAGGGTGCGTGTGATATCTTTACGCCCATGAAACCAAGCATTGCCACCCCGGCCACACCGACCACCGCGCCGCGCCTGAGCCGCGAGCAAAGCCAAGCGCGCACCCGCGAGCGCCTGATCGAGACGGCGCGCCAGCTGTTCGTCGCCAACGGCTACGGCGGCACCTCGCTGCGCGACATCGCCGAACAGGCCGGCTATTCGCAGGGCGCCTTCTATTCCAACTTCGCCGGCAAGGAGGCGGTGCTGCTGGAGCTGCTGCGCCGCCACATGGAGGCCGAGGCGCTGCAGCTGGCCGGCCTGACCGGCGCCGCCGGGCGCAGCCCCGAGCAGCTGCTGGCCGGGCTGGAGGCTTGGGCCGCCACGCTGAACCACGACGCCGACTGGTCCATGCTGTCGATCGAGCTGCAGCTGCACGCCAGCCGCAGCCCGGCTTTCGCCGCCGAGTACCAGCAGGTGTGGGACCGCCACCGCGCCGCGCTGGGTGGCGTGATCGCCGCGCTGTTCCGCCAGCTGGGCCGCACGCCGCCGGCCGCGCCCGACGAGCTGGCCGCCGGCTTCATGGCGCTGGCCCATGGCCTGGCGCTGCAAAGGGTGGCCGGCCGGCCCGACCCGTCGGGCCGCTTGATCCTGTTGTTCCTGCGCGGGCTGCTGGCGACCTAGCCTAAACCCGCACAGCAAAGGGGGCTGACCCCGTGCGGGGTCAGACCCCGGCTTCGATGTCCCGGGGTGGGGCGACGTAAAAAAGCCCCGCGTGCATCGCTGCGCGCGGGGCTTTCTGGACTCTGCCGGCACGGGGCCGGCGTCTGCCGCTACTGCCTTACAACACTTCGCTGGCGTGGTCCGCCAGGCGCGAACGTTCGCCGCGCGCCAGGGTGACGTGGCCGCTGTGCGCCCAGCCCTTGAAGCGGTCGACCACATAGGTCAAGCCGCTCGAGCCTTCGGTCAGGTAGGGCGTGTCGATCTGCGCGATGTTGCCCAGGCAAAGGATCTTGGTGCCCGGACCGGCCCGCGTGACCAGGGTCTTGACCTGCTTCGGCGTCAAGTTCTGCGCCTCGTCGATGATCAGGAACTTGTTCACGAACGTGCGGCCGCGCATGAAGTTGAGCGACTTGATCTTGATGCGCGAACGGATCAGGTCCTGCGTTGCCGCCCGACCCCACTCGCCGCCGTCGGAGTCCGACTTGTTGAGCACTTCGAGGTTGTCGTCGAAGGCGCCCATCCACGGCGACATCTTCTCCTCCTCGGTGCCCGGCAGGAAACCGATGTCCTCGCCGACCGGCACCGTGACGCGGGTCACGATGATTTCGTTGTAGAGCTTGGTTTCCAGCACCTGCGCCAGACCGGCCGCCAGGGCCAGCAGGGTCTTGCCGGTGCCGGCCTGGCCGAGCAGGGTGACGAAGTCGCATTCCGGATTCATCAACAGGTTCAAGGCGAAGTTCTGCTCGCGGTTGCGCGCCGTCACGCCCCACACATTGTTCTTGTTGTGGCTGAAGTCGCGCAGGGTTTGCAGCACGGCGGTCTTGCCGGTGATTTGCTTGACCTGGCCGTAGAACGGCGTTTCGCCGTTTTTCGGCTCGAGGAAGATGAACTGGTTGACCAGCATCGACGGCACGAACGGGCCGGTGACGCGGTAGAACGTGGCGCTCTGGCCGTTCTTGTTCTCCTGCCAGGACTCCATGTCCTTGCCGTGCTTGTTCCAGAAGTCGTCCGGCAGCTGCACGATGCCCGAGTACAGCAGGTCGGTGTCTTCCAGCACGTGGTCGTTGAAGTAGTCCTCAGCCGGCAGGCCCAGGGCGCGCGCCTTGATGCGCATGTTGATGTCCTTCGACACCAGCACCACCGGACGGCCCGCCTGCTCCGACTCGAGCGAGCGCACCACGGCCAGGATCTGGTTGTCCGCCTTGCCGACCGGCAGGCCGACCGGCAGGTCGGCGCTTTGCAGGCGGGTCTGGAAGAACAGGCGGCCCTTGGCGTCCTTGTTGCCCAGCTTGGACAGCGGGATGCCTTTTTCGATGGCGTCGTCGTCGGTGTTGGAGACCAGGCCGTCGAGCGTGCGCGAGACTTGGCGGGCGTTGCGCGCCACCTCGGTCATGCCCTTCTTGTGGTTGTCCAACTCCTCCAGGGTCATCATCGGCAGGTAGACGTCGTGCTCCTCGAAGCGGAACAGCGACGAGGGGTCGTGCATCAGCACGTTGGTGTCGAGCACGAACAGCTTGGTCTGGCCGGTTTGGTCGGCGTGGCGGCTGGTGGACGACTTCAACGGCACTTCGACCGGCTTGTGCTTGGCCGGATGCGGCGCCTCGGCGACGACCGGGGTCAGCTTGCCGCGACCGGCCGGAACCGCCTTGGCCTTGACCTTGGCCGGCTCCGCAGCCGCCACTGGCGCCGGGGCGGCAGCGACGACGATAGGCGCCGGCGCGGCCTTCAGCACGGCGGCGACGGCCTTGCCCTTGGCGGCGCTTTTCGGCGCCGCCTTGGCGGCGGCGACGGCCACGGTGGCAACAACGGGCGCCGGCTTGACCGCCTTGGCCGTCGGCGTGGCTTTGACCGGCGCGGCTTTGACAGACGCCGCTTTCTTCGGCGCAGGCGCTACGTCCGCCAAGGACGCTGGCCGCGTCCCTGTCGATGTTGGGTAATCTTTCGCCAGCAGTATAGTCGCTGGCTTACTTGGTAGTTTTGGCAGTGGCATCAGGATCTCAATCAAAAAATATCTGGAAGAATCCGCCCATGGGCAAGGCACACGCGCTTGCGTGCTCCTGGTCGCCGGATGGGGTGGATGCGAGGTAAAACGGAATATAAGGCTGCCAACGGGCGCTCGTCTGGCCCGGGGAAGGTACCGCGTGGCGACCGGCTGGCCGCCAGGGAGGGTAGGGAGAGGTACAGTGTTGACTCAAAATCAGGCTGATGCACTCAAAGTTCTGCTGCGGTTGGGCAACTCTTCCGGAAAGGCTGCAACGCGCATTAGTCCTGACGCGCTACAAATTCCAGCACTTCGTCGACGTGACCTGCTACCTTCACGCCTCTCCATTCTTTCACCAATCGGCCCTGGGCGTCAATGACAAACGTGCTGCGCTCGACGCCGCGCACGGTCTTGCCGTACATCTGCTTCATCTTCATGACGCCGAACTGCAGGCAAACGGCCTCGTCCGGGTCGGAAATCAGCTCGAAGGGCAGGCCCAGCTTGGCTTTGAAGCTCTCGTGCGAGCGCAGCGAGTCGCGGCTGACGCCGTAGATCTCGGCGCCGGCCGCAGTGAACTGCTCATGCAGGTCGCGGAAGGCCATGTTTTCGGTGGTGCAGCCGGGCGTGTTGTCCTTCGGGTAGAAGAACAGCACGGTGTGGCGCGCCGGCCGGCCGCGCAAGGTGAAGGTCTGGCCGCTGGTCATGGCGGCGGAAAAATCGCTGATCGGGGCGTCGGGTGCTACGGATTGGCTATCAGCCACAGGCTCTCTCCTGAACGGTGAACATCAGCGCTGTTGGGAGCCTGCAGCGCAAGCAGGCGGAACAATTGGCGGGGCGGGGGCGGCTTGGCTTCTTGCCAGCCACTGGGATGACAATCCAGGGTCAGACCCTAGGGTCTGACCCTGCTTCGTTGCCGCAGCGCCTTAACTTAAAGTCTTCGATGCCGGGCCCTGCACGATCAACTGGCCGGAACGTCCCGGCAGCTCGCCCCAGGTGATCGGACAGACCGGCATGGCCTGGTCTTTCACTTTGGCGTACAAATCGGCCATCGAGGCCAGCTGGTAACCCTGCGCCTTCCATCCCGCCAACAACTGCTCGAAGATGGGGGCGAGTTTTTGTCCTTCAAGCTCGGCGTGCAAAGTATACACGTGGTCGCGCGTGGCGCCCTCGGTCAGCTTGAGCAGGAAGGCGGCGATGTTGCCGGTCGTGATGGTGGCGCCGTCGATCTCGCGGCCGAGCAGCTCGTCGAGCGTCGGCAGGGTGGTCGGCAGCTGCACGCAGGACAGCACCCGGGCGCCGTCGGCCAGCCGGTGCGGACCGAAGGCCGGGTCGGCCAGGCGGCCGTCCGCGCGCAGCACGGCGCGGCCGTCCGAGGCGTAGGCGTAGCCGGCGCCGGCACTGGCAACCTCGTGTTCGGCGAAGGCGGCGGCGTTCATCTGCCAGCCGGCCGCGCCGTGGGTGAGCGGCGCCGTGCCGAACACCTGGGCGTAGCGGGCGGCGGCCTTGCGCATCATGGCGACGGTCCACTCGGCGCCCTTGTTGGCGACGTTGTCCTGCCACAGCACGTGGTCCCAGGTGTGGATGCCGCATTCGAAGCCGGCGTCGCGCACCGCGCGCATCTCGTCGGCGCAGTCCTTGCCGATGTCCGGTCCCGGCAGCAGGGTGCCGTACATCAGCGTTTTCAGGCCGTAGTGCTCGACCACCGAGGTGCGCGAGACCTTGCTGAAGAAACCGGGCCGCAGGGCGCGGCGCAGCGCCCAGCCGGTGTGGTCCGGGCCGAGCGAGAACAGGAAGGTGGCGTGGGCGCCGTGCGCCGACAGCGTGCGCACCAGATTGCCCACGCCCTCGCGGGTGCCACGGTAGGTGTCGACGTCGATTTTCAGCACCAGCAGCGGCGCCTGCCGCTGCTGTGTGCCGGCTTGCAGAGTGTCGGTCAAATCATCAATCCATCAAGGCTTGGGCTTGTGCCACCTGGCCGCGGTAGGCGTCGAAGATCTTCTTCAGCGCGTCGGCCATGCTGGTGGTCGGCGCCCAGTTCAGCTCTTCGCAGGTGTTGGTGATCTTCGGCACGCGGTTCTGCACGTCCTGGTAGCCGGCGCCGTAGTAGGCGCCCGAGGTGGTTTCGACGATCTTGACCTGCTTGGCGCCGGCGGCGTACTCGGGGTAGTGGTGCGCCAGTTCCAGCATCATGCCGGCCAGTTCGCGGATCGAGTAGTTGTTGACCGGGTTGCCGATGTTGTAGATCTTGCCGGAGGCGGCGCCGTCCTTGTTGGCGATGATCGCCATCAGCGCGTCGATGCCGTCGTCGATGTCGGTGAAGGCGCGCTTCTGGGCGCCGCCGTCGACCAGCGAGATGTTCTCGCCACGGACGATGTGGCCGAAGAACTGGGTCACCACGCGCGAGGAGCCTTCCTTCGGCGTGTGGATCGAATCCAGGCCGGCGCCGATCCAGTTGAACGGACGGAACAGGGTGAAGTTCAGGCCTTCCATGCCGTAGCCCCAGATCACGCGGTCCATCAGCTGTTTGGCGTTGGAGTAGATCCAGCGCGGCTTGTTGATCGGGCCGCAGACCAGTTCGGAGTTCTCCGGGTCGAACTCGGCGTCGTGGCACATGCCGTAGACTTCCGAGGTGGACGGGAACACCAGGTGCTTGCCGTACTTGGCGGCCGAGCGGACGATCGGCAGGTTGGCCTCGAAGTCCAGTTCGAACACGCGCAGCGGCTGCTTGACGTAGGTCGACGGCGTGGCGATGGCCACCAGCGGCAGGATCACGTCGCATTTTTTGACGTGGTACTCGACCCATTCCTTGTTGATGGTGATGTCGCCCTCGAAGAAGTGCATGCGCGACTTGTAGGCCTCGTTCTCCAGCACGTCGGTGATGCGGTCGGTGCTCATGTCCATGCCATACACGTGCCAATCGGTCGTTTCCAGGATGCGTTTCGACAGATGGTGGCCGATGAAGCCGTTGACGCCGAGGATGAGGACTTTTTTCATGGGATATTCTCTGGTTATGTTCATTGTCCGCTGGCGGATGCGGCCAGGCGGGAGTGCAACTGCTGGGCCGAGACGGCGGCGCCGTCGGCCGACAAGGCGGAAATCGTGAGCATGCGGCCATCGCCGCACACGCCAAAGATGCAATTATCCACTACTGCCAAGCCCGGTGGCAAACTTAGCGCGGCAACGTTGCTTATCTGCTCACAGGTGTCCTTGCCCAGGCGGGCCCGCTCGATGACGTAGCGCACGCCGGCCACATCGGTGAAGGCGCCGGGGTAGGGCGGCGCCACGGCGCGGTGCAGATTGTAGACCTGCTGGGCCGGCAGCTGCCAGTCGATGCGGCCGTCCTCGGGGGTGCGGCCGCCGAAGTAGCCGCCCCGCGTCAAGTCGTTGGGCAGGCGCGGCGCCGTGCCGGCCAGCAGCGTGGGCAGCACGCGCCACAGCGCCTGTTCGGCCGCCACGGTGACCTTGCCGAACACCTCGAAGGCGCTGTCGTCGGGCAGGATGGGCACCTCCATCTGCGCCACGATGGCGCCGGCGTCGGGCTTGACGGTCATCTCGTGCAGGGTGGCGCCGGTGACGTCGGCGCCGTGCAGCACCGCCCAGTTGACCGGCGCGCGGCCGCGGAACTCGGGCAGCAGCGAGCCGTGCATATTGTAGGCCGGCGCCACCGCCAGCAGCTCGGCCGGCAGCATGTGGCGGTAGTAGAAGCTGAACATCAGCTCCGGCTGGGCCGCGCGCACCCGCGCCAGCAGCTCGGCCGACTTGGCGTCGGCCGGCGTGGTGTAGGCGATGCCCTCGCTGCGGCACAGCGAGACGACCGACTCGAACCAGATGTTCTCGTTGGCGCTGTCCTCGTGGGTGACCACCAGGGCGACGTCGACGCCGCCGGCCAGCAGCACCTTCAGGCAGCGCACGCCGACGTTGTGGTAGGCGAACACCACGGCGCGCCGGCCGCGCGCCGGGTGGCGCAGCGGAGTGGCGACGGTGATGCCGGCGGCGCTCATCGGCCCACCGTGCGTTTTTCCAGCGCGTCGGCGGCCAGCGGCTCGTGGCCCGGCGTCGGCTGTTGCAGGATGGTTTGCACGACGTAGCGCGGCCGGGCGCGCACCTGCTGGAAGATGCGGCCGATGTACTCGCCCAGGATGCCGATGCCGAACAGGATCACGCCCATCAGGAAGAAGGCGATGGCGAACAGGGTGAACAGGCCCTCGGCCTCGGCGCCGAGGAACAGGCGGCGCACCAGCAGCACGCAGACCAGCACGCCGGAGATGATCGCCAACAGCATGCCCATCATCGAGAACAGTTGCAGCGGCACCAGCGAGAAGCCGGTGACCAGGTCGAAGTTCAGGCGGATCAGGCTGTACAGCGAGTATTTCGACTCGCCGGCCGAGCGCTCCTCGTGCTCGACCATGATCTCGGTCGGCTTGCGGGCGAAGCGGTAGGCCAGCGCCGGCACGAAGGTGTTGACCTCGCCGCACTGGTTGACCAGGTCGATGACGTTGCGGCCGTAGGCGCGCAGCATGTTGCCCTGGTCGGTGATCTTGATGTTGGTGATCTTCTCGCGCAGGTGGTTCATGGCCTTCGAGGCGTAGGTGCGCCAGGCCGAGTCCTGCCGCTTGCGGCGGATCGAGCCGACGTAGTCGTAGCCCTCGCGCATCTTGGCGACCAGGTGGTGGATCTCCTCGGGCGGGTTCTGCAGGTCGGCGTCGAGGGTGACCATGATCTCGCCGCGCGAGGCCTCGAAGCCGGCCAGGATCGCCATGTGCTGGCCGTAGTTGCCGTTGAACAGCACCACGCGGGTGACGTCGGGGCGGGCGCGGAACTGCTCGGCCAGGATGGACACCGAGTTGTCGCGGCTGCCGTCGTTGACGAAGACGATTTCATAGCTGCTGCCGATGGCGTCGAGCGCCGGGTACAGGCGGTCGAACAGGGCCTGCAGGCCGGCCTGCTCGTTGTAGATCGGGATGACGACGGATATTTCTGGTTTCATTGCGGAACTTTACTTGGTCAGGATGGCCTTGACGGCGGCGGCGGCGCGCTCGACGTCGGCGCTGGTCATGGCATAGAACATCGGCAGGGTGACGGTCAGGCGGCCGATCTTCTCGGACACCGGCAACATGCCCTCGGTGAAGCCGCGCTCCTGGTACAGGGTGAACAGGTGGATCGGCGCGTAGTGGAAGCCGGTGCCGACGTTGAACTCGTCGGCCATGCGGCGCATGAAGGCGGCGCGCGTGCCGGGGCCGTGGTCGGGCAGGATGATCTGGAACAGGTGCCAGTTGCTGTTGTCGAAGTCGGCCAGCGGCAGCTGGGCGCCGGTCCGCGCCTCGAACTCGCTGCCGAACTGGGCGAAGTAGTGGCGCGCCAGCGCGCGGCGGTGGGCGGTGACCGCCTCGATGTGGGCGAACTGGCCCAGGCCGATGGCGGCGGTGATGTCGGTCATGTTGTACTTGCCGCCGAGCACGTCGACGTCGATGCCGTCGACGCCGCTGCGCGAGACGCCCTGCAGGCGGTACTTCTCGGCGAGGCGGGCCTCGTCGGCGTTGTTGAGCACCAGGCAGCCGCCCTCGCCGGTGGTCAGGTTCTTGTTGGCCTGGAAGCTGAACGAGACGAAGTCGCCGAAGCTGCCGATGCGCCGGCCGTTCCAGCTCGAGCCGAAGGCCTGGGCGGCGTCCTCGACCACGCGCAGATTGTGCTTCTTGGCGATGGCGTACAGGCGGTCCATGTCGACCGGCAGGCCGGACAGGAAGACCGGGATGATCGCCTTGGTGCGCGGCGTGATGGCGGCCTCGACCTTGTCGAGGTCGATGTTGCGCGTCACCGGGTCGATGTCGGCGAACACCGGGGTGGCGCCGACCTCGATGATGACGTTGGCCGTGGCGACCCAGGAGATCGAGGTGGTGATGACCTCGTCGCCGGGGCCGACGCCGGCGATGCGCAGCGCGATCTCCATGGTGCAGGTGCCGGAGTTGAAGGTGCGCACCGGCCGGCCGCCGAAGTACTCGGACAGCTGGGCCTCGAAGGCCGCCACCTTCGGGCCGCTGGTGAGCCAGCCGGAGCGCAGCACCTCGCCGACGGCGGCGATGGTGGCCTCGTCGATGGTGGGTTTGGAGAAGGGCAGGAAGGGCAGGGCAGCGCTCATACAGTGTTCACTCGCAGGTAAATTCGGGTCGCTCGGCCGCATGGGCCGCCCGGGGCAGCGCATATTTTAAAGCGTTATCGATTTGAGGGGCGGATTTGTTAATCGCTTGTCAGTGAAGATTATCTGAAATGCAATGGCTCAGCTGCGTGCCAGCAGGGCCACGCCGAGCAGGATGATGCCGATGGCCAGCAGGCGCTGCCAGCTCAGGGCCTCGCCGAACAAGTACCAGGCGCCGACGGCGGTGACGACGTAGCCGAGCGAGAGCATCGGGTAGGCGATCGACACGTCGACGCGCGACAGGGCGATGATCCACAGCACGACCGAGGCGACGTAGCAGGCCAGGCCGCCGATGATGGGCAACTGGGTGGCCACCTGCAGGCCGACGCTGAACCAGTTGTCCATGCTCAGGTGGATGGCGCCGACGTTGCGGGTGCCGGCCTTGAGCAGCAGCTGGGCCAGGGCGTTGAGCAGCACGCCGCTGACGATGAAACTGAAGGTTGCGAGGTTCATGAGGTGTGTTTGCTTGAGTGGTGTGAAGTGGCGGCATGGGCGCCGCGAACGGTAGGGCAACCCCGAGGCGCAAACCCGGGGTCAGACCCCGTACGGGGTCTGACCCCCGCTTCACGCCTCGGGGTAAGGTTGGCGCCGCCGGCGCCTTGGCCGGGCCGGACTACCGGTTGGCGACCACCATGCGGCGGCTGTCCTCGGCCACCACGCGCATGGCCACGCCGCGCTGTTTCAGCTCGGCATAGGTGTCGTGCTCCATGATGGCCAGCGCCTTGACGCCGGCGCCGGCGGCCTGGTTCCACTGAGCGACGAAGCCGTCGACGGTGGGAATCGACAGCTCGGGCTGCTGTTTCAGGCCGAAGGTGAACTCGTCCCAGTAGTCGACCAGCACCACGGTGCGGCGCAGGTAGAAGGTGAGCGACTGTTCGTAGGTCGACACCGAGTAGATCTTGGTGTCGGCACTCAGCTCGGCCTGGATGGCCGGCACCAGCGCGGCGCCGGCGCGCATCTTGCCGTAGGGCTCGAAGCCGGCCAGGATGGCCTGGGTGGCCAGGAAGCCGGCCAGCGCCAGGGTCAGCACGGTGGCGTCGCGGCGCAGGTGGCGGGCGTGCATCAGCGCCAGCGCGCCGCCGCCGGCGGCCAGCAGCGCGGCGGCCAGCACCCAGGGCTGGTAGGCCTCGAGCAGCGCCGTCTCGGACGGGTGGCGCACCTGCATGCCGGCGATGCCGGGCACGAAGGCCAGGCCGACCAGGCCGACGGCGACCAGCAGGCCGGCGGCCAGCATGCGTTGGCGGCGCGAGGCGTTCTCCAGGTAGACGGCGACCAGCAGGGCCAGCGCCGGGAAGATCGGCAGGATGTAGCCTGGCAGCTTGGAGCTGGAGTAGCTGAAGAAGAAGAAGATGAACACCGCCCACACCAGCAGCATCAGCTTGGGCTGGAAGGTGCTGCGCTCGCGGCGCAGCGCGGCGAACAGGCTCTGCGGCAGCACGCCCAGCCACGGCAGGATGCCGGGGATCAGCATGACGAAGAAGTAGTACCAGGCGCCCTCGCGGTGGTGGGTCTTGAGCAGGAAGCGCTCGAAGTGCTCGTGGATGAAGAAGAAGTGCGGCTGCTCCGGGTTCTTCAGCGCCACCAGCACGAACCACGGCGTGGCGATGGCGAAGAACAGCAGCAGGCCCTTGACCAGGTGCAGCCGGGCCCAGATGGCCCAGTCGCGCGCCGCCAGGGTGTAGAGCACCAGCACGGCGCCCGGCAGCACCAGGCCGATCAGGCCCTTGGCCAGCACCGCCAGCGCCATGCCGGCCCAGCACACCAGCATCCAGTTGCGCCGCTCGGCCGCGCCGGCGTCGTCGCGCTGGGCCAGCAGCAGGGCGCACAGGGCGATGGTGGTCATGCCGGACAGGCCCATGTCGAGCGAGTCGATCTGGCCGCAGGCGACCCAGAACAGGCTCGAGCCGAGCGCCAGCGCGGCGTAGAAGCCGGCGCGCGGGCCGAACACCTTGTGCCCGGCGTAGCCGGTGAGCAGCACGCCGCCCAGGCCGCACAGGCCGGTCCACAGGCGCGCCTGCCAGTCGCCCAGGCCGAAGGCGGCGAACGACAGCGCGTTCATCCACGCTTGCAGCGGCGGCTTCTCGAAGTATTTGATGCCGTTCAGGCGGGTGGTGACCCAGTCGCCGGTGGCGAGCATTTCGCGCGCCATCTCGGCGTAGCGGCCCTCGTCGGGCGGCACCAGGGTGCGCACGCCGAGCACGTAGAGCCAGACGATGACGAAGGCCGCCAGCAGCGACCAGACCAGTTTGCGGGAGTTGTACAGGTCGTTCATCCGGCGGACTGCTCCGCAGGGTCGATGATCAGCGCCAAGGTGACCTTGCGGCCCTCGCCCATCAGGATGTTGTAGGTGCGGCAGGCGGCCTGGCTGTCCATGCACTCGACGCCGATGCGGCGCATGGTCAGCGCGGCGGTCAGCCTGGGGTGGATGAAGCGCTGGCGCGCGCCGGTGCCGAGGATCACCACGTCCGGCGCGTCGGCCAGGATGGCGGCGAAATGCTGCTCGGTGAGCGCCTCGAAGGTGGCCGCGTGCCAGGCGCGCGGCGGGCTTTCCGGCATTACCACCAGGCTGTAGTCGTAGCGCTGGGCGTTGATCTCGACCCCGCTTTGATCGTAGCCGGTGACGGTCTGGTATTGTCTGGTGGAGCTGGCGTGGAGCTTCATGTGTCGTGTTTGTAATGTTGTTGCGCGATGGTGTCGTGATCGCTTACGGCGCCCCCGGCGTGGCCGGGGCGGCAAAAAGAAGCGCCATTGTAGCGTTTTTCCCGTTCGCGCCGCCCGCAAAGGTTGATTAAATGGGATGCTTTCGGCAGAATGGGTCTTTTCGCATTGCAGCATTGGCCACCGTCCGTCGCCGCTCCGGCGCGGCGCGACGCGGCGCGGCCACGCGTTTGCTTCACCACGACAGGGATTTATTTTGCGACCGATTCAGAAATCGAACAAATTGGCGGATGTCTGCTACGACATCCGGGGTCCGGTGTTGGAGAAATCCAAGCAGATGGAGGACGAGGGCCACAAGATCACGAAGTTGAACATCGGCAACTTGGCCGTGTTCGGCTTCGACCCGCCGGACGAGATCGTGCAGGACATGATCCTGAATTTGCACAACTCGGCCGGCTACACCGACTCGAAGGGCCTGTTCGCGCCGCGCAAGGCGGTGATGCACTACACCCAGAGCAAGAACGTGGCCGGCGTCGGCATCGACGACATCTACCTGGGCAACGGCGCCTCCGAGCTGATCGTGATGGCCATGAACGCGCTGCTCAACACCGGCGACGAGGTCTTGGTGCCGGCGCCCGACTACCCGCTGTGGACCGCCGCCGTCAGCCTGTCGGGCGGCACGCCCAAGCACTACATCTGCGACGAGCAGTCCGACTGGTATCCGGATATCGAGGACATCCGCAGCAAGATCACCGCGAACACCAAGGCCATCGTGGTGATCAACCCGAACAACCCGACCGGCGCGCTGTACCCGGTCGAGGTGCTGCAGCAGATCATCGAGGTGGCGCGCCAGCACCAGCTGATCATCTTCGCCGACGAGATCTACGACAAGGTCTTGTACGACGAGGCGCAGCACACCTCGATCGCCTCGCTGGCCGACGACGTGCTGTGCATCACCATGAACGGCCTGTCGAAGAACTACCGCTCCTGCGGCTACCGCTCCGGCTG
Source organism: Rugamonas rubra (assembly GCF_900114705.1). Taxonomy (GTDB): domain Bacteria; phylum Pseudomonadota; class Gammaproteobacteria; order Burkholderiales; family Burkholderiaceae_D; genus Rugamonas; species Rugamonas rubra. The sequence continues at coordinate 158,516 of NZ_FOTW01000011.1, forward strand.
GATGGTCGTCTCGGGCGAGAAGAAACACGCGAAAGACTACATCGAGGGCCTCAACATGCTCGCCTCGATGCGTCTATGCGCCAACGTGCCGGGCCAGTTTGCCATCCAGACTGCGCTCGGCGGCTACCAAAGCATACAAGACTTGGTCAAGCCGGGCGGGCGCCTACTCAAGCAACGCGACCTGGCGCACAAGTTGTTGACCGACATCCCCGGCATCACCTGTGTCAAGCCGAAGGCCGCGCTGTACATGTTCCCGCGCCTCGATCCGAAGATCTACCCGATCGTCGATGACCAGCAGTTCGCCTACGAGCTGCTGGAAGAAGCAAAAGTCCTGATCGTCCAGGGCACCGGATTCAACTGGATCGCGCCGGACCACTTCCGCGTCGTCTTCCTGCCGAACTCGGACGACATGACAGAAGCCTTCGGGCGGATTGCCCGCTTCCTCGAAGGCTATCGCAAGCGCCATAGCCTGGGATATTAGGAGGCTGCCTCACCCCCGATCAACCGGGCGGACGGCGCGCGCACGAGGCGCGCCATCCGCCGAGTCACGACAAATGAAACGATATTTATGAATCCCATCAAAGTAGGCTTGCTCGGCGTCGGCAACGTCGGTTCCGGAACGTTCAACGTGTTGCAACGCAACCAGGAAGAGATCCGCCGCCGCGCCGGCCGCGGCATCGAGATCACCATGGTATCGGCGCGCAACACCGAGCGCGCCCGCGCCCGCACCGGCGGCAGCGTGCAGGTGGTGGCCGACCCCTTCGAGGTGGTCAACAACCCCGACATCGACATCGTCGTCGAGCTGATCGGCGGCTACGACCTGGCCAAGCAGCTGGTGCTGCAGGCCATCGCCAACGGCAAGCACGTGGTCACCGCCAACAAGGCGCTGCTGGCCGTGCACGGCAACGAGATCTTCGCCGCCGCCCAGGAGAAGGGCGTGATGGTGGCCTTCGAGGCGGCCGTCGCCGGCGGCATCCCGATCATCAAGGCGCTGCGCGAGGGCCTGACGGCCAACCGTATCGAGTGGTTGGCCGGCATCATCAACGGCACCACCAACTTCATCCTGTCCGAGATGCGCGACAAGGGCCTGGACTTCGGCACCGCCCTCAAGCAGGCGCAGGAGCTGGGCTACGCCGAAGCCGACCCGACCTTCGACATCGAGGGCGTCGACGCCGCGCACAAGGTGACCATCATGTCGGCCATCGCCTTCGGCATCCCGGTGCAGTTCGACAAGGCCTACGTCGAGGGCATCTCCAAGCTCGACGCCATCGACATCCGCTACGCCGAGCAGCTGGGCTACCGCATCAAGCTGCTGGGCATCGCCAAGCGCGCCGTGGTCAACGGCACCGAGGGCATCGAGCTGCGCGTGCACCCGACCTTGATCCCGAGCAAGCGCCTGATCGCCAACGTCGAGGGCGCGATGAACGCCGTGCTGGTGCAGGGCGACGCGATCGGCGCCACCATGTACTACGGCAAGGGCGCCGGCGCCGAGCCGACCGCCTCGGCGGTGATCGCCGACCTGGTCGACATCACCCGCCTGGCCACGGCCGACCCGGAGCACCGCGTGCCGCACCTGGCCTTCCAGCCCAACGAGATGACCGACATCGAGATTTTGCCGATGTCCGAGGTGACCACCAGCTACTACCTGCGCATGCACGTGGCCGACCGTCCCGGCGTGCTGGCCGACCTGACCCGCATCCTGGCCGACGCCACCATCTCGATCGACGCCATGCTGCAAAAGGAGCCGGCCGAGAACGAGAGCCACACCGACATCATCATGCTGACCCACCAGACGCAGGAGAAGAACGTCGAGGCGGCGATCCTGAAGATGGAGGCTTTGCCTAGCGTGGTCGGCAGCGTGACCAAGATCCGGTTGGAAAACCTGAGCTGATTGGCTGGGGGTGTTTTCGCAGTAACAAAAAACCGGCCGAGGCCGGTTTTTTTATGCGAGGAGAATCAGCTCCGCAATCTATTAGTAGTGATGGCGACACGAAATGACGATGAGCTCATCATCATGCACTTCGTAGACGAGTCGGTTGGTCTCGTCAATTCTCCTCGACCAGCAGCCACTGAGGCTGTGTTTCAATGCTTCAGGTTTGCCAATGCCGACAAAAGGATCTTTCTGGGTGGCCTGGATCAGATCGTTAATGCGTTTGAGCGTTTTCTTATCTTGAGTTTGCCAGTAGATGTAGCTTTCCCAAGCCTCATCCGTGAACTTCAGGCTGCGCATGTCGCGGTTCCTCCTGGTCGGAAATGCTGATCAATTCCCGCTGCGTCGCTTGGCCCGAGCGCGCCTGCGCGATGGATTTGGCAAGGTGGGCCGCATTGGCTGGCGAGCTCAGCAGGTGCACAGTTTCCATGAGGCTGCTGTAAAAATCGAAGGACATGACTACGGCATCCGGCGCGTCTCTACGCGAGATAACGGTGACGTCGGCATCCTCAACCACTTGGTCGATAACAGCGCGTAGGCTGTTGCGAGCGTCAGAAAAATTGATGATTCTCATTTGTCACTCCTGGCTTGAATGCTTTTTCATACGTCGTCAGTGTCAGTAGTAGTCGACAGTAGCAACATCATATCGCGAATGGCCATACTTGTACTGTAGATGGTACAAGTGGAAGTGTAGCGTAGTTTTCGCAGATAGCAAGCTTGCCGGCGTCTCAGAGAACTTCCCCCCCCCAAAAAAAACGGGCCTCAATGCTGAGGCCCGGAAAGAGTCTTACATGGTGCGACTACCCGGCGCAGCCGGGCATGGGGGAATTACTTCGCGACGGTCAGCTCGCTTTTGACTTCCTTGACGCCGGGAACCGCCGAGGCGACCTGGATGACCTTGGTGCCGACTTCGGTGTTGGCCACCGAGCCGCTCAGTACGACCACGCCTTCCTTGGTGCTGACGCCGATTTTTTCGCCCAGCGCGGACTTGATCTGCGCGGTGATGGCGGCATCGGTGGTATCGCTGCTTGCCTTGGTGGCGCCGGCCATGGCGGCTTCGGCTTGCGGCACGGCGAAGGCCGGTGCGGCGGCCAGGGCGGCGGTGGACAGGGCGGCGGTGGCCAGCAGACGGGCGATCAGTTTCGAGTTCATCATGATGTGTTTCCTTTTGCTAGTTTAGGGTGGCAACGCTTTGGCGTTATCCAGTACACTGCAAGCGCCGTGCCAGGTATAGAAACATCAATAATATCAAACACTTATCGGCGCCGGCCGGGTGCCGGCCGGGCCGGCGGCGGCGACAACCCTCCGCCGCCCCCGGTTTCTGTCGTGTGGCGGCGACAGATAAACCGCTTGAGTATTCAAGTGCTTGATTTCACAGGGATTCATCCTGTCGCTCGGAGACGACAGCGGGGTCGGCGCGGAACAGGCTAGCGTCCAGTTCGTGCTTCTGCAGCAGGCGGTAGAACTCGGTGCGGTTGCGTTCGGCCAGGCGGGCGGCGTCGGCGACATTGCCGTCGGTCAGCTTGAGCAGCTGCACCAGGTAGTGCCGTTCGAAGCGCTGCTTGGCCTCGGTGTAGCTGAGCACCTCCAGCGAGGGCACGCGCAGCGCCCGCTGCACCAGCGACAGCGGCACCAGCGGCGCGGTGGCCAGCGCGCAGACGTGCTCGACGACGTTGTACAACTGCCGCACGTTGCCCGGCCAGGCCGCCGTGGTCAGCGCCTCCAGCGCGCCGGGGGCGAAGCCGTTGACGCGCTTGCCGTATTTGGCCGCCAGCGTCTGTAGGAAGCGGCTGGCGAGCAGGGCGATGTCCTCGCGCCGCTCGGCCAGCGGCGGCAGGGTCAGGGTGATGACGTTGAGGCGGTAGTACAAGTCCTCGCGGAACTGGCCGTCGAGCATGGCCGCCTCCAGGTCGCGGTGGGTGGCCGAGAGGATGCGCACGTCGATGCTGCGGCCGCTGTCGGCGCCGAGCTGGCGCACCACGCGCTCCTGCAGCACGCGCAGCAGCTTGACCTGCAGCAGCAGCGGCATGTCGCCGATCTCGTCGAGGAACAGGGTGCCGCCGTCGGCCGCTTGCAGCAGGCCCTCGCGCGCCGTGGCGGCGCCCGTGTAGGCGCCCTTGACGTGGCCGAACAGCTCGGACTCGAGCAGCGCCTCGGGGATGGCGCCGCAGTTGACGGCGATGAAGGGCGCCTTGGCGCGCCGGCTGGCGCGGTGGATGGCGTTGGCCAGCAGCTCCTTGCCGCTGCCGCTCTCGCCACGGATCAGCACGCTGGCGTCCGACACGGCGACCAGCTTGGCCTCGGCCAGCAGCTCGGCCATGCACTGGCTGCGGCTGATCAGGCCGGCGCGCCACTGCTCGTCGCCGGCCTCCTGGCCGGGCGTGGGCGCCGACAGGCTGAGCGCCTGGGCGATGCGTTCGAGCAGCACCTTGGCGTCGAAGGGCTTGGTCAGGTAGGCGTAGGCGCCGAGCGAGGTGGCCTCGACGGCGTCGGGGATGGTGCCGTGCGCCGTCAGCAAAATCACCGGCAGGGCCGGGTACTGGGCGCGGATGGCTTGGAACAGCGCCAGGCCGTCGCGGTCGGGCAGGCGGATGTCGCTGATGACCAACTGCGGCAGCTCGACCGCCAGGCGGGCCAGCGCCGCCTCGGCGCTGCCGGCGGCGGAGACGCGGTAGCCGCTGGCGCCCAGGCGCATGGTGAGCAGGCGCAGTAGGTCGGCGTCGTCGTCGACTAGCAGCAGGTGGGCGCGCGGCGCCGGCGCCGGCGCGGACGGGGCGGCGGACGCGTTGATGGGCGCGGCGCTCATTTGCTGCCCGCCGCCGCGCTGGCCGCCGGCCGGGTCGGCAGGCTGCGCTCGATCGCCTTCAGGCCCTCCAGCATGTCGCTGAGCTGCTCGTTGCGGCGCTGGCTGTCCTTCAATTGCAGGGCCAGCTTGTCGGCGTGCTCGGCCAGCCGGCGCGCCTCGGCGCAGTTGCTGGCCAGCAGTTGGCTGAGCGGCTTGAGCGGCTCGGCCTCCGGCTCGGCCGAGGCGGCCACGCTGTCGAGCAGCAACTGGGCGCGCGGCAGGTCGCCGTTGCCGCGCGTGAGCATCAGGATCATCGCCGTCTGCAGCGACAGCTTGGGCGACTTGGCCAGCGCGTTGAAGCCGCTGAGCTCCTTGAGCAGCTCGCCCTGGCTCATGCGGCGCAGCGCCTGGTGGTAGTTGAGCAGCGGCGCCACCGGATCGGGCGGCGGCGGCGGCGCCAGCAGCACCGGCGCCACCACGATGCGGGTGGGCGGCGGGGTGGCCGGCGCGGCCGGGCGCAGGGCGCAGCCGGCCAGCGCGGCGGCGAGCAGGGCCAGCGCCAGTTGGGCGCCGAGGCGGCCGGCGGCCGGCGGTGGAGTGGGGGCAGGCGCTGGGCGCCGGTTGGTGGGTGTCATAGGGAGTTGCAGCTAGGTTGAAAAAACCACAGGCGAAAATCTAGGGTCAGACCCTAGGGTCTGACCCTGGCTTGGTGCCGTTGGGTGGTGTGTGGCCGCCGGCGTGCCGGGGTCGTACGGCAGTTCGATGCGGAAATGGGCGCCGCGCGCCGACGGCAGCAGTTGCAGTTGGCCGCCGTGGGCGGCGATGTACTCGTGCACGATGGACAGGCCGATGCCGTTGCCCCGGCGCGCGCCGGGCGGCTGGCGCTGGCCCTGGTAAAACGGTTCGACGATGCGCGCGGCGTCGTCCGGCGCCACGCCCGGCCCCTGGTCGAGGCAGTCGACGCGCAGGCGGCCGTCGACCCGCGCCAGTTCGAAGCGCACGCTGCCGCCGGGCGGGCTGAAGCGCACCGCGTTCGACAGCAGGTTGCCCAGCGCCACGCCGAGCTGGTCGGCGTCGAGCGCCAGCGGCGGCGCGCTGCCGGCCGCCGTCACCGTCAGGCCGGCGGCCATCCACTGCAGGCGCTGGCCGGCGATCACCTGTTCCAGCAGCGGCGCCAGGTCGGTGCTGGCGCGCCGTGGATGCTGGGCCTGGAAGGCGGCGGCGTTGTAGCGCAGCAGGTCCTCGATCTGGTTTTGCAGCGAGGCGGTGTTCTGCCGCAGGATGGCGGCAATCTCCGCCTGCTGCGCCGAGAGCGGCCCGGCGACGCCGTCCTCGAGCAGGGCGACGCCCTCGCGCAGCGCCGCCAGCGGCGTCTTCAGCTCGTGCGAGATGTGGCGCAGGAAGCGCGCCTTGTCCTGCTCCAGCGCGGCCAGGCGCTGGCGCAGCCAGTCGAGCTGGCGGCCGACGCGGCGCAGGTCGCCCGGGCCGCGCACGTCGATGGCGGCGTCGTAGGCGCCGCCGCCGAGCCGGTCGATGGCCGTCTCGATCTGCGCCAGCGGGCGCGACAACCAGGCGCCGAAGCCGAACGCCAGCGCGGCGGCCAGCGCGATCGAGGCCAGCACCTGGCCGGTGAGCACGCCACGGCGCTGCTCCAGCTCGGCCAGCAGGGCGGCGTTGCGCCGCTCGACCTCGCGCTTGACCTCGTCCTCGAGGCGGGCGTGGATGGCCGCCAGCGGCGCCAGCGCGCGGCCCAGCGCCTGCTGGCGCGCGCCGCGCGGGCCGGCGCCGCGCAGCACCTCCCAGGCCGCCGCCGTGTGGCGGCGCCAGTCGGCGAACAGCGCCGGCGGCGCCTGCGGCAGGCCGGCGGCCACCGCGTCGAGGGCGGCGCCGGCCTCGCGCCAGGCGTCGGCGTAGCGGCTGCGGAAGGCCGGGTCGTTGAGCACCAGGTATTGGCGCGCGCTGCGCTCCATCGCCAGGCCGCGCTCGGCCAGGCGCTGCGCCTGCTCGCTCAGGGCGATGGCGTGGCGCGCGCCGTCGCGGCTGTGCGCGGCCAGCCGGTCCAGCGTCCACAGCGCGTGCAGCGAGGCGGCGCTGAGCAGCAGCGCGATCAGCAGGAACACGCCCAGCAGCAACTGGCGAAACGATAGTCTCGAAGGCATCATCATGGCAAATAGGGGAGGGGGCGCCGTGCGCGCTGGTCCCGCGATGATAGGGGAAAAGCGGGCGGGGCCGCGCCCGATTGGCCGGCGCCGCCGCTGCGGCAAGCGGGCTTCGCCGTGGTCGCCCCGGAGGTGCGCAAGCCGGCGCAGCGCTCGGCCGGCGCCGTCCCGCCGCCGGCCGCCCGCCGGCGCTACTGCCGGGCGCGGGCGAACTGTTCGAACTGCTCGGCCGGCAACGGCTTGCTGAAGTAGTAGCCCTGCATCTCGTCGCAGCCCTGCTCGCGCAGGAACTCCAGCTGGCCGGCCGTCTCGACGCCCTCGGCGATGGTCTGCAGGCCCAGGCTGCGGGCCATCTGGATGATGGCGCCGACGATCGCCTTGTCCTCCGGGTCGGTGCAGATGTCGCGCACGAAGGACTGGTCGATCTTCAGCTTGTAGATCTTGAACTTCTTCAAATGGCTGAGCGAGGAGTAGCCGGTGCCGAAGTCGTCGATCGACATGCGCACGCCGCGCTCGTGCAGGCTGTTCATGATGGCGATGGCGCCCTGCGGGTCGTGCATCGCCACCCCCTCGGTCAGCTCGAGCTCGAGGTACTCGGCCGGCAGGCCCTCCTCGTCGAGGATCTGGGTCACCAGGCGCGGCAGGTCGGCCTGGCGGAACTGCACCGCCGACAAGTTCACCGCCATCACCAGCGGCGCCAGGCCGGCGTCCATCCAGCGGCGCGCCTGGCGCGCCGCCTGGCGCAGCACCCAGGCGCCGATCGGCAGGATCAGGCCGCTGTCCTCGGCCGCCGGGATGAACTCGGCCGGCGACACCTGGCCCAGCTCGGGCGAGTGCCAGCGCAGCAGCGCCTCGGCGCCGACGATGCGCCCGTCCTGCTGGGAGAACTGCGGCTGGTAGTGCACCTGCAGCTGCTCGCGCTCGAGCGCGTGGCGCAGCGCCGACACCAGCTGCAGGTTGCGCGCCGAGCGCTGCTGCATCTCCGCCGTGAAGAAGCGCAGGTCGTTGCGGCCCTCCTGCTTGACGCGGTACATGGCCGCGTCGGCGCACTGGAACAAGGCCTCCAGGTCGGCGCCGTCGGCCGGGTACAGCGCGATGCCGACCGAGGCCGTCACGTTCAGGTCGTGCGGCGCGATGTGGCAGGGCGCCTCGATCAGGCCGAGCAGGCGGCGCGCCGCCAGCGCGGCGCCGGCCGCGTCCACGCCCGGCAGCACGAACATGAACTCGTCGCCGCCCAGGCGCGCCAGCAGGTCGCCCGGGCGCAGCGTCTGGCGCAGCCGGCCGGCCAGCTCGACCAGCAGGGCGTCGCCGGCGCTGTGGCCGAGCGAGTCGTTGATGTCCTTGAAGCGGTCCAGGTCGAGCAGCATCACCGCCGCCGTCTGGCGGCTTTGCTGCGCCAGGCTCAGCGCGTAGGCGGCGTGGTCGAGCAGCTGGGTGCGGTTGGGCAGGCCGGTCAGCGCGTCGAAGTGGGCCAGGTACTGGATCTGCGCGTCGGCCCGCTTGCGCTCGGTGACGTCGCGCGTGATCCCCAGCAGCATCGGCGGCTCGCCCGGCTCGCCTTCCATCGGCGCGGCGTGCGTCTCCATCCAGCGGGTGCCGCCGCGCAGGCCGCGCACCTCGAACTCGAGCGTGCCGCTGCCGCCCTGCATGACGCGCTGGTGCAGCGCCGTGAAGTCGGCGCGGTAGGCCGGCAGCACCAGCTCGACCAGGTCGTGGCGCTGCAGCTGCTCCAGGCTGTCGGCCTCGAGGATGGCCAGGCCGGCCGCGTTCATCTCCAGCAGGCGGCCCTCGCTGTCGAGCACCTTGATGCACTCCGGCTCGGTCTCGATGATGGTGCGCAGGTGCTGCTCGCTCTTGCGCAGCAGCGCGCTGGACTGCTCGCGCTGGGCCTCGCGGTCGAAGTTCTTCAGGGCGAACTCGATGTCGAGCACCATCTCCAGCAGCAGCTCGCGCACCTCCTGGTCGAAGGCCAGGCGCAGCGCCGAGTACAGCGAGAAGAAGCCGACGATGTGGCCGTCGCGGCGCAGCGGCAGCGCCGCCGAGGCGCCCCAGCCGAACTGCGCGCCGCGGGCGTGCCAGGCGGCGGTGGCCGGATCGGCCTGGAAGTCCTGGCACCAGTAGGGCTGGCCGGCGCGGAACGAGCAGCCGATCGGGCCGCGGCCGTGCGGGTTGGCGGCGTCGAGCGACAGGCGCAGGCCGTCCAGGTACTCGATGCCGTCGCCGTGCGCGGCGGCCGGCACGACGTGGCCGTCGGCGTCGGCGATCATGCCGATCCAGGCCATCGTCATGCCGCCGTGTTCGACCACGGCGCGGCAGATGCGCTCGAACAGCTCGGCCTCGCTGGTGCTGCGCACGATCGCCTGGTTGCACTGGCTCAGCGCGCTGTAGAGCCGGCTGACGCGCTGGTGGCGCGCCAGCGCGGCGCCGCGCTCGGCGTCGATGCGCTGCAGGCTCTGCTGCATCTCGGCCAGCCAGCCCAGCACGCTGTGGCGGCGCCCGGCCGGCACCGGGATGGCGCCGGCGAAGTCGCCGCCGCTGAGCCGCTCGATGCGCTGGTGCAGCAGGTCGGCGCGGCAGCCGAGGATGGCGTCGAGGTCGCGCTTGCTGCGCCACAGCAGGTAGAGCAGCAGCGCGCCGGCCAGCAGCACCGCGGCGCGCATGCTGCGCGCGTTGCCGGCGGCGTTGCGCACCGCCTCCAGGGTGCGCTGCTCGACGCTGTTCTGCACCTGGCCGATCGGCCGCATGATGGCCGCCTTGGCCTGGCGGTACTCGGCGTTGTGCAACAGCTCGCTGGCGGCCTGGCGCCGCGCCGGTTCGGCCGCGCCGCCGCCCTCGAGCAGGGCCATGGCGGCCAGCTCGGTGTGGGTCAGGCTGTCGGAGTTTTGTTTGGCTTCGCTCAGCAGCGAGAATTCCAGCGCGCTGAAGCCGGCCCGCCGCATGCGTTCGAGCAGGGGCGCTTCGGCCGGCGCCGCGCGCGCGGCGGGCGCCGCCGCTTCGGCCGCCGCTTCGGCCGGCGCCAGGTCCCAGTAGGCGTGCGGCTCGATCGGCGCCGCGCCGGGCCGGCCGTCGCGCGCCGCCAGGATGTCCTGGTAGTGCTGGCGGTAGCCCGGCTCGCCGGTGGCCACGTAGCTGCGCACCATGCGGGTCAGCTCGTCGGAGGACTGGCGCAGCTCCTCGGTCAGCTGGTAGGAATGGTAGCGCAACTCGTTGGCGTCGTCGATGCGCTGCTCGGCCCAGACATACAGCCAGAAGCTGGCGCAGAACAGCGCCAGCGCGGCGACGGTGAGCCAGGCGCTGCGCGAGAAACGGGACATGGTGCTGCTGGCGGTGGTGGTCATCTTGGTCGTCGGTGGCGCGCCGTGCCACCGGCGCTGGGCGGGCGAAGGGTTTAGACGGCGGGGCCGACGTCCATGCCGTCGTAGGTCTCGATCTGCTGCTCCTCGGCGAAGCGGTAGAACTCCTGGTTGCGCGCGTGCAGGCTGGCGGCGTCGTGTTTCTCGACCTTTTCGACGTGCAGCCAGCTTTGCGCCGGCGTGCCGTCGGCCTGGGCCGCCGAGTCGAACAGGCCGACCACGCGGTAGCCCTTGGCCACCAGCAGCGGCGCCGCCTGTTCCAGCTTGGCCTTGGCCTGGTCGGCGAAGAAGTAACCCCACAGCAGCGGCTTGCTGCTGTCCCAGGGGGCGTTTTGCGCCATGTCGGCGAACAGTTCGGTCATGTCCTCTTGGCTGATTTTTTTGATGCTCATGCTGCGCTTTCCTTGTGTGTCGTGGTGGCTTGTTAGGCGTATTGTAGCGCCAGCCGCCCGGGCGGTGGCCTTAGGCGAGGGCGGAAAACAACAGCCGCACGCGCAGGCCGCGCCCGCCGGCGCCGTCGGCCAGCACGATGGCGGCGCCGTGCAGGGCGGCGATGTCGGCCACGATGGCCAGGCCCAGGCCGGCGCCGCCGGGGTTGCGCTCGAGCGTGGCGGCGGCGCGGTAGAACGGCGCGAAGACCTTTTCGCGCTCGGCGGCGGCGATGCCGTGGCCGCTGTCCTCGACCTCCAGCAGCACCCGGCCGGGGCCGCCGTCGGCCGCCGCGCCGGCCAGCACGCGCAGCACCACGCTGCCGCCGGGCGGCGTGTAGCGCAGCGCGTTGTCGAGCAGGTTGGCGACCAGCTCGTGCAGCAGCAGGGCGTGGCCGCGCACCAGGCCGTCCAGCTCGGCCTCGAGCGACAGGTCGATGTTGCGCGCGACGGCGGCCGGCGCCTGCTCCAGCGCCACCTGGCGCAAGGTGTCGCGCAGCGCCACCGGGGCCAGCGCCGTGCCCTCGCCGCCATGCTCGATGCGCGCCAAGGTCAGCAGGCGGTTGGCCAGGTTGACCGTCGAGTCGGTGGTGGCGGCGATGCTGCGCACGATCTCGCCCAGCGCGGCGCGCAGCCGCTCAGGGTCGTGCTGTTCGCGCTCGCACTCGCGCAGCGCCAGCTCGGCCTGGGTCTTGAGCACCGTCAGCGGCGTGCGCAACTGGTGCGAGGCGTCGGCGATGAAGCGGCGCTGGCTGGCGATCAGGCTTTGCAGCCGCGCCATGGCGCCGTTCATCGCCGCCACCAGCGGGCGCACCTCCTTGTGCACCAGCGCCGGGTCGACGTCGGACAGGTCGGACAGGCTGCGCGTCTCGACCGCCAGCTTGAGCCGCATCAGCGGGCGCAGCACCAGGCGCACGGCGAACCACACCAGCAGCGCCAGCGCCACCAGCAGGCCGGCCTGCCACAGCAGGGTGTCGAACAGGATCTGGTTGGACAGGCCGCGCCGCGCGTCGAGCGTCTCGGCCACCTGGATCAGCGCGATGCCGCGCATCGAGTCGTCGTACACCGGCTGCAGCAGGGCGGCGATGCGGATGGCCTGGCCGTGGTAGCTGGCGTGGTAGAAGCGCACCAGCGCCGGGTAGGCCTGCGAGCGCGGCACGTTGGCCGGCACCGGCGGCAGGTCGGCGTAGCCGGACACGGTCTCGCCACGGATGCCGGTGACCTTGTAGTAGATGCGGCCCAGGGTGTCGGTCTCGAAGCTGTCGAGGGCGACGTAGGGCACGTCGGCCACCACCTTGCCGTTGACCACCGAGACGCGCTCGGCCAGCGCCCGCGTCGAGGCCAGCAGCGAGCGGTCGTAGGCCATGTCGGCGGCGTCGAGGGCGTTGCGGTAGACCGAGACGGCGTTCAGCAGCACCAGCACGATCAGCGGGCCGAGCAGCCAGCGCAGCAGCTGGCCGCGCAGGCTGCCCAGCGCGGCCGGCGCCGCAGCAGCGCCGGTGGCGGCGCGCGCGCGCAGGGCGGCCGGCAGCCTCATTCAGGCGGCCGGGGCGGCCGGGGCGGCCGGGCTGGCCGGGGCGGCCGGCCTTGGTTGCAGCAGGTAGCCGATGCCGCGCAGCGTGGTGATGACGGCGCCGCCGGCCGCGCCGGCCGCCACGCCGCTGTCGAGCTTCTTGCGCACGCGGTGGATGTACAGCTCGATGGCGTCGAGGTTGGCGTCGTCGGCCAGCGCGAACACCTCGTCGAACAGCTTCTCCTTCGACACGGCGCGGCCGGCGCGGGTGATCAGCGCCTCCAGCACGGCGTGCTCGCGCGGCGTCAACGCCATCGGCGTGCCGGCGTAGCTGAACATGCGCGTCACCGTGTCGAAGCTGAGCGCGCCGCAGCTGTGCACCAGGCTCTCGTTGCCGACGCTGCGGCGCAGCAGCGCCTTGACCCGCGCCTCCAGCTCGGCCAGCTCGAAGGGCTTGGCCAGGTAGTCGTCGGCGCCCAGGTTGAGGCCCTGCACCTTGTCGTCCAGGCCGCCGCGCGCGGTCAGGATCAGCACCGGCGTCTGGCCGCGCGGCGCGGCGCGCGCGCGCAGCCGGCGCAGCACCTCCAGCCCGTCCATGCGCGGCAGCGTCAGGTCGAGGATCACCAGCGCGTAGTCCTGGGTGTGTAGCAGGGCGTCGGCGTCGGCGCCGTTGTCGGCGCACTCGACCGTGAGGTGGGCGTCGCGCAGCGCCTTGGCCAGCCAGCGCGATAGTTCGGTGTGGTCTTCAACTAACAGAATGCGCATATTTTCTTGCCAACAGTTTGAAGTAAGTTCAGTGTAGGGCCACAATCATCGCCGCCGCCGGGCCAATTGGGAAGCGCACCCCGCCGATTGTGGCGCCTTGACGACAAGCCGGGCCCGCCACCCCCGCTGAAAGCCAATTGAAAGGAAGCGACTTCTATAGTGGCAGCCTGATTCAACGATCAGGCAACTCACCAATAACTATATCCTCTGGAGACCCACATGAAGAAAACCACCCTGTCACTCGCCGCGCTGGCCCTGCTGGCCGCCGGCGGCGCCGCCCAGGCCCAATCGAACGTCCAGGTCTACGGCCTGCTCGACATGGGCGTCGACTACGCCTCCGACGCCAAGGCCGGCGGCGGTTCGCTGACCCGGGTCACTTCCGGCGGCATGAACACCTCGCGCTGGGGCCTGCGCGGTAGCGAGGACCTGGGCGGCGGCCTGAAGGCGGTGTTCCAGCTCGAGGGCGGCATCCTGATGGACAGCGGCGCCTCCGACGGCGTGCTGTTCAAGCGCCAGGCCAACGTCGGCCTGGAGGGTGGTTTCGGCCGCGTCGTGCTGGGCCGCTCGTTCAGCAACGTGTACGACACGGTGATCGCCTTCGACCCGATGGGCTTCGCGCCGCTGTACTCGTGGGCCACCTCCGGTCCGGCCACCGGCCCGAGCAAGTACGGCTTCACCACCGCCTTCGACAACCTGGTCAAGTACTCCGGCAAGGTCGGCGCCTTCAAGTTCGGCGCCTCCTACGGCTTCGGCGAACAGGCCAGCGGCGCGCGCGACAGCAGCAAGATGGGCCTGTCGACCGTCTACACCACCGGCCCGGTCAGCCTGATGGCGACCTGGGAGCGGGTCAACGGCAACACCGTGGCCGCCACCGGCAACCGCGACAAGAACACCGTCTGGCACATCGGCGGCAACTACGAGAACGGTCCGCTCAAGCTGACCGCCGTGGTGCGCGACTTCAAGACCGTGGCCGGCAAGGCGCTGACGCCGGACGTCGAGGCGACCACCTACTGGGGCGGCGTCAACTACAAGATCAACGCGGCCACGCTGACCGGCGCGATCTACCACGTCAACGTCAAGAACGTCGCCGGCGGCAAGGATGCCGACCCGACCATGTACGTGGCGCGCTACCGCTACGCGCTGTCCAAGCGCACCGACCTGTACGTTTCGGCCGCCTACGTCAAGGCCAAGAACGGCCAGCTGACCGGCCTGTCGCGCGACGACGCCGGCTTCGGCGAATCGCAGCGCGGTTTCGTCACCGGCATGCAGCACCGCTTCTAAGCCGCGCCTCTAGGCCTCGATCGGGCCCGGCGAATTTTCGAGGAATGTTGAAAAATCGCCGGGTTTTGAAAGCGCTTTGAAAGCTTCACCGTTCTACTATACCCATACCAGATGAAGAAAATTTTGCTGGCTTTGCTGGCGCTGATATCCGTCCCGCCGCAGTCCGGCGCGGCGGCCCAGCCGGCAGGCGTGGAGTGCATCGTCCCGTCCAAGCCGGGCGGCGCGATGGACCTGACCTGCAAGCTGGCGCAACAAGGATTGAACGGACTGCCGGGCCGGCCCGCCGGCGCCATGCACATCAGCTACCTGCCCGGCGGCATAGGCGCGGTGGCCTGGCACTCGCTGGTGTCGCAGCGGCGCGCCGAGCCGAACACCCTGGTGGTGTTCTCCGGCGGCTCGCTGCTCAACCTGGCGCAGGGCAAGTTCGGCCGGGCCACGGCGGGCGACGTGCGCTGGGTGGCGGCGCTGGGCGCCGACTACGGCATGATCGCGGTGCGCGCCGATTCGCCCTACAAGACGCTGGGCGACCTGGTCGCCGCCTTGAGGAAGCAGCCGGACAAGGTGCTGGTGGGTGTCTCGGGCACCATCGGCAGCCAGGATTGGTTGAAGATCGCGCTGGTGGTGAAGGCCGCCGGCGTCGATCCGAAGGTGTTGCGCTTCGTCGCGCTGGAGGGCGGCGGCGAGGCCTTCACCGCGATGCACGCCAACCATGTGCAGGTGGTCTCGGGCGACGCCTCGGAGGCCACGCTGTACTCGGCGGGCGGCAACACGCGGGTGCTGGCGGTGCTGTCGGAACGGCGCCTGCCGGGCGTGTTGGCGAATGTGCCGACGGCGCGCGAGCAGGGCATCGACGTGGTTTGGCCGATCATCCGCGGCGTCTGGATGGGGCCGCAGGTGGCCGAGGGCGACTACCGCAAATGGGTCGCCACCTTCGACCGCGTGCTGGCCACGCCGGAGTTCGCGCAGAGCCGCGCCGCCTACGGCCTGTATCCGTTCAGCCTGACCGGCGAGGCGCTGGCGGCCTACGTGAAGAAGGCGGTCGACGACTACGGCCGGCGCGCCAGCGAACTTGGCTTGATGCGCTAGGCGCCGCCGCAGGCAATACGCAGTACGCGGTACGCAACTCGCAGTAGGAACAAGGCAGTAAAACGCGGTACATAAGGCGAATCATCGCCACATATAAACGACGGAGACAAGACATGATGTTGAAAACCACCCTGGCCGCTGCATTGACCACCGTATTCGCCTCGGCCGCCCTGGCCCAGGTGCCGGCCGGCTACCCGGCCGACTACCAGAAGATCATCGACGGCGCCAAGAAGGAGGGCAAGCTGGTGGTCTACGGCGCCACCGACAGCAAGGCGACCCAGCCGCTGATCAAGGACTTCAGCGCCCAGTTCCCCGGCATCAGCGTCGAGTACAACGACATGAACTCGACCGAGGTGTACAACCGCTTCATCTCCGAGGTGGCGGCCGGCGGCAACACCGCCGACGTCATGTGGTCGTCGGCGATGGACCTGCAGATGCGCCTGGCCTCGGACGGCTACGCCCTCAAGTACAAGTCGGTCGAGGCGGGCAAGATCCCCGGCTGGGCGATCTGGGACGAGCAGGCCTACGGCACCACCTTCGAGCCGGCCGCCATCGTCTACAACAAGCGCCTGGTCGAGGCCAAGGAGGTGCCGCAGACCCACGCCGACTTCACCAAGCTGATCCAACTGCCCAAGTTCAAGGACAAGGTCACCACCTACGACATCGAAAAATCCGGCGTCGGCTTCATGTTCATGACCCAGGACGCGCGCGAGAATCCCAAGTTCCTCGAGCTGGAAAACGCCTTCGGCGCGGCCAAGGTGCGCGTGCAGTCGTCCACCGGCACCATGATGGAGCGCATCTCCTCGGGCGAGAACCTGATCGGCTACAACGTGCTGGGCTCCTACGCCCTGGTGCGCGCCAGGACCGACCCGTCGATCGGCGTGGTGTTGCCGAAGGATTACACGCTGATCCTGTCGCGCGTCATCTTCATCAACAAGGCCGCCAAGAACGTCAACGGCGCCAAGCTGTGGCTCGACTACATGCTGTCGCACCGCGGCCAGACGGTGATCGCCAACGACTCCAAGCTGTACGCCATCCGCGCCGACGTCAGCGGCGAGACCACCTCGGCCGACCTGATCAAGCAAATCGGCAAGGACAACGTCAAGCCGGTGCCGGTGCACCCGATCATCCTGCAGTTCCTCGGCCCGGCCAAGCGCATGGCCTTCCTCAAGCAGTGGAAAGAAACCGCCGGCAAGAAGTAAGCCGCGCCGCTTCACGCTTCACCACCGGGGTCGGTGCCAGGGTTCGCGTCGCGGGCCGTGGCTAATCACGCCCGATCCCGGCCAGCACGCCCCATTTCAAGGCCCGATACTATGCAAACCATGACCCTTCCCAGCTCCGGCCGGCGCAGCCTCAATTGGCCGCGCGGCGTGGTGGTGGCGCTCGCCCTCGTCGCCATCTTCCTGCCGCTGTTCCTGATCTTCTACCAAAGCTTCCTGTCGGCGCCGTTCTTCATGCCGGTCAAGGAGCTCGGCTTCGACGCCTACCGCTTCATCTTCGACGACCCCGACTTCAGCCTCGCCTTCCGCAACGGCCTGATCCTGGCCACCGGCCTGGCGGTGATCGCCGTGCCGCTGGGCGGCATGCTGGCCTTCCTGATGATCCGCACCGACCTGCCGTGCCGCGGCTGGATCGCGCCGATGCTGCTGGTGCCGATCTTCGTCTCGCCGATGGTGATGGGCTTCGGCTACGTGGTCGCCATGGGGCCGGTCGGCTTCTACTCGACCTGGGCCAAGGACCTGCTCGGCTTCATCCCGTGGAACATCTACTCCTTCGGCAGCATCGTCGTCATCGCCGGCCTGACCCACGTGCCGCACGTCTACCTGTACGCCTCGTCGGCGCTGAAGAGCCTCGGCTCCGACGTCGAGGAGGCGGCCCGCGTGGCCGGCGCCTCGCCGCTGCAGGTGATGCTCAACGTCTCGCTGCCGATGATCATGCCGGCGCTGGCCTACGCCGCCGTGCTGGTGTTCTTCCTCGGCTTCGAGGTGTTCGGCCTGGTGCTGGTGCTGGGCGACCCCGAGGGCCACATGGTGCTGGCCACCTACCTGTACAAGTTGACCAACAAGCTGGGCACGCCGTCCTACCACCTGATGGCCGCCGTCGCCGTCTGCCTGGTGATGGTCACCATGCCGCTGGTGATGCTGCAGCGCTGGCTGCTCAAGTCGGCCAACAAATACGTCTCCATCAAGGGCAAGGGCGCGCGCACCAAGGTCATGCCGCTGGGTAACTGGAAATGGCTGGCCTTCGCCCTGATCGCCGGCTGGCTGATGTTCACCATCGTCATGCCGATCTCCGGCATCGTGCTGCGCTCCTTCGTGCTGTACTGGGGCGAGGGCGTGCACCTGGCCGACGTGCTGACCCTGCAGCACTTCCGCGAGATCCTCGAGCAGCCGTCGCTGATGCGCGGCATCCTCAACACGGTGCTGATCGGCGTCATCGGCGGCGCCCTGGCGGTGGTCTGCTACAGCGCCATCGCGCTGGCCATGCACCGCAAGCCGGACGGCATCACCCGCCTGCTCGACTACAGCGTGCTGGTGCCGCGCGCCGTGCCGGGCCTGCTGGCCGGCTTGTCCTTCCTGTGGGTCTTCCTGTTCGTGCCGAGCTGGTTGGACGGCATGTTGAAGGGCATGGACAACAGCGTCGCCCTGTGGCTCAGCGCCCATGCGATACCGCTGCTGCGCGAGGTGCGCTCGACCATCTTCGCGCTGTGGCTGGCCTACTCGGTGGTCTGGCTGGCCTACGGCATGCGGCTGATCTCGGCCGCGCTGCTGCAGGTCGGCCCCGAGCTGGAGGAGGCCGCCCGCGCCGTCGGCGCCAGCCGCGGCCAGGTCAGCCGCGACGTCACCCTGCCGCTGATCAAATACGGCATGCTGGGCGCCTGGCTGATGGTGTTCCTGATCTTCGAGCGCGAGTATTCGACCGGCGTCTACCTGCTCTCGCCCGGCACCGAGGTGATCGGCGCCATGTTGGTGTCGCTGTGGGCCGGCGGTTCGACCGACCTGGTGGCGGCGCTGTCCTTCATCAACATCACGCTGGTCGCCATCGGCCTGGGCATCGCGCTGCGCTTCGGCGTCAAGCTGCATAACTAATCAAATCAAAAACATGAAACGAGACATCATCATGAACGAACTGACCGTCAACGACCTGCACCTGGACTACGGCAGCGGCGCCCACACCAACCCCATCCTCAAGGGCGTCTCGATGCACCTGCAAAAGGGCGAGGTGGTGGCCCTGCTCGGCCCGTCCGGCAGCGGCAAGACCACCTTGCTGCGCGCCGTCGCCGGCCTGGAGAGCGCCAAGTCGGGCACCATCGACATCGGCGAGCGCCGCGTCTTCGACGGCAGCCGCGCCTTCGAGATGCCGGCCGAGCAGCGCAACCTGGGCCTGGTGTTCCAGTCCTACGCGCTGTGGCCGCACAAGACGGTGTTCGACAACGTCGCCTACGGCCTCAAGCTGCGCAAGATGGGCACTAGCGAGATCAAGGAGCGCGTCGACGAGGTGCTCAAGCAGCTCGGCCTGGGCCACCTGGGCGAGCGCTTCCCGCACCAGCTGTCCGGCGGCCAGCAGCAGCGCGTGGCGATCGCCCGCGCGCTGGTCTACAACCCGCCGGTGATCCTGCTCGACGAGCCGCTGTCGAACCTGGACGCCAAGCTGCGCGAGGAGGCGCGCGCCTTCCTGCGCGAGCTGATCGTGCGCCTGGGCCTGTCGGCCCTGATGGTGACCCACGACCAGGCCGAGGCGATGGCCATCTCCGACCGCATCCTGCTGCTCAACAACGGCAAGATCGAACAGCAGGGCACCCCGCAAAGCATGTACGAGACGCCGGACACCCTGTTCACCGCCGAGTTCATGGGCAGCAACAACCGCCTGCCGGCCCGCATCGTGCAGCGCAACGGCGCCGCCGTGCGGCTCGACGTCAACGGCGTGGCGCTCAATGCCACGGCGCGCGGCGCCAGCGGCGGCAAGGAGCCGAGCACCATCATCCGGGTCGAGGAGGTGAAGATCAGCGCCAGCCCGGTGGACAACGCGCTGCAACTGCCGCTGCTCACCTGCATGTACCTGGGCGACCGCTGGGAGTGCCTGTTCAAGGGCGCCGACGGTAGCGAGCTCAGCCTGCGCGCCTACTCGAAGTACCGGCTGGAGCCGGGCAGCTACTGGCTGCAACTGCCGGCCGACAAGCTCTGGGTCTTCTAAGCAAGCCGGCGCCACGCCGCAACCGTCAAGGCCGCCCGGCATCCGCCGTGGCGGCCTTTTTTATGGCCGCGCGCCGTCGCGTCGCCGCAAAGGCCGCAGGCCGTGCCCGCCCGCGTGGTGGCGCCGCCGCCCGACATCTAAAATGCCGCGCCGCCGGCCGGCCGGGGTAGAATGCCGCCTTCGCCAAATTCGGCCCTTGTGCCGGATAGGGGGCTTCTTGTCGATTTTGACAACAGTTAGCGTGGTTATTGGTGAGATTCGCCGGAATGCAACACGCAAATAGTTGCTTTGTGTATATATTTCCGCGTTGAATACACCACCCTAGTTTATAATTTGAAAAGATCGTTGGCCGGAAATTCCGCGCCATCCCGGGTGCAAGTTCGAACGGTTTTTTTATTGAAAGTTCGAGGTTAGGTGAAATGCGCACCAATGGCGTACAGTTTTCGATTGCGGCGCACGCCGCCTGGGCCCCTGGCTTGGCCACGGCGGCCGATTGGGCGGCGTGGGCGCGGGCGCCGTTCGACATCGTCGGCTCCGGCGAGCCGGGCGTCAAGCAGATGCCGGCCATGCTGCGCCGGCGCGCCGGCGCCTTCGGCAAGATGGCGCTGGAGGTGGCCTACCAGTGCCTGGACGGGCGCAGCGAGGTGCCGACCGTGTTCTGCTCGCGCCACGGCGAGGTGGTCCGCGCCGTCGAGCTGTTGAGCGAGCTGGCGCGCGGCGAGGCCTTGTCGCCGACCGGCTTCGGCATGGCGGTGCACAACGCCAGCGCCGGCCTGTTGACCATCGCCCGCGCCGAGCGCGCCAACCACATCGCCCTGGCGGCCGGCGCCGCCACCGTCGAGCACGCGGTGATCGACGCCTGCGGCCTGCTGGCCGACGGCGCGCCGATGGTGCTGATGGTGGCGTGCGACAGCGCGCTGCCGGAGTTGTTCGCCGGTTTCGCCGACTGCCACGAACAGCCGCACGCCTGGGCCTGGTTGATGGTGCCGGCGGCCGACGACGCCGTTTCGCTCAGCTGGAGCGGCGCCGCCGCCGAGGCCGCCGACGCCGACGCCGACGCCATGCCCGGCGCGCTGGCGGTGCTGCGCTTCCACTTGAGCGGCGCGCGCCAACTGGAGCGCCACGCCGAGCGGCGCCGCTGGCGCTGGAGCCGCGATGCTTGAGCGCCTGGCGGCGCAGGCGGGGTTGTACTGGCGGGTGCTGGCCACCGGCCTGTGTTTCGTCGTCTTCGGCGTCGGCGGCCTGGTGTTGCGGCTGTTGGTGTTCCCCCTGCTGAATTTGCTGGTGCGCCAGCCGCAGCGGCGCGTCGCCTGCGCGCGCGAGCTGATCCGCCGCGCCTTCCGCGCCTATGTCGACCTGATGCGTTTGCTCGGCGTGCTGCGCTACGAGCTGAACGGGATGGACAAGCTGGCGCGCGGCGGCCTGCTGATCCTGGCCAACCACCCGACGCTGATCGACACGGTGTTCCTGATGGCCTTCGTGAAGAACGCCGACTGCATCGTCAAGGACGCGCTGTGGAACAACCCGTTCACCGGCGGCCCGGTGCGGGCGGCCGGCTACATCAACAACGCCGGCGGCGCCGAGCTGGTCGACGACTGCATCGCCTCGCTCAGGCGCGGCAACAATTTGATCGTCTTCCCCGAGGGCACGCGCACCGGCGGCGACGGGCTGATCACGCTCAAGCGGGGCGCCGCCAACATCGCCGTGCGCGGCGCGCGCGACGTGACGCCGGTGCTGATCCGTTGCCAGCCGCTGACGCTGGGCAAGGGCGAGAAGTGGTGGCGCGTGCCGCCGCGCCGGGTGCGCTTCGTCATCGAGGTGCAGGACGACGTGGCGGTGGCCGGCTTCAGCGGCGACGACACCAGCGAGGTGATGGCGGCGCGCCGTTTGACCGAATTTTTACAGATTTATTTTACCGGGAAGTGCCAAGAACATGCTTGAGCTAGAAGTGAAGGAAATGATCATCGAGGTGCTGCAGCTGGAGGACATCACTGCCGCCGACATCGACGCCGAGGCGGCGCTGTTCGTCGAGGGGCTCGGCCTCGACTCGATCGACGCGCTGGAACTGGGCGTCGCGCTGCAGAAGAAATACGGCATCACGCTGTCGGCCGACTCGCAGGACACGCGGCGCCATTTCGCCTCGGTGAAGGCGCTGGCGGCGATGATCGCCAGCCACAGAACAAAATAAGGGAACCGCGAAATGATACAACTGAACGAGATGGGCCGCGACGAGCTCTACACCTGGATCGTCGACCTGCTGGCCGAGATGTTCGAGCTCGACAAGGCCGAACTGACGCCGCAATCGAACCTGTACGCCGACCTCGACATCGACAGCATCGACGCCGTCGACCTGGCCGTCAAGCTCAAGCAGCTGACCGGCAAGCGCCTGCAGCCGGAGGTGTTCAAGACCATCCGCACCATCAACGACGTGGTCGACGCGCTGGCCGGCGTGACGGAGCCGGCGGTATAAACAGCATGTTGTTGACCATCCTGACGGTGTTGATCACGCTGCTGTACCCGCTCGCCATCTGGCTCGGCAAGGGACAGGTCGAGCCGCGCTGGCTGGCCTGCCTGCTGCTGCTGGCGGCCGCCACGCGGCTGCCGGCGCTGCGCCTGAGCGGCGTGGCGCGCTGGTCGGTGGGCGGCGCGCTGCTGCTGGCCGGCTGCGCCGTGTGGAGCAACCTGCTGCTGCCGCTCAAGCTGTACCCGGTGCTGGTCAACGGCGCCCTGCTGGCCGGCTTCGGCTACAGCCTGGGCACGCCGCTGTCGGCGGTCGAGCGCATGGCGCGCCTGGGCGGCGAAGATTTTCCGCCGGCGGCGACGGCCTACATGCGCCGCGTCACCCAGGTCTGGTGCGGCTTCTTCGTCGTCAACGGCGCCATCGCCGGCGCCACCGCGCTGTGGGCCTCGGAGGCCGTCTGGTCCTTGTACACCGGGGTGGTCTCCTACAGCCTGATGGGCGCGCTGTTCGGCGTCGAATATCTGCTGCGCCTGCGCTTCAAACGGTTGCACCATGTCTGAGAACTTGTACCGGCTGGCCGCGCGGCAGGCCGCGCGCGGCGTCGACGCGCTGGTCGGCTGGCGCGCCGGCCGGCCGCTCGACAACGCCCACTTCATGGCGCGGGCGCGGGCCTGGCGCGCGCTGCTGCAAGGCCGCGCCGGGCGGAACTTCGCCCTGTACCTGGAGGACAGCGTCGAGTTCGGCGCCGCGTTGCTGGGCGCCTGGCAGGCCGGCAAAACCGTCTGGCTCAGCGCCGACACGCTGGAGGCCAGCTGCGCCGCGCTGCGCCGCCAGGTCGACGGCTTCCTCGGCGAGTTCCCGGCCGCGCTGGCGCCGCTGGCGCCGCTGCCTGAGTCCGCCGCCAACGGTGCCGGCGCCGATAATGCCGCCGCCGCCGCCGCCGCCGCCGCCGATGCAGGCCCCGGCCCCGGCACCGCCGCCGCCTCCGCCGACAACTTCTATGCCGGTGCCGACCGCCTCGACGAGCCCGCCGCCGCGCCGTGGCCGGCGCTGGCGGCCGACTTCCCGGCGCTGGTGGTGTTCACCTCCGGCAGCACCGGCGCCGCCCAGGCGATCCCCAAGAAACTGTCGCAACTGGCCAGCGAGGTGGCCACGCTGGAGACGCTGTTCGGCGCCGCCGCCGACGGCTCCGCCGTGCTGGCCACGGTGTCGCACCAACACATCTACGGCCTGCTGTTCAAGGTGTTGTGGCCGCTCAGCGTGGGCCGCCCCATCCACGCGCTCAGCCTGGCCTATCCCGAGCAGCTGGCCGTGGCGCTGGCGGCCGGCCCCTGCGTGCTGGTGGCCAGCCCGGCCCATTTGAAACGCCTGCCCGAGCAGCTCGACTGGAGCGGCGCCGCGCGCGCGCTGCGCGCCGTGTTCTCGTCCGGCGGCCCGCTGCCGCTGGAGACGGCGCAGGCCAGCGGCAGGCTGCTGGGCCGGGTGCCGGTCGAAGTCTACGGCAGCTCGGAGACGGGCGGCATCGCCTGGCGCCAGCGCCGCGCCGGCAGCGACGAGTCCTGGCTGGCCTTCCCCAGCGTGGCCTGGCGCCTGGCCGCCGGCGACAACCTGCTCGAGGTGCGCTCGGCCCACCTCGCCGACGACGACTGGCTGACGCTGGCCGACCGCGTCGCCAACGTCGACCACGCCGGGCAGAACCGCCTGCTGCTGCTGGGACGCAGCGACCGCATCGTCAAGATCGAGGAAAAGCGCGTCTCGCTCGACGCCATGGAGGCGGCGCTGGTCGCCACCGGCATGGCGCGCGAGGCGCGCGTGGTGCTGTGCGACCCGCTGGCGGGCGAGCGGCAGAAGCTGGCCGCCTTCGTCGTGCCGACGGCCGCCGGGCAGGCGCTGCTGGCCGGCGCCGGCAAGCAGGCCCTCAACACCAGGTTGCGCGCCGCGCTGGCCGGCGTGGTCGAGGCGGTGGCGCTGCCGCGCCGCTGGCGCTACCTGGACGCCATGCCGATCAACGCGCAGGGCAAGACCACGCTGGCGGCCCTGCTGGCGCTGCTCGACGAGGCGTCCGCGCCGGGCGCAGCCGCTGACGCCGCAGTCGCTGCTGTCGCCCCCCCTGCGCCGCGCCTGCCGCACCTGCGCGAGCTGGAACGCGACGTCGACTCGACGCCGCCGCGCGTGCTGTTGGCGCTGACCGCGCCGTCCAACCTGTTGTACTTCGCCGGCCACTTCGACCAGGCGCCCATTTTGCCCGGCGTGGTGCAGGTCGAATGGGCGATCCACTTCGGCCGCCGGTACTTCACCCTGCCGGTCCGCTTCAAGGGCATCAACGCGCTCAAGTTCCAGCACGTGATCCGGCCCGACCGCGAGGTGCAACTGGAGCTGGTGCACGACCGGCAGAAGAACTGCCTGCAGTTCCGCTACCTGTCGGACGAGGGCCAGCACGCCAGCGGCCGCGTCATGTTCGAAGCGGAGGAGGGCGGTGTTTAAACCCTGCATCGTGGTCCCCGTCTACAACCACGAACACGCCATCGGCGCCGTGCTCGACGGCCTGCTGCGCCACGACGTGCCCTGCATCCTGGTCGACGACGGCAGCTCGGCGCCCTGCGCGCAGGCGCTCGACGCGCTGGCGCTGGCCCACCCGGGCCGCGTCACGCTGGTGCGGCTGGAGCGCAACCAGGGCAAGGGCGTGGCGGTGCTGAGCGGCTTCCGCCAGGCCGCCGCGCTGGGCCACAGCCACGCCCTGCAAATCGACGCCGACGGCCAGCACGACACGGCCGACGTGCCGCGCTTCCTGGCCGCCGCCGCCGCCCGGCCGGCGGCGATCATCGCCGGCCATCCGGTCTACGACGAATCGGTGCCGAAGGCGCGCCTGTACGGCCGCTACGCCACCCACGTCTGGGTATGGATCAACACGCTGTCCTTCGACATCAAGGACTCGATGTGCGGCTTCCGCGTCTATCCGCTGGCGCCGGTCAACGCGCTGGCGGCGCGGCGCCGCATCGGCGCGCGCATGAACTTCGACACCGACATCCTGGTGCGCCTGTTCTGGCGCGGCCTGGAGGTGGTCAACCTGCCGACCCGGGTGTCCTACCCGAGCGACGGCGTGTCGCACTTCCGCCTGTGGCGCGACAACCTGCTGATCTCCTGGATGCACACCAAGCTGTTCTTCGGCATGCTGCCGCGCATCCCCTTCCTGTTGGCGCGCAAGTGGCGCCGTTCGGCCGCCGGGAGCGCCCGGTGACGGCGCGCGGCCAGCACTGGGCCTCGCTCAACGAGGTCAGCTTCGTCGCCGGCATGCGGCTGCTGTTCTGGATCTGCCGGGTGTTCGGCCGCTGGCCGTTCCGCGTCGTGCTGTATCCGGTGCTGGGCTGGTACCTGCTGAGCCAGCCACGGGCGCGGCGCGCCTCGGCCGAGTTCCTGGCGCGGGTGCGGCGCCACGCCGGCCGGCCGCTGCCCGGCGTGCTGCGCCACTTCGGCAGCTTCGGCGAGGGCATCCTCGACAAGATGCTGCTGTGGGGCGGCCTGTTCAAGCTCGACACGGTGCGCTTCTTCGGCGCCGAGTTGATCGACCAGGCGCTGGCGCAGGGCCGGGGCGGCCTGCTGATCTGCTCGCACCTGGGCAACCTGGAGCTGTGCCGCGTGCTGTCGCGCCAGCGCCACGACATCAAGCTGACCGTGCTGGTGCACACCCGCCACGCCCGCGCCTTCAACCAGATGCTCGGCCGCCTCAACCCGGCGAGCCAGCTCAACCTGCTGCAGGTGACCGAGATGACGCCTGCCACGGCGATGCTGCTGTCCGAGCGCGTGGCGCGCGGCGAGTTCGTCGTCATCGCCGGCGACCGCGTGCCGGTGTCGCCCAATCCGCGCGTCGCGCTGGCCGAGTTCATGGGCGCGCCGGCCGCCTTTCCGGTCGGCCCCTACGTGCTGGCCAGCGTGCTGCAATGCCCCGTCTACCTGCTGTTCTCGCTGCGCCTGGGCGCCGTCTCCGAGGTGCACATCGAGCCCTTCGCCGATGCCGTGCGCCTGCCGCGCCGGGAGCGCGATAGCATGTTGGCCGCGCTGGCGGCCGGCTACGCCAAGCGGCTCGAACACCACTGCCTGCGCGCGCCGCTGCAGTGGTTCAATTTCTACGATTTTTGGCACCTACCCGAATTGGATACCCCCGATGCGCCCCGCTGACCTGAAAACCACCCGGCGCGCCGTGCGCTTCGACCGCGAGCGCTTGTCCATCGAGGACATCGTCGCCATCGCCCACGGCGAGGCCGGCGCCACGCTGTCGGACGATCCCGCCTTCCGCGCCATGATCGCGCGCGGCGCCGATTTCCTCGACCGCCTGCTGCGCGAGGACGGCAACATCTACGGCGTCACCACCGGCTACGGCGACTCCTGCACCGTCAACGTGCCGGCCGAGCTGGTGGCCGAGCTGCCGCACCACCTGTACACCTACCACGGCTGCGGCCTGGGCGAATACTTCGATCCGGCGCAGACGCGCGCCATCCTGGCGGCCCGCCTGGCCTCGCTGAGCAAGGGCTACTCCGGCGTCAGCGTCGAGCTGCTGCTGCAGATCACCCGCCTGCTCGACGCCGGCCTGCTGCCGTTGATCCCGTCCGAGGGCTCGGTCGGCGCCAGCGGCGACCTGACCCCGCTGTCCTACCTGGCGGCGGTGCTGTGCGGCGAGCGCGAGGTGTGGCGCGACGGCGCGCAGGTGCCGGCCGCCGAGGCGCTGCGCGCGGCCGGCATCGCGCCGCTGCGCCTGCGGCCGAAGGAGGGCCTGGCGATCATGAACGGCACCGCCGTGATGACGGCGCTGGCCTGCCTGGCCTTCGACCGCGCCGAGTACCTGACGCGCCTGTGCACCCGCATCACGGCGATGGCCTCCTACACGCTGGACGGCAACGCCCACCACTTCGACGAAGTGCTGTTCGCCGCCAAGCCGCACGCCGGCATGCAGAACGTCGCCGCCTGGCTGCGCAGCGACCTGCCGACCGAGCAGTGGGAACGCAACGGCAAGCGCCTGCAGGACCGCTACTCGATCCGCTGCGCGCCGCACGTGATCGGCGTGCTGGCCGACGCCCTGCCGTTCTTCCGCAGCTCGATCGAGAACGAGCTCAACAGCGCCAACGACAATCCGCTGATCGACCCGGACGGCGAGCGCGTGCTGCACGGCGGCCACTTCTACGGCGGCCACATCGCCTTCGCCATGGACGGCATGAAGAACGCCGTGGCCAACCTGGCCGACCTGCTCGACCGCCAGATGGCCTTGATGGTCGACAGCCGCTACAACCACGGCCTGCCGGCCAACCTGTCCGGCGCCAGCGGCCCGCGCGCCGCCATCAACCACGGTCTGAAGGCGCTGCAGATCAGCGTCTCGGCCTGGACCGCCGAGGCCCTCAAGCTGACCATGCCGGCCTCGGTGTTCTCCCGTTCGACAGAATGCCACAACCAGGACAAGGTCAGCATGGGCACCATCGCCGCGCGCGACTGCCTGCGCGTGTTGCAGCTTACCGAGCAGGTGGTCGCCGCGCTGCTGATCACCGTGCGCCAGGGCGTCTGGCTGCGCCAGCAGGCCAACCCGGAGCTGCCGCCGCACGCCGCGATCACGCGCATGCTGGCCGAGCTGGGCGCCGACGTCGCCCCGGTGCAGGAGGACCGCCGCCTGGAGCCGGACCTGCGCCTGCTGATCGAACGCATCCGCGCCAAGGCATGGGAGCTGTATGTCTAGGCCGCCCAAGGACAGCCGCTGGTTCGCCGAGCTGGAGATGCAGGTGCAGTTCTTCGACCTCGACCCGATGGAGATCGTCTGGCACGGCCGCTACGTCAAATACCTCGAGGTGGTGCGCTGCGCGCTGCTCGACAAGATCGGCTACAACTACCCGGCGATGAAGGAGTCGGGCTACGCCTGGCCGGTGATCGACATGCACCTGCGCTACGTGAGCCCGGCCACCTTCGGCCAAAAGCTCAAGCTGCGCGCCGACATCGTCGAGTGGGAGAGCCGCTTGAAGATCGACTATCTGATCACCGACGCCGAGAGCGGCAAACGCCTCAACCGCGCCAGCACCACCCAGGTCGCCGTGCACATCGCCAGCAAGGAGATGTGCTTCGTGTCGCCGCCCGTACTATTTGAAAAATTGGGAATCGAAGCCGAATGAAGCCGAACGTAAAACGCATCGCACTGACCCTGCTGTTGGCGGCATCGTCCGCCATGGCCGCCGCGCCGTCGCCGGTGGCGAAGATCCAGGCCATGCTGGCCAAGCCCAAGCTGATGTGCGGCCGCTTCGACCAGAGCAAGCAGCTGGCCGGCATGAAGAAGCCGCTGGCCGCCAACGGCCGCTTCTGCGTGGTCAACGGCAAGGGCGTGCTGTGGCGCACCCTGCAGCCTTTCCCCAGCACGCTGCGGCTGACCCGCGACGAGATCGTCAACTACCAGGGCGACCGCGTCGCCATGCGGCTCGACGCCAAGACCGAGCCGACCGTGCGCATGATCAACAGCGTGCTGTTCTCGCTGCTGGCCGGCGACCTGGGCCAGCTCGAAACGCTGTTCGAGGTCGACGGCAGCGCCGAGGCGAACAGCTGGAACGTGGCGCTGAAGGCGCGCGAGCCGGCGCTGGCCAAGGCCGTCGGCGCCATCAAGCTGGAAGGCGGCGCCTACGTCAAGAGCATCGTCATGAGCGAGGCCAGCGGCGACCGCACCAGCATCGTGTTCTCGGCGATCCAGACCGGCGACGGCGCGATGACGGCGGAAGAGGCGGCCCTGTTTTGAAGCCCATGGCGCGCGCGAAAAGCCTGGCGCTGCTGTGGGCCGTCGTGGTCGGCCTGCTGCTGGGGCACAACGCCTATCTGTGGCTGGTCAAGCGCATCGTGCCCGACACCGACATCATGGCGCTGCTGCCGACGCAGGAGCGCGACCCGGTGCTGCAGCAGTCCTTCACCCACATGGTGGACGCGGCCCAGCAGCGCCTGGTGGTGCTGGTCGGCGCGGCCGACTGGAACGACGCCAAGCGCGCCGCCGACGCCTACAGCGCCGTGCTGGCCGCGCGTCCCGAGCTGTTCGAAGCGACAGCGGTCAACGAGCAGACCCAGGCCGACTGGCTGACGCTGTTCCAACAGCACCGCCTGGTCTTGTTGACGGCGCAGCAGGAGGGCCAGCTGCGCACGCAGCCGGCCGCCTTCTGGTTGCAGTCGGCGCTGAGCAAACTATATAGCCCGTTCGGCGGCCCCAAGCTGGGCGCCTGGCAGGACGATCCCTTCGGCCTGTTCTCCGGCTGGGTGCAGGAGCGCGCGCTGGAGACGCCGGTGCGCCCGCGCGATGGCCACCTGTTCGTCGCCGACGACAAGGCGCAGTACGTGCTGCTGCCGCTGACCCTGAAGGTGCCTGCGCTGTCGATGACGGCGCAGGAAACCGTGCTGCCGCTGCTGGCCCGGGCCGGCGCCGCCGCGCGCCAGGCCGCGCCGGCGGCGCAGCTGATCCAGGCCGGCGTGATCCTGCACGCGGCCAACGCCAGCGGCCAGGCCAGCGGCGAAATGTCGACCATCGGCATCGGCTCGCTGACCGGCATCGTCCTGCTGATGTGGTTCGCCTTCCACTCCTTCAAGCCGATCGGGTTGATCCTGCTGTCGATCTTCATCGGCTGCCTTGGTTCCCTGTCGCTGTGCTGGCTGCTGTTCGAGCGCATCCATTTGATGACGCTGGTGTTCGGCGCCAGCCTGATCGGCGTGGCGCAGGACTACGGCATCTACTTCCTCAGCAACCGCCTCGGCGCCGACGACAAGCTCGACTCGCCGGCCCTGCTCAAGCGCCTGCTGCCCGGCCTCAGCCTGACGCTGCTGGCCGCCGTGATCGGCTACATGGGCCTGGCGCTGACGCCGTTCCCCGGCCTGCGCCAGATGGCCGTGTTCTCCGCGCTGGGCCTGGTGTTCGCCTGGCTGACGGTGGTGTTCTGGTTCCCCGTGCTGATCGGCCCGCGCGCGCTGAAGAGCGGCCCGCTGGTGCGCCGCTACGGCGCCGCGCTGGCGCGCTGGCCGCTGCTGCGCCTGAACCGCGCCACGCTGGTGGCCGCCGCGCTGTTCGCGCTGGCCGCCGGCGTCGGCATCGGCCGGCTCGGCGCCAACGACGACATCCGCCTGCTGCAGAATCCGTCCAAGCACCTGATCGCCGACCAGATCAAACTGAGCAAGCTGCTCGACGCGCCCACGCCGGTGCAGTATTTCCTGGTGCGCGGCGCCAGCGCCGAGCTGGTGCTGCAACGCGAGGAGGCGCTCAAGCTGCGCCTCGACCCGCTGATCGCCGGACGCGGCATCTCCGGCTACCAGGCCATGTCGAACTGGGTGCCGTCGGCGCGGACCCAGGCGGCGCGGCTGGCGCTGCTCGAGGCCAAGCTGCTGCAGGACGGCGGCCCGTTGGCCGACCTGGCCGGGCAGACCGGCGCCGGCGCCGACTGGATCGACGCCACCCGCGCCGGCCTGCGCGCCGCCGGCACGCCACTGACCCTGGACGACTTCCTGCGCACCCCGGCCAGCGAGCCGTGGCGCCACCTGTGGCTGGGCCACACCGGCGGCGGCTACGCCAGCATCGTCGCGCTGCGCGGCCTGGACGGCAAGCGCGCGGCGCAGGTTAGCCAGGCCGGCGCCGGCATCGACGGCGTGCAGTGGGTCGACAAGGTGGCCGAGATTTCCTCCGTGCTGGGCCGCTACCGCCAGTACATGGGCTGGGTGGTGCTGGGCGCCTACGCCGTGGTGTTCGCGCTGCTGCTGCCGCGCTACCGCCGGCGCACCTGGCGCGTGCTGGCGCCGACCGCGCTGGCCAGCGTCGCCACGCTGGCGCTGCTCGGCTTCGCCGGGCAGAACCTGCAGCTGTTCCACGTGCTGGCGCTGATGCTGCTGCTCGGCGTCGGCGTCGACTACGGCATCTTCATGCAAGAACATCCCGACCGCCGCGACCACACGCCCTGGCTGGCGGTGGGCATGTCGGCGGCGAACACGATCCTGTCCTTCGGCCTGCTCGGCCTGAGCAAGACCCCGGCGCTGCAGGCCTTCGGCCTGACCATGCTGCTGGGCACCGCGCTGGTCTGGCTGGTCGTCCCCTGTTTCGCCTCCTCCTCATCCTCATCCGAAAGCCGTCATGACTGAAGCCCCGAACCCGCCTGTGCCACAACAGGTGGAAATCCTCATCATCGGCGCCGGTCCGGCCGGCGCGGTCGCCGCCGCGCTGCTGCGCCAGCAGGGCCGCCAAGTGCTGGTGCTCGAGCGCGAGCTGTTCCCGCGCTTCTCGATCGGCGAGAGCCTGCTGCCGCAAAGCATGGCCTATTTGGAGCAGGCCGGCATGCTGCAGGCGGTGGTGCAGGCCGGCTTCCAGTTCAAGAACGGCGCCGCCTTCATGCGCGACGGCTGCTACACCGACTTCGATTTCCGCGACAAGCACTCGGCCGGCTGGGGCACCACCTACCAGGTGCAGCGCGCCGACTTCGACCAGGTGCTGGCCAAGGAGGCCGAGCGCTTCGGCGCCGAGGTGCGCTACCGCCACGAGGTGCTCGCCGTCGAGCTGGCGCGGCCGCAGGGCGGCTCGCGGGTCACCGTCAGGGACGCCGACGGCGCCAGCTACCAGGTCGACGCCGGCTTCATCCTCGACGCCAGCGGCTTCGGCCGCGTCCTGCCACGCCTGCTCAAGCTGGAGACGCCGTCCAACTTCCCGGTGCGCGGCGCCATCTTCACCCACGTCGAGGACGGCATCCGTGGCGCCGGCTTCGACCGCAACAAGATCCGCGTCACCGTCCACCCCAAGCATTGCGACGTCTGGTTCTGGACCATCCCCTTCGCCGGCGGCCGCTGCTCGCTCGGCGTGGTGGCCGAGACCAGCTTCCTCGAGCAGTACCCGGGCACGCCGACCGAGCGCCTGCAGGCCATCGTCGGCGAGGAACCCTCGCTGCTGGCGCTGCTGGCCGAGGCCAAGTGGGACACGCCGGCGCGCCAGATCGTCGGCTATTCGGCCAACGTGGAAAAACTGTGGGGGCCGGGCTACGCGCTGCTGGGCAACGCCGGCGAGTTCCTCGACCCGGTGTTCTCCTCCGGCGTGACGATCGCCTTCAAGTCGGCCAGCCTGGCCGCCGCCGCGCTGCAGCGCCAGTTCGCCGGCGAGACGGTGGACTGGCAGGCCGACTTCGGCGCGCCGCTGCGCAAGGGCGTCGACACCTTCCGCACCTTCGTCGAGTCCTGGTACGCCGGCGGCTTCCAGCGCATCATCTTCCATCCGAACCAGCAGCCCGAGGTCAAGCGCATGATCTCGGCGATCCTGGCCGGCTACGCCTGGGACCAGAGCAATCCCTTCGTCAAAGAGACGCCGCGCCGCCTGGCCGCGCTGGAGGCGCTGTGCACGCCGGCCTGAGCAAGCTGAAGAAGGCACCGCGCGGCGCGGCGGCTGCGGCGCTGGCCGCGCCGATGCGCCTGGCCGCGCCGGCCGCGCTGGCCTTGCTGCTGGCGCTGGCCGGCTGCGCCAGCGCGCCGCCGCAGGCCCGGCTGGGCCTGAAGCTGGCGCCGGCCGCGCTGGGCGCCGCCATCAGCGTCGAGCAGCACTTGAAGGTCGAGCGCAACGGCCGCATCGACGAGCTCGACGTCGCCCTGCAGGTCGAGCCGGAGGCGCTCGACATGGTCGGCCTGGCCTTCGGCCAGCGCGTGCTGACGTTGCACTACGACGGCAAGGAGCTGAGCTCCTGGCGCCATGTGATGCTGCCGTCGCAGGTGCGCGCCGAGGACGTGCTGGAGGACGTGCAGCTGGCGCTGTGGCCGGCCGAGGCCATCGCCGCCGCGCTGCCGGCCGGCTGGCGCGTCGCCGAGCAGGGCGCGCGCCGCACCTTGTACCTGGACGGGCAGCCGATCATGTTGATCGACTATAGCGGCCAACCGCGCTGGAGCGGCACCGTGGTACTGGAAAACCTGCGTTATCATTACCGGCTGACGATCCAGTTCGCGCCGACTACCGATTGAGGCTGATGGTGGACCCGAGTACCTATTATTTGAACGCCTGCGGCCTGGTCTGCGCGCTCGGCGACAGCCACGCGCAGGTCAAGGCGCGCCTGTTCGCCGGCGACAGCGGCGTCGCCATGACGGACGCCTGGTCGGCCGCGCGCGCGCTGCCGCTGGGCCGCGTGCTGACCGCGCTGCCGTCGGTGGCGCATCTGCCGCCGCCCCAGCGCAGCCGCAACAACGCGCTGGCGCTGGCCGCGCTGGCGCAGATCCGCCCGGCGCTCGATGCGGCCATCGCCCGCCACGGCGCCGACCGCGTCGGCGTGGTGGTCGGCACCAGCACCTCCGGCATCGCCGAGACGGAACGGGCGGTCCGCCAGCAGATCGAACGGGGCGAGCTGCCCGCCGACTTCCACTACTGCCAGCAGGAGATGGGCTCGCCGGCCGCGATGCTGGCGGCCGAGCTGGGCGTGCTCGGGCCGGCCTATGTGCATTCGAGCGCCTGCTCGTCGAGCGCCAAGGCGATGGCCAGCGCGGCGCGGCTGATCAAGATGGGCCTGTGCGACGCCGTGCTGACCGGCGGCGTCGACTCCCTGTGCGCCTTCACCGTGGCCGGTTTCGGCGCGCTCGAATCGGTCAGCGCTGCGCCGTGCAATCCGATGAGCGCGCACCGCAACGGCATCAACATCGGCGAAGGCGCCGCGCTGTTCCTGATGAGCCGC
This sequence comes from Rugamonas rubra, assembly GCF_900114705.1. Lineage (GTDB taxonomy): Bacteria > Pseudomonadota > Gammaproteobacteria > Burkholderiales > Burkholderiaceae_D > Rugamonas > Rugamonas rubra. The sequence goes on from NZ_FOTW01000011.1 coordinate 192,146, forward strand.
GAACCGGCCGCCGTGGCGCTGCGCGGCTGGGGCGAGTCGTCCGACGGCCACCACATCTCGGCGCCCGATCCGGCCGGCGTCGGCGCCCGCCTGGCGATGACGCAGGCGCTGGCGCGCGCCGGCGTGGCGCCGGCGCAGATCGACTACATCAATATGCACGGCACGGCCACGGTGCAGAATGACGCGATGGAGTCGCGCGTGGTCGCCGAGTTGTTCGGCGCCACGGTGCCGGTCAGCTCGACCAAGCCCTTCACCGGCCACACGCTGGGCGCGGCGGCGGCCATCGAGGCGGCGCTGTGCTGGCTGGCCATGCAGGACGACAACCCGGACGGCAAGCTGCCGCCGCACCTGTGGGACGGCGCCGCCGACGCCGCGCTGCCGGCGCTGAACCTGGTGCCGCGCGGCGCCGCGTTGGGCCGGCCGCTGCGCTGGGCGTTGAGCAATTCCTTCGCCTTCGGCGGCTCGAACGCTGTGCTGCTGCTGGGGCGGACGACATGAGCGAGGCAATGAACGACACGATGATCGACGCAATGAACGACACGATGATCGACGCAATGAACGACCCAAGCGGCTTTCCGCCGGTCGCCAGCCTGCTGCCGCACTCCGGCCGCATGGTGCTACTCGAGCGCGTGCTCAGCGCCGACCACGACAAGCTGTGCGCCGAGGTGCGCATCGACGCCGACAGTATGCTGTGCGGCGCCGACGGTGTCGGCGCCTGGGTCGGCATCGAGTACATGGCGCAGGCGATAGCCGCCCACGCCGGCTGGCACGCGCTCAAACGCGGCGAGCCGGTCAAGGTCGGCTTCCTGCTGGGCAGCCGCAAGTACGAGGCGGCCCGCGCCTGCTTCGCGCCGGGCAGCACGCTGCACGTGCACGTGCAGCGCGTGCTGCAGGGCGAGAACGGCTTGGGGGCCTTCGAATGCCGCATCGACGCCGCCGGCGCGCCGGCCACCCTGGCGACGCTGGCGACGGCCACGGTGACGGTGTTCCAGCCCAAAAATGTGAATGAATTTCTCAAGGACGGAAGCGCGGTATGAGTATGAATCAGAATAAATCCATGAGCGTGCTGGTGACGGGATCGTCGCGCGGCATCGGCAAGGCGATCGCCCTGCGCCTGGCGCGCGACGGCTACGACGTGGTGCTGCATTGCCGCAGCCAGCGCGCCGAGGCCGAGGCGGTGGCCGAACAGATCGCGGCGCTGGGCCGCGCCGTGCGCGTGCTGCAGTTCGACATCGCCGACCGCGCCGCCACGGCGGCCGCGCTGGAGGCCGACATCGCCGCCCACGGCTGCTACTACGGCGTGGTGTGCAACGCCGGCGTGGCGCGCGACAACGCCTTCCCGGCCATGTCCGGCGAGGACTGGGACATCGTCCTGCGGACCAACCTGGACGGCTTCTACAACGTGCTCAACCCCTTGGTGATGCCGCTGGTGCAGCGCCGCAAGCCGGGCCGCATCGTCACGCTGGCCTCGGTCTCGGGCCTGATCGGCAACCGCGGCCAGGTCAACTACAGCGCCGCCAAGGCCGGCATCATCGGCGCCACCAAGGCGCTGGCGCTGGAGCTGGCCAAGCGCGCCATCACCGTCAACTGCGTCGCGCCCGGCCTGATCGAGACCGACATGATCGGCGAGGTGCCGCTCGACGAGGCGCTGAAGATGATCCCGGCGCGCCGCGTCGGCCAACCGGAGGAGGTGGCCGCCGCCGTCAGCTTCCTGATCGGCGAGGAGGCCGGCTACATCACCCGCCAGGTCATCTCCGTCAACGGCGGTATGGCATGAGCCGCCGCGTCGTCGTCACCGGCATGGCCGGCATCAGCCCGATCGGCAACGACTGGCCGGCCATCCGCGCCCGCCTGGTCGAGCGCCGCAACGCCGTGGTGCGCATGGCCGAATGGGCCGACTACGAGGGCCTCAACACCCAGCTGGGCGCGCCGGCCGCGCCGTTCGAGCTCACCGAGCGCTACCACCGCAAGGCGGTGCGCAGCATGGGCCGCGTCGCGCTCATGGCCACCCGCGCCAGCGAGCTGGCGCTGCAGGACGCCGGCCTGCTCGAGCATCCCCTGCTCAAGAGCGGCGACATGGGCGTCTCCTTCGGCTCCTCGGCCGGCACGCCGAGCGCCATCGGCGACTTCGGCCGCATGATGGAGGAGCGAACCACCAAGGGCATCAACGCCACCACCTACATCAAGATGATGGCGCACACGGCGCCGGTCAACATCGGCGTGTTCTTCGGCCTGACCGGGCGCGTCATCACCACCTCGAGCGCCTGCACCTCGGGCAGCCAGGGCATCGGCTACGCCTACGAGGCGATCCGTGGCGGCAAGCAGACGGCGATGGTGGCCGGCGGCGCCGAGGAGCTGTGCGCCACCGAGGCGGCGGTGTTCGACACCCTGTTCGCCACCAGCACCCGCAACGACGCCGGCCACACCACGCCGCGCCCCTTCGACGGCGGCCGCGACGGCCTGGTCATCGGCGAGGGCGCCGGCTGCCTGATCCTGGAGGAGTACGCCCATGCCCAGGCGCGCGGCGCCGCCGTCCACGCCGAGCTGGTTGGCTTCGGCACCAACAGCGACGGCTGCCACGTCACCCAGCCGAACGCGGCGACCATGCAGACGGCCATGCTGCTGGCGCTGGCCGACGCCGGCCTGCGGCCGGCCGACATCGGCTACGTCAACGCCCACGGCACCGGCACCCAGCAGGGCGACATCGCCGAGTCGCAGGCCACGCTGGCGGTGTTCGGCGGCGCCACGCCGATCAGCTCCCTGAAAAGCTACATGGGCCACACGCTGGGCGCCTGCGGCGCGCTGGAGGCCTGGATCAGCATCGAGATGATGCGCGACGGCTGGTTCGCGCCGACCGTCAACCTGGACCAGGTCGACCCGCAGTGCGCGCCGCTCGACTACATCACCGGCGCCGGCCGCGAACTGCAGTGCGAGTATGTGATGTCGAACAATTTCGCCTTCGGCGGCATCAACACCTCGCTGATTTTCAAGCGTTGGCGCGGGGTGTAGCGCAAGAAGTGTGGCACAGTGCATAATGTTCGCTAAACGATAAGGACTGACATGAATAAATTGATTTCCAGCGCCATTCTGGCCGGCGCCGCGCTGGCCGGCGCCCTGCCGGCGCAGGCCGCCGACACCGTGTTGATGATGCCGATCGCCGCCGCCATGGCCGCCAACGACGCCCAGTCGCGCCTGGGCGACTCGGTCAAGTTCTACTTCGCCGACCAGCCGACGCCGCCGGTGGCCAGCAAGATCACCAGCGACAAGACCAGCCTGCGCACCAACGGCTTCGGCAAGTCGGCCGACAAGTCCTGCAACTGGGTGTTCTTGTCGGCCATGTTGGCGCTGCAGAAGCGCGCCCACGAGGTCGGCGCCGACGCGGTGGTCAACATCGTCAGCAACTACAAGGAGAAGGTGGTGGCCAGCCAGACCGAGTTCGAGTGCCACGACGGCGCCATCATGTCCGGAGTCGCGCTGAAGGGCGACTTCGTTAAGTTGGCCAAGTAAGCCAGATGAGCGCACAAGCGCTGCTTTGGCTGGCCGACAGCGCCAGCGTCGACGACGCCGCCCTGGCCAAGGGACTGGCCTGGCTCAGCGCCGGCGAGGCGGCGCGCCACCGCGGCTTCGTCCGGCCGCACCGCCAGCGCCAGTTCCTGATCGGCCGCACGCTGCTCAGGATGGCCCTGGCCGAGGTGCTCGGCTGCGCCCCCGAGTCGCTGCTGTTCGAGCAGCTGGCCGGCCGCGCGCCGCGGCTGCTCAAGCCGGGCGCCGCCAAGAACGGCGCGGCGCCGGGTTTCAGCATTTCGCACAGCGGCCAATGGGTCGCCTGCGCGGTCAGCGCCGACACCGCGCTGGGCCTCGACATCGAGGTGCCCGACCCGGCCCGCGACCTCGAGGCGCTGGCCGAACACGCCTTCGACGACGCCACCCGCGCCCGCTGGCGCGCCGCCGCGCCGGAGCGGCAGCTGGCGCTGTTCTACCGCCTGTGGAGCGAGCAGGAGGCGCGCATCAAGCTGGGCCCGGCGCCGGGCGACCCGGCGCCCAGCTGCGTCGTCCTGCCGCATCCGCTGTTGTCGGTGGTGCTGTGCAGCGCGCGGCCGCTGGCCGACATGCCGACCATCGAGCTGGTCACCCTGTAGCGCGCCGGCGCCGTCGAGCCGGCGCCGCTCGCCCTTCCCGATCTGTCGAAGTGCCATAAAATAGTGCGCAAAGGCATTAAATATGGCATAGTGGCAATATCCGCTGGGCAACATTTCACAGGCTTGCCCGTGTTTTGCGGTCGCCGTCCCACCGCCGGGTTTGTCGCCCGGCGTTTTTATGCCGCACACTAAAAAATCAACAAGGGAAGAATCAAGATGAACCAAGCATTCAAACATATCCTGCTCGTCGCCGGTTTGCTGGGCCTGGCCCTGCTGCAGGGTTGCGCCACCAAGATCAAGGCGTCGAGCACCCAGAACCCGCCGCCGGCCGAGGCCTTCGCCTCCTACGGCCGCATCGAGTTGAAGTCGGCGGTGTTCCGCGACGGCTACCGTGGCGACCAGTCGGGCCTGGCCAAGATCGACGCCAACATCAAGCTGGACCTGGCCGCCTCGCTGGAAAGCTGGAACAACAAGCCGGCCAACGGCCGCACCCTGGTGATCGAGCCGGTGGTCGAGGAGTTGGCCTTCAAGCACGGCGCCAAGCGCGTGCTGCTCGGGCCCCTGGCCGGCAGCTCGGGCGTGCTGATGCGCGTGACCTTCCGCGACCAGCGCGGCAACGTGGTCGCCACGCCGGAGTTCTTCCAGCGCGCCGACGCGATGGCGGCCGGCTTCCTGTTCGGCGTGCACGACAACCTGATGTTGACCCGCATCTCCAACCTGGCCAGCGGCTACGTCATCGCCAACTATGAACAAAGCGTTGGCGGCCCCACCGGCGCCGACGACAAGGCCGTCAAGCTCAAGTAAACGCCACTTGGCGCGGGCCGCGCCCGCCTACTGCCACAGCCAGTTCCACAGGCCGGGCAGGGGCGGGCGCAGCTCGCCGGCGCGCACGGTGCTGGCCAGCGCGGCCCGCTCCAGTGCGTCGCGCTGGTCGTAGAAGGGCTTGGCGGCGAGCGGCATGCCCAGTTCGCGCGCCACGTCGAGCAGAATCTCCAGATATTCGGCGAGGTGGCGCGCGGTGTAGCCGTTGACGTCGTGGAAGGTGACCACCACCGGCGTGCTGCCGTCCACCACGGCCATGGAACCGGCGGCCCAGCGCTGGCGCGTCTCGGCCAGCCGGGCCAGCATGTTGGCGCGCTTGTGCCAGCTGAAGTTGATGCCGTAGATCTTGCCGTCGTTGGCGTTCAGGTCGGTCAGCAGCATCTGCATGCCGTGCCGGTGGTAGGCCGCCAGCGTGTCGGCGTCGTAGGCCCAGAACGGCGGCCGCACCAGCGTCGGCGCGCGCCCGGTCAGGCCGGCCAGGTCGTCGACGCCGCGTTGCAGCGTTTCCTCCAGCTCGGCCGGGCCCATGAAGCGGTGGTTGGCGTGCAACAGCGTGGCGCTGTGGAAGGCCACCAGGTGGCCGTCGGCGTGCTCGCGGCGGATCAACTGGCGGCCGATGTCGGTGCCGCCGCCGTGCCAGGCCCGCGTCTGCGTGAAGAACACCGCCTTGATGTCGTCCTGGTAGGCGTTGTGCGCCAGCGTGGCCAGCACGCGCTCGGTCGGGTTGTCGCTGGCGGCGGCGCTGGGGCCGTCGTCGAAGGTGAGCAGGAATCGGATCGGCGCCGCCGCGCCCGGCGCCGCCGCGCTCTCGGCCACGGCCGGCGCGCCGTCCGGCTCGGCGCTCGCTTGCGAGCAGGCGCTGGGCGCGGCGTTCAATAGCAGGGCCAACAGGCTGGCCTGCAGGCAGGCGCGCAGGGTGGAGCTGGGCGGCGCGGAAGGGTGGGGGCGGGTCGACACGGTGGCGGGCAACTTACGATTTGCGAGCCGCATTGTAGCGGTTTTACAGCGGCCGCGCTCGCCACGCGCACGGCCGCAAGCCTTGCCCAGCCTCATTTTTTGTGAAATCCATAACTACTTGCTGGCCAGGAATTATAATGGCGTCCAGCAGCGATTTACCTTCCCCCAACGCGCGTCGTTGGCGGCGAATTTCAGCCATTTATAAGAAGAACCTATGAGCGCCAATTTCGACTCCATGCCGCAGCCGGCCGAACCCCATGTGCCGGAGACCGCGTTCGGCAAGTGGTTCCTGCGCACCAACACCTGGACCGTCCACGTGCTCGAGCGCGCCATCGCCGACCTGCAACGCCTGATGCCGGCCGACGCCGTCCGCCATGCCGTGGTGGCCGACGTCGGCTGCGGCTACGGCCGCTCGCTGCACAAGCTGCAGCAGCGCTTCGCGCCCGAGCGCCTGATCGCCATGGACATCGACCCGGAGATGCTGCGCGCCGCGGCCGCCGAGATGGCCGGCCTGGGCCTGGCCGCCGAGTACATCTGCTGCTCGAGCTCCAACATCGCCCTGCCGGACGACTCGGTCGACCTGTTGTTCTGCCACCAGACCTTCCACCACCTGATCGACCAGGAGCGCGCCATCGCCGAGTTCCACCGCGTGCTCAAGCCGGGCGGCGTGCTGCTGTTCGCCGAGTCGACCCGCCGCTACATCCACTCCTGGATCATCCGCCTGCTGTTCCGCCATCCGATGGAGGTGCAGAAGACGGCGCCGGAATACCTGGCCATGGTGCGCGCCGCCGGCTTCGCCGTGCCCGACGCCGCCGTCTCCTACCCCTTCCTGTGGTGGAGCCGGGAGGACCTGGGTGTGCTCGAGACGGTGCTGCGCATCAAGCCGGCGGCCCGGCGCGAGGAGACGCTGATCAACCTGGTGGCCAGAAAACCGCTGGCCTGAGCCGGCCGCCGGGCGCGCTTCAACGCGAAATGCCGGCTGCGTACGTCGAGGGTCAGCCCCTAGGGTCCGGCCCTGGCTGACCCTGGCTCCGCGTCCTTGGGCGGCGGCCCGACTCGCGTTATACTGCGACCAATAGTATTCGAAAGGCAATGCGGCGCGCCCCGATTGACGCGCCGCAAGCGCCGCCGCGCCGTCCTTGTGGCCGGCGGCGCGATGCAGTATGTTTCAATCCTTTCCACATTTTCCCGCCGACATGAGCCATCCGAACCAGTTTTCCCTGTTGTCGCAGCGCCGCTTCGCGCCCTTCTTCTGGACCCAGTTCCTCGGCGCCTTCAACGACAACCTGTTCAAGACCGCCTTGATGGTGATCCTGACCTACGACGCGCTGAGCTGGACCACGCTGTCGCCGTCGCTGGTGACCAACCTGATCCCCGGCCTGTTCATCCTGCCCTACGTGCTGTTCTCGGCCACCGCCGGCCAGTTCGCCGACAAATACGAGAAGGCCGGCCTGGCCCGCTTCGTCAAGTGGATGGAGCTGGCCATCATGCTGGCCGCCGGCGCCGGCTGGATGACGCACACGCTGTGGCTGCTGGTGGCCGCCGTGGTCGGCATGGGCGTGCACTCGACCCTGTTCGGCCCGGTCAAATACGCCTACCTGCCACAGCAGTTGTCGCCCGAGGAGCTGATCGGCGGCAACGGCGTGATCGAGATGGGCACCTTCGTCGGCATCCTGCTCGGCGAGATCCTCGGCGCCGTGCTGGTGCTGCACCAGCCCTACGGCATCGCCCTGGTGGCCGGCGCCACCGTGCTGACCGCGCTGCTCGGCCTGGCCGCCAGCTACCGCATCCCCTTGACGCCGGCGCCGGCGCCCGAGCTGAAGATCAGCCGCAACCCGCTGGCCGAGTCGATCCGCAACATCGCCTTCTCGCGCAAGAACAAGGTGGTCTTCCTGGCCATGCTGGGCAACTCCTGGTTCTGGTTCTACGGCGCGCTGATCCTGGCCCAGTTCCCGGTCTACGCCAAGGACTACCTGCACGGCGACCACAGCGTGTTCGTCCTGCTGCTGACGGTGTTCTCGCTCGGCGTCGGCAGCGGCTCGCTGCTGTGCGAGCGCCTGTCCGGGCGCAAGGTGGAGATCGGCCTGGTGCCGTTCGGCTCGATCGGCCTGTCGCTGTTCGGCCTCGACCTGTACTTCGCCAGCCTGGGCTACCACAACACGGCGGCGGTCGACTTCGCCGGCCTGCTGGCCCAGCACGCCAGCTGGCGCATCCTGTTCGACGTGCTGATGATCGGCCTGTTCGGCGGCTTCTTCATCGTCCCCCTGTTCGCCCTGATCCAGACCCGCTGCGACCCGCAGCACATCTCGCGCACCATCGCCGGCATGAACATCCTCAACGCCCTGTTCATGGTGGCGGCGGCCGGCGTCGCCATCGTGCTGCTGGGGCAGGGCTTCACGATCCCCCAGCTGTTCCTGGTCACCGCCGTGTTGAACGCCCTGGTGGCGCTGTACATCTTCTCGCTGGTGCCGGAATTCCTCATGCGCTTCCTCGCCTGGCTGTTGATCCACACCGTGCACCGCGTCAAGTGCATCGACGCCGAGCGCATCCCGGCCGAGGGCGCGGCGGTGCTGGTGTGCAACCACGTCAGCTATGTCGACGCCATCGTCATCGGCGCCGCCAGCCCGCGCCCCATCCGCTTCGTCATGGACCACCGCATCTTCAAGCTGCCGCTGCTGGGCTGGATCTTCCGCACCGCCCGCGCCATCCCCATCGCGCCGGCCAAGGAGGACCCGTGGCTGATGGAGAAGGCCTATGTCGACATCGCCCAGGCGCTGCACGAGGGCGACCTGGTCTGCATCTTCCCCGAGGGCCGGCTGACCAGCACCGGCGAGCTCAACGAGTTCAAGGGCGGCATCGCCAAGATCGTCGCCCGCTCGCAGGTGCCGGTGATCCCGATGGCGCTGCGCGGCCTGTGGGGCCACCTGCTCAGCCGGGGCGCCGAGAACGTCTTCGAGCGCACCTTCCGCACCGGCTGGCGCTCGCGCCTGGCGCTGGCCGTCGGCCAGCCGGTGGCGCCGCAGGACGCCACGCCGGAGCGCCTGCGCGAGCAGGTGCTGGCGCTGCGCGGCGGCTGGAAATAGCCCCGTCTCGGACGACTTGTCCATACAACTTTGGTTAAAGTTTGTAACTTACCACTGCTTACAATCTTGATTTTCAATTAGGCAATGTTTCTTTAAACTTCACTTTGTCCCCGCCGTGCGAACGGCGGGGCAGGGTGCGGTGCCGCTGCGCGGGCCGCCTTGATCCGATCTTTCTTGGAGGAATCAACGTGCGACATAAGAACATCATTGCGGCCGGTCTGGGCCTGGCCGGCTTGCTGGCGCTGGGCGCCTGCGGCGGCGACAGCAGCAGCAGCCCGAGCGCCAAGCAGCCGCAGGGCTTGCCGCTGGCGCCACCACCACCGAGCGGTTTCACGCTGGCGGTCGACTTCAACCAAGGCATTGCCGGCTGGACCGGCGGCACCGCCGACTATACCGTCAACACCAAGCCGACCGAGGTCAAGTTCGCCTTCCAGCCCATGCCGGCCCCGCTCAGCGGCAACGGCTACTTCATCGGCGCCCACAACAACAGCGACGACGTGCTGGTCTACGTGAAGAAGCAGTTCGGCGGCTTCGCCCCGTCGACCAAGTACAAGCTGAACTTCGAACTGCGCTTCGCCAGCGACATCGCCTCCGGCTGCTACGGCGTGGGCGGCTCGCCCGGCGACGCGGTGCACATGCTGGCCGTCGCCAGCCCGATCGAGCCGCTCACCGAACTGCAAGGCGCCGAGGACTACCGCCTCAACATCGAGCGCGGCAACCAGGCCGCCAACGGCCAGTTCGGCCGGGTGCTCGGCACGCTGGGCAACGGCACCACCGACTGCCACGTGCGCACCTATGTGTCGAAGGCGGTCAAGTCGGCCGAGGCGATGGAGGTGCAGAGCGACGCCCAGGGCAAGTTGTGGGTCTTGTTCGGCATGGACTCCGGCTTCGAGGCCAGCGGCCACGCCATCCTGCAGAACGCCAGCGTGACCGCCACGCCGCTGTAAGGCGGTCAGCGGCGTTCCTTCACCCCGCACCCCGATCCGCCACGGTCGGGGTCAGACCCCGGTTGGGGTCTGACCCCTTGCCTGCGGGGTTATGCCTGCGTCCCACCAAGCCACCAAGCCACCACCTCGTGGATGAAGCAGTTTTTCTCTTCGATATCCCCCTGGTTTCTCTCTATGAACGGGGGCACCAGGACGTTTTCCGATCCGTATCCGCCTAAAAAGTTGCTTGACTTAATTAGAATGATCGTTCATTCTATGATCCATGTCATTTTGCCGGCCCTGTTTGCCGCGCCAACTTTTTCAGAAAGTCTACGATGGAACCAATCATTCCCACGTCTTCCCGCCGCGCGGCGGGGACTATCGTCTTGCTCTGCAGCGCCGCCGCCCTGGTCGCCGGCTGCTCCAAATCCACGGCCGAAGCACCTCATGCGCAGGTGGCGGAAGTGGGCGTGTTTACCGTCGCGCCCCAGGCGCTCAGCCTGACGACCGAACTGCCGGGCCGCACCGCCGCCTTCCAGGTGGCCGAAGTGCGCCCGCAGGTCGGCGGCTTGATCCAAAAGCGCCTGTTCGTCGAGGGCGCCGACGTCAAGGCCGGCAGCGCGCTGTACCAGATCGACCCGGCCAGCTACCAGGCCGCCGTCAACTCGGCCAAGGCGGCGCTGTCCAAGGCGCGCGCCAACCTGCTCACCAGCGGCCCGAAGGTGGCGCGCTACAAGGAGCTGGTCGCCATCGACGGCGTCAGCCGGCAGGAGTACGAGGACGCCATCGCCGCCCACGAGCAGGCCAAGGCGGACGTCGAGTCGGCCGCCGCCGCGCTCGACACGGCCGCCATCAACCTGCGCTACACCAACGTCAACGCGCCGATCGGCGGCCGTATCGGCCGCTCGGCGGTGACGCCGGGCGCGCTGGTGACGGCCAGCCAGGCCAACGCGCTCACCACCGTGCAGCAGCTCGACCCGATCTACGTCGACCTGACCCAGTCGAGCAACGAACTGCTGCGCCTGAAGAAGGCGCTGGAGAGCGGCCAGCTGAAGCAGGCCGGCGGCCAGGCCCGCGTCACCCTGCTGCTGGCCGACGGCAGCAAGTACGCCGAGAGCGGCAAGCTGCAATTCTCCGACGTCAGCGTCGATCCGGGCACCGGCAACGTCACGCTGCGCGCGCTGTTCCCGAACCCCAAGCACGATCTGCTGCCGGGCATGTTCGTCCGCGCCGTGCTCGACAGCGGTGTCGACGAGCAGGCCATCGCCGTGCCGCAGCAGGGTGTCAGCCGCAACGCCAAGGGCGAGGCCACCGCGCTGGTGCTGGGCAAGGACGGCAAGGTCGAACAACGCATCCTGGTCACCGGCGGCACGCAGGGCGACAAGTGGCTGGTCCAGTCCGGCCTGGTGGCCGGCGACCGCGTCATCGTCGAGGGCCTGCAGAAGGTCCGTCCGGGCGCCCAGGCCAGCGTGGCCAAGCCGGCCGCCACTGCGGCGGTTGCCGCCGGCGGCGCCGCTGGCAAGGCCCCGGCCAACGCCAACAGCGCCCACTAATTCAGGAGAACAGCAATGGCACGTTTTTTCATTGACCGCCCGATCTTCGCCTGGGTGATCGCGATCGTGATCATGCTCGCGGGCCTGATCGCCATCCTCGGCCTGCCGATCGCGCAGTACCCGAGCATCGCGCCGCCGTCGATCTCGATCAGCGGCAGCTACCCCGGCGCCTCGGCCAAGACGGTCGAGGACGCGGTGACCCAGGTCATCGAGCAGAAGATGAAGGGCATCGACGGCTTGCGCCACATGTCCTCCACCAGCGACTCGGCCGGCGGCATCAGCATCACGCTGACCTTCCACAACGGCACCAACCCGGACATCGCCCAGGTGCAGGTGCAGAACAAGCTGCAGCTGGCCACGCCGCTGCTGCCGGCCGCCGTCACCCAGCAGGGCCTGGTGGTGTCGAAGGCGACCATGAACTTCCTGATGGTCTACGGCTTCGTCTCCGAGAACGGCAGCATGAAGCAGGCCGACCTGGACGACTACGTCGCCGCCAACCTGATCGATCCGCTCAGCCGGGTCGAGGGCGTCGGCGAGGTCACCCTGTTCGGTTCGCAGTACGCCATGCGCATCTGGCTCGACCCGGCCAAGCTGCGCAGCTTCCAGCTGACCCCGGCCGACGTCACCGCCGCCATCACGGCGCAAAACACCGAGGTGTCGGCCGGCGAACTGGGCGGCACGCCCTCGCTGGCCGGCCAGCAGCTCAACGCCACCGTGTCGGCGCAGAGCCGGCTGCAGACGGTGGAGCAATTCGGCGCCATCCTGCTCAAGACCGCCGCCAGCGGCGCCACCGTCCACCTGCGCGACGTCGCCCGCATGGAGCTGGGCAGCGAGAGCTACAACACGGTGGCCCGCTTCAACGGCCACGCCGCCACCGGCGTCGCCGTCAAGCTGTCGAGCGGCGCCAACGCGCTCGACACCGCCAACGCCGTCAAGGCCAAGGTCGCCGTGCTGGGCAAGCAGTTCCCGGCCGGCATGAAGGCCGAGATCGCCTTCGACACCACGCCCTTCGTCAAGCTGTCCATCGAGGAGGTGGTCAAGACCCTGCTCGAGGCGGTGGTGCTGGTGTTCCTGGTGATGTACCTGTTCCTGCAAAACTTCCGCGCCACCCTGATCCCCACGCTGGCCGTGCCGGTGGTGCTGCTGGGCACCTTCGGCGTGCTGTCGGCGCTGGGCTATTCGATCAACACCCTGACCATGTTCGCCATGGTGCTGGCGATCGGCCTGCTGGTCGACGACGCCATCGTGGTGGTCGAGAACGTCGAGCGCGTGATGACCGAGGAGGGCTTGTCGCCGATCGAGGCGACGCGCAAATCGATGGGCCAGATCACCGGCGCCCTGGTCGGCATCGCCATGGTGCTGTCGGCCGTGTTCGTGCCGATGGCCTTCTTCGGCGGCTCGACCGGCGTGATCTACCGCCAGTTCTCGATCACCATCGTCTCGGCGATGGTGTTGTCGGTGATCGTGGCGATGGTGTTTACGCCGGCGCTGTGCGCCACCTTCCTCAAGCCGGTGGAAAAAGGCCACAAGGCGGCCGACACCGGCTTTTTCGGCTGGTTCAACCGCAGCTTCGAGCGCAGCACCAACCGTTACCAGGGCTGGGTCGGCGCCATGTTGAACCGTGGCGGCCGCTCGATGGTGTTGTACGCCATCCTGCTCGGCGTGCTGGCGCTGGTGTTCATGCGCCTGCCCACCTCCTTCCTGCCGGAAGAGGACCAGGGCGTGCTGTTCGCCCAGGTGCAACTGCCCACCGGCGCCACCCAGGAACGCACCCTGAAGGTGATCGAGCAGGTCGAGCAGCACTTCCTGGTCGACCAGAAGGCCGCCGTGGAATCGGTGTTCTCGGTGGCCGGCTTCAGCTTCGGCGGCAACGGCCAGAACACCGGCATCGCCTTCATCCGTCTGAAGGACTGGTCCGAGCGCAAGGCCGTCGAGCTGCGCGCGCCGGCCGTGGCCGGCCGCGCCATGGGCGCCTTCTCGCAGATCAAGGACGCGATGGTGTTCGCCTTCGCCCCGCCGGCCGTGCTCGAATTGGGCAACGCCAGCGGCTTCGACCTGCAGTTGCAGGACCAGGCCGGCCTGGGACACGAGGCGCTGATGGCGGCGCGCAACCAGCTGCTCGGCATGGCGGCGCAAAACCCGCTGCTGATGGCGGTGCGCCCCAACGGCCAGGAGGACACGCCGCAGTACAAGATCACCGTCGACCAACAGAAGGCCGCCGCGCTGGGTCTCGACATCGGCGAGATCAACAAGGTGCTCAGCACCGCCTGGGGCAGCGCCTACGTCAACGACTTCGTCGACCGTGGCCGCGTCAAGAAGGTGTTCCTGCAGGGCGAGGCGCATGCCCGCATGGTGCCGGAAGACCTGGACAAATGGTCGGTGCGCAACGCCAACGGCGAGATGGTGCCGTTCTCCGCCTTCACCACCGCCAAATGGATCTTCGCCTCGCCGCGCCTGGAGCGCTACAACGGCCTGTCGTCGGTCGAGGTGATGGGCATGCCGGCGCCGGGGCAGAGCTCGGGCGTGGCCATGGCCGAGATGGAGAAGATGGCGGCCAAGCTGCCGGCCGGTATCGGCTACGAATGGGCCGGCATGTCGGTCGAGGAGCGCGACTCCGGCTCGCAGACCACGGTGCTGTACGCGCTGTCGGTGCTGATCGTCTTCCTCTGCCTGGCGGCGCTGTACGAGAGCTGGTCGATCCCGTTCTCGGTGCTGATGATCGTGCCGCTGGGCGTGCTCGGCACCGTGCTGGCCACCTGGGGCTTCCACCTGTCGAACGACATCTACTTCCAGGTCGGCCTGCTGACCGTGGTCGGTTTGTCGGCGAAGAACGCGATTTTGATCGTCGAATTCGCCAAGGAGCTGCAGGAGCAGGGCATCGAGCTGAAGGAGGCGACTTTGCGCGCCGTGCGTCTGCGCCTGCGGCCGATTCTGATGACCTCGATCGCCTTCGGCCTCGGCGTGCTGCCGCTGGCCATCAGCAGCGGCGCCGGCTCGGGCAGCCAGAACGCCATCGGCGTCGGCGTGCTGGGCGGGATGCTGTCGGCGACCTTCCTGGGCATCTTCTTTGTACCGGTGTTCTTCGTGCTGGTGCGCGGCTTCTTCGCCAAGAAGCCTGCCGCCGCCAAGCCGCACGACGCCGCAATTGTGGAAGCGAACTAACATGAAAAAATCTATCCTCTCCCTCGCCGCGGCGGCCCTGCTGGCCGGCTGCAGCCTGGCGCCGGTGTACCAGCAGCCGGCCGCGCCGGTGGCCGCCAGCTGGCCGGCGGGCGACGCCTACAAGCCGGCGCCGGCCGCCGCCGAGCCGCGCAAGGTGGCCGACATCGCCTGGCGCGACTACTTCGCCGACGAGCGCCTGCGCCAAGTGATCGCGCTGGCGCTGGCCAACAACCGCGACCTGCGCGTCTCGGCGCTCAACATCGAGAAGGCGCGCGCCCAGTACGGCATCGAACAGGCCGCGCTGCTGCCCAAGGTGTCGGCCACGGTGAGCCAGAACGCCACGCGCACGCCGGGCACCATGCGGCCCGACGGCGAGCCCGCCGTCAGCCGCCAGTACAGCGGCGGCCTGGGCGTGGCGGCCTACGAGCTGGACTTCTTCGGCAAGCTGCGCAGCCTGTCCGAGGCCGGCCTGCAGCAGTACCTCGGCACCGAGGAGGCCCGCCGCGCCCAGCAAATCAGCCTGGTGGCCGAGGTGGCCAACGCCTACCTGACGCTGATCGCCGACCAGCAGCGCCTGGGCCTGGCGGCCAGCACCCTGAAGAGCCAGCAGATCAGCTTTGAGCTGAGCAAGCGGCGCTTCGCCGCCGGCGCCACCTCCGGCCTGGACATGTACGAGTCGCAGAGCAGCGTCGAGGCGGCGCGCAACGACATGGCCGTCTACACCGCCCAGGTGGCGCTGGACCAGAACGCGCTGACCCTGCTGGTGGGCGGCGCCGTGCCGGCCGCGCTGCTGCCGAGCGGCCAGTTCGACGCCGTCAGCCGGCTGGCGGCCATTCCGGCCGAGCTGCCGTCGGCGGTGCTGCAGCAGCGCCCCGACGTGCTCGAGGCCGAGCGCACGCTGCGCGCCGCCAACGCCAACATCGGCGCGGCGCGCGCCGCCTTCTTCCCCAGCATCTCGCTGACGGCGTCGGCGGGCAGCGCCAGCAGCAGCCTGTCGGGCCTGTTCAAGGGCGGCTCGTCGACCTGGAGCTTCCTGCCGCAGCTGAACCTGCCGATCTTCGACGGCGGCGTCAACCGCGCCAACCTGAACATCGCCAAGACCGAGCGCGACATCGCCGTGGCGCGCTACGAGAAGGCCATCCAGAGCGCCTTCCGCGAGGTGGCCGACGCGCTGGCCCAGCGCGGCACGCTCGACGAGCGGCTGGCCTCGCAGCAGGCGCTGGCCGAGGCCTCGGCCAAAAGCTTCGCCATCCACGAGGCGCGCTACCAGAAGGGCGCCGAGTCCTACCTGAACGCGCTGGTGTCGCAGCGCGCCTTGTACAGCGCCCAGCAGGGGCTGATCAGCGCGCGCCTGAGCCAGGCCAGCAACGCCGTCACCCTGTATAAGGTGCTGGGCGGCGGCTGGCAGCCGGACGCTTGAAGCGACCCGGCGGCGGCGAACCAGGGTCAGACCCTAGGGTCTGACCCTAGATTTGCGCCGGTGGGGTTTGTCGGCGCCACCTGCGCCTTCGTTGCGCCGCAAGCTGTTGGATTTCCGCCCGCGCCGGCCGGGGCGAAATTGACAAATCGCCCCGGCCTGTTCACAGTACCGCCCCAGGCAGGTTTTCTCACCCAAGGATAGTGACATGCGCACCACCGAAAAACGACGTAGCGACCCGGAACGCACGCAGCACCGGCGCAAGCAGGTGCTCGACGCGGCGGCGCTGTGCTTTGGCCGCAGCGGTTTTCATGGCGCCAGCATGGCCGAGATCTCCAAGGCCGCCGGCATGAGCGCCGGCCACATCTACAACTACTTCGACAACAAGGACGCCATCATCCTGGCCTTCGTCGAGCAGGACATCGAACGCGTCATGGCCGAGCTGCTGCGCCTAGAGCAGAGCGACGACCCGCTGCAGGCCATGCTCGACGACGCCGCCAGGTCGGTCAACGAGAACGTCGACCCGGCCAAGTGGCGGCTGCCGATGGAGATCAGCGCCGAGGCGGCGCGCAATCCGCGCATCGCGACGGCGGTGGTCGAGGCCGACCTGCGCGCGCGCCAGCGCTTCCAAGCCCTGTTCCGCGCGGCGCGCGAACGCAAGGGCCTGGCCGCCGACGACTTCACCATCGACGGCCGCATCGAGGCCATCATCGCCTTGTTCCAGGGCGTGTCGCTGCGCGCGCTGCACAACCCCGCCTTGGACGAAGCCGCGCTGGTGGCCAGCTTCGTCGTCGCCCTGCGGGCGCTCTGCCTCACCTAGCGGCGTGGTGCCGCGCGCCCATGTAGAATCGGGGTTCTTCCGGTTTTCCATTGGAGCGCCATGAGCAGCTACGTCTTCCCTCCCCACAACATCGTCGGCCTGCCGGTGGCCGGTAGCGAGGCCCGCTTCCCGGTGCGCCGGGTCTACTGCGTCGGCCGCAACTACGCCGCCCACGCCCGCGAGATGGGCTTCGACCCCGAGCGCGAGCCGCCTTTCTTCTTCTGCAAACCGAACGACAACGCCGCCGTCGTCGCCGTCGCGCCGGAGCGGGTGCTCGACCTGCCGTATCCGCCGTCGACCGCCAACCTGCACTACGAGTGCGAGCTGGTGGTCGCCATCGGCAAGGGCGGGCGCGACATCGCCGTGGCCGACGCGCCCGGCCACATCTTCGGCTACGCCGTCGGGCTGGACATGACGCGGCGCGACCTGCAGTTCAAGATGCGCGACGCCGGCCGCCCCTGGGAGATCGGCAAGGCCTTCGACTATTCGGCGCCGGTCGGCCAGATCGTGCCGGCGGCGCAGGCCGGCGACATCGGCCACGCCGCCATCACGCTCGAGCTGGACGGCGCGCGCAAGCAGGACAGCAGCATCGCCCATTTGATCTGGTCGGTGGCCGAGACCATCGCCAACCTGTCGACCCTGTTCACGCTGCAGCCGGGCGACTTGATCTTCAGCGGCACGCCGGAGGGCGTGGGCGCAGTGCAGCGCGGCCAGACCCTGGTCGGCCGCGTCGCCGGCTTGCCGCAGCTGGCCGTGCGCATGGTGTGAGCGCCTAGCGGGTGTTGGCGCCGGCCGGCGCCAGCAGCGCGTCGATGGCGGCCAGCGCCGCCGCCGAGCCCATCGCCAGGCCGACATCGCGCGCGCTGAGCACGGCCGGCTCGCGCGGATTGATGCGGATCAGGCGGCCGCCGTCCAGTTCCAGCACGCGCTCGCTGAAGTCGCGCACCGAGGCGATCGCCGTGCCGGCGCCCAGCTCGATCACCAAGGGCCGGCTGGCGGCGGCCAGCCAGCCCAGTAGGCGTTGCTGCTGCACTTGGGCGTGGCCCTGGTTCCAGTCCCAGTCGCCGAACATCAGGATGTTGGGGCGCGCCAGGCCGCCGCAGTCGGGGCAGCGCGGCGCCGCGTTGAGCAGGCGGCAGTTCTCCTGGTCGACCTCGGGCACGAAGCCGGCCGCGCTCCAGATGTCGCCGCTGCACGGCGCCAGGCACTGCAGCTGGTGGATGCTGCCGTGGCATTCGAAGATGCGCTGCGGGTCGAAGCCGGCCTTTTGGAAGTGGCCGTCGACGTTGCTGGTGAACACGCCGTAGCCGAGCGGCATGCGCTCGCCCCAGCGCTTGAGCAGGCCGAAGCCGGCGTGCGGCGTGGTGGCGCGGTACAGGCCGAGGCGGTGGCCGTAGAAGCCCCAGGCCAGCGCCGGATCGTCGCGGAAGGCCTGCGGCGAGGCGATGCGGCTGAACTCCATGTGGGCGCGGCCGAGCGCCGGGTAGCTGCGCCAAAAACCCTCGTTGCTGCGGAAGTCGGGCAGGCCGGAGTCGACCCCCATGCCGGCGCCGGCGGCCACCACCAGCGCGTCGGCCTGGCCGATCAGGGTGGCGGCGTGTTCGAGCAGGACGGATTCGGGCACAGGCGGCATGGCGCGCTTTCGCAGGGAGGGTGCGACGATGTTACCGCGCCGGCCGGGCCAGTTCAATCGGCGCACGGGCAAACTGTTGTCTAGATGATAATTTGTAGAAGTATGTGTGCAAGCATGGTAAATGCGCAAACGTGCTGCTATAATTCGAGCCTCGTCGGGGCGTAGCGCAGCCTGGTAGCGTACTTGCATGGGGTGCAAGGGGTCGAGTGTTCGAATCACTCCGTCCCGACCAATGGATTCAAAGAAAAAAGGCCAACCTTCGGGTTGGCCTTTTTCTTTTTTAGGCCGGGTTGCGTACCCGGAGCGATCCTTTTCTTGCTTCTTCTCAAATTCATCGGCGCGGGACGAGCGCCATAATTTCTGATGTGTTCCCCCATATTTCGCGCGCGAACAGGCGCTAGATTGGACGCCTCTTGAAAAAGCTCGACTCCCGGCCGCTATTCCCGCCCGGAATCCATCTTCTGTCATTCGATGACTTTGAACGCATCTGCGTTTGCTCATTCCCCAACGATCCAGAAAGACTTCGGCTATTTCTGCTTTTCAAGCAATGGATTCGGCAGCTACGGGCCTATCAAGTCAGGGCTATACTGTGGGTAGACGGCTCATTCGTGACCGAGAAGGCGGGGCCGGGGGATATCGATTGCATCATGTGGTCGCCGACGTTCGCTGCACCCTTATCCGATGACGAGTCGCGAAAGGTCGCCTTGTTGATTGATCGACCCACGCTTGCGGCTCAGTACGGGATTGATTTATATATCGAGTCGCCAACGCCAGAAACGGCGCTGACGCGCGCGTCCTACTGGCGAGGTTTGTTTGGCTTTCAGCACGACGGTAGGACTGCGAAGGGCATTGTGGAGTTAAGGATATGAGCATAGATTTCCTGAGAAACCACGCTCAAACGCTTGGCGACTTCGCCCGTGAAACGGCGGAGCGGGCGGCGCAGAATCCATCTGACTTCTGGCTGCGCATGGCGGCGGAAAACCAAACCCAGGCGGCACAAGATGCCGAGCGCGATCTTTCGCAGGCCTACGCCGAGCAAGTTGGCGAACTGTTGGATTTGCGCCTTACGGGGCCGACGGCGAACGGCTCGATAGCGCTGGACGCGTTCATCCGAATCGCCGAGCCGCTGTCCAAGGCTTGGCAGGCGGCGGCCTACCGCATCCGCCATGGCGTGCCGCAAGGGCGGGGCGGTGGGGAAATTGCCGACACCTTGAACCTGAAATTGGCGGGCATCGCCCATGGTTCGACACGGATTCTCGTCACCGGCGATGCCGCGACCGATCTGACCGGCGAAAGCCTATTGCACGCCACGCTGGTGCAGACCTTTCGGCTATTGCGTGCTACGAATGACGAGTTCTACGATGCGGTCGATGCGATCGGCGGGCGATCCGCTCAGTATTTCGGGGAGGTGATGAAAGCCCTTGGTCGCGCGGGCTTGTCCGCCGAGTTTTCGTGGCGTTCACCAATTGGCCATCATGTTTGGCATGGTAGTTCGGAGGACGTCCTGCGTATCCGCACTCTGCTCAATGCGGTGGTCGCGCCCGAGGTCTATGAAGAAGAGATCAATGGATGCGTCGCAGGCATTGTGGACACCGGCCGTCTCGAGCTGAGAACGCGCGAAGGACATATCCACATCCGCTTCCCGCTGGACTTGACCGGCAAGGTGCAAAAGCTCTCGACCCGAAAATCCATCACGATCCACGTGAGCACGACGAAATATTGGGATGCAGTGGCAAAGAAAGACGTCTTCAAACGTTGGATGATTGATGTTCTCGCGTAGCACGCGCTGTGCACTTTTTCGCAGAATTTCGCGCCGGCCACCGGGTGTTAAAAATTAAATCTTAATTTATCGATATCATCCGAGCTCCCCAAACCGCAGGAGCTCGCTATGCCCCCCGTTCGCCTTGCCGCCGCCCTGACCTTGGCCTTCGCCAGCCTGGCGGCGCTACCGATGCATGCCGCCGCCCAGAACGACAACGTCTGCATCAATTGCTTCGAACAGCGCTGGATCTACTTCGGCGGCGACCTGTCCAGTTAGACATCGGCCTGGCCCATACGGCGCCGCACAAGCCGCTCGAGGTGCGCTCGGCCGACGGCAGCGTGCCCTATTCGCCGGACACCGACGACCAGGTGGCCAAGGAGGCGCTGCTGCTGCGCCGCGGCGGTCGCATCGGCGAGGGGGAGCGGCTGCGCGTGTCGGCCTACCAGTCGGCGCGCAACATGACGGCGATGTGGGCCACGCCGGCGTCCGCCTGCAACAAGGAGTTCTTCAAGATCCAGCGGGACTACTACGCGAACTTCAACGCGCTGTTCAACACGCCGTCGAAGTACTTCCTCTACTACGACGAGATCCGCGTGCTGAACTGGGATCCGGCCTGCGCCGACGTCACGGCCGGCAAGTTCCTGGCGGACATGACCAAGACGGTGCAGGCCGATTTGCTGGCCAGGCATCCGGCGTTGGAGAGGTACATCTGGAACGACATGTACGACCCCACCATGAACGCGGTGGAGAAGTACTGGCTGGCCCGGGGCAGCATGGCCGGCGCGGTCGACGGCTTGCAACCCAAGACGGTGGTGGTGAACTGGACGGATTCGACCGACGCCAAGCGCATCGAATCGTTGAAGTATTTCGGCGACAGGGCGATGCGGCAGATGATCGCCGGCTACTACGACAAGACGGACTTGAGCGACATCGACAGATGGCGCGACGTCCTGAATACTGCTGAGAGCAACGGTCTGCGCGGTGTGCAGGGTTTCATGTACACCACTTGGCATGCCAATGAGGGCTACGGCCAGCTGGAGGCGGTTGCCGAGCACATCAAGTCAAAGAGCAAGCGTTGGCCCCAGTAGGCGAGGGCGGGAATACTGTCCCGGCAACCATTCGTGGCAGGATGCGCCGGCGGCCGGGTTTCGGCGGAAAAAAAAGGCCGAACGGTGAGTTCGGCCCAAGGGGAGGAAGACTTTGTGGCGGCGCGCTGGCCGCTTAGAACTCGACCCAGTCGTCGTCGGCGCCGGCCAGCGCCGCCGCCGGTTTGGCTGCCGGGGCGGCCGGGGCCGCCGTGCGCGGCGCGGCGGCGAGGGCGGTGCGCGGGCGGCGCGGCGCGGCCGGCGCGGCCATGCGCGCGCGTGCCACCGTGGCGCGGGCGGGGGCCGGCGCCGCCAGGCGGGCCGCCGTGCCGCCGGTGTCGAGCTTGAAGATGCTGACCACCTCGGCCAGCTTGGCCGACTGGTCCTGCATTGACTCGGCGGCGGCGGCGGCCTGCTCGACCAGCGCGGCGTTCTGCTGCGTCACCTGGTCCATCTGCGTGATGGCTTGGTTGACCTGCTCGATGCCGGTGCTCTGCTCGTCGCTGGCCTGGCTGATCTGGGTCATGATCTGGGTCACCCGGGCGATGCTCTCGACGATCTCGTGCATGGTCTGGCCGGCCTTGTCGACCAGGCCGGAACCGAGTTCGACCTTCTGCACCGAGTCGTCGATCAGGCCCTTGATGTCCTTGGCGGCGGCCGCCGAGCGCTGCGCCAGGTTGCGCACCTCGGAGGCGACGACGGCGAAGCCGCGCCCCTGCTCGCCGGCGCGGGCCGCCTCCACCGCCGCGTTCAAGGCCAAAATGTTGGTCTGGAAGGCGATGGCGTCGATCACGCTGATGATCTCGACGATCTTGCGCGAGGAGTCGTTGATCGAGCCCATGGTGTGCACCACCTCGCCGACCACGGCGCCGCCGCGGCTGGCGATGGCCGAGGCGCTGATGGCCAGCTGGTTGGCCTGGCGGGCGTTGTCGGCGTTCTGCTTGACGGTCGAGGTCAGCTCCTCCATCGCCGAGGCGGTCTCCTCCAGCGAACTGGCCTGCTCCTCGGTGCGCGAGGACAGGTCGGCGTTGCCGGCCGCGATCTGGCTCGACGCCGTGGCCATGGTCTGGGTGCCGCTGCGCACTTGGTCGACGATGTCGACCAGGTAGGTGTTCATGTCCTTGAGCGCGCCCATCAGCTGGCCCGTCTCGTCGCCGCCGGCGACGACGATGTGGCTGGTCAGGTCGCCGGCGGAGACGGTCTCGGCCACCTTGACGGCGGCCTTGATCGGCCCGGTGATGGTGCGCGTGATCCACCACGAGGCGGCGGCGCCGATCGCCAGCGCCACCACGCCGAGCGCGACCAGCAGGCTGCGGCCGCTCTGGTACTGTTGCTGGATCTGTGCGGCGCTGGCGTCGAGCAGGGCGGCCTTCTGGTCGGAGAATTTCTTCAGCGCGTCGAGGTATTGGATGCGCTTTTGCGTCATCTCGCCCTCGTACAGCGACTTGGCCTGGGCCAGGTCGCCGGCGCCCTTGGCGACGAAGACGGCCTTGCGCACACCGGTGTAGGCCTTGCGCGTGTCGAGCACCTGCTGGAACAGCGGCTTGAGCGCGCCGTCGCCAAGCTCGGCGCCCATCTTGTCCTGGATCTGCGTGGCGCGGCCGGACGACTCGGCCATCAAGGTCTCGAGCGCCTTCTGGTCGGCCGCATCGGCCACCATCCAGGCGCCGGTGGTGCGCGCCGCGTTCACTTCGATGACCTTGACCCATTCGGCGATCAGGCGCTCGTCGCGGATCTTCACGCCGACCATCTCCTCGGTCAGGGCGCTGGCGCTGCTCAGGCGCAGGATGCCGATCAGCGTCATCACGATCAGCAACAGCAGGATGACGGAGAAGCCCAAGCCGAGCCGGGTGCCGATTTTCAAATTCTTCATGGTGCTCTTCCTTGTGGGATGCGAAGCCGGCCTGCGCAGCGTTCTGGCGGCCGGGCCGGATGACGATCCGACAATGCAATGCTAGCATTGTTTACTTGTAATTAATAGCCGTAAGGAAATATTGTGGCGGAATTTTTCATGGCGGTTTTTCATTCTCCGCCGCAGATTCGGGAGCAGGTGTCCCGATTCAGCAACATAAAAAATGCCGCCGCCGGTTTCCCCCGGGCCGCGCGCGACAGGAGGGAAATACATCGAAGAGGCGATTGACATGAAAAAAATGCAATGATACATTTCTGTCACCACCACAAGTGGTATTGCTGTTCGATTGGATTTTTAACTACTCTAAAAGGTTGGAAAAATGAAAAATCAGAATCAAACCAAACTGTTCGCCTTCAAACTGGCCGCGAAGAAAGAGCAAGAAACCAAGGCCGCCCCGCAATGGAAACAGCGCGACGGCGTCGCCCTGGCCGGCTGCTCCGGCCCGGACGCCCGCGCCGATCGCTTTGGCGGTGGCAGTGCCGGCCGCGATAACGGCATCTGGTGCTAAGCGCGGCCCAGCCCGCTTGACTTCCGCGTGGCACTGAGCTTCGCGTCCTGGCCGCGCCGCCGTGGGCGGCCAGCGACGATACGGCTGCGGGCACGGCCCAGGCCGGCCTTGCCGACGCGCCAACTTCTCGCCATTTGACGGGTGCCCATGGCCAAAAAAGTCCTGATTGTCAGCAACAGCTCGGATCTGCACGCCGACCTCGTCGTTCCCATTCTGATCGGCAAGGGTTGCACCCCCTTCCGCCTCGATCTCGACCGTTTCCCCCGCGACTACGAACTGTGCCAGCGCTTCCGCCAGGGCGAGTGGGGCGGCGACCTGCGCCACCTGCCCAGCGACCAGCGCGTCGGCATGGGCGAGATCGGCGCGGTGTGGGCCAGGAAGCCGGCCGAGTACGCCTTCCGCAGCGCCGACCTGTCGGCCCAGGAGTCCGCCTATGCCAAGCAGGAGACGGAGCAGGCCCTGTTCGGCCTGCTGATGGCGCTCGACTGCTTCTGGATCGGCCACCCGTCCGCCGTGCGGGCGGCGATGTGGAAGGGCGAGCAACTCAAGCGCGCGATGGCCCTGGGCTTCCGCGTGCCGGCCACCATCGTCAGCAACGCGCCGGCGCGGGTCCGCGCCTTCCGCCAGGGCGTGCCGGGCGACATCGTCTTCAAGTCGATGTCGACGCCGGCGCTGGGCGCCGACGAGGTGGCCGAGGCGCTGCGCCAGACCGGCGGCATCGGCACCACCATCGTCAGCGAGGAGATGATGGACAACATCGACGCCGTCGGCGAGCTGGCCTGCCAGTTCCAGGAATACATCCCCAAGCAATACGAGCTGCGCGTGACCATCATCGGCGAGCAGCTGTTCGCCGCCAAGATCCACTCGCAGGACGACGCCCGCACCATGGTCGACGTGCGCGACATGGCGGCCGAGATCCGCTACGAGGCGACCACGCTGCCGGCCGAGATCGAGCGGCGCTGTCGCGCCTTCGTCGCCGGCTACGGCCTGCAGTTCGGCGCGCTCGACCTGATCGTCACGCCGGACGGCGAACACGTCTTCCTGGAAAACAATCCCGCCGGCCAGTTCCTCTACATCGAGCAATTGATTCCCGAGTTCAAGCTGCTCGAGACCTTGGCCGACACCCTGCTGCGGGGCGCCGCGTGAGCGCGCCGCTGCACCTGTTGCACAGCCTGCGCGGCATCGAGCTGGCGCGCGACAGCCGGGTGCTGCTGCTGGCCGCCTCCCACCTCGACATGGAGCTGCTGCCGCCACTGTACGAGCAGCTGCGCGGCATCGGCCCGTGCGAGCGGCTCGACGTGGTGCTGCATTGCCGTGGCGGCGAGGTCAACGCGGCGCGCCGCATCGCCCTGCTGCTGCGCCGCCACGCCCGCCAGCTGGCCTTCATCGTGCCCTATTATTGCCAGTCGGCCGCCACCATCCTGTGCCTGGCGGCGGACCAGATCGTCGCCGGCGAGATGGCGCTCTTCTCGCCCATCGACCCCTTGCTGCACGGCGGCGGCGACGACGGCGCCGCCACCACGCTGTCCTGCATGGACATCAAGCGCTTCGGCGACATGGCCGCCGACTGGTTCGGCGCCGACTCGCAGCAGGCCAGGGAGCAGTCGCTGGAGCTGCTGTGCAACAGCGTCTTCCCGCCGACCCTGACCGCCTTCTACCGGCGCAGCGAGGAGCTGCGCCAGATCGGCGAGGAGTTGCTGGCCCACCAGCTGCCGCGGCTGGACGGGGCGGCGCGCCGGCGCATTGTCGAACAGCTGATGTACGGCTACCATTCGCACGACTACGCCATCGACGGCGACGAGCTGGGCCGGCTCGGCCTGCGCGTCGAGCGCCACGAGCAGGTCGAGCAGCTGGCCTGGCAACTGTCGACGGTGTTCCAGGCGGCCGTCGGCGGCAGCGCGCGCCAGTCCGTCGAACAGCCCTGGCACGACGTGCTGCTGGCCAGCAGCGACGGCCTGCGCCTGCGCCAGCACCGCGCCGACGGGCTGCTGCCGGCATGGAGCGAGACGCAGGTGCTGCGATGAGCGGCGAGCTGTTCTTCGGCGCCACGCTGCGCTACCTGCTCGGCTTCCTGCTGCTGTGCGGCGCCTGGGGCAAGTCCGCCTCCTTCGCCGGCCTGAAGCACAACCTGGTCGAGTCCTTCGGCCTGTCGGCCGGCCTGGCCGCCCTGCTGGCGCCGCTGCTGGTGGGCGCCGAGGGGCTGCTCGGCGCGGTCCTGCTGGTCGACTCGGGCGCCGACGACCAGGCCCTGCTCGCCGCGTTGGCCATGCTGCTCAGCTTCACGCTGGTGGTCGGCTACCAGTTCGTCAGCCGCGACGTGGTGCGCTGCAGCTGCTTCGGCGAGGCCGAGCGGCCGGTGTCCGGCTACGACCTGCTGCGCAACCTGCTGTTGATCGCCGCCATCGTCGGCGCGCTGGCCGGCGGCGGCCACGGCGGCGAACCGGCGGCCGGCGGCGCGCTTGCCGCCGCCGGCGAGGAGGTGGGGGCCGGCCTGGCCGCGCGCCTGATGTGCGCCGGCCTGGGCCTGCTGTTGGCCGTGCTCTGCGTCCACTTCCACGACCTGGTCACGCTGCTGGGCACGCCGGAGGAGGGCGCATGAGCGAACTCGACACCATCCACCTGGCGCTGGCCGCGCTGGCCGGCGCCATCGCCCTCAACCTCAAGCTGAGCTTCCGTCTGCTGGGCCTGCTGAAACAACACGGCCTGGACGGCGCCCGGGCCGACGCCCTGCCGCTCGGCGCGCCCGTGCCGGCCGTGCGCGGCCGTCCGCTGGTCGGCAAGGGCCCGTGGCGCGAGGCGCTGCCGGCCGGCCGGCCGACGGTGCTGCTCTTCCTGTCGAGCAAGTGCGTGAAGTGCCGCGCCAAGCTGGCCGAGCTCGCCGCGCTGGCGCCGCTGGCCGCCTGCGCCGGCGTCGAGCTGCGCCTGGTCAGCACCGAGCCGGGCTGGCGGCTGCGCCGCTGGCTGGCCGGCAGCGGCCTGGACGGCGTCACGCTGCGGGTCGGCGCCAAGCCCTACCGCCGGCTCAACCCCTTGCTGGCCTCGCCGGCCTACCTGTTCGTCGACGAGCACGGCGCGCTGCAGGCCGGCGGCCCGATCGGCGACGACGACTGGCTCAGCTTCGCCGCGCAGATGCGCGAGCTCGACGCGGACGCGGCGGCATGAGCGCGGCCAAGCCGGCCGCCAAGCCGGCCGCCGCGCCCGGCGCCGGGCCAGGACCCGGACCCGGCGCCGGCCGGCCCCACCTGCAGCGGCTGCGCCTGCTGCGCGCCTTCGCGCCGCGCCTGCTGGCCGGCCTGTTCTTCATGGGCTTGACGGTGGCCGTCGAGCTGCTGTACCCGAAGGCCTTGTCGCACTTCATCGACAACATCGGCGGCGGTGGCGGCGACTGGGCCGGCCGCTTCGGCCTGCTGATGCTGGCCGTGTTGACGCTGCAGGCGCTGGCCACCACCCTGCGCTACTACCTCTTCGAGTCGACCGGCCTGATGATCGTCACCCGCATCCGCCGCCTGCTGTACGGCGCGCTGATCCGCCAGCCCATCGCCTTCTACGACAAGCACAACGTCGGCGAGCTGACCGGCCGCCTGGCGGCCGACGTCGAGGTGCTGCACGACACCTTGACGATGGGCCTGGCCATCTCCTTGCGCTCGTTGTGCGTACTGCTCGGCGCCGCCGCCATGCTGCTGTCGATCTCGCCACAGCTGAGCGTGGTGCTACTGGTCTGCGTGCCGCTCAGCCTGTACCTGGGCAAGCGCGCCGGCGGCCTGCTACGCGGCCGCGCCCGCGAGATCCAGCAGCGCCAGGCCGACTGCGGCAAGGTGGCGCACGAGCACTTCACCAACATCCGCCTGGTGCACGCCTTCGGCCAGCACGCCGGGGCGCGGCAACGCTACCACGCCGCCACGGCGGCGGCGCTGGACGCCGCGCTGGGCAACGTGCGCCTGCTGGCCGGCTTCCGCGGCGTCTCCTCGCTGCTGACCTATCTGGCGCTGCTGCTGACGCTGTGGCTGGGCGCCGGGCTGATCGCCGGCGGGCGGCTGACGGTGGGCCAGCTGGTCAGCTTTGTGCTGTACGCCGGCATGGTCAGCGCCTCGGCCGGCGCGCTCAGCGACTACTGGGGCGACTGGATGCGCTCGATCGGCGCCACCGAGCGCGTCTTCGAGATCATCGACAGCGCGCCGGAAGGCGAGGGCGCGGCCGGCGCCGGCCGCCGGCTGCAGGGCCGCATCGCCTTCGACGGTGTCAGCTTCGCCTACCCGGAGCGGCCCGGGCGGGCCGCGCTGGACGACGTCAGCTTCGCCATCGCCGCCGGCGAGAAGGTGGCGCTGGTCGGCGCCTCGGGCGCCGGCAAGTCGACCATCGCCAGCCTGCTGCTGGGCTTCTACCGGCCCGACGCCGGCGCCATCCGCTTCGACGGCCAGACGGCGGACGCGCTGGCGCTGGCCGACATCCGCGCCAACATCGCCATCGTCGAGCAGGAGCCGTCGCTGTTTTCCGGCAGCATAGGCGAGAACATCGCCTTCGCCGTGGCCGGCCGCGCGGTGGCGCCGGCCGAGGTGGAGGCGGCGGCGCGGCTGGCCAACGCCCACGACTTCATCGCCGCCTTCCCGCAGGGCTACGACACCATCGTCGGCGACCGCGGCGTGCAGCTGTCGGGTGGACAAAAGCAGCGTGTCGCCATCGCCCGCGCGCTGCTGCGCGACCCGCGCATCCTGATCCTCGACGAGGCCACCAGCGCGCTCGACTCGGCCAGCGAGTTGCTGGTGCAGACGGCGCTCGAGCAGCTGATGCGCGGCCGCACGACGATCATCATCGCGCACCGCTACTCGACCATCGTCAAGGCCGACCGCGTGCTGGTGCTGCGCCAGGGCGCCGTCGCCCAGCAGGGCACGCACGCCGAGCTGCTGCGCCAGCGCGACGGCCTGTACTTCCAGTTGATGGAGAACCAGTTGGCGATGTACCGCGACAGCGCCTAGCCGGCGCGGCGGGAACTTTTCCCGCGCGGCGCGCTACAGGAAGCGGTCGAGGATCTTCTTGCTGTGCTTGTCGAGTCGCTGCGTGTCGCGGATCAGGAAGTGGATGCCGTGGGTGTCCGACACCAGCAGCGTGTCGAGGCCGATGCGGCGGATGTCCTCCTCGCCGCGCAGCACGAACTCGGCGTCGCCACGGTCGGTGGCCACGCTCCAGGTGCACGGCGTGGCGTAGCTGGAGACGGCGACGATGCGCGCGATCTCCGGCATGAACTCGCGCCCGCCCAGCTCCTCGCGCACCAGCGCGGCGGTGGCGGCCGGCAGGTCCTCCAGGCGGTCGATCCAGGCGACCTCCTTGCCGTCGCTGCTGACGATGGCGATGCCGTCCTGCGGCGCCTGCACCGGGAAGGCGCGCGCCGGCGCGACGTTGTCGTGGACGGTGCCGTCGGCGCTGGTCAGGCTGAGGCGGCCGTAGCTGTTGCGGCTCAAGGTGAATGGCGTGGTGGTCATGGTGCGGTGCTCTCTGGGTTGCGTATTGTGCTTATTCCGGGTTCGAAGTGCGCTCGTCGTCCGGATCGGTGTCGACGTTGCGCGCCTGCGCCTGGTACAGCCGGTGGTAGGCGCCCTCGAGCGCCATCAGGGCGTCGTGGCTGCCTTCCTCGACCACCACGCCACGGTCCAGCACCACCAGGCGGTCGGCCCGTTGCAGGGTCGACAGGCGGTGGGCGATGGCGATGGTGGTGCGGCCGTGCACCAGGTTGTCGAGCGCCTTCTGGATCTCCTTCTCGGTCTCCGAGTCGACCGAGGAGGTGGCCTCGTCGAGGATCAGGATCTTCGGATCGATCAGCAGGGCGCGGGCGATCGAGATGCGCTGGCGCTCGCCGCCGGACAGGCCCTGGCCGCGCTCGCCGACCATCGAGTCGTAGGCCTGCGGCAGGCGCAGGATGAACTCGTGGGCGTGGGCGGCGCGGGCGGCGGCGATGATCTGCTCGCGGCTGGCGTCCGGCTTGCCGTAGGCGATGTTCTCGGCGATGGTGCCGAAGAACAGGAAGGGCTCCTGCAGCACCAGGCCGATGTTGCGGCGGTAGTCGGACACCGGGAAGGAGCGGATGTCGACGCCGTCGAGCATGATGGCGCCCTCGGACACGTCGTAGAAGCGGCAGATCAGGTTGACCAGCGTGCTCTTGCCGGAACCGGAGTGGCCGACCAGGCCGATCATCTCGCCGGCCTTGATGTCGAGGTTGATGCCGCGGTTGACCGCGCGGTTGCCGTAGCGGAAGCCGACCTCGCGCAGGGTGATGTTGCCCTCCACCTTGGCCAGCTTGACCGGGTTGGTGGGTTCGGGCACGGAGGAGACGTGGTCGAGGATGTCGAAGATGCGCTTGGCGGCCGAGGCCGACTTCTGCGTCACCGAGACGATCCGGCTCATCGAGTCGAGCCGGCCGTAGAAGCGGCTGCTGTAGGCGATGAAGGCGGACAACACGCCGACCGTGATGTGGCCCTTCGACACTTGGTAGATGCCGAACACCCAGATCACCAGCAGGCCCAGCTCGGTGAGGAAGGAGACGGTGGGCGAGAACAGCGACCAGATCTTGTTGAGCTTGTCGTTGACGGCCAGGTTGTGCTTGTTGGCGGTGCGGAAGCGCGACGCTTCGCGCGCCTCCTGGGCGAAGGCCTTGACCACGCGGATGCCGGGGATGGTGTCGGCCAGCACGTTGGTGACCTCGCCCCAGACCCGGTCGATCTTCTCGAAACCGGTGCGCAGGCGGTCGCGCACGACGTGGATCAGCCAGGCGATGAAGGGCAGCGGCAGCAGGGTGACGGCGGCGAGCCAGGGGTCGATCGAGCACAGGATCACGCCGGTCATGATGATCATCAGCACGTCGGAGGCGAAGTCGAGCAGGTGCAGCGACAGGAACACGCAGATGCGGTCGCTCTCGCTGCCGATGCGCGACATCAAGTCGCCGGTGCGCTTGCCGCCGAAGTACTCCAGCGACAGTTTCAGCAAATGCTCGTAGGTGGCGGTGCGCAGGTCGGCGCCGATGCGCTCGGACACCAGGGCCAGCACATAGGTCTTGGCCCAGCCCAGCACCCAGGCCAGCACGGCCGAGGCGACCAGGCCGGACATGTACAGCGTCACCAGCATGGTGTCGACCGGCTTGCCGTTCTGGTAGGGGATCAGCACATTGTCCATCAGCGGCATGGTCAGGTAGGGCGGGATCATGTGCGCGGCGGTGCCCAGCAGCATCAGGATGAAGCCCAGCGCCAGCTGGCCCTGGTAGGGC
Source organism: Rugamonas rubra (assembly GCF_900114705.1). Classification (GTDB taxonomy): domain Bacteria; phylum Pseudomonadota; class Gammaproteobacteria; order Burkholderiales; family Burkholderiaceae_D; genus Rugamonas; species Rugamonas rubra. The sequence goes on from NZ_FOTW01000011.1 coordinate 223,177, forward strand.
TTGGTGAAGCGCCACAGGCGGAACAGGGTCCAGGTCGACGGCGGCGTGTAGACCACCTTGGTGCAGATCGGGCATTCCTCCTGCTCCGGCTCGAGCGGCGCCTTGCAGCTGGGGCAGACGTTCTTGTCGTCGAGCGCCAGCGGTTCGCCCGTGACGCGGCTGTGCAGGCGGGCGGCGAACTGCTCGACCAGGCGGATGGCGTGCAGGTTCTGCCCCAGGGTGAAGCGCCAGTCGGCCAGCCGGCCTTGTTGATCCAATAATTCGAGGTGGCCGACGCCGGCGTGGTCGTGGTGTTTCAAGGCCAGGCCGGCGCGGAAGGGCCAGTCCTGCCAGGCGTTCTGGCCGGCCGCGCGGGCCAGAATACGGCCTTCCGTGACAACAATTATGCCCTTGGAGAAATGAAGTTGCGCATCCAGGTCAACCACCAAGGCACTGACAACGTTTTCCCCTTTGGAAAGTTGCGCCTGCACATCCGAGCGCCAGGCGAGCGGCAGTTCGACGAGGCTGGATTCTGAGGAAAGTTGTGCTGTTGTCATCGTGCTGCGGACTCCGGATGTTCTTTGCCTCTGGCAAAGTCTGAAAACTGTGGGAAAAATCGTGAAATCCGGCCCCGCACCCCGAAATAAACGCGATCGCGGCGCCGGATTGCGGCTGATGGGGGCGCTTATTTACGGTATTCTGTCACTGAGGAACATTTGACGGAAATCAACGCGGAGGGGCCAGATCTTTGCGGCGAGTATACAGCAAGAGCTGCTGTCGAGAAAAACGAATAATGCCTTACCGCCACAACAATGGCAGCGCCAAAACAGGGCGGAATTGCCGCGCATAAATGCAAAATCGGGCGGGGGACGGGGCGGCAGGTTTACAATACGGCGCAAGCTGCGACGGCCGTTAACAAAGATGCATCACAAAGTACAAGAATAGAAACATGACTAAGAAGAAAGACATAGAATTTCTCCGTGTGACCCACTTGCGCGGACCGAATATCTGGACCTATCGCCCGGTGATCGAGGCCTGGCTGGATATTGGCGCGCTGGAAGACTTTCCTTCGAATAAGCTGCCCGGCCTGTACGAGCGGCTGACCGCCATGTTGCCGGCGCTGGTCGAGCACCGCTGCGGCGTCGGCGAGCGCGGCGGCTTCCTCGAGCGCCTGCGCGACGGCACCTACGCCGGCCACATCCTGGAACACGTCGTGCTGGAGCTGCAAAACCTGGCCGGCATGCGCACCGGCTTCGGCAAGACGCGCCAGACCGCCGAGGGTAGTGGCATCTACAAGATGGCCTTCCGCACGCGCCAGGAGCAGGTCGGCCGCGCCGCCCTGGCCGCCGGCCGCGAACTGCTGATGGCCGCCATCGAGGACCGCCCCTACGACCTGGCCGCCACCGTTGCAAAGCTCACCGACATGGTCGACGCGCTGTGCCTGGGGCCGAGCACCGGCAACATCGTCGACGCCGCCACCGAGCGCAAGATCCCGTCCATCCGCCTGACCGACGGCAACCTGGTGCAACTGGGCCACGGCGCCCGCCAGCGCCGCATCTGGACCGCCGAGACCGAACGCACCAGCGCCATCGCCGAGGGCATCGCCAGCGACAAGGACCTGACCAAGACCCTGCTGGCCGCCTGCGGCGTGCCGGTGCCCGAGGGCGAGCTGGTCACCAGCGCCGAGGCGGCCTGGGAGGCGGCGCAGGACATCGGCCTGCCGGTCGTCGTCAAGCCCTACGACGGCAACCACGGCCGCGGCGTCTCGCTCAACCTGATGACCCGCGCCGACGTCGAGGCGGCCTACCTGCTGGCCGCGCGCAAGGGCGGCAGCAAGAGCGTCATCGTCGAGCGCTGCATCGTCGGCAACGAGCACCGCCTGCTGGTGGTCGGCAAGCGCCTGGTCGCCGCCGCCGCCGGCGAGGCCCTGTGGGTGGTCGGCGACGGCGTCTCCAACATCATCGCCCTGGTCGACAGCCAGATCAACACCGACCCGCGCCGCGGCACCACCGAGGACGCGCCGCTGAACGCCATCGCGCCCGACGAGGGCGCCGAGGTCATCCTCGAGCTGCAACGCCAGGGCATGACGGCGCACTCGGTGCCGGCGGCCGGCCAGAAGGTGCTGATCCAGCCGAACGGCAACGTCGCCGCCGACGTCACCGACCTGGTGCACCCGAGCGTGGCCGCCATGGCCACCCTGGCGGCGCGCATCGTCGGCCTGGACATCGCCGGCATCGACGTCGTCGCCGAGGACATCTCCCGCCCGCTCGAGGAGCAGGGCGGCGCCATCATCGAAGTCAACGCCAGTCCCGGCCTGCTGGCCCACCTGAAGCCGGCCAGCGGCCAGCCGCGCGCGGTCGGCGCGGCCATCGTCGACCACCTGTTCGCGCCGGACGAGAGCGGCCGCATGCCGATCGTCGGCGTCAGCGGCGGCCAGGGCACCACCATCACGGCGCGGCTGATCGCCTGGCTGCAGCAGCTCGCCGGCAGCAAGGTCGGCCTAAGCTGCGCCGACGGCCTGTTCGTCAACGGCCGCCTGCTGCCGCGCGACGGCTTGTCCGACTGGGAGTCGGGCGAGCGCCTGCTGCTCAACAAGAGCGTCGAGGCGGCGGTGTTCGAAAGCGGCGCCCGCATGATCCTCGGCGAGGGCCTGGCCTACGACAAGTGCGCCGTCGGCGTGGTCACCGACGTCAGCGGCCACGAGGCGCTCGGCGAGTTCTACATCGACAGCGCCGACCAGCTGTACTCGGTGCTGCGCACCCAGGTCGACGTGGTGCTGCCGAGCGGCACGGCGGTGCTCAACGCCGACGACCCGCAGGTGGTCGAGATGGCCGAGCTGTGCGACGGCGCGGTGATCTTCTACGGCGTCGACCAGCAGGTCGAGGCGATCAGCAGCCACCGCAAGCAGGGCCTGCGCGTGGTCTACCAGCACGGCGCCGGCATCGTCATGGCCGAGGGCGCCGAGGAGCTGGCCACCGTGTCCTTGTCGCCGCAGCTGCCGACCCAGGCCGTGCTGGCCGCCGTCGCCGCCGGCTGGGCGCTGGGCCTGTCGGCCGAGCTGATCGGCGCCGGCCTGCGCACCTTCGAGCTCGAACCGAAAGCCGCAGCGTATTGAGAAAACCGGCGCCGCCCAGCGGCGGCGCCATGTGACGCGCGTCCCGCCACCCCGGCGACGCGACGCAGATAACACGACAGGATAATCGGATTTATGGAAGTTATACGCACCCGCGCGCTACGCGGCCCCAATCTGTGGAGCCACCACACGGCCGTCGAGGTCATCGTTTCCTGCGCCGCCGACGAGCAGGCCATCGCCCGCCTGCCCGGCTTCGAGGCGCGCCTGCGCGCCCGCTTCCCGGCGCTGGGCGCGCTGCAGCCGACCGGCCACGACGCCGACAATGTGCCGCTGGCGCGCGTGCTGGAACTGGCCGCGCTGTGCCTGCAGGCGCAGGCCGGTTGCCCGGTCACCTTCAGCCGCACCACGCCGACCTTCGAGGACGGCATCTACCAGAGCGTGGTCGAGTACAGCGAGGAGGCGGTCGGCCGCCTGGCGCTGACCTTGGCGCACAACCTGATCAACGCCGCCCTGGCCGACACCCCGTTCGACCTGGACGGCGCGCTGGCCGAGCTGCGCGAGCTCGACGAGGACGTGCGCCTGGGCCCGAGCACCGGCGCCATCGTCGCCGCCGCCGTGGCGCGCGACATTCCGTTCCGCCGCCTGACCGAGGGCAGCATGGTGATGTTCGGCTGGGGCAGCAAGCAGCGCCGCATCCAGGCCGCCGAGATGGACAGCACCAGCGCCATCGGCGAGGCGATCGCCCAGGACAAGGAGCTGACCAAGAAGCTGCTGCACGCGGCCGGCGTGCCGGTGCCGCTGGGCCGCGCCGTGGCCGACGCCGACGACGCCTGGGCCGCCGCGCTGGAGATCGGCCTGCCGGTGGTGGTCAAGCCGAAGGACGGCAACCAGGGCAAGGGCGTCACCGTCAACATCAACTCGCGCGAGGAACTGGTGCGCGCCTTCGAAGTGGCGCGCGAGTTCCGCGACGACATCATGGTCGAGCGCTTCCTGCCCGGCAACGACTACCGCCTGCTGGTGATCGGCGACAAGCTGGTCGCCGCCGCCCGCCGCGAGCCGCCCCAGGTGGTCGGCGACGGCGTGCACTCGGTGCGCGAGCTGGTCCAGCAGGTCAACGCCGACCCGCGCCGCGGCAGCGGCCACTCGACCTCGCTGACCAAGATCCGCTTCGACGACATCGCCCTGGCCCGTCTGGCGCTGCAGGGCTACGAGGCGGACTCGGTGCCGCCCAAGGGCCAGCGGGTGATCCTGCGCAACAACGCCAACCTGTCGACCGGCGGCACCGCCACCGACGTCACCGACGACGTCCACCCCGAGGTGGCCGCCCGCGCCGTCGAGGCGGCGCAGATGATCGGCCTGGACATCTGCGGCGTCGACGTGGTCTGCGACGGCGTGCTGCAGCCGATCGAGCAGCAGCGCGGCGGCGTGGTCGAGGTCAACGCCGCGCCCGGCCTGCGCATGCACCTGGCGCCGTCCTACGGCAAGGGCCGCGCCGTCGGCGAGGCCATCGTCAACACTATGTTCGCCGAGGGCGAGAACGGCCGCATCCCGGTGGTCGCCGTCACCGGCACCAACGGCAAGACCACCACGGTGCGCCTGATCGCCCACCTGCTGACCGCCGCCGGCCTGCGCACCGGCATGACCAACACCGACGGCGTCTACGTCGAGGGGCGCCGCACCGACAGCGGCGACTGCAGCGGCCCGCGCAGCGCGCGCAACGTGCTGCTGCACCCGGACGTCGACGCCGCCGTGTTCGAAACGGCGCGCGGCGGCGTGCTGCGCGAGGGCCTGGCCTTCGACCGCTGCCAGGTGGCGGTGGTGACCAACATCGGCACCGGCGACCACCTCGGCCTGAACTACATCACCACCGTCGAGGACCTGGCCGTGCTCAAGCGCGTCATCGTGCAGAACGTCGCCGCCAGCGGCTTCGCCGTGCTCAACGCGATGGACCCGATCGTCGCCGGCATGGCCGCCAACTGCCGTGGCAAGGTGATCTTCTTCGGCGCCGAACGCGGCCACCCGGTGATCGCCACCCACCTGGCGCAGGGCAAGCGCAGCCTGTTCGTCGACGCCGGCCAGCTGGTCGCCGTCGAGGGCGCGCAGCGCCACGCCGTGGCGCTCGACCAGGTGCCGATCACCCGCAACGGCGCCATCGGCTTCCAGGTCGAGAACGTCATGGCGGCGGTGGCCGCCGCCTGGGGCGTGGGCATCGGCTGGGACGCCATCCGGCTCGGCCTGAAAACCTTCGCCAACGACTCCGACAACGCGCCCGGCCGCTTCAACGTGTTCGACTACCGGGGCGCCACCCTGATCGCCGACTACGGCCACAACCCGGACGCCATCCTGGCCCTGGTGCAGGCGGTCGAGACCATGCCGGCCAAGCGCCGCAGCGTGGTCATCAGCGGCGCCGGCGACCGCCGCGACGAGGATATCCGCCAGCAGACGGAAATCCTCGGCAAGGCCTTCGACGACGTCGTGCTGTACCAGGACCAGTGCCAGCGCGGCCGCGTCGACGGCGAGGTGGTGGCGCTGCTGCGCGCCGGCCTGGCCGCCGCGCCGCGCACCAGCCACATCGACGAGATCAACGGCGAGTTCCTCGCCATCGACACCGCGCTGGCCCGGCTGGGCGAGGGCGACCTGTGCCTGATCCTGGTCGACCAGGTGGAGGAGGCGCTGGCCCACATCGCCAAGCGCATCGCCGAGGGCTGAGCGCAGGCCGCCTGCTGCCGCGCCGGCCGCCGCCGCGTCGCCCCCCAGGGCGCCGCCGCGGCGGCTTTTTTTATGTCCGGTTTTTCTAATTCGCAACACTTGCGGGATAATATCCACCCTTCGAAAACGGATATTCCGGATGGCTTGCGCCATATATATTCCAGCTCGGCAGAAGCGGCGCCGGCATATTCATTTTCATTGACCAGTTCGCTACGATAACAATATCCTCGCCGTTTCCCTGCCTGGCCGCCGGGAATATCACGCCGGCCGGCCATTCGAAACTCATCCATTCCTCCTCCGGCGGCGGCGCGGCGCCATGGTGCTATTGATAATTCTCTCTGATTATCACCATTTTAGAATGGATGGGCCGGCGGAAAACTTTCCATTGCATTCGATTTTATTGCTGTTCGCTATGGCATTATATTCAGGCGTGCCGACGATTCGATTATCTCGTGGCCGCATCGACAATATCGATGATCGACTCGCCGAACGAAATCAATATACAAGGAGATGTCAATGGATCCGTTTGTTGGTCAAATCATATTGTGGCCGGTGCCCTGGGTGCCCGAGGGCTGGGCCTTGTGCGACGGCAGCACGCTCAACGTGCAGCAGTACGCCGCGCTGTTCTCGCTGATCGGCATCACCTACGGCGGCAACGGCAGCAGCACCTTCCAGCTGCCCGACCTGCGTTCCAAGGTGCCGCTGGGCAGCCAGGTGATGCAGACCATAGGCCAGGCCAGCGGCGCGGCCAGCGCCAGCGTCACCGCCGTGGGCAGCGGCAGCGTCACGGTCGGCGTCAACAACATGCCGTCGCACACCCACACGGCCACCTTCACGCCGGGCGCCAGCACCAGCGTCAACGTCGCCATCCCGGTCGACAGCGGCGGCGAGACCGACAACGTGCCCGGCACCACGCTGGTGCTGGGCAAGGCCATTGCCGGCCTGGCGGCGGCCAAGATCTACAGCTCCAACCCCGCCAACACCACGCTCAAGCCGTTTTCCGCCAGCGTGGTGGGCGGCGGCGGCACCATCGCCAACGCCAACACGGGCGGCGGCCAGGCCATTCCGTTCACCGTGTCGGTGCCGGTCAGCGTCAGCACGCTGCAGCCGGCGCTGACGATGAACTACATCATCGCGCTGACCGGCATCTATCCGCCGCGGCCTTGAGGTCGATGCCGGCGCGCCGCCGCCATGGCATCGATGCCGTGGCATGGCGCATCGGCGACGGATGCAATTTACTAAAAATTATCAAATAAATATATTTAAAATTAAGTCATGTTTTATCGCCGCATTTGTTTCGGCGCCGTTCGGCACGGCGGGCGTGGATACTCTGTCTATTCAATTCTGCAATTTTCTGTGCGGCACTAGCATATGTTTTTCTGTTAAAAACTAAAACAATGTCACGCCCACCGAAATTTGCATATTCAGCACAACACTCCGTTTCCATTCGATTTTGTCGATTGCTGGTGCCGACGGTATAATTTGATGGATATTCACAAATCTAGCGAAAATTTAGTCGGCGTTCGTCCACGTGCCCGTTGTCGTCGATGCGCAAGACGCGTTGGCGCCGCAGGCGGATGCAGACCTGCACCTTACTGAGGAAATAGCGATGTCCATTCTTGCCCGCCCGGATCAACTCCCTTCCGACGATCCATTCCTGCCGCTCCCGTCCACAGCGCCGTCGGCCGCCGCCCCCAGCGAACTGGTGTTCATCGAAAGCGACGTCGCCAACCTGCAGCAGTTGCTGGACGGACTGGCGCCGGGCAAGGAGGTGCACCTGCTCAGCGCCGGCGCCGACGGCCTGGCGCAGATGGCAGCGGTGCTGGCCGGGCGCAGCGGCATCGCCTCGCTGCAGATCGTCTCGCACGGCGCCGCCGGCCAGCTCAGCCTGGGCAGCCTGCTGCTCGACCAGCAGGGCGTGGCGCAGCATGGCGCCGAGCTGGCGACCATCGGCCGCGCGCTGGCGCCCGACGCCGACCTGCTGCTGTACGGCTGCGAGGTCGGCGCCGGCGCCAAGGGCGCCGCCCTGGTGCAGGCGCTGGCGCGCGCCACCCACGCCGACGTGGCAGCCTCCAGCGACGCCACCGGCGCGGCCGCGCTGGGCGGCAACTGGAACCTCGAGGTGCACAGCGGCCGGGTCGAGCCGCACACGCTGCTGGCCGACGGCGCCGACTACCAGGCGCTGCTGCCGACGGCGCAGAACATGAACCTGCCGACCGGCGTCTACGTGCGGCCGGGCGGCACCAGCTACACCTGGAGCTACAGCACCTACACCAGCGGCGGCGTGACGCAGACCATCGACAAGGTCAGCATGAGCAACATCAGCCACCCGTCCTTCCTCTGGTATGTGACGCGCGGCGACTTCCAGTACAGCTCCAACGGCGGCTCCAGCTGGACCACCTACGTGGTGCCCACCGACGGCTTCACCCCCGTCTCGGTGATCGGCACCATTTGGCGCTTCGTCGACACCATGCCCGGCGACACCACCCACTACGACAGCTTCTCCAACAGTTGGATCACCGTCGAGAGCCCGGGCAGCAACACCACCTCGGGCGGCAGCATCACGCCCGACAACGCGCCCACCGACATCGTCTCCAACAAGGTGGTGTTCCTGTCCGACGCCACCGCCGGCCTGAGCGTCGCCACGCTGACCCCGACCGATACCGGCGCCACCTTCGGCGGCAAATGGGAGATCGACAGCCAGTCGGTGCCCAACCTGTTCACGCTGGCCTCGGACGGCGCCACCGTGCGCACCGCCACCTTGAGCCTGGGCGCCGGCGCGGTGCCGGCCATCGAGCAGACCGGCAGCATCACAGTCCGCTACTACGACCTGTACCAGACCGACGCCAGCGGCAACCCGATCGGCGGGCAGGGCTACAGCAAGACCCTGACCTACACGGTCAAGGATGAGAGCTCGGCCGACCTCAACTTCACCGACGACATCAATGTCAGCAGCCACGCCGCCGGCGACCAGCTGGCGCCGGCCATGGCCACCCTCAGCACGGGCAACGTGGTCACCGTCTGGCAGTCGGACGGCCAGGGCGAGGCGAGCGGCAAGAACGGCATCTACGGCCAGATCCACGACGCGCTGGGCAACGCCGTCGGCGCCGAGTTCGCCATCACGGCGGCGGCCAACGGCATCGACGATATCGCGCCGACCGTGGCCGCGCTCGGCGGCGGCCGCTTCGTCGTCGCCTACGCCACCACGCCGGGCGCCAACGGCCTGGACATCGGCTACCGCATCGTCGCCGCCGACGGCACGGTGGGGGCCCAGTCGCTGGCCAACACCACCGTGGCCGGCGAGCAGAGCCAGCCCAGCGTCACCACCCTGAGCAATGGCGACTTCGTCATCGCCTGGAACAACGCCGGCACCGTGCACGCGCAGAAGTTCGACGGCGCCAGCGGCGCCAAGTCCGGCGTCGAGCTGGTCATCGACGCCGGCGGCAGCGACATCAGCCCCAGCGTGGCGGCGCTGAGCAACGGCGAATACGTGGTGGTCTGGGGCGACTACAACACGGCCAACGTCAACGCCGTGGTCAGCAGCGCGCCGTCGACGGTGCTGGCGGTCAGCACCGACGCCAGCGCCTACTCCTACTACACCTCGGCGCCGCTGGCCCACGTGGTCGGCCTGAGCGGCGGCGGCTTCGTCGTCGCCTGGGACAGCGCGGCGGCCGACCTGGTCAACTACAGCCGCACCGACATCTTCTTCCGCCAGTACGACAACGCCGGCACGCCGGCCGGCGCCATGGTGCAGGCCAACACCTCGTCCGGCGGCTACAAGTACGAGGCCTCGCTGGCCGCGCTGAGCGACGGCGGCTTCGTCGTCGGCTGGGAGGCCGACAGCGGCGACTACGACCTGAACGGCCTGTTCGGCCGCCGCTACAACGCCGCCGGCGTGGCGCAGGACGCCAACGAGTTCGAGATCAACCAGCACCGCCGCGGCGACCAGCACAGCTCGGCGCTGGCCGGCGTGGCCAACGGCAACTTCGCCGCCGCCTGGGTCGACGCCACCTCCGACGGCGCCGCCAACGCCGGCGTCGAGGGCCGCCTGCTGCTGCCGGTCGACGTACTTCCCGTGTTCGTTGGCGCCACCACCACGCTGGCGCTGGCGCAGAACGCCGGCGCCGCCGACATCGCCGCGCTGCTGCACGTCAGCGACAGCGACAGCGGCCAGACGCTGACCTGGACCCAGAGCAGCGCGCCGGCCCACGGCACGCTGGTGCTGAGCGGCGCCACCGCCAGCAGCGGCGGCGCCGACATCGGCGCCGGCGGCACCTTGAGCTACGCGCCGGCCGCCGGCTTCGCCGGCACCGACAGCTTCACCGTGCGCGTCTCCGACGGCATCGCCAACGCCACCCGCACCATCAGCGTCACCGTCACGCCGGGCACGCCGGGCGGCCTCGACCTGGCCAGCGGCAGCGACAGCGGCGCCAACACCGGCGACAACGCCACCAAGGCCACCAGCCTGGACTTCTCCGGCACCAGCGCCGCCGGCGACAGCAGCAGCACGGTGCGGGTCTTCGTCGACGTCGACGGCAACGGCGTCTACGACGCCGGCACCGACCGCGCCGCCAGCGCCACCGTCAACAACGGCAGCTGGAGCGTGACCGGCCTGAACACGGCCGGCGTGGCCGACGGCACCTACCACGTCTACGCCCAGGTCACCTCGGCCGCCGGCGCCGTCAGCGGCGCCGTCAGCGCGGCGCTCGACGTCACCCTCGACACCACCGCGCCGACCACCACCTTCAGCGCCCTGGCCCTGTCGGTCGACAGCGGCAGCAGCGCCAGCGACTTCATCACGGCGACGGCGGCGCAAACCGTCACGGCCACGCTGAGCGCGCCGCTGGCCGCCGGCGAGGTGGTCTGGGGCTCGCTCGACAACGGCGCCACCTGGAGCGACATCAGCGCCATGGTCAGCGGCAGCGCGCTGAGCTGGACCGGCGTCACCCTGGCCGGCAGCAGCACGCTGAAGCTGAAGGTGGCCGACGCCCAGGGCAACGACGGCAGCGTGGCCGGCCACAGCTTCAGCTACGACAACGTGGCGCCGAGCGCCGGCGTGGTGGTCGCCGACGACAACCTGACCGGCGCCGACACCTCGCTGGTCACCATCACCTTCAGCGAGGCGGTGGCCAACTTCAGCAACGCCGACCTGACGGTGGCCAACGGCACCCTGAGCGCGGTCAGCTCGGCCGACGGCGGCACCACCTGGACGGCGACCCTGACGCCGACGCTGAGCGTCATCGATGCGACTAACATCATCACGCTCAACCAGGCCACGCTGACCGACGTGGCCGGCAACGCCGGCGTCGGCAGCGTCGATTCCAACAACTACGCCGTCAGCACCATGGTGCCGACGGCCACCGTCACGCTCGACGACAGCGCGCTCAAGATCGGCGACACGGCCACCGTCACCATCGTCTTCTCCGAGGCGGTGACGGGCTTCGACAGCGCCGACCTGACGGTGCAGAACGGCACGCTGGGCACCGTCTCGACCAGCGACAACATCACCTGGACCGCCACTCTGACGCCGAGCGCCGGCGTCAGCGACAGCAGCAACTTCATCCGCCTCGACAACAGCGGCGTCGTCAACGGCGGCAGCACGGCCGGCGTCGGCGTGACCGACTCGCTCAACTACACGGTCGACACGCTGCGCCCGACCGTCGCCGTGACCATGAGCGACGCCGCGCTGGCGGCCGGCCAGACCGCGCTGGTCACCTTCACCTTCTCGGAGGCGGTCAGCGGCCTCACCAACGCCGCGCTGACGGTGGCCAACGGCGCGCTCAGCGCACCGGCCTCCAGCGACGGCGGCCTGACCTGGACCGCCACCTTCACGCCGACGGCGGGCCTGGACGACGCCAGCAACCTCATCACCATCGACACCAGCGCCGTCAGCGACGCCGCCGGCAACGCCGGCAGCGGCAGCAGCAACTCGCCCAACTACATCCTCGACAGCACCGCCCCCACCGCCAGTGTGGTGGTGGCCGCCAGCTCGCTGGCGCTGGGCCAGACCAGCCTGGTCACCATCACCTTCAGCGAGGCGGTCGACAACTTCAGCACGGCCGACCTGACGGTGGCCAACGGCGCCTTGAGCGGACTCAGCTCGGCCGACGGCGGCATCACCTGGACCGCCACGCTGACGCCGAGCGTCGGCGTGCTCGACGCCAGCAACCTCGTCACGCTCAACCAGGCCAGCCTGACCGACCTGGCCGGCAACGCCGGCGTCGGCAGCGTCGATTCCAACAACTACGCGGTCAGCACGGTGGTGCCGACGGCCACCATCACGCTCGACGACAGCCTGCTCAAGATCGGCGACACGGCCACCGTCAGCATCGTCTTCTCCGAGGCGGTGAGCGGTTTCGGCGCCGCCGACCTGACGGTGCAGAACGGCACGCTGGGCACCGTCTCGACCGTCGACAACGTCACCTGGACGGCCACCTTGACGCCGACCGCCGGCGTCAGCGACGCGACAAACTTCATCCGCCTCGACAACACCGGCTACACCAACCTGGCCAGCGTGGCCGGCGTCGGCGTGACCGATTCGGCCAACTACGTGGTCGACCAGCAGCGCCCGACGGCCACCGTGGTCGTCGCCGACAGTGAGTTGAAGGCCGGCGAGAGCAGCCTGGTGACGATCACCTTCAGCGAGGCGGTGACCGCCTTCGACAACAGCGACGTGACGCTGGCCAACGGCACGCTGAGCACCTTGTCCAGCAGCGACGGCGGCACCACCTGGACCGCCACGCTGACGCCAACGTCGGCCGTGACCGACGCGAGCAACCTGCTGACGCTGGCCAACGCCACGCTGACCGACCTGGCCGGCAACGCCGGCACCGGCAGCACCGACTCGAACAACTACGTCGTCAGCACGGTGCGGCCGACGGCCAGCATCGTGGTCGCCGCCGCCAGCCTGGGCGTCGGCGCCACCAGCCTGGTGACGGTCACCTTCAGCGAGCCGGTGACGGGCTTCGACAACAGCGACCTGAGCATCGGCAACGGCACGCTGAGCGCGCTCAGTTCGGCCGACGGCGGCATCACCTGGAGCGCCACCCTGACCCCGGCCAACGGCGTCAGCGCCGGCGCCAACGTCATCGCGCTGAACGCCGCCGGCGTGCTCAACGAGGCCGGCAACGCCGGCCTGGGCAGCGTCAACTCGAACAGCTACGCGGTCGACACGGCGCCGCCGCCGAGCACGCCGCCGGCCGTGCCCGGCACCGTCGACGGCGTGCCGATCAGCACGACGACGACCACCGACCCGACCACCGGCCTCAACAACAGCGCCGTCGACGTGCCGGTGGTGGTGCCGACCCGGCCGGACGATCCGAACACGCCGAACGCCACCTTGGCCGACATCCCGCTCGGCGTCGCGGCGCCGGCCGGCAGCGCCGGCACCACCTTGACGGTCAGCCTGCCGGTCGGCACCGGCCTGCAGGCCGACGGCCCGACCGCGCTGTTGAGCAACGCCCAGGCGCTGCTCGACCTGATCATGCGCATCGAGCAGAAGACCGTGGCCGGCTCGAGCGTGCAGCACGACATGACGGGGCAGGGCAGCGACTTCCTCGCCGCGCTGCTGAGCAACACCCTGCTGCAGACCAAGACGCTGGTGCCGACGGTGGCCGCCGGCGCCGGGCCGCAGACCATCTTCATCAACGGCAGTTCGAGCACGCCGCCGGCCGGCGGCGCGGCCAACGGCACGGCCATCGGCATCGTCATCGACGCCAGCCATTTGAACACCGGCAGCGTGCTGCAGCTCAACAACGTCGACTTCGCCGCCGTGGTCGGCGGCGCCACGCTGCGCGGCGGCGGCGGCCAGAACTTCGTCATCGGCGACGGCGCCGTGCAAAACATCCTGCTCGGCGCCGACGACGACCGCCTGCTCGGCGGCGGCGGCGACGACATCATCGGCAGCGCCGGCGGCAACGACTACCTCGACGGCGGCGCCGACAACGACAAGGTGGCCGGCGGCATCGGCAACGACAGCCTGCTCGGCGGCGGCGGCGGCGACGTGCTGCAGGGCGGCCGCAGCACCCAGGGCGGCTGGACCTTCTACCTCGGCGCCGACGGCGCGCTGAGCGCGCAGCACCAGACGGCGCTGTTCGCGCCGGCGGCCAGCGAGGCGCTGGCCCGCGCCGAGCTGAACGGCGCCAGCGCCGAGCTGGCCTTCCTCGCCGCCGCGCCGGCCAGGCTGGCCGACGTGGCGCTGCTCTACCACGCCGCCTTCGGCCGCGCGCCCGACCTGTCCGGGCTGAACTTCTGGCTGGGCGGCGCCGGCACGACGGGCCAGATCGCCGACGGCTTCCTGCAGTCGGCCGAGTGGCAGGGCGGCGACAAGGCCAAGCTCGACGACGCCGCCTACGTCCAGCAGCTGTACCACCAGGTGCTGGGCCGGGCGCCCGACGCCACCGGCCAGGCCTACTGGCTGGCGGCGCTGCAGGGCGACGCCGGGCACGCCGCCATGGGCCGCGCCGAGGTGCTGCTCGGCTTCGCGCTGAGCAACGAGCACCGCGCCCTGCAGGCGGCCGGCGCCGGCCTGAGCGTGGCCAGCGCCGGGCTGGAGCAGGAGACCGGCTGGATCGCCGGCGGCGGCGACGACCGCCTCGACGGCGGCGCCGGCAGCGACGTGCTGGTCGGCGGCGACGGCGTCGACACCGCCGTCTACACCGGCAAGCTGGCCGACTACAAGCTGGTGCTGGCGGCCGACGGCGCCTTCAAGGTGGCCGACAAGGCCAACGCCGACCTCGACACGCTCAGCGGCATCGAGCAGGGCGCCTTCGCCGACGGCGCCGTCGACCTGTCGTTCAGCCAGGCCGCGGCGGCCACGCTGCAGACCGTCGGCCTGCTGTACGAGGCGGTGCTGGACCGCGCCGGCGACCTGGCCGGCTTCAGCTGGTGGGTGCAGGGCGGCGATGGCGCCGCGGCGCTGGCGCGCGGCTTCGCCAACTCGGCCGAGTTCAAGGCGCGCTACGACGGCGTCGACGACGCCGCCTTCGTCAAGTCGCTGTACGCCAACAGCGCGCTGGCCGACACGGCCGCCGGCGGCAGCGCCCACTGGGGCGACTACCTGGCCGGCCACAGCCGGGCCGAGCTGATCGGCGCCTGGGTGGCGCAGCAGGACGTCGTCGCCGCCCAGTTCGCCGGCAACGGCCTGTGGCTGGTCTAGCCGGCGCGGCGCCGCCGCGCTAGCCCCCCTCCGGCGGCGCCCGTGCGCGCCGCCGCCTCCCTCGTCCTCCCTCCGCCCCCCGTCGCCGCGTCTCCGCCGCGTCCGCAGCCCCCTGCGGACGCCGGCAAATCAGTCCAAATGGACTATTCAGCTGCGAGAAGAGCAAGTTTATCATTTGGAAATCTTTATTGATTTCTGTAATGCGATAAGCCCGCCGCTGCCGTCCAACACGCCCACGCCCAGGCACTAACGCCGGCCGCGCCGCGCCCGCGCGCGCCGCCGGCGTGCCGTCCCGTCGTCCGCCGCGTCCAGGCAGCACCCGCGCCACCCATTCTTTGGAGAACTCCCCATGCAAGCAATCGACAAGCAAGCGATCCCGCCGCAACCCTGGTCCGCGTTGGCGGCGGGCTGGTCCATGCGGCCCCAGGGCCTGGGCGCCGCGCCCGGCGCCTACGCCGCCGCCGCGCCGTCGACCGTCTTCGGCTTCGACGACATGACCACCGGCAACACCTGGCCCGGCATGGGCGACTTCAGCCTCGCCGTCACCCAGACCGTCGGCCAGGATGTGCTGACACTGACGGCGCCGGGCGGCCGGGGCCTGGTCAACGACGGCGCCAGCCTGGGCATCGGCGACATCGCCAATTTCAGCGGCAAGTTCTTCGCCGTCGATAGCTCCAACGGCTACCCGGCTTCGGTGACCCTGGCGCTGGACGGCTGGCGCACCTTCGACCTGAGCGGTTTCCACTTCGCCGACCTGGACGGCGGCGGCCGCTCATACATCCTCACCACCAGCAAGGGCTCGCAGTCCTTCTACTTCGACGGCGACCCGTACTATGCCAGCGTGCAGCGCTTCAACAGCGACATTCTGCGCGGCGTGACGTCGGTGACGATCCGCGCCGAAGGCGGCATGCCGGCCTCGATCGCGCTCGACGACGTCGAGTTGTCCAACCTCTCGCCGCGCAACACGGCCCCCGTCTTCGCCGGCGCCAGCACGCTGAACGTGCAGCAGGACGCCGCCGCCACCAGCTTCGCCGACCTGCTGCATGTTGTCGACGGCGACGCCGGCCAGCACCTGGGCTGGTACCCGGGCAGCAATCCCGGCCACGGCAGGCTGTATTTCGCCGGCGGCGTGGGCGCCACCGGCGGCGGCGACATCGCGCCCGTCGGCACCTTCACCTATACGCCGGCGGCCGGCTACATCGGCACCGACAGCTTCGTCGTGCGGGTCAGCGACGGCTATTCCGTCACCGAGCGCACCATCAGCGTCAACGTCGCGCCGGCCACGCCGGGCGCGCCCGATCTGGCCGCCGCCGGCGACAGCGGCGCCAGCGACAGCGACAACCTCACCGCCGCCACCAGCCTGGCCTTCGCCGGCAGCAGCGCCGCCGGCGACAGCGCCAGCACGGTGCGCGTCTTCCTCGACGTCGACGGCAACGGCGCCTACGACGCCGGCACCGACCGCGGCGCCAGCGCCACCGTCGCCAACGGCGGCTGGAGCGTCGCCGGCCTGGACACCGCCGGCCTGGCCGACGGCCACTACCGCGTCTACGCCCAGCTGAGCTCGGCCAGCGGCGGCCTGAGCAGCGCCCTCAGCGGCCCCCTCGAGCTGACCTTGGACCGCACGGCGCCCGGCGCCATCGGCCAGCTGGCCCTGTCGGCCGACAGCGGCGCCGACGCCGCCGACTTCGTCACCAACGCGCCGGCGCAGACGGTGCGCGCCGTGTTGTCGGCGCCGCTGGCGGCCGGCGAGCACGTCTGGGGCTCGCTCGACGACGGCGCCCACTGGAGCGACGTCAGCGCCTACGTCAGCGGCGCCACGCTGGCCTGGAACGACGTCACGCTGGCCGGCAGCGGCACGCTGCTGCTGCGCGTCGGCGACGCCGCCGGCAACCTGGGCGCCGTCGCCCGCCAAGTCTATGTGCTCGACAGCACGGCGCCGACGGCGACCCTGCTGGTCGGCGACAGCGAGCTCACCGGTGCCGAGACCACCACGCTGACCATCACCTTCTCCGAGGCGGTCGCCGACCTGGCGCTGGACGACCTGAACGTCACCAACGGCACGCTGAGCGGGCTCGCCAGCGGCGACGGCGGCACCACCTGGCACGCCACGCTGACGCCGCCGCCGGGCCAGAACTCGGCGAACAACGTCGTCACGCTCAACCTGGCCGGCGTGCACGACCAGGCCGGCAACGGCGGCAGCGGCAGCGCCGGCTCGAACAGCTACGCCGTCCACACCGTCGTGCCGACCGCCACCATCACGCTGAGCGACACGGCGCTCAAGCTGGGCGACAGCGCCACCGTCGAGATCGTCTTCTCCGAGGCCGTCGCCGGCTTCTCGCTGGCCGACCTGACGGCGGGCGGCGCCACGCTGGGCGACCTGAGCACCGCCGACGACATCCACTGGCGCGCCACGCTGACGCCGAACGCCGACGCCACCCTGGCCGGCCAGGTGCTGCGGCTCGACAACACCGGCCTGGTCAACGGCGGCGGCAACGCCGGCGTCGGCCACACCGACTCGGCCAGCTACGCCGTCGACACCGTGCGGCCCAACGCCGTCGTCAGCGTGGCCGACGCGCTGCTCACTTGCGAGCGCGGCAGCGTGCTGACGATCCGCTTCGCCGAGGCCGTCAGCGGCCTGGGCAAGGCCGCGCTGCAGGTCGGCGGCGCCAGCGTGGGCGAGCTCACCAGCGCCGACGGCGGCCTGAGCTGGACCGCCACGCTGACGCCGAACGCCGGCCAGGACGGCGGCGGCCACGTCGTCACGCTGGACCAGTCCGGCGTGTTCGACCTGGCCGGCAACGCCGGCCAGGGCAGCGTCGCCTCCAACGCCTACGCCGTCGACACCACGCGCCCCGGCGCCACGCTGACGCTGGCCGCCGACGCGCTCAAGGCCGGCCAGTCCGGCCAGCTCAGCATCGCCTTTTCCGAGGCCGTCAGCGGCTTCGACGGCAGCGCCCTGGCGCTGGCCGGCGGCAGCCTGAGCGGCCTGGCCACGACCGACGGCGGCGCCACCTGGCGCGCCACCTACACGCCGGCCGCCGACGCCACGCTGGCCGACGTCCAGATCACGCTCGACATGGCCGGCGTGGCCGACCTGCACGGCAACCACGGCGCCGGCGTCGCCGCCTCCAACCACTTCGCCGTCGACACGCTGCGCCCCAGCGCCGGCATCGTCGTCGCCGACGCCGCGCTGGCGGCCGGCGAGAGCAGCCGGGTCGACATCACCTTCAGCGAGGCCGTCGAGCAGTTCGACCTGGCCGACCTGGCGGCCGACCACGGCACGCTGAGCCAGCTGAGCACCAGCGACCACATCCACTGGAGCGCCACGCTGACGCCGACGGCCGGCCAGAACAGCGCCGCCAACCACGTCACGCTGCTCGGCGCCGGACTGCGCGACGCCGGCGGCAACGCCGGCCTGGACGCCAGCTCGAACGCCTATGCGCTCGACAGCGCGGCGCCCACCGCCAGCATCGTCGTCGACCAGGCGCAGCTGGCGGCCGGCCAGAGCGCGCGGGTGACGATCAGCTTCAGCGAGGCCGTCGCCGGCTTCGACAACGCCGACCTGAGCGTGGCCAACGGCAGCCTCAGCGCCGTCGCCAGCGTCGACGGCGGCATCACCTGGACGGCCACGCTGACGCCGACGCCGAACCTGGCGGCCGCCCACAACGTCGTCACGCTGGCCAACGCCGGCCTGCGCGACCTGGCCGGCAACGCCGGCGCCGGCCACACCGAGTCCAACGCCTACGCCGTCGACACCAGGGTGCCGAGCGCCACCATCACGCTCGACGACCGCGCCTTGACGATCGGCGACAGCGCCACCCTGACGATCGTCTTCAGCGAGCCAGTACACGGTCTCGACAACAGCGCCCTGACGCTGGCCAACGGCACGCTCGATACCCTGGTCAGCGCCGATGGCGGCCTCACCTGGAGCGCCACACTGACCCCGGCGGCCGGCCTGAGCGCGGCCGACAATGTGGTCCGCCTCGACAACAGCCGCGTCGTCAACGGCGCCGGCACGGCCGGCGTCGGCCACACCGACTCGCCCACCTATACGGTCGACACCGAGCGCCCGCACGCCAGCGTCGTCGTCGCCGACGCCACCCTGCTGGCCGGCCAATCGACGCTGGTCAGCATCAGCTTCAACGAGCGGGTCGTCGGCCTCGAGCTGGCCGACCTGAGCGTGGCCAACGGCACGCTGAGCGGCCTGAGCACCAGCGACGGCGGCCAGCACTGGAGCGCCACCTTGACCCCGAGCGCGGCCACCAGCGACGCCAGCAACCTAGTGCGTTTGGACCAGGCCGGCGTCGTCGACCTGGCCGGCAACGCCGGGCAGGGCGGCGCCGACTCGAACAACTACGCCGTCAGCACCGTGCGGCCGGGCGCCAGCATCGTCGTCGCCGAGTCCGCGCTGGCGGCCGGCAAGACCTCGCTGGTGACGATCACCTTCAGCGAGGCCGTCAGCGGCTTCGACAACGCCGACCTCGTCGTCGGCCACGGCACGCTCAGCGCCGTCCAGTCCAGCGACGGCGGGGTCACCTGGAGCGCCACGCTGACCGCCGCCGACGGCCCCTACAGCGGCGCCAACGTGGTGGCGCTGAACGCCGCCGGCCTGCACAACGGCGCCGGCAACAGCGGCCTGGGCGTGGTCAACTCGAACGCCTACGCGGTCGGCACGCCGCCCGCGCCCGCGCCGACGCCGGCGCCCGGCGTGCCCAGCGTCGTCGACGGCGCCGCCGTCGTCACCGTCGTCGCCACCGACCCGCAGACCGGCCAGCACACACAGACCGTCACCGTCGCGCCGGTGCCGGCCGGCCGGCCCGACGATGCCGGCACGCCCAACACCCATCTGGCCGACATTCCGCTGGGTATCGCCGGCAGCGGCACCGGCGGCACCACGCTCAGTGTCGCCCTGCCGACCGGCAGCGGCCTGCAGGCGCAGGGCGCGGTCGCATTGCTCGGCGCCGCCCAAGCCGCGCAGGCGCTCAACGCCGGCATCGCCCAGCACGCGGCGGCCGACGCCGGCGCTGCGCTCGAAGGGCAGGGCGCCGCCTTCCTGCAATCGCTGGCGGCGACGACCCAGTTGCAGGTGCTCAGCTTGACGCCGACGGCGGCCGCCGGCGCCGGCCCGCAGACCATCCACCTGAACGGCTCGTCGAGCACGCCGCCGGCCGGCGGCGCGCCCAACGCCACCGCCATCGGCCTGGTGCTGGACGCCACGCAGATGGCGGCCGGCAGCGTGGTCGAGCTCAACAACGTCGACTTCGCCGCCGTGGTCGGCGCCGCCACCCTGCGCGGCGGCGCCGGGCAAAACTACGTGGTCGGCGACGGCGCGGCGCAAAACATCTTCCTCGGCGCCGACGACGACCGCCTGTTCGGCGGCGGCGGCGACGACCTCCTCGGCAGCGCCGGCGGCGACGACTACCTCGACGGCGGCGCCGACCGCGACACCGTCGTCGGCGGCGTCGGCAACGACAGCCTGCTCGGCGGCAGCGGCGACGACCTGCTGCAGGCCGGCCGCAGCAGCCAGGGCGCCTGGACCTTCCGCCTGGCCGCCGACGGCACGCTGAGCGCCCAGCACCAGACGGCGCTGTTCGCCCCGGCGGCCGGCGAGACGCTGTCGCGCGCCGAGCTGAACGGCGCCAGCGCCGAGCTGACCTTCCTCGCCGCCAAGCCGGGCCAGCTGGCCGAGCTGGCGCTGCTGTACCACGCCGCCTTCGGCCGCGTCGCCGACCTCGGCGGGCTCAACTTCTGGCTGCACAGCGGCGCCTCCAGCGCGCAGGTCGCCGACGCCTTCCTCGCCTCGGCCGAGTGGCAGGGCGGCGCCCAGGCCAGGCTGGACGACGGCGCCTTCGTCGAGCAGCTCTACCAGCAGGTGCTGGGCCGCGCCGCCGACGCCGGCGGCCAGCAGTACTGGCTGGCCGCGCTGCGCGGCCAGGCCGGCCAGCCGGCCGTCGAACGCGCCCAGCTGGTGCTCGACTTCGCCCTCAGCGCCGAGCACCGCGCCAAGCTGGGCGGCGGCGCCGGCCTGGCCGTCGCCGCCGCCGCGCCGGCCGGCGAGAACGGCTGGATCGCCGGCGCCGGCGACAACCGCCTCGACGGCGGCGCCGGCAACGACACCCTGGTCGGCGGCGACGGCGTCGACACCGCCGTCTACGCCGGCAAGCTGGCCGGCTACCGGCTGGTGCTGGGCGGCGACGGCGCCTTCAAGGTGGTCGATAAGGCCAACGGCGACGTCGACACGCTCAGCGGAATTGAACAGGGCGCCTTCGCCGACGGCAGCGTCGACCTGTCCTTCAGCCAGGCCGGCACGGCCGCGCTGAAGACCGTGGGGCTGATGTACCAGGCGGTGCTGGACCGCGCCGCCGACATGGATGGGCTCGCTGCTTGGGTACAACACTTCGCCGGCGCGGACATGCTTGCGGCCAACTTCGCCGCCTCCGCCGAGTTCCAGGCGCGCTACAATCGTCTGGACGACAACGCCTTCGTCAAGGCGCTGTACGGCAACAGCGGCCTGAGCGACAACGCGGCCGGCGGCGCCTCCCACTGGACCGAATTCCTCGGCACGCACACGCGCGCCGAGCTGGTCGGCGCGTGGGTGGCGCAGCAGGACGTGGTCGGCGCCCAGTTTTCGGGCACGGGCTTGTGGCTGCTGTAAATTGGCCAAATGGGAGATAGGCAAAGGCTATTAATTCAATATAATTAATTGCCTTTGTCTAATTGGTTTGGCTAATTAGAATGATTCCATCGTTCACCCCACAGGAGCAAGCAATGCGCCAGCCGCCCATCACCACCGCCTCCGGCATTCCCGTCGCCGACAACCAGAACTCCGCCAGCGCCGGTCCGCGCGGCCCCCTGCTGTTGCAGGACTTCCACCTGATCGAGAAGCTGCAGCACTTCAACCGCGAGCGCATCCCCGAGCGCGTGGTCCACGCCAAGGGTTCCGGCGCCTACGGCAGCTTCACCGTCACCCACGACATCTCGCGCTACACCAAGGCCAAGCTGTTCAACGGCGTCGGCAAGAGCACCGTCACCTTCGCCCGCTTCTCCACCGTCGGCGGCGAGCGCGGCAGCGCCGACACCGAACGCGACCCGCGCGGCTTCGCGCTGCGCTTCTACACCGAGGAGGGCAACTGGGACCTGGTCGGCAACAACACGCCGATGTTCTTCATCAAGGACCCGATCAAGTTCCCCGACTTCGTCCACACCCAGAAGCGCTGCCCGCAGAGCAACCTGAAATCGCCGACCATGATGTTCGACTTCTGGAGCAAGGCGCCGGAAAGCCTGCACCAGGTCACCATGCTGTTCTCCGACCGCGGCACGCCGGACGGCTACCGCCACATGGACGGCTTCGGCAGCCACACCTACAGCCTGGTCAACGAGGCCGGCGAGCGGGTCTACGTCAAGTGGCACTTCAAGACCCAACAGGGCATCAAGAACCTCAGCGCCGCCGAGGCCTCGCGCCTGGCCGGCGCCGACCCCGACCACGCCCAGCGCGACCTGTTCGAGGCCATCGAACGCGGCGACTTCCCCCGTTGGGACGTCAAGCTGCAGGTCGCCACCGAGGCCGAGCTGGCCGCCTGGGAGGCGCGCACCGGCTGGAACCCCTTCGATCTGACCAAGGTGTGGCCGCACAAGGACTTTCCGCTGCAGCCGGTCGGCGTGTTCGAACTGAACCGCAATCCGGACAACTACCACGCCGAGGTCGAGCAGGCCGCCTTCTCGCCGGCCAACGTGGTGCCCGGCATGGGCTACTCGCCCGACAAGATGCTGCAGGGCCGCCTGTTCGCCTACCACGACGCCCAGCTGTACCGGGTCGGCACCAACCACCAGCACCTGCCGGTCAACGCGCCGCGCTGCCCCTTCCACAACCAGCAGCGCGACGGCGCCATGGCCATCGCCAACGGCGGCATCGCGCAGAACTACGCCACCGTCGAGGCCGCCGGCAGCCGGCCGTCCGGCCTGGGCCACGGCGAACCGGGGCTGGCACTGCACGGCGCCGCCGGCCGCTACGACGGCCGTGGCGGCGAGGACGACTACACCCAGGCCGGCAACCTGTTCCGCCTGATGACGGCGGCCGAGCGGCAGAACCTGTTCGACAACCTGGCCGGTCCGCTCAGCCAGGTCGGCGCGGAGATCGTGCAGCGCCAGCTGGGCCACTTCGACCAGGCCGACCCGGCCTACGGCGCCGGCGTGCGCGCCGCCTTGCAGGCGCGCGCCCGCTAGCGCGCCGGGCGGCGCCGAGTGGGGCCGGGCGCGTCGCCGGCGCGTTCGGCCGGCGCGCCGCCCCGGCCCTGGCGCCGCCGCCCGCGCCGCCGGTCCTCCCCCTGCGCCACGCGGAACTGCACTACAATCAGGCTGGCAACCCACCACTAGCTTGCGTTTCGCGGAGGTCGTTTGAAAAAAACCATCAGCAGCAAGGCCGCCGTGTCGGGCCAGGTCGTCCTGGTGCTGCAGGGCGGCGGCGCGCTGGGCGCCTACCAGCTCGGCGTCTACCAGGCCATGCACGAGGCCGGCATCGAGCCGGACTGGGTCATCGGCACCTCGGTCGGCGCCATCAACGCCGCCATCATCGCCGGCAACCCGCTGCACCAGCGGCTCGAGCGCCTGCGCCAGTTCTGGCAGCGCATGGAGCAGAACCCGCTCGGCTTCGCCGGCATGCCGCGCGCCTTCGCCAACGCCATGACCATGGGGCAGGGCATTCCCGCCTTCTTCGAACCCAACCTGGCCGCCTGGTGGAACCTCGACGCCCGCGTCGGCCCCGAGCGCGCCTCCTTCTACCAGACCGCGCCGCTGCGCACCACCCTGGAAACCCTGGTCGACTTCGACTACCTGAACGCCCACCACACCCGTCTGACGGTGGGCGCCGTCAACGCCCGCAACGGCGCCATGCGCTACTTCGACAGCAGCAAGGAGAAACTCGACGCCTCGCACATCATGGCCTCCGGCGCCATCCCGCCGGCCTTCCCGGCGGTGCGCATAGACGGCGAGCCCTACTGGGACGGCGGCATCTACTCCAACACGCCGATCGAGGCGGTGCTCGACGACGAGCCACGGCGCAGCTCGGTGATCTTCTCGGTGCAGGTGTGGAACCCGGACGGCAGCGAGCCGCAGAGCGTGCTGCAGGTGCTCGACAAGCACAAGGAGATCCAGTACGCCAGCCGCGCCGGCAACATCGAACAGCAGCGCAAGCTGCACCGGCTGCGCCACGTGATCCGCCAGCTCAGCCTGCACCTGCCCGACCAGGCGGCCGCCTCGGCCGAGCTGCGCGAGCTGGCCGCCTGGGGCTGCGGCACCACCATGCACATCGTCGCGCTGAAGGCGCCCCGCTTGGGCAACGAGGACCACACCAAGGACATCGACTTCAGCGCCCAGGGCATCCGCCAGCGCTGCCAGGCCGGCCAGGACGACGCCCGGCGCTTCATCGAGCAGCGTCCCTGGGAGCAGCCGGTCGACCCGATCGAGGGCGTGCTGATCCACGAGCTGCCGCCGCTCGACTGAGCGTGCCTCGGCCGTCCGGTGCGGCGGAGCGGGATTTCCTTCCTTGTAAAGAATGTATTGAGTAAAATGAACTGTTGCTCTATTTGAAATGACATTTTTTACATATAAGGATGAAAATGAAACGTACCCCATGGTTGCCCGAACTGGCTGCCGGCCTGCTGCTGGCGACGCTGGCCGTCGCGGCCCAGGCCCAGTCCCCGGTGTTCAACGCCGACAATAAACTGGTTCCCTCGCCCGAGTATCCCGACCGTGGCGACGACCTGCTGTCCTATGAGCCGAACCTGGCATTCCGATTGGGTCGGCCGACCTTCGGCGCCGGCCTCTCCACCGTGCCGACCTACCAGTCGATCAGCGTGTACTGGGCGCCGCCCGACGGCGCCGAAGGCAACACCGCCACCGTGCATTACCGTGCCCAGGGCCAGCAGGAGTGGAAGGAGGGCTTGGCCTTGTGGTTCGACCCGCGCAACAAGGAGTATCGCGGCAGCCTCACCATGTTGAAGGCGGGCACGTCCTACGAGGTGCAGGTGCAACTGCAAAGCGGCACCACCGAGAGCAAGAACGAAACCACCTGGAGCGACAATTATCCGATCGGCGAGACCCGGATCATGAAGGGCGGAGTCAAGACGCTGGAACTGGTCGACTCCGGCCGGCCGGATGCCTACGTTCTGTACGTGCCCGAACCCGGCTCGCAAATTGATATGGGCGTGCCTAACCTGCTGATGGGCAATGGTAATAATTGCATCACGGTCAAAGCGTCATATGTGATCGTGCGTGGTTTTACCCTGAAGAACTGCCAGCGCCAGGGCATCGCGATCATGGCGCCGTCGCACGACGTGGTGATCGAGGAGAACGACATCAGCGGCTTCGGTGGCGGCATCCTGAACAGCAACCAGGAGGCGCCGATCGCCGGGCCGACCAACAAGATCGTCACCGGACGCGAGTACGATGCCGGCATCTACTGCTATAGCTATGTAAACGCGCTCGACCAACGCGCCAGCCGCATCACCATTCAACGCAACAGGATCTACGAGCCGCGCTACGGTTCGCAGGATTGGGGGCCCGCGCCCGTCACGCATCCGAATTCGGCGCAGGCCATCATGTTCGGCAAGTGCGGCACCAACAACGTGATTCGCTATAACGAGATTCGTTCCGTCGCCGGCCACTATTTCAACGACGGCATAGGCGGCGAATCCAATTTCACCTTCGAGGGCTTCCCCTTTGCCGATTCGGATATCTATGGCAACAACATCTCCGGCGTCTACGACGATGCCATTGAATCGGAGGGCGGCAACCGCAACGTTCGCATATGGGGCAACTATCTGCACCGCACCTACATGGGCATTGCCATGGCGGCCGTTGCGCAGGGACCTCTGTATGTCTTTAGGAACGTTCTTGGCGATACCGTTGGGATGGCCAATCCGAACGCGGCCAACCAAGACACTGCAAGTCACGGTAACTTTTTCAAGATCGGCAGCAAAACCGAGAAGGTGAACGGCGGCCGCATCTATCTCTTCCACAATACAAATTTGCAACCCCGTCCACCGGCGGGAACCGGCCTGACGTATAACGTTGGAACCGGCGGCGCGATCGGCATGGCCGGCGGCGCTACTTGCAACGTGGTGAGCCGCAACAACGTCATATCGGCGGCCACAAAGTGGTGGACGGTGGTGCAATTGAATGAGGAGTGCGGTAAAAACGACATCGACTATGACGTGTATTGGGGGCGCCTGATCGACGGGGTCGAAGCACATGGCACTTACGCCGAGCCTATCTTCAACGCGACTCTGGATCCCGTCCTGGTCAGGGCGGATCTGCACGACGCCACCGGACCGCGCACTAGCGGACAGGTGTTCAAGGCCACTGTGGACGTCGCGGCGATCGGCGACTTTACGTTGAGAGCCGGTTCCCTCGGCCGTGGCAAAGCCCAGCGCCTGCCGAACTTCAACGATGAGTACGCCACGCCGGACGCCGGCGCGCACCAAAGCGGCACGGGCAAAATGGAGTTCGGCGTGGACGCCTACCGCACACCGAAACCGTAAACGCGGCACGCGGGGGCGCGCCCGGCCGAAGCCTAGTCGACGCGCGTCCCCAGCACCTCCTGGCACACCTCCAACCAGGCGCGCGCCGCGTGCGACAGGTAGCGCCCGTTCCACACCTGCGCCACCTGCCACTGCAGTTCCGGCTCGACCAGCCGCAGCGCGTCCATGCGACCGATCGCCAGCCGGTGCACGAAGGGCTGCGGCAGCAGCGCCACACCCATGCCGGCCGAGGCCATCGCCACCAGCCAGTCCCACTGGCCGCTCTGCGCCGCCACCTGCGGCTCGAAGCCGGCCCGCGCGAAGGCGGCGCGCAGGCTGCGCGTCAGCGCGAAGTCGTCCTTCAGCAGCACCAGCGGCAGCGCCGCCAGCTCCCTGAAGCGCAGCGTGCTCTGCCCCTTGCGGAAGCTGCCCAGCGCCGCCAGCGCCCACAGCGGATAGCTGGCGATCTGCAGCGCCTCCAGCTCCAGCGCCGGATCGACCGGCAGCACCGTCATGCCGATCTCCAGCTCGCCGGCCGCCACCTGGCGCTCGATCGCCTGTCCGGTGCCCTCCTGCAGCGTCAGCGCGATCTGCGGATAGCGCGCGCGGAAGGCCTTCAACACCGGCGTGAACAGCAGGTTGATCATCGGCGGAATACCCACCGTCAGGCTGCCGCGCGTGCGCGCCTGGGTGTCGCGCACCTCCAGGTTGAGTTGGCGCAGCGTGGCCAGCATGTCCTCGCCGCGCGCGAAGACGACGCGGCCGGTGTCGGTCAACGTCAGCTTGCGGCCCTCGCGCAGCAGCAGCTGGGCGCCGACCTCCTGCTCCAGCTGGCGCACCATCTTGCTGATGGTCGACTGCGTCACGTGCAGCGACTCGGCCGCCTGGGTGAAGCTGTTGAGCCGCACCGTCTCGACGAAATAGCGCAGCGAGCGCAGGTCCATGGTCTTCCTTGCCATGAAAAAAACGACTGAAACAGAGGAAATTAAGTCATACAGCGAATGATTCACTAATTTTATACTGCTTCGCATAATCTGTATAACAATCAGGAGCACACATGTACGAAGACCGCATCCGCCGCCCGGCCTTGATGGAAAAACTGATGAGCGCCGAGCAGGCCGCCAAGCTGTTCGCCGACGGCATGACCGTCGGCATGAGCGGCTTCACCCGCGCCGGCGACGCCAAGGCGCTGCCGGCCGCGCTGGTCGAGCGCGCCCGCCACGAGCCGCTGCGCCTGACCCTGATCACCGGCGCCTCGCTGGGCAACGACAGCGACGGCCTGATGGCCAGCGCCGGCGTGGTGGCGCGCCGCCTGCCGTTCCAGAGCGACGCCGCGCTGCGCCGCAAGATCAACAGTGGCGAGGTGATGTTCATCGACCAGCACCTGTCCGAGACCGCCGAGCAGCTGCGCTCGGGCGACCTGGCGCCGGTCGACGTCGCCGTCATCGAGGCGGTCGCCATCACCGCCGACGGCGGCATCGTCCCTAGCATGTCGGTTGGCAATTCGGCCAACTTCGTCCTGCAGGCCAAGAAGGTGATCGTCGAGATTAACCTGGCCGCGCCGCTGGCGCTCGAGGGCCTGCACGACATCTACCTGCCGGCGCCGCGGCCGCGCCGTGGCGCCATCCCGCTGATCAACGCCTGGCAGCGCATCGGCACCAGCGCCATCCAGGTCGACCCGGCGCGCATCGCCGCCATCGTCATCACCGACAGCCCGGACAGCCCGTCCAACGCGCTGCCGGGCGACGCCGAGACCGACGCCATCGCCGGCCACGTCATCGCCTTCCTCGAGGGCGAGGTCAAGGCCGGCCGCATGGGCCCGGAGCTGCTGCCGCTGCAGGCCGGCATCGGCACCATCGCCAACGCCGTGCTGCACGGCCTGATCGACTCGCCGTTCCGCGACATGACGATGTACTCCGAGGTGCTGCAGGACAGCGCCATCGAGCTGCTCGACTCGGGCCAGTTGGCGATGGCCTCGGCCTCCTCGATCACCCTGTCGGCCAAGATGCACCAGCACTTCATCGACAACCTCGAGCGATACCGCCAGCGCATCGTGCTGCGCCCGCAGGAGATCAGCAACCACCCCGAGGTGGTGCGTCGGCTCGGCATCATCGCCCTCAACACCGCGCTCGAGTTCGACATCTATGGCAACGTCAACTCGACCCACGTCGGCGGCACCCACATGATGAACGGCATCGGCGGCTCCGGCGACTTCGCCCGCAACGGCCAGCTGTCGCTGTTCGTCAGCAAGTCCGTCGCCAAGGGCGGCGCCATCTCCAGCGTGGTGCCGATGGCCTCGCACGTCGACCACACCGAGCACGACGTCGACGTGCTGGTGACCGAGTGGGGCCTGGCCGACCTGCGCGGCCTGGCGCCGCGCGAACGCGCCGTGCTGATCATCGAAAACTGCGCCCACCCCGACTACCGCCCCCAGCTGCGCGCCTACTACGAGGAGGCCCTGCTCGGCGGCGGCCAGACCCCGCACGTGCTGGAGAAGGCGCTGTCCTGGCACGCCCGCTACAAAACCGCCGGCACGATGCTGCAGCCCGCCGCCTAAGCCACAGCCGCCGGGGTCACCGCCGGTGTCACACCGCCGCACCGCCGGGGTCAGTGCCGACATTCGGACATTCAGGCGGTGAATGTCCGAATGTCGGCACTGACCCCGCTTCTTGCCTCTTGGGCCCGGCGTTGAAGAAATGCCGGGCTTTTGCCGTTTCGCCGGCCGAATATTCGGCCTTCGCCGCAAACTGGAGCGGACGGCGCTTTGCGAATCGGCGTAAAACGCGGAAAATAGCGGCATCGGCAACTTCCATTTTTACGGGACCAGCAATGACCATCAAAATCAGCCAAAACTTCGACTCCGGCGCCATCGAGGTGCTGCGCGCCGACAGCGCCGCCGCCATCGACCTGAACCTGCGCAAGGATTCGCACGCCGACATCCACCAGTGGTTCCACTTCCGCCTGCAGGGCGCCCGCGACCAGGCCTGCACCATGCGCTTCCTCAACGCCGGCCAGGCCACCTACGCCAAGGGCTACGAGGACTACCAGGCCGTCGCCAGCTACGACGGCGACAGCTGGTTCCGCGTGCCGACCAGCTTCGACGGCGAGGTCATGACGATCCGCCACACCCCCGAGCTCGACAGCGTCTACTACGCCTACTTCGAGCCGTACTCGTTCGACCGCCACCTGGGCCTGCTGGGCGAGGTGGCCGAGAACCCGCTGGCCCGCGTGCTCGACCTGGGCAACACCGTCGACGGACGCGACCTCAACCTGGTCGTCATCGGCCGGCCCGAGGCGGAGAAGAAGATCTGGATCATCGCCCGCCAGCACCCCGGCGAGTCGATGGCCGAATGGTTCGTCGAAGGCCTGATGGACTCGCTGCTCGACGACGCCAACCCGATCGCCCGCAAGCTGCTGCAGCGCTGCGTGTTCTACATCGTGCCGAACATGAACCCGGACGGCGCGGTGCGCGGCAACCTGCGCACCAACGCCGCCGGCGCCAACCTGAACCGCGAGTGGATGACGCCGTCCGTCGAGCGCAGCCCGGAAGTGCTGTACGTCAAACAGAAGATGCACGAGACCGGCATCGACATGTTCTTCGACATCCACGGCGACGAGGCGCTGCCCTACAACTTCGTGGCCGGCAACGAGATGCTGAGCAATTTCACGCCCGAGCAGGCCGCCAGCCAGAAGGCTTTCATCGAGCGCTACAAGAACGCCAGCCCGGACTTCCAGGACAAGTTCGGCTACGCCGCCAGCAAGTACAAGGAGGACATGCTGACCCTGGCGTCGAAATACGTCGGCCACCACTTCGGCTGCCTGGCGCTGACCCTGGAGATGCCGTTCAAGGACAACGCCGACCTGCCCGACGCCCACGTCGGCTGGAACGGCGCGCGCAGCGCGGCGCTGGGCGCGGCGCTGCTGCAGCCCATCCTGCTGTCGCTGGACTGAGCCATGGGCGTCGAGATCGAACGCAAGTTCCTGCTGCGCGGCGACGCCTGGAAGAGCCTGGGCGAGCCGGTGTTGCTGCGCCAGGGCTACCTGTCGTCGGAGCGCGAGCGGGTGGTGCGGGTGCGCATCGAGAACGGCCAGGGCATGCTCACCATCAAGGGCGCCAACGTCGGCGCCAGCCGCGGCGAGTGGGAGTATCCGATTCCGCTGGCCGACGCCGAGCAGCTGCTCGACGGCCTGTGCGAGCGGCCGCTGATCGAGAAGTACCGGCGCCGCATCGAGTTCGCCGGCAACGTCTGGGAGGTCGACGAGTTCCTCGGCGCCAACGACGGCCTGGTCGTCGCCGAGATCGAGCTGGCCAGCGAGGACCAGGCCTTCGAGCGGCCCGACTGGGTCGGCGACGAGGTCAGCGACGACGCCCGCTACTTCAACGCCAACCTGATCCGCAAGCCGTATTCGCTCTGGTAGTCGGCCGTTCGGCCGCACAACCAGCCACGCCAGCGGCACCGTAGAAGTAAAAAAACCTCGCTTCGGCGAGGTTTTTTGATTGCGGGCGGTTCCCTTGCTGACATGTGCCAAGACCGGCGATCTCAAGCGATATACGATCATTGAAGTTCTCCCTTCCTTTTCCAAAAATGCCTCCTGCCAACGCCCGTCCTTTATGTTGATGAGGAACCCGTGCACGCCGAGCTCGTTCTCAAGTGCAAAGAACCCATAGAAGCGGCGAAAGTACTTGTCGGCATCCGGGAAGTCATCGGCGTCAATCAAGTAAAAGTCGGGGTCGCGCTGGCGGGGACTCCATTGGCTAGCGTGCCGAGCATGGTGCGATCCGCCTTGGGTGCTGAGCAAGTGCTAGGCACCACAGTCGTCTACTTCATGGCGGGAAACGATATGATCAAGGTCCATATCGCGGCCCGATCTCTGGCGGAAGTGCGCAAGCAGTGCGCGCGGATCGCCAGACAGCTTTCCGGTAAAATCGGCTCGGTGTCTACTGCAAATGCGAGCGTCCTGGTTTCATTGAATGGATCGGCCGAGGTGCTGATGGTTGGCGAGAGGCTGTCCTTTGCGCTGCGCCTTTGGGCAATCGCGCTGGAGAAGTTCATCGGCAAGTTTTTCCCGGCCGCTATCGCGTTTGCATTGGCAGCAATGTTCTTGTCCGGCACAACTGCAGTCGCTTCCGCAGCAATTGGCGCGGTCGCCGCCGGTGTCGGGGCGCTGGTCGAAGCGGCCATTGCCGCCGGCCGCGCGGGAGAATGGACGTGGACGTGGAGGGATTTATCATGAACTCAATGGCACATGCCAAGCCCATGCGCTTGGTCACCGATTTGGAGCGGCCGGTGTTTGACGTTCTGCGCGACCTGCCGCCTGGATACACTGTTGACATACAGCCTGACCAGGTCGAAATCGTGCCGGAATGGGGGCAGGCATTTTTCTACGAACCTGATTGCCTCGTGATGGCACCCGACGGCCGGCGCCTGCTCGTTGAAGTCAAGTCGCGCTACGCCTTGACTTTGATGAACATGGCGCTATTGACGACCATCCAGCACCACGTGCAAGTTAGCGGTGCGGAGTTTCTGGTGCTAGTGCCGGACGCGCAGACAAAGCCATCGCCGGGCCAGTTGTTGGCGCAGTTCGACCTGCTGCATATCGCCTACCTCCACGGCTCGTCCGGCGTGGTTCCTGCCGTGCTTGGCGCTTTCCGCGACGCTACTGAAGACAGACCGCGAAAAATTGCCACGCCGTCGCAACAGTAAAAGAGCCGTTCACCGGCGTATTGGCTCTGGCACGCCATCGATTTTGTACTATGCTGGGAACATGGATGATCGCCTAATAGCGCTTGAGGCGCATTTCAACGCCATCCTTCCGACCCTCGCGACGAAGGCGGATGTCGAGGCTTTGCGTGCCGAAATTCACAAGTGGATGCTGGGAACCATTGTAGGCATGTTCATCGGCTTCGCCGGCCTGATGCTGGCCATGCAGAACATGGCGCGGCAGCCGGCCGTGGCCCAGCCCCCGGCGCCTGGCCCGGCACAGCAGACTCGGCAATTGGAAGCGCCGCCGCCGTCCATCATCGTCAATCTCCCGCCCAAATAGCAAAAGCCCCCGTTTGACCGGGGGCTTTTGTTGTCGACACCGCCGAAGCGGGGCGGCTTAGTGGAAGTGCTCGGTGCCGCTCGGCGCGTCCTCGGGCATTTCGGCGTGGGCCAGCTCGCCGACCGGGTCGGCGAACAGCGGCGCGCCGCAGTCGTCGCAGAACTCGGCCACGTAGCGCTCGCTGTGCTTCTTGATGGCGGTGACGCCGGCCTCGTTCAGGTAGCCGACGATCTCGTCGACCGGCGTGACCGGCTTGCCCGACACGGCGTCGGGGCCGCCCTGCACGCCGCCCTCGGGTGGCGTGCCTTCCTCGTCCTCCTGGCCGTACAGCGGCCAGACCACGCCGTAGATCACGTCCGGCGCCTGGCGCTGGGTGAAGCCGATGCGGTATTCGTCGACCTGGCCGTCGGCCGACTCCTCGCCGAAGCCGGCGATCACGGCGCGCAGCTCGGAGGCCTCGACGCCCAGGGTGTGCGTCAGGTAGTGCACGGCGGCGCGGATCGACACCGGACGGATCAGCTTGTCCGCCTCGCGGCAGGCCATGTAGTAGGCCTCCGGCAGCAGCAGCTCGATGCCGCAGCCGGGCAGCAGGCGCGCCACGGTCGGCGTCGCCTGGGCGCGCCACTGCTCCAGCGCCTTGCCGCGCTCGGCGATGAAGTTGGCCTGGTTGGCCGGCATCTGCCAGCGGAACAGCGGGCCGCCGGCCGGCGCCACCACGGCCACCAGCAGGTAGCGCGTGTCGGCCAGGAAGGGCGCCGTCTCCGGCGCCTTGTTGTCGGCCTTCAGCGCCGTGCCCTTCAGCGCGGCCTGGGCCAGCTTGTGGGTCTTGGCGTAGGTCTCGACGTGGCTGCGCGGCAGCTGGTCGATCGAGTACAGCGCCGGCGACATGGCCACCTGCGTGCCGTCGGCCAGCAGGTGGGCGGCGAAGTGGGCCGACAGCGTGCTCAGCAGCTCGCCCGAGATGGCGCCGGAGGCGATCGAGAAGCGGGTCCAGGCCAGGATGGGCGCGGCCACCAGCAGCACGTCGTACTGGGTCGGCACGCCGGCCACGTCGACGGTGACGGTGGTCGACTCGCTGACCGCCTCGACGCCGTCCATCAACACGTCGTAGGCGTTCAAGTCTTCCTTGAACAGGCTGTTGAGCGTGGTGTCGATGGTGTCCTGGTGGCCGGTCTTGAGGAGTTTCTGAAGCTGCGCATCGAGGCTGTGCTCCCAGGCCCGCTCTTCGACGCGGCTGGCCGCCTGGCCGACGGCTTGGGAGAAGGTCACAAGGCGTTGGCTCTCGGCGGACAATTTATGGGATGAATCTTTGGATGGACGACGCATAGCGGCTATAAGAGTCTCGGTAAAAGTGGAAAAAGCGGATCAGTCAAGCAAATGATAACCCTTATGTGACGTATTGTAGTGGATTCGCGCACATCGCGGCACCTCGATGGGCGATTGCGCCGCCGGCGTCCTTCGAGGGTCAGACCCTGAGGGTCTGACCCTGGCTTCGGCGTCCCGGGGTGGGGCAAAAAAAACGCCGGACGAATCCGGCGCTTTCCGCTCACCCGGCGCGGCCGGGCTTAGGCGGCCAGCAGCTGGCGCAGCACGAAGGGCAGGATGCCGCCGTGCTTGTAGTAGTCGACCTCGATCGGCGTGTCGATGCGCAGCAGCACCTTGACGTCCTGGCTGGAGCCGTCGGCGCGGTGGATCACCAGCGTGGCCAGTTGTTGCGGCTTGATCTCGCCCTCCAGGCCCTTCAGGTCGTAGACCTCCTTGCCGGTGATGCCGAGCGTCTCGACGCTGTCGTTGCCGATGAACTGCAGCGGCAGCACGCCCATGCCGACCAGGTTGGAGCGGTGGATGCGTTCGAACGAGCGCACGATCACCGCCTTCACGCCCAGCAGCTGGGTGCCCTTGGCGGCCCAGTCGCGCGACGAGCCGGTGCCGTACTCCTCGCCGCCGAACACCATGGTCGGCGTGCCGGCCGCGACGTACTTCATCGCCGCGTCGTAGATCGACAGCTGTTCGCCGCTCGGTTGGTGGATGGTGATGCCGCCCTCGACGGCCGAGCCGTCGGCCTTGGCCGGGATCATCTTGTTCTTGATGCGCACGTTGGCGAAGGTGCCGCGCATCATGATCTCGTGGTTGCCGCGGCGCGAGCCGTAGGAGTTGAAGTCCGCCTTCAGCACGCCGTTGGCCAGCAGCCATTGGCCGGCCGGGCCGTCCTCCTTGATCGAGCCGGCCGGCGAAATGTGGTCGGTGGTGATCGAGTCGCCGAACACGCCCAGCGCGCGCGCGCCCTGGATGCCGGTGGCGGCCGCCTTCGGCTCCATGGTGAAGCCGTCGAAGAAGGGCGGCTCGGCGATGTAGGTCGAGGCCGGCCAGTTGTAGACCTGGCCCTCGGTCGAGGAGACGTCCTGCCACAGCTTGCCGGGGTTGCCCTTGACGTCGGCGTAGTTGGCCTTGAACACCTTCGAGTTCATGGCGAACTTCATCAGCTTGGCGATCTCCTTCGAGCTCGGCCAGATGTCGCCCAGGTAGACGTCCTGGCCGTCCTTGCCCTTGCCGACCGGCTGCGTCATCAGGTCGACCGTCATGTTGCCGGCGATGGCGTAGGCCACCACCAGCGGCGGCGAGGCGAGGAAGTTGGAGCGGATGTTCGGGTGGATGCGCGCCTCGAAGTTGCGGTTGCCCGACAGCACGGCCGAGGCCACGATGTCGTTGCTGCTGATGGCCGCGTTCAGTTCCGGCGTCAGGTCGCCGGCGTTGCCGATGCAGGTGGTGCAACCGTAGGCGGTGACGCCGAAGCCGAGCTGCTCCAGGTAGGGCAGCAGGCCGGCGGCGGTCAGGTATTCGGTCACCACGCGCGAGCCGGGCGCCAGCGAGGTCTTGATGTGCGGCGCCACCGTCAGGCCGGCCTCGACCGCCTTCTTGGCCAGCAGGCCGGCGGCCAGCAGCACGCTCGGGTTGGAGGTGTTGGTGCAGGAGGTGATGGCGGCGATCAGCACGTCGCCGTTCTTCACGTTCACGCCGTTGCTGGTGGTGTAGTTCCGGTTCAGGTCCTCGGCTTTTTTGTTGAAGCCGTTTTCCGTGGTCGGCTTGGAGAACAGCTCGGTGAAGTTGTTCTTGACGTTGCCGATCTCGATGCGGTCCTGCGGCCGCTTGGGGCCGGCCAGCGACGGCGTCACCGAGGTCAAATTCAGTTCCACCACGCGGGTGTAGTCGATCTCGCCGGCCTTGGGCACGCCGTACAGGCCCTGCGCCTTGAAGTAGCCGGCGAAGGCGTCGATCTCGGCCTTGCTGCGGCCGGTGCCCTCGAAGTACTCGATGGTGGCGTCGTCGACCGGGAAGAAGCCCATGGTGGCGCCGTATTCGGGCGCCATGTTGGCGATGGTGGCGCGGTCGGTCAGCGACAGCGTCTCGGTGCCTTCGCCGAAGAACTCGACGAACTTGCCGACGACCTTCTCCTTGCGCAGCAGTTCGGTGATGGTCAGCACCAGGTCGGTCGCGGTGCAGCCTTCGCGCAGCACGCCGGTCAGGTTGACGCCGATCACGTCCGGGGTCAGGAAGTAGACCGGCTGGCCCAGCATGCCGGCCTCGGCCTCGATGCCGCCGACGCCCCAGCCGACCACGCCGATGCCGTTGATCATGGTGGTGTGCGAGTCGGTGCCGACCAGGGTGTCGGGGAAGTAGACGCCGTCGGCCGCCTTGTGCACGCCGCGCGCCAGGTATTCCAGGTTGACCTGGTGGACGATGCCGAAGCCCGGCGGCACCACGCCGAAGGTGTCGAAGGCCTGCATGCCCCATTTCATGAACTGGTAGCGCTCGTTGTTGCGCGAGAACTCCAGCTTCATGTTCAGGTCCAGCGCGTTCTTCTCGCGGAAGTGGTCGATGGTCACCGAGTGGTCGACCACCAGGTCGACCGGCACCAGCGGCTCGATCTTCTTGGCGTCGATACCCATCTTGTTGGCGACGTTGCGCATCGCCGCCAGGTCGGCCAGCAGCGGCACGCCGGTGAAGTCCTGCAACACCACGCGCGCCACCACGAAGGGGATCTCGTCGGTGCGCTCGCCGGTCGGCGCCCAGCCGGCCAGCTGCTTGATGTGCTCCTCGGTGACCTTCTTGCCGTCGCAGTTGCGCAGCACCGATTCCAGCACCAGGCGGATCGATACCGGCAGGCGCGAGACCTTCAGGCCCAGGCTTTTCTCCAGCGCCGGTAGCGAGTAGAACTGGCCCTTCTTGCCTGCCGAAATAGTGAAATCCTTGAGCGTGTTCAGAGTGTTGCGGGACATGACTTCTCCTTCAGTGGGTATCGTCTATTCTTGATTTTCAGTGTGACCATGGTGCTGCGCGGCGCCCGCCGGGGAGGGGGGCGCCGCCTACATCAAAGCTTGGCCTCGGCCGGCGCGGCCGGCGCGGCGCTGACCGGGGCCAGCTGCTCGGCGTTGCGGCACTCGTTGGCCAGCTGGCGGTTCTGCTTGGAGTCGAGCAGCATGCCCTTGGCCGGGATGCCGATCCAGACCAGGCCGTACAGCTTGTTCTCGAAGCGCAGCGCGCCCGTCTCGGTGCCGACCCGGGTCAGCCGGTGCAGCCGCTTCTTCCAGCGCAGCGCGATGTGGTTGTCGTCGTCGACGTTCTTGAAGATGGTGATCTTGTTGCCCAGCTCGCAGTGGAAGTCGGTGATGGCCGAGCCGGCCACGGCCGGCTCGTCGGCCTCCTCGTCGGGCGTCTTGGCCACGGCCTTGGCCTCGGCCGCCTTGACGGCCTTGTGCTTGACCGGCTTCTTGACTTCGGCCTGGGCGCTGGCGGCCAGGGTGAGGGAGGCCAGCGCGAGGCTGCAGGCCATGAATAATTTGGAGATGGACATCAGATTGTTTCCTGTGGGTGGACGTTGGAGCTGCCGTTGATCAACGCGACGACCGACTCCGGCAAAGCCAGGCCGGCCAGTTTGGCGCGTTGCAAAACGGTCCAATAATATCGGTAGCTGGCGCGGTCGTGCAAGCGCCCGTTCTGCGCGATCGGCCCCCATTGCGCCAGTTGCGCCTCGTGCAGGATGGTGGCCGCCTCGTTGACCTCGGACAGGCGCGGCGTGAAGGCCTTGATGACCGGCTTGATCTGGTTCGGATGGATGCTCCACATCCGCGTGAAGCCGAACTCGGCGGCGGCGCGCTGGGCGTCGTTGGCGGCCACGGCGGTGTCCTTGATCTCGGTCGTCACGTTGTGCGACGGCACCTTGCCGTGGGCGTGGCAGGCGGCGGCGATCTCCAGCTTGGCGCGCACCACCAGCGGGTGGCTGAACTGGCCCGGCGTGCGCATGGCGTTGCCTGGAATGGCGCCGTAGTGGGCCGAGACGAAGTCCATGATGCCGAACGACAGGCACTCGACCTGCGGCAGGGCGGCGATGGCGTAGGCCTCGCGCAGCGCGCCGTGGGTCTCGATGAGCACGTGCACCGGCAGGTCGGCGCGCCCGGCCGCCAGCGCGTGGCGGTTGATCAGTTCGATCGCGGCGGCCACCTCGGCGGCGCCGTGCACCTTGGGCAGCACGATGTAGGCCAGCTTGGCGGCGGCGCCGCAGATGGTGGCGACGTCGTTGGCGAAGTGCGGGCTGGCGGTGTCGTGCACGCGCGCGCCGATGCGCGAGAACTTGTTGTCGGCCGAGGCGACCAGCTCGGCCACCAGGCGGGCGTGGGCCTCCTCGTTGCCGGCGCTGGCGCCGTCCTCGCAGTCGAGGGTGATGTCGAACAGCGGGCCAAGCTCTTGTTGCAAGGCGATCGATTTACGCATCAGCTTTTCGGCGCCGGCGTAGTGGTCGCAGGCCGGCAGGAGCAACGGCTGGCGATTGCCTTGGAATAAAACCTCGGTTGGGTGCATGCGGGATGGGGGTGGTGTTGCGGTTGCGGCGGTCGCGGTGGCGGCCGGCAGGGTGGCGTCCGTCGGGCTGGCCGGGGGCGCTGCGGGGGAGGCTTCGGGTGAGGCTGAATACGACTCCGCCGCGCTGCTCTCGGCAGCGCGGCGGGTGCGGCGGATCGGTGGTTTAACCGGTTCCACGGTCGCTGTGTGGATTAGCCCAGCAGGTGTTTCACGCCGTTTTGCTCTTCCAGCAGTTCGTTCAGGGTGACATTGATGCGCTCTTGCGAGAATTCATCGACGCTCAGGCCCTGGACGATCTTGTACTCGCCGTTTTCGGTGGTGACCGGGAAGCCGAACATCACGCCTTCCGGAATACCGTAGGAGCCGTCCGAAGGGATGCCCATGGTGGTCCACTTGCCGGCGGTGCCGAGCACCCAATCATGCACGTGGTCGATGGCGGCGTTGGCTGCCGACGCTGCCGACGACAGGCCGCGCGCTTCGATGATGGCGCCACCGCGCTTGCCGACGGTCGGCAGGAACACGTCCTTGTTCCACACGTCGTCGTTGATCATGGTCTTGACCGATTGGCCGTCGATTTCGGCGTAGCGGTAGTCGGCGTACATGGTCGGCGAGTGGTTGCCCCAGACGAACAGTTTTTCGATCGAAGCGACCGGCTTGCCGGTTTTCGCGGCGATTTGCGAGGCGGCGCGGTTGTGGTCCAGGCGCAGCATGGCGGTGAAGTTCTTGGCCGGCAGCGAAGGCGCCGATTTCATCGCGATGTAGGCGTTGGTGTTGGCAGGGTTGCCGACCACCAGCACTTTGACGTTGCGCGAGGCGACGGCGTCGAGCGCCTTGCCCTGCACGGTGAAGATCTGCGCGTTGGCTTCCAGCAGGTCCTTGCGTTCCATGCCTGGGCCGCGTGGACGGGCGCCGACCAGCAGGGCGACGTCGGCGTCTTTGAAGGCGGTCATCGGATCGGCGTGGGCGGTCATGCCGGCCAGCAGCGGGAAGGCGCAGTCGTCGATTTCCATCATGACGCCTTTGAGGGCCTTCTGGGCGCGCTCGTCGTTGATTTCCAGCAGTTGCAGGATGACCGGCTGGTCTTTGCCGAGCATGTCGCCGTTGGCGATGCGGAACAGCAGGGAATAGCCGATCTGGCCGGCGGCGCCGGTGACAGCAACACGCATTGGGGTTTTAGCCATGATGAATCTCCAAAGTGGGAATGAAAACGTCTGAAGCTGGGCCTACGCTTATTCGGGAAAACAGTAATGATACCAAAACCGGCGGCCTTGTCGGGCCGATATTCGCGGCCGCGCCCGGGCCAATTCCGGCCTGGCCGCCGCGCCGCGCCGGGCGGCGCCGCCCTGCGGGCCGGCGCCAACGGCGTCGCGTTGACCTTTGTTGCTACAGGGACTATGCTTTTCTTGCTCGTGGCGGCCGCGCCGCCATGCCGGAAACCGCATGGTTGGCGAGTGTAGGCTGCTTGAAACCATCTGTCAATCGTATCTTATGTCTTATATAAGACACATAAGTTAAGCGTCTTTTTGCTGGACGGGAAGGGGCTTTTGTGTTGAAATCTCGCCCTATGAATCCCGTCCCGCCCAACCCGAGCCAGAATCCCGCCGCCGCCACCACAGGCGGGGCGGTCGGCCCGACCGCGGCAAGCGCAGGCCCGTCGAGCTCGCCAACCTTTTCCCCACTGTACCAGCAAATCAAGGCGCTCATCACGCAGAGCCTGCAGTCGGGCGAGTGGAAGCCCGGCGAGCTGATTCCCAGCGAGGTCGAACTGGCCAACCGCTTCAAGGTCAGCCAGGGCACCGTGCGCAAGGCCATCGACGAGCTGGCCGCCGAGAACCTGGTCATGCGCCGCCAGGGCAAGGGCACCTTCGTCTCGACCCACCACGAGGCGCGCGCCCACTTCCGCTTCCTGCGCCTGATGCCCGACGAGGGCGTGCCGCACTATCCGGAGAGCCGCTTCATCGAGGTCAAGCGCATGCGCGCCCCGGCCGACGTGGCCCGCCTGCTCGACCTGAAGTCCGGCGACGCCGTCATCTTCGTCAAGCGGGTGCAGTATTTCGACGGCATGCCGACCATCGTCGAGGAGCTCTGGCTGCCCGGGCTGACCTTCAAGGGCCTGACCGCCGAGCGCCTGGTCGAGTACAAGGGGCCGATGTACGGCCTGTTCGAGTCCGAGTTCGGCACCCGCATGATCCGCGCCGCCGAGAAGATCCGCGCCGTCTGCGCCGACGCCGGCGCCGCCGCGCTGCTGCAGATCGCCGCCGGCACGCCGCTGCTGTGTTCCGAACGCGTCTCGTTCACCTATGGCGACAAGCCGGTCGAATTGCGCCGTGGCCTGTATTCGACCGAGCGGCACCATTACCAGAACGATTTGAATTGACGTTTTGAATGAATTGGATTGAATCGCCTGAACCGAATTAACGCCGGCCTTGAACCGGCCTCGAACCAGACGCCGGCGCCCCGATGGGGCAAGATGGCCTGGTTTGAAAAATGATGAGACCGTCGGCGTTCAGCGCCGGCGCGGCACGGGGTCCGCAACGCTAGCTTGTTGTTTTGTAAAGCGTTGTTGTGCTGAATATACGTTGAACTACAGAAAGTAGCGCGCGGTCGGTGTTGTAAAACACTATTTTCGTTATATGTAACGATAGATATTGGTCTGAACTATGAAAATAGGCGAAAATCGCAGTCTCAATATTTTTTGTCAAAGCTTAAGGGAGGTCTTGTTATGTCTGAAGCCGTAAGGGAAGTACCAAAAAAAGAGCGGCCGGAATTTCGGAATATTCACGTCACGGAATTGTCGAACTACCGCTTGCCCTTAGCCGGCATCGTATCCATCCTGCACCGCATCAGCGGTTTCATGATGTTTGCCTTGTTGCCAGTGGTGTTGTATCTGCTGGAGTTGTCGCTCCGTTCGGAAATCTCCTTCGCCTATTTCCAAGGCATCGCCTCGCACCCGCTGTGCAAATTGGTGATCCTGGCGCTGGTCTGGGGTTATATGCAGCACTTCTGCGCCGGCGTGCGCCACCTGTTCATGGACCTGCACTTCGGCCTGGACAAGGATTCGGCCCGTAAATCGGCCGCCAGCGTGCTGGTGATCAGCCTGACCGCGACCCTGTTGGTCGCCCTCAAATTGTTTGGAGTGTTCTGATGGCAAATAACAATATCGGCCCAAAACGCCTGGTAGTGGGCGCCCACTACGGCCTGCGCGACTGGCTGGCCCAGCGCGTCACCGGCGTGCTGATGGTGGCCTACACCGTGGTCCTGCTGGTCGCCTTCCTGACCGGCAACAACTTCACGTATGAAGGCTGGGCCGGCCTGTTCGCCCAGCAGTGGTTCAAGCTGATCAGCGCCGTCACCCTGTTCGGCCTGTTCTATCACGCCTGGGTAGGTGTGCGCGACATCTGGATGGACTACGTCAAGTCCATCGGTCTGCGTCTGACCCTGCAAATTGCCACCATGCTGTGGTTGATCGCTTGCGCGTTTTACGCAGTGCAAATTCTCTGGAGTGTTTAATCGTGGCAGCTATCAAATCCGCAATCCCCACCCGCCGCTTTGACGCGGTCATCGTCGGCGCCGGCGGTTCCGGCATGCGCGCATCCCTGCAACTGGCCGAGGCCGGTTTGAACGTGGCGGTGCTGTCGAAGGTCTTCCCGACCCGTTCGCACACCGTGGCGGCGCAGGGCGGCATCGGCGCCTCGCTGGGCAACATGGCCGAGGACAACTGGTTCTGGCACATGTTCGACACCGTCAAGGGCGGCGACTACCTGGGCGACCAGGACGCCATCGAGTTCATGTGCCGCGAAGCGCCGAAGGTCGTCTACGAGCTGGAACACTTCGGCATGCCGTTCGACCGCAACCCCGACGGCACCATCTACCAGCGTCCGTTCGGCGGCCACACCGCCAACTTCGGTGAAAAAGCCGTGCAGCGCGCCTGCGCCGCCGCCGACCGCACCGGCCACGCCCTGCTGCACACCCTGTACCAGCGCAACGTGCGCGCCCGCACCCACTTCTTCGTCGAGTGGATGGCGATCGACATCATCCGCGACGCCGAAGGCGACGTCGTCGGCGTGGTCGCGCTGGAGATGGAAACCGGCGAATGCATGATCCTGGAAGCCAAGACCACCATCTTCGCCACCGGCGGCGCCGGCCGCATCTTCGCCGCCTCCACCAACGCCTTCATCAACACCGGCGACGGCATGGGCATGGCGGCACGCGCCGGCCTGCCGCTGCAGGACATGGAGTTCTGGCAGTTCCACCCGACCGGCGTGGCCGGCGCGGGCGTCCTCATCACCGAGGGCGTGCGCGGCGAGGGCGGCATCCTGATCAACAGCGAAGGCGAGCGTTTCATGGAACGCTACGCGCCGACCCTGAAGGATCTGGCGCCGCGCGACTTCGTCTCGCGTTCGATGGACCAGGAGATCAAGGAAGGCCGCGGCTGCGGTCCGAACAAGGACCACGTCATGCTGGACCTGCGCCACATCGGCGCCGACACGATCCAGAAGCGTCTGCCGTCGATCCTGGAAATCGGCCACAAGTTCGCCAACGTCGACGCCACCAAGGAACCGATTCCCGTCGTGCCGACCATCCACTACCAGATGGGCGGTATTCCGACCAACATCCACGGCCAGGTGGTCGCCCCCGGCGCCGACGGCAGCCAGAAGATCGTCAACGGCCTGTACGCGATCGGCGAATGCGCCTGCGTCTCGGTGCACGGCGCCAACCGCCTGGGCACCAACTCGCTGCTCGACCTGCTGGTCTTCGGCCGCGCCGCCGGCAACCACGTGGTGGCCTCCAACCTGAAGCAGAAGGAAAACAAGCCGCTGCCGAAGGACGCCTCCGAGTTCGCCATGGGCCGCCTGAACAAGCTGGAAACCTCGACCGGCAGCGAAACCGTGCAGGGCGTCGCCAACGACATCCGCGCCACCATGCAGAAGTTCTGCGGCGTGTTCCGCACCGACGAGCTGCTCAAGCAGGGCTATGTCGAGATCATGAAGCTCGACGAGCGCCGCAAGCACGTCTCGTACAAGGACAAGTCGATGGTCTTCAACACCGCCCGCGTCGAGGCGCTGGAGTTGGACAACCTGATCGAAACGGCCAAGGCGACCATCACCTCGGCGGTGGCGCGCAAGGAATCGCGCGGCGCCCACGCCCACAGCGATTTCCCCAACCGCGACGACGACAACTGGATGAAGCATACCCTGTGGTTCTCCGAAGGCAACCGCCTCGACTACAAGGCGGTGGTCACCAAGCCGCTGACGGTCGACACCTTCAAGCCGAAACCACGTACTTTCTAAAGGTCAGAACATGGCACGCACTATCAAACTTAAAATCTACCGCTACGATCCCGACCAGGACGCCAAGCCGTACATGCAGGACGTCACCGTCGAACTGAAAGACACCGACAAGATGCTGCTCGACGCGCTGCAACGCATCAAGTCCGACGTCGACGACTCGCTGTCGCTGCGCCGCTCCTGCCGCGAAGGCGTGTGCGGTTCCGACGCGATGAACATCAACGGCAAGAACGGCCTGGCCTGCACCACCAACCTGAACGAGCTGACCCAGCCGATCGTGTTGCGTCCGCTGGCCGGCCTGCCGGTGATCCGCGACCTGATCGTCGACATGACGCAGTTCTTCAAGCAGTACGATTCGATCAAGCCCTACCTGATCAACGACTCGATCCGCCCGGAGAAGGAACGCCTGCAAAGCCCGACCGAGCGCGAAGAGCTCGACGGCCTGTACGAGTGCATCCTGTGCGCCTGCTGCTCGACTTCGTGCCCGTCGTTCTGGTGGAATCCGGACAAGTTCGTCGGCCCGGCCGGCCTGCTGCAAGCCTACCGCTTCATCGCCGACTCGCGCGACGAAGCCACCGGCGCGCGTCTGGACAACCTGGAAGATCCGTACCGCCTGTTCCGCTGCCACTCGATCATGAACTGCGTCGACGTTTGCCCCAAGGGTTTGAACCCGAACAAGGCGATCGGCAAGATCAAGGAACTGATGGTCCGCCGCGCGATCTAAGCGGCCGCGCCGTAGCACGGCGCACAGCGGGTGGCGGCGTCGCCGCCCGCCACTTGCCGCGCCGCCACCCCAGTGGGGCCGGCGGCGCGCAGAAAAAAGTAGCCCGACATGACAGAACAGAACACCCTTGCGCACCAGTCCGACCCGGCCAACCGCGCGCGCCTACGCTGGCGTGCCCGCCGCGGACTGCTGGAAAACGACATTATCCTGACCCGTTTCCTCGATGCGCATGAAACTGAATTGACCGACGAAGAAGTGGACGCGTTCACGCGGCTCCTCGATTT
Organism: Rugamonas rubra; assembly: GCF_900114705.1. Lineage (GTDB taxonomy): Bacteria > Pseudomonadota > Gammaproteobacteria > Burkholderiales > Burkholderiaceae_D > Rugamonas > Rugamonas rubra. The sequence goes on from NZ_FOTW01000011.1 coordinate 267,808, forward strand.
GTCGGACAATACGCTGATGGATCTGGTGCTGGCCCGCAAGGAGCCGGACGGCGAGGTCGATCTGCCGCAGGTGCACGCACTGCTGCAACGGCTGCGCCAGGCATAGCTGCCGACCCCGGCGGCCCACGGTCGGCGGCGCGTTCGCGCCGCGTCCGGCGGCAACGGGCGGCACGTCCAGAATTTTTGCCTTTTTTTTATTTGTCGCATCTCTCCAAGAAGGAAGAGTCCATGAACACCTCTGATAACAAAGCCACACTGTCGTTCTCCGATGGCAGCCCATCGATTGAATTCCCGATCTACCAGGGCACCGTCGGTCCGGACGTCATCGACATCCGCAAACTGTACGCCGGCACCGGCAAGTTCACCTACGACCCGGGCTTCATGTCCACCGCGGCGTGCAACTCGTCGATCACCTACATCGACGGCGACAAGGGCGAGCTGCTGTACCGCGGCTACCCGATCGAGCAGTTGGCCGTCAACGCCGACTTCATGGAATCGTGCTACCTGCTGCTGAACGGCGAACTGCCGAACGCAGCGCAAAAGGAAAAGTTCGTCGACACCGTGACCAAGCACACCATGGTCCACGAGCAGATGCAATTCTTCTTCCGTGGCTTCCGCCGCGACGCCCACCCGATGTCGGTGCTGGTCGGCACGGTCGGCGCGCTGGCCTCGTTCTACCACGACTCGCTCGACATCAACGACCCGCACCACCGCGAAGTGTCGGCCATCCGCCTGATCGCCAAGATGCCGACCCTGGTCGCCATGTCGTACAAGTACTCGATCGGCCAGCCTTTCGTCTACCCGCGCAACGACCTGTCGTACAGCGCCAACTTCATGCGCATGATGTTCGGCAACCCGTGCGAAGAGTACAAGGTCAACGACGTGCTGGTGCGCGCGCTCGACCGCATCCTGATCCTGCACGCCGACCACGAGCAAAACGCCTCGACCTCGACGGTGCGCCTGTCCGGTTCGTCCGGCGCCAACCCGTTCGCCTGTATCGCTGCCGGCATCGCCTGCCTGTGGGGCCCTGCCCACGGCGGCGCCAACGAAGCGGCACTGAACATGCTCAAGGAAATCGGCACGGTCGACAAGATCCCCGAGTTCATCGCCAAGGTCAAGGACAAGAACTCCGGCGTCAAGCTGATGGGCTTCGGTCACCGCGTCTACAAGAACTTCGACCCGCGCGCCAAGCTGATGCGTGAAACCTGCCACGAAGTGCTGAACGAACTGGGCCTGCACGACGACCCGTTGTTCAAACTGGCGATGGAACTGGAAAAGATCGCGCTGAACGACGAATACTTCGTCTCGCGCAAGCTGTATCCGAACGTCGACTTCTACTCCGGCATCGTGCAGTCCGCGCTGGGCATCCCGGTCTCGCTGTTCACCGGTATCTTCGCCATGGCCCGCACCATCGGCTGGATCGCCCAGTGGAACGAGATGATCTCCGATCCGGAACAAAAGATCGGCCGTCCGCGCCAGCTGTTCGTCGGCTCGACCACGCGCGACGTGCTGCCGCTGGACCAGCGCGCCTAAGCCCGCCGGCAGTCCCTTGACGGCCCGCTCGACATGTCGAGCGGGCCGTTGTTGCTTGTGCGGGGCGGGCAGCGCCGGGCGGCGCCTGGTGTGCCTCGGAGCAACATGCCGCGCGCGCGCCGCTTCCTTGCTATACTCGATCCCATCTCATGTAGAAGGAAGCGAGGCAGTCATGGCGCTGGAAAGAGTGTTGTTGATGCACGGCCCGGTGCAATCGCGCGGCATCAACCCGGTGGTGCACCAGGAGTTCTACATCGAGCAGCAGCGCGGCGATCCCTACGCGCTGTTCAACAGCCAGCAGAACATCGTCTCGATGGCCTACGTGTTCCGCAAGCTGGGCTTCAAGATCTGCTACAGCGGCTGGGAGGAGGACGCCGAATGGCTGAACGCCAACGGCGACTTGTTCGACTACCTGGTGATCTCCAACCAGCACGTGCTCAACACCGAGAGCACCTTCTTCGGCCAGACCATCGCCAACAACAAGGAAAAGCTGTACTACGTGTCGATGAAGGGCCTGCAGCTGATCCGCCGCGAGCTGGGCGACGAGGCCGTCGTCTTCAAGACGCGCGCCGACGTCACCGTGCACCAAGGCCACGCGGTGCTCAACCTGGCCCGCATCGCGCGCCATTCGAAGGACATCCTGATCGAGTATATGCGGGTCAGCAATATGTACTCGGCGCCGGACTTCATGGTCATGGGCGAGATCGCGGTGCTGGAGGCGGTCTACAACAGCCTGTACGAGCACAGTGCGGCCGGCACCTCCTACCACGTCTCGTCCCACGTCGACCACACCTTCACCTACCTGGCGATGAAACAGGCCGGCCAAATCAACCGCATCTTGACCATGAGCCGCGAGCTGTTCGAGTCGGTGGTGTGGCGCGGCCAGCCGCGCTATTTCCAGCACATCGATCCGACCTACGCCGCCACCTACTCGTTCGACAGCGAGATGGCGATCCATCCGGACACCCGGGTCGAGGACCTGGTGGCGCGCATCTCGCCGGAGGTGTCGGGCGCGGAGGCGCGCCCGCCGGGCGAGGGCGGCGCCACGCCCGCCTAGTCCCGCGCCAGCGCCCGGCCCAGCGGGTGGGCCAGGAAGAAGCGCAGGTCGTCCGGCACGCCCAGGCCGTACATGCCGGCGCGGTCGCGGCCGATGTTGTGGTAGCCCAGCTTGCGGCCGCGCGCGATCAGCTCGTTGTAGGCCGGCGCCACATAGAATTCGCCGTTGACGCGCAGGCCCCGGGCGATCATCTGCTCGGCGGCGGCGACAAAGTCGCTGCCGCGGGCGAAGTTGTAGATGCCCACCGTGGCCTCGTCCGAGACCACCTGCTTTTCCACCACCTCGACGATCGCGCCGCCGCCGTCCAGGCGCACGAAGGACCATTTGGGATCGTCCGCCGTCATCGTCATGATCAGGCCGTCGAGCCGCTCGGCCGCCATGCGCGCCAGATAGTCGTCGATGCGGGCGTCGATGTACTGGTCGCAATTGGCGATCATCAGCGGCTGCTCGTTGTCGATCAGTTCGCGCGCCAGCAGCACGGTGCAGGCGGCGCCCTCGGTCACCTGCGCCACCGGCACGACCACGCAGCCCGGCGCGATCGCCGCCAGCCTGGCGCCCAGCGCGTACTGCTCGAGGTGGGCCCGCTGGCACAGGAAGATGAAGCGGTGCGGCTGGGCCGGGCGCAGGTTGTCGACCACCACCTCGATCATGCTCTTGCCGCCCAGCGGGATCAGCGGCTTGGGCTCGACATAGCCGGCCTGGGCGAAGCGGCTGCCATGGCCGGCCATCGGCAACACGATATTCAACATCAGGGCTCCCCCAGGTATTTGTCGTCCACCGCGCCCGGCACCTTGACCACCAGCGTGACGCAGTCCTCCAGCGCCACGAAGTCGGTCGACTCCAGCGGCGCGACGACGACGATGTCGCCGCTGGCGTACTCGACGCCGTTCATGCGCACCCGGCCGCTCTGGATCACGGTGATCTCCTGGGCGATCTTGTGGTAGTGGCGCGCCTCGCTGTCGCCGGCGCGGTAGTGCTTGATCCCGACTTCGGCGGCGCCGGTGGCCAGCGCAGTCGGCGTGAAGTCGCCGACGAACCAGCCCCGCGTCATGTCGGCCAGCTTGTAGGTCCGCATCGGCTTAGCCTTTCGGGATGTCGAGGTAGGCGCGCAGCTCGTGCATTTTGCCGTCGCGCCATTCGACGATGTCGACGCCCTGCAGCCGCACGGCGTCCAGGTCCAGGGTGAATTCGATGAAGCAGGTGTCGCCGTCGGCGTAGACGCGCTTGGCCTGGAAGGACAGCGCCCGGCAGCCGGCGAAGATGGCCCCGATCGCGGCCAGCGCCGGCTGCTTGCCTTCGATGCGCTTGACCACCGGGTCCTCCAGCGCGAAGTCGTCGGCCAGCAGCGCGGCCACGCCGGCCAGGTCCTTGGCGTCGAAGGCGCGGATGTATTGTTCGGTCAGTTGTTTGCTCATGTCTGGGTTCCTTTGGCGGAGTCAACGCGCGAGGCGCGCCTCGTATTCCTCGATCTTTTTTGGCGAGTAGAAGGTGTGGTAGGCCGCGTTGGGAATCGGCAGCGCGGTCAGTTTGCGGTTCAACAGCACCAGTTCGTTGAGCACCGGCGCGATGTAGTAGACCCCGTCGACGCAGGTGTCCTTGCGGATCGAATGCTGCGCCGCCAGCACGAAGTCGGCGCCGCGGGCGAAGTAGTAGAAGCCGGCGATGGCATGGCGGCTGATGGGGTGCTTCTCGGCCGTTTCGACGATGTCGTGCTCGCCCTCCAGCCGCACGTAGGACCAGCGCGGGTGCACCGAGTCGAAGGTCAGGCAGCCGGCGTCGCTGCCCAGCGCGCGGAAGCGGGCCAGCAGCGGGTCCAGGTCGAGGTCGAAGATCTGGTCGCCGTTGACGATCAGCAGCGGCTCGTCGTTGCCGATGTGGTCGATCGCCAGCAGCGCGCTGCAGGCCGCGCCCTTGGTCTGGTTCAGCAGGCGGATGATGACGCTGTCGGCGCCGGCCAGCAGGCGCACCGTGCTGTCGAGGTGGTAGCGGCTGCAATCCTCGTCGCGCAGCACGAAGATGAAGCGCTTGTCGCCGCCGATGCTCGACAGGTTCTCCAGCAGGTGCTGGATCATCGGCTTGCCGTCGATCTCGATCAGCGGCTTGGGGAAGGGGTAGTCGCTGCCCTCGAAGAACATCGACTGCACGCTCAGCGGCACCAGGATGTTAAGCATGGGCGGCCTCCAGTTCGGCGATCCTGTGCATGATGTTGGCGTGGTTGACCTCGCGCACGTCGGTCACGCACAGCACGTGGGCGCCCGAGTCGCGCGCCGCCTTGATGCCGTTCGGGTTGTCCTCGACGATCAGGCACTCGGCCGCCTGCAGGCCCATGCGGCGGATCGCCGCCAGGTACATGTCGGGCGCCGGCTTGGGCGCCACCACGTCCTCGTTGGACAGGAAGAAGTCGAGCAAGGGCAGCAGCTCGGCGCGCTCCATCATCAGGGCGATGGTCTGGCGGATCGAATTCGAGCACACCGCCATGCGGTAGCCCTGCGCCCTCAGCCGCGACAGCGCGTACTGGTGCTGGAACACCGGCTTGCACTTGGCGTAGATGACTTCGAGCGTGTAGATCTGTTTCATTTCGTTGATGAAGCCGTGCAGCGCCGGCGGCAGGCCGCGCTCCATCGACAGCATGCGCAGCTTGGTCTTGGTCGGCAGGCCGTCGTAGGTGACCAGGTGGTCGTAGCGGCTGATCGCCATGCCGAACAGTGTCAAGGCGCGGTTCAGCGCCTCGAAGTGCCATTCCTTGGCGTCGATCAGCACGCCATCCATGTCGAAGATGACGGCTTTAATCTGGCTCACTGAAGTATTCCTTTGCGGCGGAGGGGAAGTCGGTGCACAGGCTCAGGCCGGCATGGCGCTGCAGTCCGGCCGCGCGCAGGCCTTGCCACAACGCCAGGTGCGGACGCCGGTGCAGTTCGGGCGAGACGATGCAGACCGGCTTGTCGCGCGCCAGCCAGTCGGCCACCAGCTGCGCCGGGTACCACTCGCCGTGGAAGGCGTCCAGCCAGATGCCGGCGGCCTGCGCCAGGAACGCCGGCGCGCTCTCGTATTCGCTGAGGCGGGTGTAGGCCGGGGTGGCCTGCGCCAGGTAGCCCAGCGCGTCCGGCAGCGCCATGTCGAAGACGAAGGCGTCGTCGATGCGGTGCGCGGCCAGCGCGGCGGCGACCTTGGCCTGCAGGCCGTCGGCCTTGATGTTGAGCGCCAGCGGCCGGCCGCCGGGGTGGCGCGCGCACAGGGCCAGGAAGGCGTCCAGCGTCATCTCGCCGCCGCGCGGCATGTCGTGCGAAATGACCACCTCGCCGCCGGCGTCGCGCAAGTCGGTCTCGATGCCGAAGCCGCCGCGCAGGGCGCGCTCGAACGCGCCCGGCGAATTTTTCTGCGCCGCCGCGCTCCAGCAACCCCGGTGTGCCACGATCTTCATGCCTGCCTAGCCTTGCGATCGATGCGATCGGACAATTGTACCGTAATGGCGCCGGCGCGAGACCTCTTTTCGGGGCGCGCCGCCACGCCGTTCGGCCGCGCCGTCCGGCCGCGCGCGGCTCAGTCGGCGTCGAGCAGCAGGCGCAGGTCGGCCTCGCTCATCGGCTCGTGGAACAGCTTGCCCTGGATTTCGTCGCAGCCGTTCTGGCGCAGGAAGTTTTGCTGCGCCAGGCTCTCGACGCCCTCGGCCACCACCGGCAGGTGCAGCGAGCGGCCGATGCCGATCGGCGTGCGCACCAGGTCGCCGCTTCCGGGGTTCGTCGGCGCCGGTGCCACTCGTTCCCGGACAGAACGGGCTAAATTTGCAGGCGGCGCGGCGCTGGCAAGCGGGCGCGGCAGGCGGCGCCGGCGCGGCCGACCGGGGGAGGCGCGGTGGTGCACGCGTCGCGCCGGCATCGGCTATAGTGTTGCAATTGCCATCACTGTCGAGGTCGCATGAAGGTCGAAAAAACCACCCTGGGCGGCGTCCGCGTGCGCCTCGAGCCGCTGTGCGCGGCGCATCTGCCGGCCTTGGCCGTGGCCATCGGCGACGGCGAGCTGTGGCAACTGCCGGTCACCTTCGTGCCGCCGCCCGAGCAGCTGGACGGCTTCCTGGCCGACGCCGAGGCGGCCTACGCCGCCGGCCGCGAACTGGCCTTCGCCACCATCGACATCGCCAGCGGCGCGGTGGTCGGCAGCACCCGCTTCCGCGAGATCCACAGCAAGCACCTGCGCGCCGAGATCGGCTTCACCTTCATCGGCCAGAGCTGGCAGCGCAGCCACGTCAACACCGAGGCGAAGTATTTGATGTTGTGCCACGCCTTCGAGCACTGGGGCTGCAACCGGGTCGAGTTCCTCACCGACTTCCTCAACGCCAAGTCGCGCGCCGCCATCGCCCGCCTCGGCGCGCAACAGGAGGGCGTGCTGCGCAAGCATATGGTGATGCGCGAGGGGAGGGTGCGCGACTCCGTCATCTTCAGCATCACCGGCGCCGAATGGCCGGCCGTCAAGCGGGCGCTGGAGGAAAAGCTGGCCGCGGCGGCGTGAGGGGGGGGCTAAGGCGCAGGTGGTGTCGGCAAACCCCAACGGCGCAAATCCAGGGTCAGACCCTAGGGTCTGACCCTCGCTCTCGCCGTTGGGGTTTGCCGGCGCAGCTGCGCCATGGCTGTCCGCATAGAAAACGGGCGACAACGACCTTGGTCAACCGCCGCCCGTGCGCGTTCAAGCCGCGCCGCTGCTGCGCGGCGCCGAATCGGCTGTCACATAGTTGCCACTTGCTTAGTTACCACTTGATCTCGCCCTTGGCGACCTTGGCGCTGGTGTCGAGCGCGCCGGCCAGGCCGACGCTCGGGTACAGCGTCTTCATGGTGGCGATCAGCTCGGCCGAGTTGGCCGCCTTGGCGCTTTCCAGCTCGAAGCGCAACAGGTAGTCGCGGGTGAAGGCGATGCTGTCGACCGTCAACGGGGCGCCGACCTTGAAATGGCCCGGCACGACCGTGCTCGGCTTGAGCGCCTCGATGCCCTTCAGCGTGGCCAGCCACTGCTGGCGCGACTCCGGCGTTTGCGTGTCGGCGGTCCAGACGTGCAGCTCGTTGAACACCACCACGCCGCCGACCACCGCCTTGATCGACGGAATCCACACATAGCTGCGCTCGACCGGCACGCCGTGCTCGCTGGCGATCTTCAGGCTCTGGCCCTCCAGCTTGATGGTGTCGCCCTGCAACACCTGCGGCATGACGATGCCCTGCGGCGCGTTGTCCTTCAGAATCGGACCCCAGTAGCCGACCTTGGCCTTGGCCTTCTTCTCCATCGCCGCCACGGTGTGCGCGCTGGCGACGATCTGCGCGTCGGGGAAGGCCGCCTTGATGACGTCCAGGCCGAAGTAGAAGTCGGGGTCGCCGTGGCTGACATAGACGGTGGTCAGGCGCTTGCCGCTGGCGCGGATCAGCTCGACCAGTTTCAGCGCCTCGGCGCGGGAGAACTGGGCGTCGATCAGCACCGCGTCCTTGTGGCCGCTCACCAGCACCGAGGCGACCGGAAAGATCGCCGCCTCGCCCGGGTTGAACACTTCCAGCTTCAGCGGCGCAGCGGCGGCGGCCGAGGCGGGCACCATGCCCAGGGCGGTGCTGGCGGCGAGGGCGGCGGACAGGATGGTGTGCTTGAACATGATGTTTTCTTTCGGATGAGGTTGGGATGGACGTATCTTAAATTTCTTAATCCGATAGAAAAAGGGGATAATTCGACCAAGTTAATTGCATGGATCGGACGAATCATGGATCGCATCACTTCCGCCCAGGTGTTTGTCGCCATCGCCGAGCGCGGCAGCATGATCGCCGCCGCCGAGGTGCTCGACATGTCGCGCGCCATGGTGACGCGCTACCTGGCGCAAATGGAGGACTGGGCCGGCGCCCGCCTGCTGCACCGCAGCACGCGCCGGCTCAGCCTGACCGACGCCGGCGAGCGGACCCTGGCGCGCTGCCGCGCCATGCTCGAGCTGGCCGACGCCATCGAGGTCGGCCCCAGCGACGAGGCCGACACGCCGCGCGGCCTGCTGCGCATCACCTGCTCGCAGTCGCTGGCGCAGGCGGCGCTGGCCGGCGCCGTCAGCGAGTACCTGCGGCGCTACCCGCACACCTCGGTCGACCTGCAGGTCAACAACCGCGCCGTCAACCTGGTCGAGCAACGCATCGACCTGGCCTTGCGCATCACCAACGCGCTGGAACCGAACCTGATCGCCCGCCAGCTGGGCAACTGCGCCTCGGTGGTGTGCGCCGCGCCGGCCTACCTGGCGGCGCGCGGCACGCCGCTGCGCGCCGAGGACTTGGCCGGCCACAACTGCCTGACCTACACCTACTTCGGCAAGAGTTTGTGGCAGTTCAGTTACTGCGGCGAGACGCTGTCGGTGCCGGTCAGCGGCAACCTGTCGGCCAACGAAGATTTGGTGCTGCTGGCGGCGACGGTGGAGGGCGCCGGCGTGTCGTTGCAGCCGCTGTATTCGGCGGCGCCGCTGATCGCCGCCGGCAAGCTGGTGGCGCTGCTGCCCGACCACCTGCCGCAACAGATGGGCATCCACGGCATCTACACCTCGCGCCAGCATATGCCGCCGGCCTTGCGCGCCATGCTCGACCATCTGTTGGCCTGGTTCGCCGGCCATCCGACCTGGCTGGCGCACGGCGCCGGCTAGCGGGGGCCGGCTAGGGCGCGCACGATTCATTGAAATCATGCCAATATTGCCGCTGAAAGCGTGTCTGCTGGCGGCCTGAGCAAAACAATTATCGGTGCAATCCGCTCGCGCAATTGGTTGTTGGGATACAATACCGCGTGCTACCCTGAATGACCGTATTTAAAGTATTGAACGAAACTTAGCCCTTCCCCACAACTTGATGTGCAATCCGCTAACCGGTCAGGCCGTGTCGCGGAAGGTTAGATTAACCCGCTAATCTCGCGAAGCGCGAAGAAAGGTGAGCAATATGATGCAACAACACTCGTCCAACTCCTACCTGTTTGGTGGGAACGCCCCGTACGTGGAAGACCTGTACGAAGCGTATCTCAACAACCCGGGTTCCGTGCCAGACAACTGGCGCGCCTACTTCGACGCCATGCAGCACGTGCCGGCCGTCGATGGTTCCAACAAGCCCGACGTGGCCCACGCCAACGTCATCGCCTCCTTCGCCGAACGCGCCAAAGCCGGTCCGATCCGCACCGTGGTCGCCTCCGCCGACGCCGAAATGGGCCGCAAGCGTGTCGCCGCGACCCAGTTGATCGCCGCCTACCGCTACCTGGGCACGCACTGGGCCAATCTGGACCCGCTGCAACGCCAGGAACGTCCGACCATCCCGGAACTGGAGCCGAGCTTCTACGGTTTCACCGATGCGGACATGGACACCGTATTCAATATCAGCAATACCTATTTCGGTCCAGAAACCGCGACCCTGCGCGATCTGATCAACTTCCTGCGTGACACCTACACCCGTTCGATCGGTGCCGAGTTCATGTACATCTCCGACCCGGCCGAAAAGCGCTGGCTGCAGGAGAAGCTGGAATCGATCCGCTCGACCCCGAGTTTCACCCCCGAGAAAAAAATCCACATCCTCGACCGCCTGACCGCGGCCGAAGGCCTGGAACGCTATCTGCACACCAAATACGTCGGCCAGAAGCGCTTCTCGCTCGAAGGCGGCGAGACCTTCATCGCCTCGATGGACGAGACCATCCAGCGCGCCGGCGAAAAAGGCGTGCAGGAGATCGTCATCGGCATGGCCCACCGTGGCCGTCTGAACGTGCTGGTCAACACCCTGGGCAAGGCGCCGCAGGAGCTGTTCGAAGAGTTCGAAGGCAAGCACGGCGACGACCTGCCGGCCGGCGACGTCAAGTACCACCAAGGTTTCTCTTCCGACATCTCCACCGCGGGCGGCCCGGTCCACCTGTCGCTGGCCTTCAACCCGTCCCACCTGGAGATCGTCAACCCGGTCGTCGAGGGTTCGGTCAAGGCCCGCATGGACCGCCGCGGCGACAAGGAAGGCGCGCAAGTGCTGCCTATTCTGGTGCACGGCGACGCCGCCTTCGCCGGCCAGGGTGTTGTGATGGAAACGCTGAACCTGGCGCAGACCCGCGGCTACGGCACGGGCGGCACGGTGCACATCGTCATCAACAACCAGATCGGTTTCACCACCTCCGACCCGCGCGACTCGCGTTCGACGCTGTATTGCTCGGACGTGGTCAAGATGATCGAGGCGCCGGTGCTGCACATCAACGCCGATGATCCGGAAGCCGTCGTGCTGGCGACCCAGATCGCGCTCGACTACCGCATGGAGTTCAAGAAGGACATCGTCCTCGACATCATCTGCTACCGCAAACTGGGCCACAACGAACAGGACACCCCTGCGCTGACCCAGCCGCTGATGTACAAGAAGATCGGCCAGCACCCGGGCACCCGCAAGCTGTACGCGGACAAGCTGGTGGCGCAGGGCGTCATCCCCGCCGACGGCGGCGAGAAAATGGTCGCCGCCTTCCGCGACGCCATGGACGCCGGCAAGCACACGGTCGACCCGGTCATTTCCAACTTCAAGAACAAGTACGCCGTCGACTGGCTGCCTTTCCTGAACCGCAAGTGGACCGACAGCGCCGACACCGCCGTGCCGATGACCGAGCTGAAACGCCTGGCCACCCGCATCACCACCGTGCCGGAAGACTTCAAGGTCCACTCGCTGGTCGAGAAGGTGCTGGGCGACCGCGCCACCATGGGCCGCGGCGAAATGAACCTGGACTGGGGCATGGGCGAACACCTGGCCTACGCCTCGCTGGTCTCGTCCGGCTACGCCATCCGCCTGACCGGCCAGGACGCCGGCCGTGGCACCTTCGTGCACCGCCATGCCGTGCTGCACGACCAGAACCGCGAGAAGTGGGATGCCGGTTCGTACGTGCCGCTGTGCAACGTATCGGACAGCCAAGCACCGTTCACCGTGATCGACTCCGTGTTGTCGGAAGAGGCCGTACTGGCCTTCGAATACGGCTACGCCAGCGCCGAACCGAACACCCTGACCATCTGGGAAGCCCAGTTCGGCGACTTCGCCAACGGCGCCCAAGTGGTGATCGACCAGTTCATCAGCTCCGGCGAAGTGAAGTGGGGCCGCGCCTGCGGCCTGGTGATGATGCTGCCGCACGGCTACGAAGGCCAGGGTCCAGAGCATAGCTCGGCCCGTCCCGAGCGTTTCCTGCAACTGTGCGCCGACAACAACATGCAAGTGGTCCAGCCGACCAGCGCATCGCAGATCTTCCACGTGCTGCGCCGCCAGATGGTGCGCCAGTTCCGCAAGCCGCTGGTCATCCTGACGCCGAAGTCGCTGCTGCGCAACAAGGACGCCGGTTCGCCGCTGACCGACCTGGCCAAGGGCGTGTTCCACACCGTCATCGGCGAAGTGGACGAGAAGATCGACGCCAAGAAGGTCAAGCGCGTCGTCGCCTGCTCGGGCAAGGTCTACTACGACCTGGTCAACGCCCGCAAAACGCGCGGCCAGACCGACACGGCGATCATCCGCGTCGAGCAGCTGTATCCGTTCCCGCACAAGTCGTTCGCCGCCGAGCTGAAGAAGTTCCCCAACCTGGCCGAAGTGGTCTGGGCGCAGGACGAGCCGCAGAATCAGGGCCCATGGTTCCAGATCCAGCACAACATCTTCGAGAGCATGGACGCTGGTCAGCGCCTGGCCTACGCCGGTCGCCCGGCCTCGGCCTCGCCTGCGGTCGGTTACTACGACAAGCACTATGCGCAGCAGAAGGAACTGCTGGAGACCGCGTTCTCCAAGCTCAAGGGTTTCATCCTCACCAAATAACGATGGAGCGCCGCGCAGCCCAGGCTGACGCGGCGCCACGATAACAATACAAACACGGAGTTTTACATGGCACAAATCGAAGTTAAAGTACCCCAGCTGTCCGAATCGGTCGCCGAAGCGACCATGCTCACCTGGCACAAGAAGATCGGCGAGTCCGTCGCCCGCGACGAGAACCTGATCGACATCGAAACCGACAAAGTGGTGCTGGAACTGCCGGCCCCGGCCGCCGGCGTCATCGTACAAATCATCAAGGGCGACGGTGCTACCGTCGTCGCCGGCGAAATCATCGCCATCATCGACACCGAAGGCTCGGCCAAGGTCAGCCCGATGGAAGTGTCGGCCGCGCCAGCCGCGCCAGCCGCCGCCGCACCAGCCGCCGCCAACAAGGGCGACGTCGCCATGCCGGCCGCCGCCAAGATCCTGTCGGAAGCCAACATGAGCGCCGCGCAAGTGGCCGGCTCCGGCAAAGACGGCCGCGTCACCAAGGGCGACGCCCTGGCCGCCGTAGCGGTCAAGCCCGCCGCTCCGGCACCGCTGGCACCAGCGGCCGCCAAGCCGGCCCTGCAGCAAGTTGCCGCGCCTAGCGCCGCCAGCCTGGGCGAGCGTCCGGAAGAGCGCGTGCCGATGAGCCGCCTGCGCGCCCGTATCGCCGAGCGCCTGCTGCAGTCGCAGTCGACCAACGCCATCCTGACCACGTTCAACGAAGTGAACATGGCTCCGGTGATGGAACTGCGCAACAAGTACAAGGACAAGTTCGAGAAAGAGCACGGCGTCAAGCTGGGCTTCATGTCCTTCTTCGTCAAGGCCGCCGTTGCCGCGCTGAAGAAATACCCGATCATCAACGCCTCGGTCGACGGCAACGACATCGTCTACCACGGCTACTTCGACATCGGCATCGCCGTCGGTTCGCCACGCGGCCTGGTGGTGCCTATCCTGCGCAACGCCGACCAGATGTCGATCGCCGACATCGAGAAGAAGATCGGTGAATTCGGCGCCAAGGCCAAGGAAGGCAAGCTGACCCTGGACGACCTGACCGGCGGCACCTTCTCGATCTCCAACGGCGGCACCTTCGGCTCGATGCTGTCGACCCCGATCATCAACCCGCCACAGTCGGCCATCCTGGGCGTGCACGCCACCAAGGACCGCGCCGTGGTCGAAAACGGCCAGATCGTCATCCGTCCGATGAACTACCTGGCGATGTCCTACGACCACCGCATCATCGACGGCCGCGAAGCCGTGCTGGGCCTGGTCGCCATGAAGGAAGCGCTGGAAGATCCGGCCCGCCTGCTGCTGGACCTGTAATTTCGACGTCGTCACCCGTCCACCCGCGACCGTGCGTTGAGGGTCAGACCCTAGGGTCTGACCCTGGCTTTGCGGTCGCGGGTCTATCCAGAGAGGTCAAGCATGAGCGTCTCCGAAGAAATCAAACGTTTGCACGAACTGAACCAGGCCGGCGCCCTGTCCGACGCGGAATTCGCCCAGGCCAAGGCGCGCCTGCTCAACGGTCCGGCCCTGGACAAGGGCAGTGAGGGCGGCAGCGGCGGCAGCGAGCTGGTGCAGGAATTCAACCGCTTCCGCCGCTCGCAACGCGACCGCTGGCTGGGCGGCGTCTGCGGCGGCCTCGGCCAAGCCTCGGGCATGGAGTCGTGGATCTGGCGCTTGATCTTCGTGTTGTTCACGCTGTCGTTCGGCTTCGGACTGGTGATTTACATACTGTTATGGATCTTCGTCCCGGACGAAGAACAGATTGGGAACTAAAAAATGAGCACAACTAAACAATTCGACGTCGTCGTCATCGGTGGCGGCCCAGGCGGCTACATCGCGGCCATCCGCGCGGCCCAGCTGGGCTTCTCGGTCGCCTGTGTCGACGCGGCGGAAAACGCCAAGGGCGGCCCTGCCCTGGGCGGCACCTGCACCAACGTCGGTTGCATCCCGTCGAAGGCGCTGCTGCAATCGTCCGAGCACTACGAGCACGCCGGCCACTCCTTCGCCGACCACGGCATCGACGTTTCCGGCCTGAAGCTGAACCTCGGCCAGATGCTCAAGCGCAAGGACACCATCGTCAAGCAGAACAACGACGGCATCGTCTTCCTGTTCAAAAAGAACAAGGTGACCTTCTTCCACGGCCGCGCCAGCTTCGCCGGCGCCGCCACCGCGGAAGGCTACCCGCTGAGCGTGTCGGCCCCGGCCAACGAGACCATCAGCGCCAAGCATGTCATCGTGGCGACCGGTTCCAACGCGCGTGAACTGCCGGGCGCGCCGTTCGACGAGAAACTGATCCTGTCGAACACCGGCGCACTGGCGATCGACGCCGTGCCGGCCAAGCTGGGCGTGATCGGCGCCGGCGTCATCGGTCTGGAAATGGGCAGCGTGTGGCGCCGCCTGGGTTCCGAAGTGACCGTGCTGGAAGGCCTGCCGGTGTTCCTCGGCGCGGTCGACGAGCAGATCGCCAAGGAAGCCGGCAAGCTGTTCGCCAAGCAGGGCCTGAACATCAACCTCGGTTGCAAGATCGGCCAGATCACCCCGGGCAAGAACAACGTTTCCGTGGCCTACGAGAACGCCAAGGGCGAGGCGCAGACCGCCGTGTTCGACAAGCTGATCATCTCGATCGGCCGCACGCCGAACACCAACGGCCTGGCCGCCGACAAGGTCGGCCTGCAACTCGACGAGCGCGGCTTCATCGCCGTCGACGGCGACTGCAAGACCAACCTGCCGAACGTGTGGGCGGTGGGCGATGTGGTGCGCGGCCCGATGCTGGCGCACAAGGCGGAAGAAGAGGGCGTTGCCGTGGCCGAGCGTATCGCCGGCCAGCACGGTCACACCAACTTCAACACGATTCCTTGGGTGATCTACACCTCGCCGGAAATCGCCTGGGTCGGCCAGACCGAGCAGCAGCTGAAAGCCGCCGGTATCGCCTACAAGGCCGGCACCTTCCCGTTCATGGCCAACGGCCGCGCCCGCGCGCTGGGCGACACCTCGGGCATGGTCAAGTTCCTGGCCGACGCCACCACCGACGAGATCCTCGGCGTGCACATCATCGGACCGATGGCTTCCGAGCTGATCGCCGAGGCCGTCGTGGCGATGGAATTCAAGGCTTCGGCCGAGGACATCGCGCGCATCTGCCACGCCCACCCATCGCTGTCGGAAGCGACCAAGGAAGCCGCGCTGGCGATCGACAAGCGCACCTTGAACTTCTAAGATCGCGGCCTTACCCCGCAAAGCGGCCGACAGGGGTCAGACCCCACGGGGTCTGACCCCGGCATCCGGTTTGCGGGGTCAACGCTCGATCATCATTGCCGTAGGGCGGGCCTGGCCCGCCATTTTTTTTGCGCAGTCGTCGCACAGAATTGAACCACATGAACGTCCAAGAGTTTTACCAGCATGCGTTGGAACAACGCGATTTCAAGGCCGACGAGGCGCAAGGCCGTGCCGTCGAGCGACTGCAGCGCTGCTACGACGAGTGGGTCGAGTACAAGGGGCAACGCTCGAACAGCTTCAAACGCCTGATCAACCGGCCCGACGTGCCGCGCGGCGTCTACATGTGGGGCGGCGTGGGGCGCGGCAAGTCTTTCCTGATGGACAGCTTCTATTCGGTGGTGCCGCTGGTGCGCAAGACCCGGCTGCACTTCCACGAATTCATGCGCGGCGTGCACCGCGAGCTCGACGAGCTGACCGGCGTGGCCGACCCGCTCAACGAGGTGGCGCGCCGCATCGCCAAGAAATACCGGCTGATCTGCTTCGACGAGTTCCACATCTCCGACGTGGCCGACGCGATGATCATGTACAACCTGTTGAAGGCGCTGTTCGACAACGGCGTCTCCTTCATCATGACCTCCAACTACGAGCCGGGCACGCTGTATCCGGACGGCCTGCACCGCGACCGCATCCTGCCCACCATCGCCCTGCTCAAGGAGCGCCTCGACGTGATGAACATCGACGCCGGCATCGACTACCGCGGCCGGGCGCTGGAGCAGGTCGACTGCTACTACACGCCGCTCGGCGCGGCCACCGACCGCGCCCTGCGCGAGGCCTACGCCAAGATCGCCGAGCAGGCCGACGAGGACCCCTGCGTGCGCATCGAAAGCCGCGAGATCCGCGCGCTGCGCCGTGCCGGCACCACCATCTGGTTCGATTTCAACACCCTGTGCGGCGGTCCCCGTTCGCAGAACGACTACCTGGAAATCGCCAGCCGCTTCCATACCGTGATATTGTCCGAGATTCCGATGATGTCGGCCTCGATGTCGTCCGAAGCGCGCCGTTTCACCTGGTTGATCGACGTCTTCTACGACCAGGGCGTGAAGCTGCTGATGTCGGCCGAGGTGGCGCCGGAGGAGTTGTACACCAACGGGGTGTTGTCGAACGAGTTCCACCGCACCGTCTCGCGCATCGTCGAGATGCAGTCGCGCGAATACATGGACAAGGAACAGCGCGGCGCCGCCGCCGCGCTGGCTTGAAGCAAA
This sequence comes from Rugamonas rubra, assembly GCF_900114705.1. GTDB lineage: Bacteria > Pseudomonadota > Gammaproteobacteria > Burkholderiales > Burkholderiaceae_D > Rugamonas > Rugamonas rubra. Next base: position 284,643 of record NZ_FOTW01000011.1, read on the forward strand.
CAAGGATGAGCATGATGAAACGTATCACCACGACGGCGCTGGCGCTGGCCACTGCGCTGGCACTGGCCGCGCCCGGGCCGGCCGCCGCCCAGGGCGTCGGCCAGGAGCCGATCGGCGCGCCGCGCGTGCCGGAAAGCCATTCGGTCGAGCAGGCCGACGCCACCCTGGCCCAGGTGGCCAAGGACCGCGCCGCCGTGCGCGCCCGCTTCGCCGCCGAGGAGCAGGTCTGCTACACGCTGTTCTTCGTCAACCGTTGCCTGGACAAGGCCAAGGAGGTGCGCCGCGTCGCCCTGTCGGAACTGCGCGCGGTCGAGGTCGAGGCCAACCACTTCAAGCGGCTCGAGTCGGTCGAACGGCGCGACCAGGAGCTGGCCGAGCGCATCCGCAAGGACGAGGTCGAACAGGCCGCGCGCCTGGCGCAGCCGGCCAAACCGGTGCCGCTGGTCGGCGCCGCCGAGACGCCGCGCGCGCCGCCGTCCGGGCCCAGCCTGCAGCAGCGCCAAGAGGCCTACGAGGCCAAGCTGCGGCGCCAGCAGGCCGAGGAGGCCGCCAGCGCAGGCCAGCGGGCCGCCAACGCCGCCGCCTTCGAGAAGAAGGCCGCGCTGTCGGCGCAGCGCCAGCGCGACGTCGCCGCCCGCAAGGCGGACAAGGCGGCCAAGCTGGCGGCCAGGCAGAAGCAGGAGGCGGCCGCCGAGAAGAAGGCCGCCGCAGCGGCGGCCGCCAAGCGCTGACGGCGCCGGCGCCGCCCCGGCCGCTCAGGGCACGCGGGTGTTCTTTTGCCCGGCGATGGCCTCGGCGTCGGGCGGCGCGACCAGCTTGACGATGGCCATGCTGCAATTGTCGCCCTTGCCCTTGGCCCGTTCGATGGCCTTGTTGATCAGCAATTCGGCCGCCAGCCGTGGCGTGTTGCGCGCCAGCACGGCGGCCAGCTCGCCGTCGGCGAAGTATTGCCACAGGCCGTCCGAGCACAACAGGAAGCTGTCGCCCGGCCGCAGGCCCTGGTGGCTGCCGACGGTGACGAAGGGCGGTTTCAGGCCGTGGCCCAGCACATTGCTCAGCGCGCGGGTGGCGCGGTGCCTGCGCGCCGCCTCGGCCGGCAGCTGGTCGACCTCGATCAAATGGGCGACGTAGGCGTCGTCGTTGCTGCGCTGGACGCATTGGGCGCCGCTAAATTGGTAGAGGCGGGCGTCGCCGACATGGGCCCAGAGCGCCTGGCCCAGCGGCGTCAGCAGCAGCACCACCATCGCCGCCTGCGGCTCGCTGGCGGCGGCGATCGGGTTCATGCGGATGATCTGGTGGGCCTCGGCGGCGATCTGGCGCAGCAGCGCTTGCAGCCGGACCGTGCCGGGCGCCTCGCCGGGGCGGAACTCGTCGAGCAGGTGCTTGCCGGTCAGCAGCACCTGGTCGGCCGCGATGACGCCGCCGCCGCCGCCGGCGTCGGCCAGCAGCGCCATCACATAGCCGGGCGCGCCGGCGGCGGTGTAGAGGGCGACGCGGTCCTGCTGTAGAGTCCGGTTGCCGATGTGCTGGGCCGTGCCGGCCTCGATCTTGTAGTTGGCCATAAATACGCGGTGTCCTGGAGAGCTCGATCGCGCGCTGGCCCGCGCTGGGTATCAATCTGGTTGGCGGCAGGGCCGCCGTAGATTAAACTATGCACCGGTAAGCAGTTTTGTTGCAAGCAGAGGTTGGCCAAGCGAAACTATTTGCAAAATGATTGTATGCGTATCTGTCCGGAACGCACTGAACAATTTGTAACAGAAAACTGAGAACCATGACTGATGCACAAGAAATACAGCGGCGCCTGATTGAACTCGACGTGGAACACCGCGATCTGGACGCGGTCATCGACATGCTCACGCTCGACGGCCACCACGACCAACTGCAACTGCGCCGCCTGAAGAAGCGCAAATTGCAGCTGAAAGACTATATCACTTTGCTAAAAATGCAACTAGTGCCCGATGTCCCGGCCTGAGCGGCGCCCCGCGCGCCGCCGGCCTCACCAAAGCATATTTTGACCGAACAACACTTGACGCCTGCGGCGCCCGCCGACGAGCAGGCAGCTTCCCCCATTCCGACCACCGTGGCCGCCAGCACCGGCGCGGCCGCGCCGCGCGCGCGCCTGGTGCCGCCGCCGGCCGCCGCCGCGCCCGGGGCGGCCGACGCCGCCGGGGCGGCCGGCGCGGCCGAGCCCTGGGTCGAGCCCGGCCGCCACGACGCCGAGATCGAACGCCTGTTCGGCGCCGGCGGCCCGCTCGGCCCGGCGGTGGGCGACTACCGGCCGCGCCGCTCGCAGACCGACATGGCCAAGGCGATCGCCGACGCCATCGCCAAGCAGACCACCCTGATCGCCGAGGCCGGCACCGGCACCGGCAAGACCTTCGCCTACCTGGTGCCGGCGCTGATGTGGGGCGGCAAGACCATCGTCTCCACCGGCACCAAGAACTTGCAGGACCAGTTGTTCCTGCGCGACATTCCGACCGTGCGCGCGGCGCTGCAGGCGCCCGTCTCGGTTGCCTTGCTCAAGGGCCGCTCGAACTACGTCTGCCACTACCACCTCGAGCGCACGTTGCAGAACGGCCGCATGACTTCGCGCGAGGACGTCGGCAACCTGCGCGAGATCTCGCGCTTCATCAAAATGACCAGCTCGGGTGACAAGGCCGAGCTGGCGCGGGTGCCGGAGAACGCGCCGATCTGGAACCTGGTCACCTCGACCCGCGACAACTGCATGGGCGCCGAGTGCCAGTACTACCAGGACTGCTTCGTCATGAAGGCGCGCAAGGAGGCGCAGCAGGCCGACGTGGTGGTGGTCAACCACCACCTGTTCTTCGCCGACGTGGCGCTGAAGGACACCGGCGTGGCCGAGTTGTTGCCGTCGGCCAACACCATCATCTTCGACGAGGCGCACCAGCTGCCCGACACGGCGACCCTGTTCTTCGGCGACACCTTCTCCACCTCGCAGGTGCTCGAGCTGTGCCGCGACGTGCTGGCCGAGGGCCTGTCCAACGCCCGCGACGGCGCCGACTGGGGCAAGGTGGTCACCGTGGTGGAGAAGGCGGCGCGCGACCTGCGCCTGACTTTCTCGCAGGACATCGTGCGCATGTCGCTGGCGCAGATCGCGCCGTCGAGCGACTTCTTCCCGGCGCTGCAACATTTGAAGGACGAGCTGGACGGCATGATCGCCGTGCTCGAGACCCAGGCGGTGCGCGCCGAGACGCTGGAGCAGTGCCGCGTGCGCGGCGTCGAGCTGGCGCAGCAGCTGGCGGCGTGGAAATTCGACCCGAAGGCGCGCGTCACGCCGGGCGAGGAGGCGGTGTTCTGGGTCGAGGCCTACACCACCTCGCTGCAGCTGCACAAGACGCCGCTGTCGATCGCGCCGATCTTCAACGGCCAGCGCGAGGGCGTGCCGCGCAGCTGGATCTTCACCTCGGCGACGCTGGCCGTGAAGAACGATTTCAAGCACTTCGCCGAGCAGATGGGCCTGGCCGACGAGCCGGCGCGCAGCTGGCCCAGCCCCTTCGACTACGAGAAGCAGGGCATCCTCTACGTGCCGCAGAACATGCCGGACCCGAACTCGATGGGCTACATCGACGTGGTGCTGGACAAGGCGCTGCCGATCATCGAGGCGGCCGGCGGCCGCACCTTCCTGCTCTGCACCACCTTGCGCGCGGTGAAGCGGGCGGCCGAGCGCCTGCGCGACGAGTTCGCCAAGCGCGGGTTGCCGTATCCGCTGTTCGTGCAGGGCGACAAGGGCCGCACCGAGCTGCTCGACCAGTTCCGCAAGTCCGGCAACGGCGTGCTGATCGGCAGCCAGAGCTTCTGGGAGGGCGTCGACGTGCGCGGCGAGGCCTTGTCGCTGGTCATCATCGACAAGCTGCCCTTCGCCCCGCCCGACGATCCGGTGCTGGCGGCGCGCATCGAGGTGATGGAAAAGCAGGGCAAGAACGGCTTCATGCACCACACCCTGCCGGAGGCGATCATCAATTTGAAGCAGGGCGCCGGCCGCCTGATCCGCGACGAGGGCGACCGTGGCGTGCTGATGTTGTGCGATCCGCGCGTCATCTCCAAGCCGTATGGACGACGCATCTGGCAGTCCTTGCCGCCGTTCAAGCGCTCGCGCGAGGAGGCCGAGGTGCTGGAATTCTTCCGCAACCTGCCGCCGACGACGGCCGGAAACGCCGCCGCCAAAGATTCCGATTTGTAACTTCCGGTAGTATTTTTGGGGTTCTTCTCGGCGTACCGGAATGCCGGCCTTACCCCGCAAGCAAAGGGGTCTGACCCCGGATGGGGTCAGACCCCGGCTTCCGCGTCGCGGGGTAGGGGTAAAAAAACGGGGTGCCGACAGCAATGTCGGCGCCCCGTTTTCACGTCTGCACCGGTTCGGCGCCAGACATTCTTGCCGTGGAAGAAGCCCCCGCTTCAAGCCTGCGGCAGGATCACCACCTTGCCGGTGACCTTGCGCGCGGCCATGTCCTCGAGCGCGCGGGCGGTGTCGGCCAGCGCGTAGCGGGCCGAGATGCGCGGCTTGATCTTGCCTTCCGCCAACCAGCCGAGCAGCTCGCGCATGGCCGCCAGGTTGGCCTTCGGCTCGCGCTTGGCGAACTCGCCCCAGAACACGCCGACCAGCGAGGCGCCCTTGAGCAGGGTCAGGTTGAGCGGCAGCTTGGGGATCTCGCCGTTGGCGAAGCCGACCACCAGATAGCGGCCGCGCCAGGCGATCGAGCGGAAGGCCGCCTCGCTGTAGTCGCCGCCGACCGGGTCGTAGACCACGTCCGGACCCTTGCCGCCGGTGGCCGCCTTGATCGCCTCGCGCAAATCTTCCTTGCTGTAGTTTATGACGGCGTCGGCACCGTGCGCCTTGCACACTTCCAGCTTCTCGTCGCTCGAAGCGGCAGCAATGACGCGGGCTCCCAGCGCTTTGCCGATCTCGATGGCGGCCAGGCCGACCCCGCCGGCCGCGCCAAGAACCAGCATGGTCTCGCCAGATTTTAGCGCGGCTCTATCGACCACGGCGTGGTGCGAGGTGCCGTAGGTCAGGGTGATGGCGGCGGCGGTGTCGAAATCCATGCCGGGCGGCATCGGCATCAGGGCCTGCGCCGGCACCGCCAACTGCTGGCCGAAACCACCGGTCGCGGTAAAGGCGATGACCCGGTCGCCGACCTTGAAGCTGGTCACGTCGGGCGCCACCGCGCTGACCACGCCGGCCACCTCGCTGCCCGGGGTGAACGGCAGTTCCGGTTTGAACTGGTACTTGCCTTGGATGATCAGCACGTCCGGGAAGTTGACGCCGGCGGCCTGCACCTCGACCACCACCTGGCCGGCGGCCGGCAGCGGTGCCGCCAGTTCCTCGACGACCAGGCTGTCCGGCAGGCCCCAGGCCTTGCATACGATGGCTTTCATTTGTGTGTCTCCGTTCTCGTTTGGATGGGTGTGGCTGGAAAATAGTACGACCGTTTGGTTTTTCAATTATGCCTGAAATGGCGCCAGCGCAATCGGTGTTTTCATTTTGCTACGCATTTGCGCCGGCGCAAAGTGGCGGGGTAGGGGATTGTTAGAGTTGGTTAGTGCGCAGCATCGTGCCTGGAAAAGAAACGGAGGGATGTCATGGCGATCCGCTACGGCTGTTTCTTTAGTTACGCGCATGGCCGGCATGCGTTCATGAGCAAGTTCAAGAACGATCTGGTGGACGCCCTGAAGTGCTATCTGGAACCCCATTTCGATTCCGAGAGGGAGTTGTTTGTCGACAGCGAGCAACTCGGCGGCGGCGACGACCTCGACAGCCGCATCGCCACCGCCCTGTGCGAGAGCGTCTGCATGATCGTCATCTACACGCCGAAGTACGAGGCGCACCCCTACACCCGGCGCGAATTTGCCGCCATGCAATTGATCGAGGACGAGCGCAAGCAGTGGTATGCGCTGCCCAGCCACCTGATCATTCCCGTCATCATGACGCGCCACCCGCTCAGCCTGCCGCCGCAGATCACCGGCGGCATGTATGTGGATTTCTCGCGCTACACCCTGGCCACCGGCGACCTGAAGACCAATCCCGACTACCTGCCCGACATAGAGCGCATCGTGCAGCGCATCGCCGCCCACTACCATTGTCTGAAACGCTACATGCCGCCCGGGCATGATTGCAGCCGTTTCGTGCTGCCCGACATTCCGCCGGAATGGCGCGCCATTCCTCCCCCCCACTTCCCACGCTAAAGGTTCGCCATGGAACTCACCCGCCTGTCCCTGCCGCCGCTGACCGCGCCCGGCGAAGTCGTCACCTTCTATTCCTACAAGGGGGGCACGGGCCGCACCATGGCCCTGTCCAACATCGCCGTGCTGCTGGCCAAGCGGCAGAACGCGACGGTGCCGACCCTGATGATAGATTGGGACCTGGAGGCGCCGGGCCTGCACCACTACTTCCCGCAGCACGAGGAGGGCCCCGGCGTGTTGGAGTTTTTCGAGGCCTGCGGCGAGCAGTTGCAGCGCCGCCGTGGCGGCGGCGGCCAGGACGACGCCGAGCTGGCGCGCCAGGTGTTGGCCGCCATCGACTGGGAGCAGTACGTCTGCCGGGTCGACCAGAGCAGCCCGCTGTACCTGATGCGCGCCGGCCGCTTCGACGCCAGCTACGGCGAGCGGCTCGCCGCGCTGCACTGGGACACGCTGTTCGACGCCTGCCCGGCGCTGTTCCGTTGCTTCGCCGACAACCTGGCGCGCCACTTCCGCTACGTGCTGGTCGACTCGCGCACCGGCCGCAGCGACAGCGCCGGCATCTGCACCACCTTGCTCCCGCGCAAGCTGGTGGTGGTCTTCACGCCCAACCGGCAAAGCCTGGAGGGCGTGCAGGCGCTGGTGGCGCGCGCCGCCGCCTACCGCCGCAGCCACGAGGACGAGCAGCGCCAGCTGCTGGTCTACCCCTTGCCCTCGCGCATAGAGATGGGCGACAGCGAGCAGCGCGCCCAGTGGCGCCGGGGCGACGCGGCGCGCGGCATCGCCGGCTACCAGCCGATCTTCGAGGAGCTGCTGCGCGACTGCTACGGCCTGCAGCACGCCCTGATGGACAGCTATTTCGACGAGGTGCAGCTGCAGCAGACCAAGACCTTCGCCTACGGCGAGCAGCTGGCCGTGCGCATCGACCAGGGCGGCGACCGCTTCTCGCTGACGCGCACCTTCGAGGCCTTCCTCGAATGGCTGGCCGGCGGCTACTTCCCCTGGCAGTCGAGCCGCGAGATCCACCTGCTGGCCTCCATCGGCGAGGCGCGCCAGGCGCTCGAGGACGGCAGCCCGCGGGCCCAGTCGCTGCCGCTGGCGCGCGACCTGAACCGGCTGGGCGAGCTGTACCGCCGCGAGGGCAAGGCCGGCCAGGCCGTGCATTGCTTCGAGGAAAGCATGAGCCTGCGCCAGCGCGTGCTCGGCGAGGACCATGTCGACACCCTGCTCAGCAAGAGCAACCTGGCCGGCCTGCTGCGCCAGCAGGGCCGGCTCGACGAGGCCGAGTTCCTCGAGCAGTGCGTGGTCGAGGCGCGCGCCCGCCAGCTCGGCGCCGAGCACCTCGACACGCTGGCGGCGCGCGGCAGCCTGGCCGCCACGCTGGCCTTGCGGGGCGACAGCGGCGCCGCGCTGGCGATCCAGGACGCGGTGCTCGAGGCCTACCTGCGCCTGCTCGGCGGCGAGCACCTGCTGACGCTCGAATGCAAGGCGGCGCGCGCCGAACTGCTGGCCCTGCGCGGCGAGCTCGAGGCGGCGCGCGACGCCCAGCAGCAGGTGGTGGCGGCGCGCAAGCGCCTGCTCGGCGCCGAGCATCCGGACACGCTGCGCGCCAAGTCGGCGCTGGCGCGCACCTTGGCCCAGCTGCGCCAGTTCGAGGCGGCGCGCGGCCTGTTCAGCACCGTCGTCGAGGCGCGCACCCAGCGCCTGGGCGCGGCCCATCCGGAGACGCGGGCGGCGCGCCAGCAGCTCGACGAGGTGTTGCGCCAGCTGGGCGAGGCGGCCAGCGTGCGCGAGCTGTGCCAGCAGTTGGAGGGCCCCGACTACAGCGCGCTGGCGCAGCTGGGCGAGCTCGACGAGGTGGCCGGCCTGCTCGCCGAGCGGCCCGAGCCGGTCGAGCTGGGCGGCGCGGCGCCGGCGCCGGGGCGGCGCCGCTGACGCGGCGCGGCCGGCGCCGCCGCACCGGCGCCGCGCTTTTCCCGTCGGCAATAAATTTATCTGCCGGCGGGGCCGCCGGTTCGCGCTTCCGGCCATTGCTTCGGTTAAAATCGGCGTATGAGAATCCTAATCAGTAACGACGACGGCTACCTCGCCCCCGGCATCAACGCCCTGGCCGAGGCGCTCGCCGCCGTGGCCGACATCGTCGTGGTGGCGCCCGACAGCAACCGCTCCGGCGCCTCCAACTCGCTGTCGCTGGACCGGCCGCTGTCGGTGCAGCGGGCGGCCAACGGTTTCTACTTCGTCAACGGCACGCCGACCGACTGCGTCCACGTCGCGCTCACCGGCATGCTCGACTACCGGCCCGACCTGGTGGTGTCGGGCATCAACAACGGTCCCAACATGGGCGACGACACGCTGTACTCGGGCACCGTGGCCGCCGCCACCGAGGGTTATCTGTTCGGCATCCCGGCGATCGCCTTCTCGCAGGGCTCGCACGGCTGGGAGCACATCGAGGACGCCGCCCGCCTGGCGCGCGACATCGTGCTGCGCCAGTTCGACACGCTGGCGCGCCCCTACCTGCTCAACGTCAACATCCCGAACCTGCCCTACGAGCGCTTCGGCCCGGTGGTGGCCACCCGGCTCGGCCGGCGCCACCAGGCCGAGCCGGTGATCCGCGCGCTCGACCCGCGCGGCAATGAGATCTTCTGGATCGGCCCGCCCGGCGCCACCAAGGACGCCGGCGCCGGCACCGACTTCCACGCCGTCGCCCGGGGCCAGGTCTCGATCACCCCGCTGCAGATCGACCTGACCCACACCACCCAACTCGACGCGCTGGCAAGGGGCCTGGCATGAACGACAAACCGCGCAGCTTCCCGCTGCCGCTGTCCTCGGTGGTCGACAAGGCCAAGAAGACGGCGCTGTTCGCGCCGGTCGCCACGCCGCAGACGGCGACCCAGAACGCCGCGCTGAGCGCGGCCCAGCAGGCCGCCCGGCCGGGCGCGGCGCAGGCCGGCCCGGCCGCCCGCGCCGGCGGCGCCGGCGCCTCGCCGTCGAAGTCGCACGGCTACGCCATGGAGCGGGCCCAGCCGGCCGCCGCCGCCGCGCCACGGCAGAACCCGCTGGTGTCCGAGGCGGTGCGCCGCGCCATGGTGGCGCGCGTCGCCAAGCAGGGCGTCAAGGACCAGCAGGTGCTGGCCGCGCTGGAGACGGTGCCGCGCCATCTGTTCATGGAGGAGGCGCTGGCCTCGCAGGCCTATATCGACGCCTCGCTGCCGATCGGCCACCACCAAACGATCAGCCAGCCGTACATCGTGGCGCGCATGATCGAGGTGATGCGCAACGGCGGCACGCTGCGCCGCGTGCTCGAGATCGGCACCGGCTGCGGCTACCAGGCGGCGGTGTTGTCGCGCGTCGCGCAGGAGGTGTACTCGATCGAGCGCATCAAGCCGCTGCACGAGTTGGCCAAGAGCAACCTGCGGCCGTTGCGCGTGGCGAACCTGCGCTTGCACTACGGAGATGGTATGCTTGGCCTGCCGCAGGCGGCGCCCTTCGACGGCATCATCCTGGCCGCCGCCGGCCTGGAGGTGCCGCGCGCCCTGCTCGAGCAGCTGACCATCGGCGGCCGCCTGGTGGCGCCGGTGGGCGCGCGCGCGCAACATTTGGAATTGATCACCCGCACCGGCAAGGCCGAGTGGGTCAGCGAAACCCTGGAAGACTGCCACTTCGTCCCGCTGCGGCCGGGCACGGCCTGAGCCGGCCCGGCCCGGCCGCGGGCGACCAGATAGACCTATTAAGATGAGAATGACTAATAAAAGTTCCCTGCTTGTTCTGAGCATCTCGCTGGCGCTGTTGAGCGCCTGCAGCACCACCCCCAACCAGGCGCCGGTGGTCGAGCGCAACGCGCCCCTGCCCAAGCCGTCGACGCCGAGCGAGGACGCGCAGCGCGGCCGCGACGAGCGCGGCCTGTACACCGTCAAGAAGGGCGACACCTTGCTGCGCATCGCCCTCGAGCACGGCCAGAACTACCGCGACCTGGTCAGCTGGAACAACCTGGCCAACCCGAACGACATCAAGGTCGACCAGGTGCTGCGCGTGCTGCCGCCGGACGCCGGCGCGGCCGGCGTGCAGACCTCGGCCATCGTCATGCCGCCGGCCGAGAGCAAGCCGGCGCCGGCCGCGCCGGTGCCGCGCAAGAGCGGGCCGAAGGCCGACAAGCGGGCCTATACCGACGCCGCGCTGGCCGAGCTGCAACGCCCCGACGGCGACAACGGCAAGCCGGCCACGGCCGCCGCGCCGGCCCCGGCCGTGGCGGCGCCGAGCGCGCCGGCCGCCGCCGCGCCGGCCGACGACGAGAAGCTGAGCTGGATGTGGCCGTCCGAGGGGCGCGTCGTCGCCACCTTCGACGAGGGCAAGAACAAGGGCGTCGACATCGCCGGCAAGGCCGGGCAACAAGTCGTGGCTGCCGGCGCCGGAAAAGTCATGTACGCCGGCAGCGGCATTCGCGGATATGGTAATCTCGTCATCGTGAAGCACAGTAACAGCTTGTTGTCGGCCTACGCGCACAACCGCAGCATCGTTGTGAAGGAGGGGCAGAGCGTCAACAAGGGACAGATGATCGCCGAAATGGGCGATTCGGACGCCGACGGCGTCAAGCTGCACTTCGAAATCCGGCAGCAGGGCAAGCCGGTGGACCCGTCGAAATTCCTGCCTAACCGTTAGCGACCATGACCCATATGCCGCCCGACCAGATGGATGACGATTCGGCACCGGAGGAGTTCCCGGACGAATCGAGCGATGACCTAGCCGTCGACGCCATCGAAGCGGGCGAGGGCGAGGCGCCGGTCGAGGTCGGCGCCGTGCTGGAGAGTGTCGACGAGTTGAAGAAGGTGCTGGCGGCCGAGCTGTCGACCGACACCACCCAGCACTACCTGAACCAGATCGGCACGCGCCCGCTGCTGACGGCGCCGCAGGAGGTCCACTTCGCCACTCTGGCCAAGCAGGGCGACTTCAAGGCGCGCCAGACCATGATCGAGCACAACCTGCGGCTGGTGGTGTCGATCGCCAAGCACTACATCAACCGTGGCGTGGTGCTGCTCGACATGATCGAGGAGGGCAACATCGGCCTGATGCGCGCCATCGACAAGTTCGAGCCCGAGCGCGGCTTCCGTTTTTCCACCTACGCGACCTGGTGGATCCGCCAGAGCATCGAGCGGGCCATCATGAACCAGGCCCGCACGGTGCGCCTGCCGGTGCACATGGTGCGCGAGCTGAACCAGATCCTGCGCGGCAAATACCACCTCGAGGCGCTGCACCACAACGGCAAGGACGCCACCGCCGAGGACATCGCCGAGCTGGTCGGCCGCCCGGTCGAGGAGGTGCAGGACATCCTCGCCCTGTCCGAGCACGCCACCTCGCTCGACGCCCCGCTCGACAACGACCCGCAGTCCTCGCTGATGGACATGCTGCCCGGCGACGCCGAGGACAGCCCGGACGCCCGCGCCGAGCACCGCGAGATGACGGTGCTGGTGCGCGACTGGCTGACCAAGCTGCCCGACAAGCAGCGCATCGTCATCATGCGCCGCTTCGGCCTGGACAACGACGACCCGGCCACCCTGGAAACCCTGGCCGAGGAGATGGGCGTGACGCGCGAGCGGGTGCGCCAGATCCAGCAGGAGGCGCTGGTCAAGCTGAAGCGCGCCATGGCGGCGCGCGGCGTGGTGCGCGACTCCCTGCTGTAAGCGACGCCTGCGCTTTCAGCCAATCCAAGCGGCGCAAACCTAGGGTCAGACCCTAATGCCGTTGACTTAAGCAATCGATAGCGGTTGTAAACGCGTTTTCGTTGTGTTAACTTCTCGGCATGATGCTATCCGAT
>NZ_FOTW01000045.1 GCF_900114705.1 Rugamonas rubra
AGCCAATCGACCTGCATCTTCAGCCGCCCAATCTCGCCATACAGCTTGTCTTCCGGGCTGCTTTCATCGACTGGCTTGGGACCACGCTTGGCATCAAACAAGGCTGCCGCGTTGTCCAGGATTTCCTTCTTCCATTGGCCAACCAGGACTGGATGTACGCCGTACTCCTGCGCGATCTCCGTCACCGTCTTCACCCCGCGCACCGCCTCAAGGCCCACCTTGCCCTTGAACTCCGCCGTGTGCACTCGCCGCTTTTTACCTTCACTCATTTGCTGTCATCCTTTCACGGACCACAGCTTAAACCATCGTCTCAAATTCGGGATCCACTATATTGCGCTGCTGGGTCCGTAGCTCCGCGAACTCTAGAAACAAAGTAACGATGCGGTTCAAGTGTTCGATCTCTTCCGCATTCAGATAGTTCTTAGCGACGATCACGTCCGTCTTGCGAACACAACCGGAGCGCCACGCGGTCAACGCCATATTGGGCTGCGACGGGTCGGCACGTTGAACAATAATTTCCGCCGCAGTCTGCCGAGTAACGGCGAAGAGCATCTTGTTTTGAACTTCAGCAAAGAACTGCCCCGCCAACTCGACATGGTCCCGGTAGTCCACCGACAGCGCAAAAAGAGCGCGCACCTTCTGATAGAAGCGCTTCTCCGAGGCTCGTATGTCCCGGATGCGGCGGAGTAGCTCGTCAAAGTAATCCCATCCAACCGGATCCTTCAAGCGCGCGTCATCCAGAACGAAACCCTTGACCAGGTACTCCTTTAGATGAGCGGTCGCCCATTGACGAAATTGAACGCCGCGCGGGGATCTGACCCGATAGCCGACGGCCAAAACCATCTCCAGGCTGTATTGTTTGACCGGACGTTGAATCTGACGCTTACCTTCCGTTCGAACTATTAAGGAAGACTTAATAGTTGCCCCAGCCTGTAATTCGCCCTCCGCCAGAACATTCTTAATATGAATATTGACGTTGGCCACCGTAGTTTGAAATAACTCGGCCAGTTCGAGTTGCGTCAGCCAGACAGTCCCTCCCTCTGCGCGTAAGAAGAACTGCGCGCGGCCGTCGTCGGTCGCATACAGCACCAATTCACCCTCGCCACCTGCCGCGTCGTTAGGACCACTCATTGCTCAATCTCATAGATATCTCTCCATCCACATCAACATAACGCCGAAGGCGCTCTGCGACCTTGATTTCGACGCGCAGAAATGCACGAACAAAAGATATCACTTTCCGATGCAGAAGCGGCCGAAGATCACGCCCAGCAGATCGTCCGACGAGAAGGCGCCGGTGATGCTCGACAATTGCGCCTGGGCCAGCCGCAGCTCCTCGGCGAACAGGTCGAGCGACTGGTCGTTCTGCGCGGCGTGCTCGCCGGCGCGGTCCAGGTGGGCGCCGGCGTTCTTCAGCGCGATCAAATGCCGTTCGCGCGCCAGGTAGAGCGACTCGCCGGTCTGCTGCCAGCCGGCGATGCGCAGCAGCTCGGCGCGCAGCAGGTCGATGCCGATGTGCTCGTGCGCCGACAGGTAGATGTGGGTGGCGTCCGCCATCGCGTCGACCGCCGCCTTGTGGCCGGACAGGTCGATCTTGTTCCACACCCGCAGCACCGGCACGCCGGCCGGGAAGGCGGCGACGATGTGGTCGTCGGCGCGCGAGGGGCCGTGGTCGGCGTCGAGCAGGTGCAGGATCACGTCGGCCTTGGCCACCTCGCCCCAGGTGCGCTCGATGCCGATGCGCTCGACCACGTCGACGGCGTCGTCGATGGTGCGGATGCCGGCGGTGTCGATGATGTTGAGCGGAATGCCCTCGATCTGGATGGTCTCGCTGACCTTGTCGCGGGTGGTGCCGGCGATCGGCGTGACGATGGCCACGTCGGCCCCGGCCAACGCGTTGAGCAGGGACGACTTGCCGACGTTGGGCTGGCCCACCAGCACCACGTTGAGCCCCTCGCGCAGCAGCGCGCCCTGGGCGGCCTGCTTGAACACCTGCTGCAGCGAGGCGACGATGCCGGCCAGCTGGCCGCGCGCGTCGGACTTCTCCAGGAAGTCGATCTCCTCCTCGGGGAAGTCGAGCGTGGCCTCGACCAGCATGCGCAGATTGGTCACGCCGTCGACCAGGGTATTGACGGTCTTCGAGAACGCGCCCGACAGCGACTGCGAGGCCGACTTGGCGGCCGCCTCGGTGGAGGCGTCGATCAGGTCGGCCACCGCCTCGGCCTGGGCCAGGTCGAGCTTGTCGTTCAGATAGGCGCGGCGGGTGAACTCGCCCGGCTCGGCCAGGCGCAGGCCGCTCTCGGCGCCGGCCTCGAGCACGCGCGCCAGCAGCAGTTGCAGCACGATGGGGCCGCCGTGGCCCTGCAGCTCCAGCACGTCCTCGCCGGTGTAGGACTGCGGTCCCTTGAAGTGGATGGCGATGCCCTGGTCGATCAGCGTGCCGTCGGCCTGGCGGAACGGGATGTAGGTGGCGTGGCGCGGCGCCAGCGCGGTGGCGCCGAACAGCGCGCTCATCAATGGTTGCAGGTTCTTGCCGGAGGCGCGCACGACGCCGATGCCGCCGCGCCCCGGTGCGGTGGCGATGGCGGCGATGGGGGAGGAGTCTAGTTTCATGGAATGATTGTAAATTATCGAGACGGGTGCGGATACAAAAAAGCCCGTGCGGGGCACGGGCTTTTTCACAACAGGCGGGCTGTGCCTACATTATGCGGCGGCCGCTTCGGCGTATTTCTTCGAGATCACATACTGCTGACCGATCGACAGCACGTTGTTCACCACCCAGTACAGCACCAGGCCGGACGGGAAGAAGAAGAACATCACCGAGAAGGCCAGCGGCATGAACAACATCATCTTGGCCTGCATCGGATCGGCCGGGGCCGGGTTCAGCTTGGTGGTGATGTACATCGAAATGGCGTACAGCACCGGCAGGATGAACCAAGGATCGGGCGCGGCCAGGTTGGTGATCCAGCCGATCCACGGCGCGCCGCGAATCTCCACCGACGCTTGCAGCACCCAGTACAGGGCGATGAAGACCGGCATCTGCACCAGGATCGGCAGGCAGCCGCCCAGCGGATTGATCTTCTCGGCCTTGTACAGCTCCATGGTGGCCTGGTTCATCTTGGCCGGGTCGCCCTTGTGGCGCTCGCGGATCGCCTGCATCTTCGGCGTGACCAGTTTGACCTTGGCCATGCTGCGGTAGCCGGCGGCCGACAGCGGGAAGAAGGCCAGCTTGATCAAGATGGTGAAGACGATGATGGTCCAGCCCCAGTTGCCCAGTACCGCGTGCAACTGCTCCATGACCCAGAAGATAGGCTTGGCGATGATGGTCAGGAAACCGTAGTCCTTGACCAGGTCCAGGCCCGGCGTGACCTTTTCCAGCAGCTTGGCTTCCTGCGGGCCGGAATACAGCTTGGCGTGGTTGCTCACGGTGGCGCCGGGCGCCAGGGTGCCCAGCGGCTGGACCACGCCGATGGCGTACAGGTTGGTGTCGATCTTCTTGGTGAAGATGTCGCGCGCCAGCTTGTCCTGCGGCACCAGGGCCGAGACGAAGAAGTGCTGCGAGATGGCGACCCAGCCGTTGTCGGCCTTGGTCGGGTGGTCCATCACCACCGGCTTGCCGGTCTTGACCGATTCCGCCGCCTCTTTTTCCACGGTTTCGAACTGCAGCTTGTGGTACTTGTCGGCGTCGGTGTACAGGGTCGGGCCGGTGTAGCTGCTGTTGAAGTAGGACTCGCCCTCGGGCTTGTTGCCGTCGTGTACCAGCTGCATGTACAGCTCGGGCTTGACCGGCGCGGCGCCGACGTTGCTCACGTCGTGCTGCACGTCGACCACGTAGTCGCCGCGTTTGAAGGTGAAGGTCTTGGTCAGCTTGACGCCGCCCTGCTCCGCTTCCAGCACCAGTTGGATCTGGCTGCCGTCGTTGAGCATGCGCGCGCCCGGCTTGGCGACGAAACCGGTGTTGTGGTTCGGCAGGCCGGCTGCGCCGACCAGGCCGGTCTGGGCCAGGTAGGTCTTCTTGGCGGTGGCTTCGAACAGCACCTGGTTCTTGCTGGTGTCGATGCCGTCCTTGAACTTGAGCAGCTCCAGGCGCACGATCTGGCCGCCCAGGGTGTCGATGTCGGCGCGGATCACATCGGTGGTGATGGTGACGCGCTCGCTCTTGAACGGCGCGGCGGCGCCGGGCGCGCCGGGCACGGCTGCGGCTGCGGTGGCCACTGCGCTGGCGGCGGCCGGCAGGTCGGACTTCTTCGCGTCGGCGGCCTTGGCCGTGACGGCCGGCGGGGTCGGCGCGAACATGGACGGATTGCCATTCGATACCATCCAGTTGTTCCAGAGAACTACCAGCGACACGGCAAACACGATCCAAAGGATGGTACGTTTATTGATATCCATTAGGGTATTGATCAGGAGTGGTTGCAACCGCAAGCGGTCGTTGAAGAATCGGTGCTGTCTTGCGCCCCGTCCTTGGCAGGCACGGGGTCGAAGCCGCCCTCGTTCCAGGGATGGCAGCGACACACCCGCCGCGCCGCCAGGGCACTGCCCTTGGCGGCGCCGTGCACCCGCAGCGCCTCGAGCGCATAGTTCGAGCAGCTGGGGTAGAAGCGGCAACGCGGCCCCATCAGCGGACTGATGGTCAGCTGGTAGGCGCGAAGCAAGAAGCTTAGCAGGGTTTTCATGGCGCCGTCGAGCTGGCATCCGGCGTGGCGTCCGCCACGGCGGCGGGCGCCTCGGCCGGCGCCTCGGCCAGGTTCGCCGCCGCGCTTGCGGCGGCGCTCCTGGCCTGGCGTTCCAGCGCCGCCTGCGCGGCGAACAGGCGCGTCAATTCCAGCCGCAAAGCCGTCTTCAGCTTGGCGGTGGTGGCCGGGCCGTCCTTGGTGTTGACCGGCTTGGCCAGGCGCACCACGCAATCGATGGCCGGCAGGCCGGTCTGGCGGAACAGCTCGCGCGTGACGCGCTTGATCGTGTTGCGCGTGGCCGCACGCGGCGCGAACCGCTTCGCCACCACGACGCCCAGCCGCGCATGCGGCAGTTGGTTCAGACGGGTATAGAGCACGAAATGCGCAGTTTTCTGCGTAGGGCGCAAACGAAAAACGGATGAAAATTCATCCGTTTTAATGATGCGCCGAACGCGCGCGAAGTCGTGAGAACCTTCGCCTGTCGAGCCGCTAGAGCTGTCCACGCGATCAGCTAACAAGGTCTGGCTTATACGGCCAGACGCTTGCGGCCTTTTGCGCGACGTGCGTTGAGCACATCACGGCCACCACGGGTAGCCATACGAGCGCGGAAGCCGTGCGTACGCTTGCGGCGTACAACGGAAGGTTGGTAAGTACGTTTCATGTTGGTCTCGCTAAAAAGCAAAAAAAATGCAAAATCGGGTCTGACGTCCCGTCAGTTTTTGGTGCCAATGACATTTCGCGCACTTATGCCAACACTCCGGCACAAGCTGGGTCCATCTCATCGCCCGCTGATATCCACGCTTACTCCATATAAGTGAATAAACACGGAATACGGGCGGGGAACCCTGAATTATCGGCATTTCGATCCCGCATGTCAACAGCAAAGTAGCGCCCGAAGCGCTTTGAAGCCCCGCCGACGTGCGAAAATATGCGTCGTGCCTGTGGATAACTTTCTCCGGCGAGAGTAGAATAGCGCGTTACGTGTGGCGAGCCCTCGCGCTGCGATCCAGTTCTGGACTGCTCGCCGGGGCAGTATCGATACGCCCTCCCACACCTTTTCACAGTAGACGATTCATGGAAAATTTCTGGCAGACCTGTTCCGCGCAGTTGGAACTGGAGCTGACGCCGCAACAATTCAGTGCGTGGATTAAACCGCTCATCCCCCTCGATTACGAGGAGGGCAAGTTGCGTCTGGCCGCTCCCAATCGCTTCAAGCTCGATTGGGTCAAGACCCAGTTCGCCAGCCGCATCACCGCGCTGGCCTGCCAGTATTGGGAAGCGCCGACCGAGGTGCAGTTCGTGCTCGACCCGCGCCTGTCGGCGCCGAAAAAGGTCGCCAGCGTGGCACCCGTGCCCGACAACAACGGTGGCGTCCCATCCGGCAACGCCCGCATGGCCGATCCGGTGCCCTCCGTGCCCGAGCTGCCGGCCAGCGCCGCGCCACGGCGCGAGCAAAGCCGCATCAACACCGACCTGACCTTCGACAGCTTCGTCACCGGTAAGGCCAACCAGCTGGCGCGCGCCGCCGCCATCCAGGTGGCCAATAATCCGGGCGTGTCCTACAACCCGCTGTTCTTCTACGGCGGCGTGGGCCTGGGTAAGACCCACTTGATCCACGCCATCGGCAACCAGGTGATGGCCGACCAGCCGGGCGCCAAGATCCGCTACATCCACGCCGAGCAGTACGTGCGCGACGTGGTGACCGCCTACCAGCGCAAGGGCTTCGACGACTTCAAGCACTATTACCACTCGCTCGACATGCTGTTGATCGATGATATTCAATTCTTCGGCGGCAAAAGCCGCACGCAGGAAGAGTTCTTCTATGCGTTCGAGGCGCTGATCGCCGCGAAGAAGCAGATCATCATCACCAGCGACACCTATCCGAAAGAGATCACCGGCATGGACGATCGCCTGATCTCGCGCTTCGACTCCGGCCTGACCGTGGCGATCGAACCACCGGAACTGGAAATGCGCGTGGCGATCCTGTTGAAGAAGGCCAAGCAGGAGGGCGTCACGTTCTCCGACGACGTCGCCTTCTTCGTCGCCAAGCACCTGCGCTCCAACGTGCGCGAGCTCGAAGGCGCGCTGCGCAAGATCCTGGCCTACTCGCGCTTCCACGGCAAGGACATCACGATCGACATCGTGAAAGAGGCGCTGAAGGATTTGCTGTCGGTGCAGAACCGCCAGATTTCCGTGGAAAACATCCAGAAGACGGTGGCCGACTTCTTCAACATCAAGGTCGCCGACATGTACTCGAAGCGCCGCCCCGCCAACATCGCGCGGCCGCGTCAGATCGCCATGTACCTAGCCAAGGAGTTGACGCAGAAGAGTCTGCCGGAGATCGGCGAACTGTTCGGCGGCCGCGACCACACCACCGTGCTGCACGCGGTGCGCAAGATCGCGCTGGACCGCACCAAGAACCCCGAGTGCAACCACGAGCTGCACGTGCTGGAGCAGACGCTCAAGGGCTAAGCGGGCATGGGACCAGAGCATGCATAGGGTCAGACCCTAGGGTCTGACCCTGAGTAAGTCTGACCCTGAGTAAGTCTGACCCTGAGCAAGTCTGACCCTGAGCAAGCAAAGCGGTCGGCGCGCGGACAGAAACGCAAGTGCTGGCCTGTGCGCCGGTTTGCCATTATGATTCAGGCAAACATTTGTGCTTTCCGCCAAACAGAATTAATTAGCAACATTGTTATAAAAGCATCTTTAAAACTTACCATTGAGGATAACTATGCAATTGGTCAAAACCACCCGAGATACCCTTCTCCGGCCACTGCAGATCGTGAGCGGTATTGTCGAGCGTCGGCACACTATGCCGATTCTGGCCAATATCCTCATCCGCAAAGAAGGCGAAAGCGTCTCCTTCCTGTCGACCGACACGGAAGTGCAGATCACCACCCACGCCGACATCGGCTCCGGCCATGAAGTGGCCGGCACCACCGTGGCCGCGCGCAAGCTGCTCGACATCCTGCGCGCCCTGCCCGAGTCCGGCGACGTGACCATGACCCTGCTCAACAAGCGCCTGACCGTGCAAACCGGCAAGTCGCGCTTCGCGCTGCAGACCCTGGCCGCCGAAGAGTTCCCGACCGTGCAACAGGCCGAGAGCTACAACGCCACCGTCACCCTGCCGCAGAAGACGCTCAAGCACCTGTTCAACATGGTCCACTTCTCCATGGCCCAGCAGGACATCCGCTACTACCTGAACGGCCTGCTGCTGGTGTTGGACGGCAAGAACGTCATCGCCGTCGCCACCGACGGCCACCGCCTGGCCTTCTGCCAAGTGGAGACCGAGCAAACCTTCGAGCGCCAGGAAGTGATCATCCCGCGCAAGACCATCATCGAGCTGCAGCGCCTGCTCGAAGAGAACGACGAGCCGGTGCAGCTCGACATCGCGGCGAACCAAGTCAAGCTGACCTTCGCCGACATCGAACTGATCTCCAAGCTGGTCGAGGGCAAGTTCCCCGACTACACCCGCGTGATCCCCAAGGGTTACAAGAACGAGTTCACCATCGGCCGCGACGAGCTGCTGCGTTCGCTGCAACGCGCCGCCATCATGACCAGCGACAAGTTCAAGGGCGTGCGCTGCATCATGACCCCGGGCAGCATGAAGATCAGCTCGACCAACGCCGACCAGGAAGAAGCGGTCGAGGAACTGGAGATCGACTACGGCGGCGACAGCGTCGACATCGGCTTCAACGTCACCTACCTGCTCGACGTGCTCAACAATTTGAAGTGCGACCAGATCAACATCGCCCTGGGCGACTCGAACTCGTCGGCGCTGATCTCGATCCCGGACAACACCGACTTCAAGTACGTCGTCATGCCGATGCGCATCTAAGTCGGCCGCGCGTGGTTAGCGCGGCCGGCAGCAGTGGTTTTAGAAGTTCCCAGTAATTCGTTATTTGAGAAAGCAGTCCATGTCCGATAGCCCACAAGAGAATCCAGTCCCGGCCAAGCAGGAAGAATACGGTGCGTCCTCCATCCAGATCCTGGAAGGCCTGGAAGCCGTGCGCAAACGTCCCGGTATGTACATCGGCGACACCTCGGACGGCACCGGCCTGCACCACCTGGTGTTCGAAGTGCTGGACAACTCGATCGACGAATCGCTGGCCGGCCACTGCACCGAGATCCACGTCACCATCCACTCGGACAACTCGATCTCGATCACCGACAACGGCCGCGGCGTGCCGACCGGCCTGAAAATGGACGACAAGCACGACCCGAAACGCTCGGCTGCCGAAATCGTCATGACCGAGCTGCACGCCGGCGGCAAGTTCGACCAGAACAGCTACAAGGTGTCCGGCGGCCTGCACGGCGTCGGCGTGTCCTGCGTCAACGCCCTGTCCAAGCTGCTCAAGCTGACCATCCGCCGCGACGGCAAGGTGCACTACATGGAGTTCGTCCGTGGCGTGCCGCAAAACCGCGAGCTCGACACGCGCGACGGCTTCGCCGTCTCGCCGATCAAGGTCATCGGCGAGACCGACAAGCGCGGCACCGACGTCCACTTCTGGGCCGACGAGGAGATCTTCAACCACGTCGAGTTCCACTACGAAATTTTGGCCAAGCGCATCCGCGAGCTGAGCTTCCTCAACAACGGCGTCAACATCAAGCTGACCGACCAGCGTAACGGCAAGGAAGAGATCTTCGCCTTCGAGGGCGGCACCCGCGGCTTCGTCGAATACATCAACAAGGCCAAGACGGTGCTGCACCCGACCGTGTTCCAAGCCACCGGCGAACGCATGTCGGACCAGAACACCAACATCACCGTCGACGTCTCGATGCAGTGGAACGACGCCTACAACGAGCAGGTGCTGTGCTTCACCAACAACATCCCGCAGCGCGACGGCGGCACCCACCTGACCGGCCTGCGCGCCGCGATGACCCGGGTCATCAACAAATACATCGACGAGCAGGAGTTCGCCAAGAAGGCCAAGGTCGAGATCACCGGCGACGACATGCGCGAAGGCCTGACCTGCGTGCTGTCGGTCAAGGTGCCGGAGCCGAAGTTCTCCTCGCAGACCAAGGACAAGCTGGTCTCGTCCGAAGTACGCGGCCCGGTCGAAGAGATCGTCGCCAAGACGCTGTCGGACTACCTGCAGGAAAAACCGAACGATGCCAAAATCATCTGCGGCAAGATCGTCGAAGCGGCGCGCGCGCGCGAAGCGGCCCGCAAGGCCCGCGACCTGACCCGCCGCAAGGGCGTGATGGACGGCCTGGGCCTGTCGGCCAAGCTGGCCGACTGCCAGGAAAAAGACCCCGCCCTGTGCGAACTCTACGTGGTCGAGGGTGACTCCGCAGGCGGCTCGGCCAAGCAAGGCCGGGACCGCAAGTTCCAGGCCATTCTGCCGCTGCGCGGCAAGGTGCTGAACGTGGAAAAGGCGCGCTTCGAGAAGATGCTGTCGTCCGAGCAGATCACCACGCTGATCGCCACGCTGGGCACCTCGATCGGACCGGACGAGTTCAACGTCGAAAAACTGCGCTACCACCGCATCATCATCATGACCGATGCGGACGTCGACGGCGCCCACATCCGCACCCTGCTGCTGACCCTGTTCTACCGCCAGATGCCGCAGCTGGTCGAGCGCGGCCACATCTACATCGCCCAGCCGCCGCTGTACAAGGTCAAGGCCGGCCGCGACGAGCGCTACCTCAAGGACGACGTGGAGGAAGCCAGCTATATGATGAGCGTGGCGCTGAACACCGCCGTGCTGATCCCGCGCGAAGGCGCCGACCCTATCGTCGGCGAGCCGCTGGCCGAGCTGGTGCGCAAGTTCAACCTGGCCAACGCCATCATGACCCGCTTGACCCGCGTGATCGACCGCGCCGCGCTGACCGCCATCATGACCGGCGTGACGCTGAACCTGGACACGCTGGAGCAGGCCGAAACCTCGGCCCGCGCGCTGGCCGAGAACATCAACGACATCGCCGTGAAGGTGTCGGTGCGCTCGGACGAGCTGTCCGAGAAGCACATGCTGTGGATCGAGCGCATGCACCACGGTAACGTGAAGGTCACCGCGATCGATGCGGACTTCGTCTTGGGCACCGACTACAGCGTGCTGGCCAACGCCGCCGCCACCTTCACCGGCTTGATCGGCGAAGGCGCCGTGGTCACCCGTGGCGAAGGCGAGCGCGTGAAGGAATCGGCCGTGGTCGACTTCCACCACGCCATGCAGTTCCTGCGCGACGAGGCGGAACGTGTGGTCTCCAAGCAGCGCTACAAAGGTCTGGGCGAGATGAACCCGGCTCAGCTGTGGGAAACCACCATGGATCCGAAGGTGCGCCGCTTGCTGAAGGTGCAGATTGAGGATGCGATTGCGGCGGATCAGATCTTTACCACCTTGATGGGGGATGATGTTGAGCCGCGTCGGGCGTTTATTGAGAACAATGCGCTGCGGGCTGGCAACATCGACGTGTAAATCTGTTGGGTGACACAAAAAGTGAAAACTGTGCCAAGTAAGTGAAAAACCAATGACGCAGTTAGTGAAAAAAGGCTCCAAGGAGCCTTTTTTTACGTCAAGTACCATCACACTTTATGATGATTGCTGGGCCATCGAAAATGTTAAAAAGTAGGCCCGCAAGTGGAGCGAGCATACTCACCAGCGCCAAAAGACACTGATCGATAGACGCCAGCACAGCGCCTGGTGACGCGCAAGCGAGGGGCTGCGACCGACTAGCGGAAGCCATATCCGGTATCTCAGCAAGCGATTCAGGCTGCATCCGCCGAGGCGACGCCCATAACAAGCGGGACTACGGGCCAAGCACTGGTGTGAATTCCGCTCCCTTTATCCCCTAGAGAGCGATGTACACCAGCCGAAAGGGTGCAGGATGGGAGTTTGCGAGTTCCTCTCGCTACGATGCTTCTTTTACCATGCGTTGCATATTGAGCGAGCTCGTCGTCAACCCAGCCCTGTTGAAGCGGTAGCGCATGTACGCCGAAATATCGTCTTCATGAGACGATACGATGAGCTGGCAATGCTTGAGCTCACAGCGGAGCAAATCGGTTAGAGAGGCAACGTTTACCTCGTCGAGAGACTGAGATGGGTCGTCGATAAGTATGAGCGGGACATCTGCATACACCTTGTTGAGCGAAAGGAAGAAGGCGAGGCTGAGGGCGGAAACCTGTCCGGTGCTCATGGACATGACCGCGTCATGGTCAGACTTTTCCGCCGTCAAGAACCGCAGTTGCTTGCCATCCTGACTCTCGATGAATAGCCCGAGACCGCGCTGATAGTTCTGGATGAGCCGACCACTGTAAATATGGAAAATGAGCTCAATTGCCGATATGGTTTGATCAGCGTACTTTTGCTCTGCTTTCTTCAAGGTCGCGAGTAGTTTGTTGACCTTGTCTTTAGCCTTGTTGGCAGCCTCGTTCTCGCGTTGAAATTTTTGAAGTTCTTCAATGCACTTTTGAAGCCTGCTGCTCTGGGCTTCGTTCGCCTTGATCGTTATATAAAGCTCTTTGTTTTTTAGATCTTGAATATCAAAAATATAGAAGTCCTTCAAGTCCTTGAACACGGCGTCGATAGTCTGTCGCCAATCTTCCGGAGGCACCACGGTCTCGTCCGTTTTCTTGGCGCGCATCAAATTCCGTAACTCTTCCAGTCGGGCAGCTACCAACACTTCGTCGTCAGTGAACATGAAGGCGACTTGAATACCCGCTACCCTGAGTCGTTCGGCTAAATACTGGATTGCGGGTAGTCGGGGCTTTGCTTCTGTAAGCGCTTTATGTAGCGCACCGTTATATCCCGGCTGCAGGACTGCCTCCCGGCCCTGAATATACGTCTCAATGGTGGTGAGCTCAGCAGTCATCGCGGCGATCAAGGCGACAAGTGCTTTACCGTCCCCCCCTAAAATATTATTGATCTTCTGGGCCCTGTCCTCAACAGCTTGAAGCATTGATGCGTGAGATTTCCAGTCGGCTCCGCACAGCGGGCAAAATTTATCGTCAGAATAGAGCTTGGCATGCTCATCAAGGAGATTTTGTTTCAACCGTGCCAATTCTGCTGCGGCGCTATCGTTGGCGTTATTCTTCGTCTGCAGGTTATCGCGGATTGTAATCTGGGCCGCGAACCACTCCAGCCGATCAGTTGCCCAACCTGGCAGCGTGTGGGCCTGATCCACAGTGATGACAGAAGCCCCTTTCTTGATGATAGCGGTTGCTTTCGTGAGCTTGTCGATCTCTCCTTTGGTTTTTTCCAGATCATCCAGCTTGTTCAATTCAGTGCCCAAACGAGCCAGATTGGTCAGTGACTCAGTATGTAGATTAATGTCGGCTTCGATGGCTTCATTTTCCGCTCGGATGCGGATGGGGGCTTTTAGGAGAAGTAGGTCATTTAGTTTGTGGATGAACTTCAGGAACTGGGCATGAACATCTTGGGCAAAAGTGGGGAAGGGGTCTTCCTTGTCCCAACCTGGTTCGGACTCAACGGTGGACAATTTTTTGTATTCAACGCTACCCAAGTCCGCTTGAAGCATTTCGCGCAAGGCACTGCACTCGGTTTTGAGCGCATCTTCATCTGCTTTGCGTTTTTCGTCGTTCAAATACTTGGTGAGTTTGGTTGCGATCGACCGGCAGTTATCAATTTCTGTGGCGACATCGCTTATGTTAAACAAATTTCCGAGCACATCCTTACGTTCGTCCACCCGTGTGTGAAGCAGTTTGTTCTGCCCTTGCTCCAGGTAATTCAGGAACGAGAAGTTTTCCCTAAAATTCTTTCCAAACACTTGGTCAAGGAATTCGTCGTCACGTTTATTTTCTGATGTATAAGCTTTGGAGTCGAAATCGGGCAGCTCATAGAGGGTAAAGTGCTTGAACTTATCTGCCCGGTTGTTCGCTTTGGTTTCGAACGTTTTTACAGGCGCATGTCTGGCTAAAACGAGCTTACGATCACCATCAACGAATTCAATCTTAATTGATAGGTCTTTCTTACCCGAGCGAGTGTTCCAAAACAGGTTGTCATCATAGTTGCTTTTATTTCTTGTCATCAAGGTCGTGAAGAGGTTACAGATTCTCTTAATCTGACCTGTGAGTAATAACTCGATGGCATCAAAGATACTGGTCTTCCCATATCCATTCGGCCCATCCAGGGTCAACAGAGACGAAGCGTCTAAATTCAAGGCGATGTGCTTGAAAGCTTTGAAGCTAGTGACTTCAATTCGAGTTATTATCCAGCTCATTTTTAATCAGTTCCTTGATCAATTCGTCTACGTTATTAGCAGTGTGTTTTTGAACGATTTTATATGTCACGTCCAGCTCGGCTTCAGCAACCGCCTCGGCCGCTTGCAGGCGTAAAGAGACGAGATCCCCTCGCGTGAATGGGAGCTCAAGAAAAGGCAATTTGATGAAGATTTTTGCTGCCACGCTGTACTGTGTAGCTGCCAGAGGATCATTCTTATAGTTGCCAAACTGGCTCTTATCAGAAATAGTAGCGGCGAGCTTATTAAAGGAATATTCTTGAATCGCGCTCGCCTCTGCGTCGCTGTAGTACAGAATATATTTCTTGAAAAAGTGAGGATCCTCTTCAATCGCAAATATCTGCTCTTCGTTGTCTTTGAATTCCGCTAGTTTGTTCAGGTGATGAACGCAGATCAGATCGCAATTTTTCTTGAACGCTGGATGGCTGAGGAAAGATTCAGGTGCCGATTGGTTGATGGCGGCGTTCAGTTCGACGGGACTGAGCAGTTCGTCCAGCTTGTGCAGGATCACAAACCTGATCGCTGACTGAGATTCACGGACGTAGAAGCTCGTCAAATCGGTTTGGTACTCTTTTGCGAAGCCATGAGCAATTAGTGCCTCATCAATAATATTATTTATCATTCAGTCGAGCCTCCGCATCTTCTTTGGTCACTATGCTTAAGCAAAGTGATTTTGTTATATTGCTGTCGATCCGATCTTTAACGTCTTGATTACTCAGATCGTCGGAATTGGTGTATTTTGTATTAATGGTGAAAGACTTGGTGGATCTGCAGGGGATGAGGTGGTTGTACTCAAATAAGAGTTTAAGAAGGTCACCATTGCTTTCCATTTCCCCCAGTAAATCTGACGTGCAACCTTCGTGATCATCAATTAAAGGGAGATCGAGAGCTGTTGGAAGGTAAAAGGTTTTATGGTTATCCAAATAATGGGGGAATTGTTTGAAGATCGGCTCAACGCTCATAGCCTCAACAAGCTCGGAATAACGTCGGATATCGGCCTTTTGGATGGTTGAAAATCGTTCAGATGGCTTAATCAGCTGACAGAGCGCTTTCATTTCTTTTACGTCAGTGGTGCGAATATGCTCAAATAGCTTGCGTGCTCTGGAATACGCTTCATCATTCATTCCAGGTAAATATTGATCAAGCCGGTTTTCAAGATGATTGTGCAGATCGGCCTTCAATTCGGCGGTGTAATAATCAGTATCGTCGTAAGGGTTTTTGTTCAAAATATCATCTAATAAGCTTTGAGCCGAAATCCGACTCTCATGAGCGGCTTGATTTGCTTTTTTTCGATCGACCTGCACAATACGATGTATTTCTACCGCCTTGGTACTTATTTTTTCAGATAGAAGACAATAATTGTAATTCAAAAATCTATCGCTCACCGTTTTAGATCGACTGGCGAAAATTTTCCCAATAATATCTTTAGTGAGCCCTTCTATTTCACCTAGGCCGCAATATTTGTTTTTACCATAAACGTAGAACTGAACAGTTTCCCCGTTCGTTCCTGTGTGGTCATTGGTATTATCAAGTTGAACGGAGACATGAAAGTAACGTAAAATTCCGGCGGCGCGATCAAATTCGATTGCTGAAGATTTTTCCAAGGCTTCGGCGTACACGCTACGATTTATTCCAATCTTGGCTTTTACCTGATGAGCACTGATTAACGCCCCGCTTTTGTAGATCGAAAAATCATCACTGCTATCTAGTTGAAGCTCAAAATCCAAGTCGCCTTGATCGATCAGCTTGAGGGCGTGGTAGAGCGCGATTTTTCCTTGGTAGACATAACCGCTCCATGTTGTCACTGCAGTGGCTGGATAATTTTTATCCTTATCGTTACTCACCTTGTTCACCTCACCAATCGTATTTCATTAAACGCCAATCAATATCGCATTTCGCATAATTTACCTATGAGACGAAAACCTCGAATCTTGGTCGTGACTATGCTACGGCCGCACCTTTAGGGAATTGGTGTCGAACAAGCGGATTTCTACCTCTGGCCGAACTCCGGCATTAGCATAAGGATAGCACTCTTGCCATGTAGGAAAATACGCAAAATACCACGCGACAATAATGGCCCCCAGACGAGTTCGTTACAAAAATGGCGGTCTGACGTGGATCTGGCTGCCCCCTCCAGTATGTAAGCTCACTTTTAGGGCTCTATGCCGTTTCGTGTGGAAACTGACTTCAGGCGGCATGCCGCGTAACGCCAAACTCGCGCGGCACGGCGGCGCGCAGCGCATTGGCCGGTAGGTGTTCGAGTTTGGCCATGCGCAAATAGGCGATGAAGTTGGTGATGGTGCGGAAGCCGCGCGCGACCCGCTTGGTCTGCTGGAGCATGCCGTTCATGGCCTCGACATAGGCAATGCTGCGGCCTTCTAGCATGCCGCGCACCACGCCGGGCAGGCGTTCCTTGAGGGTGTTGGCGAGGCGTTTGAACGGCTCCAGGCGGCAGCGGCGCGCCCAGGATATCCAGCCCAACAAGTCCTGCTCCGCCTTGGCGGCGCAGTTGGCGGCCACGGCGCCGCGATAGACCTCGCGCAGGGCCTGCTTCAAGCGCCAGGCCCGCGCGCTTTTCAAATTGGAGCGTTGTAGCCAATGCATCGAATTGATCTGCTGGTAGGTCCAGCCGACGGGATTTTTGCGCATGCCCCACAGCGTCGCCTTGACCGCCTTGCGGTCTTCGCCCAGCGCGGCGCGCACGGCCTTGGGCTGGCTGCGCTGATCACTAAAAATGACCACGCTATGCGTCGGATCTCATTGCTGAGCCTACAAAATTTCAAAGCAACGTATGTGTCGGCATCGGCACTAGCTCAGCAACAAGCATTGTCCGTTTCAGCACTGCTCAGGAAAATTACGGTAGCACCTGTAACAGGTCCCAAGGTTGATGGTGGGCGACAATACTTCTTCAAGTGTTGCGAGATCAAAGTCTGGAGCCGCTGCATCTGGTGGTCGACAGCACCGGCCTGAAGGTGTTTGGCGAGGGCGAATGGAAGGTGCGCAAGCACGGCTATTCCAAGCGGCACACCTGGCGCAAGGTGCATCTAGCGATGGACGCGAACACCGGCCAGATTTGCGCCGCGCTAATGACGCACCAGGACGTCGGCGATGCCGAAGTGCTGCCAGACCTGCTCGACCAGATCCCGGCCGGCACGCCGATCGGTGTCGTCGGCGGCGATGGCGCCTACGACACCCGGCAATGCCACGCGGTGATCGCCGCGCGCGAGGCCACGCTGTCGATCCCGCCGCGCGATGGCGCGGCGCCCTGGCCGCAACGAACCCCGGGCGCGGCTTGGCGCAACGATGCGCTCGACGCCATCGGCAGTAGCAACCGGCGGGAGTGGAAGATATCGAGCGGCTATCACCGCCGCTCGCACGCCGAGACGTTGATGTACCGTTTGAAGATGCTCACGGGCAGGAGTTTGGCGGCGCGCACGATTAGCGCCCAAGCCACCGAAGTGGCCATCCGTGCAGGCGTGCTCAATCGCATGGCCGCGCTGGCTCGCCCTCAGTCCGTCCGTATCACGTGAATTCAAGGGAAAGGGGAAAGTCCCAGTCAGAACCGATTTATGCAACAACGCCAGATGAACCCGTAAAGTGGACCCGTCAGTCAAGACACTCTGCCAGTTAATTTAAGCTGTGCCCATTTCCACTTCATCAGCTGCTCGGCGCTGTCCCGTACCACTCTTTTCCTGCGGCGTCTCGCCGTCATCGCCGTACCTGTCGACGATCAACGCACCGCCGCCAATCCCATCGCGATGGACTTGATCGGGCGTCTGATACCTCAGCGACTGGTGCGGCCGCTGTGCGTTGTAGAACGCGAAATACTGTGCCAGGCCCACCATCAATTCCGCCATGTTGGCGTAGCCCTTCAGGTACACGTCCTCGTACTTCACGTTGCGCCACAAGCGCTCGACGAAAATATTGTCCAGCGCCCGTCCGCGCCCGT
>NZ_FOTW01000046.1 GCF_900114705.1 Rugamonas rubra
CCTATTTCATTACTTCTTGTGAACATTTGATATTTTAAGTTGACGACTTCCGAAGAAGCCGCTGCACTTTCATCAAACATCCACACTTATCGACTGTTAATTGTTAAAGAACTTTATTCGGTACTGCCTGCAACCGGGCTTTCAACCCTTGACAAAGCGTTTTGTTTGTCAGCTGCGAAGAAGGAAGAGTATGCAGCGTTTCGGCCATTTCGTCAACCCCCTACTTTTTCCCGCTTCACTCTGCGCCACGCTGTTTTGCGCGCTCCGTTCTGCGGGGAGGCGAACTATAGCAAAGGCCTAGGGGGCTGACAAGGGTTAACCGGATTAATCTCTGTGCTATCGTAGCGGCCATCAAATTCTCCTTCCTTCCACTATATATAGCCCGCTATGTCCATTCCAACTATCGCAGCAAGCAGCAACGACACATTGGCAGCCTCGCTTGACCAAGCCATCAACAACAAGACCAAGCCACTCGGCAGTCTCGGCGTGTTGGAGTCGTTGGCGAAGCAGATTGGATTGATCCAGCAGACCACCAAGATTGCCCTGCACAATCCGGCCATTATGGTGTTTGCCGGCGACCACGGCGTGGTAGCGGAAGGCATCTCTGCCTACCCGCAGGACGTCACCTGGCAGATGGTGGAAAACTTCCTGGCCAAAGGCGCCGCCATCAATGTCTTCGCACAACAGAACAACTGCGCCTTGCACATCATCGACGCCGGCGTGAATCACCACTTCGGCCCGCGCGACGGACTGATCGACCGCAAGCTGGCCAATGGCACGCAAAACTTCTCCCGACAAGCGGCGATGAGCCGGCAGACTTGCGAGGCCGCGCTGGCCAGCGGCATGGCGCTCGTCGCCGACCTCGACGCCAACGTGCTCGGCTTTGGCGAAATGGGCATCGGCAACACAACGGCCGCCGCCGCGCTGATGCACAAGCTGACCGGTATTGCCGTCGCCGACTGCGTGGGCGCCGGCACCGGACTGACGTCGGACGGCATCCGCCACAAGCAAGACGTGATCGAGGCGGCGGTGGCCCTGCACTCCACGGCGATTGAGCCGCTGGATGTGCTGGCCACCTTCGGCGGACTGGAAATCGCCATGATGGCCGGCGCCATGCTGAAGGCGGCGGAACGGCGCATGGTCCTGCTGATCGACGGCTTCATCGTCACCAGCGCCCTGTTGGTGGCGGCGCGCTTGCAGCCGGCCATACTCGGCTACTGCGTCTTCTCGCACTGCTCCGACGAGAGCGGCCACCAACGCATGCTCGCCAACCTGAACGCCCGCCCCCTACTGCAGCTCGGCCTGCGCCTTGGCGAGGGCACCGGTTGCGCGCTGGCGCTGCCGCTGCTGCACGCATCGGTCAACTTCCTGAACCAGATGGCGACGTTCGAATCGGCCCAGGTCAGCGAAAAAGCCGAGTAAGGCCGGCGCCATGCAGCAGATCCGCCTGTTCTTCATCGCCTTGCAGTTCTTTACCCGCCTGCCGATTCCCAAATGGGTCGGCTTCGAGCCGGACTGGCTGCACCATGCGTCGCGCTACTTCCCGCTGGTGGGCCTGGTCGTCGCGTCGATTTGCGGCGCGGTGTATGCGCTGGCGGCGCTACTGTTCCCGGCGCCGCTGGCGGCGGTGCTAGCGACGGCGGCCGGCATCTACGCCACCGGCGCCTTCCACGAGGACGGCTTCGCCGACATGTGCGACGGCTTCGGCGGCGGCATGACGGCCGAGCGCGTGCTCGAGATCATGAAGGACTCGCGCATCGGCGCATACGGCGCCATCGGCATCGTCTGCCTGTTGGCACTCAAGTGCGTGGCGCTGGCCCTGCTGCCGCCGGCCACCGCGCTGGCCGCGCTGTTCGTCGCCCATCCCTTGTCGCGCCTGGCGGCGGCGGCGCTGATCTGGCGCCTGGAATACGCCCGCGCCGACGGCAAGGCCAAGCCGATGGCGCAAGAGATGAGCACCCAAGAATTCCTCATCGCCGCGCTCTGCGCCACGCTGCCGGCGCTGCTGCTGGTCGCGGCCGGCGTGCTGTCGTGGCAGGCCGTCGCCGGCGGCGCCGTCGTGGCCGCCCTCGCCGCCGCGTGGCTGGGACAAAAATGCGTGCGCCGTATCGGCGGCTACACCGGCGACTGCCTGGGCGCGGTGCAGCAGGTGACCGAGGTGGTTCTCTACCTCGGCGTGTTGGCCAGCCTGGGCCAAGGCGCCTGGCACTGATGCGGCCGGTATGCGGCTGATCCTGCTACGCCATCCCAGGCCGCAAGTCGCGGCGGGTGTCTGCTACGGCAGCACCGACCTGGCCATCGCCCCCGGCGAGTTGGAGCGAGTACTCGCCGAATCGAGCGGGCTGCCGAACCAGGCCACGGTCTATTCCAGTCCGCTGCGCCGCTGCGCCGAGCTGGCCACGCGGCTGTCGCGCGTCGCGCCGCGCTTCGACCCGCGCCTGGTGGAGATGGACTTCGGCAGTTGGGAGATGCGCCGCTGGGACGACATCGCCCGCACCGAGATCGACGCCTGGGCGGCCGACCTGGTCCACTACCGCCCCGGCGGCGGCGACAGCGTGCTGCGCATGGCGCAGCGCGTCGCCGGCTTTTACGCCGACCTCCAGCGCCAGCAAGCCGACGCCATCGTGGTCTGCCATGCCGGCACCATCCGCCTGCTGGCCGCCTGCCACGCCGGCCTGGCCCCGGCCGACGCCGCCCTGCAGGCGGCGCGCACGCCGCACGCCATCGCCTACGGCGCCGCGCTGACGCTCGAATCCTGAACGCGCCGCCTCGCTTGCAGCGTCGTAGCCACGGCGCCGGCCGGACGGCCGGCGAATGTATAATGGCGGAGTTTTGGTGCCCGCGCGCCTGTCCAGGCGCGCAGTTAAACGGGAAACACGAAGCCGCTCCAACGGCCAGCGTGTGCTGCCCCCGCAACGGTCAACAAGTGTCACGCCATCTGTGACGAACCGCCTCTGACAACCACTGTGCTGCGCATGGGAAGGTAAGGCGGTCGAACTTGCGAGCCCGGATACCGGCCAGAACAGGTGGAAGCGCGCGCGCCAGTTGCGCACAAGACGAGCCGGCCCGGGCAATCGGCGCCGGCCGCGCTTGTGCCGTCCGGTTCGCCGCCTCTGTTCAATCTGGCCCACGGGGACGTCGGCCGGTTGCATCTTACTAAAGAAATATCATGACCGTATCCGTCTCACGCCACGCGGCGCTGTCCTCGCTGGCGTTGGCTTTGGCCGTTCCACCGGCCCTGGCCCAAAACGCCAACACCGCCGCCCTGAACAGCGTGCTCGTCACCGCCACCCGCACGCCGCAACTGGCCGGCGACATCGTCAGCGACACGCTGTCGATCGACGCCGAGCAGATCGTCCAATCCGGCGCCGGCTCGCTGGTCGACCTGCTGCAACGCCAGCGCGGCATCCAGATCGCCCGCAACGGCGGCCCCGGCACCAACTCCACCGTCTATATCCGCGGCGCCAACGGCAACCAGAACATCGTGCTGGTCGACGGCGTGCGCATCGGTTCGGCCACCAGCGGCGCGGCCAGCTGGAGCGCCATTCCGCTGACGGCGGTCGACCACATCGAAATCGTCTACGGCCCGCTGAGCACCTTGTACGGCGCCGACGCCATCGGCGGCGTGATCCAGATCTTCACCAAGAAAGGCCAGGGCGCGCCGGCGCTCAGCGCCTCCGCCGGCTACGGCAGCGACAACACCCGCCAAATCGACGCCGGTATTTCCGGCGCCACCGGCGGCGAGCATGCGCTCAGCTACGCGCTCAGCGCCGGCAAGGAGAAGTCCGACGGCTTCTCCTCCACCCTGCCCGCCAGCTCCGCCTACAACCCGGACCGCGACGGCTACCAGCGCGACAACGCCGCCGGCCAAGTCGGCCTGCAACTGGCCAAGGGCCACGAATTGGGCGCGCAGTTCCTCACCAGCCGCCTCGACTTCCAGTACGACAGCGGCAAGTCGACCTTCGACACACGCTCGCAGCAGAAGCTGCAAAACCTGGCGCTGTACAGCAAGAACCAGATCCTGCCTATCTGGTCCAGCGTGGTGCAGCTGTCCGAGTCGCGCGACAAGTCCTTCAACGCCACCGGCACCACGGCCAAGGAACGCAGCCAGATCGACACCAAGCAGACCGACCTGACCTGGCAAAACGACATCCGCATCGGCGCCGACATGCTGCAACTGCTGTACGGCCACCGCAAGGAACAAGTCGAGTCGACGGTCAAGGAGACCGAACGCGAGCGCACCACCACATCGCTGGCCGCCTCCTACAACATGAAGCGCGGCGACCATTTGCTCAACCTCGGCCTGCGCAACGACGACAGCACACAGTACGGCGGCAAGACCACCGGCGCGGCCGGCTACGGCTACCGCATCAACGGCGCGCTGCGCGCCAGCGCCAGCTACGGCACCAGCTTCCGCGCACCGACCTTCAACGAGTTGTACTACCCGGCCTACGGCACCGAGTCGAGCAAGCCTGAAAAAGGCCGCAACGCCGAACTGGGCCTGCACTACAGCGCCGGCGCGACCCAGCTGAACGCCGTCTACTTCCACAACCGCCTGACCGACCTGCTGGTAAGCACCAGCCCGTGCCTGGTCAGCACGGTCGATCCGAAGAAGTATCCGTCCTGCGTCTACAACGTCAACCATGCGCTGCTGGAAGGCCTGTCGCTGTCGGCCAGCCGCCAGCTCGGCGCCTTCGGCCTGAACGGCAACATCGACCTGCTCAACGCCAGGGACGAGAGCACCGACAAATCGCTGGCGCGGCGCGCCAAGAAGCACGCCAACTTCGCCGCCGACTACAGCGCCGGCGCGCTCAAGGCCGGCGTCGAGCTGGAACTGGCCGGCGAGCGCTTCGACGACAGTGCCAACAAAACCCGCCTGGGCGGCTACGGCCTGGTCAACCTGTTCGCCACCTACCGCATCAACGCCGACTGGTCGGCGCTGGTCCGCTGGAACAACCTCGCCGACAAGCGGTACGAGGTGGCGCGCAACTACGCCGCGTCCGGCGCCAAGCTGTTCGCCGCCATCCGCTACGGCTACAAGTAGGCGCGGCAAATGGTGTAACCTGCCGGGCGACTTCCCTGCGCGCCCGGCAGGCGCAATCCCAACTTTTGAAAGCGGTACATGCACTCCTACTCCAGCAACTTGCGACAGCGCGCCGGCCTGATCTTGGCCATCCTGCTGCTGTGCGCCTTCGCCAGCCTGCTGCTGGCCGGCATGACCGGCTCCATCGCCATCCCCCTGGGCGACATGCCGGCGGCGCTGGGCGAGCTGCTGCACGGCCAGTCCGCCTCGCTCGCCGCCACCCTGCTCGACCTGCGCGCCAGCCGCGCCCTGACCGCCTTCGTCACCGGCGCGGCGCTGTCGCTGGCCGGCGTGATGATGCAGGCGCTGCTGCGCAACCCGTTGGCCGACCCGTATGTGCTGGGCATCTCGGCCGGCGCCTCGGTCGGCGCGCTGGGCGCGCTGATGTTCATGTGCGCCGCCTGGATGGTCGACGCCTCCGCCTTCGCCGGCGCCGTCATCATCTCGATGATCCTCTACCTGCTGGCGCGGCGCGACCTGCGCGGCGGCACCGCCGCCGAGGGCGGCACCGCCCTGCTGCTGCTGACCGGCGTGATCCTGCAGTGCGCCTGCGTCGCAGTGGTCACGCTGATGCTGTCGATCGCCCCGGAGAGCCGCCTGCGCACCATGGTGTTCTGGATGATCGGCGACCTGGCCGGCGCGCCGGTGCGCTGGCTGCCCTGGGTGGTGCTGGCCGGCGCCATGCTGTTCGCCCTGCGCAGCGCCCGCTCGATGAACGTGATGGCGCTGCACGCCGAGGCGGCCGCCACCCTCGGCATCAAGGTCGGCCCGTTGCGCAAGGGCCTGTTCTTCTGCTCCGGCCTGCTCACCGCCAGCGCCGTCACCAGCGCCGGCAGCATCGGCTTCGTCGGCCTGATCGTGCCGCACGCCTGCCGCTTCGCCGTCGGGCCGGACCACCGCGTGCTGATTCCGGCGGCGGCGCTGGCCGGCGGCACCTTCCTGGTGCTGGCCGACACGCTGGCGCGCACCGCCCTGGCGCCGCAGCAGCTGCCGGTCGGCGTGGTCACCGCGCTGATCGGCACGCCGGTGTTCCTGTACCAACTGCACCGACTGCGCAAATAATATGATCAGCACCCACCAACTCACCCTGAACATCGGCGCCCGCTGCCTGGTCGACCGGCTTGACTGGCGCGTCGCGCCCGGCCAATGCTGGAGCGTGATCGGCCGCAACGGCGCCGGCAAGAGCACCCTGCTGCGCACCCTGGCCGGCCTGCACCAGCCCGACGCCGGCAGCGTGCGCATCCAGGACCGCGCGCTGGCCGACTGGCCGCTGACCGAGCTGGCGCGCCAGCGCGCCTTCCTGGCGCAGTCGCGCAGCGACGCCTTCGCCTACAGCGTGATCGAAACCGTGCTGTCGGCGCGCCACCCCTACCACGACAACCGCTATTGGGAAGGCAGCGACGACCACCGCATCGCGCTCGACGCCCTGGCCGCGATGGAGGTGGCCGACATGGCCGCGCGCGACGTGCGCACCCTGTCCGGAGGCGAGCGCCAGCGCGTCGCCATCGCCGCCATGCTGGCGCAGGACACCCCGCTGCTGCTGCTCGACGAGCCGGCCAACGCGCTCGACCTGGCGCACCAGGTCAGCGTGATGGGACTGCTGGCGAAGCTATGCCGCGAGCAGAACAAGACCGCCGTCATGGTCGGCCACGACCTGACGCTGGCGCACAGCGTCAGCAGCCACGCCCTGCTGCTGATGGGCGACGGCCGCTGGCTGGCCGGACCGGTCGCCGAGACCATGCGGGCGGCCATCCTGAGCGACTGCCTGGGCCACCCGATCGACATCATCCAACACGGCAAACGCAGCATCTTCATCCCCTCGGAGGACATCGTATGAGCGAACAGAACAGCGAAAACCACAACGACAGCCAGGCCATCAACGAGCGCCACCGCGTGCGCATGGAGCGCAAAAAGGCGGTGATCGACGCGCAGATCGCGGCCGCCGACGACCAGCCGATCGGCATCATCGTGGTCAACACCGGCAACGGCAAGGGCAAGAGCTCGAGCGGCTTCGGCATGGCGATCCGCGCCATGGGCCACGGCATGAAGGTCGGCGTGGTGCAGTTCATCAAAGGCGCGCTGTCGACCGGCGAGGAGAAGTTCCTGCGCCGCTTCCCGGACGAGGTCAGCTTCCACGTCATGGGCGAGGGCTACACCTGGGACACGCAGAACCGCGAGCGCGACACCGAAAAGGCCCAGCTGGCCTGGCAGCAGGCGCGCACCTTCCTGGCCGATCCGAGCATCGGCCTGGTGCTGCTCGACGAGCTCAACATCGCGCTGAAATACCGCTACCTCGACGTCCACGCCGTCATCGCCGACCTGCTGGAACGGCCGGCCATGCAGCATGTGGTCATCACCGGACGCGGCGCGCCGGAGGAGCTGGTCGCCATCGCCGACACGGTCACCGAGATGGGCGTCGTCAAGCACGCCTTCAAGGCCGGCATCGGCGCCCAGGCGGGCACCGAATGGTGACGGCCGCGCATATCGACGTGCAAGTGCTGCTGGTGGCCGCCGTCTCCTCCGGCCAGGGCAAGACCACCGTCACGGCGGCGCTGGCGCGCAAGCTGGTCCGCCTGGGCAAGCGCGTGCGCGTGTTCAAGTGCGGCCCCGACTTCATCGACCCGATGCTGCTCGAGCGCGCCAGCGGCGCGCCGGTGCGCTCGCTCGACCTGTGGATGGTCGGCCCCGAGCAGTGCCGCAGCCAACTGGCGCAGGCCGCCGCCGAGGCGGACGTGATCCTGATCGAGGGCGTCATGGGCCTGTACGACGGCACACCCTCCTCGGCCGACCTGGCGCGCGAATTCGGCCTGCCGGTGATGGCCGTGGTCGACGCCAGCGCCATGGCGCAAACCGCCGGCGCCCTGGTGCACGGCCTGCGCGACTACGGTCCGGTCGAGATGGCCGGCGTCATCGCCAACCGCGTCGCCAGCAGCGGCCACGCCGCCATGGTCGCCGCCGCCATGCGCGACATTCCCCTGTTCGCCACGCTGCCGCGGCAAGGCGCGTCGCTGCCGGAGCGCCATCTCGGCCTGGTCGTGCCCGACGAGGTGCGCAACCTCGACGCCCTGCTCGACCAGCTGGCCGACCAGCTTGTGTTCGACGAGGCCGCCTGGGCCAGCCTGCGCAGCACCCGCATCGCCATCCCACCAGCGCCAGCGGAACAGCCGACACCATTGGCCGGCAAAACCATCGCCATCGCCCGCGACGCCGCCTTCATGTTCCTGTATCCGGCCAACCTGGACATGCTGCGCACACTCGGCGCGACGCTGCACTACTTCTCGCCGCTGGCCGACCAGCCCTTGCCGGCCGGGGCCGACGCCGTCTATCTGCCCGGCGGCTATCCGGAGCTGCACGCCGAGGCCCTGTCGCTGGCCGGCACTTGGCAGGCCTCGATGCGCGCCGCCCACGCCGCCGGCCTGCCCATCGTCGCCGAATGCGGCGGCATGATGGCGCTGGCCGACACGCTGGCCGACCAGAGCGGCACCGCCTGGCCGATGGCCGGCCTGCTGCCTGGCGCCGTGAGCATGCAGCCGCGTTTGGCCGGTCTCGGCCCGCAGGCCATTGCCACCGAGCACGGCCCGCTGCGCGGCCACACCTTCCACTATTCGAAACTGGAGACCAGCGTGGAGCCGGCCAGCCATTCGGTGAAGAACCCGTCCGGCGTGCAGGGCGAGGCGCAGTACCGCGTCGGCTCGTTGACGGCGTCCTACTTCCACGCCTACTTCCCGTCCAACCCTGCGGCCACCGCCGCGCTGTTCCTGCGGAGCGCCACGGCATGACACACACACTGGTGTTTGGCGGCGCCCGTTCCGGCAAGAGCGCCCATGCCGAACGGCTGGCGACGCAATCCGGTAAGGAAGTGATCTACCTGGCGACCGCCCGCGCCGGCGACGGCGAAATGGCCACGCGCATCGCCCACCACCGCGACCAGCGTCCCGCCGTCTGGCCCACGGTGGAGGAGCCCTTGGCCCTGGCAGACACCCTGCAGCGCCTCTCCACCCCCGCCAACCTGATCCTGGTCGACTGCCTGACCCTGTGGCTGACCAACCTGATGTTCAGCGAAGGCGGCGACTATCCCGATGTAGGCGACATCGCCTTGCCGGCGCGCTTCCACCGCGAGCGCGCACGACTGCTGGAACTGCTGCCGGCCCTGCCCGGCGACGTGGTCTTCGTCTCCAACGAAGTCGGCATGGGCATCGTGCCCTACGGCGCCATCTCGCGCTGTTTCACCGACGAGGCCGGCCGCCTGAACCAGGCCGTCGCCGCCGTCTGCGACCGCGTCACCTTCGTCGCCGCCGGCCTGCCCTTGCACTTGAAAGGCGGCCCATGCTGATCGGCCTGACGCTGACGCAAACGGCCTTGCTGTTGCTGGTCGGCGTGCTGCTCGACCTGCTGTTGGGCGAGACGCGCCGCTTCCATCCGCTGGTCGGCTTCGGCAATCTGGCCTATGCGCTGGAACGCCGTTTGAACAAGGGCCGCTGGCGTTTTGCGCGCGGCCTACTGGCTTGGTCGCTGGCCGTGGCGCCGCTGACCGCGCTCGGCGCCTGGCTGATTTTTCAAGCCGGCGGCGCGCCGGCCCTGGCCGCCCACGCGCTGCTGCTGTACTTCTGCATCGGCCTGCGCAGCCTGCGCGACCACAACCTGCCGATCGCCCAGGCGCTGACGCAAGGCGACCTGCCCCAGGCCCGCCTGCTGACGGCCCGCATCGTCAGCCGCGACACGGCGCAGGCCAACGAGGCCGACCTGGCCAAGGCCAGCGCCGAATCGCTGCTCGAAAACGGCAACGACGCCGTCTTCGGCACGCTGTTCTGGTTCGCCGTCGCCGGCGGCCCCGGCGCCCTGCTGTTCCGCCTGGCGAACACGCTCGACGCCATGTGGGGCTACCGCAACGCGCGCTTCAACGACTTCGGCTGCGCCCCGGCGCGCATCGACGATGTGCTGAACCTGATCCCGGCGCGCCTGACCGCGCTGTCCTACGTGCTGCTGGCACCCACGCTGGCCGGCAAGCGCCGCGCCTGGCAATGCTGGCGCGCCCAGGCCCCCACTTGGAGCAGCCCGAACGCCGGGCCGGTGATGTCCAGCGGCGCCGGCGCGCTCGGCCTGGAGTTGGGCGGCGCCGCCGTGTACGACGGCGAAGTCGAGCAACGTCCCACGCTCGGTAGCGGAACAGCGGCGCGCGCCGGCGACATCGTCCGCGCCTGGCGCCTGGTCGCCGGCACCACGACGCTGTGGCTGTTCTGTGCCGCCGTTGCGGCGGCAACCGTCCACCTGCTTGGAGGCACACATGCTTGAACATGGCGGCAATCTGCGCGACGCCGCGCTGCGCTTTGGCCGCGACGACTGGCTCGATCTGTCGACCGGCATCAATCCGCACTGGTATCCGGTGCCTGCGCTGGCCGGCAACGCCTGGCACCGCCTGCCCGAGGCCGACCCGGCGCTGGCCCGCGCCGCCGCAGAATACTACGACGCCCCGCTGATGCTGCCGGTGGCCGGCACCCAGGCGGCGATCCAAGCGCTACCGCGCCTGCGGCCACCCTCGCGAGTGGTGGTGGCGGCGCCGTCCTACGCGGAACACGCCCACCACTGGGGCCGCCACGGCCACAGCATGCGCCAGGTGCCGTATGCCGAACTGGACGCGGCGCTGCCCGCTTGCGACGTCATGGTGGTCTGCAATCCAAACAATCCCACCGGCGCGACGGTGCCGCCACAGCAGTTGCTCGGCTGGGCTGCGCAGTTGGCCGCGCGCGGCGGCTGGCTGGTGGTCGACGAGGCCTTCGGCGACACCGCGCGCGACGCCAGCGTCGCCGCCCATAGCGGCCAGACCGGTCTGATCGTGCTGCGCTCGGTCGGCAAATTCTTCGGCCTGGCCGGCGTGCGGCTCGGCTTCGTCGCCGCCCAGCCGGCGCTGTTGAACGAACTGGCCGACCTGCTCGGCCCCTGGACCGTCAGCGGCCCGGCGCAGGAGATCGCGCTGGCGGCGCTGCGCGACCGTGCCTGGCAGTCCGCCATGCGCCGGCAGTTGGGCGACAGCGGCGCCCGCCTGCACCGTCTGCTGGCCGAGCACCACATCGACTCCAGCGGCTGCGCCCTGTTCCAATGGTGGCCCGAACCGCGCGCCGAACAGTTTTGGCAGCACATGGCCGAACGCGGCATCTGGGTGCGCCTGTTCCAGCAGGCCGCGCGCGGCATCCGCCTCGGCCTGCCGCCCGACGCCGCCGGCTGGCAGCGCCTAGAAGTAGCACTCACCGAATGGACCAAGGAAGCAGCATGAACAAACTCCTCTGCGCATTGGCGCTGCTCTACACCGCCCAAGCCGGCGCCGCCATCACCGTGCGCGACGACGACGGCAACCTCGTCACCCTGCCCAAGCCGGCGCAGCGCATCATCGCCCTGGCGCCGCATGTCACCGAGATGTTGTTCGCCGCCGGCGGCGCCGAGCACATCGTCGGCGTGGTCACCTATAGCGACTTCCCCGAGGCGGCCAAGAAGATTCCCAGCGTCGGCGACAACCGCCAGGTCGACATGGAGCGCGTCATCGCCATGAAGCCGGACCTGATCGTGGTCTGGATGCACGGCAGCTCCGAGCGCCAGATCGACACCCTGCGCCAGCTGAACATCCCGATCTTCCACAGTGAGCCGCAAAAGCTCGACGGCATCGCCGACAGCCTGCTGCGCCTCGGCCAGCTGATGGGCACCGAGACCGTGGCGCAAGCGGCGGCGGCCGACCTGCGCCGGCAGCTCGCCGCCCTGACCAAACAGTATGCCAACCGGCCACCGGTGCGCATGTTCTACCAGGTGTGGGACAAGCCGCTCTACACGCTCAACGGCACGCACATCGTCAGCGACGCCATCCGCCTGTGCGGCGGCGAGAACATCTTCGCCAAGCTGAAGGTGACGGCGCCGGTGGTCAGCGTCGAGGCCGTGCTGCAGGAAGACCCCGAGGCGATCTTCGGCACGGCCGAGAAGAACTACGGCGGCGTCAGCCTGTGGAAGTCCTACACGACGATGAAGGCGGTCCGCAACGACAACCTGTTCACGCTGAACGGCGAACTGCTCAACCGCGCCGGCCCGCGCATGGTCGCCGGCACCGCCGCCCTGTGCGAAAAACTCGAGCTGGCGCGCCAGCACCGGAAGAACTGATGAGCCTCTACCAACGCATCGCCTGCCTGTCGACCGAATCGGTCGACACCCTGTACGCGCCGGGCGCGGAACAATACATCGCCGGCATCTCCGGCTTCACCGAAGGCCTGCGCCGGATCAGCGACATGCTCGCGCAGTGGCAAGAGCTACCGCAGGAGCAAGCAAGCGCATGAACTTCCCCTACTCGACCCTGATGGTGCAAGGCACCACCTCCGACGCCGGAAAGAGCACCGTGGTGGCCGCGCTGTGCCGCCTGCTCAAGCGCGGCGGCGTGCGCGTGGCGCCGTTCAAGCCGCAGAACATGGCGCTCAACAGCGCCGTCACCGCCGACGGCGGCGAGATCGGCCGCGCCCAGGCGCTGCAGGCCATCGCCGCCGGACTGGCGCCGCACACCGACATGAACCCGGTGCTGCTCAAACCGTCGAGCGACGTCGGCGCCCAGGTCATCATCCACGGCAAGGTGCGCGCCGAGATGAACGCGCGCGACTACCACCAGTACAAGACCATCGCCATGCGGGCCGTGCTCGAATCGCACCAGCGCCTGCTGGCACAGTACGACAGCATCGTCGTCGAGGGCGCCGGCAGCCCGGCCGAGATCAACCTGCGCGAGCGCGACATCGCCAACATGGGCTTCGCCGAGGAGGTCGACTGTCCGGTGATACTGGTGGCCGACATCGACCGTGGCGGCGTCTTCGCCCACATTGTCGGCACCCTGTCCTGCCTGTCCGAAAGCGAGCGCAATCGCACCATCGGCTTCGTCATCAACCGCTTCCGGGGCGACATCTCGCTGCTGCAGCCCGGCCTGGAGTGGTTGGAACAGCAGACCGGCAAGCCGGTGCTGGCCGTGCTGCCCTATCTGCACGGCCTGTTCCTCGACGCCGAGGACGCGGTGCAGCCGGTGCAGGCCTCGCGCGGCGCCTTCCGCGTCGCCGTGCCCAGCCTGCCGCGCATGAGCAACCACACCGACTTCGACGCCCTGCGCGCCCACCCGGACGTCGACCTGCGCTTCGTCCGCCAGGGCGAGGCGATTCCACCGGCCGACCTGATCATCCTCCCCGGCAGCAAGAACACGCGCGGCGACCTGGAGTGGCTGCGCGCGCAGGGTTGGCCGGCCG
The DNA here is from genome assembly GCF_900114705.1 of Rugamonas rubra. Taxonomy (GTDB): domain Bacteria; phylum Pseudomonadota; class Gammaproteobacteria; order Burkholderiales; family Burkholderiaceae_D; genus Rugamonas; species Rugamonas rubra. The sequence goes on from NZ_FOTW01000046.1 coordinate 13,339, forward strand.
CCATCGACAAGCACCTGCGCTACGGCGGCAAGGTGATCGGCATCTGCGGCGGTTTCCAGATGTTGGGCCGCAGCGTCACCGACCCGCACGGCGTCGAAGGCGCGCCCGGCGTCTCGCCCGCCCTCGGCCTGCTCGACATGGACACCGAAATGACACTGGACAAACGCCTGGTGCAAGTCAGCGGCGAATGCGCCTTCGCCGAGGCCACCGTCAGCGGCTACGAGATCCACATGGGCACCTCCAGCGGCGCCGCGCTCGAGCTGCCGGCCTTCCGCATCGACGGCCGTCCGGAGGGGGCGCGCTCGGCCGACGGACAGATCCTCGGCACCTACCTGCACGGCCTGTTCGACACGCCGCAGGCCAGCGCCGCCCTGCTGCGCTGGGCCGGCCTACACTCGGAACACAGCGTCGACACGGCGCAGCTGCGCGAGGAAAGCCTGGAGCGCATCGCCGACGCCGCCCAGCCGCTGCTCGACGCGCTGATCGCCCTGACCGTGGAAGACAAGGCGGCATGAACCAGCACGCCTATTCGGACGAGGAGATCGGCGGCGTCTACCGCGCCATCCGCGAGCGGCGCGACGTGCGCCACTTCAAACCGGGCCCGTTGGAAGCGGGCCAGCTGGAGCGCTTCATCGGCGCCGCCCACAACGGCCCGAGCGTGGGATTGATGCAGCCGTGGCGCTTCATCCGCATCCTCAACCCGGCGCTGCGCGGCGCCATCCACCGCCACGTCAACGACGAGCGCATCCTGACGGCGCAGGCGCTCGGCCAGCGCGCCGACGAGTTCATGCAACTGAAGGTGGAAGGCATCCTGAGCTGCGCCGAGGTGCTGGTGGTCGGCTTGATGGACCAGCGCGAAAAATTCATCTTCGGCCGCCGCACCATGCCGGAGATGGACCTGGCCTCGGCCGCCTGCGCGCTGCAGAACTTCTGGCTGGCCGCGCGCGCCGAGGGCATCGGCGTCGGCTGGGTGTCGATGTTCGATCCCCAGCAGCTGCGCCAATTGTGCGCCATGCCCGAGGGCAGCCAGCCGATCGCCGTGCTATGTGTCGGCCAGGTGGACGAGTTCTATTCGGCGCCGATGCTGGAACTGGAGCGCTGGGACAAACGCCGCCCCGTCGCCGATGTCATGTACGTCGACAACTGGGGCTCCGACTCGTAATCGGCCTAGCTCAAGCGCCGCACTCGACGATGTTGCGGTTGCCCGGCCCGGCCAGCGTGCGCAGGCTGCGCTCGGTGGCGGCGCTGAACTTCCGGCTCAGTACCGTATCAACGAAGCGCCAGGTGCGGCCAACCGGCGACTTGGCGCCGTCAACGGCGAACTGGTAATAGTAGACATGGCCCGGCAGCGGCCCGTCGGCGTCGATCTTCACGGTGAAGTCCTGCCGCGCGGTGGTGGCCGTGGCGCCCGACGCGACCAGCAGCTGCATTGCCGGATCGGTCGCCATCTGCCAGCGCACGGCGATCTCGGGGTCCGCGTGGGACGGGGTCGACGATGTCAGGTCCATGTGAGCTCCAGCAGCCGTGGCGATGTGAGGCACGTTACGCCTTGGGTGTGACGCCGGCGGCACGCCTGTGGCGGCGCCGACACGGCGATTTTTTTTGTGTGACAATCGAAGCCATCGTGCCGCGCGCACCGCCTGGGCCTGTGATCCAACATGACTCGATCCCGCACCAAGACTTACCTTCCCTGGGTGGTCGCCACCGCCCTGTTCATGGAGCAGCTCGACTCCACCATCGTCAACACGGCCATTCCCAGCATGGCCGCCAGCCTGCAGGTGACGCCGCTGAGCCTGAAGGCGGTGGTCACCAGCTATATCCTCAGCCTAGCGGTGTCGATCCCGGTCAGCGGCTGGATGGCAGACCGCTACGGCACCCGGCGCGTCTTCATGACCGCAGTGGCGATCTTCACCTTCGCCTCGGTGCTGTGCGGCTTGTCGGTGAACTCGCCGATGCTGGTCGCGGCCCGCCTGCTGCAGGGCTTCGGAGCGGCGATGATGATGCCGGTCGGGCGCATCACCATCATCCGCACCTTCCCCAAGGCCGAGCTGCTGTCGGCGATGAACTTCGTGATCATTCCGGCGCTGATCGGCCCCCTGCTCGGGCCGACGGTGGGCGGTTTGATCGTGCACTGGATGTCCTGGCGCGAGATCTTCTTCGTCAACGTGCCGGTCGGCCTAGCCGCGATCTATCTGGCGCACCGCTTCATGCCCGACTACATCGGCGAGGAACAGCGCCCGCTCGACCTGATCGGTCTGGTGCTGTTCGGCACCGGCATCGCGCTGCTGTCGTGGTTGTTGGAGATCTTCGGCGAGCACAAGATCGATCTGACCTCGGCGGCGGTGCTGCTGCTGATCGCCTGCAGCCTGCTGGCGGCCTATGTCTGGCACGCCAAGGACGCGCCGCATCCGCTGCTGCGGCTGGTATTGTTCCGCATCCGCACTTTCCGTGTGTCGGTCAGCGGCGGTTTCCTGACACGGCTCGGTGTCGGCGGCCTGCCCTTCCTGCTGCCCTTGCTGTATCAATTGGGCCTGGGACTGCCGGCCTGGCAATCGGGCTTGTTGATGATGCCGTCGGCGGCGGCGGCGATGGGGATGAAGTTCATTGCCTCCCGCTTACTGGGCAAGTTCGGTTATCGTCAGGTATTAATCGTCAACACGGTGCTGATCGGGCTGACCATCGGCCTGTATTCCTTCGTGCAGCAGGGCACGCCCATCTATGCGATCGTGATGATCAGCCTGTGCCTGGGCTTCTTCAATTCGCTGCAGTTTTCCAGCATGAACAGCATCGCCTATGCCGACGTCGACAGGGCCGACTCCAGCATGGCCAGCACCATCGCCAGCTCGATGCAGCAGCTTTCGATGAGCTTCGGCCTGGCCTGCGGTTCTTTGATCACCGGCTGGTACTTGGCCGATCTTCCGCAATCCAACCGAGTGGCGTTAACGGGTGCGCTACACCACGCGTTCTTGACCTTGGCGGTGATGACCATCCTGTCCTCGTTGACGTTCTGGACCCTGCGCAAAGAGGACGGCGAAAGCATCAGCAAAGGGGTGGCCGCCTAAGCGCCAAAGCGATGGACGAAAAAAAACCCCACCGGATCACCGGATGGGGTTTTTTAGAATAACTAGCCTGACGATAACCTACTTTCACACTGGTTGCAGCACTATCATCGGCGCAGAGTTGTTTCACGGTCCTGTTCGGGATGGGAAGGGGTGGTACCAACTTGCTATGGTCATCAGGCATTGACTTGTACGAACGCGCGTCCCCGGATGGGCGACGGCGCTCTAAAATTGGGAAGAAGTATCAGTAAAGAATGGGGTAATGAAGCATGTCTCAACAACTCAGGCGACACGTAGTTCTTATTCTTACAACCTGCTAAGGTTAT